>CAWELN010000001.1:0-37809 GCA_963809795.1 uncultured Actinomycetes bacterium
TCGACTGCCGCACCCTCCTGATATGTTCAGGCATTCGCCTCCATCTCTCAGGTTCGACTGGCCCGTGAACGGGATTCCACCCTTCGACCTTGACGTGGTCGACCGCCTCCTGACCACGACGAAGGCCGTGCGCCGTCGTCTGGACCTCGACCGGCCGGTCCCGCGCGAGGTGATCGTCGAGTGTCTGCGCTTGGCGTCGTACGCGCCGAACGCTTCGAACTCGCAGGACTGGCGCTGGATCGTGGTGGACGATCCGGACCAGCGCCGGCGGGTGGGTGAGCAATACCGCAAAGAGGTCGAGTGGCGATGTACGAAGATGCTCGCCTCGAAGGAGTCGGCCGGCGACGAAGCCGGCGCTCGGATCACCCGCTCCGTCCTCTACCTCGCGCAACGGATGGCCGACGTGCCAGTCCTGGTGATCCCCTGCTACGACATCGACGCCGCCGCCGACCGATACGGCCGCTTGCTCGGCGCCGAGCGCGCGCCAGCGGAGATGACGCCGGCGATGTTCGCCTCGATCCTGCCCGCGGTCTGGAGCTTCCAACTCGCGCTCCGAAGCCGTGGCCTCGGATCGACCCTCACGACCGCCCACCAGGAGGACCAGCCCGCGATGGCCCAGATCCTCGGTATCCCCGACGGTTGGTACCAGGTCGCGCTGATCCCGTGCGCCTACACAACCGGCGGTGACTTCCGTCCCTCGCGCCGCGACCCGGTGGCGGACACCGTGATCTGGAACCGGTTCGGAGCCCCATGACCGCCGAGCCCGTGCAGTTCGGGACCGGCACGACCGTCAGGGACTTCTCGTCGTACGTCGAGTGGCTGGACGTCGCCGAGGGCGCCGGGTTCGACCTCTTGACGACGGGCGACTCGCAGTCGCTCTGGGCCGACCCGTTCGTGAGTTTGACCGTGGCCGCCCAACAGACGACACGTCCGCGGCTCGGCCTCACGGTCTCGAACCCCCGCACCCGCCACCCGGCGGTGGTGGCCAGCAGCTTGGTGGCGCTCCAGCAGCTCTCCGACGGTCGCATGGTGTACGGGTTCAGCAGCGGCGACAGTGCCCTGCGCAACATCGGCGTTGCTCCGGCGTCGGTCACGGAGATGGACGAGTTCGGCCAGGCCGTGAAAGGTCTCTGTGCCGGCGACACCGTCGTCTATCGCGGGCATGAGCTCGTCCTTCGGTGGGGTCGCCATCCGACGCCGATCTGGATGGCGGCAGAAGGGCCGCGCACGCAGCACCTCGCAGGCCAGATCGCCGACGGGGTCGTGCTGTCCAACGCGCTCGATCCCGAGGTGCTGGCGCTCGCCCGGCAGCACATCACCGAAGGTGCGGCGTCGGTCGGTCGCTCGATCGACGACATCGAGATCTGGTGCATGGCCGCAATGTGCCCTGCGACGACGGAAGAGGAGGGCATCACGAAGCTCCGATTCCTCTTGGCCGGGACCGCCAACCACGTCTACCGGTTCCACACCGACGGCAAGGCACTGCCCGAGGAGTACCGCGATCGCATCACCGAGCTGCAACGGCGCTACGACTCGACGGCGCACGCCACGCCCGAGCGAGCGGAAGCGAACGCCCAGCTCGTCGAGGAACTCGGCCTGGTGGAGTTCCTCGCTCGACGCTCTGTGATCGCCGGACCCGTCGAGCGCCGCATCGAGCGCATCCGCGAGTGCGTCGCGGCCGGAGCCACCAACCTCATCTTGAGCCAGTTCGTCGACGATCAACTCGGGTGCATGCGCGAGTTCGCCGACGAGATCAAGCCGGTGTTCTCATGACCACACCGAGCGCTCGAGTGTTCGACTGCTCCCGATACCGCGTGCGCGTCAGAGCCAGCTGATGCGAGCCTCGGTGACATCTCGTTCGGGAACGCGAGCGAGGCGGCCCTCGTGCACGAGGTCGAGCTGACGGCGAACGCAGTCGACGATGTCCGAGGCCGCAGCACTGATCGCTTCGGCGTCGTCGGTGCCGAGTGCGGAGGGTTTGATACGGGCGTCGACGAGCACCGAGCGCACATCGCGGAGCCGATCCCCAAGCCACTCCAGCGGGTCGGTGCTCAGCGCGGGGACGAAGACCCGCTCGCTCGGCTCCCAGCCCGCGAATCGCGGGTGGTGGTGCGTCCGATCGAATGTCCCCACCGGCCCTGCTGCCGTCTCCAGCAGATCGACTCGCCACATCGGTGCGCCGATGGTGATCGGCCTGGCGGAATAGATCGAACCTTGGAGGTCACCGGCTTCGATTCGGCGAAGTTCGATCCGGACGCCACGCTCGGCGCCCTCCTGGCCGGGCCTCGGATTCGGATCGACGAAGTAGAGGTCGCCCAGGACGACGGCAACGTGCTCGAAGGCGAACATGTTGAGCATGAACACGACGCTAGCGCTCTGAAGTCGGCGTCCACCTTGACCGTGCGTGCATCAGCGGGGCTGATGGCGTGGCGCGACGGACCCCACGACTGGAGCACTCACGGCACTCGGGCCGGCGCACTGGCGGACTCGCTGCTACCCAGCCTGACCTGCGATGTCCCAATGTTTCGGAACGCGAGCGGCCTGCTGAGGAAGACTCCGCGCTGGTCGGATCATCGGATCAGAGGCGGATCACCATGGACCACAGCGCGCTGTCAATGTCATTGGGCGAGGCGATCTTCTCCCAGCGGGCGATCCGACGGTTCAAGCCCGACGCGATCGCGCTCGAGGACGTTCACCTCATGCTCGAGGCGGCGGTCAAGGCACCGAACGGCGGTAACCAACAGATCGCGCGGTTTCTCGTGGTGACCGATCGCGAGACCAAGCGGGAGTTCGGCGCGCTCTACCACGAGGCATGGTGGGCGAAGCGTCGTGACGAGGGGTACCAGCGCCGGGAAGACCTCCCACCCCACTATCACTCGGCGGCCGGACTTGCCGACGCGATGACCGACGTGCCCTGCATCGTGTTCGCGTTCGCGCTGCACAACGGCCCTGCGAACTGCGTCATCCCGGCCGTGCAGAACCTGATGCTCGCGGCGCGCGCGATGGGAATCGGCTCAGTGCCGACGACGCTCCACCCGTCGGTCATGGACCGCTTCCATGAGATGTTCGCCATACCGGACGACGTCGGCTTCCACTTCTGTGTACCGCTCGGCTATCCGCAGGGCAACTTCGGCCCGACCACGCGCAAGCCGACCTCCGAGACGACCTACCTCGACCGCTGGGGCGCTCCCGTTCCGTGGGAGTGAGGTATTCGCGGGGCATGCTTGAAGTCGCCTTCACTCAACACGTCCGACTCATACAGGCCCTGGGGCTGCCTGAGCAGCAGAATCGATTGCTCCTCAGCGTGTCGCACTAGAACGACACGCCGCCGGTGCCCGCGTTGCTGCCGCCACTCTTCTTCTTGGGAACTTTGACCGTGGGGGCGTGCCACGTGGCGCCGGAGCTCGTCAACCCCTGACCGTTCGCCTGGTGCGGCTTGTCGGTCGAGAACAGGAACAGGGGGAAGCCGTTCTCGGTGACCTGGGTCCCTCCGGCCACCACGCCTAGCCCCTTGACGCCTTTCCCCGCAGTCGGCTTCGATCCCGGCTGAACGGTCAGCGGCACGAATCCCATGGTCAGGCACGCGCCCGTGCACTCCACCGACTGGTGGTTGTTCACGAGCGTGTAGAGCGTGTGGTTGTTCGAATCCACGAGGACGGTGCCGATGCCGTTCACCCTGCCAACGGACACCGTCGGCTGCGACTTCGCCGCCGCGGTGCCCGACAGCCCGGCGGTCCCGAGCGCGAGCAGGACCAAGACCGCACAGGTGGCGGCGGCCGACCGCGCCGGCCGCCCGCGCGTCACGTCGCGAGTAGGAACAGGAGCAGTTGCTCGCCTCATGGTGCGCCCTCCAGCATCCAAGATCGCGAACTTGTTTTCTCGTCCGCTGTTCCCTCGCCTCAGCCCCGACAAACGTCGGTCTTCGGCCACGTTCCGTGACATTCGACTCGCCTCGCCGAACGGGGCCGGGGCGCGCCAGCTGCCGCGTTCGCACGCCAGGACTGGACCTCTCGCTCTTGCGTTCCTGGAAGTCCTCCGAGCCCAGACGTGGCAGCGCCGACCACGGTCCGCGATCGTCGCCACATTGCAGACGATGACGAGACCGGATCTGGTCATGACAGTGCGAGGTGAGCAGATCGACAGGCCGTGGTCAGGCGGTCGCCGGAGTCCGCGAGCGAGAGCGTGTTGTTGTCGATCACAACTTCGCGTTTGACGAGAGGCTTTGAACGTGGGCGGGTGGTGTAGCGAAAACCATGTGCATGTCGCGGCTCGCGACGAGTGACGCGCAGCCGTCGCGAATGCCTGCACATGGCTGCGGTGGCAGGAGCTGATCGTCATCTCGATTGGAGCTACCAGCAAGTCCCGGTTGCGGTTGCCAGGGATCGCCGAATGCGTGCTGGCGGCAATGACGGCCACGCCCAAGGGTGCGACGCTCGATGTACGGCTCACGCATCCGGAGGTGGAAGCGATGAACTCGATCCGAGACCGCCGAGTGGGCTCGGTCGGCGATTGCGTCGATCTCGCTGTCGATGACAGAACGAGGATCGATGATGGGCAGCTCGTGCCGGTGCGCTGCCTCTGGCTGACGGTGCGCGCTCTGCTCGCCGATCCTGTCGCGTGAGGTATCCCTTGCGATGACTCCTCGACCCTCTGCTCGGATGCCTGGCCGTCAGGTATGGCCGGGGAGTGCGCTCGGACGATGGTCGGGTGGACTCGCGGTGGTCGCCATCCTGGTGGGGGTGCCGGTCGCGGTGCTCCGAGCCGGGGACGGTGCGTCGCCGCCGGGATCGGAGGCGCTCGCCGCACTGACGCCTGCCGCCGCCCCGACGGGCTGGAGCCGCCTCGAGGTTCCGCTCCCCCACGGTGTGGCGACGATTGGCGTCCCGCCGCCGCCATTCGCACCACTCGCGGGGGACCCGGGCACTGCCTCGGCCGCGGTACAGGACGCGACCGGCCTGATTCATGCGTACCTGAACGTCACCCCCCGACAAGGCGACGAACGACTGCGCGACTTCGCGACGTTCCGCGTCCATTTCCTCGCTGGCGAGCAGGACCAGTCCGTCCACCGAGAAGGCGCGGCCGAGGGCTCGGCGCTCCATGGCGGTCATCGGTCGTGCGTGCTCGATAGCTACGTGACCCGAATCGGCCACCACCACTACCGGGAGCTCGCGTGCTTCGTGGTCGGAGATCGGGGAGGCGCGGCCGTGGTTGTCGCCGCGGCAGCCAGTGCGGATTGGGACCACTTCGAGCCACAGCTTCGACGAGCCGTTGCCTCGTTCGCGATCTCATGACTGAGATGGCACGCCATCGCGGACGACCAATCCCTTCCCGACGGTTGCTCGTCGACCCGACGAAACAACGAACGCGCGATGAGGAGCACCCATGAGCTCGAGTACATGGTTGGCGCCCGATCCCGATCGCACCGGCGGCAGTGTGGCGACTCGGTCCCGTCGTGGCCTTCGTAGGTTGGCGGTAGTCATGCTCGCTGCACCGACCGGCTCTCCGCCGCGGCGCGTCGCAGCGCATGCGGCGCTGTCGGCAGGCGCGGTGGCGCTGGCGTCGTCGGGTCTCGTGCATCTCTACCTGTGGGCAGACGGGTACCGGAACGTGGCCACCATTGGTCCGTTGTTCTTGGCGCAAGGACTCGCGGGACTGGTCCTCGCCGTCTCCCTCGTCGCCTATCCGCGGACCTTCACGGCCGCCCTCGGCGCCACCTACCTGCTCGCCAGCATCGCCGCGTTGGCGCTCAGCGCCACGCGCGGCTTCTTCGGCTTCATGGACAAGCTCGACGCGCCATGGGCGACACCGGCGCTCGTCATCGAATCGGCTGGTGCCGTCTTGCTGATCCTCGGCGGTGCGCTCGCGGTCCGTCGGCGCTGAGCACGAGCGCGCAATCGAGGGAACTCCCCGAAAGGAACGACGATGAGCCGAACCCGTCTCCTGTTCACGATCCTGTCCACCGCCGCGCTTGCGATCATCGCTGTCGTCGTCGTCGTCACCACGTCTCCAGCATCGACGAGTGTCGGCAAAGCAGCTCGGCACCCCACGTCATCGCGAACGGCGCCGCCGCCGAGCACCATCACACCGCCGCCGCCGAGCACCATCACACCGCCGCCGCCGAGCACCATGACGCCGCCGCCGCCGCCGACGCAACCGCCGCCGCCGCCGCCGACCGCAGCGCCCGCTCCCCCGACGAACCCACCGCCGCCGCCATTCGGGAACGACAACGACGCCGACAACAACGGTGGACCCGATGACGGAGACGGCAACAAATGAACGACGCGGCCGCGGCTGAGGCGCTCGCGCATCCCACATAGTGCCCTGAGCGGACACCGAGGCTTGTTGCAAGAGATACCTGCAGGATGGGTATGACTCCAACGGTGGGGGTGGATCCGAAGCCGATTTCGTCGATGGGACGCGCTGACAGGCCCGCGATGAGTTTCGAGCAGGGGTGGAGTCTCAAGAACCATGAAAACAACCAACCTTGGTGAGGCCGATGGGCTGCCGACGATCGAGTGGTCCCAAGTCGAAACGCAGCTCGCCGACCTCCTGACGCACGACGACCCGCGCTCGCCGAACCGTCCGACGTTCTGGCTGACGACCCTGAACGCCGACGGAAGCCCGCACGTGACGAGTGTGGGCGCGCTTTGGCACGCGGGCTCATGCTGGTTCCAGACCGGCGAACGCACCCGCAAGGCGAAGAACGTTGCACGCGACCCGCGCTGCACGGTCAGTGTCGCCACGAAGGGCTTCGACGTGATGGTTTCCGGCGAGGCCCGGCGCGTGACCGACCCGAAGATCGTGGCCGAGATCGCAGCGTTGTGGGCGAAGGGCGGATGGCCCGCGCAGCCCGACGACTCGGGAACCGGCATCACCGCGCCGTTCAACGCGCCGACGCTCGGTCCGCCGCCGTGGTTCCTCTACGAAGTCAAGCCGCGCACCGCGACCGCAGTCGGTACCGCCGAAGACACACCAGGTTCAACACGTTGGCGGTTCTGAAGGTCAGCGCGACCGCGCTGGTCCTCGTTGCTTCTTCGCAGGCAGGTACTCGCTCGCGAATCGACGTCCGGCGGCGGTGGCTGTCAGCATCTGTCGATGGCATACGAGGTGGGGCTGGCCGAGACAGATGAGCAGAAGGAAGCCGTGTATCGCTTCCGCTATACGGTGTACGTCGAGGAGATGGGCCGCTACCAGGGCAGCGCCGACCACGCGGGTCGCCGGCTGGTGGAGCCCGAGGACGACCAGAGCTGGATCTTCTACGCCCGCGCCGATGACGGTGAGGTCGTGGGCACCGCCCGGCTGAGCTGGGGCGGTAACGGCTTCACCGAGCGCCAGATCGAGGAGTACGGCCTCGACCCGTTCCTTGCCGAGCTGCCCCCCGAGCACATCGCGCTCGGTGAGCGAGTGATGGTCAAGCCCGAGCTTCGGGGCACCGGACTCGTCGAGGAGGTGTTGAGCTGCCGCGACGACACCGGGCTTGCGCACGACGTGCGCATTCAGTTCAGTGCCTGCGAGCCGCACCTCCTGTCGCTGTACCTCGGTCGTGGACGGCGCACCTACTCCACCAAGAACATCAACACACCTGAGGCGGGATACCTCATCCCGCTCGTGGCGTTCCCGCAAGGGCCCGAGGCTCTCCGCGGCGTGGGTGCGCACACCGGCCCGGACGGAATGCCCGACTGCGTCGAGCAGATCCTCGACGGCGGAGGCGGCGCGGTGATGAGTCCGCTGATGACCAGCGCCGACGACTACGTGCTGCACCTCCGCGCCGCGATGCACGAGATCGAGGCGCAGAAGATCTCGGCCTTCCACGCGTTCACCGACGAGGAGGTCGAACGCTGCCTGGCCCGCAGCAACGTGATCGAGTGCGCCAGCGGCGACCACGTGTTGAAGAAGGGCGGCGCGGCGCGCAACATCTTCGTGGTCCTCGACGGCACGCTCGAGGCGCGAGACGGGGAGCAGGTCGTCGGGGTGATTCGCACCGGCGAGGTGTTCGGCGAGATGGCCTTCCTGCTCGAGCGCCCGCGGACGCTCGACGTCTACGCCGCCAGCGACCCGGTGCGGGTTCTCAGCCTGAGCGAGAGCACCATCCGCACGATGGTCGCCGAAGATCCCGCGGTCGCCGCCAAGCTCCTGTTCAACATCTCCAAGATGCTCTGCGTGCGCATCGTGAAGGCGAGTTGAGCCTCTTCGAAGTCGTGGTGCGGCGAGCCAGCCGACAATATTGGTCTCGATCTACACGCGTTCGTAGGTGAGGTGCACGGCGTGCCGAGACGGGCGAACGTCGCGTTGCCGGTACATCTGACGCGTCCCTGTCTTGAAGAGCGGCGTGCCGCCACCGAGCACCATCGGGGCGAGGTGCAAGCGCAGCTCGTCAACGAGGCCCTGTTCGAGCGCCTGTCCGATGACGTCGCCGCCGCCCATGATCACGACGCCACCATGGGTCGCGGCGGACCGCGCCTGGTCGATCGCGGTGACCAGATCGCTGACGAACGTGAAGCGCATCCCCAGTTCGTGTTCCAGCCGGACGTCTCGAGGCGGCGAGTGGGTGACGACGAAGAACGGCGGCGTCCCCGTCTGATCGGCGCCGTACCCCATGTCCTTGTTCCAACCATCGGGGCCGTTGACGATGTCGAACAACCGCCGTCCCATCACCACGGCACCGCTCTGCGCCGTCGCCTGTTCGAGGATCTCGGTGTCGACCGCGTCCTGCTGCATGACCCACGCGTGGAGCTCAGGTGCGTCGCCGAGCCCGTGTTGTTCATCGGCGCCCTCCCCCGTCACAAACCCGTCGAGCGACATTGTGATGTCGGCGATCACGTTCGGCATTGCAGCCTCCTCGCGGCGAAGATCGCAATACAGACCGTCGTACGGCGCCCGACTCATCGCCGCCGAGCAAACGGGCTGACCGGAACGGGCCGGAGAATCAGTGGCGCGCTCAACGGTCCGCGCCCGAGTGATGATCCCCAGCGACGTCGTCCGGCACTCCGGATCACGTCCACTGATCGACCAATCTGGCCGCGTTCGGGCAGCGTCAGGAAGTCTTGACGAGCGCGCCAACGTCAGGTAGACCTGACGGTCAGGAACTCCTGACGAAAGGCCTACGATGCTCGACGTGGCACGCGACCGCACACCTCCGCCGACGCTCGATGATCCACCGGAGTGGGTGACCCGACTCGATGGATTCGACCGGTTCCGAGTTCACCGCAGCGACCAAGGCTGGAGTGCATGGCCCGAGGGCATGGACGAACACGTCGAGCTGCCCGGCGGTACGTGGCGCGTGACCCTGGTCATGCCAGTCGATCTGACCCTCATCGACGGCAGCGTCGACCCCCTTCTCCTCCTCGTTGCGCTGGCCGACGGTGCCGCGAAGGTCGAGGACAAGATCCAAGAACTCGTCACCCACTGCCGCGCCGCAGGGAAGTCGTGGACGCAGATTGGCCAAGCACTCGGGATGACGAAGCAGTCCGCCTGGGAGCGGTTCTCCGGCGAGGACTGATCGCGCCGCAACGCATCTCCTACTTTGGATCCCTCGTCGCGGGGAGCGGCGTGTGATCCCGTTCGGCGCGGTGTGAGCAGGAGGAGAGCGCAATGGCGACGGCGATCGACGTGGTCCGGGCGGCCTTCGCGGCCCTCGATGCGGGTGACATGGCGAGCGCCACGGCCGCATTCGCGCCTTCGCTCGTGTACCGGCTCCACGGCGAACACCCGCTCGCGGGCGAGTTCGATGGCAAGGCCGCCGCGCTCGGCGCGCTCGCCCGCCTCGCGCAGGCCGGCGGTCCATCCACCACGTTGCGACTCGCCGACGCGTGGCCGGCAGGCCCTGAGCTGGTCGTCGCGCACCTCGTGCGCCGCGCCGGCGCGGCCGCCGGACCCGTCGAGAGTCACGTCGCCACGATTCTGCGCGTGGAGGACGGGAGCATCACGGAGATCGTCAGCGTCTCGTCCCGCGCGCTCGACGACTACTGGGCCGAGGCGTCGATCGACGCCGAGTGATCGGGCCGCTCGACGCGCCCGGTCAAGCAGTCGCGCGGTCGGCCTGCGCCGCGCCGCGCTCGGCGGCGAGGAGTACGCCTTCGACGATGCTCTGGTAGCCGGTGCAACGGCAGATGTTTCCCGAGAGCACCTCGCGGATCTCGGCCTCGTCGGGCGACGGGTTCTCCTGGAGGAGCGCGAGCGAGGTCATCACGAAGCCCGGTGTGCAGAAGCCGCACTGGAACGCGTGGCGCTCGCGCAGTGCCTGCTGCAACGGGTGCAGGTCGTCCGGGTCGCCGAGACCCTCCACGGTGAGCACGTCCTTGCCCTGCGCCTGCACCGCGAGCATGAGGCACGACCTCACCGCCGCACCCTCGACCAACACCGTGCACGCGCCGCACACCCCGTGCTCGCAGCCGAGGTGGGTGCCGGTCAGGCCGAGCTTGTCGCGGAGGAAGTCGGCCAGCGTGACCCGCACCTCGGCCGTGGCGCGGCGGCGTTCGCCGTTCACGACGATCTCGATCTCCTGGGTCATGACGATCCTCCGGCGCGGCCTGCCGCGGTGGTGAGGGCGCGGCGTACGGCGACGCCGGCCAGATGTCGACGGAACTCGGCCGATCCGTGCATGTCGGATGCCGGGTCGAGGTCCTTCGTGGCCTCGGTGGCGGCGGCGGCGACGGTGTCGGCGTCCACGGTCTGGCCGGCGAGGGCGGCCTCGGCGGCAGCGGCGCGCACGGCGCGGTCGGCGACGCCCATCAACGTGATGCGCGCCTCTCCGATGCGATCGCCGTCGAGCAGCACCATGGCCGCGACGCCGACGAGCGCGAAGTCGCCGTGCCGGCGGGCGATCTCGTGGAACGCCCAGCCCGCGCCGGCAGGTCCGGACGGAATGCGGACCTCGGTGAGCAGCTCGTCGTCGTCGAGCGCCGTGGTGAAGTGGGAGACGAAGAACTCGTCGGCCGGCACGACCCGCTCGCCGCGCACGGATCGCACCACCATCTCCGCGCCGGTGGCGACGGCCACCGCGGGCAGCTCGGCCGAAGCGTCGGCGTGGGCGATCGACCCTCCCATGGTGCCGCGGTTACGGATCGACACGTGACCGATCAGCGGCAGCGCTTCGGCGAGCACCGGGAGACGCTCGGCCACGAGACTCGAACGCTCGGCGTCGCGCTCGCGTGTGACGGTCCCGAAGCCGACGCCGGTGCCGTCGAGCGCACGGATGCCCGAGAGCTCGGCGACCTCGTTGATGTCGACGAGCTGTGAGGGGCGGGCCAGGCGCATGGCGAGCAGCGGCACGAGGCTCTGGCCGCCGGCCAGCACCTTCGCCTCGTCGCCGTGCTCGGCGAGGAGCGCGAGCGCCTCGTCGACGGATCGTGGCGCGTGGTACTCGAACGGTGGGTTCTTCACGCCGGCACCACGTCGATGAGCTCGAGGATCCGCGACGGTGGGAGATGTTGCTCCTGGACGCGCACTCCGAACGGCTGCAGCGCGTCCTCGATCGCGTTCGTGAGACACGCCGGGGCGACGATCATCCCGCCTTCGCCGACACCGCGGAAGTTGACGTCCGGATCGGTGAGGATCGTGTCGACGTGATGGATCTCGAAGTTCGGCACGACGGTGGTCGTCGGCATGAGGTAGTCCATGAACGTCGACGCCAGGTACTGACCGTCGTCCCCGTACGCCGCGTGCTCGAGGAGGACCGCACCGATCGCCTGGGCGACACCGCCGCGGATCTGGCCCTCCACGATCGCGGGGTTGACCGGCAGCCCGCAGTCCTCGACCACCACGTAGCGGTCGATGCTGACGAGCCCCGTCTCGACGTCGACCTCGACCTCGGCCACGTGGGCGCCGCCCGACCAGCCGCTCTGGCCTCCGTCGTACTCGCGGGTCACCACGAGATCGGTGTCGGTTCCCTCCGGCAGTCGCGCCGGCTCCTCCGCCACGATGCGGGCGAGCTCGCGCAACGGTAGCTGGACCGCGGGTGAACCCTGCACGCTGATCACGCCGTCGTGGATCTCGAGGTCGGCGGCGCTGGCCTCCATCACGTCCTCGGCCAGAGCGAGGATCCGCTCGCGCAACTCGCGCGATGCGTGCAGCACCACGCCGTTCGCCAACGTCGCCGCACGACTACCGCCGGTACCGACGAGCGCGAACGGCGTCACGTCGGTGTCGCCGAACACGACCTTCACGTCTTCGGGCCTGACACCGAGCTCGTCGACCGCGACCTGCGTCAGCGTCGTCTCGTGGCTCTGTCCGTGGGGCTGCTGGCGGGTGACGATGCGGACGCTGCCGTCGTCCTCCAGGGAGACGTGGGCTGACTCCTTGCCCATGATCATCGCGCCCATGTCCTCCTGGCCGGGGGCCCTCGGCCCCGGCGCGGCCTCGAGGTACGCGGCGATGCCGATGCCCAGGTACCGGCCCTCGCGCCTGGCGTCAGCCTGGCGTCGCCGGAAGCCCGACCAGTCGACGATGCGCGCCGCCTCCTCGATCTGCTCCTGGGTGGTGACGGCGAGGAACGGCTGACCGGTGAGCATGGCGAGCGGCGGTTCGTCCCGCTGGACGTAGTTGCGGCGACGGACGTCGAGCGGATCGAGGTCGAGCTCCCGCGCGATGGTGTCGAGGAGGCGCTCGCGGAGGAAGTCACCGGTCGCCCACGGGCCCCGGTACGACACGTAGGTCGCCTTGTTGCTGAACACCGCGAGGTGCTGCGCGGCGATGCCCTCGATGCGGGTCGGGCCCTGGAACGCGCCGCTCAGGGAGCCGACGAAGATCGCACCGTTGAACGGATCGCATCCGTAGGCGCCCAGGTTGAGCTTGGCGTCGATGCGCACGCCGAGCAGCACGCCGTCGGCCGTGACCGCGGCCTCGATGTCGGCACCTTCCTCGCGCGCCTGCCCGCCGACGGCGAGATGCTCGAGCCGATCCTCGATCCACTTGACCGGGCGACCGAGATCGATCGACGCCGCGATCACGGCGACCTCGTCACGCTGCACCCCGTTCTTCAGGCCGAACCCGCCCCCGACGTCGTCGGCGAGCACGCGGATCTTCTCCATCGGCACGTCGATCTGGCCGGGGAGGAGGATCCGGATCATGTGCGGTGACTGGGTCGACGAGTGGATGGTCAGCTGCTCGGCGGCGCGGTCGTACGACGCGATGAGGCCGCGGGTCTCCATGGGGACGGGCTGGTGGCGGTGCACCCAGATGCTCGCCTGCACCACGCGGTCGGCTTTCGCGAACGCGCCGTCGACGTCGCCCACCGTCATCTCGCTCCGGAAGGCGACGTTGTCGTCGAGCTCGTCGAACAGCGGCGGCTTCGAGTCGTCGAGGGCGTCGGCGTAGCTGACCACCGGGTCGAGCCAGTCGATGTCCTCTTCGATCAGCTCGAGCGCGTCCTCGGCGATGTAGCGGTCATCGGCCACGACCAGCGCGATCGGGTCGCCGACGTAGCGCACCTTGTCGGTGGCGAGGGCGAAGACCGCCGGCGCGTGGAGCCCGGGCATGAGGTGCATGCCGATCGCGGCGCCGGGTGCCGCGGCGTGGGTGAGCCGGGCGATGTCCTCGCCCGTGTAGACGGCGACGACACCCGGCAGCTCCCGCGCCGCCGACACGTCGACCGACACCAACCGCCCGTGCGGCACGGTGCTGCGCTTGAACGCCGCATGCAGCATGCCGGGGAGCGTGATGTCGTCGATGTAACGCCCCCGCCCGGTGAGGATGCGCGGATCCTCGACCCGAAGGACTCTCGCGCCGATGGCCCGAGCTCCGACCTCCACCATTGCCCACCTCTCCCGCGTTCCGTCCTCGATCCGGAGGCAGCACTGTATGCCCGGTGAGCCGCGCTACCGGATGTCGACGGTTCCGACGACGGTGGCTTCGTCGATGGGGGTCATGAGCGCGCGGGCGGTGACGCGCCATTGGCCGGCGAGGGGGATGGTGACGCCGGTGGCGATGTAGTGGCCCGGCCCGGCAGGGATGACCGGGATGTCGAGCGGCGCGATGCCTTTCGAGGGCTGGTCGAGCGTCAGTTTCAAGCCGAGTGGGGTGATCAGCGCGCCGGACGGGAGGAGCGTGTTGATGTGGATGTCATTGGCGCCGACGGTTCCCGGGGCGAAGGTGAGATCGACCCAGATCTTGTCGGACTTCAGCGTCACGCCCGTCGAGCCGCCGGAGAAGGCGAGGGTCTTGAGCGCGGTACGTCCGGGTTGTGCGTTCACCAGCAGCGCGGAGACGGCGAGGATGGCGACGGCGAGCACGACTTCGAAGCCGACCATGCGGCGCAGCGTGCGCCGTTCGTAGTCGTCGTCGAACATCTCGTCCGGATCGTCGTCCGCGACGCCAGGGCGCGTCGGAAGCTCGGATGCGTAGTCGTCGGCGCCGCCGGACACGACGGGGATCAGCTCCGCGTCAGGGATCGGCGTACCGAACAGGTACTGGGTGATGGCTCGGGTGCGGGTGGCGACGATGAGGAGCACCGCGAAGATGGCGAGCTTGATGATGAGGAGTTGGCCGAAGTCGGTCTGTCGGAAGGCTTCGAGACCGCCGACTTGTCGCCAGGTCTGGTAGGCACCGGTGACGATGAGCGCGCAGACGCAGGTGAGCGCGACCCGGGAGAAGCGCGGCACGATGTGGTCCAGTTCGTCGAGGTCGCACTGCGCGAGCGCAGCGACTGCGAGGACGACGAGGCCTCCGACCCACAGCGACATGGCACTGAGATGAAGCCAGTCGCTGACGAGCGACAGGGGGACGAAGCTGCCGACGTCAGCGTGGCCGGCGAGGCTCACCGTGAGCAGTACGCCGGCGGCGAGCGCGCCCGCCGCCGCGCGCCACTGTGTCGAACGACCAGGGGAAGTCGCGCCGTCGCGAACGCGTAGCAGTGTGCGGAGCAGCGGGAACGCGAGGGCGAGCAGCAGGAGTCGCACGACGAGGACGTGACCGAAGTGCGTGTCGAGGACGTCACCGATCACGCTCGGTTTCCATACCGCACTGAGTCCGAGTCCGCCGCCGTAGGGGCCTTCGAGCAGGAACGATGCCAGCGTCGCGACGACGAGCACGGTCCAGCCGGTCCAGACGAGCATCCGGACGCGGCGTGACCTCACACCGCTCGGCCAGATCAGGACGACGAAGGCGACACTGCCGATCAGCAATGGCAATGCGGCGAAGACGAGCCAGCGCGCAACGCCATAGACGACGCCGACGGCCTTGCTCCCACCGGTCTTGCTCAGCAGGTTGCCGGCGAGCGCTTGCACCGCGGGCGCGGTCGCGTTCGCGCCGGTACCCACCTGGAACGTGAACGAGCCCTGCACCGGGTGCGAGTCAGCGGAGATGACACGCCAGGTCACGACGTATGCCCCTCCGGGTAACGTGCTCCGGACCGGGACCGCGACCACTTGTGCCGAGGGCTTGGTCGTCGCGCCGGTGTCGATGCGTCGCCCGCGGCTGTCGTAGAGGCGCACCGCTCCGAGTGAGGCTTCGACCTGCTCGTCGAAGCGCAGGCTGACTTCGCGTGGTGACTTGAGGAGGACCTGCCCCGCCGTCGGCGAGGACTGGAGGAGAACGGCGTGCGCGAACACCGGCGTGGCGCTCGCGATGATGATCGCCGCCACCGCGCCAAAGACGAACACGATGCGTCTGACGAGGCGCGCTCGGTGCATGCGCCTCCCTTCTCGCGGCTTGTCAGTGCTTCTTGGCCTTGCCGGTCAGCTTCAAGATGGGCGCGGGATGCTCGGGGGCCGGCGCGCCCTTCACGGTGTCCTCGATCCAGCTGACGCTGGTTCCGTCGCTGTACGTCTGGATCGCCTTGAACTCGAGCGAGCCGGCGTTCGACGGAAGCTGCCCGGCCGAGACCGTGAACAGGTCGAACTGGTTCGGCGGGATCCCACCTGCAGTCGCGGTCCAGGTGATCTTGGAGACCGCTTCGGAGATCGTGCCATCGTCAGTCGTCACGGGCTTCGGGAGCTTCGCGGTGACCACGGTTGCGTCCCAGCCCGCCTTCGTCTGCGCAAGCGCCGACAACAACGGCGTGTTGGTCGGGAAGTCGACCTCGAGCCCAGTCACGTTGGACCCATTCGTCGTCTCGTTCGGGGTCGAGAAGCTGAAGATCGCGTCCGACGCTCCCTTCGGCAACGACGGCGGCTGCACGACCACGTGGGCCCACGCCGCGCTGGCGCTGAGCACGACCGTGGCCAGGACGGCGGTCGCGGCCATGCCCACGGCAGTGATCCGGGGTCGTCGAACATCCATCGCCGTGCTCCTGGGTGGTCGGGTATGAGCGGCGCGGGCCGTCCCGGCTGCCGTCGGACCGAAGGGCGCGAAACAGCATCACTAGATAGACGGACGTCCCGGGCGAAAAGTTCCGTCAGGCTCCTGAATCGATCCCGAGCCGTCGACACCCGCACCCGCGACCATCGCGACCGGCGACAGCCATAGGGTCAAGGCCAATGGACGGGTCACTCCACCGACCAGCCACCGCAGCGCGGAAGGCACATCGGGCCCGGCCCCTCAGATGGGGTGTCGGCGCCCTGGTCGTCGCCGTCCTCCTCGCCGCCGGAGGGAACGCGGCGGCCAGCACCGCGGGACGAGCCCCGCTCGCGACTCCCACGAAGAAGGCGAAGATGGTGTGCGCCGGCGAAGCGCAACACGACATCGCCGGCGTCCTCGCGATCAAGCCCACGGCCGTGACCAAGCCGACCTGGGCGAACCAGCTCTACTCGTGCACGTACCAGTACCCGACCGGCTCCTTCACCGTGTCGGTCAAGCAGCTCGCTGACCGTGCCGCCACGATCCAGTACTTCAACCTGCTCGGCACGACACTGAACCGGCTCCCCGGCGATGTTCCCATGGGCGACGGCGCGTACCTCACCGCGAACGGCTCGATGATCGTCCGCAAGGACAACAACGTCCTCGACGTCGACGCCGCGAAGCTGCCGGCGCAGTTCAGCAAGCTCCACCTCAGCCCCGCCGACGTGGCATCCAGCGTCGCGATGACGATCCTCGGCTGCTGGAAGGGATAGATCGATGGAGCGGGCCTAGTCCTTGAGCTCGACGATGATCTCGTAGAAGGTCTCGTTCCCGACGTTGACGGCAGCCTCGACGCCACCCTTCTCGGCGAAGAGCACGTTGCCGTTGGAGACGTCGCCTTCGAGCCTTTGACCGGCGAACTCGCTCCAGGTCCCCTGACATCCCGGCTCGAAGTCGGCCGCAACGCGATCACCCGCGATCTGGACCATCAAGTAGTCGTGCTTGTGCTCGTGAACGAGCTCCCGCTCGCCGGGCTCGAGACGCATCTCCCAGACGATCACGCGTTCGTTCTCGAAGAGCTTTCTCGTCCCGACCTCGCCCACGATCTCGCTCATTCGGACACCTCGATTCCGCGTACCTGATGCTCCCGAGCCTATGACCAGATCGCCTCGGTCGCGAGCTCGCACCGCTGCTTGTCGACGTCGGTGAGCGTCGCCGCGGTGGTATCGACGGTCCTCGTTCAGGGTTGTTGGTCACATTCGTGGCGCACGCCTCAAGTGCTCGCAGGGCTGACCGATCATCGGTGACGGAGCGGCGCACACGTCCGCCTCGGACGGACGAGAAGAAGGGGCTCGATCGAGGTGTCAACCGCACAACCAGCCGAGAAGATCCGCGGCGCAACCCGCCTGCGGTCGCGAGCTTCGCGCGTGATCGACGACCAGTGGCTCGACGAGCTCTGGCGCGACTACAAGGCGACCGGGAGCCGTGACGATCGAGCACGCCTGCTCCTGCACTACTCGCCGCTCGTGAAGTTCACCGCCAATCGAATGTCCGCTCGGCTTCAGCACGTGGACCGAGCGGACCTGGCGAGCTACGGCCTCTTCGGGTTGATCGATGCGATCGAGAAGTTCGACCCCCGCCGCGGCTTCAAGTTCGAGACCTACGCGATCGCGCGGATCAGAGGTGCAATCATCGACGAGCTACGGTCGATCGACTGGGCGCCCAGGTCGGTGCGCGCCAAGGCCAGAGCCATCGAACGTGTCTCCTCCAAGCTCGAGAACGAGCTGCGGCGCAGCCCCGACGACGTGGAGATCGCGGCTGAGCTCGGCACGACCGTCGACGAGCTCGCCCACACGCGCTCGCAGATCTCCTGCACCGGACTGGTGCCGCTCGACCAGCTCCTGACCTCGAGTTCCCAGGACGACACGGGCTCGGGCACGGTCGGCGACACGATCGCCGACCCGCGGTACGACCCGGTCGAAGCGTTCGAGAACGACGAGATGAAGCACGTCCTCGCCGACGCCATCAGCCGGATGCCCGACCGTGTGCGGTCCGTGTTCGTCTTCTACTACTACGAAGGACTCACGCTCGCCGAGATCGGCAGTCTCCTCGGCGTGACCGAGAGCCGCGTCTGTCAGATCCACACGAAGGGTCTGGCCCGCCTGCGCGATCACCTCGCCCCATCCCGGGCCCCACGGGAGCCGGCCTGCGCCTAGTGGGAATCGACCGCCTGACGCGGCGCGTCGCTCAGCGCCCGAAGACGTGTT
This sequence comes from uncultured Actinomycetes bacterium, assembly GCA_963809795.1. GTDB lineage: Bacteria > Actinomycetota > Acidimicrobiia > IMCC26256 > DASPTH01 > DASUAS01. The sequence goes on from CAWELN010000001.1 coordinate 18,480, forward strand.
GCAGGAGGACGAGTGTGCCGCTCCACGAAACATCGTTGGCGAGCGCGTCGTAGCGCACGCCGTCGAGGTGCAGGGCCGCCGCATCCGGGTCGGTGAAACCGTGGTCGGCGGCACCGAAGATCGTGATCTGGTAGTTCCTCACCCCGGCGTCGCGCAGCTCCTGGCGGAGGTTGTCGACGTCTTCGAGGGGTGCATACGGGTCCCCGGCACCGCAATATGCGACAACGTGTCCGCGGACGACGCCCGGCTCGGCCTTCGCGTGGGTGGTCAGCACCCCGTGGTAGCTGACCGCAGCCTTGAGGTCGGCGCCGCTACGCGCGAGCTCGAGCACGGTCATACCGCCGTAGCAGAAGCCGACTGCCGCGATGCGCTCGGCGTCGACATCCGGCAGGCTCGCCACTTTGTCGAACCAGGCCACGGTTCTCGCGCGTTGCTTCTCGGGGTCGGCGCGGTTCTCAGAGAACGCGCCTCCGGCGTCCTCGACGGAAGCGCCCTCGAGATGAGCGCCGTACATGTCGGTGCACACGGCCATGTACCCGAGTTCGGCGAGTTTCCGCGCGATCCTCTCGTTGACCTTGTGGGCGATCCCCAGAGCGCTGTGCATCACGAGGACCGCGGGAGAGGGTTCCGTTCCATCGGGCCGTGCGGCATACCCGCGCAGCCGCGTTCCCTCGTGCTCGAATTCGATGTGCTCCATGCGCTCGAACATGCGTCTCCAGTCGCCCGTGCGTCGCGGCCGCCAGGACTGTAGGGCTGTCCGAGTTCCGCTGATGGCGAAGGATGCAACCATTCCCCGGGCATCTGAGTCACACTCCTACTGCGGGCGGACAGATCACAGAGGAGAACCGATGACCAAGCTGATGCAGGGTCTGAGCCGATGGAGCCGGGCCCTCGTCCGTCAACTGCCCGACAAGCCCTACCCGAGCGATCACCCGTGGCGGGACCGTCACGACCCTGCTCGGCCGCGCGGCTAGCGCTCGCGGGCGCGCCGACCAGCAGGGCGACGGCGCCGTGCCGGGCGGAACCGTCGGGGACAACGAGAGACCGCCCCCAGGACCAAATGGGCGGGCGGCAGTCGCCGGGGGCGGTCTCGATCGTGTTCCGTGGGCACGCCAGGGGGCAACTGGCACCCTGCACATCGACGACCGGCAGGCCGACTGAAGCGGCTTGGCCGAGTGTTGGAGCAACGCTCGCGGATCGTTGGCCATCACGTTGCCACGGAGCAGACCTTGCCGTCGGGCGCAGGACTTCGTATCGTCGCGGCCAGTCCACATCGGGACCGCGGGTACTCGGTCCAGGGCGGACGAGAGGAACCGGTCGAGCTTCGGCTCGACCGGTTCTTCGCGCGCACCATAGAGTCTCCCGGTCCGACTGGGGACGCGTGCTCGGACGCGAAGTCAGCGTTCGCGAAAACGAGCACCGCTCGGCCCTGGGGCGGGACGCAAGAACCGGCCGGCCGCAAGCCGGCTGGTTCTTCGCGCTCGAACAACGCCCGGGCGAGCGGCCCGGTATCAGCGCCGGAGTCGTCCCAGTAACGGGATCGCCGCGATCTTCTCCTCGGTGAGGTCCTCCCAGCGGATCCGCGGCAACGTCCAACTGCGCGGCCGCGCGCACCGCAGCACCCGCTCGGGCGTCACGATGACGTCGACGTGGAGATCGTGATCCGTGGTGGGCACGTCGCCGCGCGGGAGCACCTGCCGCTCGTGCACCGTCGTGACGACGACGGTGTCGGCGTTCACCAGGCCCGCTTCCGCGGCTACCGCGAGCTCGAGATCGCTGAAGCCGCCGCCTTTGCCGAGCCGAGCGCCCGCCTCGTCGACACCGACACACCCGGTGACGACGAGATCCACTGGCTCGAGCTCGTCGATGTTGACGGTGCGCGCGCTGCGAGCGGCGCCCTTGATCGAGCTGGCGGTCCGCGGGTCGTCGGCCAGGTGCGCCGGGTCGAGCAGGAAGAAGGGATCGTGCTCGGCGAGCCGCGGCACCGCCATGTACACGACCTTGCCGTCCCGGAGCGCGAGCTGACGCACCGGCCACTGCGGCGAGTCGGGGTTCGACTTCAGCGTCGATGCCCCCGCCCACTCATCCGTGTCGGCCAGCCGCCGGGCCGCGGCTTCCGCGCCCACGAAGTTCGGGATCCGGTTCGCCGGCTTCGGGAACCGGGCGATGCCGGGCCGGTCGAGGTCAGCCCAGATCTGCTCCCGCAACGCGGCCTTGGCCGCGAGCGCCTCGCGATCGCCGCCGGCGTCCGCGTCGTGGCGCCGGTGTTGTCCGGCGCGTCGCTCGCGAACCATCGCGCAGAGCTTCACACATGGATCGTGCGAGCGACGCCGTCTCGGGCACCACGCGCGCACGCTGCGTACACTCGCGGCAACAGGCGAGCAGCACCGCGAGCCCCGGCCCCGCGCCGGGGCTTCGTGCGCCCCGCATAGCGTGGTTCCGGTGGCGCCCGACATCGCCATCCGTACGAGTGCCCTCTCGAAGGACTTCGGGCAGGGGCACGGCCTGTTCGACCTGGACCTCGACGTCGAACGGGGTGAGCTGTTCGGGTTCCTCGGCCCGAACGGCGCCGGGAAGTCGACGGCGATGCGCCTGCTCCTCGACCTCATCCGGCCGACGTCCGGCTCGGCGACCGTGCTCGGCCTCGACACCCGCAGGGAGAGCCTCGAGATCCGCCGCCGAGTGGGCTTCCTCCCTGGTGACCTCGAGCTCTACCCGCGGCTCACCGGCGCGACCATCCTCGACTTCTTCGCCTCGCTGCGCGGCGGTGTGGACCGTCGCGTCCGGGACGAGCTCGCCGCACGCTTCGACGCGCCGCTCGACCGGCCGGTGCGCGAGCTGTCGACTGGGAACCGGCAGAAGCTCGGGCTCGTGCAGGCGTTCATGCACGAGCCCGAGCTCCTGATCCTCGACGAGCCGATCGCGGGGCTCGATCCCCTCGTGCAGCAGAGCTTCCACGAGCTGTTGCACGAGGTTGCGGCGCAGGGCCGTACGGTCTTCCTCTCGTCGCACACGTTGTCAGAGGTCGAACGCGTCGCCCACCGCGTCGCGATCCTGCGCCGGGGCCGTCTCGTCGTGGTCGACACGCTCGAGAACCTCCGGAACGTCGCCGTCCAGCGGCTCGAGATCGAGTTCTGCGGGGCGCCGCCACCGGCCGACGCGCTCCGCCATCTTCCCGGCGTCCAGGACGTGCAGGCCGACGGTCAACACCTCCTCGTGTCATTCGAGGGCGCAGCCGACCCGATCGTGAAGACGATCGCCGCCTACGACGTGCAATCGATCCGCAGCCGCGAGGCGGACCTCGAGGAGATCTTCCTGCACTTCTACCGCGACGAGGCCTCGACGTGAGCCGCGCCGTGTTCGCGATGGCCCTCCGTCTCCGCGCGCTGAGCGCGTGCCTCGCCGCGGCGGGCATGGCGACGGTGATCCTGCTGGTCGGCGCGCTCTTCCCGTCCGTCGGTGACAGCATCGGCAAGCTCCACGTGCCCGAGGGCGTCGCCAACCTGCTCGGAGGTGCCGACTACAGCACGATCACCGGCTGGATGCGCAGCGAGATCGGCGCGATCTACGGACCGCTCGTGATCGCGGCCTCGGGCATCGCGGCCGCGGTCGCGATCACCGCAGGTGAAGAAGAGGGCGGCATCCTCGCGCTCGTGCTCGCGCACCCGATCGAACGCGGACGACTCGTGCTCGCCAAGGAGGGCGCGGTCGCGGCGGTCGTCGTGATCGTCGCGGTCGGCACGTGGATCGGACTGCTCGCAGGGGTCGCGGCGGCCGGCGGCGGGATCTCGACCGCGAACCTGAGCGCGATGTCGCTGCAGCTCGCGTTCTTCGGGTTCGCCGTCGGCGCGCTCGCGCTCGCACTGGCCGCGCTCACCGGACGGAAGGCGGTCGCGGCGGGCGGCGCCGGCGCGTTCGCGGTGCTCGGGTTCCTGATCAACGGCTTCGCGCCACTCGTCGACGGGCTGGACTGGTTGAAGTACCTCTCGCCCTTCTACTACTACTCGGGCCACGACCCGCTCACGAACGGCGTCGACGTCGGCGGACTCGTGGTCCTCGGCGCGGCGACGATCGTGTTCAGCGTCGTCGCGGTCGGGGGTCTCCGCCGGCGCGACCTCCGGGCCTGAGCCACGGCTCCCAGCTCGTCGACGTCACTCGTCGACGTCACTCACCGGTCGGCCGAGCCGGCCGCGGTGGCCTGCTCCATCTTGTGGGCCAGCTGCTCGAACAACGGGTAGACCTGCGGCCCACCCAGCGCGTCGATCGAGGGGCGCCAGAGCTCCCACCGGTCGACCAGCCGGTGGCCGAGCAGCAGGCGCACCAGCTCGAAGTCGAAGCCGCCGTGCTGCACCATGGCGCCGAGCTGCTCGAAGTAGTCGAGCTCGCGGAAGAGCACATACGCCTCGGTGTCGTTGGCCGCCACGTGCCGGAGCAGCGCGTCGCGCAGCGCGTCCGCCGACGCATACGACGCGACCAGGCGGCGGGTCTCCACCATGTCGTCGTCGCTCCAGCGCCGGAAGAAGTCCGCCGCCACCTCCGCCTGGCGACCGATGCGGGCCTCGCGCACCTGTTGGCCGGCGAAGATCGCGGCGCCGATCGCACCGACCGCGCCGACGGCCAGGACGACGGTCGCGATCGCGGTGACCTGCTCGGCCCAGTTCGGCATGCTCGCTCGTCAACCGACGATCAATGGCGATTCCGCGTTCCAGGGGGTGGCGGTCTCGGCGTACGAGCGACGGAAGTCGTCCGGGAGGTCGTCGGTGACGTCCCAGGTGGCCGTCAACCGGCCCACGCCGACGTCGATGGCGCAGTTCAACCCGATCTCCACCAGCTCGCCTTCGGTGAAGTACCGGCGGAGGTCGTCGTAGACCGCGTCGTCGATGGCCAGGTGATTCGTGGCGAACAGGTCGGCGAACCGCAGCGCGGCGCGCTCGGCGTCGGTGAGGCCGTCGGCGTCGGCGGGGCGTTCGAGCGAGCAGACGAGCGTCTCGGTGACCCCGTCCTGCACCGCCTCGTCGTAGCGGATCGCCATGCAGCTGCGGCACTGGTTGTGGAACGCGATGCGGAGCCGGATGAGCTCGACGAGTCGCCGCGGCAGCGTCCCCTGGTGGTTGATGGCGTCGGTGATCGAGCCCAACGCGGCCGCGATCTCGGGGCGATGGGCGATGATGCCACCGACGCCGAGCTGCACCCGCTGGGCCTGGTCGAGGGCACCCGGATCGATGCCCGGTATCTCGACCGGTGCGATGCGTGCCATCCGACGACCTCCCCTGGCAACCGCGGTGACTGCGACGGCGATACTGGCGCAGGGCCCGTCGGACGGGCAAACGTGGCGCCCCGCCCTTCACCGTTCCTTTGCCTTTCCTTGCCATCCCTTGGGTCGAGCACGGGCCCGGCACCGCCGATGCTCTGATCAGCAAGCCCCTTCGGAACGCCCCTTCCGAACCCGCCCCGCCGAGACGATCCGGCTCCCTCTGGCCCCCGAGGGATCCGGATCGTTTCGCGGTACGTTCACCGGCATGGCTCAAGAACCCACTGACGTCCCCGTCATCCCCGACTGGACCAAGCTGCTCGACGGCAAGGTCGCCGTCGTCACCGGAGGTGGTGACGGCATCGGCGGTGCGATCTCACGCTTGTTCGCCGAGCACGGCGCCAAGGTCGAGATCGCCGAGATCGATCCCGAGCGCGCCGAGCGCAAGCAGACCGAGATCACCGACGCGGGCGGAACCGCGTGTGCGCATGTGGTCGATGTGCGCGTCGACGACGAGGTCGCGGGGTTCGCCGAGACGGTCGTCGCCGAGCACGGAGGCGTCGACGTGCTGGTCAACAACGTCGGCGACTACCGGCCGCTCGTGCGGTTCTCGAGGTCGACACCCGACTCGTGGGACGCGATGTACCAGGTGAACCTGCGCCACTTCTTCGCGGTGACCCGGGCGTTCCTCGACCCGATGATCGAGAGCGGCGGCGGTTCCATCGTCAACGTGCACTCGGTCGAAGGCATGCGGGGTTACCCGGGGGAGCCGGTGTACGGCGCGATGAAGGCCGCGGTCGCGCACTTCACCACCTGCCTCGCCGTCGAGCAGGGCCGCCACGGCATCCGCGTCAACGGGATCGGCCCCGACCTCACGCAGTCGCCGCAGGTCGACTACGCGCCGGTCAGCGAGTACGACTCGATGTGGGAGTCGTGGGCGCCGGTCGGTCGCCTCGGCTGGCCCGAGGACCAGGCGAGGGCCGCGTTGTTCCTCGCGTCCGACCTGTCGAGCTTCGTGACCGGGCACAACATCCCGACCGACGGTGGGACCAAGGCCGGCGGGGGCTGGTTCTGGTCACCGTCGGTCCGCCGGTTCGTGAACCGTCCCACCACCCTCTGAACCGGGGCCGCGGACCCACGGGCGCAGACGCCGCGGATCTGGAAGGATGCCCGACGACGGAGGCGGGAGGGCGGAACCGAAGGGACGTACATGGCAGCAGGACTGATCCTGGAGTTCGAGGGCGTCACCGAGAAGGAGTACCGGGCGGTGAACGACGCGCTCGGCATCGACCCGAGCACCGGGGCCGGCGACTGGCCCGATGGACTCGTCAGCCACTCCGGCGGCCTGAACGAGGACGGGCACCTGGTCGTGATGGAGGTGTGGGACACGCCGGAGCACCAGGCCCGGTTCATGGAGGGTCGCCTGGGCGAGGCGTTGGCGAAGGGCGGGGTCACCGAACCCCCGTCGAGCGTCACCTGGGTCGAGCTCATCGCCCACCACACCCCCGGCGCCTGACGCCCGGGTCCCGCGGTCAGGCCCAGACGTAGTCCTTGGGTTCGAAGGTCTTCGTCCACGTCCAGTAGGTCGGGATCGGCCACGGCGAGATGGTGAAGATCCTCCCTTGCGGGTTCTTGAAGTGCGAGTGCTTCACCGACTCGTGCGCCCACACCATCTGCGCGATCTCCTCCTGGTACCGCCCGCTGTACTCGTCCTGCACCTCGGGACGCGGTTCCAGCGAGCGGTGCCCGGACGCGAGCAGCTCGCGGATCGCCTGCATCACGTAGTCGACCTGGCACTCCGACTGGAAGATGAGGCTGGCGCCGTGCGCGAGGTTGGTCCCCGGCCCGTAGAGGCAGAACAGGTTCGGGAAGTTCTTCACCGTGATGCCGAGGTACGCCGTGGGCTCGTCGCCCCACTGGTCGCGCAGCACCACTCCCCCGCGGCCGGTGATCCGCATCGGCCAGAGGAAGTCGTTGTGCCGGAACCCGGTGGCGTAGCAGATGATGTCGGCGGGACGGAAGGTGCCGTCGACGGTGACGATGCCGTCGGCCACGATCCGCTCGATGCCGGTGCGGACCAGCTCGACGTTGTCCTTCCGGAGGCACGCCAGCCACGAGCCGTTGTCCTGCAGCATGCGCTTGGCGGTGACCGGGTACTCCGGGATCACCTTCGCCTCGAGCTCCGCGTCGCCGCCGAGCTGCGCCCGCATGATCTGCGCGAACAGCTCGCGGGTGGCGCGGTTGGTCTCGCTGATGGCGAGCCCGCCGTCGTCGTACTCGGGGTCGATTCGTGAGCGGTCCATGGCGAGACCCGCACCCGGGTAGAAGGTGAGGAACCGGAACCAGCGCCCGTAGAACGGCAGGTGCCGGATGGCCCAACGGTCGCCGTCGGGCACCTGGCGGTGGTAGTTCGGGTTGGGGAACATCCACTGCGCGGTGCGCTGGTACACGGTGAGCTGCTCGACGTCGTCGGCGATGGTGGGCGCGATCTGGAACCCGGACGCGCCGGCGCCGACCAGCGCGAACCGCGTACCGCGGTGGTCAACCGAGTGGTCCCAACGCGACGAGTGGAACGACGGACCCTCGAAGTCGTCCATGCCGGGGATGTCCGGCATGCGCGGCGTGTTGAGCGCGCCGACCGCGCTGATCACCACGCGGGCGTCGAGCACCTCGGTGGCACCGTCGGGAGTGGTGATCGTGACCGCCCAACGGCCGGTCGCGTCGTCGTACTCGGCGGCCTCGACGCGCGTGTCGAACCGGCAGTGTTGCTCCAGCTCGTGCGCGTTCATGACCCGCTCGAAGTAGGCGCGGAGCTCCGGGTGCTGCGAGAAGTACTCGGTCCAATGGTCGGCGGGCTCGAACGAGTAGCAGTAGAAGTGGCTGCCGATGTCGACACGGGCACCCGGGTAGCGGTTCTCCCACCACGTGCCGCCGGGGCCGCCGTTCTTCTCGATGATGGTGAAGGGCAGCTCGGCCTGCGCGAGGCGGATGCCGGCGAGCAACCCCGACTCGCCGCACCCGATGACGATCACGTGCGAGTCGTCACGCACGTCGGCGGGGATCTCGTCGCCCCACGTGATGGCACGGGCGTCGGCGCCGTCGAGGTGGAGGTCCTCCACGAACATGGGCACGACGGCGTCGGCCACCGGCCCGCAGGCCAGGAACTCCATCATCTCCCGGACCAGCTCGTCCGACGGTGGGGGCGGAAGCACGCACCCGGCGTCGCGGAAGGCGATGATCGCCGGTAGCGCCCGGCGGCGCGCCTCCGCCATCTCCTCCTCGGTCATGGAGCCCTGGTAGTCGTTGAGTGCCGAGGCGTGCGGTTGCAGGTCGCCGCGGATCCACGCCGGGTCGCCGGTGAGGTGCACCATCGAGCACAGCAGGGCCGGGACGCTGACGTCCTGCAACGCGGCGGCGATGGCCGCGTCCGGGTCGGTGAACGGGCGGCCCGCGTGAGGATTGCGATCGGAATCAGGCATGGCACGAGGATACGGGCGCGACCCTCGGTCCACCTTCCCCGGACGATCGCGTCAGGACGGCGTTCAACGTCACCGCCGCGTGGGCGACCTACCGGCGCATTCTCTGACGAAATTCAGGAAGGAGTGTCCGGCGCCTTCTCGGTCGTCGTCTCGGGGACGGCCGGAGTGCCGGGCGCTTCATCCGCCTCATCGTGCAGGCCGGAGCGGAACTCCTTCGCCGCGGTGCCCATGCCGCGTGCCAGCTCGGGCAGCTTCTTCGAGCCGAAGAGGAGGAGCACCACTGCGAGGACGATGAGGAGTTCAACGGGTCCAACGTCCATGACCCCACAGTACCCCTCGGTGCGCGCGAATTACTGGCCGCGCACCGTGCGCCGGAGCTTTCGCCACACCTCGCGGTAGCAGTCCAAGCCCTCGATCGACAGCCAGCCGTCTGGCCCGGTGGCGATGCCGACGCGCTCGGGGACGGCCCCCCACACCGGGACCCCGGCTTCCACCCACATGTTGACGGTGTCCTGGTAGTCGCGGGTGAAGGTGCGCGCCGACGCCATCACCAGGCCGACGGGCAGCCGCTTCGGGACCATGTCGAGCACCGCCTCGACCCGGGCCGTCTCGACACCGCCCACGCGGGTGGGGATGACCACGGCGTCGGCGCGCTCGAGCGCCTTGGCCAGGAGCCGCTCGTGCCCGGGCGGCGTGTCGACGAGCGCGATGTCCTCGGCGTCGACGCGATCGAGGGTCTTGGTGAGGAGGCGCTCGGTCGGCGCCTCCACCACCTCGATCGACTCCAGCACCTCGTCGGCCGCGTGCTCGACCCAGTCGGCCGCGCTGGCCTGGGGGTCGGAGTCGACCAGGGTCACGGTGCGGTTGCCCGCCACCGCCACCGCCGACAGGTACACCGAGGTGGTGGTCTTGCCCACCCCGCCCTTGAGTGCCGCCACGACCACGATCACGGGCAGCACCCTAGCGAGAGGCGGAGGGCCGGTGCCGGGCCGAACGGTGCCGGGCCCGGAGCGGCGCTCGCGCGGGCGCGGGCGGTCGGCCGCGGACGGTCGGACGGACCGGGAGCACACGGGGGATACCACCTCCACCCCCTGGGATCGATTCGCCGACCGATTCGGCGCGCCCTCCACCGATTCGCCCACCGATTCGGCGCGCCCTCCACCGATTCGCCCACCGATTCGGCGCGCCCTCCACCGATTCGCCCACCGATTCGGCGCGGGGTTCACCGATTCGGCCACCGATTCGGTGAGAAGGAGAATTCGGAGGGGTCAGAGCCAGGGACGGTTGCGGGCGAGCTGGGCACCGTTGTCGCCGAAGACGAGCTGCCCGGTCACGCTCCGGCCGAGGTCGGAGGCGAGGGCGACGACCAGGCGGCCGAGGTCCTCGGGCTCGCCGAGGCGCCCGAGAGGGTGGGCGGCCACCAGCCGCTCGACCGTCTCGTCGGACAGCGCCGCCTTCACGACCGGCGTGAGCGTCGTGCCCGGCGCCACCGCGAGCACCCGGATGCCGTGGGGCGCGAGCTCGACCGCGAGGGTCTCGGTCAGGTGGTTGATCGCCGCCTTCGCCGCGCCGTACGGCGCCATGCGCACCGCGGCGCGCGACGTCTCCCCCGAGCTGACGTTCACGATCACACCCTCGGTGCCGGTGTCGACCATGGCCCGCGCCTCGGCGTGGCACGACCACATGGTCACGAACAGGTTCTGCTCGACGATGTCGCGCAGTGCCTCGTCGTCGAGATCGACGAAGAGGTCCGGCGACCGCCCCGCGAGCGAACCCACGTTGTTGACCGCGACCTCGAGGCCGCCGAGCTCGTCGACCACCCGGGTGACGAGGCCGCGGACTGCATCGGGCCGCCGCAGGTCGGCCTCGAGCCCGATCACCCGGGTACCGGCGCCGGCCACCTCCGCCACCGCCTCGTCGAGGCTGGCGGCGTCCTTGTCGGCGAGCGCGACGTCGCATCCGGCCCGGGCCAGCCAGGTGGCGATGCCCCGCCCGATGCCGATGCCCGCGCCGGTCACCAGCGCCCGCTTGCCCTCGAGCCCGAGGTCGATCGCCAAGGGCGTCAACGTAACAGCACGGACCCCGGGCGGTCCCCAGTCACCACCCTCAGCGACCTCTCAGCCCCTCGCGACCACCATGAGCGTCGGGAGAGTACGACCCCGGGAGGATCGGGACATGACCGACGAGACACCGAACGCCGAAGGGGAGCCGTCGCCGGCCACCCCCGAGGAAGCACCGACCGCGGAGACCAAGCCCTTGACCGATGACGCCGCGGTGCCGAAGGCCGGTGACGAGGACGACGTCGCGCCGGCACCCGCCGCGGCGGCGGCGCCGAACGAGCCCGACGCCACCCAGGCCAACCCGGTCGCACCGGCGCCCGCGCCGACCGCCGCGGCGGCGACCGCACCGGCCGAGCGCCCCGCGGGCATCTTCATCCCGAAGTGGCTCGGCCTCGTCGCCGCCGCGATCATCGCCGCGCTCGTGTTCGGCGGCATCGGGTACGCCATCGGCGACTCGTCGTCGAGCTCCGGTTCGAGCCAGAACGCCAGCGTGTTCCCCGGCACCGGCACCGCGAACGGGAACGGCAACGGTCCCTTCGGCAACGGCCGCCAGTTCCCCAACGGCAGTGAGCTGCCGGGCGGCACCAGCAACGGCAACGGGAACAGCAACGGGAACAGCAACGGCAACGGCGAACGGGAACGGCGGCGGTCAGTCGACGAGCAACGGCGCGTTCCTCGGCGTCGCGGTCGGCACGGCGGACAACGGGGTCGCGGTGACCGAGGTGCAGAGCGGCAGCCCCGCGGCCGACGCCGGCCTCAAGCAGGGCGACGTGATCACTGCGATCGACGGCACGAAGGTGACGACCCCGCTCGCAGTGCGGAACGCGGTGCAGCAGCACTCGAGCGGCGACCAGATCACGATCACCTACACGCGTGACGGGACGTCGAGCACGACCAAGGCGACGCTGACCAGCCGCTCGACCTCGCAGTCGAGCTGACCGACACCAGCACGCACTCGCCACCAACCGTTCGGAGCGGTCAGCCGTCGAGCACCTGGGTGACCAGGGCGGCGATGGCCGACCGCTCCGAGCGCGTCAACGTGATGTGCGCGAACAGCGGGTGGCCCTTGAGCGTCTCGATGACGCTCACGATGCCGTCGTGGCGGCCGACGCGCAGGTTGTCGCGCTGCGCGACGTCGTGGGTCAGCACCACGCGACTCCCTCGTCCGAGCCGGCTGAGCGCGGTGAGCAGCACCGAACGCTCGAGGTTCTGTGCCTCGTCGATCACGACGAAGCTGTCGGTGAGGCTCCGGCCCCGGATGTGGGTGAGCGGGAGCACCTCGAGCAGCCCGCGGTCGATCACCTCGTCGATGACCTCGCGGCCGACCATCGACTCCAGCGCGTCGGTGACCGCGGCGCCCCACGGCGCCATCTTCTCGGTCTCGGAGCCCGGGAGGTACCCGAGGTCCTGGCCGCCGACCGCGTAGATGGGGCGGAACACGACGACCCGCTGATGGGTGCGGCGCTCCAGCACGGCCTCGAGCCCGGCCGCGAGCGCGAGCACGCTCTTGCCCGTCCCCGCGCTCCCGCCGAGGCTGACGATGCCGACCTGCTCGTCGAGCAGGATGTCGATCGCGATGTGCTGCTCGGCCGAGCGGCCGCGCAGGTCGAACATGGCCTGGTCGGGGCGCACGAGGTGCAGCCGCTTGTCGGCCTGGACGCGCGCCAGCGCCGACTGCGAGCCCGCGTGCAACGCGACGCCGGCGTGACAGGGCAGCTCGCGCGCCTCGGCGAAGTCGACGACGCGCTGGTCGTACAGCTCGTCGATCACCGATCCCCAGGCCTCGAGCTCGAGGAAGCCGGTCCAGCCGGAGTCGGTGGCGAGCTCGTTGCGGTACTCGTCGGCCTCGAGGCCGACCACCCCCGCCTTGAGCCGGAGCGGGAGGTCCTTGCTGACCACCACCACGTCGCGGCCGTCGCGGCCGAGGCTGAGCGCGACGGCGAGGATGCGGTGGTCGTTGGCGTCCGCGCTCAGCGGCTGCGGCAGCGCCGCGAGATCCTGGTGGTTGAGCTCGACGCGGAGCGTGCCGCCCTCGTCGTTCACCGGCATCGGCTCGATGAGCGATCCGTGCCGGTTCCGCAGGTCCTCGAGCAGGCGGAGCGACCGCCGTGCCGCCCACCCCAGCTCGGGATGGTGCCGCTTCCCCTCCAGCTCGGTGAGGACCACGAGCGGGACCACGACCTCGTGTTCGGCGAAGCGCGTCACGGCCAGTGGATCGGCCAGCAGCACGGACGTGTCGATGACGTAGACGGTCGTGGTGATCAAGGCACGGGGGACGCTAGCCCGGGCCGCGACGCCCGACGCGGACTCTCGTTCACCCGGCCCGAACGCGCTGCTCATCGGGCTCACAGGTTCGTGACCTAACTTCGATGGCTCACCACCGGTCGGCCTCGGAGGGCAAACGCCAGTGGCGGTCGAGCGCACCGACGTCATCATCGCGGGTGTCAACAAGGCGGGCACCACGTCGCTGTTCGTCTCGTTGTCGACGCATCCCGACGTCGCGCCGTCGTCGATCAAGGAGACGAGCTACTTCCTCCCGCCGCGCTACGGAGAGCCGCTCGCGTCGGCCTCGGTGTGGGAGGGCTACTTCGCCCACGCCGGCGAGCGCGCCGTCCGCCTCGAGGCGACGCCGTCGTACTTCTACGGCACCGAGGCGGTGGCGTCGGCGATGCGCGATCGGTTGGTGAACCCGCACGTGCTCGTCGTGCTCCGGGAGCCGGTGAGCCGTGCCCTCTCCTTCTTCACCTACCAGAAGATCCGGTTGCGGTTCCCCGCCGACTACCCGATCGAGGAGTATCTCGCCGCGGCCGACCGACTCGGGCCCGACGACTTCCGCGATCCCGACAACGAGCGGTACATGGCGTTCCGCGGAGGTTGCTACGCCGACTTCCTGCCCGCGTGGCTCGACGTCTTCGGGACCGAACGGCTGCACGTGCTCGACTTCCAGCAGCTCGTCTCCGCCCCGGCCGACACGTTGCGGGCCACTGCGGTCGACCTCGGTCTCGACCCCGGACGCTTCCCGGCCGATGCGCCGAGCTCGGAGAACCGCACCACCGGGTTCAAGAGCAAGACGTTCCAGCGCGTCGCGCTCACCGGCAACGACCGGCTGGAGCGGGTGCTGCGCCGACATCCGGAGGCCAAGCGCACGCTGCGCGCCTTCTACTACCGATTGAACGGCCGTGCGACGGAGGAGTCGATCCCCGACGCGGTGCGGGCCGAGCTGGCGGCCCGCTACGTGGAACCGAACGTCCGGCTGGCCCGGCAGCTCGACGACGCCGGGATCACCAAACCCGCGTTTCTCACCGCGCCTGCACGCGATCAGACCAGCTGAGGTTCCCGGGCGCGGGGCTCGTCGGGCGCGGGCGGATCGGGGGCGACCGGCGGCGGGCCCGGCGGGTCGGTGACCGGCTCCCGGGCCGGGACCAGCGCCACGTACACCAGCGCACACTCGAACACCACCGCCATGAGCGCGGGGATGGCGATCCCGGAGTCGTTGAGCGCGTAGCCGAGGACCGCGACCACGACGAGCGCCAGCATCGTCTGGCGGATGACGGGAACCTCGCGGAACAGGGGTCGCACCCGCCCACCGTGCACCCGCCAGAGGAACCAGACGAGGAGCGCCACGATGGGCAGGACCCAGAGCAGGCGCGTGCTGCTGAACGAGTCGATGTTCTCGGTCGCCTTGCGACGGATGGTGAGGAAGAAGTCGCCGAGCCCTCCGGTCGCCACCTTGTCGAAGAACCGGCCCACGTGGGTCTGCTGGTCCTTCGGACGCAGGAGGTCGGCGAACCCGACGAGCAGCCCCGCCACCACGAGCACCGCACCGAGGATGACGACGGTGCGGAGGCGGATCCGGCGTCCGAGGAGCAACCACGCGAACAGGCCGAAGGCCGGGGCACCCGCGATCGCGGCGCCGAAGTCGCCGCCCCACGGTGGCGCCGCCATGACCAGGAGGGTGATGGCGAGCATCGCGATGACCCCGTAGACCGTCGAGCGGCGAGGGCGGCGCCACACCGCCAGCCCCCCGAGCAGCAGCGCCGCCGCGGTGAGCTGCGAGAACGTGATGTTGCCCTGCCCCGACACCCGGATGCCCACCGTCGCCGAGTACCCGAACACGGTGTTGAGCTCCAACCGGGCGCCGGCGAGCAGGTCGCCGACGTGGAGGGCGACGGTGGCCGCCAAGGCGAGCGCGAGCGGGAGGTACCGGCGGCGCGCGCCCAGCAACGAGCACGCGACCGCGAACGCCACCGCCCCGACCGCGAGGAAGCCGAAGTACGCCGCCGCGTTGCCGCTGCGGCCGAAGTGCAGCGGCCCGGCGAGGTAGGTGGCGAAGAGGAATCCCAGCACCCCCAGCGCCAGGAATCGGGCGGCGCCGGCGCGCCGGGGCGCGCGTCGGAGCACGAACCATGCCGCCAGCGCGAGCGCGGCGGCCAGACCGAGCACGATGTTGTTGGCGGTCGCCACCTTCGAATCGCGGAAGACCGCATCCTCGTTGGCGCGGATGAGCGCGTCGGTGCGCTCGCCGTGCGCGACGCCGCCCGACACCACCTCCATGGTCCGTCCTTCCATCGTCGATGGTGTCGGGTAACCGAGCAGGTCGAGGATGGTCGGCGCGATGTCGATCACGTACACGAAGCCGTCGCGCCGGCTGGTCGCCGAGCGGAGCAGCTCGGGCTCCACGCCCGGCGCGCGGATGCCCGACACCGCGAGGCCCGAGCCGCGCCGGGGCGACGCCGGACTCACGACGAACACCGCGTCGTGCGCCGGGTCGACGTCGGCGAGCATGCGGCCCACCAGCTCGTCGGTGCGGTGGAGGGCGGCCTGCTTCTGGACACGGGCCTGGTCGTCGGTGAGGAACTCCGTGTAGAGGTCGGCGCGCAGCAGGTCCGACCCCTCGACCAGCACGACACCGCCGGTGCGCCACGCGTCCGAGAAGGCGCGGTAGGCGGCGTCGTTGTCCATGCGCACACCGAAGGGCGCGTGCGGATCGGGTTCGAGCAGCTCGTCGCCCACCGCGCCGCCGGGGACGCGGCCGTCGCTCCCCATGAGCGCGTTGACCGCGGCGCGCTGGAACTCGGGCAGCGGCTCGTCGACCACGGGTTGCGCGCCGTCCCCGTTGGCGATGACCGCCCGCGGCACCCGGTGCTTGGCGAGGTCGTCACCGAGCGCGCCGATGGTCGGGTCGTAGAGGCCGTCGGCGTTCTCCTGCACCAAGGCGTCGATGCCCAGGTGCACGAGGCCGCTGGTCGCGGTCACGCCGGTGCGCTGCCGGTAGACGTCGCCCGCGGTGCTCTCGCCGTAGGGCTCGCTGGGCTCGAAGGCCTGAGGGGCGAGGGGCGTGACCGCCGAGGCGCGGCCCCCGGCACCCAGGGCGGTGTACCCGCCGGCGATGGAGTTCTTGCGGCCGGCGGCGCGCGTGATCATGTCGGCGATGGCCGACTGCGACAGCAGCTGCTTGAGGTGCGGGTCGTCCCCCGCTTCGATGTCGGACCACGACGTCGCCGGGAGCGAGATCACCAGGACGCGCTGCACCGCGGCGGCACCCGATGGCGCCGTCGCCGCCCCCGCGTGACCCGCCGACGCGACGATGAGGACGGCGAGGGTGACGAGCGCGACCGCGGCGCGGCGGATCACGGTTCGACGGCGAGATCGGGGTCGCTGGGCTCGAAGGCGGCCTCGAGGCGCGCGCCGCGCCGGGGCAACATGCGGAGCAACAGGAGGTACAGGCCCAGCCCGATGAGGCCGACGGCGATCAGCACGAGGACGTCGGCGAGTCGCCCACTCGGCCCGACGAGGTGCTCCACCAGCCACGCCAGTCCGCCGAGCGCGGCCGACGCCGCCAGCGCGGGGAGGAACGCATGGGGGAAGAAGCCCCGGCCGATGCGTCGCCGCAGCACGAACCCGAGCACCAGCGTGCCGACGAGGTACGCGGCACTGTGCCCGAGGCCGAGCGCCGCGACCTTGGCGGTGTCGCTCTCGAAGGTGAGCCCGCCGACGACCATCACCCCTGCGCCCACGAGCGCGCTGGCGCCGGCGATGATCGCCGGGGTGCGGCTGTCGCCGAGCGCGTAGGACGCGCGCGCGAAGAACAGGAACGTGCCGTAGGTGAAGAGCCCGACCCCGAGCGATGCGAGCGCAGCGGCGAAGAGGTCGGCATCGTGGCGACTGTTGCCCACCGCGAGCACGCGCATCGCCGGCAGCGCCAGCGCGACGTAGGCGGCACTCACGGGCAGCAGCAGTCGCGACATGCTGTCGAGCCCCCACCGGAGCCGATCGGCGAACGACCGCATGTCGCCGGCGCCGGCGTCGACGGTGAGCTCGGGCAGGATCGTGGTGTGGATCGGCTGCGCCAGGATCGCGTACGGCGCCAGGAACGCGACGAAGCAGAACTGGTAGGCCACCACTCCCCCGGCGACCTGGTTGCCCATGACCAACGCCGCGCCGAGCAGGACCGCGACGTCGGGTTGCAGCGCGACCCATGCCGAGAGCCAGAGCAGGCGACGGAGCTCGCGGTCGACCGCGCCGAGGGTGGCGCGCAGACGGAACCCCGACCGCAGGAGCGCGACCGTCGGCACGCCGACGAAGCCGACGACGCCGAGCGTCCCCCCGATGGCGAGGACGAGCTTCTCGGGCGTGGTGAGGTCGAGGTCGGGGGTGGGCCCGTGCATGATCCGGAACGCAACCATCGTCGCCACGAGGATCACCGCGTTGGCGATCGGCGCGACCGCCACGATCACGAACCGCCGTTTGGCGAACAGCACCGCGGTGGCGACCGTCCCGACCGCGTACAACAGCACCTGGGGGATGAAGAAGCGCAGGAAGAAGGCGGACAGCGCGGTCTGCTGCTCCTCCACGTGGGCGCTCGGCGCGCCGCTGGAGAGGAGCCGGGCGATGGGCGTCGCCAGCACGATGCCGACGATCGACACGACGGCCATGAGCGCCAGGGCCAGCCCGAGGACCCCGGAGGCCAGCCGCTCGGCCTCGGCGTCGTCCTCGGCCCGGAACAGGTCGACGAAGGTGGGCACCAGCACCGCCGACAGCGCCCCGGCGGCGATGAGCTCGAAGAGGACGTTGGAGACCGAGCTCGAGGCCTGGTAGGTGTTGCCGAGGTAGGTGGCGCCGAGCACCGCGGCGATGACCCAGACCTTGACGAAGCCCACCCCGCGGGACCCCAGGGTGGCCAGGCTCATGCGCGCCGCAGCCCGCGTCGGTCGATCGCTCGCCACCACGGCGAGCCAGCCTACGGGGGCGCGCGCGTTTTCCGGCGGCGACGGGGCATGCTGGGCGCGGAGGTCGCCCACCCGACCGCCGTCGGCCCGTGTTTGGGGGGACGGGCTGACCGGCGTCGGGTGGGCGCTCCTCGTGTTCGTGGGTGCCGCGAGGGGCTGTCTAGTCTTGCGCTCCATGACCGCAGCCCTGCAGGTGGCCGAACGTGCGCTGCTCGACGAACGTCGACCGCTGACGCGCGACGAGGTGCTCGCGGTCGCCGCGCTCCCGCTCGACGAGCTGCCCGACCTCGTCGCGCTCGCGCACCGGGTGCGGCTCGCGTACTGCGGACCCGAGGTCGAGCTCGAGAGCCTCATCAACGCCAAGTCGGGCGCGTGCCCGGAGGACTGCGCGTTCTGCTCGCAGTCGGCCCGCTACTCGACCGACGTCGACGTGTACCCGCTCCTCGCAGCTCGACGAGGTGCTCGCCGCCGCGCGCGCGACCCGGGACGCGGGCGCCACCCAGTTCTGCATCGTGGTGGCGGTGCGCGGGCCGTCGGAGCGGATGCTGACCCGGATCATCGACGCGGTCGACGCGGTGCACACCGAGACCGGCCTCGAGGTCGCGTGCTCGCTCGGGCTCCTCACCGAGGAGCAGGCGCAGCGGCTCGCGGCCGCGGGCGTGAAGCGCTACAACCACAACCTCGAGGCGCCGCGTGCGCTGTTCCCGTCGATCTGACGCACCCACACCTACGACGACCGCGTCGCGACCGCCCGCCTCGCCATCGACGCCGGCATGGAGCTCTGCTGCGGCGGGATCCTCGGCATGGGCGAGACGCTCGAGCAGCGGGTCGACTTCGCGTTCGAGCTCGCCGAGCTCGAGCCGTGCGAGGTGCCGATCAACTTCCTGCTGCCGACCGGCACCCCGCTCGGCGACCAGCGCCTGATCACGCCGCGCGAGGCGCTGCAGGCGATCGTGCTGTTCCGCCTCGTCCTGCCGGGCGTGTGGCTGCGCCTCGCGGGCGGGCGCGAGTACGTGCTCGGTGAGCTGCAGGCCATGGGCCTGCTCGCGGGCGCCAACGCGCTGATCGTCGGCAACTACCTCACGACGATCGGCCGCCCCCCGGAGGAAGACCACGCGCTGCTCGAGGCGCTCGGCATGCCCGTCGCCGACGGTCCCGGCGAGGGTCGCTTCGTCGTCGACGCCCACGGCGCCCACGCGCGCCCGGCGCAGACGTCCAGCGTGCGCGTCGGCATCCCGGTCCGCGCGGAGTAGCTCAGGCGGTGGCCTTGAGCCGGCCGGTGCGCCAGAACTCGGCGCGGGGCCCGGGCAG
>CAWELN010000002.1:0-101357 GCA_963809795.1 uncultured Actinomycetes bacterium
CTTGAGCATCTCGAATCTGCCGCCGCCGAGACCGACGCGCTGCTGCCGGAACAGCACCGGGCCACCGTCGCCGAGCTTGATGGCAGCAGCGGCGCACACGAGCACGGGGAGCGCCAGCGCCAGCAACACGCCCGCGATCACGAGATCGAACACGCGTTTCGCAGCGGCCTGCAGCCTGGTGGGTGAATGCTCCTCGACGTAGAAGAACGGCTCGTGACACAACGGAACGGCTCGGAGACGCCCGTGCCCGACGTTGCGGATGCCCGTCGAGACGAGGACGTGCGTGTGCTGACCCACGAGTTCGTGGACCGTCCGGTTGAGGGCAGCACTCGAAAGCCCGTTCGCGACCAGCACCGCGCCCGAACCGGAGCGCCTCAGCGCGCTCGCGGCGTCGTGGGTCGGACCGAGCCAAGGCACCGACGTGGCGTGTGCCCTCCACTCCTCCTCGCACCCGAAGACACCCACCACTCGGTACCCGATCTCGGGTTGTTCGATGAAGAGCCGGCTCAGCTCGAGCGCCTCCTCGTTCGTCCCGACGACGACGATGTCGCGGGTGCACTCTCCGCGGCCCCGGCAGGCTCGGAGCCACGATCGGTACGCGCCCCGGAGGACCGCGAGCACGACCACGACGCACAACCCACCCACGAAGGCAGTTTCGGGATGGATGGCCACGCTGAGCGTCTCGCCGACAACCAGCGCTGCGGCTGCGCACACCACGCCGACGCGCACGAGACCCCCGATTTCGTGGGCGCGGACCTGGCACACCCGCGACAGATACAGGTGCTCACGTGCGATGAGCGCGACGGTGACGACGACGAGCCCGAACGCGATCCCCAGCCGGGTCCCGAAGGCCTCTTCGCCCGATGCTTCGGAGGGATGGAGCAGCACGAGGGCAGCCGTCCACGCGGCGACCGCGCCGACGACGTCGATCGCGACCAGGAGTGCTCTGAGGTGACCGGACACTGATGTCCTGCTTGCTGACGGAGACGCGTCGATGAGCTGCGGCGTCGGCGCGACCGCTCGGGGGTCGTCGCTCGGAACCACGAAATCACCGCGCAGGGGCGCGTCCACCAAGTGCCTGTCGTCGAGCCGGGTTGCCGCAGCCCGGCGAGGCGACGTCACAGCGTGATCCATTCGGAGTGCCACGTCTTCACGACGCCGTCGGTGCGCGTGTCGATCACGAGACACGCGGGACCCGTCGGGACGGTTGCCGACTCGAAGCGGCCACCCCGCCGCCCGATGAGCGCGCAGAGCCGCCGTGCGGGCCTCCGGAGCGTCGCCATCGTCGTCGCGGCCCCGCCGAAGACTTCCGTGATCAGGCGACTTCCGCCCGGAACCCTGCGAGACCACAAGAAGACGACGACCTCGTCGTCCTTGAACATCAGGACGTCATCGCCGAGCTCATCCGCACCGGCGACGACGGACGCGGGGAACCCGGTCTCGAATCGGCTGACGAGCGGGAGCAAGCTGCTGGTCAGCAGTTCGCGGAACGCGGCGCGAGCGTCCCAGAACACCCGGCGCGGCGGCTCATCGAGTCCGACGAGGTGGATCGGCGCGCGCACCATCATCCCACGATCCGGGGAGCGATCGACGTGATCGCGGACGTGTCAGCGAACGGTCTACACAGGCCCTTCGGGAGCATCGTCCATCAAGAGACGAACTCCTCGACCGAGATACCCGCGCTGCTCGCGATTTTTCGGAGGTGTTCGAGACAGCGTGCTCGCGTCGGCCCGATGCTCCCGATCGGCATGTCGAGCGCTTCGCCGAGATCCCGGTAACTGAGCGGCGGATCGGCCGTCAACAGCCGCAGAATCAGTTGGCAGCGTGCGGGCAGTCTCATCACCAATGCCCACAGCTCACGCGCTCGCTCGTTGGCGAGGAGTGCATCGTCGTTTGATACGCCATCCTCGGCGACCAGGTCGATGATGATGTGATCGCCGATGGGCAACTGTCGCGACGCTTGGCGGGCGACCCGCAGCGCCTCGTGGCGGGCGGTGATGGCAAGCCAGG
The DNA here is from genome assembly GCA_963809795.1 of uncultured Actinomycetes bacterium. Taxonomy (GTDB): domain Bacteria; phylum Actinomycetota; class Acidimicrobiia; order IMCC26256; family DASPTH01; genus DASUAS01. Next base: position 2,011 of record CAWELN010000002.1, read on the forward strand.
CACCGACCCGCTCGGGCTGCTCGATCCTGTCGAGATGTTGCACCAGGCGCAACCAGGTCGTCTGCGATACGTCCGCCGCGTCGCTCGCGTTCAGGCGATAGCTGCGCGCGACCGCCCAAACCATTCCGGCGAAGCGCTCGACGAGCTGATTCCAGGCATCACTGTCGCCCTCGGCGGCGCACCTGACCAGATTGGTGAGGGCAAGGTGCCGATCCGCCGAGTCCGATTGTGTGTGCCGTGCCACTCTCTGTGTCATTTGCTGTATCCGCCCCCAGCCCCCCGGCCCGTTCGGCGCAGTCTGTCACTATCCACACCCAATCCACAAGGCGGAACCACGATGAGTGACCGAAGTCTCTGGACGCCGACCCCGGAGCGCAGTTCGCACCACGCTGGTGGGCACGGGTGGAGAAGGCTGGAAACGGCAGAATGTCGGCGAAACGGTGCGACGTGCGGCACCACTCGGGACGACGCGGCGCCGGTGATTGGGCCATGACCGCCGGCCGCGATCTCGACCCGGGGCGGGTCCATCGTGCGGACCCACTCAGAGACCACGGTTCGCAGAATCGTTCCGCCGCTCACGGGCGCAAAGCGCGCGCACCTTCATGACGATCTCGTGGAGCACGAACTGCGCGCACGACCGCGGCGGCCCAGACCGCCCCGAGCAGGACCCCGCCGATGACGTCGCTCGGAACATGGTCGAGCAGGGCGAGTCGCGACCACGCCACGGCGACCGGGACCGCGACGCCGAGGACTATGAGGAGCCGCTTCAAGGACCGCGGGAGTTCACTGCCCGCAGCGAGCAAGGCGAGAGTTCCGAACACGCTCGCCGCGGCCATCGCGTGTCCTGAAGGAAAGCCGTCGATGGGGCCGTAGCCGTTCGACCGTGATGTCGCCAGGCGAACGACGGTGGTGATCACGATCGCGCCCAGGAGTGCGGCCACGCCGGCGGCCAACGGTGCCCACGTGTGCGCGCGCACGCCGACGATCGTGCAGAGCGCGATCACGATGCTCCCGGCGACTGCAGGATCCCCGAGGGCGCCCACGCGCCGGAACACGCTGGCTCCGAAAGGCGCCTGCGCGAAGAAGAAGCTGCTTCCGGGACCGTCGAGATCCCGGCTCAGGACCGGCGCCAGCGGGCCGGTCACCAGGAGCGCGAGCGCCACGGCGGCGAGGCCCACGATGATCAGCGACGTCGCCAGCCGCGTTCCGATGTCGGCGCGACGTAGCGACGATCTTGCACTCGTCAACACTGTGCGCCCCTCGGTGGCCGGCGACCGACGCTTGCTTCGAGAGCGAGTCGGAGCGCTCGAGCATGATACGAGTGGGTGGTCATGGGCAGGTTGGCGCACCACCGGCGCGCCGACCCACATGTCGGGCGAATACGTGTATCTGCGGTCCGATTCGGCGACTCAACCGGGGTAGAGCCGCGCCGAAGAAGGCCATGACGCGGGATGACGCTCGAGAAGGCCGTGACGCGGAATGACGCTCCCACGCGTGCTTACCCACGGAAGTCAAACATGGCAGTAAAGCACGAACGACCCGCTGATGCACGCGCGTCATGGCGTTCGATCTCGAGACGATGGCGACTCGTCGGCGCGTTCTTGGTCGTTGGTCTCCTCGGCGCGCTCGCATACACCGCACTGTCGCCGCGTCGCGTTGTTGCGCACACTCTCGTGCTCCTCCCTCCGGCACCCGCGGACGGAAGCACGGCGCCAACCCGCGACATGGGGACCGAGACGCGAATCGCGACGAGCTCGCCCGTCCTCGGGAAGGCGATCAAGGCGACCGGTGCCACCATCTCGGTCGATGACCTTCGTCAACGCGCCGCGGCGTCGGCAGTGACGACATCGCTGCTCGATGTCCAGGTCGAGGACACCTCCTCCCGTCGGGCCATCACGCTCTCGAACGCAGTCGCGCTCGGGTACGTCGCGTACTCGAAGCAGTTGGCCTCACAGTCGGGGGACAACCTGGTCCAGAAGCTCCAAGCCCGAGCGACAAAGCTGAACGGCCAACTGAACGACCTCGAAGCACAGGCGGCGGCCACCAGCGCTGGCCCCGCCCTGAACGCGCTGGAACGCCCGCATCGAGAGCACGACCCTCGAGCTCCGCGACGTGAATCAGGAGATCAACAGCGCCCAACTCAACGCCGAGAGCGAGACCGAGGGCCTTCAGGTCCTCGAGCCCGCCACGAGCGCGGAGGGACCGTCACTGCTCGCCTCTGCGCTTCCCTTCCTGCTCGCGGCGCTCGTCGCGCTCGCCGCCGGGTGCGCAGCCGCGCTCTGGAGGGACCGGCGCGACGACCGGGCCCGTCGTCGACAAGACATCGCGGCGGCCATCGGCGCACCCGTACTCGCGTCACTCCAAGCACGACGGGGCTCGGGGTCGGGTTCGAGTGCGGTCGCGAACCAGCACGGGAGCCAGAGCGACGAGCAGACTCTTCGCCACCTCGAACGGCGACTGGCAAATGGACAGGACACGGGTGCGGGCTTCGTCGTGGTGAGTCTGACTGGTGACGACGCTGCCATCCAGATCGTTCGACAGCTCTCGGATGCCGCGGCGCAGTCCGGGCTCGACACTGCGTTGTTCGTCCCACCGTCTCGTCAACCACTCGATGGCCTACGCGTACCGCCGACTGGTTCGCATGGCGCGACGCAGGACAACCCGACGATCCACGAGCTGCATCGGACGTTGGACGACGCCGCGCCCGACGCCGACCTCGCGATCGTGCTCGTCATCACCGACGGTTCGACGCTCGAACTCCCTCGTTGGAGCGCGTCGATGCCGACCGTCATGAGCGTGTCGGCCGGGTTCGCGCGGCGAGACGAGCTGGCGATCGTGTCGGCGATGATGCGGGCCGCCAGTCGCCCGTTCGCCGGCGTGATCGTCACCAACCCGGACCCGCGGGACGGCACCAGCGCGTCGCAACTCCCGACGACGGAGCCACAGCTCGTTCCGACGCGCATCACCGGCGTGGCGCGGAAGTCGGCGTCGTGAGGCGCCGCTTCAAGGACGAAGACCCTGCTGTCGAGCACGACAACGCGTCCGACGCAGGATCCGACGCCGACCACGATCGTCCCGGCCCAGAACGGCCGGTCGACGAACGGCCACGGCGCGCCGACCCTGGTCGAGCACGTCGGCGATGACATCGTCGTGTGGCCGGCACCGGACGAGGACGCGTGGGCCTCCAATGGCTCTTCGGCGGCTTCGGCAGTTCCCCTCACCGCCGAGTCGGCGGACGCTGACGAAACAGACGAGTGGCTCGGAGTTGGCGCGGGGTCGCGATTCGTCAACCTGCACTTCATCCTCGGCGCGGTGAGGCGACGGCGGCGCTGGGTGATCGGCTCGGCCATCGCGGGCCTCGTGGTCGGTCTCCTCCTGTCGGTCGCGTCGGCACCGACGCCGCAGGCCGAGACGAAGGTCCTGCTCACGTTTCCCGCCTCGAGCGATCGCACGCTGGCGATGGCGACGGACACACAGCTGCTCGAGACCGATGCGGTCGCTCGCCGAGTCGTCAACGCACTCCATCTCCGCGAGTCGCCCGCGGCATTTGCCGCCAGCTACAAGCGGCACCGGCCTGAGTGATGACCTTCTCGGCATCTCGGTCTCCGCGCCCTCGAGCGCGGAAGCGCGTTCGCCGCGCGAACGCGTTGGCGCACGAGTATCTCGCGTACCGGGCCGACGTGTACCAACATCAGTCGAACGCCATCGTCGAAGGACTGCAGAAGCGTCAGGAGGCGATCCAGAGTCAGATCGACGAGCTCACTCGACAGCTGGGCCCGCAAGCAGATTCGATCACGAGCACCGACCCCACGATCGCGAGGCTCCTGGCCACGCGGGCGGGCCTCGGCAACCAGTTCAACACGCTGAACGACTCGATCGTGGCGCAGACGAACTCGAGCACTGCCGTCGTCGACGGCAGCTTCGTCATCGACAAGGCCACCCCGGTCGAGGCCTCCAAGGTCAAGGAACTTGGGCGCAACGCCCTCTCCGGGCTGGCGGCGGGATTGGGGATCGGCCTCGCCCTCGTCGTCCTCCTGGCGGTGACGTCGAATCGGGTCTGGAGGCGCGACGACGTCGCCGAGGCGATGCGACACTCCGTCAACCTCAGCACCGGCCCGATCCGCGTCAGGCGGAGGCTGGCCAAGGTCGCCATGAGGAAGCTGATCGCCCGGCCGACACCGGAGCTCGCGAAGGTCGTGCTGCACCTGCGTCGCCAGCTGGCGGCGAGCGGATGGCGCGACCGATCGCTCGCCGTGATCGCGGTTGGCGGCCTCGAGGTGGCCGCGGCATCCGTGTGCGCGACCGCGACCGCGCTCGCCCGCGACGGCGACGACGTCGTCGTCGTCGACACCAGCGAGCGGAGCATCGTCAGTCGCGGCCGACTTCTTCGCGAAACCGAATCCGAGACAACCGGTGGTGACGCGCGCGGTCGCATTCGCCTGGTGTCTCTCGCCGACGGCCGAGAAGCGCCGTCCGTCGACCCGGATGAGCTCGTTCTCGTGTTGGGGATGCTCGACCCGGCGGAGGGCGCCGAGCAAATCCGCGCGCTCGCGTCGACCGCGGTTGCGATCGTGATCGGCCGGCCGGTCGACGATGACGAGCCTCGGTGCGGTCTCCGACATGCTCGAGGTCGCGCAGGTCGAACTCGTCTCCGTCGTCCTCGTCGGCTCGAGTGCTCACGACGAATCGTTCGGTCGATCAGCGGGCGGTCAGGCGAGCGCGCCGTCGCCCAGCTTCGAATCGGACACCTGGTCGGTGTCCGCCGCGGGCCCGTGAGCACCGCGGCGTTCTCGCAGAACGTCGACGCCGTGAACGTCGAGCGGGGCGTATGGCGGCATGCCGGCTTCATCTGGGGGCTTCTCATCGTCAACGGCCTGACGTTCGCCGCCGTGCCGACGCTCGTGCCGCTGCCGAGCGGCGTCGTGAAGGTGGTCACGCAATCGGCGCTGGCGGTCGCCTTCGTCTGGGTGCTGCTGCTGAATCGGGACCGGTTGGTGCGCCCGAACCTCTGTCTCGGGTTGTTCAGCATCCTCGCGTTGTCGTCGCTCGTGACGAGCGTGCGGCTCAACACCGGGATCGGGTCGCTCGCGCGTGACGTCCGATTCGTGATGTTCCTCGCCGTGTTGTGGCTGTTGACGCCGCTTTGGGGCCGCCGCGACATGCTGCTCGCTCGCTGGCACGTGCGCTGCCTCGCGGTGCTGTGCGGGACGGTCGTCTTGGGCCTGGTCATCAGCCCTGGAGGCGCGTTCCTCGATGGCCGCCTGTACAACCGGATCTGGCCGACCCCGTCGACGCAGGTCGCGCACTACGCGGCCGTGCTCACCGGGATGGTCATCGTGGCGTGGCTCAGCGGCGTGATCAAGACGCGTCCCGCCCTCGCGACGGCAAGCGCCGGCTTCGCGATCGTGGTGCTCACCCATACCCGCACCGCAACGATCGGGCTCGTCGTCGGCGTGACCGCCGCGATGCTCAGTCTCGTCGTGGTGCGTCGCCGCGCCCGGCGCGGCTTGGTCGTAGTGCTCGTCGTGGCCGTACTCGCCGCCGTGCCGTTCGGCGGGCTGATTTCCACCTGGTTCGACCGCGGCCAATCGTCCGAGGAGCTGTCCGGCCTCACGGGCCGTGCGAAGGTCTGGGACCAGATTCTGGACGAGCATCGGCCGGGTCTCGAGCTGTGGCTCGGTTCGGGGCTGTCGGACAAGTCGTTTCAGGGCCTGCCGATCGACAACTCCTGGTTGGCCGTCTACCAGGATCAAGGCCTCGTCGGTGACCTGATCGTCGCGGCCATCCTCATCGTCCTTCTCGTCACGAGCCTCATGCGGCCGCGCGGGCCTGCGTCGGCACTCGCGCTGTTCCTCGTGTGCTACTGCGCCATCTCGTCATATACGGAAACCGGCCTCGGTGACGCGTCGCCGTACATCCTCGATCTCGCGGTCGCGGCGTCGCTGCTGATGCCTCCCTTGGTGACTTCCGTATCTGCGCCCCGCGCGCGCGCCTCATGAGGGAGAGACGGGAGGAGTTGGCGGAATGAAAGTCGCAGTGTTCGGACTCGGGTACGTGGGCACGGTGACCGCCGCGTGCCTCGCCGAGGCAGCGCACGACGTCTGGGCGGTCGACGTCGATGTCGAGAAGGTCGCGGCCGTGTCGCGTGGGGTCTCGCCGGTGGCAGAGCCGGGACTCGACGAGCTCGTGCGGCGTTCTGTCGACTCGGGGGGATTGCACGCGACCACCGAGATCTCGCCCGCCATCAGCGAAGCCGAGGTGGTGTTGATCTGCGTCGGCACCCCTTCGTCACCGAACGGGAGCACCGATCTCTCGCAGGTCGATCGCACCGTGGATGCGATCGCGCGCATGCTCCCGGTCGTCGAGCCGCCGGCGTCCGGCTATCGGTCCGTCGTGCTGAGGAGCACGGTGCCGCCGGGAACCGTCGACGCATTCATCGGGCCACGGCTACGCGGCCTCCCTGGCAGCACTCCGTGCGAGCACGGCTACGCAATGTGCCCGGAGTTCCTCCGCGAGGGGTCGGGCATCTCCGACTTCTTCGCGCCACCCCTCCTGGTCCTCGGCACCTCCGACCCCCGGGTGTCGACTGCGGTCGGCGAGCTCTTCTCTTTCGTCGACCGTCCGATGCGCGTCGTCGACGTACGAACCGCGGAAGCCCTGAAGTACGCCTGCAACGCGTTCCATGCGACGAAGGTCTCCTTCACCAACGAGCTGGCACGACTCTTCCGGGCACTCGAGGTGGATGCCAGGACCGTCATGGACCTCTTCTGCGAGGACACGATCCTCAATCTCTCCCCGCGCTACCTACGGCCGGGCTTCGCCTTCGGGGGGTCGTGCCTCCCGAAAGACCTTCGCTCGCTGCTCTATCTCGCGCGCAAGAGTGATCTGGACCTTCCGCTTCTGGCCGGAACGCTCGCATCAAATGTTTCCGCGGTCGACGCGGTCGTGGACCGGATCGTCGCGTCCGACGCACGGGCCGTCGCCGTACTCGGCCTGAGCTTCAAGATGCAGACCGATGATCTGCGCGAGAGCCCGAACGTCACGCTCGCCGAGACGCTCATCGGCAAGGGCTTCGAAGTACGCGTGTACGACCCGATCGTGAAGCATTCGCGCTTGACCGGGTCGAACCGCCGATACATCGACGCGAAGCTCCCTCATCTCAGCCGGCTGCTCGTGGACAGTCCGACGACCGCGCTGGAAGGCGCGGACATGGCCCTGGTGTCTTCCACCGACAGCGCGGTGATCGGGTCACTCGTGTCGAATCCGCCGAGGCACATCATCGACCTCAGCGGGGAGCTGGGCCCCATGGTCGAGAACCTCGAGGGTTACGCGGGTGTGTGTTGGTGACGCGGGAACACACGGCCGGCAACGCCCGCCGGGTGCTCATCATCGTCCAGAACCTCCCCGTTCCGTTCGATCGGAGGGTCTGGCTCGAGTGCCGAGCACTGGTCGAGGCGGGGTACCAGGTCGCCGTCATCTGCCCGAGCGGCCCGGGTGACCCGCCGTACGAGGTCTTGCAGGGTGTCGAGCTCTACAAGTACCCGCTGCGCACTGCCGCAAGCGGCTCGCTCGCCTACTTCGGCGAGTACGCGCGTTCCTTCGCGATGACCGCGCTCCTTGCGGTGCGTGCTCGGCGACGCGGCTGGATCGACGCGATCCAGACCTGCAACCCGCCCGACATCTTTTGGCCGCTCGGGATCTCCTGGCGCGCGATCTCGGGTACCCGCTTCGTCTTCGATCAGCACGACCTGTGCCCTGAGCTGTTCGAGTCTCGCTTTCCTACCGGTTCGCGAAAGCTCGGCTATGCGCTTCGGTTCCTCGAGCGCCGCACCTACCGCGCCGCGGACCATGTCATCGCCACGAACGAATCGTACGCACGCGTCGCCCGGCAACGCGGGGACGTCAACGATGAAGACATCACGGTCGTCCGCACCGGTCCGGCCGCCGACCGGTTGCGCCGAGGCGAACCGGATCCCTCGTGGCGCGGAGGTCGACGGTTCCTCGCCGCCTACATCGGCGTCATGGGACCACAGGACGGTGTGGACAACGTCCTGCGAGCTGCCGACTACATCGTCAACCGGCTCAACCGAGTCGACGTCGCGTTCGTGTTGATGGGAAGCGGTGACTGCTTCGACGAGCTCGTCGCGCTACGGGACGAGCTCGGTTTGGAAGACTTCGTGACCTTCACCGGGCGGGTTCCGGACGATGTCGTCACGAGCGTGCTCTCCACCGCAGACATCGGCTTGTCCCCCGACCCCAAAAACCCGCTCAACGACGTCTCCACGATGAACAAGACGCTCGAGTACATGGCCTACCGGCTCCCCGTGGTCGCCTTCGACCTGCTCGAGACGCGCGTGTCGGCCGCCGACGCGGCTGTCTACGCGACGCCGAATCGCATCGACTGCTACGCACAGGCGGTCGTCGACCTTCTCGACGACGAGCCGCGCCGGGTCGCGATGGGCACGGTCGGCCGGCAGCGGATCGAGCGCGAGCTGTCGTGGGATCACCAGCGCGATCGATACGTCTCGGTCTACGACCGGTTGTTCGGGATCGAAGACACGCGGCTGCCCGCCTTGACCAACTCGGCTGCTGACTGATCGATGTGCGGGATCGCGGGCACCTATCGCTGGCGCGACGGCGCCCGCGTCACACGCGCGATGGCGGACGCGCTGTCGCACCGAGGCCCCGATGCGCACGGCTGCCGCGACTACCGCAGCGACGCCATCGACGTCTCACTTGCGCACCGCCGCCTCGCGATCATCGACTTGACCGCCGCGGCTGACCAGCCGTTCACGAAGCACGGACTGACCCTCTGTTACAACGGCGAGCTGTACAACTTCCGAGAGTTGCGCCACGAGCTCGCGAGCACCGGCGCCCGGTTCTCCACCTCGTCCGACACCGAGGTCGTCCTCGAGTCCTGGCACCGGTGGGGACCAGCCTGTCTCGATCGTTTCCGCGGCATGTTCGCGTTCTCGCTGCTCGATGAGCGCACCGGTCGCCTGGTGCTCGCACGCGACCAGCTCGGCATCAAGCCTCTGTACTACCTGCACCGTGACCGAGCGCTCGCGTTTGCGTCGGAACTGAAAGCGGTCACCCGCGTGCTCGGTTCCGAATTGCGCGTCGATGCCGCGGCCGTCGTCGCGTCGATCCTGTACTACTGGGTGCCCGACCAGCGCTGTGCGATCGAGGGAGTCCAGAAGCTGCCACCGGGGTCGTGGGCAGAGATGCGCCCAGACGGGTCATTGGCCGTGCACCGGTACTGGGACATTGCCGAGGTCGCGGCGGCCGCCGCGGAGGATCCGGCTCCGGATCTCCGTCAAGTCGTGGAGGACTCGGTCGTGGCGCATCTGGTGTCCGATGCGCCCGTGTCCACGTTCCTCAGCGGGGGCCTCGACTCGAGCATCGTGACCGTGCTCGCCAAACGGCACGATCCGAGCATCGACGCATACACGATCCGGTTCCGACGTGAGGACCAACAGTTCGAGGCAATGCCCGACGACGCCCACTACGCACGTCGGGTCGCGCGCCAGTTCGACATCGGCTTGCACGAGATCGAGATCGCTCCCGACATCGTCGACCTGCTCCCGCGGATGGTCGACGTGCTCGACGAGCCCGTCGGGGACCCCGCCGCGATCAACACCCTGCTCATCTGCGAGAGTGCCCGAGCCGCGGGCGTGAAGGTGCTTCTTTCGGGGATGGGCGCCGACGAGCTCTTCGGCGGCTACCGGAAGCACGCCGCCTGCGTCATGGCATCCCGCTATCAACGCCTGCCGCGAGGAGTACGGCACCGCCTCGTGGAGCCTGCGGTGGATCGACTGCCGGTGGCGGTCGGGGGCCACGGCGTGCGCCCAGTGCGGTGGGCCAAGCGGTTCCTGACCTTCGCGGAGCTGCCCGAGGAGGCGGCGTTCCGCCGCAGCTACACGCTCTATGGCGCGGACGAGGTCCTCGACGTGATCTCGCCCGACTTGAAGGAGTGTGTCGCCGACGTCGTGCAGGAGCACCAGGACGTGTACGCCGACACGACGTTGGACGACCACGTCAACCGAATGTGCCTCGCCGACTCGCGGCTGTTCCTGCCCGGTCTCAACCTCGCGTATACCGACCGGGCCAGCATGGCGGCCTCGACCGAAGTCCGCGTTCCCTTCGTCGACGTCGATCTCGTTCGCGCCGCGTTCGCCCTGCGCGGCTCGGACAAGGTGCGTGGTCGCCAAGGGAAACGAGCGCTCAAGGCTGCAGCCGAGGAATGGCTCCCGCGCGACATCGTCTACCGGCCGAAGGCCTCCTTCGGCGCGCCGATCCGCGCGTGGGTCTCGCGCGACCTCCGGCCGCTGGTGGACGAAGTGCTGCTCGACGGCCAGCTCGTGAACACGGGCGTCCTCCAACACGCGGGCGTGTCACGTCTCGTCGAGGAAGACCGGCAGGGGCGACAGGACCGCGCCAAGCAGATCTGGCAACTGCTGTCGCTCGAGCTCTGGTATCAGCGCATGACGGAATTGGGTGTCGGGAGTATCGCAACATGAAGCAGGTGGCGCAGAACTATCGCTCCGGTGACCTTTCGGTGCTCGACGTGCCGACGCCGCAGTGCCGGCCGGGTGGTGTCCTGGTACATACGCTGTTCTCGCTCATCTCCACCGGTACGGAGATGATGAAGGTGGGCGAGGCGAAGCTCGGGCTCGTTGGCAAGGCACGGGCCCGACCGGACCAGGTGCGTCAGGTCCTCGACACGGCGCGCCAGGTCGGGCCGATCACGGCCTACCAGCGCGCCATCACCCGACTCGACTCGCACACCCCGCTCGGGTACTCGCTCTCCGGTGTCGTCATCGAAGTCGGTGAGGACGCGGACGAATTCTCCGTTGGACAGCTGGTGGCATGCGCAGGGAACGACCATGCCCTCCACGCGGAGGTCAACTGGGTTCCGCGCAACCTCTGCGTCCCTGTCCCCGATGGTGTCGCGCCGAAACATGCCGCGTTCGCGACCGTCGGAGCGGTCGCCATGCACGCAGTGCGGCGCGCCGAAGTCCAGCTCGGTGAGACTGCGTGCGTGATCGGGCTCGGCCTCGTCGGCCAGCTCATCGTTCAGCTGCTCGTCGCGTCCGGTGTACGGGTGGTCGGGCTCGACGTGGTGCCGGACCGATGCCGACTCGCGGAGAGCGCCGGCGCCGTCGCGGCCGCCGCGTCCGACTCCGACGGCATCGACCGCGTCGAAGCGCAACTCGGCATGTGCTCACATGGCCTCGGTGCCGACCACGTCTTCATCGCCGCCGGCGGTACCTCGAACGCGCCGGTCGAGCTCGCGGCGCGCGTCGCTCGGGACCGCGCCCGGGTCGTGGACGTCGGGAAGTGCAGCCTCGATCTCCCTTGGAACGCCTACTACGACAAGGAGCTCGACGTCCGCTTCTCGCGCTCCTACGGACCCGGGCGATACGACGACCGCTACGAGCTCGAGGGCATCGACTATCCGGCGGCCTATGTCCGCTGGACGGAACGGCGCAATCTCGCGTGCTTCGTCGATCTGCTCGCGCGTGACCTCCTCGACGTCGAGTCCCTCGTGTCGGAGACGTTCCCCATCGACGTCGCACCCGACGTCTATGCCGGCTTGGTGTCCGGCGACATGGGCGGCGTCGGCTACCTGTTCGAGTATCCGCGCCCGCTGGCGACGGTCACCACGCGTGCGGTTCCGATCGAGACGCCGCCGGCACGGGCATCCCGTGGCGCGGTCGCGCGCACCGGACGACCATTGCGCGTCGGGTTCATCGGCGCCGGTAACTACGCGTCGTCGATGCTGCTGCCGCACCTTGCGTCCGCACCGGACATCGACCTCGTGCACGTCGCGACGGGCCGCTCGCTGACTGCGGTCGACGCGCAACGCCGGTTCGGGTTTGCGCACGCATCGGTCGGCGCCGAGTCCGTCCTCGACAACGACGATGTCGATGCGTTGTTCATCACAACCCGCCATCACTCGCACGCTGCGCTCACGTGCGCGGCCCTCGAGCGCGGCAAAGCCGTGTTCGTCGAGAAGCCACTTGCGTTGTCGCACGCCGAGCTCGCCAGCGTGGTGAACACCGTCGCGAGCACCGGGAACGACCGGCTCATGGTCGGTTTCAATCGTCGCTTCGCTCCGCTCCTCGTGGACCTGAAGCAGCAGGTCCGCGTGGGCGCCAACCTCGGAACGGCCCGCTACTTCGTCAACGCAGGCAAACTCGCCCCATCGAGCTGGTACGCCGACGAGCACGAGGGCTCACGCTTCACCGGTGAGGGTGGCCATTTCATCGACGCGCTGACCTGGTGGTTCGACTCCACCGTCACCGAGGTCTTCGCGGTCGGCCATGAGTCCGACGCCCTCCACGTGACGCTCCGGTTCGAGAACGGCGCGATCGGAACGATCACCTACGCGGCGACCGGCAGCGCCCGCTATCCGAAGGAGACGTTCGACGCGGCGACGAACGGACGCAACGTGCAGCTCGAGAATTTCCGCCGAGCCACGGTGTGGTCGGGCTGGCGGCGACGCAGCCGACGGGCGTTCGGGAAGCTCGACAAAGGTCAACAGGGCCAGCTGCGCGCGTTCGTCACCTCCGTGCGTCAGGGGAAGCCCATGCCCATTCCGTGGGCCTCACTCACCGCGACGACGGCAGCCACGCTCGCGGTGGCCGACAGTCTCGCGAGCGGCGGGCCTGAACGCCCGTGAGGGGTCAACAGCTGGCCTGGTACGTCGACCGCGCGCGGCATGTCGGCGACCGAGCTCGCGGCGCGGTCCCGCGACCAGGTGGACCGTTGGTTGTGGGTTCGTCATCGGGTCCGCCCGGAAGCGTCGCCACCGCCGGTCCCTCCCCTCGTCTCCCGCGCCGCGCCGGAGCTCCCGGTCGACGCGCGAGCCTCGGTCCCCGCCGCGGCCGCGTCCGACCTCGTTGCGACCGCCGAACAGCTGCTCGCCGGTCGCGTGATCTCTCTGGGAGTGCCCCGGGCCGACATCAGGGACCCGGATTGGTTCCACGACCCCGTGACCGGGCGGCGCGCACCCAAGGACCGCTTCGCCTTCCGCATCCGGTACCGGTCCGAGCACGAGACCGGCAACGTGAAACAGGTGTGGGAGCTGTCTCGGCACCACCATCTCACGTTGCTCTCCGGCGCGTATTTCCTGACGCAGGACGAACGCTATGCCGACATCGTCCGGTGTCAGCTCGAATCGTGGTGGCGTGAGAACCCCTTCTTGTCCGGCGTGCATTGGACGAGCGGGATCGAGATCGGTCTCCGACTGATCGCCTGGACGTGGATCCGGCGTTTGCTCGCCACGTGGCCCGGCGTGAAGTCACTCTTCGATGAGAACCCTCGGGCGCTGCGACAGATCCACTGGCATCAGCGTTACCTGGCACGCTTCCGCAGCGTCGGCTCGTCCGCGAACAACCACGTGATCGCCGAGGCCGCGGGCCAGCTCGTCGCCGCGTGCGGGCTGCCCTGGTTCCAGGAAAGCGAACGTTGGAGGGTCGACGCCGCCGCGCTGCTCGAGGCGGAGCTTCGACGAAACACCTTCGCGACCGGAATCAACCGGGAGCTCGCGTCCGAATACCACGCGTTCGTCGCCATGCTCGGGCTCGTGGCCGCAGTCGAGTGCGACGCGGCTCGGGCGCCACTCGACGACGGCACGTGGCACGTTCTCTGCGCCATGGTCGACGCCGCTGCCGCCATCGTCGACGAAGACGTGCGCCCGCCGCGGCAGGGCGACGGCGACGATGCCAGGGTGTTGGCCATCGACGGCGACAGCAAGGGATGGTCGTCGTTCCTCGCGGTCGGGGGCGCGTTGTTCGAACCGCTCCCCTGGTGGCCCGAGGTGCCCGGGACGGTGGTGAGCACGCTGCTCGCCACGCTCGCGCAGGCTCCCCGAACGTTCGAGGATCGTCCGGCGACGCGGCCGTCGCACTTCGCCGACGCGGGAATGACGGTGCTCCGAACCTCAGCCCGTGAGGCCCCACCGGGAGCGGAGATCTGGTGCCGGTGCGACGCCGGCCCTCACGGCTATCCCTCGATCGCCGCGCACGCGCATGCCGACGCACTCTCGGTCGAAGTCCGCTGTGGCGGCGTCGACGTCCTCGCCGATCCCGGAACCTACTGCTACCACGGCGAAGCGCCGTGGCGGTCCTACTTCCGGTCGACGCTCGCGCACAACACCGTCGAGATCGCCGGACGCGACCAGTCGCGCTCGGGCGGCCCGTTCCTGTGGGTGCGATCGGCCCGCAGCACCGTCGACCGTCTGGTGTCGACTGACGACGGCGACGTCGTGTCGTGGTCGGCGCACCACGATGGCTACCAAGACCTGGAGCCGCCGGCGACGCACCGACGAACGGTCGAGCTCGACCGCCGACGGCGCCGTCTGGAGATCCTCGATGAGATCGAGTCCATCGGGGCCCATGGCATCCGCATGACCTTTCACCTCGGTCCGGCAGTCGAGGTCGACCTGGAGGGTTCGGTCGCGCACCTCCGGTGGGCGTCCCTGCCTGGCCCGCGGCGAGCCACCTTCCACCTTCCCGACGCGCTCCTGTGGAGCGCCCACCGCGGTGAGCTGGACCCGATTCTCGGTTGGTACTCGCCCCGGTTCGGGCTCCGGGAGCCTACGACCACGCTCGTCGGGATCGGTTCGTGCTCGGACGTCACCGGGCAACTCCGCAGCGTGCTCGAGGTGGCGGGTTGACGCCGCGGCGAACGTATCTGCGACCGCCTGTCGCGCTCTGACACTTGTGGCGTCACTACTCGTGATTCGGGCGGGCGGCAGCATTGGCCACCCGCCATGGTTGCCGGCGCACGAGCTGCGCCACGCGCCGGTACCGGCGACCGTACGCAAGAGGACATCTGCATGACCGCGCTCGGCCCCGCCCGCACGATTCCTGACCACCGTGCAAAGGCGCGCGCGTCGCGACCTGGCATCCTGCTCGATCGCGACGGGACCCTCATCGTCGACCACGGCTACGTGGGATCGATCGACCGCGTCGACTTCATCGATGGCGCCGCGGCGGCGATCGCAACTGTTCAACCGCGCCGCGCTGCCAGTCGTGATCGTGACCAACCAGAGTGGCGTCGCGCGGGGCCTGTACGGACTCGGCGAGGTCGAGGCAGTGCACGCGCACATCGCTGGTCACCTACGCCGCTACGGAGCCCACGTCGACATGTTCCTGTACTGCCCGTACCACCCCTCGGGTGTCGTCGAAGCATTTGCCCGTACGAGTGACGACAGGAAGCCCAGACCCGGCATGGCCCACGCAGCCGCCACGGCACTCAACCTCGACCTCACGGCGTCGTGGGTGATCGGTGACCGACCGGAAGACATGGGTCTGGCGAAGGAGATCGGGGCATGCGCGATCAATCTCGGGCCGGAACCCTGCGACAGACCGCGGGTGTGGAGCTTTGCCAGCTTGGCCGAGGCAGCGCCGTTCATCCTCGATCGGGTCCGGACATGACTTCAGTCCACGACCCCGAAGTCGTTGCGGGAGCCGCCGAGGCGCGAAGCGCCACGTTTCCGACCCGTCCCTATCCCGACGCGTCGTCGTACTTCGACGACTACCACGCGATCCTCGACCAGGCTGCGTTGACGATCGACCGCGCTGCAGTCGGACGCGCCGCGCGCCTGATCCTCGACGCACACGCTCGCGGAAGCTGCATCTTCGCCTGCGGGAACGGCGGCTCGGCCGCCATCGCGAACCATCTGCAATGCGATCACGTCAAGGGCGTCTCTGCCGACACGGATCTGTCTCCTCGAGTGGTGAGCCTCGCCAGCAACGTCGAGCTCATCACGGCAATCGCGAACGACATCGGCTACGACGACGTGTTCGCGTACCAGATCCGCACCCAGGCGAGGCCCGGCGACGTGCTGCTCGCGATCTCGTCCTCCGGACGCTCGCCGAACATCATCCGCGCGCTGAGGGCCGCCCGCGACTCCGGCGTGTCCACCATCGCGCTCACCGGCTTCGGCGGCGGCGACGCGCGGCGGATCGCTGACGTCTACATCCATGTCGACGCGTCGAACTATGGCATCGTCGAAGACCTCCATCAGGCGATCATGCACGCACTCGCGCAGTACATCCGCCAGTCGCGAATGACCGCCGCGGCGATCACTTCGAGGGCCTTCTGAACCATGGCCATCGAGGAGCTCAGCACTCTCGACCACGTCCACGCCGAGCAACGCCCACGACGAATGCGGGTCGCCATCAACCTCCTGACGGAGGATCCCGCAAATCCTTCCGGCGCCCACTGGTTCTGGACCCGGGTCATCCCCGAGATGGCCGATCGCCTGGCCGCGGAGGAGGAGCTCCACCTGCTCGTGAGCCCACGCGCACGTCACGCCTATCAGGGCTATGGGCCCAACGTGCGCTACATCACCTATCCATGGTCGAACGAGCAAAGGACCCTCCGCACCCTCAGCGAGCACGTGTACTCACCGATTCGGCTCCCGCTCGCCGGCATCGACGTCTTCAACACCCTGATGGCACCGATCGCGAACCCGTCGTGGTCGCTCGTCCTGCACATCAAGACGATGCACGCGTTCACGCAGCCTGGTTCGATCTCGGCGCCCGTTCGCGCGTACCGCCGGATCAACGCCCCGCGTTCCGTGAAGGCCGCCGAGGTGATCATCATCAACTCGGAGAGCCTTCGGTCCGAGATCACACAGCATCTCGACGTCGATCCGAGCAAGCTCCGACTCATCCCCGAGGCGGTCGACCATCAACTGTTCAAGCCGGGCGACGCACGCGCGGCACGGGCTCGCGTTGCTCCGTACGGTGTGACGAAACCCTTCGTGCTCTTTGTCTCGTCCTTGTGGCCGTACAAGAACTGCGACGGCTTGCTGCGAGCGTGGGCGCTGGCGCGCCGCGAGCTCCCAGAGCACCAGCTGGTCGTCGTCGGCGCCCCTCGCGACCAGGACTATGCCACGCAGCTGCGCGACCTGGCGTCGGAGCTCGGCATTCTCGGCGACGTCGTGTTCACGGGCGGTGTCCCGCTCGAGGCGACCGTCGACTTCTACCAGTCGGCTGACGTCTTCGTGTACCCGTCGTTGAACGAGACGTTCGGGCTGCCGATCCTCGAGGCGATGGCGTGCGGCTGCCCGGTGGTGACGTCGAGCACGAGTGCGATGCCGGAGACCGCGGGCGGCGCCGCCCTGCTCGCCGACCCGACCTCCCCGTCATCGATTGCGCGCGCGGTGATCGAGGCCGCAGGTCCGGCACAGGAGCGGCTACGCGAGCTCGGGCCCCGGCGGGCCGCGCAGTTCACCTGGGCCGCGACGGCCGCGTCGACACTCGATGTCTACCGCGAGGTCACCCGGCGACGACGGGCTCACCGCTCGTGAGGGTGCTCGTCACCGGCGGAGCCGGCTTCATCGGTTCACATACGTGCGATCGCCTGCTGGAGCTGGGACACGACGTCGTTGTCCTCGACGCGTTGATGCCGCCGGTCCATCGCGACAAGACGCCGGCGCACCTCAGTCCCGAGGTCGACTTCTACGAAGGCGACGTTCGCAACCGCGACCTGGTTGCAAATCTTCTTCGCCGTGTCGACGCGGTCTATCACTTCGCTGCGTACCAGGACTACTTCCCCGAATTCTCACGGTTCTCCGCCGTCAACGTGGTGCCGACTGCGATGATCTACGAGATCATCGTTGCCGAGCGCCTCGAACTCGCGCGGATCGTCGTGGCGTCCTCTCAGGGAGCGATGGGCGAGGGACTGTACCGGTGTGCGCGCGACGGCGACCAACTCCCCGCCATGCGTACCGAAGGCGCGCTCGCAGCCGGGCACTGGGACCTGACCTGCGCGGTGTGCAACGGGCCCTTGGAGCTGATGGCGACACCGGAGACAGTCGCCAATCCGCAGAATCCGTACGGAATGTCGAAGTACGCGCAGGAGATGGTGGCCCTGAACCTGGGCCGCCGGTACGACATCCCGACGGTCGCGTTGCGTTACAGCATCGTGCAGGGGCCGCGGCAATCGGTGTACAACGCGTATTCGGGGGCGTGCCGCATCTTCTGCCTCAGTTACCTGCAGGGCGTGCCGCCGACGGTGTACGAGGACGGCCAGTCGATCCGCGACTACGTCAACATCGACGACGTGGTGGACGCGAACCTGTTGGCTCTGGAAGATGAGCGCGCGGTCGGACAGGCGTTGAATGTCGGAGGCGGCGAGGCTGTCACCACCAGCGAGATGGCCGACGTCGTGATGCGTCAGTACGGTTCCGAACAGCCGGCAGTCGTCACCGGTGAGTACCGCTTTGGGGATACCCGGCACATCCTGTCGGACGTGTCGTCGCTACGGTCGCTCGGTTGGTCGGCCCGGCGCCGAGTCGACGACTCGGTCGCCGCGTACGCGAAGTGGCTCGATGGCATGCCCGGACTCGACGGCGTGCTTGCGGACGCGAACGAGCGCATGCGGGCGTCCGGCGTCGTACGCCGAGCACAGCGATGAAGGCGTTCTTGCTCGCGGCGGGGGTTGGGAGCCGGCTCAAGCCGATCACCGACGACACACCGAAGTGCATGGTGCCGATCGGGGGCCGGCCGATTCTCGACCATTGGTTCGATGCGCTGGCCGACGCGGGAGTCGACGAAGTGATGGTGAACCTCCACCACCTCGCCGAGACGGTGGCCGAGCACGTCGAGACGCGCGTCGGCCCCCCGGTCGTGCGGCTCTCGTATGAACCGGAGCTGCTCGGGAGCGCCGGCACGCTCGTTGACAACCGGAAGTGGGTCGACGGGGAGAGGTTCTTCCTCGTCTGCAACGCCGACAACCTCACCAACTTCGATGTCCGTTCACTCATCGCCTTTCACGAGGCCGGTTCGGCGCCGGCGACGCTGACCGCGTTCCGTACCGACCGACCGTCCGAGGTCGGGATCGTCGAAGTGGACGACGACGGATGGATGGTGAGCTTCCAGGAGAAGCCGCGCCGACCGCGGTCGCGCCTCGCCAATGCCGGCATCTACGCGTTCGACCCCGCGCTGCTCGATGAGCTCCACGGGCGGCCACCCCTCGATCTCGGATACGACATGATTCCGCGGCTTGTCGGCCGGGCGCGAGTGCTGCCGATCGCGGGATACTTCCGCGACATCGGGACGGTCGGCGCGTATCGCAGCGCGCTCGAGGAGTGGCCGGCGGTGGCGCGATGATCATCACCCAGACGCCGCTGCGAATCGGGTTGCTCGGCGGTGGGACCGACCTGCCCGAGTACTACCGGGAGAATGGCGGCAGGGTCCTGAACCTTGCGCTCGACAAGTACGTCTATGTGATCGTGAAGCAGCGATTCGACGACGACATCTACATCAACTACTCCAAGAAGGAGATCGTGTCGCGCGTCGACGAGATCGAGCACGAGCTCGTCCGCGAGGCGATGGAGATGACCGGCGTGACGCACGGCGTCGAGATCACGACGTTGGCCGACATTCCTTCCGGCGGTTCCGGCCTCGGATCGTCGTCGGCGGTGACCGTCGGTCTCCTCCACGCGTTGTCGGCGTACAGAGGGTGCCCGATGCCGGGCGCCGAACTGGCGGCGCGTGCGTGCGAGATCGAGATCGAACGGTGCGGGAAGCCAATCGGCAAGCAGGACCAGTACATTGCGGCGCTCGGAGGCGTACGGGACATCCGCTTCGGACCCGGTGAAGAAGTGGTCGCGTCCGAGGTCAGCCTCTCGCCCGCCACGCTGTGCAACCTCCAGGACCAGCTGATGCTCTTCTACACCGGCTCCACCCGCAGCGCAGATGCAATCCTCAGCAAGCAGCGGGCCAACGTTGCCTCCACGCGTCCGCAGCTCGATCTCCTGCGTGACCTCGCCGGGTTCGGGGTCGACCACATCGTGAACGGGGACATCGACGCGCTGGGCGCGGCCATCCGCCAAGGATGGGAGGCGAAGCGCAAGTTGGCGCCCGGTGTCACGAATGCGCAGATCGACGACGTCGTCACACGCGCGCTCGACGCCGGTGCGTCGGGCGCGAAGGTCACGGGAGCCGGCGGCGGCGGCTTCCTCGTCGTCACGTGTCCGGTCGAGCGACAGGGCGCGGTGCGACGAGCGCTCTCGTCCGACATGCGTGAGCTCCGCGTGAAGGTCGATCGGCAGGGCTCGCGCGTCGTCCTCAACATCCTGCGCGACATCTGGAGCTGAGTTCGCCCTGAGTGGCATTGCCCGGGGCTTGGGAACACCTGGCCGGCGCCGTGTGAGCGATCAGGCGCGCGGTTCCTTCGCGAGGCCCAGCACCTTCTCGCCGAGAGTGTTCCGCACGATCTCCTCCGTGCCACCACCGATTCGCGCGCCCGGTGTGGAGAGGACGTACTCCGTCCAGGCGAACGTGCCCCATTCGCCGGTTTCGGCGGCGAGACGCGGACCGAGGACCTCGGTGAGCATGCGGACGAGCTCGATGTTGTGGCGGCAGGAGTGCAGCTTGAGCACCGACATCTCCGGCCCCGGGGTCACGCCGGGGCGGAGCGCGGCGCGCCACCGCTCGATCAACAGCTCCCTGATCCGCCCGCCGATGTACAGCTGTGCGAGGCGCTGTCGCTGATGAGGGTCGCCGCGGTCGCCGAAGGCGTCGACCACCCCGAGAAGCCGCTCGAACTGCCCGATGCCACTGCTCCCCGACGGCGCCCGGGTGGCGATGGTCCGCTCGTTCCCGAGCGTGGTCAGGATGACACCGAACCCCTTGTTGAGCTCCCCGACCCGGTGGGAGTCGGGGACGCGCACGTCGGTGAGGAACACCTCGTTGAACCCTGCGGTGCCCGTCATCTGGCGGAGGGGACGCACCTCCACGCCGGGCGCGTGCATGTCGACGAGAAGGGTCGTGAGCCCCTGGTGCTTGGGTACGTCGGGATCGGTGCGGCACACCGCGAGCGCGAGGTCGGCAACGTGCGCACTCGACGTCCACACCTTCTGACCGTTCACGACCCACTCGTCGCCGTCGCGTACCGCGCGCGTCGTCGCCGCCGCGAGGTCGGAGCCGGCGTTGGGCTCGCTGAACAGCTGGCACATCACGAGATCGCCGCGGTACAGCTTCGGGAAGGTACGCGGCGCGCACCTCGGGGCTCGCGTGCGTGAGGAGCGCGGGTCCGATGAACCCGATGGCGATCGTGAGCATCGAGAGGTTGGGCAACTCGTAGTCGGCCTCGAGCGCTGCGTAGGCCGTCGCGTGCTCGAGCGTCAGCCCCCGGCCGCCGTACTCGACCGGCCCGTCGATCCAGCCGAGCCCGGCATCGAAGCGCAGCGCGGCGTAGCGCTTGGCGTCCGCCAGCTGCGCCGAGGCCTCGGCCGGGTCGACCTCCTCCAGGATGTTGACCCGGTCGGAGCCCTCACCCCAGACGAACTTCTCGTCGGTGTCCGGGCGCCGTGGACAGTGCGCGTCCAGGAACGCGCGCCCCTCCACGAGCAGCTCGTCGATCGAGGTCATGATGCGGATTCCTCTCCTTCCGGAGCGGTCACCCGGCGAGGCGGACCGCGAACGTACCCCGACCCGGTCGCGTAGCGTCGAGCGGTGAGCAACCTCCTGCCGGTCTACCTCGCCGGACCGGACGTCTTCCTCCCCGACGCGGCCGAGATCGGCCGGCGGAAGCTGGCCATCTGCGCCGCGCACGGACTCGACGGCCGCTACCCGGGCGCCGGCATCGACCTCGTGCATCTCGCGCCCGACGAGCACGCCCGCGCGTTGTTCGAGGGCTGCATCGAGATGATGGACGCCTGCGTCGCCGGCCTCGCGAACCTCACGCCGTTCCGCGGCCCGAGCGCGGACGTCGGTACCGCGTTCGAGATGGGCTACCTCTTCGGCCGCGGCTTCCCGGTGTTCGGCTACACGTCGGAGGTCTGCGACTACGCATCGCGCGTCGACGACGAGCTGCTGATGGTCGAGTCGTTCGGACTGGCCGACAACCTGATGCTCGAAGGACCGATGCTGCGGCGCGAGCTCGCCGTCGTGCGGGTCGCGGAGCACGGCCCGTCGCCGACCGCGGCCTTCGCCGCCTTCGAGCTCACCGTGCGGCTGGCGGCCGCGGAGCTGGGGGCCGAACCAACTCGCCCGGCGCCATCACCATGACGACGGCTCGCCGCGCTCGCGGTCAAACGCGCCCGCTAACGTTCGTTCGTGGCCGGCTACGTGATCCGTGGCGGCGAGGAGGGGAAGGCGAGGTTGTCGGTGCTGAGTGCCGCGCTGGCACCGTCCACCGCGTCGTTGCTCGGAGCCGCGGGCGTGCGCGAAGGGATGCGCGTCCTCGACCTCGGGTGTGGCGGCGGTGACGTGACCCTCACGCTCGCGCACCTGGTGGGAGCACATGGCGCCGTGGTCGGCATCGACGTCGACGACGTGTCGCTCGGGCTTGCCCGCAAGGACGCGGCCGACGCCCGGATCGAACACCTCGAGTACCGGATCGGCGACGCCACCGACATCGACGCGCGCGACGAGTACGACGTGGTCTACGCGCGCTTTCTGCTCACGCATCTCGCCGAGCCCGCCGCGACCCTCGCCCGCATGGTCGCCGCCACGAGGCCCGGCGGCGTCGTCGTCGTCGAGGATCTCGACCACTCGGCCGTGTACTCGTACCCCGCGCTCCCGGCCCTCGCCGACTACGTCGAGCTCTACAACGAGGTGGCGCGCCGACGGGGCGGAGACCCCGAGATCGGGCCGAAGCTGCTGAGGATGTTCCGCGCGGCGGGGCTCGTCGACGTGGAGGTTCGCACCGCGCAGCCCGTCTTCGTCGATGGCCCGCCCAAGCGCTTCCACCAGATCACGTTGGAGAACGTGCGCGACTCGATGGAGGCCGAGGGCGTTGCCACCGCGGCCACGCTCGGCCCGATCGCGGTCGAGCTGGAGGCCTTCTGCGCCGAGCCCGACACCATCGTGGCGTTCCCGCGCATCTTCCAGGTCTTCGGCCGCCGACCCGGATAGGCCCGAACCGTGGAGATCCACATCCGGCTGGAGCTCGGGGCCAGCGGCGCCAACCTGCCGCTCTTCGTGTGCTTCGCCGCGTTCGTCGTCACCTTCGTGACCACACGGGTCATCACGCGCATGATCCGCGCCGGGCGGGGTCCGTTCCACGACAACGTCTCGTCGGGCGGCGTCCACATCCACCACGCGGTGCCCGGGATCATCCTCCTGATCACCGGCGCCTTCATGGCGGTCGCGACCAACACCTCGTCCGGCTGGACCATCGTGGCCGCGTTGCTGGTCGGCGTCGGGACGTCGCTGGTGCTCGACGAGTTCGCCCTGATCCTGCACCTGCAGGACGTGTACTGGGCGGACGAAGGGCGCATCTCGGTGGAGATGGTCAGCCTCGCTATCGCCTGCCTCGGTCTGCTCCTCATCGGCTTCCGTCCGTTCGACCTCCGCGGCGACAGCACGGGTGCGGATGCCGTGGCGGTCGCGGTGTCGCTCGCACTCCTCATCCTCTGGATCCTGGTGTGCATCGCGAAGGGCAAGTACAAGCTGGCCCTGTTCGGCGCCTTCATCCCGCTGGTCGCGCTCGTCGGTACGATCCGCCTCGCCCGGCCCGGCTCGCGTTGGGCCACGCGTCGCTACGGACCGGCGAAGCTGTCGCGGGCCTCGGCCCGGGCGACCAGGTACGACGCCCGGTGGGGGCCCGCCACCGACTGGGTCAGTGACTTCGTCGCCGGCAAGCCGTCGGAACCCGATCCCGTGGGCCCGTGAGACGGATCGTCTTCGCCGCGATCGTGTCGGTCGTGGTGATCGCCGTGGCGCTCGTGGCGTCCTCGGGCGGCGACGGCGGTGACGACCACGCCGACCGCGTCGTCCGGGCGCCCGGGGCCTCCTCGCGACCACCGCCACCCCGGCAACGACGGAACTGGCCGCGGGGCGCACCACCTCCGCTCGCGGCCGGCGCGGGAACGGCAACGCGGTGACGTTCGCGTTCGCGGGCGACGTGCACTTCCCCGAGCAGTGGGACACCGAGGACGGGCCACCGCCCGACGCGCCCCCGCTCGGCCGACAGGTGCAGGCGGACCCCCGCCACGTGCTCGACCCCGTCGCGCCGGTGCTCTCGAAGGCCGACCTGGCGATGGTCAACCTCGAGACGGCGGTGACCGACGGCGGCGAACCGGTCGCGGGCAAGAACTACCACTTCCGATCGCCGGCGGCGTCGTTCACCGCGCTGAAGGCGGCCGGCGTCGACGTGGTGACCATGGCCAACAACCATGCGCTCGACTACGGGCCCGCGGGCATGCAGGACACGTTCTCCGCGATCGCGGCGTCCAAGTTCCCGGTGACCGGCATCGGGCACGACGCGACGGAGGCGTACCGGCCGTTCCGCACGACGATCAAGGGGCAGCGCATCGGCATCCTGAGCGCGACCGACTGGCTGGAACCGGAGCTGGTGAGCTCGTGGACGGCGACCGATGCGCAGCCGGGGCTCGCCTTCGCGATCGACCGCACCCGGCTCCTCGCCGCGGTGCAGGCCGTGCGACCCCAGGTCGACACGCTGGTCGTGTTCCTCCACTGGGGCACCGAGGACACGTGGTGCGCATCCGGTGAGCAGCAGGACCTCGCCACCGCGTTGCTCGGCGCCGGCGCCGACATCATCGTCGGCAGCCACACCCACCGGGTCTTCGGTGCGGGCAAGGTCGGTCCTGCGCTCGTCGCCTACGGCCTGGGCAACTTCGTGTACTGGCGCGAAGACGGCGAATCCGGACGGAGTGGCGTGCTGCTCGTGACCGCCACCGGGCGCGACGTCGACGACTACTCGTGGGTGCCGGCCCGGATCATCAACGGGGTGGCGACACCGGTGACGGGCGACGCGGCCGCCGCTGACCAGGCCGAATGGCAGGCCCGTCGCGCGTGTAGCGGCCTATCGCCCTGATCGCACCGATGAGTTCCGGGCCGGCGCGCGGTCCTACCGCCATGACCCTGACCCAGGACCCCGGAATCCGGACCCGCGGGTACGCTGCGCGCATGACCGAGGTAGCGGACACCGGCTTGGACGCGGCCCTCGAGCAATACCGGCGGGAGCTCACCGCGCACTGCTACCGCATGCTCGGATCCTCGTTCGAAGCCGAGGATGCGGTGCAGGAGACCATGGTGCGCGCCTGGCGCGGCTACGACAGCTTCGAGGGCCGATCGGCGCTCCGGTCGTGGCTGTACCGCATCGCCACCAACGTGTGCCTCGACATGCTGAACGGGCGCAACCGTCGCGCCCGGCCGATGGACCTGGCGTCCCCATCCCCCGCCGACACACCGGTCGGTGCGACGCTGCCCGAGACCGAGTGGGTGCTGCCGGTGCCCGACGGGCGTGTGCTCTCGGCTGAGGGCGACCCCGCCGAGCTCGCCGAAGCCCGCGAGACCATCCGCCTCGCCTTCATCGCCGCGCTCCAGCACCTTCCCCCGCGCCAGCGCGCGGTCCTGCTCCTGCGCGACGTCGTCCGCTGGAAGGCGACGGAGGTCGCCGAACTGCTCGACACCACCGACGCGTCGGTGAACAGCGCCCTCCAGCGCGCCCGCTGCCACGATCGCGGCGAGCAACATCTCCGACACCGATCCCGCGATGCCGATGGACGAGGAGCAACAGGAGCTGCTCAGCCGCTACGTCGACGCCTTCGAGCGCTACGACATGGATTCGCTCACCGCGCTGATCCACGAGGACGCGACCCAGTCGATGCCGCCCTATGAGATGTGGTTGCGGGGCCGGGACGAGATCATCACCTTCTGGCAGGGCCAGGGCGCGGCGTGCGCGGACTCCCGCCTGCTCCCCACCGTGGCCAACGGCAAGCCTGCCTTCGGCCAGTACCGGAAGAGCACCACCGGTCCCGGGCACGACGCCTGGGCCCTGCAGGTGCTCGACTTCGTCGACGGCCGGCTGGTGGAGCTGAGCTGGTTCCTCGACACGGAGCGCCTGTTCCCCCTCTTCGGCCTGCCCAGCCACCTGGAGCCGTAGCCGGGCTGGTTTAGGATCGGTCGCTCAGGGGGCTACCGATGCCAGCGGCAACCGAAGACGAGACCAATCGAGCCAACGGGAACGGCTCCGGCGACGGGCCGCGCCGGTCATCGTTGGTGCAGGAACGATCACGGCGCACCCGCCAGGAGCTGGTGAACGCCGCGGTCAAGCTGTGGAGCGAACGCGGGTTCGAGAACGGCGTCGAGACCACCACGGTGGAGGAGATCGCCCGCGCCGCCGGCGTCACCAAAGGCACCTTCTACTTCCACTTCGCGCACAAGGAAGACGTGCTGCTCGAGATGAGCAACACCGCCGGCGACGCGGCCATGGAGGCGGCGACCGTCTCGGCGGCGGCGGGCGACCCGATCGACGTCGTCGTCCAGGACGCGTTCGCGGAGATGGCGCGACGCACCGAGCGCATGCCCCGTGCCGCGATCGCCCGGACCCTCCGTGAGTTCTACAAGCACCCGACGAGAAGTCGCGAGCACAGCGCGACGCGGCAGGTGTTTCCCGGCCTGCTCGAAGCTGCTCAAGAACGCGGCGAGCTCCCGCCCGACGCCGACACCCTCGACATCGCCGACATGCTCAACGCGCTCATGATCACGGCGGTCGAGGGCTGGGTCCACGGCGTCTATCCGAAGTTGGCCCCTGAGCTCGCGTATCGCGTGCGGGTGCTGTTCGCCGGGATCCGATCGGTGCACGCGTCGTGACGTCGACGCTCCGTTCCTGACGTGCCCCGGCTCCCGCTCGATCCGCGGCACGGGACACGCGACCCGACCACCCACACCCCCGACCGCGTGCCGGGATCGATCCGCCGCACGACGAGCATCGACATGCTCCGGCCCGGCGGCGTCGACGGCGAGCTCGTGCTGATCGGGATAGGTCGCGACCTCGTGACCTCCCTCGACGGTGACACCGCGGTGGTCGACGCCGGGGCGTTCGAGGCGACGGTCGACTACGCAAACGCGCAGCGGGTCGTCGCCCTCGCCAGCACGCCGGCGGTCGCCGGGCTCGACCGGCTGGTCGGCCGATCGGCGTCCACCGGCTTTCGCGCCGCACTCAACGAGGTCGTCGCCGGCCAGGACCTGGTGGGCCGGCCGGTCTACCAACTGCTCGACGACCTCCCCGTGGCCACCCTCATCTCGGGCTACTCGCCCCAGCAGGCGATGGCGGCGCGGGGTTCCGGGCGCGACGCGCCCGGGCGCACGATGCCGCGGCGCGCGCCGGAAGGGCTCGAGCTCATCCAGCAGGCCGATCTGTGCGCGGGATGGAAGGCGGGCGGCACGATCATGCTCGGGATGGCGGCAGGCGTACCGCCGGTGGTGACGGGGCCCGACGCGCCCGCGCTCGACCGGGCCGACGATCCGTGGGCGTGGCACGAGGTGCCCGGCGCGCTGCCTGCGCTCGGCATGCGACGGCGACGACGCATCGACGTCGTGCCCGCGCCCGACGACGCCACGGTGCTCGTCGACGCCCACTTCCGCGACAGCCACATGGACGACGAGGGTACGGAAACCGTCGTCCACGAGTACGTCATCGGCCTGGTCCTCGACGGCCGCGACCTCCGGGTGGTCGACTCGAGCGCAACCCCACGGGTGCTGCCGTGGTTCGAATGCCCCGAGGCCGCGGGCAGCGCCGAGCGGCTCGTGGGCCGCCCGCTCGACGGGTTGCGGGCCAGCGTGCGCGCCGAGTTCCTGGGCACCAGCACCTGCACCCACCTCAACGACGCCTTGCGCGCCTTCGAGGACGTTCCTGCCTTGGTGCGCCACCTGTGAAGCGCGATCCGGCGGCGACTGCGGGCCCCAGTGTCTCGACACCGGTGCGGGTCCCCGGTTCGGCCCGCCGGACCACCAGCATCGAGATGGACACCCGCGACGGCCTCGTGCTCGCCGGGCGCGCCCGCGACCTGGTGACGCCGACGCGGGGTGACGCGGTGGTCGTCGACGAGGCTTGGTTCCGGGCGCGGGTCGGCGACTACCTCGGCGGCCAGATCATCGAGGCGTTCACCGCGTCACCCACGATCGACGGACTCGAAGGGCTCGTGGGGCGCAGCGCGTCGCGCGGTTTCCGCCGCGAGCTGCAGCGCCTCGCCGACGAGCAGGGCATGGTCGGGCGCCCGATCTTCCAGCTCCTCGACGACATCCCCGGCACCGCGCTCGTGTCGGGGTACGCGCCGGAGCTCGAACGGCGCGACACCGGCGTGGCGGCGCCACCGCGTCCGCTCCCCGCCGAGGGCGCTCCCCCACACCTGCTGGCCCTCACCGGGGTGTGCGCGGGCTGGCAGGAAGGCGGCGCGATCGTGGCCAACGTGCTCGAGGTCGGGCACGTTCCGATCGCGGTGGGTCCGGAGGCGCCGGCGCTCGACCGGCCCGACGACCCCATCGCGTGGCACGACCTCCCCGACCCGATCCCGCCGCACGGCATGCGCCGGCGGCGGCGCATCGACGTCGTCCCTCCCGCGTCGCCGCACGAGGGCCTTCTGGCGGTCGACGCCATGTTCCGCGACAGCTACGTCACCGCCGGCGGCGTCGAGACCGTCGTGCACGAGTACACGTTCACCGCCGACGTCGACCCCGTCACCCGCGTCGTCCTGCGCGCCGAGGCGATCGCCCGCGCCCTGCCGTTCGCGCAGTGCCCGGAGGCCGCGGGCAGCGCGACCCGACTCGTCGGCGAGGGCCTCGACGATCTCCGCGCCCGCATCCGGGCCGAGTTCGTCGGCGCCACGACGTGCACGCACCTCAACGACATGCTCCGGGCCTTCGCCGACGTCGGCGTGCTCGCCGCCCGCGCCGGTGTGCCGTCCTGACCGTGCGGGGTAACGTCGCTGGTTCGACACGGGGGTGTGCATGAGCGGTCCATTGGCGGGTCTGTGTGTCGTCGACCTCTCCAACACGTTGACGAGCGCGCACGTGAGCGGCTTCCTCGCTGACTTCGGCGCCGACGTGATCGACGTCGAACCGCCCGGTGGCAGCCCGTTGCGCACGCAACCCGCCTTCCCGTTCTGGGGACGCGGCAAGCAGAGCATCGTGCTCGACTTCCACGACGCCGACGACCTGCGCGTCGCCCGCGACCTCGCGAGCGGCGCCGACGTCGTGGTCGAGACGTTCCGGCCCGGGGTCGTGGAGCGCCTCGGGTTGGGCTACGACGACCTCGCGCCCGACAACCCGGGCCTGGTCTACGCGTCGGTCACTGCGTTCGGCCGCACCGGTCCCCTCGCGGGCGTGAAGGGCTACGAAGGGCTCGTGATGGCGCGCCTCGCCGGCCACGCCGCCATGGGCGTGATCGCGGAGCGTCCCGGACCGGCGTTCTGCGGCGCGCCGTACACCGCGTGGAGCGGCGCCCAGACCGCGCTCCACGGCATCCTCGCCGCCCTCTACGAGCGCGAGCACAGCGGCCGCGGGCAGCGCATCGACACGACGCTGGTCCAGGGCTTCGCCGCCCACGACACCTGGAACGCGATCATCCGCCACATCGCCCTCCAGTACCCGGAGGCGTTCACCCAGGCCGCGCTGGCCGACGAGAACGCCTCGGTGCCCAACAACCCGCTGTTCTTCCGCTTGCTGGTCGCGCTGTCGGCCGACGGTCGCTGGATGCAGTTCTCGCAGACCACACCCCGGCTGTTCTCCGCGTTCATGCGGGCGCTCGAGCTCGACTGGATGTTCGACGATCCCCACTGGTCGTCGGTCCCCGACTTCGACGACATCCAGCAGCGCAACGAGTACTTCGAGCGCATGCTGGCCGCAGTCCGCGCCAAGACCACCGCCGAGTGGCAGGAGGTGTTCGACCGCGAGCCCGACGTGTGGGCCGAGATCTTCCGCCACGGGAGCGAGCTCCTCGCGCACCCCCAGATGCTGCACGACCGATCGGTCGTGACCGTCGCCGATACCGAGCGCGGCGCGGTGGTGCAACCGGGCCCGATGGTCCACATGAGCGCGACCCCCGCGGTGCTGGAGCGGTCGGCGGCGACGCTCGACCAGCACGGCGCGACCTTGCGTTCGTCGTCCCGTCCGCCCGCACCCGCGACCTCTGCACCGTCTCCGCCCTCGAAGCCGGCCGACGACGCGCCGCCGCTCGCCGGCGTCACCGTGATCGAGATGGGCACGTACTACGCGGCGCCCTACGGCGCGACCTTGCTCACCGACCTCGGCGCGCGCGTCATCAAGATCGAGCAGCTCGACGGCGACCCCATCCGCCACATCATCCCGTTCCCCGAGGCCGGCGCGGTGAAGGTGCTGCAGGGCAAGGAAACCGTCGCCGCCGACATCCACACCGACGCCGGCCGCGAGATCGTGCGGGAGCTCGTCCGCCACGCCGACGCGGTGCTGGTGTCGTTCCGCGCCGGGGTGGTCGAGCGCCTCGGGCTCGACCCCGCGTCGCTGTTGGCGGTGAACCCCGACCTCGTCTACCTCAGCGCACCGGGCTACGGCGTCGACGGGCCGTGCGGCCACTGCCCCGCGTTCGCGCCCACCATCGGCGCCGGCTCCGGTCTCGCCATGCGCAACATCGGCGAGTCCGCCGCGCAGGGACCCGACCTCGACGGTCGAGGTGGTGAAGCCGACCGCGCTCCGGGTCGCGTCGGCGGCCATGGGCGTCGGTCACGCCGACGGCTTCTCCGCGCTCGGCGTCGCGTCCGCGCTGCTGCTCGGCCTGCTCGCACGGGAGCGCGGCGCGCCGGGACAGGCGCTGCAGACGTCGATGCTCCTCTCGATGGCGCACGTGCTCGTGGAGGACATGGTCGAGTACGACGACCGCCCGGCGCGGCTCATGACCGACCCGGGGCTGCACGGGCTCTCGGCGCGCTACCGCCTGTACGAGACCGCCGACGGCTGGGTCTTCCTCGCCGCACCCGCACCGTCGGAGTGGGACGCCCTGGTGTCGGCGCTGGCGCCCTTCGTCGACCTCGCGGCCGACCCGCGCTTCACCGACGAGGACGCCCGCCGTGCCCACGACGACGAGCTCGCCGATCTCCTGGCGGGGATGTTCCGCAAGCAGCCGGCCGGCGACTGGGAGAACGAGCTCTGCGCAGTCGACGTCGGTTGTCTCGCGGTGCGCAACGGCGCGCCGGACGCGCAGCTGTTCGCCGACGGCGGCCTCGGGCGCCAGAACGGCTGGGTCACCGACGTCGAGCACCCGACCATCGGCACCCACCCGCGGCTGATGCCCCTGGTCGAGTTCTCGCGCTCGTCGACGGTGGTGAAGCCGAGCTCGCTGCTCGGCGCGCACACCGACTCGGTGCTCGGCGAGCTCGGCTACGACCCCGATCGCATCACGGCGCTGCGTGAAGCGGGCGTGATCCTCTAGCACCACCACCCTCGCGGCGCCCCTAGATTGGGCGCCGACGACGAGCAGGAGCACCCATGGAAGCCACCACCGACGCGGGCGGCTACGGCCCCGGCGTCAACGTGTTCGATCTCGACCCGGAGACCAGCCGGCACCCGCAGGAGATGTACCGCGCGTTGCGCGACATCGCTCCGGTGCTCTCGCTCGACGGCACCGGCCACATGCTCACCACCCGGGAGGCGGCGCAGGAGTGCTTCCGCCGGCCCGAGGTGTTCTCGTCCGCGGCGACACAGGCCACCCTCGCGATGGGCACGGTGCGGCCGCTCATCCCGCTGCAGATCGACCCGCCCGACCACGTGAAGTACCGGAAGATCCTCGACCCGCTCTTCGCGCCGCGTCACATGGCCGCGCTCGAGACGCCGGTCGCCGCGCTCGTGCACGAGCTGATCGACACCTTCGTCGAGCGCGGGGAGTGCGACTTCTCGACCGAGTTCTCGGTGCCGCTGCCATCGCAGGTGTTCCTGACCCTGCTCGGGCTACCGCTCTCGGACCTGCCGACGTTCCTGACGATGAAGGACGGCGTGATCCGGCCCGACCACATCGTGGGCGAGAGCCGCGATCACCCCGACACCATCGCCTACCAGAACGAGATCGGCACGTCGATCTACGCGTACTTCAACAATGTGCTCGACGAGCGCGAGGTCGAGCGGCGCGACGATCTGCTCAGCCGCTTCCTCGACGCCGAGGTCGACGGCCACCAGCTCACCCGCGACGACATCCTCGACGTCTGCTTCCTCTTCCTCATCGCCGGGCTCGACACTGTGAGCGCGTCGCTCGACTGCTTCTTCGGCTACCTCTGCGAGCACCCCGACCAGCGCCGGCAGCTGGCTGCCGACCCGTCGCTGGTGCCGTCGGCCGTGGAGGAGCTGCTGCGCTGGGAGACGCCCGTCGGCGGCATCGCCCGCGTGGCGACCGAGGACGCCGAGATCCTCGGGTGCCCGATCAAGAAGGGCGACATGGTCAGCATCAGCCTCGGCTCGATCGACACCGACGAGGCCGCCCTCCCCGACGCGTACGACGTGCGCTTCGACCGCGAGGTGAACCCGCACAACGCGTTCGGCGGCGGCGTGCACCGTTGCCTGGGTTCGCACCTCGCCCGGCTCGAGCTGCGTGTCGCGCTCCGCGAATGGCACACCCGCATCCCCGAGTACTCGGTGAAGCCCGGACACGAGCTCGTCTACACGCCGGCGATCCGCTCGCTCGACACCTTCCCGATGGTGTTCACCGCCCGCTGAGCTTCGGCGGTGCCCGACTAGCGGGGCTCGACGACGCGGGGCAGGAGGTCACCGCGGGTCGCGGCGGGGGGTGCCTCGACCGCGTCGCCCCGGTACTCGTGCACCGCGCGCTGCGCGGACGCCGCGAGGTCCTCGAGCCGCACCACGGTGCGCTGCTGCTCCGGCGTGAGCCGACTCAGGTCCAGCTCCCCGACGAGCAGGTCGACCGCGTCGAGGATCCGGGCGAGCTGGAGCCCGTAGCTGCCCACCTCGCCGAGCACGTGCTGCTCGACGTCGGCGTCGCCGGCGTTCCAGTTGATGGTGACGAAGTGCTCGAACCAACTCGTCACCGGGCGGTAGTCCCAGCTCCGGAGGAAGTTGGTGAACGGAGCGAACAGGGTCTCGACCAGGTTCGCCTGGGGGGCGGGCGTCACGGCCACGGGCAGCCTCCTGAGCATCGACGGGCGTGCGAAGTCCGCACCAGTCAAGCGCTCCGCTCCACCGGTGTGCCTCGCCGGCCGCCGGTCGGTAGAGTTTTTGGTCTACGTCCAAAACGCACCGAGAGGAAACGCCATGCAGATGGACGACATGATCCTGGTCAGCATCGACGACCACATGGTCGAGCCGCCCGACATGTACAAGAACCACCTGCCGGCGAAGTGGTTGGACCAGGCGCCGAAGATCGTCCGCAACGAGCAGGGCGTCGACGAGTGGACGTTCCAGGGCGAGAGCACCGCGACACCCTTCGGCATGGCCGCGACCGTGGGCTGGCCGCGCGAGGAGTGGGGCTTCAACCCCGGTTCGTTCACCGAGCTGCGCCCCGGATGTTGGGACATCCACGAGCGGGTGCGCGACATGAACGTCAATGGCGTGCTGGCGTCGATGTGCTTCCCGACCATGGCGGGCTTCAACGCCCGCACGTTCACCGAGGCCGGCGACAAGGAGCTGTCGCTGGTCATGCTCCAGGCGTACAACGACTGGGTCCTCGACGAGTGGTGCGCCGAGTACCCGGGTCGCTTCATCCCGCTCGGCATCGTCCCGATGTGGGACATCGACCTCGCGGTGGCGGAGGTCCGGCGGATCGGCAAGAAGGGCTGCCGGTCGGTCAGCTTCCTCGAAGCACCCCACGCCCAGGGCTTCCCGAGCTTCCTGTCGGGCCACTGGGACCCGATGCTGCAGGCGATGTGCGACGAGAACATGGTGCTGTCGCTCCACATCGGCGCCGGCTTCGACCTCATCCAGAAGGCGCCGGAAGCGCCGATCGACCACCTCATCGTCCTCACGGCCCAGATCTCGGTGCTGGTCGCGCAGGACCTGCTCTTCGGGCCCACGTTGCGCCGCTTCCCCGACCTCAAGGTCGCGCTCTCGGAGGGCGGCATCGGGTGGATCCCGTTCTACCTCGACCGCGCCGACCGCCACTTCCAGAACCAGGCGTGGCTCGACAACGACTTCGGCGGCAAGCTGCCGTCCGACGTGTTCCGCGACCACATCCTCGCCTGCTACATCACCGACCCGTCGGGCCTCGAGCTGCGCCACCGCATCGGGATCGACATCATCGCCTGGGAGTGCGACTACCCCCACACCGACACGACGTGGCCGGAGTCGCCCGAGTTCGCCTGGAAGGAGTTCCAGGACAGCGGGTGCACCGACGAGGAGATCCACAAGATCACCTGGGAGAACTCCTGCCGCTTCTTCGACTGGGACCCGTTCGCGCACACGCCCAAGGAGCAGGCGACCGTGGGTGCCCTGCGGGCGTTGGCCCGGGACGTCGACACCACGCGCATGTCGCGCGAGGAGTGGCGCAAGCGCAACGAGGCAGCTGGGATCGGCACCTTCTGACGCGGCGCCGGCCGTGGACGAGCTCACGTTCCGCGACCGGCACGGCATCGAGATCTTCGTCCGGCGGTGGCCGACCGCGAATGCCGTCGGCGCCGTCGTGATCTCCCACGGCGCGTCCGAGCACTCCGGCCGGTACGACCGGTTCGCACGGGCGCTGAACGACGCGGGCCTGCACGCGTACGCGATCGACCACCGCGGCCACGGCCGCACCGCGGGCGCGACGGGCAAGGGTCGCATGGGGCCCCCGGGTGGTGCGGCGCTCGTCGACGACCTCGACCACGTCGTCGACCTGGCGCGCGACGACGGCGCCGACCTTCCCGTCCTGCTGTTCGCCCACTCCTTGGGCTCGTTGATCGGGCTCGCCTACCTCACCCGACACTCGGACCGCCTCGCCGGCGCGGTCCTGTGCGGCTTCCCTGCATCGCTCGTCGATCTGCCGGTCCTCGGGGAGGCGCTCGGCACGATCACCGACGAGGCGACGCGCGACACCCCGGTCGACGCGCTGTCGGCGTTCAACGACCCGTTCGAGCCGGCCCGCACGCGGTTCGACTGGTTGAGCCGCGACGACGCGGAGGTCGACGCCTACCTCGCCGACCCACTGTGCGGTGACGACATGCCGCTCACCCAGGGGTTCGTCGCCGATCTCTTCGGCATCGTCGGCGATGCGGTCGGGCCCACCGCCCTCGCCGCCATCACGTGCCCCGTCTTCGTCATCGCCGGGGACCGGGACCCGAGCGGCGCGATGGGCGAGAACCCCAAGGCGCTCGAAGCGGCGTTGCGCGACGCGGGGGTCACGGTCGAGCGTCGCCTGTACCCGGGCGCCCGCCACGAGCTGCTCAACGAGACGAACCGCGACGAGGTGACCGCCGACGTGATCGCCTGGCTCCGCGCTCGCGCACGCTGAGGTCGCTCACTCGCGGGTCAGGAGCAGGCAGCCTGCGACCGGTCCTCCCCCATTGCCGACGACGGCGACGTCGAGCGGTCTTCGCACCTGACGGTCGCCCGCGTCGCCGCGCAGCTGTGCGCACGCCTCGTGCAGGAACCCGAAGCCGTGGAGCCGGCCGCCGGACAGCTGGCCGCCGTTGGTGTTCAGCGGAAGCTCCCCGTCGCGCGCGATCCGGGCACCGCCCTCCACGAACGGACCGCTCTCGCCGTGGCCGCAGAAGCCGAGCGCCTCCAGCCACGACATGGTCAGGAACGAGAAGCCGTCGTAGAGCTCGGCGATGTCGACGTCGGCCGCGGTGAGGTCGGTACGGGCCCACATCGACCGCGCGGCGTCCAGCGCGCCCATGGTGGTGAGGTCGGCGCGCTGATCCCACGACGGACGGTCGACGAACCCGGTGCCGACCGCCTCGACCACCGGTGCGGCGTGGTCGACCGCGCGCCCGT
Organism: uncultured Actinomycetes bacterium; assembly: GCA_963809795.1. GTDB lineage: Bacteria > Actinomycetota > Acidimicrobiia > IMCC26256 > DASPTH01 > DASUAS01. Next base: position 37,674 of record CAWELN010000002.1, read on the forward strand.
GCTCGGCCACCGACACGACGACCGCGGTCGACCCGTCGGCGGGGATGTCGCAGTCGAACAGGCAGAACGGCGTGGTGATCATGCGCGCCGCGAAGTAGTCGGAGCTCGACATCGGCTCACGCAGGATCGCCTTCGGGTTGAGCTCGGCGTTGCGGCGTGCGTTCAGTGCGATCTGCGAGAGCTGCTCGCGGGTGGTGCCGAACTCGTAGAAGTGCCGCTGCGCGTAGAGCGCCAGCCAGTTCGCGGCCGAGTACGCACGGAAGGGCAGCGTCCACTGCACCATGCCCCCGGCGCCCGCGCCGCCGCCCACGCCGATGGGGCGCCGGCCGCCACTCCCCTGGCCCGTCGCCTCGGTGACGGTGCGGTACACCAGCACGTGGCGGGCGAGCCCCGCGCCGACGGCCAGGACCGCGTTGATCACCGCCTGGATCTGCGCCGCCCCCTCCGCCGAGCCCGAGTACCAGTTCAGGCCCAGCCGCAGCGCGTCCTGCATCTCGACCACGCCCGGGCCCGCGAAGTCGCTCCCGCCGGCGCCCCCGCCGGGATAGGTCGCCAGGCCGTCGATGTCGGCGAACGTGAGGCCGGCGTCGGCGACCGCCTCCTGCGCGGCCTCGATGGTGAGGTCGACGCCGGTCCGGTCGAGGCGGCGGCCGATGGCCGACTGGCCGATCCCGGAGATCACCGACTGCCGCTCGAAGGCACTCACCGACCCGCTCCGGGCGTCACGGGCCGAAAGAGTGGGAGGTAGATCGGATCGTGGTCGGCGAAGACCACCTCGACCGGCATGCCGATGTGCACGTCGTCGGGCCCGCAGTCGACCAGGTTGGTCGTGAGCCGCACGTCAGGCTGCTCGTCGATGGCCACCAGCGCGATCACGTACGGGTCCGTGGTGCCGTCCCACGCCTGGTGGTTCACGGTGAAGCTGTAGACGGTGGCCCGGCCGCTCACCGCGGTGGGCTCGGGCGTCCCGCCGCACTGGGCGCAGTACGGCACCGGTGGGTGCACGAGGACCTCGCACTCGGCGCAACGCAGGAAGCGCAGCACGCCGTCCCTGCCCGACGTCCAGAAGAACTCGTTGTCGAAGTCGAGCGCAGGCAGCACCCGGATGTGCGGATCCTCCACCGGTTCCTCCTGGCGGGTCGTCTTGTGTCGCGAGCGGGGGTCACGTTACGTTGCGCCGCGATGTCGCCGCGCCGCCTGTACCTCCACGAGACCGTCGACATCGTGGGCCAGGGCCAGTACGAGTACATGGAGCACCTCTGGAAGGACCCGGTGCTGCGGATGCCCGAGATGTTCGGGCTCCAGGGCTCCTTCTACGTGTGTGCGGCGGGCGGCGGGCGCTGGCCGCAGGTGATCAACATCTGGGACGTCGGCACGCGGGGTTGGACCGGGTGGGCGTCGAACGTCGACCGCATGAACCTCAAACGGCGCCAGGCGTTCTACGGCGACTGGTGGGACGAGGCCGCCAAGTGGCGCACCGGCGGGTACGACCGGCTGTGCGGCGGCGTGCCCGGGAGCCCCAGCACCGAGGAGCTCCAGCAGGCGGGCGTCCAGGGCACCCTGTTCGTGCACGAGGTGCTCACCGTCCGCCCGGGCGCGCAGCTCGACTTCCTGGCCGCGGTCGTCGAGCAGCGGGTGCCGCTCATGCGCGAGTACGACCACGAGCCCACCGGCCTCTACGAGGTGCTCTCCAACCAGCACGAGGTGGTGATGGTCTGGGCGACGGGCATCCCGGCCCAGGTCCGGCTGCGCCGCAACCGCGACGCCGCCCATGGCCTCGACGACGACGGTGAGGCCGACGACCGCCTCGTGGCATGGGAGCGCACGGCGGCCGAGTTCGTGACCGGCGGCGACAGCCACGTCATGACACCACTCCCGCGTACCGTGTACGGGCCTCCCGGCTGGGAGGACGCAACCCTGTCCGATTGGCTGGAGAAGTAGCGGAGGCGTGCCCGGAGGGCGGGACGGCGGAGCGGATTCGATCATGAACGGAGAACTAGGGCGGAGAAGTAGCGGAGGCGTGCCCGGAGGGCGGGACGGCGGAGCGGATTCGGTCATGAAACTGGAGAACTAGGGCTGGAGAACTCGATGGAGCTCGAGACACTGCTGTACCGCGAGGAGAACGGGGTTGCGTACGTCACCCTCAACCGCCCCGAGGTGCAGAACAGCTTCGACTACACGATGATCGACGAGCTTGCGAAGGTCTGGCAGGCGCTGCGCTGGAACCACGACGTGCGGTGTGTCGTCCTCACCGGCGCGGGCGACAGAGCGTTCTGCACCGGCAACGACCGGAGCACGATCCCGTTCGACGTGAAGTGGGATCCGTACACCTACGACGACCCCGGCGTCTCGATCGGACCGCGGGTCAACCGCATGTGGAAGCCGGTGATCGCCGCGGTCAACGGCACCGCCGCGGCCGGCGCGTTCTATCTGCTCGGCCAGGTCGACTTCATCATCGCCGCCGACCACGCGACCTTCGTCGACCCCCACGTCACCTACTCGATGCCCGCGGTCTACGAGCCGATCGAGGCACTGGCCAAGATGCCCTTCGGCGAGGCCATGCGCGTCGCGCTGCTCGGCGCCAGCGAGCGCATGTCGGCGCGACGAGCCTACGAGGTCGGGTTCGTGAGCGAGGTCGTCCCATTGGAAGAACTCATGGATGCGGCCACGTGGGCGGCCGAGGCCATCGCGGCACAGCCTCCGGCGGCGATCATGGCGACGCTGCGCACGCTCTGGGCCGCGCGCGAGATGTTCCCTGCGCAGGCCACCGCCCTCGGGAACACGTTCCTGCACCTGGGCATGGACACCGACAAGGAGAACCTGAAGGAAGGCGAGGAGACGTTCGCGACCCGTCCCCGCACCAAGCCGCGGATCAGGTAGGCGCTCGGGACGCCGCCAGCGTCTCCATCAGCTCCTGGACGTCGCTCATCGTGAGCATCCCGCCCGCGGGCACGATGGTGAGCTCGGGGATCGTCAGTGCGGGATGGGCGAGGAGCATGGCCACGAACTCGGCGATGGTGCGGCCGAGGTCGGCGGACCGCATCCGGTTCTTGTAGATGACCGCGGCCTCCACCCACCGCGGCGTGAGGGCCGCGGCCTCTTCCATGTCGAAGTCGCGTGCGAAGTCGGTGTCCTCGGTGTCGCCCACCGCCATGCGCACGAACCGACGCTCCGGGTGCTCCGCCCGCCAGGATTGGATGGTCCGGTCGAGCGCGGCCTTGCTCGCCTGGTAGGGGCCGAGGCCGAAGTACCCGCCGCCCACGCTGATCGAGGAGAGGAAGACGACGACGCCGTCCTCGCTGAGGTGCGGCAGCGCGGCCTGGGTGACGAGCGCGGGGCCGATGGCGTTGGTCGCGATCACCCGCTGCCACGTGTCGGCGTCGACGTGCTCGAGGGGCGCCAGCGGCGACACCCCGGTGGAGTAGAGGAGCGCGTCGATGCCGCCCATGGCGTCGACCGCCTCGCCGACCAGCTCGCGGCACCGTTGGGGGTCGGTGACGTCGGCGGAGATCGCGGTCCCGGTGCCGGCGCTGGTCACGACCTCGGCCAGCTTCTCGGCGCTGCGGCCGACCACGGTGATCCCGGCGCCGGCCTCGGCCGCGGCCAGGGCCGCGCCGCGCCCGATGCCGGCGGAGCCACCGACGACGAGGATCCGCTTCCCGGAGAGGTCGATGTCGACGTGCTTGCCGCCCACGGTCAGGCGACCTCGAGCGACGAGCGCCGAACCCATGCCGCCCCCGGCGCACATCGAGACGACCCCGTGGGTCGCGCCGCGGCGGCGGAGCTCGTTCATCATGGTGACCACCATGCGGGCGCCCGTCGCGGCGATCGGGTGACCGAGGCTGCAACCACTGCCGTTGACGTTCACGATCGTGGGGTCGATGCCCAGCGTGCGGACCGCGGCGACCGGCACCGAGCAGAACGCCTCGTTGATCTCGAAGAGGTCGATGTCGTCGATGGTCAGGCCGGCGCGCTCGAGCGCTTTCGGGATCGCCAGCGTCGGCCCCATGCCGGTGCGGGCCGGCTCGAGGCCGGACGACGCCCACGACACGACGCGCGCCAACGGGCGCAGCCCATGGGCCTCGGCGTAGTCGTCCGCGGTCACCAGGAGCGCGGCGGCGGCGTCGTTGAGGCCCGCCGCGTTCCCCGCGGTGACGGTCGCGCCGTCGATCTCCGGGTGCAGGGGCTTGAGCTCGGCGAGCGTCTCCACGGTGGTGCCGCGCCGCGGATGCTCGTCGACGCTGAACACGCGGGCGTTGCCATCACGGTCGGTGTACTCGACGGGGACGATCTCCTCTTCGAACGCACCGGAGTCGATGGACGCGATGGCACGGCCGTGGCTGTACGCCGCCCACTCGTCGACGTCGAGCCGGGTGAGCCCCATCTCGCGGGCGGTGTTCTCGCCCACCGTGATCGACATGTCGAACGTCGGCGCGTCGGGGGTCTCGGGATGGCTGGGCGACATCCACATCTGGGGCTCCCCGCCCGGCTCGAGCACCTTCCACGTCTGCGGCGACGTGCTGAGGCTCTCGGTGCCACCGGCGATGACGACCCGGTCCATGCCGGCCCGGATGCTGCCGGCGCCGATCTGCACCGCGCTCAGGCCGGAGGCGCAGTGCCGGTTGTCGGCCATGCCGGGGACCCCGGTGAGGCCGAGGCGCACGGCGACGTTGCGGGCGATGTCACCCCCGCCCTGCAGCGACTCGCCGAGCACGACGTCGTCGATGTCGGCCGCGTCGATGCCGGCGCGACTCACGGCCTCACCGACCGCGATCTCCGCCAGGCGGAATGCGTCGACGTCGATGAGCGATCCCTTGCGGGCCCGCCCGATCGGGGTGCGGGCGGCAGCGACGATGACGGCTTCGGTCACGATTCAGCTCCTGAGCGGGTCGCGGTGGACCCGCCACTGTAACCCCGCGTCCGGAATCAGGACCCAGGGACCGGCACCCGCTCCTCCGCGGCCAGCCGCGCCAGCTCGGCGTCGACGTCGGGCCCGGCCTCCACGTGCAGCCGCGGGACGATCCGGTCGAGCCAGCGGGGGAACCACCAGTTCCGGTCGCCCAGGAGCTCCATCGTCGCCGGCACGAGCACCATGCGCACGACGGTGGCGTCCACCAGGATGGCCGTGGCCAGGCCGAGGCCGAACAGCTTGAGCGTCGTCGCGTCGGCGAGCACGAAGCTGCCGAACACGGTCACCATGATCAGCGCCGCCGCCGTGATCACCCGGGCGGTCGAGGCGAGACCGTCGGCGACCGCGAGCGCGTTGTCGCCGGTGCGGTCGTACTCCTCCCGGATGCGCGAGAGCAGGAACACCTCGTAGTCCATCGAGAGCCCGAAGAGGATGGCGAACATGATCATCGGGATGAACGGGGCGATCGGCCCGGTCTGCTCGACGCCGAAGACGCCCTTGAGCCAACCCCACTCGAACACCGCCACCACCACGCCGTAGGCCGCGCCGATGGAGAGCAGGTTCATGATCACCGCTTTGAGCGGTACGAGCAGGCTGCGGAACACGGCCATCAGGAGCAGGAAGCTCAGCACGAGCACCGCGCCGATGAAGATCGGCAGCCGCGAGGCCAGCCGCTCGGACACGTCGATGCTCGACGCGGTGAGCCCGCCGACGTGCACCGTCATGTCGGAGCCGCGTAACGCGTCGGGAATCACGTGGTCGCGCAGCTCGGCCACGAGATCGGTCGTGCTCTGCGACTGCGGCGAGCTGCGCGGGATCAACCGGATCACCGCCGCATCGCCCGACGGGCTGGGCGACGGCGGTGACACCGCGGCGACATCACGCGTCTCGCCGAGGCGCGTGACCAGCGTGTCGAGCGCGGAGGTGTCGGTGCCCTTCGGGAACTCGGCCGCCAGGATGAGCGGGCCGTTGAATCCAGGTCCGAAGCCCGCGGCGACCATGTCGTAGGCGCGCCGCGTCGTGTCGGTCGTCGGGTTGCCACCCGAGTCGGGGAAGGCCAGGCGCATCGAGAACAGCGGGATCGCGAGGGCAATCAGGATCACGAGGCCGCCGGCGAGCGCGGGCCAGGGGCGACGCTGCACGACCCGGCTCCACCGGAACCAGAGGCCCTGCTCGCGCGGCTTGGGCGCCCGGTGGCGCCGGATGGAGAAGCGGTCGATGGCCCGCCCGGCGAAGCCCAGGACCGCGGGCAGCAGGGTGATCGACGCCACCATCACGACCGCCACCGTGACCGAGGTGCCGACCGCCATGCCGTTCACGAAGTCGACGCCCATGAGAAACAGACCGAGCAACGAGATGATCACCGTGCAACCGGCGAAGACGACCGCGCGGCCCGCGGTGTCGATGGCGCGCACGACCGCGTGCTCGGGCTCGAAGCCCTCCGCGAGACCCTGTCGGTAGCGGGTGACGATGAACAGCGCGTAGTCGATGCCGACCCCGAGGCCGATCATCGACGCCAGCTGGGTCCCGAAGTCGGGCGTGGCGATGACATGAGAGAGGAGCTCGACCAGCCCGATCCCGATCCCGATGCCGAACAGCGCCACGAGGATCGGCAGACCCATCGCGATCAGCGAGCCGAACGCGACCAGCAGGATCACGACGGCGGCGAGGATGCCGATGAGCTCGGCCGGTCCCAGGCCGCCGAACTCCTGGAACATGCGCCCGCCGAGGGCGACGCGGACGCCGGCACCGGCGGCGTCGTCGGCGAGGTGCCGGATGTCGCTGATCGTGCGGTCCGGGATCTTCTCGGCCGTACGGTCGAACTGCACGGTGGCGTAGGCCACCCCGCCGTCACGCGCGACCTGACGGGAGCCCTCGGCCGTGTACGGGCTCACCACCGCGGTCACGTGCGGGACCCTCGCCACCTCGGCGAACAGCGCCTCCATGCGGTGCTGCACGGCGGGGGCCCCGACGCCATCGGCGGAGGCGAACACGATCTGGCCCTCGTCGCCGGCCTGCGCGGGGAAGCGCGACTGGAGGAGGTCGGTCGCTCGTTGCGACTCGGTGCCCGACAGGTGGAAGCCCTGGGAGAACGTCGCGCCGACGCTCGACCCGACCGCGCTCACCGCGACGAGCGCCACGATCCACAGGACCACGACCCGTCGCCGGCGCCGGTAGGACCATGCGGCCAGCCGTTGCAGCATCCTGTGCTCCCTCGCCGAAATCGGGGTAACATGCAGATGAACGAACCAATCATTGGTTCGCTCAACCATTGACCGTAGCACAGGAGCCGACGATGTCCAGCCCGGGGGGCGATCAGGAGGTGGCGCGTGAGGTGCTGCACCACCTGATCGGAGTGGTGCAGATCATGAAGCGGCACGTGACCGCGGTGGCCATGGAGTTCGATCTCACGCTGTCGCAGCTCGACGCCTTGAAGAACCTCGGCGAGCCGTGCTCGCAACGGGAGCTCGCGCAGTCCCTGCACTTCGACGCGTCGAACGTGACCGACATCGTCGATCGCCTCGAGGAACGCGGTCTGGTCGCGCGCACGATCGACCCGTCGGACCGGCGCGTCCGGCAGGCTGGTGGTCACCGCCGAGGGAGAGGCGCTGCGCCGGAAGCTGTTCGAGCGGGCGCTCGACGAGGCGCCGATCCAGTCGTTGACGCCGGCGGAGCAGGGGCAGCTGCGCGACCTGCTCGCCAAGATCGCGCCGGCGGTCGACCTGCCGATCTAGTGGCTAGGCGCTCCAGACGTCCACCAGCTCGTCGGTCGTGCAGATCTTGGCGACCAGCGAGAGGGTGTTCTGGATGATCACGTCGGTGTAGTCGGCGGGGTGACCGGTGATCGCGTCGCGCGCGATGACCACGTTGAACCCCGCGTTGACGCAGTCGAACGTCGCGTTCGGGATGGCGACGTTCGTCGACACGCCGGCGATGACCACCGTCTTCGCCCCGAGGTTGCGGAGCAGCGTCGGCACCTCGGTGCCGTTCACCGGGGACAGCCCGCCGATGCGGGTGGAGACGAGGTCGCTGTCGGCGGCCTCGATCCCGTCGACCAGCTCGGTGCCCTCACTCCCGGGGAGCATCGTCACCGGCCGCTTGGCGGTGCCGGCGAACAACGGTGCGTTGGTGCTCGCACCGCGCCGGTCGGCACGCGTCGCCGCGATGCAGTGCAGGACCCCGCACCCGGCGTCGCGACCGACCTTCACGATCCGGCCGACGTTCTCGATCATGCCGGTGGCCCGGGCCGACTCCGCCAGCGCGGGCAGCAGGCTCAGGTCTCCGATGACGCCCTTCTGGCATTCCTGGGTGAGCACCACGGTGCTCGCGGGTACGACGAGGTCTGCGAGCTGCATGGGCGGAACGCTATCCCTCGAAGCCCAAGCCGGGCTGGTTGGCGGGGGCCGGGCGCTCGGTGGGCGCCGCGCCGTCGTCGGCGGGGTGCTCGACGACCGCGATCACGCGGGCCTGCATGAAGCGTGCGGTGCGCACCACCTCGCCGGTACGGGTCACCTCGGTGACCTCGACGATGCCCCGGCCGGTCGTGGTCTCCACCCGGCGACCGGCGCGGGTGGCGACGATCTCGTAGGTACGGGTCTCGCCACCACCCAGCTCCACGACGATCTCGACCCGGTCACCCTTCACGAGCGACATGATCCCCGATCGCCGCACCTTCTGCACGTCGGTTGCGCAGGACGCTGGCGCTGATCGCCACCACGAGGATGGCGATGATGACGCCCAGCGACGCGAGCGTCTCCACGTGCCACCAGTGCGACAGCGCCATCTTCAGCCCGACGAACACGAGGATCGCGCCCAGCGCGTGGGCCAGGTAGTGGAACCGCTCACGGGCGTCGCCCAACAGGAAGTACATCGCGCGCAGGCCCAGGATCGCGAACGCGTTCGACGAGAACACGATGAACGGCTCGCGCGACACCGCCAGGATCGCGGGCACGCTGTCGACCGCGAACACCACGTCGGTCACCTCGACCACCACGAGCGCGGCGAGCAGCGGGGTGGCCACCCACTTGCCGGCCTCGCGCACGACGAAGTGTTGGCCGTCGAGCTCGGAGCGGACGGGGAGGAAGCGCCCGAGCAGCTTCACCGCGCGGTCGTGGCCGTGGTTGCCCTCGTCCTCGCGATGGCGCAGCACCTTGAACCCCGACACCACCAGCACCACGCCGAAGAGCAGCAGCGTCCACCAGAAGCGGTCGATCAGCGCAGTGCCGGCGAAGATGAACACCGCGCGCATCGCCAGCGCGCCGAAGATGCCCCAGAAGAGCACGCGGTGCTGGTAGCGGGCCGGGATCGCGAACGTGGAGAAGATCACCGCCCACACGAAGACGTTGTCGATGCTCAGCGACTTCTCGATCACGTAGCCGCTCAGGTACTCGCCGAAGGCGGCCCCACCGAAGAGCAGCAGGATCACGACCGAGAAGCCGAGCCCGCAGGCGACCCAGACCGCGGACTCGACCAGGGCGTGCTTCGCGGTGGGCTCGTGGTTGCCGCGGTGCAGCAGCAGGTCGACCGTGAGCAGGGCCACGATCAGCCCGAGCAGTGCGGCCCAGTGCCACAGGCTGACGTCGATGCCGAGATCCATCAGGGGTCCGTCCTTCGGAGTGCGCTGACACGTCCGAAGGTCTCTCCCACCTCGTCCGGCGACGAGGCACGGTGCGCCGGACATGCTCGGAGCGAGCAGGTGCCGTGATGACGACGACCGCTGACGGGATACTCCCCTTCGCCGGACAGTCTACGTGACGGGACCGGGGAGACCGGCGTAGCGTCCCGGCCCATGGAGTTCACCGCGCGCAGGGTCGTCACCGGTCATGATGCGGACGGGCGGGACGTGATCCGTGCGGATGATCGACCACCGGGGACGATCGAGGCGGACGGCTTCGGGCTCGCGCACTGGTTGTGGCTCGACGGCACGCCTGCGACCGTCGACGACGGCGGCGACGTCCCCGCGGGTCCCCTGGCCCTGGAGCCACCGCCCGGCGGTTGCGCGGTGCGGCTGATCCGCTTCCCCGGTGGCGGCGACTGGATCCGGGTCGACGGCGACGACCCCGACCGACCCGGCATGCACGCCACCGACACCCTCGACTTCATGGTCGTGCTCGACGGTCGCATCGTGCTCGGCCTCGACGACGGCGAGCACGAGCTCGGCGCGGGCGACGTCGTCGTGCAGCGCGGCAACCCGCACCGGTGGCGGGTGGCGGGCGACGCACCCTGCACGTACGTCGTGTGCATGGTCCGGCCGGACCCCGCGGCGGCGCCGGATTCCACCGTGGCGCTGGCGGCGGCCAGCGCCACCGGCGACGGCCGTCCCCGGCGGCTCGTGGCCGCCACCCGCGAGGACGGCACGTCGTACGCGGCGACCGACGGCTCTCCGCCGTGCGCGCTCTCACCGGGGGCCGACGACGGGGTCGCGCTGGTCGAGCTCTGGCAGTCCGGGGGCCCGCTGGCATCACCGGAGCAGGGCGGCGACCCCGACGGCGGCTGGGTGCTCGAGCCTCGCGGCGGGGGCGTCGCCTTCCGCTGGGTGCGCCTCCCGGCGGGGCACGACCCCGGAGCGGCGGGGTGGCACACGACCGCCACCATCGACGTCGACATCGTGGTGTCGGGCCGACTCGAGCTGGCGCTGCCCGGGACCGAGCCGGTGGTGATCGGCCCCGGCGAGGCGGTGGTGCAGCGGGGCACGCACCACAAGTGGCAACCGGTCGGCGACGCCGCGGTCGAGTTCGTGTCGCTGATGCTCGCCGTAGGCTGACGCCCGTGTTGCAGATCGACGACCACGACCGCGCCCGCCTCATCACCTTCGATCGGCCCGATCGCGCGAACGCGTTCAACGAGGAGCTCTATCACGCGTCGGCCGACGCCCTGCGCGCCGCGGCCGCCGACGACGCCGTCGGCGCGATCGTGTTCACCGGTGCCGGCAAGGCGTTCTGCGCCGGCACCGACCTGCTCGAGATGGCCGAGGCGGTCCCCGACGACGCGGGGCGGCGCGCCCGGAGCGCTCGGGCTTCCCGGCCTTCGTCGACACGCTCCAGGAGTTCCCCAAGCCCCTGCTCGCCGCGGTGAACGGCGCCGCGGTCGGCCTCGGCTTCACCATGCTCGCCCACTGCGACCTGGTGCTCGTGTCGGACCGGGCGCGCCTGCTGGCACCGTTCACGAACATGGGGGTGGCGCCTGAGGCCGCGAGCAGCTACCTGCTCCCCCGCCGCATGGGACGCCAGCAGGCCTCGCTCTCGCTGTTCACCTCCGACTGGATCACCGCCGAACAGGCCGTCGCCACCGGGCTCGCGATCCGGCAGTGCGCACCCGACGAGCTGGTGCCGGAGACGCTCGCGCTGGCCGCCCGCATCGCGTCGAAGCCGCTCCCGTCGCTCATGGCCACCAAGCGCCTGCTGCTCGACGCCGAGCGCGAGGGCATCGCCCGCGCCCGGGAGCTCGAGAACCGGGCTTTCGCCGAGTTGCTCGCGCTCCCGAACGCGCGCGACGGCGTGCTCGGGCAGCTCGACTGAGAACAAGGGTTGGCCGGGCGCCGTCCCGGGCACAACCGGACGATGGCGAACATCAAGGACGGTCTGGACCGCCGCATCTGGCAGCTCGTCGCCACCGCCGCGGGCATGGCCGCGGCGGCCATGGTGCGCCGACTGGCGGTCACCACGTGGCGCACCACCAGGCACGAGGACCCGCCCGAGAACCCGGCCGCCCGCGACGTCGGCTGGCGCGACGCCCTGGCCTGGGCGGTCGCCATCGGCGTCGGCGCCAGCGTGGCGCGGGTCGTGGCGCAGCGCGGGGCGGCGAAGGCGTGGGAGCGGGCGACGGGCGACCCGCCGCCGATCGTGACCTAGCTCGAGGACTGCTCGCGTTCCAGCTCGTGCTTCATCACCTTGCCGGTCTGGGTGTACGGCAAGGAGTCACGGAACTCGACGTACGCCGGCACCTTGAACGGGGCAAGGGACTGCCCCGCCCACTCCTGCACGGCCGCCGGTTCGAGCGACGCCCCGTCGTGCAGGACGACGAACGCCTTGACCTCCTGCCCGAGGGTGCGGTGCTCGACGCCGATCACCGCCGCGTCGGCGATGTCGGGGTGCTCGATCAACCGGTGCTCGATCTCCATCGGGTAGATGTTCTCGCCGCCGCGCAGGATGAGGTCGCGCATGCGACTCTCGAGCCAGAGCACGCCGTCGTCGATGCGCCCGTAGTCACCGCTGTGGTACCAGCGCTCGGCGTCGAGCACCGCGGCGGTGGCGTCGGGATCGTCCCAGTAGCCCTGGAAGACGACCGCGCCGCGGAGGCAGATCTCGCCGACCTCGCCCTCGGGCAGGACGGTGCGGTCGTCGTCGCGGATCTGGATCTCGATGGTGGGATACGGCGCACCCACCGACTCACGGTGCGTGGCGTAGCGCGCTCCCGACAGCAAGGTGCCCGCGCCCATCGACTCGCTCATGCCGTATCCGTTCGACAGCTGCGCGGTCGGGATCCTCTCGTTGAGCACGCGCATGAGCTCGGGCGGGAACGGCGCGCCGCCCGACGACACGAGCGTGAGCGACGAGAGGTCGAACGAGTCGAAGTCGGGGTGCTCGAGCATGCGCCAGAACTGCGTCGGCACTCCCGACCACGCCGACACCCGGTGCTCGGCGGTGAGCTGCAGGTGCGTGCCGGGGTCCCAGCGGCCAGGCGGCGGGAAGATCAGCGTGCTGCCGAACCGCGCCCCGGTCATGAACAGCGGCGCAGTGCCCGAGATGTGGAAGAACGGGGTGGCGCAGATCGACGCCGGGGGCGGTGCGTCGGGCGACGGCACGATCCCGTTCAGCAGCATCGTGACGGCCCGGCCGAACGCCATCGCCGAGCCCATGTGCACGAGGTTGCGGTGGGTGAGGGTGGCCCCCTTGGGGCGGCCGGTCGTCCCCGACGTGAACAGGATCATGAACGGGTCGTCCTCGTCGATGGCGACGTCGGGCAGGTCGGCTCCGGTGTCGGCGCGCGCCGCCACCTGCTCGACGAGGGTCGCGAAGGGGACCATGGGGACGTCGCCGTCGGTGATGCCGACCTCGGCGAGCCGGTCGAGCCGGGCCTCGTCGCCGAAGAGGACCTTGGGCGTGGTGAGCTGGACGCCGTACGCGAGCTCGGGACCGGTCCACCAGCCGTTGAGCCCGACGATGATGCCGCCGAGGGCGACCGTCGCCCACTCGGCCAGTGCATACGGGAGGCTGTTGGCGCTCGCGAACGCGACCCGGTCGCCCTTGCCGACGCCGTACTCGTCGGCGAGCACCGCCGCGTACGCGGCGGCGCGCGCCGGCAACTCCGAGAACGTCACCGTCTCGTCGGGAAAGAACAGGTAGGGGCGATCGCCGAATTGCGCCACCGCGTCCCGGAGCACCTGCACCAGGTTGCGCGGCCGCTGGACGAACACCTCGACGGGCGCTCCGAGCACGTCTTCCACGGTGCGCTCGAACGGCGCGCCGGGGCCCGCCAGCGCGGCCCGCTGCTCCGGCGTGAGCTGCTCGTCGTCGTGCCAGCGGAGCGTGCGCCCGTCGGTCACGTGAGCTTGAGCACCCGCTCCGCGTTCTCGCGCAGGAACTTCGGCCACACGTGGTCACGGAACGGCACGTTCACCATGTCGCCCATGATGCGGTCGAGGGTCAGCCCCATGGGGTAGTACCCCGCGTAGATGATCTTGTCGGCGCCGCGCGTGTTCGCGTAGTCGATGATCGCCTTCGGGTAGTGCTTGGGCGCGAACGCGCTCGTGCAGTAGTGCAGCCCGGGCCACTTGAGCATGAGCTTGACCGCGAGCTCCTCCCACGGCTCGCAACCGTGGCGGGTCACGAACACCAGGTCCGGAAAGTCGTACATCACGTCGTCGATGTAGTCCACGCGCTGTGCGTCGAACTTCAGTCGCGGCCCCGGAACCCCGGCGTTGACCCACGCGGAGATGCCGAGCTCACAGCACTTGGCGTAGATGGGGTACATCTGCGGTGCGTTGATGGCGATCTGTGGGAACAGACCGCAGGGGAACACGTCGACGGCGCGGATGTCGTACTTCTCGTGGCCCTCCACGATCTTCCCGAGCGAACCCATGATGTCGTTGGGGTCGACGCTCAACGCGGCGACGAACCGGTCGGGGTGCTCGGTCAGCGCGCGCTGCGAGTTGTCGCTCCCGATGCCGATGAGCCCCTTCTCGATGTTGTGCTTGTCCATCTCCCGCAGCGTCACCGCCACCGGGTCCTCACCCGAGTCGGCCTCGTCGGGCACGTCCTTGAACATGTACTCGACCGGGAACTTGTACTCGTCCTTCGACTGCGAGTCCTTGGTCTGCTTGGTGATGAACTCGTAGAGCGCCTTCTTGTCGGCGATGGGGAAGCTGATCATGCAGTCGATGATCGGGACGTCGGTGGGCATGGCCATGTGGGGCTCCTCGGGAAGTGGGTCGTGCTCCAGGACTAGAGGGGACGGAATTCCATGCCCCGGTGGCGGGTCTCGAAGATCTCGGTGGCCATGAGCATGCCGAGCTTCTCGGCGTCCCACGGCTTGCCGTCACAGCTGATCTCCCTGCGCTCGTACCAGCCACCCATCCAGATGAGCTTGTCGTGGATGACCCGGATCACCTGCCCCGTGACGTAGTCGGCCTCGTCGCTGGCCAGCCACGCCACGAGCGGCGAGCTGTTCTTCGGGTCCATCGGGTTCCACTCGCCCTCGGGCACCTCGTCGGGCTCGAACGCGTCCCCCGACCCGGGCATGGTCGCGGTGATGCGGGTGAGGCCGGCGGGGCCGACGCAGTTCACCGTCACGCCCGACCGGTACAGCTCCTGGGCGACGGTGAGCGTCATGCCCACGATCGCCGCCTTGGCCGTCGCGTACCCCGACTGGCCGAAGTTGCCGCCGAGGCCCGCGCCCGAGGTGGTGTTGATGATGCGGCCGTGCAGGTCGTCGTCGGACTTCGCCCGGTCGCGGAAGTGCTTGGCCGCGAAGTGCGACGTCGACCACGTGCCCCGCACGTGCACCGCCATCACCGCGTCCCAGTCCTCGACCGGCATGTTCCAGATCGCGGCGTCACGCACGATGCCGGCGTTGTTGACGAGGATGTCGAGCTTCCCGAAGGTGTCGACGGCCTGCTGGACCAGCTCGCCGCACTGCTCGTGGTCGGCGACGTTGGCGTAGTTCGGGACCGCCTCGCCGCCCGCGTCCTCGATGAGCTTGACCGTGTCGTCGGCGGCCTTCCCAGTGCCCTCGCCCCGCTCGCTGCCGCCGAGGTCGTTCACGACCACCTTGGCGCCGTGGCGCGCCATCTCCATCGCGTGGCCGCGGCCGATGCCGTGGCCCGAGCCGGTGACGATCGCTACCTTGCCGTCGAGCAGCCCCACGGCTCCCCCTGTGTGTCGTTTCGGATCTGACGGTGCGTCAGGACGCGGGATTGTATATTCCGCCCCGTGAGCACCCCCACCGGACCCCTGCCCGAGACCGTGCCCGAGGTCGTGCACCGGGCCGCCGCCCGGTGGCCCGACGACGAGGCGGTCGTCGACCGCGACACCCGGCTGACGTTCGCCCAACTCGACGCCGCGGTGCGCGAGGCGGCGCGGGCCTTCGTCGCCACCGGGCTGCAACCGGGCGACCGGGCCTCGGTGTGGGCACCGAACATCCACCGGTGGATCGTCGCCGCCCTCGGGCTCTACGCGGCGGGCGGCGTGCTCGTACCGCTGAACACCCGCTTCAAGGGCACGGAGGCTGCGCACGTGCTGCGCACGTCGGGCGCCCGCTTCCTCTTCACCGTCACCGACTTCCTCGACACCGACTACGTCGCGCTGCTCGAGGAAGCCGGCGCGCGCGACCTGGTCGAGGAGATCGTGGTCCTCGAAGGCAGTGTGCCGCCCGGCACCGTGAGCTGGGACGACTTCCTGGCGCGCGGCGCGGCGGCCGACGACGCCGAGGTGGAGACGCGCGAGTCGGCGCTCACCGGCGAGACGATGTGCGACATCATCTTCACCAGCGGCACGACGGGCGCACCGAAGGGCGCGATGCTGCGCCACGGCGCGAGCGTGCGCGCGTACGCGTCATGGGCCGACGTCGTCGGCCTGCGCCACCGCGACCGCTACCTGCTGGTGTACCCGCTGTTCCACACCGCCGGGTTGAAGTCCGGCCTGGTGGCGTCGTTGCTCACCGGCACGACGCTGCTCCCCCACCTGGTGTTCGACACGCCGTCGGTGATGGCCACGGTGCAGGAGGAGCAGATCACGATGCTCCCGGGGCCACCGGCGATCTACCAGACCATCCTCAACGCCGACATCTCGCAGTACGACTTCTCGTCGCTGCGCCTGGCCGTCACCGGCGCCGCGGTCGTCCCGGTGGAGCTGGTGGTGCAGATGCGCGAGCAACTCGGCCTCGAGTCCGTGGTGACCGGCTACGGCCTCACCGAGACCACCGGCATCGTGAGCATGTGCCGCCACGACGACGACCCCGAGATCATCGCCCACACGTCGGGCCGCCCGATTCCCGGCGTCGAGATGAAGATCGTCGACGCCGACGGCAACGAGGTCCCGACCGGCGAGCAGGGTGAGATCGTCGCCCGCGGCTTCCAGGTGATGATCGGCTACTTCGACAACCCCGAGGCGACCGCGGAGACCATCGACGCCGACGGCTGGCTGCACACCGGCGACGTGGGCTACGTCGACGGGGCGAACAACGTCACCATCACCGACCGCATCAAGGACATGTTCATCGTCGGCGGGTTCAACGCGTACCCGGCCGAGATCGAGGGTCTGATGCTCGACCATCCCGATCTCGCCCAGGTCGCGATCGTCGGCGTGCCGGACGCGCGGATGGGCGAGGTGGGCATGGCCTTCGTCGTGCCGACGGCCGGCCACACCGTCGACCCCGACGAGGTCCTGGCGTGGGCGCGCGAGCACATGGCGAACTTCAAGGTGCCGCGTCACCTCGAGGTGGTCGACGTGCTGCCGTTGAACGCCAGCGGGAAGGTCTTGAAGTTCGAGCTGCGCGAGCGGGGCCGCGCGCTCACTTCGCGCTGAGGTCGCGCTGCAGCGTCGCCTTGCCCTTCGTGGCGGCGACGACGCGGGCGAGATCCCCCGCCGCAGCCGGGTCTCCGCGGAGGTAGCGCTTCCAGAACAGGGTGGTCGTCACGTCGACGACGCCGGCCACCGGGCCGCGCGGGACCTCGAAGGGTGGAGAGTGCCGCTCGCCGTGCAGGGTGATGAACCACTTGGGCGGCGCCAGCTGCGGGTACGCGCTCGCGGCTGTGGTGGTAGCCGATGTCGGCGTCGCCCTGGATCAGCAGCACCGGCACGGTCTGGTGGACGTACCGTCCGCCGGCGAAGTTGTCGTGCACCCCGGCCATCACGATCGCGGCGCCGATGCGCCCGTCCTGGCAGCACGTGTGCGAGATGAGGCCGTACACCGTCATACCACCGAGCGACATCCCGGCGACGCCGAGCTCGGTCGGGTCGACGCGGAGTGCCGGCGCCCGGTCGAGCAGCTCGTCGAGCACGAAGCTGGCATCGGCGGCCTGTTGCGCGACCTCGCTCGCCAGCGCCTTGCCGTTCGCGCGCTTCTTGGTCTTGAGGAACGTCGGCGCGGCGACGACGTAGCCCGCCTTCGTCCAGACGTCGAGCAGCGGCGCCAACCGGCGTCGGATCGCCGTCGGCCCCGTGGATCGCGAGGATCAGCGGCAGCGTCCCACCGGTGCCGGTCGGCGACCGCACCTGGGTCACGAGCACGCGGCAGCGCCCGGCGACGCGGTGGGCGAAGGTGTAGTCGACGCGCGTGACGGCGGGATCGGCGTCGGGCACGGGCATGCCCGCGACGGGACCGTCCGCGCAGGTCGCCGCGGCGGCCGAGGCTGCGTGCGCGCCGGGCAGCATCGCGACACCGATCGCGAACAGGACGGCAGCGGCCACGGCGCGCACGGGGGCGACGGTACCGAGCGCAGATGAGAGTTCGGCGAGCGACTCAGGGCTCGGCGAGCAGGGCCTTCGGGACCTGCTCGTCGAGCTCCTCGAGGCGCCACGGCGGGTTCGTGCGGTGGTCACCCCGGTAGATGGTGCGCTCGACGTGGTAGCGGTTCCACGTGCCGACCGCGCCACCCGACGCGTGGAACACGTGCCCGGTCACACCGTCGGCGGCATCGGTGCACAGCCAGGCCACGATCGGTGCCACGTACTCGGGCGGCGGCGTGTTGACATACGACTCCCACTCGGCCTCGCTGATGAGGTCGTCGGCGCGCAGCTGCTCGAACATGGGGCGGGTGACCGCGTGCAGTCGCGTCGCACCACCGGGCGAGAGGCAGTTGGCGGTGACGCCCGCCGCCGCGTACTCGAACGCGATGGCGCGGGTCATGGAGATCACGCCGCCCATCGCGGCGGCGAAGATCGGTTGGCCCAGCAGTCCGGTCGCGCCGTGCGAGGTGGTGGTGACGAGCCGCCCCCACCCACGCTCGGCCATGCCGGGCAGCGCGGCACGCGCCAGCCAGAACTTCTGGTGGAGGAACAGCGACATGAATCGGAGGTAGGTGTCGTCGTCGGCCGCGAGGGTGCCGTCGATGATCGCGCCCGCGCAGCCGACCACGATGTCGAGCTTCCCGTGCTCGTCGACCGCGGTCTGGACCGCCCGCCCGCACCCCTCGGGAGTGGCGACCGAGTCGTAGTTGGCGGTGGCGGTCCCGCCCGCGTCGCGGATGGCGGCCACGGTCGAGTCCGCCGCCTCCGAGCTGGCGCCGCCGGCGTACTCGTCGGTGCCGAGGTCGTTGACCACCACGGTCGCACCGTGGCGACCGAGCGCCTCGGCGCACGCCTGCCCGATGCCGTTGCCGGCCCCGGTCACCAGTGCCACTCGACCCTGCAGACGGCGCGAGACGTCGGTCATCGCGGCAGCGTACGGTCAATCACCGGAGCCCGCTCCTCGCGGACACCCGGGCGTCCGGCGCGCGTCTCCGTCGCGGTGTCGCGTCAGCCGACGATCTCGCTGGTCTGCAGGACCGGGGTGATCGTCGTGTAGTTGGCCATGTCGGCCATGATCGCGCCGGTGCCCTCCGAGCTCATCGCCGACTGCATCGCCTCGGCCGACTCGAAGGTGA
This sequence comes from uncultured Actinomycetes bacterium, assembly GCA_963809795.1. Lineage (GTDB taxonomy): Bacteria > Actinomycetota > Acidimicrobiia > IMCC26256 > DASPTH01 > DASUAS01. Next base: position 56,666 of record CAWELN010000002.1, read on the forward strand.
AGTGCACCGCGGCCACGTACGGTCCGTCGACGCCCTTGTCGATCTCGTAGCTGTCGATGCCCCACGTCTTGGCCGCGAGCGGCACGTGCTGGTTGCAGTAGTAGTCGTGATCGAAGGTCGCGCCCTCGGTCGTCGGGTAGAACACGCTCAGTCGGATCATGGGCGCAGTCTCGCACGGCTCAGGTCGGCGGCGCCTGCCCGACCATGAGGGCGAAGCCCCGCCACTTCCACACGCAGTCGACCTGTTCCAACCCGGCGGCCCGCATCCACGTGAGCTGGTCCTCGACCGCGGCGAGGCGGTCCTCGGGATCGCCGCCGGGCCGACCGATGGCGGACTCGAACGCCGCCTGGAGCTCGGGCGTGGGTGACGCCACCACCTCGAGGTTGGCGAACGTGCCGCCGGGGTGCAGGAGCGCCACGACCTCGGCGAAGATCGCCCGTTTCCGGGCGTCGGGCACGTGGTGGATGGCGAAGCCGCTGGTCACCAGGTCGAAGGTGCCGAGACCGGCGAGCGGATCGAGCAGGTCGTGCCGCTGCAGGGTGACCCGGTCGTCGCCGGCGAACCGATCGTGCGCGCGCCGGAGCATCGGGGGCGAGAGATCGACGCCCACGACCACCTCGACGTCCGGCCGGGCGTCCAACAGCAGCCGGATCAGTCGTCCGTCACCGCAGCCGAGGTCGAGCGCACCGCGCGGCGCGGTGGGCAGGATCTCCGCCAGCACGGCCTCCCCGGCCAGCCGCTGGGGCACGGTCGCGATCCGTTCGACGTACTCCCCGGCCTTGCCGGGATCGGACCAGGTGGTCACCCCCGGGACCCGAGCGCGACCAGCTCGCGCAGGAGCACCTTCCCGACCTCGTTGCGCGGCAACGCGTCGATGGGCTCGAACCGGACCGGCACCTTGTACGGCGCGAGGTGCGCCCGGCAGAGGTCGGCGAGGGCATCGGCGTCGATCACGGTGCCTTCACGCGGCACGACGAACGCCCACGGCACCTCACCGAGGCGGTCGTCGGGGATGCCCGCGACCGCGCACTCGGCGACGTCAGGTGACAGGCGGACGACCTCGGCGACCTCCTCGGGGAAGACCTTGAGGCCACCGCGGTTGATCATGTCCGAGACCCGACCCTCGATCCACAGGAAGCCCTCGGGGTCGATGCGGCCGAGGTCGCCGGTGTGGAACCAGCCGTCGACCAGGCGCCCCGCCATGTCGTCGCCCTCGTCGGCGCGGGCGAGGATGGTGGGCGTCCGCACGAGGATCTCCCCGTCGTCGGCGATCCGCAGGCCGACGTTCTCGTGCGCGGCGACCGACCGCCCCGAGATGGGTGTCGCCGTAGTCCTTGGCGTCCTGCGCGCTCCACCCGACGATCTCGCCACCGATCTCGGTCTGGCCCCAACCGTTGAGCACGGTGATGCCGAAGCGGTCGCGGAACCGCCGCGCCTGGAGCGGCGAGAGCGGCGCGGTGATGCTCCGCACGTACTTCATCGGCGCCAGCGACGTGATCGTCTCGTCGTCGGCGAGCATCGTCATGGCCGCGGGCGGCAGCACCGTCGAGCGGAGCTGGAACCGCGTCGACGAAGTCGGCGAACGCGCGCGTGTCGAAGCGCTCCATGATGATCACCGCGGCGCCGGCGCGGAAGCCGAAGATCACGTTGTAGATGCCCGCCCACAACGACAGCGACGTGGGGATCAGGTTGGGCATCGGTGCCCGCTTCGGCGCGTCGTCACTCGACGCGCCACCCCGGAGCTTCGACAGCACGCCGTCCATCAGCCCGAGCACGTTGTCGTGCAGGAGGGGCACCGGCTTGGGTCTCCCCGTCGTGCCCGACGTGAACGAGATCGCGGCCACACCCGGCGGCGACGCGGGGGCGTCCGCATCGAGGGGACCGGTCCCCGACCAGGTGCCGTGGCCGGGCGCCAGCACGACCGGGACGCCGGTGACGCGCGACGCGTCGCCGGGACGGGTGACGATCGCGGCCGGCCGGTCCTCGTCGATCACGTGCTCGAGCTCCCCGGCCGAGAGGCGCGGGTTGAGCGGCACGTAGACGCCGCCCGCGAACCACACCCCGAACAGCGCGGCCACGATGTCGGGCCCGTTCGGCAGCATGACGCCGACGGCCTGGCCGGTGCGCAGCCCGCCCTCGCGCAACACCGCGGCCAGTGCTTCGGCCTGCGCGCGCAGCTCGGCGCGGGTGATCTCCTCGGTCGCGGTGTAGATGGCGACGGTCGTCTCGTCGCCCTCGCGCCGGTCGAGGACCTCGGCGAGGCTCACCGTCGGCTCACGAGCTCTCCAGCTCCAACCACTGCGGGTCGCGCTTCTCGGCGAACGCGAGCGGGCCCTCGGTCTGGTCGGGGTGGCCCCACATCGACACCAGCTCCTGCGCCCCCGCCCTGCACGCGTCCGTGAGCCCGTGCTCCAACGCGCCCCACAACGCGCGCTTCGTCGCCCGCATCGCCGCGGGCGAGTTCCGGGCGATCTTCTCCGCCAGCGCCTGCGCCTCCTCGCGCAGCCGCTCGGGCGGGTCGACGATCTGGGAGATCATTCCCAGCTCGTAGGCCCGCTCGGCCGACATGCGCTCGTACCGCCCGACCAGGGCCATGCGCATGACCGCTTCGAACGGCATCTTGCGCAGCAACGCGATCGCCTCGACCGCGACCACCTGTCCGACCGACACGTGGGGGTCGAAGAAGGTGGCGTCGCTCGCCGCGATCACGATGTCGGCCTCGGCCACCCAGTGGAAGGCCCCGCCGGCGCAGATCCCGTTGACCGCGGTGATGACCGGCTTGTCGACCCCCTGTTGCCAGGCGGTGAAGTGCAGGTCCCAGTTCTCGACCGACTCGCGGTATCGCTCCATGCCGACGCCGTCGCTGGCGATCTCCTCGACGTCGACGCCGGTCTGGAAGGCGCGGCCCTCGCCGGTGTGCACGATCACCTTGACCGCGGGGTCGGCGTCGAGCTCCAGCCACGCGTCGGCGAACTCGTCGCGCATGTGGCTGCTCATCGCGTTGAGGCGCTCGGGCCGGTTGTTGATCAACCACCCGACCGGGCCCTGTCGTTCGAGCTTGAGCGTGTCGTACGTCGACAGCGTCACGTCGCCTCGCCTCCAGTCACAGACCAGCGGGCCTCCCGCCGCTCGGCGAACGCCAGCGGCCCTTCCTCCTGGTCGGGGTGGCCCCACATCCCGACGAGCTCCTGGGCGCCGGCGCGGCACGCGTCGGTGAGCCCGTGTTCCAGGGCACCCCACAGCGCCCGCTTCGTGGCCCGCATCGCCGCCGGCGAGTTCCGGGCGATCTTCTCCGCCAGCGCCTGGGCCTCCTCGCGCAGGCGCTCAGGTGGGTCGACGATCTGCGACACCATGCCGAGCTGCAACGCGCGGGCCGCGGGCATGCGCTCGTACCGCCCGACCAGTGCCATGCGCATGATGGGCTCGAAGGCCATCTTGTGCGACAGGCCGACACCCTCGTACGACATCGCCTGCCCGAGTGACACGTGGGTGTCGAAGAACGTGGCGTCGCTCGCGGCGATCACGACGTCGGCATCGGCGACGAAGTGGAGTCCGCCACCTGCGCAGCTGCCCTGAACCGCGGCGATGACCGGAGTCCAGACCTGGTTGTGCCAGGCGGTGAAGCGGAGCTCGGCGTCGCGGGTGCGGCGCGACTGCTCGCTCATCGCCGCCTTGTCGCGGCTGAGCGCGGCGACATCGAGCCCGGTCTGGAAGTTCTTTCCCTCTCCCGTGTTCACGATGACGCGGACCGCGGGATCGTCGTCGAGCTCCCGCCACGCCTCCTCGAGCTCGCTCATCATCCGCGCGTCGAGGGCGTTGCCCACGTCGGGCCGGTCGAACATCAGCCACCCGACGGGGCCCCGGCGCTCGACGATGAGCCGCTCGTACACCTCAGCGGCCCCCGTACTCCGGCGGCCGCTTCTCCTGGAACGCCTTGAGGCCCTCGCGGAAGTCCTCGCTGCGCGACGACAGCTCCATGGCGAACGCCTCGTTGCGGAGCTGGTCGTCGAGCGCGGTGGTCGCGCCGGTGTGGAGGAGCCACTTGGCCAGACCCAACGCGACGGTCGCGCCCTCCGCGAGGGTGGTGGCGAGCTCGCGCGCGACCGCGTCGACCTCCCGCGCCGGTACCGCCCGGTGGATCATCTGCCAGTCGGCGGCCTCCGCACCGTGCACGACGCGCCCGAGCAGGATCATCTCCCGGGCCCGCATCTCGCCGACTCGCCGCGGGAGCAGCCAGGTGGCGCCGCTGTCGGGGGTGAAGCCGCGCTCGGCGAACGGCGCCCAGAAGCGGGCGTCGATGGCGGCGACGGTGAAGTCGGCCGCCAGCGCGAGGTTGAGGCCGATGCCGGCGGCCCAGCCGCGGACCGCGCAGACCACCGGGACCTGGGTGGTGCAGAGGAGCGGGATCAGCCGGTGGGCCTGTGCGGGCAGGCGGCGCTGGATGCTGCCGACCCGCGGCTTCCCGCCCTCCTGGTTGCGGGCGACGATGTCGAAGCCGGCGCAGAAGTGCTCGCCCTCACTGGCGAGCAGGATGGCGCGCACCGACTCGTCGCGACCGGCGCGGTCGACGGCGTCGATGAGCGCGTACATCATCGGGTCGTCCATCGCGTTGCGCTTGTCGGGGCGCGACAGCCGCAGCGTCAGCACCCCGGAGTCGAGCGCGACGTCGAGGCCCGGCGCCGACTCGTAGTCGCTCATCGGCGTGAGAACGCGTCGCCGACCGCGACGAGCGCGGTCTCGAGGTCGCGCGCGCCGCCGGGCGGGTCGGGGAGACGCACCGGGCCGTGTTCCTGGCTCGGCAGCAGGACCGTCGCCGTGCCCGGGGTCGTGACCACGCCGCGTTGGTTGGTGGCGACGAGCTCGAGGTCGACTGCGGGCCGGTCGCCGTCGGCCAGGTACTTGCGCACGATGGTGCCGGTGAGATGGTGGGTGTCGCCGACGTAGTTGAAGCCCCGGAACTCGCACTCCAGCTTCCACAGCCACGCGTCGTCACCCATCCAGTCGGTGCAGAGGTGGATGAGCCAGGTCTCGCGCATGCGGCCGTAGTCGTAGGTGGTCGGGTTCCCGGCCCGGCGGGCCCATTCCGGATCCCAGTGCACGCGCTGCATGACGTCGGGGACGTTCTGGTCGTCGCGGTGGAAGAACCGCGGGATGCGGCGACGGTTGGCCGCACCCAACGCGAGCGGCTTCACGTCGTAGAGACCCATGCCCATGCCCACGTGCCAGCACACCATGTCGGTGACGGTGAGCGGTCCCTTCACCATCGGGCCGACGGCGTCGCCCTCCTCGACGTCGTCCCAGTACCGGGGCTCGGCGCCGCGGCGGCGGGCGGCGGCGTACTCGGCCTCGATGGCGTCGATCTCGTCGTCGGTGTAGTGCGCCGGCTCGATGGCGTCGTACTTCTTCTTCTCCCGGGCCTTGCTGCGCTCGGTGCGGATCATCAGCCGGTACTGCCCCGACAGCATCGTGCCGTCGTCGTCGCGGAAGACGTTGGCCGACCACTCGTGCACCGCCCGATCGGCGAACTCGCTCGGCTTGTCGAGCACCGCCACCAGCGCGTTGCGGCGCCAGATGCGGTGGTCGGCTCGCAGGGGCGCCCACCACTCGCGCGCGCTGGCCGAGTAGAAGGCGTGCACACCGCGCAACGGGTCACCCTTCATCAACTCGCGCTGGTCCTCGGGGACCGCGGTGACCTCGTCCTCGCCGATGAGCGAGTCCCCGCCCACCAGCGGTGGCGGCGCGATCGGACCGCCCCAGACCGACGCGGTGGCGTACTCGGGATCGCAGTAGAGCGGGTTGTCGTCGCCGTAGGCCTCGGCCACGATGCGGAACGTGTCGGTGTTGGGGCGGTAGTAGTGCGGACGGCGCGTCCACGGTTCGGGTACGCCGATGCGGGCGCGCAGGCGTGTGACGGCCTCGTCGGTGATGGTCCCCGTCGTCGTCTGGGTCACAGGAGTATGGAATATACAATGCGCCCGCCCGGAGCCCCCGGGGCGGTCGAGCAGGAGCACGCGTGAGCTTTTCCGAGGACTACGACGGCATCCGCTTCGAGGTCGCCGACGGCATCGGCACCATCACCATCGACCGGCCCGAGGCGGGCAACTCGCTCACCAGCGACCAGCGCGTGAAGATGGGCGAGTGGTTCGCCCGCGCCGACGAGGACCTCGCCATCCGTTGCGTCGTGCTCCAGGCGACCGGCCGCTTCTTCTGCACCGGCGCCGACCTGAGCGGCGGCGCGCCCGCGACCGAGTCGGAGCGGCCGGCTGACGCGCCCGAGCGCGTGATCGGTGAGCGCCGCCGGATGATGCTCCGGGGTGCGATCCGGACCGTCAACGCCATCCTCGACTGCGAGGTCCCGGTGATCGCCAAGGTGCAGGGCACCGCCGCCGGCATCGGCGCGCACCTGGCCTTCGCGTGCGATCTCGTGATCGCGTCCGAGGAGGCCAAGTTCATCGAGGTGTTCGCCCGCCGCGCCCTCGCCGCCGACGGCCTCGGCACCTGGCTCCTCCCGCGGCTGGTGGGACTGCAGCGCGCCAAGGAGCTCGTGCTCCTCGCCGAGGACATCCCCGCGGCGCGCGCCCTGGAGATCGGGCTCGTGACCCGCGTGGTGCCCGCCCACGACCTCGACGCCACCGTCGCCGACATCGCCCGCCGCCTGGCCGACGGCCCGACGCGCGCGCACTCGGTGAACAAGTTCCTGTTGAACCGGTCGCTCGACGTCGACCGGGCGACGATGGCCCAGGAAGAGGCGTGGATCGTCGACGTGATGGCGCAGAGCCTCGACAGCGACGAGGGTGTGAACAGCTACCTCGAGAAGCGTCCGCCGAAGTTCCGCGGCTACTGAACCGCCCGCGAGCCTCGGAGGCGCGCGATCTCGTCGGCCGAGAAGCCGACCTCACCGAGCACCGTGTCGGTGTCGGCGCCCGGGTAGGCGTAGGAGCGGCCGGGCTCGGCGCGGGTGCGGCTGAAGCGGGGCGCGGGGGCCACCTGACGACCACCGTCCGGTGTGGGCACGAACACCTCGCGGGCCACGTTGTGCGGGTGCTCGTGCGCCTCGCCGAAGCGGTACACGGGCGCGAAGCACACGTCGGTGCCGGCGAGCTGCGCCTCCCATTCCGCACGCGTCTTCGTGCGCACTGCTGCGGCGAACTGCTCCTTCACCGCCGGCCACTGCGACCGGTCGTACTGGTCCGGCAATCCGTCGGCGTCGATGCCGAGCTGCTCGAGCAGCTGCGCGTAGAAGTGCGGTTCGATGGGCGCCAGGCTCACGTACTTCCCGTCGGCGGTCTCGTACACCGAGTAGAAGGGCGCGCCGCCGTCGAACAGGTTGGTGCCGATGTCGTCGGTGTGCATCCCCGACCGGGCCATGCCGTAGAAGACCGAGAAGATCGACGCCACGCCGTCGACCATCGCCGCGTCGACGACCTGCCCCCGTCCCGACCGCTGCGCCTCGAGCAATGCGCACACCACGCCGTACGCGAGGTGGAGCCCACCCCCGGCGAAGTCACCGAGCACCTGGAGCACCGGCACCGGCGGCCCGTGCGGCACGCTCACCGAGCCGATCGCGCCGGTGATCGACTCGTAGTTGAGCGAGTGGCCGGCGCTCTGTGCCAGCGGTCCGTCCTGGCCCCACCCGGTCAGCCGCCCGTACACGAGCCGCGGGTTGCGCGCCATCGTCGGCTCCGGCCCTACCCCCAGCCGCTCGGCCACACCGGGCCGGAACGACTCCACCAGCGCGTCGGCGTGCTCGGCGAGCCGCAGGACGACCTCGACGCCGTCGGGGTGCTTGAGGTCGACGCCGATGGAGCGCCGACCCCGATCCCACTCCGAGAACGGCCGGGGCGGGTCGGGTGCGGTCGCCGGCACCTCCGCGGCCCGATCGACCCGGATGACATCGGCGCCCATGTCGGCGAGCTTCAGGGTGCCGAAGGGCAGGGCGCCGAGCCCGGCCAGCTCCACCACCGTGATCCCGGTCAGCGGGCCGCTCACCGCGCCGCTCCGCTCGCGGTCTCGTGCGTGAACGACTCCATGCGCGGTGCGCACCTCTCTCGGGAACGGGCCGACGGCGATACCGTACGGCGGTGTTACGGTCGCTGCGAGTCGACCGGCGCACGCGCATCCGAGGGGGACGTTCACATGAGTGGTCAGGCACGCTTCGAGGGGAAGGCCGCGCTCGTCACCGGCGCGGGCTCGGGAATCGGACGGGCAGTCGCCCTCCGGCTGACCGGCGAGGGCGCGCAGGTGCTGGCCCACGACCTCAACGGCGACGCGCTGTCGGAGACCGCCAAGCTGGTGGCCGATGCCGGCGCCACGTTGGCGACGCGCACCGGCGACATCAGCAGCCGCGACGAGTGCGTGGCGACCGTCGCCGCTGCGGTCGACCAGTTCGGCAAGCTCGACGTGCTCGGCAACATCGCGGGCATCGCACGCGCCGAGCACTTCCCCGAGGTCGAGGAGCGCGCCTACCGCCAGATGATGGGCGTGAACGTCGACGCGTGCTTCTTCCTCGCGCAGGCGGCGATCCCGCACCTGCTCGAGACCGAGGGCAACATCGTCAACATCGCGTCGAACGCCGGGCTCATGGGGCAGGCCTACACCGTCGCGTACTGCATGACGAAGGGGGCGATCGTCCAGCTCACGAAGGCGTTGGCCATGGAGTACGCGAAGACGCCCCTGCGCGTGAACGCGATCGCGCCGGGCGGCGTCGACACGTCGTTGAGCCGCAACTTCCAGATGCCGAGCGACGTCGACTTCGAGCTGATGGCCCGCTACACGGGATTCCGCGCGATGGGCTCGTCCGACGACATCGCGGCGATGTTCGCGCTGGTCGCGTCGGACGAGGGTCGCAGCATCCACGGCGCGATCCTCTCGGTGGACCGCGGCATCACCGCGGGCTGAGCGTCAGGCCGAGGAACCCGCACGCGCCTCGGCCAGCCGGCGGCGGACCACGTAGGACGCGTCACCGGGCGCATACCGCTCGGCGCGGCGGAACGCGTCCGCCGCGGCACCGTCGTCGCCGAGCGCGAAGCGGCACAGCCCGATCAGGCCCCACGACCACTCGCCGAACACCCGCTCGTCGTACGAGGCGCCGGTGGCGATGATCTCGTCGTCGTCGAGACCCACGAGCCATTCGAGCGGTTCCAGCGCGTCGCGTGGCCGCCCGGTCGCGAACGCGAGGCGCGCCGCCGCCAGCTCGAGGGTCGGAGTCCGTACGAACGCGGCGCGTGCCTCCTCGACCAGGACCTCGAGGTCGACATCGATCAGCTCGCGGGCGAGGAGGTGGTTGACGAGGTCGAGGTGGAGGAGGCGGTCGTCGGGATCGGAGAAGTTGCGGGCGCGGGCGACTGCGACGCCCCGCTTCCAGGTCTCGACCGCGCGCTCGCTGTCGCCGGCGGCCTCGTAGAGGAGCGCGAGATCGTCGTAGACCCGGGCCCGATCGGGCCGGCGCACGAGCTCGGCCAACAGCATCCGCTCGACACGCGCCCGGGTGGCGGGGTGGTCGCGGTCGTCGCCGAGGTGGTGGATGGTCACGAGGTCGAGTGGATCGACGCGGAGGTCGCCGGCCGCGGCGGCGACGCCGATCGCGGGGACCACCGTCTCGTGGACATGGCCCGCGAACCGGATGTCGAGGCGATTGCGCCACAGGCGGTGCTCACGGACTGGGGTCCAGCCGACGCGGGGCACGCACCGGACCCGGAACCCGACCGCGCCGTCGTCGTCCTCCAGGAGCTCCCGGACGGCATCCAGGTCGCCGCGGACACGCTCGTCAGCGTCGAGCGAGAGGATCCAGTCGCCGGCGGCGAGGTCGAGCGCGCGGTTGCGCGGGGCGGCGAGGTCGTCCTGCCAGGGCTCGCACGTGACCAGCGCACCGTGCTGCTCGGCCACCGCGATCGAGCCGTCCGCCGATCCGGTGTCCACGACGACGACCTGGTCGACGAGGCCGCGCAGCGACGTCAGGCACGCGTCCAGATGATCGGCGTCGTCCTTGACGATGATCGCGGCCGACAGCAACATCGGACCGCCGTGATCAACCCGGGGACTGGGCGGTGACGGTCGACGCGGGGGACGACGACATCACGGCGCTCGCGTCCGGGACGCTCACCCGACCGTCGCCCTCACGGTCGGTTGCGGCCTCGAAGTCCTCCGCCACACGCTCCTCCTGGAGACCGGTCGACAGCACCCTACCTGACTGCGCCGCGCCATGTCGCGACGGGATCGTCGCACTCAGCCGACCGGCGGCGTCGTCTCCAACACGCCCGCCACGAGGAGCCGGTCGATCTCGTCGTCGTCGAGCCCCAACTGGTCGCGCGCGATCTGGCGCGTGTGCTCGCCGAGATCGGGGGCGCGCCGGATGTCGGGACCCGCCATGCGCGCGCCCGGAACGCGGCGCCGTCGAGCACCAGCGGTCCGACCCCCGGCTGGTCGATCTGCACCGCGAACCCGCGTGCCACGTACTGCGCGTCGGTCGTCATCTCCGCACCGGTCAGCATCGGCGCCGCGGGCACACCGTGCGTCTGGCACGCGTGCGCCACCGCGTCCTTCGACTGCGCCGCGGTCCACTCGCCGATACGGGCGTCGATCTCGTCGGCCCCGGCGCGCCGACCCTCCACGCCGGCGTAGGTGGCGTCGGTCGCCCACGTCGGCGAGCCCATGGCCGCGACCAGTCCCCGCCAGTCGGCGTCGTCGCGGCACGTGATCGCCAGCCACTGCTCCTCCCCCGCGCACCGGTACAGCCCCCACGGCGCCCCGACCTCGCTGCGGTTCCCCATCGGGACCACCGAGCCCGGCTCCACGCCCTCGGCCGCGATCAGGTCGCCGAGCATGCCGGTGACCGTCTCCACCTGGGCGACCTCGACGTGGACGCCCGCGTTCACGTCGCGCGCGCGGCCCACGATCGCCGCCAGCGACGCCACCGCGCCGAGGCAACCGGCGACGTGGTCGGGATAGATCGACATCGAGCCCGCGGGCTCGTCGCGGTCGGCGTAGTTCCAGAGGTGCACGAGACCACCGGGCGGTTGCGTGCTCGGGCCGTAGCCCCGCCACCACGACCAGGCGCCGTGGGACCCCATCAGCTGGCTCGACACCATCACGAGCCCCGGGTTCACCTCCTGGAGCGCGTCGAACCCGATGCCGAGCTTGTCCATGGTGCCGGTCGAGTTGTTCTCGACGACGAGATCGGACCGCGCCGCCAGCTGGTGGATGAGGGCGCGCCCGTCGTCGGTCTTGGCGTTCACGCCGAACCCGAGCTTGGACCGGCTCGACGACGCGAACGACGGGTTGGTCTCGCCGCCGAGCTGCAGGCGCATGAAGTCGGTGTAGGTGCGCGACTCGATCTTCATGACCTCGGCGCCGTACTCGGCGAAGCGACGGCCCACCTCCACGCCGACCGCGCCGTGCCCGAAGTCCATCACCCGCAGACCGGCGAGCGGCAGGCTGGCGGGGACGTCCCCCGTGGGCGCGGGACGGGCGTCGCCCAGCGACGCGAACACCGCGGCGGTGTGCTCGCCTACCGCCGGGGGTGGCGTCGTCGGGCCGGCGCGCTCGCCGTCGATCTCGAAGTACCCGGACGCGAGGGGCGCGGTGATGCCCGGTACCACCTCGACGTCGACGAACGTGCGCCGTGACCGGAAGTGCTCGTTGGTGAGGATGTCGGCCGGGGTGAGCGCCGGGGTGCAGACGATGCCACGCTTCTGCGCCTCCAGCGACACCTCCTCCATGCTGAGGTCGGCGAAGTGCGACACGAACAGCGGGTTCAGGACGTGCTCGGCGATCTCACGGCGGGCGACGAACCCGTCGAGCGCCGGGTCCTGGAGGAACTCGGGCTCGCCCAGCCACTCGCGCATCGCGTGCCACTGGCGGACGCTGAGGATGATGAGCCGCACGTAGCCGCCCTTGCAGGCGAAGATCGGGTAGATGGGCCCGTTCCCGTTCCGGACCTCACCGGCCGGGAACCCGGCCTCGATCCGCGCCATCGCGTTGGGCAACGACCAGTCGCAGATCTGCGCGATGGCCTCGTTCACCGACACCTCGACGAACTGGCCCGCGCCCGTCGCCTCACGCTGGTACAGCGCGCACAGGAGGCCGAACGCGCCGGTGATGGAGGCCGCGTCGTCGACCAGGTGTCCCGGTGGCAGCAGTGGCGTGTTCTCGGGGACACCGGCCTTGAACGCGAAGCCGCCGCTGGCGGCGAGGGTCGCGTCGGTGGCGGCCCAGTCGGCGTAGGGACCGTCGAGGCCGAACGGCGTCAGCGCGCCGACCACGAGGTGCGGGTGACGGGTGGCCAGGTCGCGCGCGTCGAGGCCCGGCGCCAGGTCCACGCCGGAGGTGACGAGCACGTCGGCGTGGTCGAGCAGCTCGTGGAAGCGCCCGACGTCGGCCTCGTCGGCCAGGTCGAGCACGACGCCGCGCTTCCCCGCGTTGCGGACCGCGAACGCCAACGACACGCCCCGCCGTACCGGCGCGGTCCGGCGCCCCGGCGACCCGCCCGGAGGCTCCACCTTGACGACGTCGGCGCCGAGGTCCCCCAGGAGTCGGCTGGCGAGCTCGCCGCGGTCGACGGTGCAGTCGACGACGCGGAGTCCGGACAGGGGCAGCGGCTGGTCGCTCATCCGGCGAATCTCAGCACACCGGGCCGACGGGTGCGGGGTCGACTCAGTGGTGGCCGCTCGACGCCTTGGTGAGCGTCAGGACCGGCGCCGGGTGCTCCGGCTCGGGTGCGCCCTTCACCGTCGCCTGGATCCAGTTGACGGTCGTGCCGTCGCTGTAGGTCTGGATCGCCTTGAACGTGAGCTTGTGGGTGTTGGTCGGCAGCGGGCCGGCCGAGATGGTGAAGAGGTCGAACTGGCCCGGCGCGAGCCCGCGGTCGGTCGCGGTCCAGGTGATCCTGCTCACCGCCTCCGTGACCTGGCCGTCGTCGGTGGTCACCGGCTTGGCCAATTTCGTCCTGTCGACCGCGATGGTCCAGCCGGGCATCGGCTTCACGCTCACCGACGGGATCGGCGCCTTCGTCGGCAGGTTGACCTCGATCTTCACGGTGTTCGCGGCCTGCTCCTCGTTCGGGACCGAGAAGCTGAGGATCTCGAACCCACCCTTCGGCGCGGTGTCCGGCACCACGCTGACGTGCGCCCCCGCCGGCGGCGCGGCGGCGATGACGCCCGTGCCCACGAGCACGAGGACGAGCAACGACTGGAGCGGACGGATGCTCATCGAACGAACCCCTCCCAGGTGGACGATCTCGTGCAATGGTCGTCCCGAGGGCCGGAAGAGTTCCTGTACGCCGGAAGTTCCGGATCCTGTACGCCGGAAGTTCCGGATCCTGTACGCCGGAAGTTCCGGATCCGGTCAGCGCCGCAGGGTGAGGAGCTGGCCGTGCTCGCCGACGTCGAACACCTGGCGGATCGATGCCGCCGGGGACTTCACCGTCAGCTGGATCCCGTGCTCCTGCATGAAGCGCCACGCCTCGACCAGCACCGCGACGCACGACGAGTCGATCAGCGCGAGGCGGTTCATGTGGATGGCGATCGACCCCGGGTGCTCCTTGGCCAGGGTCAGCAGCTGGTTGCGGAACTGGCCGGCCGACGACCGGTCGATCTCGCCGATGACCTCGATGTCGACCTCACCCTCGTGTCGGGCGATGGAGCAGGAGAAGACGGTCTGGTCCACGATGACCCCCTCGGCCCCGGTGCGGCCCCCTTCCGCAGGCTGCCGCTCGTGTCTTCAACGGCGCGCGGTCCCGGCGAGTTGACGAATTCGTTCGCGGCGATGTCGCCGTGTGACCGAAGCCACCGGGTCGTCGCCCACGCCGGTCGCCGGCGTGGTGGAATCGGCGGGTGGACGACACCCCCCGCCGGGTCCCGATGCCCGCCGAGCACTACGACGCGCAATGGGAGACCCTGGCCGCCTCGGGCCAGGAGGTGCACGGCGAGGCGGCGCTGGTCGACGCCCTCCTCGGCGGCCCACCCGCCCGGGTGCTCGACGCCGGCTGCGGTACCGGCCGGGTGGCGATCGAGCTCCACCGCCGTGGCTACGACACCGTGGGACTCGACGTCGACCCGGCACTGCTCGAACGCGCGCGCGCCAAGGCGCCGGCGCTCACCTGGCAGGAGGCCGACCTGGCGTCACTCCCCGCCGACGTCGCCGCGGGACCGTTCGCGGCCGCGGTGCTCGCCGGCAACGTGATGATCTTCGTCGCCCGCGGCACCGAGCACGCGGTGCTCGCCAACCTGGCGCCGCGGCTCGCGCCCGGCGGGCTCGTCGTCGCCGGGTTCCAGCTGTCGGGCCGGTTGCCGCTCGCCGAGTACGACGCGGCGGCGACCGCGGCGGGCCTCGAGCTCCGGGCGCGCTGGTCCGACCTGGGACCGGGCGCCCTTCACCGAAGGGGACGAGTACGCGGTCAGCGTTCACGAGCCGGTCTCGAACCGGTAGCCCATCCCGGGCTCGGTGAAGAAGTAGCGCGGCCGGCTCGGCTCGGGCTCGAGCTTGCGGCGCACGTTGGCCATGTGCACGCGTAGGTAGGCGGTCTCGTCGTCGTACCCGGGCCCCCACACCTCCTGGAGCAGCTGCCGCTGCGACACGAGCTTGCCCTGGTGCCGCACGAGGACCTCCACCAGGTGCCATTCGGTCGGCGTGAGCCGCACCTCGGTGCCGCCGCGGTGGACGCGCTTGGCCCCGAGGTCGATGGTGAAGTCGGCGGTCTCGACCACCGGTTCCTCCTCGGCCGGGGTGGCGCGACGCAGCGCGGCCCGGAGGCGGGCCAGCAGCTCGTCCATCCCGAACGGCTTGGTGACGTAGTCGTCGGCACCGGCATCGAGGGCGAGGACCTTGTCGCGCTCACCGTCGCGCACCGACAGCACCACGATCGGCACCGTGCTCCACCCGCGCAGGCCGCGGATCACCTCGACGCCGTCGATGCCCGGCAGGCCGAGGTCGAGCACCACCACGTCGGGATGGTGGCCGGCCGCGAGCGTGAGCGCGTGCTCGCCGTCAGGCGCGAGGTCGACGTCGTAGCCGCGGGCGCGCAGGTTGATGCCGAGCGCGCGCAGGATCTGCGGCTCGTCGTCGACGACCAGCACTCGCGTCATGTCGCCGCCGGCAAGCTGATGACCATGGTGACGCCGCTTCCGGGAGTGTCCTCGACGAGCAGCTCTCCACCCATCGCCTCGACGAACCCGCGCGCCACGGCGAGGCCGAGCCCCACTCCGCTGCCGTTGGAGCGGTCGCCCAGTCGCTGGAACGGGCGGAAGACGTCCTCGCGCTGCGACGACGGGATGCCGGGACCGCGGTCGACCACGTGGAGGTCGACCCGCTCCTGCGCGACGCACGCTTCGACGCGCACCGTCGCCGCGGGCGGCGACCACGCGATGGCGTTCTCGACCACGTTGGCGATCGCGCGCTCGAGCAGCGCGGCGTCGGCGCGCACGCGCGGCAGCGTCTCGTCGACGTCGACCTCCACCCGGTCGGCCTGGGTGAGGCCCGCCAGCGCGCCGGGCAGGACCTCGTCGAGCCCGACGTCGCGCATCACGAGCTGGACCGCGCCGGTCTGCAGCCGGCTCATGTCGAGGAGGTTCCCGATCAGGTGGTTGAGCCGGTCAGCGCCCTCGTCGACGGTCTCGAGGAGCTCCCGGGTGGCGGCGGGCGTGAAGTCGACGTCGCGCTGCAGCAGGCTGCTGACCGACGCCTTGATCGACGACAACGGCGTCCGCAGGTCGTGGGACACGGCTGCCAGCAGGGCGGTGCGCAGCTCGTTGGCCTCCGCCAGCCCGGCGGCCCGGTCGGCGTCGGCCCGCAGCTCGCGCTGCTGGACCGCGATCGCCACCTGCCCCGCGAACGCGCTGGAGCACCTCGCGGTCGTCGTCGCCGAAGGTCCGGCGCCGCAGGACCAGCACGTCGTCGCCCTGGAGGGGGACCACCACGTCGGCGTCGTCGGGTCGCTCGATCGCGACGTCGCCCGCACTCGCCAGCACCTGCCAGTCGTCGCCACCGGCATGGCCGAGGACGGCGACGCCGTCGGCCTCGAACGCGAGGCGCAGCTGGTTGGCCAGTTGCGGCAACGGGTCCTCCGACGCCGACAGTGTGCCGCTCAACGCGGCGAGCGTCTCCGCTTCGGCGCGCGCCTGCGCCGCCTCGGCCGTGCGCCGCGACGCGGTCGCGACGAGCAGGCCCACCACGCCCGCGACGAGCAGGAAGATCACGAGCGCGAAGAGGTTCTCACCCTCGGAGATCGTGAATTCGTAGTAGGGCGGCGTGAAGTACCAGTTCGCCAGCAGGAACCCGGTGATCGCGCACACGAACGCCGGGACGAACCCACCGAGCGCGGCCACGACCACCACGACGAGCAGGAACATCAGCAGATCACTGGGAAGGGTGAGCGTGCCGCGCACGTTCGCCAGGACGAGGGTGAGCAGCGGCGGCACGACGATGGCGAGGATCCAGGCCAGCATCCGGCGGCGCGGGGAGACCGCGACGCCCCTCGGTCGCCGACGGGGCGCATCGCCCGCTTCCGGCGCCCGTGTGTGGTCGTCGACCTCCGACGAGATGACGTGGACGTCGATGGTGTCCGACGCGCGGATGACGTTGTTGATCACCGAGCCACGGAGCAGGTGCGTCCACCGCGATTGGCGGCTGGCGCCGAGCACGATCTGCGTCGCGTTCTCGTTCTGGGCGAACTGCACCAGCGTCGTGGCGGGGTCGGCGCTGGCCAGCTCGTGGTACTCGCCCCCCAGCTCCTGGAGCAGCGTGCGCTGCACACCGAGCATCTCGCCCGAGGGTCCGCGCAGTCCGTCGGACGGCCGCACGTGCACGCCGAGCAGCTCGCCGCGCGTGCGAGCGGCCATGCGGGCGGCGCGGCGGATGACGTCGTCACCGCCGGGTGCGCCCGTGATCGCGACGACGACCCGCTCCCGCGTCTCCCACGGGCGCGCGATCCCGTGGGCCTCGCGGTAGGCCTCCAGCGCCTCGTCGACGCGGTCGGCGACCCACATCAGCGCGAGCTCGCGCAGCGCGCCGAGGTTGCCCTCGCGGAAGTAGTTGGCCAGCGAGGCATCGACCTTCTCGGCCGGATAGATGTTGCCGTGCGCCATCCGGCGCCGCAGCGCCTGTGGCGTCATGTCGACGATCTCGATCTGATCCGCCGCCCGCACCACGGAGTCCGGGACGGTCTCCCGCTGCTTGATGCCGGTGATCTGCTCGACGACGTCGTTCATCGACTCGAGGTGCTGCACGTTCACGGTCGAGATCACTTCGACGCCCGAGGCGAGGAGCTCCTCGATGTCCTGCCAGCGCTTCTCGTTGCGCGAACCGGGCACGTTGGTGTGCGCGAGCTCGTCGACCAGGGCCACCTCCGGCTTGCGGGCGATGACGGCGTCGACGTCCATCTCCTCGAACTGCGCCCCTCGGTAGGTGACGGTGTGACGGGGGACGATCTCGAGATCGCCGATCTGCGCCTGGGTGTTGGCGCGACCGTGGGTCTCGACGAAGCCGATCACGACGTCGGTCCCGCGGCTCGCTCGCCGCATGCCCTCGTTCAGCATCGCAAAGGTCTTGCCCACACCGGGCGCGGCCCCGAGGTAGATGCGTAGCGTCCCTCGTGCCATGTCGAAAGCCTACGGATTCACCCGGACGAGGTTCCGCCGGTGAGCTGATCGAGCGCGAGGTTGAGCTCGAGCACGTTCACCGCCTTCTCGCCGAGGATGCCGAACGCCCGGCTCGTCGTGTGGTCGTCGACGAGCTGGTTGACCTTGGCGACGGAGATCCCCCGTTCGTCGGCAACGCGCGGAGCTTGGAGCCGGGCGTTGGCGATCGAGATGTGGGGGTCGAGCCCCGAGCCGGACGCGGTCACCGCGTCGACGGGCACCTTCGTGTTCGGCGAGAGGCGGTTGAGCTTCCGGTAGTCCTTGACCCGCTGCGAAACCTCCTTCAGGAAGGCGGGGTTCGTGGGACCGAGGTTCGATCCGCTGCTGAGGGTCGGGTCGTAGCCCGCCACCGTCTTGCCCGAGACCCCGACCGCCGCCGACGGGCGTGACTGGAAGTATTGGGGAAGGGGATCGCCCTTCTTGGTGGTGAACGCCTGGCCGATGAGCGACGAACCCACCGCCTTGCCGTTGCGCTCGATGATCGAGCCGTCGGCCTTGTCCTTGAACGCGAGCTGGCCGATGCCGAGAACGACCAAGGGGAACCCGATGCCCAGGATCACCGTGAAGATGACCATGGAGATCAGCGAGGGGAGGAGTTGTCGTCGCATCACTTGACCCCCAGCGCAGTGACGATGATGTCGATCAACTTGATGCCGATGAACGGAGCGATGACACCACCGAGCCCGTAGATCAGCAGGTTGCGACGCAGCAGCTGCGCTGCGCCCACCGGGACGAACTTCACGCCCCGCAACGCCAGCGGGATCAACCCCACGATGATCAACGCGTTGAAGATGACCGCGGACAGGATCGCCGAGCGCGGGGTCTGCAGGTCCATGATGTTGAGATCGTTCAGCACGCTCAGGCTGGCGAAGCCGGCGAACATCGCCGGGATGATGGCGAAGTACTTCGCCACGTCGTTGGCGATCGAGAACGTCGTGAGCGAGCCGCGTGTGATCAGGAGCTGCTTGCCGATCTCGACGATGTCGATGAGCTTGGTCGGGTCGGAGTCGAGGTCGACCATGTTCCCGGCTTCCTTGGCCGCCTGCGTGCCCGTGTTCATCGCCACACCGACGTCGGCCTGCGCCAGCGCCGGAGCATCGTTGGTGCCGTCGCCGGTCATCGCGACGAGACGGCCACCCCGCTGCTCCTCCCGGATGAGCGCCATCTTCTGCTCCGGTGTCGCTTCGGCGAGGAAGTCGTCGACGCCCGCTTCCGCGGCGATGACCCCCGCCGTACGCGGGTTGTCGCCCGTGATCATGACGGTACGGATGCCCATGCGCCGCAGGTCGGCGAAGCGCTCGGCGATGCCCGGCTTCACGATGTCCTTGAGGTAGATCACACCGAGCGGGCGCGGAGCGGGCGGGGATCCCTCGGGGCCCGCCTCGGCGACGACGAGGGGAGTTCCCCCCTGCGCGGCGATCGCATCGACGGCGTCGCCGAGCTGCTCCGGGAACACCCCGCCCTGGTCCTCGACCCAACGCCGCACGGCGTCGGCCGCGCCCTTCCGCACCCGCCGGTCCTCGAAGTCGACTCCGCTCATGCGCGTCTGGGCGGTGAACGCGACGAGGGTGGCGCCGACGAGCTCGCGCTCTCGGATGTTGTACCGCTCCTTCGCCAGCACCACGATCGACCGTCCTTCGGGCGTCTCGTCGGCGAGGCTCGAGAGCTGCGCGACGTCGGCCAGCTCCTCCTCGCTGACGCCTTCCGCCGGGACGAACGCGTCGGCTTGCCGGTTCCCGAACGTGATGGTGCCGGTCTTGTCCAGCAGCAGGGTCGCGCAGTCGCCCGCGGCCTCCACGGCCCGGCCGCTCATCGCGAGGACGTTGCGGCGCACCAACCGGTCCATCCCCGCGATGCCGATGGCCGAGAGGAGCGCGCCGATCGTCGTGGGGATCAGGCACACCAACAACGCCACCAGGATGACGACCGGCTGCTCCGCGTTCCTGAACATCGCGAACGGCTGGAGCGTGACGGTTGCGAGCAGGAAGATGATCGTCAGGCCGGCGAGGAGGATGTTGAGTGCGATCTCGTTGGGCGTCTTCTGCCGCGACGAGCCCTCGACGAGGGCGATCATCCGGTCGATGAACGTCTCGCCGGGTCGGGCGGTGATGCGCACCACGATCTCGTCCGACAGCACGCGGGTGCCTCCGGTGACGGCCGAGCGGTCGCCACCCGATTCCCGGATCACCGGGGCCGACTCTCCGGTGATCGCCGACTCGTCGACGCTGGCGATGCCCTCGATCACCTCACCGTCGCTCGGGATCATCTCGCCCGCGACCACCACGACCTCGTCGTCGAGATCGAGCGCGGTGCTGGCGGTGTCCTCGGTGGTGCCGTCGGGCAAGCGCCGGTGGGCGACCGTCTCCGAACGCGTCTTGCGGAGCGTCTCGGCCTGTGCCTTGCCGCGCCCTTCGGCGATCGCCTCGGCGAAGTTCGCGAACAACACCGTGAACCAGAGGAACAACGCCACGAGGCCGGTGAACACGTTCTCGTTCGCGGTCGACGAGCTCAGGTCCTTGAAGAACAGGACGGTCGTGAGCACCGAGCCCACGCCGACCACGAACATGACCGGGTTGCGCATGAGCGTGCGGGGGTTGAGCTTGACGAAGCTGTCGCCGATCGCCCGGCGGACCATCTCCGGCTCGACGAGCTTGGTGTCCCTGGCCATCAGCGCACTCCGATCAGAGGCCGAGCTGCTCGACGATGGGGCCGAGCGCGAGGACGGGTAGGAAGGTCAAGGCGGCGACGATGAAGATCACGCCGATCACGAGCACGACGAACAGCGGGGTGTCGGTCGGGAACGTCCCCACCGAGGCGGGCACGTGGCGCTTGCGGACCAGCGCCCCCGCCAAGGCCAGCGTCGGGATGATCAGGAAGAAGCGCCCGAACAACATCACCACGGCCAGCGCGCTGTTCATGTAGCCGGTGTTGGCGGTGAGGCCGGCGAACGCGGACCCGTTGTTGTTGCCCGCCGAGGTGAAGGCGTAGATGAGCTCGGTGAAGCCGTGCGCGCCGGGGTTGTAGATCGACACGTCCGACACCGAATTCACGAACGTCGAGATCGCGATGCCGATGAGCACGATCGCCGGCATGACCAGGATGTAGATCACGACCAGCTTCACCTCGGAGGCCTGGATCTTCTTGCCCAGGTACTCCGGTGTCCGGCCCACCATGAGCCCGGCGATGAACACCGCCAGGATCACCAACACCAACAGCCCGTTCAGGCCGACGCCAACGCCGCCCGGGCTGATCTCGCCGAGCTTCATGTGCACCAAGCAGGTCAAGCCGCCCAGGGGGGTGTAGCTGTCGTGCATCGAGTTGACCGAACCGTTCGACGTCCCCGTGGTCGACGCACACCACTCCGCCGAAGCAGTGGGCCCGAACCGCACCTCCTTGCCCTCGGCGTTCCCTCCCGGCGACGTCGAGGTGACGGTCTGCGTCACCCCTCGATCATCGAGCTTGGGGTTGCCGTCGACCTCGGCGAAGACCGCGACCGAGACGAACGCCAACCAGATGATGGCCATGATCGCCACCACGGCGTAGCCCTGGCGCTTGTCCTTGATCATCCGCCCGAACGTGAACGCGAGCGCGAACGGGATGATCAGGATGGCGTAGAGCTCGAGGAAGTCGCTGATGCCGGTCGGGTTCGAGAACGGGTGCGCGGAGTTGACGTTGAAGAAGTCGCCCCCGTTCGTCCCCAGCTGCTTGATCGACTCCATGCTGGCGTTCGGGCCGCCCGGGATCTGCTGCGTGGCGCCGGCAACGGTGTGCACGTGCGTGAACCCGTGCGTGTTCTGGATGACGCCCGTGGCGATCAACACGATCGCGAACACGAACGCGAGCGGCAGGAGGATCCGGAACGTCGTGCGGACGAGGTCGACCCAGAAGTTGCCGATCGTGCGCTGCCCGGCCCGGGACAGGCCTCGGATCAGCGCGGCCATCGCCGCCATGCCCACGGCGGCGGAGACGAACTGCTGCACCGTGAGACCCACCATCTGGGTCAGATGGCTCATCGTGGACTCACCGGCGTAGCTCTGCCAGTTCGTGTTGGTGACGAAGCTGACCGCGGTGTTGAACGCGAGCGCCGGCTGCACGTTCACCATGTCCGTCGGGTTGAACGGCAGCCCACTCTGGATCCGTTGGATCACGTAGAGCAGGAAGATGCCCACGACGCTGAACGCGAGCAGCGACAGCGCGTAGATGTTCCAGCGCTGCTCGCGTTCGGGATCGATCCGGCAGGCGCGGTAGATCAGTCGCTCGACCGGATCGAAGACCTTGTCGAGGCGCGACGGCGCTCCGGTGTAGACGTTCGCCATGTAGCGGCCGAGGAGGGGCGCGGTGATCCCGAGGACGACGATCAACGCGATGAGTTGAGCCCAGCCCGCGAACGTCATCAGAACCTCTCAGGGAACAGCAGCGCCGCGACCAGATAGACCGCGAGGAGCACCGCGAGCACCAACCCGGCGATGTTCTCGCCCGTCACCGGATCACCTCGGCCACGCGCTCCTCGCGTCTCGGAGGACTCGTCGAGGTCGAAGGCCTCGTCCGGTCCGATGATGCGATCGCACCCGTACACGAACGCGACGCACAGCCCGAAGAACGCCAGCACCGTGAGCACGACCCACAGGTCAGCCATGTTCGGCCCCCTCGCTTGTCAGAGGAGCACGCGGCCTCCGCCGAGCGCTCCACGGGTATACGCCTCGACGCCGCCGCGAGCCAGGGCCTTGATGCCCTCTTCACGCGCGCGAACCGAACCTTGACGGCCCACGCACGCGGCGTCCTCGGCACGAGGAATCACGCGTCAAGAGTGCGTCAAGAGCCTTGCCGGTGCATCACGCGAGGGCGTATACCCGAGGTATGGCATCGCGTGATGCAGCCCCCGACGACGCGGCCCGAGCGGTCGGACTGGCGGTCGCCGCGTTCGGTCCGCTCCTGGTGGCCGGGATCCTGGTGCCGTTCCGCAACGACCTCGCCAGCGCCAACGTCGTGCTGGTGTTCGTGCTGGTGGTCGTCCTCGGCGCCTCGGTCGGGACCCGCTGGAGCGGGGCGATCGGTGCCGTGATCGCGGCGATGTCCTACGACTTCTTCTTCACCCACCCGTACCAGTCGCTCAAGATCGACAGCTCCGACGACATCCAGACCACGGTGCTCCTGCTGGTGATCGGCCTCGTCGTCGCCGAGCTGGTCACCTTCACCCGCCGGCATCGCGCGGCCTCGGAGCAGCGCGGCGACGAGATCACGCGGTTGCACCGGGTGGCCGAGCTGGTGGCGACCGACTCCGACGCCGAGGACGTCGTGCTCTCGGTGCAGGCCGAGCTCATCGGGCTGCTGTCCCTGCACGACTGCTGGTACGAGACGCCGCCGTACACCTCGGAGCTGCCGCAGCTCGAGCGCAACGGCGCCGTCGCCGGCGACCACCGACGCTGGGCCGGCACCGACTACGCGTTGCCGGACCAGGGCGCGGTGATCCCGGTGCTCGGGCGAGGGCGCGAGTTCGGCCGCCTGGTGCTGATCCCCGACGTGACGGTCGGCGTGTCGATCGAGGAGCGGGTGGTGGCGGTGGCGTTGGCCGACCAGCTCGGCGCCGCGTTCGCGGCCGACTCGCCGGTCAAGTGAGCCGTCAGAGCAGCGAGGGCAGCACGAACCCGATGGTGGCCGCCACCAGCCCGAGCGCGATGCTGCCGAGCGAGTTGACGAGCGCGGCGCGCGGCGCGCCATCCTCGAGGAGACCCCACGTGTCGTACGCGTACGACGAGAAAGTGGTGTACGCGCCCAGGAAGCCGGTTCCGGCGATGGTGCGCACGTCGGCGTCCATGCCCTGGTAGGTCACGAACCCAACGATCAGTCCCAGCGCGAACGACCCGGTGATGTTGACGACCACCGTCCCGTAGGGGAAGCGCGACGTGGTGCGCGACTGGACCGCGGCGTGCACCCCGAACCGGGCCAGGGCGCCGGCGGCGCCCGCGAGCGCGACCCACACCACCATCAGTCGTCACGCCCCGGGTCGTACACCGGGACGGGCTGACGCGGGAACACGCGTCTCGCGACCACGACGCCGCCCGCCACTGCGAGGAAGCCGGCGGCCAAGGTCACCGCGACGTAGGTCGCGGCGATCCCGGCGTCGCCGGCCCGGGTCAGGAGGACGCTCTCGACCATCCAGGTGGAGAAGGTGGTGAGTCCGCCGCAGAATCCCACGCCGACGAACGGACGCAACCACGTCGCCGCGGGCCCGTTCGCCACGAGGGCGGTCAGCGTCGCTCCGAGCACGAACGAGCCCACCACGTTCACGAGGAAGGTCGCCCACGGGAAGCGCGAGGGGCCCAGCGGGTCGGCCAACGCCAGCTCGTAGCGGGCCACGGTGCCGAGCGCGCCCCCCGCCGCCACCGCGACGAGGATCCCGACGCGGTTCACGACTGGCACTGCTCGGACGCTACCTGACTTCTATGCGCCGAGGACCTCGAACTCGCTGACCTCGCGCGCTTCGTCGGAGTCGTCGTCGGTCACGAACTCGTCCTGGCCGCGCGCCGGCAGGTAGCGCCAGGCGATGAACGCGGCGAACACGATGAACGCCGCGGCGATGGGATAGGTGATGCGCATGGCGTCGACGAACGCCTGGCGCGAGAGCTCGAGCAGCGCCGCGCCCTGCTTGGCCGGGAGGTTGCGTGCGAGCTCGAGCGCGCGGCCCACCGAGTCGTGCAACGCGGCCGACGACGCCGCCGAGAGGTGCTGGGCCTTGTCGGCGAAGTGGTGGTAGGCCGCGAGGAACACGCTGCCGATGATGGCGACGCCGAGCGCGCCGCCGGTCTGGCGGGTGGTGTCGTTGATCGCGGACCCCACCCCGGCCCGGCTCGGTGGCAGCGAGCCCATGATCGACTCCGTCGCCGGTGCCGAGGTGAGCCCGAGCCCGATGCCGAACAGCAGCCGGACCGCGCACCCGCCCACGAACGACGACATCACGGTGTTGGAGCCGTAGAGCAGCATGGCCGCGGCGACCACCAGCAGGCCGATCACCACCACCCGCTTCGTGCCCCAGCGCAGCACGAAGCGCGGCGCGTTCGGCGACATCACCATCATGCCGACGGCGACGGGCGTGGCCAGGAGACCGGCCTCGAGCGGCGAGTACCCGAGCACGAACTGGAAGTACTGGATGAGCAGGAACACCGAGCCGTAGAGCGCGAACGACGTGAGGGTGAGGACGCCCGAGGCGGCGGAGAACCGCGGGTTGCGGAACACCCGCACGTCGATCATCGGTTCCTTCGTGTGCGTCTCCCACCACGCGAACACCGCGAGCAGCACGAGCGACGCACCGAAGGCGACGACGACGTCGGGCGCCAACCATCCTTTCTCGGGCGCTTGGATGATGGCGTAGAGCAGCGCGACCAGCGTGACGATCGAGAGCAACGCGCCCAACGGGTCGAGCGGGCGGTTGTCGGGGTCTCGCGACGTGGGGATGAAGAAGTACCCGAGCACGAGGGCGAGCGCGCAGATGGGCACGTTCACGAAGAACACCGCGCCCCAGTAGAAGTGCTCGACCAGGATGCCGCCGAGCACGGGCCCGAGCGCGACGCCGATCCCCGACACGCCCGCCCACACGCCGATGGCGCGGGCGCGCTCGTGCCCGGTGAACGTGTTGGTGAGGATCGACAACGTGGTGGGGAAGATGAACGCGGCGCCGATGCCCATCAGCGCGCGGGCGGCGATCAGCATCTCCGGCGACTGGGCGAGCGAGGCGAGCCCCGAGAACCCGCCGAACAGCAGCAGGCCGATCGACAGCGCGCCCTTGCGGCCGAACTTGTCGCCCAGCGCGCCGGCGGTGAGCAGCAGGCTCGCGAACACGATGATGTACGCGTCGATGATCCACTGCAGGTCGGAGCCGCTGGCGCCGAGGTCGCGCACGATCGTGGGCAGCGCCACGTTGAGGATCGAGTTGTCGATCGTGATGATCACGAGCGACATGCAGAGGACGGCGAGGGTGTACCAGCGGCGCTCGTAGGCCTTCTCCGGGCTGAGCAACGCGGACCCTCCCTGGATCTCGGCGCGGTCCCCCTCGGCGCGCTACTGTTAACTAACTAGTTAAAAGAGGCTATCGCAGAGCGCCCAACAGCCGCAAGCGCTGCGGGAGGGATCGATGGCGAGCCGGGACCCCGAAGCGACCAAGGAACGCATCCTCGCGGCGGCTCGACGCGAGTTCTCGGCCAAGGGCATCTCGGGCGCACGCGTCGACGCGATCGCGGCCCGCGCCAAGGTCAACAAGCGGATGCTCTACTACTACTTCGAGTCGAAGGAGGGCCTCTTCCGCGAGATCCTGCGCCGTCGGTTGCACGAGCGCTACGAGGCGCTGCGCACCCGCGCCGTCGCCGAACCCGGCCGGCTCGCCGAAGGGCAGGCCCGACTCGTCGGCGACACCGAGTACACGCGCCTCCTGATGTGGGAGGCGCTCGAGACCGATCCCGACCACCCCCTCAACCCGTCGCTGCGGCGAGAGTTCTTCGCCGGCTGGGTCGATGCGGTCGAGGAGGAGCAGCGCACCGGTGGGCTCCCGGCCGACCTGGATCCGGCGCAGCTGGTGCTGAGCGAGCTCTGCCTGACGCTCGGACCGTACCTCCTCCCGCAGCTCGCCCAGCTCGTCACCGGGATGTCGGTGAAGGATCCCGAGTTCGTGGCCCGGCGCGAGGAGCACCTGCGCGCCCTCGGGGCCCGGCTCAGCGAACCGGCGGCCACCGCCAGGACGTGATCGCTCGGGTGCTGGTCGTGGCGTGCGGCCAGAACCCGCCCGGTTACAGCCCCGGGCCGGTGTCGAGGGTCACCGGGTCGCCTGCCTCCACCAGCCCCGGCGCCGACTGGATCGTGACGTCGGGCCGCGGCAGGGTCGCCCAGAGATCGCCCAGGCCCTTCGCCGTCCAGGTCGACGCGCGCGTGCTGCCGTCGAGCGTGAAGTGCACGAGGTCGTCGGTGCGGATCTGGTGCAGCGCGCCGTCGTAGAACAGGGAGGTCTGGTAGCGCGACAAGGTGTCGGTCTCCGCCGCGAACCAGTCGACCACGCCGTGCGACGCCGCCGACGCCAGCTCCTCCTCGTCCATCCGCGAGAGGGCTCGCACGGTGGCCACCGTGATCTGCGACCCCGAGGCCGCGCTGGCCGAGTCGACCCCGACGGGCGGGGACTCGACCCAGATGACCGCGACGTCCTGTGCGTGCAGCCAGTCGATGATCTCGTGCGCGTTCGCCCGCCACTCGGCGAAGAACTCCGGCGAGCCGTAGACCGGCTCGCCGGGCCGGCCGCACACCGCGCACGCACCGGCCCACTCGATCAGGACCGTGTCGACGAACGGGTTGGCCGCCAGCTGGCGCCGGACCCACTCGAGGGCCGACGGCGCGTCACCGACCGGACCGATCAGGCCGGACCCGTTGACGTGCGCGTCGATCACGGTCGTCGGCAGCCCGGCGCGGGAGAGCACGTCCGGGAGCGTCACGTCCCCCTGCCCGGCGAGGGAGTCGCCGACCACCAGCAGCGTGTGGTGCGGCTGGGGTTGCGGCGCGCCCGGCCACGGGCGCGCGACCGAGCACCCGGCCGCGACGGCGAGGCCCGCGAGCAGCACCACCCACCTCATGGCCCCTCGCACCTGCACGTCGTTCCCCTGCCGAGTCAGTCACGGAGCGTGACATCCGAGCCGGGCAGGCTACCACGCTCCGGGACCGATCCCGGTCATTTGGGCTTCAGACGGCGGCCTTCTCGAGGATGTGGATGCCGCAGGACGAGCCCAGGCCGATGACGTGGGCCATGCCCACCTTGGCGCCCTCGATCTGACGGTCGCCCGCCTCCCCCCGCAGCTGCGTGGTGATCTCGAACACGCCGGCGGCGCCGGTCATGCCGATGGGGTGGCCCTTCGACAGGAGGCCGCCGGACACGTTGACCGGGGTGGTGCCGTCACGCCAGGGTGCCCGCCGGTCGATGAAGTCGCCGGCACCACCCGGCTCGCAGAGCCGGAGGTTGTCGTAGTGGATGAGCTCGGCGGTGGCGAAGCAGTCGTGCAGCTCCACCAGGTCGAGGTCGTCGGGACCGACGCCCGCGAGCTCGTAGGCCTTGTCGGCCGCGTTCCGCGTGAGGGTGTTGACGTCGGGCTGCGACTCGCCGCCCTCGGCCCACGGGTCGCTCGTGAGCACCGACGCGCTGATCTTCACCGCGCGCTTCTGCTGCTCGAGCGAGAGCGTCTTCAGCTTCGACTCCGACACCAGCACGATGGCCGCGGCTCCGTCACCGGTGGGGCAGCACATGGGCAGCGTGTTCGGGTACGAGATGACGCGCGCGTCCATGATCTCCTCGAGCGTGAAGACCTTGTTGTACTGCGCGAGCGGGTTCAGCGCCGAGTGCTCGTGGTTCTTCTGTGCCACCTTGGCGAACTGCTCGAAGCCGACGCCGTCGTTCTTGTACGCGTACTCCATGCCGGCCTGGCCGAACACCGCCGGCATCGTGCCCGAGCCCAGCCAGCCGTCGACCGGCATGACGCCGCCGTAGCGACCTTCGGGCTCGTACTTGTTGGGACCGCTGCGCGCCGCGTTGCCGGCCAACAGGCCCATCTTGCCCATCTGCTCGGCGCCGATGGCGAGGCCGAAGTCGGCTTCACCCGCCGCGATCTCCAGGTAGGCGGTGCGCACCGCGGTCGCACCGGTCGCGCACACGTTGACCACGTTGTAGATCGGGATGCCGGTCTGGCCGACCTGCTTCGCCACGGACTGGCCGATGCCGCCCATGTTGAACATGCTCCCGGCCGCGAGGACCTGGATGTCGAAGATGCTGACACCGGCATCGTCGAGCGCGTTGAACGTCGCTTCCGCGGCAAGGTCGATGACGTCCTTGTCGGGGTAACGGCTGATCTTGGTCATCGAGGCGCCCAGCACCCAGACGGATTCACCCATTGGAAGATCCCTTCTTCTCTGCGAGCTCAGGCCGGCTCGAAGCCGAACACGACCGCTTCGGTGCCTTCGTCGTCGGTCCCCGCGACGAACGTCGTGAGCCGCACCTTCATTCCGAGCTTCACGTGCTCGGGATCGGGCTCGACGTTGACCACGTTGGCCTTCACGTCACCGCCACCGTCGAGATCGACGACCGACGACACGTACGGCACCGGGACGCCCGGGGCGGCCTGGTGCACGATCGCGAACGAGCGCACGACGCCGGTGGTACCGAGTTCCTTCTTGGTGAAGGTGCGGTTGGCGCAGTGCGCGCACGCGTTGCGGCGATCGAAGAACAGCGCCCCGCATTTGGTGCACTCGTTGGCTTCCAGGTGCGGCTCGCCGCGGTCGAGGACCAGGTAGTCGACGATCGGGATCTGGTTTCC
Source organism: uncultured Actinomycetes bacterium (assembly GCA_963809795.1). GTDB lineage: Bacteria > Actinomycetota > Acidimicrobiia > IMCC26256 > DASPTH01 > DASUAS01. The sequence continues at coordinate 85,633 of CAWELN010000002.1, forward strand.
CATGAGTGCTCTGCTTCCCCCGGTGTGTGTTTCGGCCCGCAAACGCTACCCGGTGGCCCCGGATGCGACCACCTCCGGGGTGTCGGCGGACGCAGGGTCGAGGTGCGCGGTCCAGGCCTCGTACATCTCGGCGTAGCGGCCGCCGAGGGCGACCAGCTCGTCGTGGGTCCCGAGCTCCAGGATCTGCCCGTCGTCGACCACCGCGATGCGGTCGGCGCGCATCGCGGTCGACAGCCGGTGGGCGACGATGATCGCGGTCCGCCCCTCGAGGACGGCGTCGAGTCCGGCCTCCACCTTGGTCTCCGACTTGAGGTCGAGGTTCGACGTGGCCTCGTCGAGGACGAGCACCCGAGGGGCGGCCAGGAACGCCCGCGCCAGCGCGATGAGCTGCCGCTCCCCCGACGACAACGACACGCCGCGCTCGTGCACCAGCGTGTCGACGCCCTCGGGGAGCCGCTCGATGAGCTCCGTCAGGCCGACGCGGTGCACCGCTTCCATGACCTCGTCGTCGCTGGCGCTCGGCCGGGCGAAGGCGATGTTGTCACGCATGGTGCCCATGAAGAGGAACGGCTCCTGGGGGACCACGCCGAGCTGCAGGCGTAGTGAGTCGATGGTGACGTCGCGCAGGTCGTGGCCGTCGATCGCGACCTCGCCGCTCGTCGGGTCGTAGAAGCGGGTGACGAGCTTGGCGATGGTGGACTTGCCCGCACCGGTCGGACCGACCAGGGCCATGGTCTCGCCCGCGGCGATGTGCAGGTCGACGTCGCGCAGCACCGGCTTCGCCGGGTCGTAGGCGAAGGAGACGTCGTCGAGGGTGACGTCGCCTTCGATCGGCGGCAGCGGCCGCGCGTCGGGCGCCTCTTCGACGCTCGGGTGCGTGGAGAGCAGCTGGTCGAGCTTGGTGATCGCGGCCTGGCCCTGCTGGTACAGGTTGTACTGCTGGACCAGTGACTGGATCGGCAGGAAGAACGAGTTGACGTAGAGGATGAAGGCGGTGAGCTCGCCGATGGTGAGCGTGCCGTCGCGCACCATGTTGCCGCCGATCAGCAGCAGCGCGGCCTGACCGAGCAGACCGACGAACTCGGTGCACGCGCCGTAGGTCGCGGCGAGGTGGGCGGTGTGGTCGTTGGCGTCGCGGTACTCGCCGGAGACGTTGCGGTGCTGCAGCACGTTGTGGCGGGCCCGGTTGAAGCCGGTGACGACCCGCACACCGGAGAGGCTCTCCGAGAGGTCGCTCAACACGTTGGCGATCCCGTCGCGCACGCGCTGGTAGCCCTTGTCGGACGACGAGCGGAACCACAGGGACAGCCCGGTGAGGAGGGGCACGATCATCAGCAGCGTGATGAGCGTGAGCTCGACGTTGTAGAAGAAGAGGACGACGGTGACGATGACCATGGTGAGCCCCTGCAGCGCGAACTGCGGCAGGCCGTCCTGCAGGAGCTGTTGGAGCGACTCGATGTCGCTCGTCATGCGGGTCATGATCACGCCCGCCTTCTCGTCCGTGTAGTAGTCGAGCGAGAGGCGTTGCAGGTGCGCGAAGGTGCGCACCCGCAGCTCGAACATGACGCGCGACGCCACGCGCCCGGTGGTCGAGACCCGCAGACCGCTCGCGATCGCCGAAACGACGACGGCGAGGATGGCGAGCGTGCCGATGATGGCGAGGGCGGTCCAGTCGTGGGGGGTGATCCCGTCGTCGATGCCCTTCTGGCTGAGGAACGGCCCGGCCTGGACGCACAACGCCTCGACCACGATGAAGAGGGTCGAGAGGGCGAGCATCCGCCGGTGCGGCCGCAACATGCGGCGCAGGCTGATGCCGGCCTCCGGCATGCGGTGGGTGAACGACTTCTCCGACGCCTCCCAACGCGCGTCGCCGGCGAGGTCGGGCTCGTCGGCCAGGAGCTTCTCGACCCCCTGGCGCATCTCCCAGGGGATCCCCGCGAACGGCAGACCGTTGCCCGGGTTACCGGGCGAGCCGCCGACCGACCCGCCCATCGGCGCACCGCCGGTGATGGTGCCCCCACCCCACGCCATCTAATTCGCTCGCTCTCTGCTCGCCGGGGTACCCGGCTCGCGGTCGTTCGCTCGCTGGCGAGCGGCTCCGCTCGCTCCGCTCGACTCCGCCACCGCATCGCAACGCACCGGCTCGCGGTCGTTCGCTCGCTGGCGAGCGGCTCCGCTCGCTCCGCTCGACTCCGCCACCGCATCGCAACGCACCGGCTCGCGGCGGTCGTTCGCTCGCATCAGTCTTCGTCCCGCATCTCGCCGACGTCGGCGTCGAGCACGCGCGAGCGCGCCACGTCGGCATCGACCGCGGCGGCGACGAACGAGGTGCCGTCGTCGTCGTCGAGCTCCGCGTCGGCGTCGCTCTGGGCCAGGATCTCGGCGTACCGCGGCTCGGAGGCCAGCAGCTCGGCGTGGGTGCCCTCGGCGATGACCCGACCACCCTCCACCACCGCCACCTTGTCGGCGAGGCTGATGGTGGAGAGGCGGTGGGCGATGATCATCGTGGTGCGGTCGGCCATGAGCCCGCGCAGCGCCTCGTGGATCTGCTGCTCGATCTGCACGTCGATGGCCGAGGTGGCGTCGTCGAGCACGAGGATGGGCGGGTTCACGACCAGCGTGCGGGCGATCGCCAGCCGTTGCCGCTGACCACCCGACAAGGTGAAGCCGCGCTCGCCGACCACGGTGTCGTAGCCCTGCGGGCAACTCCTGCACGAACTCGTCGGCGCCGGCCGCGCGCGCCGCGGCCTGGATCTCCTCGAACGTCGCGTCGGGACGGCCGTACGCGAGGTTGTCGCGGATCGACACCGAGAAGAGGAACGGCTCGTCGAGCACCATGCCGATGTGGTGGCGCAGGCTCGGCAACGTGAGGTCGCGCACGTCGTGGCCGTCGACCTCCACCGCGCCCTCGGTGACGTCGTAGAAGCGCGCCAACAGGCGCGCCGCGGTCGACTTCCCGCTCCCCGTCCGCCCGACGAGGGCGACGGTCTCCCCCGGATGCAGGTGGAGGTCGAAGTGCTCGAGCACCCGGGTGCCGTTGGCGTACTCGAAGGTGACGTCGTCGAAGTGCACGTCGCCGACGCAGTCGACCAGGTCGACCGCGCCCGGGCGATCGACGACGTCAGGTTGCTCGTCGAGCACCTCGTAGATGCGTTGCGCCGAGGCCGAGGCCCGCTGGCCCATCATCAGGATCATCCCGAGCTGGCGGAACGGCGGCTGCAGCATCAGCACGTAGGCGTTGAAGGCGACGATGTCCCCGACCGACGCGCGCCCGTTGATGGCGAGGTAGCCGCCGTAGAACAGCACGATGGCCTGACCCAACCGGGGCAGGTTCTCGAGCAGCGGCGACCACTTGGCCCGGATGTCGGCGTCCTTGACGTTCGCCCACTCCGCGCGCATCGCCGCGCCGGTGAGGTGCTGGAGCTGCACGTCCTCCGCCGCGAACGACTTGACCACGCGCACGCCGTTGATGTTCTCGTCGACGACGGTGGCGACGTCGGCGAGCCGTGACTGGATCAGCCACGACACGGGGAACATCTGCTTCCGCATCCGCACGCCGACGATGTAGACGAACGGCATCGTCGACATCGTGACGAGCGCGAGCGGGACGTTGATCGACAGCATCTCGGCGAACGCGAGGACCGCCACGCTGCACTGCACGAGGATGCTCGGGGCGAACGCGAGGTACATCTGCACCGAGCGGATGTCGGAGTTGGCACGGGAGATGAGCTGACCCGACTGGACGCGGTCGTAGAACGAGAACGACATGCGGCTCAGGTGCTCGTACATGATGTTCCGCAGGTCGTACTCGATGCGGTACGCCGTCTTCAGCAGGTAGTTCCGCGACGTGTACGTGAGCACGAACCGGATGACCGCGAGCACCGCGATGATGGCCACGAAGTGCTCGAGCGACGGACCCGTGGTCTTGCCCAGTGCGTCGATGGCCTGGCCGACCTCGTTCGGGATCTGCACCTGTACCGCGAGGCCGAGGAACGACGCGACCAGCGAGAAGCCGAACATCCACTTGTGCGCCAGCACCACCGGCATGATCCGCCGCAGCCACGACCCACCCCGGTCGGGCTTGATGTGGGCTCGGGGCGGCGGGTAGCGGGGCGTGACGCCGACCGGCACGAAGGGTGAGCTGACGTCGGCACCGAACGCGCCCATCTCGATGGTCACGAGTCGCGCCTCACGTGCTCCTCGCGGTTGCGGTCGAGGGCGCGGTTCCAGCTGTCGAGTCCGGCGGCGAGCGCGTCGGGCGGCTCGTCGAGGAACGCCGCGATCTCGTCGAGGCGCGTCTCGGCCGCGGCGTCGGCGGCGGCGAGCACCCGCTTGCCGTCGCGCGTCAGGAGCAGCGTGAGCCGGCGCCGGTCCTCGGGATCGGCCTGCCGCTCGACGAGACCCCGCGCCACCAGGCCGTCGACCACCGCGGTGACCGTCGGCGGGCTCACCGCCAACTTGCGGGCGAGCACCGACGACGCGGTCGAGCCGTCACCCAGCAGCGCGAGCACGCGGTACTGCGGGAGCGAGAGGTCGAGCGGCCCGATCGCCACCTCGACCTGCTTGGCCAGCCGGGCCACGGCCCGGGCGGCACCGGTCGTGACGCGCGTCCGGCTCATAGTTCGACTCCCACATGGTGAGACTATCGAAGTACCTCGGCACCGTGCGAGATCGGTTCGGCACCCGCGTGCGTGCCCTGGCCCTCGCGGCGGTGCGTCATGCTGTGGCCCATGACCCCAGGGCCGGCCGTGGCCATCGCGTGTCAGGGTGGCGGCAGCCACACCGCGTTCAGCGCAGGCGTGCTGGCCCGGTTGCTCGAGGGTGACGAGCTCGCCGACCACCGGATCGTCGGCCTGAGTGGCACCTCGGGCGGCGCCATCTGCGCCACCCTCGTGTGGTCGGCGTTGCGCGGGGGCGACCGCGTCCGCGCCGCGGCGCTCCTCGACGAGTTCTGGGCCGACAACGCGGCCAGTGATCCGGCCGACCGGGCGCTCAACGCGGTGGCCCTGCTCGCGGGCCTGGCCCAGGGCTACGGGATGCTGCCGGCGGTGAGCCCGTATCACCTGCCCGCGCCCTCGTACGGGCTCGACCGGTATTCCGCGAGATGTTGGAGCGCCACATCGACTTCGATGCGATCGAGATCGATGAGAACGCCCGCGATCCGATGCTGCTGCTCGGCGCGGTCGACGTGTTGTCGGGCCGGTTCCGCGCCTTCAACAGTCGCACCGAACGCATCACCGCCGACCGGGTGCTCGCTTCGGCGGCCATCCCGACGCTGTTTCCGGCCGTGCACGTCGACGGCGGGGTGTACTGGGATGGTCTCTTCTCGCAGAACCCGCCGGTGCGCGACCTCCTCGACGGCGCCCTCGACGAGCTCTGGGTGATCCAGGTGAACCCGACGGCGCGCGCACACGAGCCGACGACGGTGCTGGACATCGCCGATCGGCGCAACGAGCTGTCCGGCAACCTCTCGCTCTACCAGGAGCTGTCGTTCGTCGAGAAGATCGACGAGTTGCTGGAATCGGGGACGCTCTCCCCCGGCGGTAAGTACCGGCAGATCGTGGTGCGGATCATCGAGATGCCCTCGGACGTGACGCGCGTCCAGGGTCCGGCCTCGAAGCTGAACCGCGATCCCGCGTTCCTCGGCGGGCTCATCGAGCGCGGCCGCCACCAGGCGGAGGTGTTCTTGACCGGGTACGCCTTCGAACGCGCCTGGGTGGCCGGTGACGCCGACGGCGTCCTGCGCGCCTTCACCGACGGCGCCGAGATCGTCGCCGACGGACCGTTCGGTGCAGCTCACATCCGCGGCGATGCCGATCGCCGCGACTTCGTGACCGAGCGCCTCTGCGACACGATCCGGATCAACCCGGTACGCAAGCAGGTCACCGGCGACCGCGTCGCGTGGTCGGTGCGGATGCGACGCGACGGGGACGTGACCGAGGGGACCGGCGAGATCCTGGTCGGCCCCGACGGTGTGTCGGAGCTCCGGCTCCGGTCCGACTGACGCACGAGGTGCGACACTGGTGCGGCGCGAGCGTGGCGGAACCGGCAGACGCGCCAGGTTTAGGTCCTGGTGTCCGCAAGGACGTGGGAGTTCGAGTCTCCCCGCTCGCACGCACTCCGACCTGCGACTTCGTGCTTCTGGGAGGTAGCACGGACGGGCTCGTCGAGGCGCCTGAAACGGCAATTGCTAACGGACGCCGGTGGGGCCCAGGTCGCACTCGCGTTCTCGGCGCATCTCGGTCCAGACCTCCCGGCACCATGGCGCCACCCGACGCTCACCATCGTCTACGCGGACCGTGATCTTGCGCTGGAAACCGCGGGACTAGTACCCGCCGAAAGCCGAGTGGACGCGAGCATCATCTGGCGACGAGCAAGCGACGCAACGCTCTTGACCGTCCCCGCACCCTGGCCGCGGATGGTCGAAGGTGTCCCGCTCGTGGACCCAGTCCAGCAATGGTGGGACCTTCACGACCTCGGAGGTGAGGATCGCCGCGAGGCCACTGATCGGCTTCGGGATCGTTCGTAGGACTACAGATCGGGGGCTCTGGGCGGCAACTCCAGCCTGGAGTTGCTGTCGTTCTGTGCGCCTGACCGGGCAGATGACATCGTCCGTTTTGCCTGGTTTACTTTGGATCCTCGGGCTGTGGCCCATTGGGGGGACTAGTGACGATCACGTCGATCGCTGACATCGTTCGCACGCAGGCCCGGGACAAGCCCGACGCGCCTGCGATCGAGTTCGAGGGCCGCACGATCACCTTTGGTGACCTCGACCGGCGGTCGAACCAGCTCGCCAACGCGCTCGCGAGTGTCGGGGTCGGGCCCGGCGACCGCGTCGCGTTCCTTGACCAGAACGGTCCTGAGTACTTCGAAGTCACCTTCGCTCTCGCCAAACTCAACGCGGTCACTGTCGCGGTGAACTGGCGGCTGGCGCCAGCCGAGATCGCGGACATCGTCAACGACGCCCGCGCCAAGATCCTCATCGTCGGCCCCGACTTCGACGCGCACATCGAGAAGGTCGAAGCCGGCATGGGAACCGTCTCGACGATCGTCGCGATCGGTGGCCATGCCCGTTGGCGCGACTACGAACAGTTCCTCGGCGCGCACGCTGCGCACGATCCGGGCGTGCAGGCGGAGGGCACCGACGTCGCGTTCCAGCTGTACACCTCGGGCACCACTGGTGTGCCCAAGGGCGTGATGCTCACCAACGACAACTTCTTCAATGGCATGATGAACGTCGCCGACTCGTGGCGTTTCGACGTTCGCTCGGTGAACCTCGCCGTCATGCCGATGTTCCACATCGCGGGCAGCGGCTGGGCGATGCTCGGTCTAGCTTTCGGCTGCCAGACCGTGCTGGTGCGCCACGTCGACCCGGCTCGCATCCTCGAGCTGATCGCCGAGTTCGGCGTCACCAACGCGTTCATTGTCCCGGCCGTCATCCAGTTCTTGTTGCTCACGCCGTACGCGGTCGATACGAACTTCGAGACGTTGCGCGCGATTGTCTACGGCGCATCCCCGATCACCGACACGGTGTTGTGCAACGCGATGGACGTGTTCGGCTGCGAGTTCATCCAGGTTTACGGGTTGACCGAGACGGCCGGCGCGATCACGCAACTCGACTCAGCCGATCACGATCCACTCGGGCGCCCCGACCTGCTTCGGTCGTGCGGTAAGCCGTATCCGTGGGTCGAGGTCCGAATCGTCGACAGCGAAGGCGCCGACGTCGGTGACGGCGAGGTCGGCGAGTTGTGGACACGTTCCCGTCAGAACATGCTCGGCTACTGGGCCAACGACGACGCGACCAGCGAGGCGATCGACGACGACGGATGGTTCCGCACCGGCGACGCCGGCTACCGCGATGCCGACGGGTTCCTCTACCTGCACGACCGCGTCAAAGACATGATCGTGTCGGGCGGCGAGAACATCTATCCCGCCGAGATCGAAAACGTGCTCGCCAAACATCCAGACGTCCTCGACGTCGCGGTCATCGGTGTGCCCGACGACAAGTGGGGCGAAGCGGTCAAGGCCGTCGTCGTGCGACGCGACGCGGCCTCGACGTCAGAAGAACGGCTGATCACCTTTGCGCGCGAGCACCTCGCGGGCTACAAGCTGCCGAAGTCCGTCGACTTTGCCGACGAGCTCCCGCGCAACCCGTCAGGCAAGTTGCTGAAGCGCGAAATCCGCGCCCCGTATTGGGAAGGCGCCAACCGCCAGATCAGGTAGGTATCCACGCCTCCCTCCTGCTCACTCAATACCTAGCGGCGGCACCGGTCGATATGACACTCGACTTCGGAGCGCCCCACAACGCGCGCACCGAATGTGTGACGATCTGCCACGTCGAGGAGCGCAGGTCGGCACGATTGTGCCGCCAGTTTGTGGACGCCCTGATGCCGGTTGGCGAGCCCTTTTCTCGGGGACGTCGTCTATGCGGGTTCGTGTTGGCGGTGTCTAGGCTGCGGACATGGTTGAGCGCGTGGTGTTCTGGTTCGATCCGTTGTGACCGTGGTGTTTTGTGACCTCGAAGTGGGTCAACCAGCTGGTCGAGCTGGGTGAAGTGCAGGTCACTGACTGGCGAGGCTTCTCGCTGGAACTGGTCAATGGGGGCGAGGAGTCCATCGACGCGGCGGGTGAGTACCGCGCTGGGCCCGCGCTCCGCACCGTGATCGCGGTACGTGCCGCCGCGGGAGGCGAAGCGGTCGGTCGCTTCTACCACGCGTTGGACGTGCGCACGTGGGAAGGTTCCGAAGACGTGCGCAGTCCGGACACGATACGCGGTGCGCTTGTCGACGCGGGCCTCGACCCGTCGCTGTACGACGTGGCCCTGGCGGACCCCAAAACGTGGGAAGAGGTCGTCGCCGGGCATCGCGCGGTGGTCGAGGAGATCGGAGCGTTCGGGGTGCCGACGATCCGTCTCGACAGTGGGCGAGGGCCGGGGATCTTCGGGCCGGTGATCAGCCGGGTTCCCTCCGATGCTGACACGGTCGAGTTGTGGCGTCACGTTGTATGGCTCGTGCGTTCCGACAACTTCTGGGAGCTCAAACGCAAACGATCCGTCGATCCCGACCTCGAGGGATACCGGCGGCGTAAGGCCGAACGCGAGGCACGCGCCCGCGAGGGAGCGACCTGAGAACGCTCGACACGCACGCACCTCTCGTGTCACCTCCCAGCTGAACGCGTTTCGGGCGCCGCCGAGACCTGCTGATATCGAGCACAGAGCCGCGCACAGAACGCGCGGCTAACCGGTGCCTTCGGAAGGGAAGGACGGCCCTTCCGCGCTCGGTCAAAAGGGGTGACGGCGAACGCGCCGAGTAGCGCCGAATTGCCGCCTTAGGGGTTCTCGCCTTGCCATGCGAGCGTGGTGCCATGTCACCTGAGTAGCGAGCGCCGATCGGCAGTTCGGGCGCGGTCAGGTCCAACGGGCGACGCTGCCCGACGCACCCTTACGGCCCGAACGGGGCGCAGTATTCCGTGACGAAGCTCTGAAGGCCCTTCACGGGACTGTCGTTGGCCTTCGCCACCTGGGCTACGTTCCCCCCACCGAAGGTGGGCAGGACATACGACATCCATACCCGCGGCAGTCCGCCTCGTTGCCGTTCGCGTGGGCTGCGCCGAAGGCCGGTCCCGCCATGAGGCCACCAGCAACGCCAACAGCCAACACCAGCCCTGCCACCTTCGTCTTCACGTTCTTCATGATTGAACTCCTCGGTCGTGGATTCGGCGTCCCACACTCTCAATAACCCACGACGCAGACGTTCGCGCCACACCGCCGGATCGCGATCTTGGCTGCGGGTCGCGTCGGAAGTTCGATGAGTGGGAGGCTTCACCCCTGAACGGCAAGCACGCTACGTGACCAACAACGGGAACGGCACGGTGTCGGTGATCACCAGCCCTGCGACCTTCGTCTTCACGTTCTTCATGATTGAACTCCTCGGTCGTGGATTCGGCGTCCCACACTCTCAATAACCCACGACGCAGACGTTCGCGCCAGATCCGCGACCAGTGCATCTGTCGGACGCGTCGGAAGTTCGATGAGTGGGAGGCTTCACCCCTGAACGGCAAGCGCGTCACGTGACCAACAACGGGAACGGCACGGTGTCGGTGATCTCACCACTGCGACGGGTGCGGCGTCGGCCCCCATCACCGTCGGCAAGCTTCCGGAAGGGGTGGCGATCTGCCCGGCGCGGACCGACTGAGAGGTGCCACCCAGAACGCAGCAGATATGGCGCTGTGGTCAGTCCCGTAGTTGGGCGGCGAAAATCGGCCAAGTGCCGGGCACGCCTTTGAGCTGGTGTTCGCCGCGCGGGCTCGAAGGTCAGGCCCGATCCGGCGGTGAGGTCGACCACGGTTCGGGACACGAGAATCTCGTTCGGGCCCGCGAGGTCAGCGATTCGATTGGCGGTGTGCACGGCGATGCCGGCGATGTCGGGTGGTCGGAGTTCGATCTCTCCGGTGTGTAGCCCGGCGCGCAGCGTGATCTTCTGCGCTGCGGCGGCGTTGAGGAGTTCGGTGGCGCACCGGACTGCGCGGGCCGGGCCGTCGAAGGTCGCCAGGATCCCATCGCCGGTTTGCTTCACGACGCGGCCCCGGTGCTCGGCGACGATGCGGACGGTGGTGTGATCGAGATCGTCGAGTAGCCGTCGCCATGCGCTGTCGCCGACGGCGGCGAGCTGTTCAGTCGATGACACGATGTCAGTGAACAGCACGGTCGCCAAGGGACGAACCTCGTCGAGAGCCGAGGATGACTCATCTTCGAGGAACGGCCGGATGGCGGCGAGTACGGAACGGGTGTCGCCCAAGAACAAATCCGTTTCAGAGCCCGGAAGCCCAACGAACCGTGCATCGCGAATCTTGGCCGCCGCCCGGCGACTCATCTCGATGTCGAACACACGCGATTGTCGCGGCGGTGCAACACGAGCGTCGGAACGCGGACACTCGACAGCAGCGGCTCTACGTCCATACGGCCACCCCATCGGTAGTAGTCGAAGGCCGCTTCTGGACTGAGCAACAGCCGACGGGCACGACCCCACCATTGACGCAGGACCGGATCATGTGCCACCCGAGGGTTGTCCACTTCCAAGCTCTCCACGCTGCAAAACTCTCGAGAGGCCTGCCGCAGATCGCTCGCCGACATGTCTCGCAAATCGGGATTCGAGGTCCAAAGATGGCTCAGGATCAGTGACCGCACCCCGATCGGGAAACGTCGCCGCGAGCATGATGCCCCCGACTCCGGTGGTCATGTCGAAGACAGTCACACGGTCAGCGCCAGCCGCGTCGAGCACCGCGAACACATCATCACACCACGCTTCCAGCGTCGCCGCGCCGGGATCATCGATCGGATCGGAAGCGCCCTCGCCACACGAATCGAAAGCGATGACGCGGGCGCACTCGCCGAGCGAGTCCATGAAGTCCGAAAGTTGCGGCAGGTCCCAGGTCAGATCGATCGGATAGCAGACCTGATGGATCAATAGATCAGTCGGCCCCTCACCGAACACCTCATACGCAAGGCACTTGCCCTCGTGCTCGGCATAACGAACCTCAACATCCCGCACGCTGACAGTCTTGCCTCATACCAACCAGCGCACGAGCCTCCAGCGAGCACGTCACAGCCGAGCGCGACCAACGTGCGCTCCCATCCCCGGCCGACAGCGGCACGCGCCAGATTGCCTGCTCTCGTTGGTGCCCGCGCCGGCTCGCCGACTACAGATGGGCAGTTACGCGCTCTCGGGCCTGGGCGGACGGTGGTCGGCTTCGAAACCTCATCCGAGATTGTCCAAAGCACAGTCCAGCCTATCTTCGACCGGCCGCTCCGCTCGTCTCGGCTGCACTGGTCGCCCGGCCCTTCACCATGCAATTCGCGAGCCGTTGCGCTGGCTGGCGTCCCCGCCTCGTATCAGAGCCCATGCTCCTGGCTCGGTTCGTAGAGCCTGATTATGGCGGACGAAAAGGGAGTGCGTGTCATGGCAGCGTTGCGGGGACACACGTCGTTAACGGTCTGCATTGTTGGCGTGGTGGCGTGGTTCACATTCGGGGCCGCCGGTCAGATTGCGAGCGCAGCGACGCGGATGCCACAGAGCGATGACTTGAAGAGCGTGTGTCGCGACCTTCTCGCAGCGGGTTACTTCCACGGCAGTGGCAAGTGCCCACCGATGGTTGCGAAGCTGACCCAAGCAGGACGGCTGACGAAGACCAAGATGAAGAAGCTCAACGAATCGATGAGCTACGAAGACGTTGTGCACCTTGCCGGCCCTGGGAGCTTTAGCTCGTCCACGAGCATCAATGGCGAGGCGACGTTCAACTGGCGCGGTCCGAAGCCGAAGACGTATGTGTTGGTGACCTTCATCAACGACAGACGCGCTCAGCACCCCCGTCATTGTGGACAACTGCTCGGGGAAGTGCCTGGCACAGGCGCCCGTGACAGGTCACACAACCGCTCTCGCTCCACCGCATCCAGCCACCTGCCCGCGTCTCCACCCACGCACACAGATTGCCCAGTGAGTATGGGTGGGTGCTAGTGCGTGGGTCCACCATCGTGTTGGTGGTGGTGTGTACGTTACGTTCGGACACGGTTGTTGGTTGGCGTGGGTCTGGAAATGGGCACGCCCCGTTCCGGAGGGTGTCGATGTTCCTGCGGAACAGGATGTGCCATGACGGTCTCCTTCCCGGGACGTGCGTGCCACCCCTTGACCTTTGAAGAGAAGGGATGGCGATGACCATCGTAGAGACCACGCGCCCGGTCACGGGTGGAGTCGATACTCAGCTGGATGTGCATGTCGCGGCCGCGGTCGACGCGAACGGCGGCGTGCTGGGCGTCGAGTCGTTCGCGACAACGCCAGCTGGTTACCGCGAGTTGTGTTCGTGGCTGGTGGGGTTCGGGACGCCAACGCGGGTTGGGGTGAAGGCGCCCGGCACGGTCTCGGTGGTGATCGAGGTCGATCGTCCGAACCGACAGGAGCGCCGTCGGAACGGCAAGTCCGACAGCTCGACGCGATCGAAGCGGCCCGGGCGGCGTTGTCGGGTCGTGCCGCAGGGATCGCGAAGTCCGCCGATGGAGACGTCGAAGCGATCCGCACGTTACGGAAGCGAGTCTCCGCGTGGGCTACAAGGTGTCGAGTTGGGTGAACTTCGGCCTTGTCGTGGGACCGGTCGGTGGAGCGCTCGTCGGCTTGCTCTTCGTCGCTGCGTCCATCAGAGCGAGCGCGCTATCGGCTTCGCTCAGCCTGAGTTCACGCGCGGCGCAGACGCTTGTGTTGTTCACCGCTTCGTTGGTCGTGGCGTTGGTTGTCGTCGCTCCGCAGCCGACACTGCAATCGGACTCGAACTCGTCGGCTGGGCGCTTGTGTCCGCCCACGCGCTGAGCTTCATCCTCGACCGGCGAGCGGGTCACGGATCGACGGATCAGACCAGCGCGCTTCGTCGAGCGATTTTCGCCCAACGGTTTGACGTCTCTGTGCTCGCTATCTCGGGCGCGACGTCTCTCGCTAAGCATGGCGGTGGTCTCTACTGGCTGCTGCCCGCCGTTGCGGGAAGCCTCCTCGGCGGCGGGACAAGTGCGTGGTTGTTCCTGATCAGTGACAGCTAGTGCAACGAACCGGATGCTGCCCGAGCTGGCCGTGGCTTCTACAACCGCAAGCTCGCCGAAGCCAAGACCCCCAAAGAAGCGCTCCGCGCACTCAAGCGCCGCATCAGCGACGTTGTGTTCGCCCAGCTGCACGCCGAAGCGACGCGATGCGGTCCGGGGGGCAAGCGGGGGCGACTCTGACAAGTCCACGCGGCCGACCTGACACCCCAAGAGCCGGCACTTCGGAAGAACCACTCCCGGACCACCACCAACGCTACGACGCCACGACCGCGACCGCCACGACGCCGCCACCGAGGTGCACGAACACGCTCTTGACAACAAAGAGGAGATCGATCGGCGGATGACGTAAGCACGCCGGTTCGGGCAATCTGGCGCTGCTGAGACTGACCTGCGGCTGAGTTAGCTGGTGACCGAAGACTCCGTGCTTTCCAGCATCAGGGTTCCTTCCTTCGGTCGCTCGTCTCTGGACCGATCGCATCGACGCGTGTAGGAGGAGCCTTCTGCGGTGACCAGCCATTCGACGCAGGCTTCGGCGACCTCCCGAGTGTCGAACTCAGCGAGGATCACCTCGCCCTCGTACCACGATGGACGCGGATCGCCCACGTCCGCTGATCGATCAGCACAAGACTGCACCACGCCTCACGGCGCTCCGCGAGCAGCTCCTGCAGGATAAGCACGGCCGATGCCGGAAGCTCGGGGAGCGTCACAGCGGTCTCCCTTCTTCTCCATGGCGGTTTGCCGACGATCCACGGGCGGGACAAGTCTTGCAAACAACGCCTCGTGACGCGTCGGGACCGGACGGCACAGATCTGCCGATCAGGCTCTCGCGTAAGCACGGCGGATCGGGCTCGCGCACGTCAGACCGTCACTTCCCAGCCGTCGTATTCAGCGTCGAAATTCAGCTGCCACCTGTTCGAAGTAGTTCGTCACCACCATGATGTACTTCTTCGAGAGAGTCGCTCGACGGTGGCACACGACGGACCATTGGCCAGTTCCATCGGGACTCGGATGGATCTCCACACAGGAACTTCCGCTTCGTCGTTTCGGCGGCAATCGCCGCGGCTGTCTGCTCGCTCAATGCGTAGAGGTAGTACGCAACGTCGTGTGGCTCTGAGAGGCTCACTCCATGCTCCGAGAGTTCCAGCACGACGGCCAGGTCGTTGTACTTCAGCCCGTACGGCGAGACGTTGTTTGGTTCGCTCTTGTCGCTCGGCGAGCGAGAACGATCCTCGGAGCCTGGCATAGTTCCCTCCGGACGTGATCAACCACTTGTCGCTTCGGCACGACGCTGGCCGATCTCAAGGGCGCGAACGCGGAACTGCCGATCGACGTTTCGCGTAAGCACTCCGGATCGGGCGCTCATGGAGTCATGACACTCACCGATTTCCAGAAGCAAGTGTGCCTTCGTCTCAACTCGGGCGAGCAGCCTGAGGCGATTGCCACGTCGCTCGAGGTGGATCTGGCTGCGGTGCGAAGCGAAAGAGGCGTACGAGCGGGACACGCGTGAGAACCCCGGACCACCGATGCCACGCAACTGGCCAACTGGGCCTTGCTCCGATGAGGAACTTCGCAGTACGCGGAGTGGCAGGGGACCGATGTGGAAACGGTGCACGCAACATTCCCCGGCGCGGCGGTCTGGGGTATCGAGCCACCTCGGACCTAATCCGTGGTCAAGCAGCGCTCGCGCCAGATCTGCCGTTGGGCGTGCTCCGGATCGGGCATCAATCAAGACGAGTGCTCGTGTGAGCTTGTGCTCATACGGCGCAACGACCCGAGAGCGAGACGCTTTTAAATGATCGGACGACCATGTCCGTGCGGCAATGGGGGCATGGCCCGAGCGACCATGCCGATGATGATCTCAACCTGGGATGCCAAGCAGCACCATGCGCAGCGCGAGAGCTTCTGAGCCTTTCGGCACAGGTCCGCCCCACAGGTCCTCGCCGCTGCAATTGGCCAGGCCTCGGTGGCCGGCATCGACGGGGCCGAATTCTGGGGCGCCCGCGTCGCCGACCATCACCAACCTGTACAAGGTCGGGCGGCACGCCTGGCCAGGGCGCGCAACGAGACGTCGCCGCCGAGCCCCCCGGAGCACGTCGCGCCAGATCCGCCGCTCGGCGTGTACCGGATCGGGCATTCTGTGCGGACG
>CAWELN010000003.1:0-94057 GCA_963809795.1 uncultured Actinomycetes bacterium
CCGGCGGGGAGGTCGGCTCGGCGCAGGACCAGTTCATGACCGAGCACTTCCCGCCGGAGGCGATCGCGCCGACGGTGGTGTTCCTCGCATCCGACGCGGTCGAGTTCAACGGGCAGGTGATCGAGGCGTCCGGGTGCACGACGGCGCATGTCCACTCGGTCGTGACCCCATACCCTCCCGGCGACCACACCAGAAGAGGCGCGGGCGTCCCTTGCCGTCCCCTCGGGGGAGCTGACCATCGTCAACGAGCTGACGGACATGTTGAACGCCAAGTTGTCCGGGTAGCCCGACCGACGCGTCGATCAAGTGCAGTGAGTGCTTACCTTGTTTATGCAGTCGCGGTTGGTTAGGGTCCGGGTGCGACGAAGGACCGGACGGCTTGCTGCGGCCCCCCTGCAGCGCCCTCCGGCCTCGTCGGTCAGACCGGCGATGGTTCGAGCAACGCGGCGACGTTGCCGCCCATGACCGCGGTGACCTCTCGGGCGCCGAAGGACGGGATCTCGCCGAGGAAGTCGCGGGGCTGGGGAGGCCCTCGGCGTGAGGCCAGTCCGACCCGAACAGCATGCGATCGGCGCCGATGAGATCACGGAGTGACGCCATGTCGTCCTCGAAGAACGGGCTCACCCACACGTGACGCAGGAAGGTGTCGACGGGATTCTCGGCGAGCTGCTGCGGGCGCTTGCCGTAGACACTCTCGAATCCGTGGAGCAGCCCGCCGACCCAGCCGCTCCCGGTCTCGATCGTCGCGATCCGAAGGTTCGGGAATCGCTGGAAGAGCCCGTGGCAGACGAGCGCCGTGATCGTGTCCGAGATCGTGCGGCCGTGCGTGATCGCCATCTTGAAGACGGAATCGAACAGCGCGAAACCTTGGTTCGGTGGCTCCCACAGCGCTATGTAGTCGTCGAGCGCACCGTCCGCGCCATGGAAGGCCACCAACACGCCGGCGTCGTTGATGCGCTGCCACACGGGATCGAGGTCGCGCGACGCCGGGGACCGAGACCCTCCGTGGCGGTTCGGGACGGGCCCGGGGATCATGCCGAGGCACGCGGGCACCCTGCTCCAGCGCCCACTCGACCTCGGCCCACCGCGAGCTGCGGATCGCTCAGGATGATCATCGGAACGCCGTAGAGGGGCGCCGCGAAGCCCCAGTCTTCGAGCAGCCACTGATTGAAGGCGTGGAACGTGGCGTGGAGCACGTCGACGTCCGACCGCAACGGTCGCTGCAGGAGCACGCCCAGCGTCGGGAACAGCAATGCCCCGTCGACACCTTGCCGCGACATCACCTCGAGGCGCGCGGCACGGTCGACGTACTCGGGGTGGTTCGCGAGTGGCTCGAGCTCGCCGAAGAGGTCCTTGATGTCGGAGCCGCTCTCGTTCTTCGCCCGGAAGTACTCGATGAGCGATCCCGGGCGCGCGATCGGATCGAAGGTGGGGTTGGCCAGGACTCGAGTGACCTTCTCCGCCGCGAGCAGTCGCCGCTTCCCGTCGACCTCCGACCACTGCAGCCCGCGCCGTCGCATGTCGGACGGGAGGTGGCGCGTGAAGGCGTCGGGTACCTCGTAGTAGTGGTTGTCGGCGTCGATCACCGGACCGTGCGGTTCGACCATGGTGGAGGACTCCTAGATGTTCAGGTAGACGTTCTTGATCTCCAAGAACTCTTCGAGCCCGAGGCGACTTCCTTGACGCCCGTACCCGCTCTGCTTCACGCCGCCGAACGGTGACGCGGGTGACAGCGGACCGGGGCCGGTCCCGTTGATGTGGACGTTGCCCGCCCGGAGCGAGTCGATCAATCGTCTCGCCCGCGGCAGATTGGTCGTCTGGGCGTACGCCGCCAAGCCGTAGTCGGTGTCATTGGCGAGCGCGATGGCCTCGTCCTCGTCGTCGAACGGGATCACGCTCAGCACCGGACCGAAGATCTCGTTCTGGGCCAGCGCCGACCGGTTGTCGACGTCGACGAAGATCGTCGGCTCGATGAAGAAGCCTTCGGCGAGGTCGCCGCCGATGCGATGCCCGCCGAACGAGGAGCTTGCCGGCTCCGGATGACTCCGCGTCTCGGACGATCCCCAGGATGCGGTCGACCGCGCCGGCGCTGATCACCGGCCCCATGGTGACCTTCGGGTCGAAGGGATCACCGGCGACGACCTGCCGGGCGCGGTCGTGGACGCCGTCGACAACACGGTCGTAGACCGAACGCTCGACGAGCAACCTCGTCGGCATCGAACAGCCCTGGCCGGCATTGTTCGTGAAGCGCCGACGACATCGGGATCGCGGCGTCGATGTCGGCGTCGGCGAAGATGATGTTCGCCGACTTGCCGCCGAGCTCCATCACCATCGGCTTGAGGGTCGCCGCGCACGCCTCTTGGAGTTTCCGCGCGGTGACCGTGCCGCCGGTGAAGCTGATCTTGTCCACCCCGGGATGGCTCACGAGTGCATGACCGACGTCGGGGCCGCCGGTGACGACGTTGACGACTCCCGGTGGGATGCCCGCTTCGAGACACAGCCGTCCGAACGTCACGGGCGAGAACGGCGCCAGCTCGGGCGACTTGATCACCAGGCAGCACCCGGCGGCCAAGGCAGGTGCACCGCCCATCGCACAGAATCCGAGCGGGCCATTCCACGTCACGATCAAGCCGACGACGCCGACCGGTTCCGGGACGGTGAAGTCGACACCGGTGAACGGGTAGGGCTTGAGGCTCTCGCCCGCAATCTTGTCGCTCCATCCCGCGTAGTAGCGGAACCATTCGGACACGTAGTTGCCGACGAAATCCGAGTAGATGTTGCCGCTCTCCAGCGCGGAAGATCGCGCCGATCTCCTGGGTGGAGTCCGCAAGGAGAGCGGCGAGGCGCATCAAGACATCCCGGCGCGCGTCAGGACTCCATCGTCGCCATTCGGCGAACGCGGCCCTGGCCGCGGCGACGGCTTCGTCGACTTCGGCGACCGATGCGATCGCGAACGTCTTGTGCGGCTTGCCCGTCGCCGGATTGACATGTTCCATGGTGCCGCCGAGCGAGTCGCGCACCCAGCGATCGCCGAGGAGGAGTCCGCTCTCCAGTACGTGCGTTCGGTCCTCGGACATTCGGCTCCCTCTCTCCTCGAGCTCGACCGTTGCGGCGCGAAACCACGCTACGGCACCCGTCGTAAGAGTAGCAAGTACTCACTAATCTTGCGCCGGCCTCACGCGCGACGAGGTCAGCTCGCTGTCGTGTACCGGGTGGACCACCGTGGCGCCGGTGAGCTCGACGGTGGCCTCGGCGCGGATGTCGGTCGATGACGCACCCACGAGGAACGTGAAGGTCCCCGGCTCCGTGACGCGCTGCACGGTGCGGTCGTGGAACGCGAGTCGGCTCGACGGCACGACGAACGTGATCATCGCCGATTCGCCCGGCTCGAGCGAGGCTCGTCGCGAATCCGATGAGCTCCCGTCCAGGTCGCGCGACCGAGGCGACATCGTCGCGGCAGTAGAGCTGCACCACCTCCTCGCCCGGCCGATCGCCGGCGTTGGTGACCTCGACCTCGACGGTGGTCGCAGTGGCGGTGGTGCCCGCGTCGATGCGCAGCGGTCCGTACGCGAACTCTGTGTACGAGAGTCCGTGGCCGAACGCGAACAGGGGCGACGTCGGTCCGTCGACGTAGTCGCCGTAGAACTCGGAGCGATCACCCCGTGCCCGCATGTCGTGATGGAGGGGCAACTGGCCGACGTGCCGCGGGAGCGTCACCGGAAGGCAACCCGATGGGTTGACCGCGCCGGTCAGGATGTCGGCGATCGCGCTCCCGCCCTCCTCGCCCGGCGGTGGTACCCAGAGCATGGCGTCGGCGACGTCCGTGATCCGTCCCAGGGTGTGGACGCGGCCGCTCACCACGACGACGATGGTCGGCGTCCCGGTCGCCGCGACCGCTTCGACCAGATCGGTCTGCGCACCAGGAAGGTCGAGCGACAAGGTGTCGCGCATCTCGCCGCTCGTGCAGTCGGACACCAGACCCGATTTCGAACCGACGAACAGGATCGCGACGTCGGCTGCGGTGGCGAGCTCGACCGCCTCGCTGATCCCCTCATCGGCGGAATCCGAGTCGTGACAGCCGCGTGCGTGGCCGACCGTCACGTGCTGCCCGAGTGCGGCTCGGAGACCGGCAAGTGGCGTCACGTGCGGGGTCGAGTACGGCCCCGGACGGAACGAGCTCCCGGCGTCCGGGTCTGCGATCGCACGATCCCGTTCGGGTGCAGTGGTCGGGGCGGGAAGACCTTCGATCGCGGGCGCATTCGCGTACATGATCTCGACGTGCGCCGGGTAGTGGTAGTCGCCCTGCAACAGCCGGGGATCGTCGGCGTGCGGACCGATGACCGCGACGCTCCGGAGCTCCGACGCTCGCAGCGGCAGGACCCCGTCGTTGGTCAGGAGGCACACCGACTTCGCGGCCACTCGGCGCGCCAGGTCTCGCTGCTCCCCGGTGTCGAACGCCGCGGTCGCGCGCGCCGGCTCGACGTACGGCTGTTCGAACAGTCCGAGCCGCAATTTCTGCGCGAGCACGCGCTCGACCGCGACGTCGATTGCGTCCTCGGCCAGACGTCCGGTGCGCACGAGCTCGGGCAGCTCCCGGTAGCAGTCGAGGGCTGGCAGTTCGACGTCGAGGCCGGCGGTGAGCGCCTGCGCAGCGGCCTCGGCTCGATCCGTGGCGGTGCGGTGGCTGTCGAACAGCTGGCTCACGGCGAAGTAGTCGGCGACGACCGCGCCCCGGAAACCGAGCTCACCGCGGAGGAGGTCGGTGAGGATCTCGCGCGAACCGGCGCAGGGGAGTCCGTCGACCGACGAGTACGAGTTCATGATCCCGTCGAGCCCGGCGTCGCGGATGGCGGCTGCGAACGGCATCGCGTACACGTCCCGGAGCTCGCGTTCACCGAGGTGGACCGGCGCCTGGTTCCGGCCGCCCATCGATGTCGCGTAGCCGAGGAAGTGCTTGGCCGCGCAGGCCACGCCGTGGGAGAGATCGGAGGTCTGGAGTCCCCGCACGTACGCGACCCCGAGGCGCGCGGAGAGCTCGGGCGACTCGCCGTACGTCTCTTCGACCCGTCCCCAGCGCGGGTCGCGTGCCACGTCGAGCACGGGGGAGAGCACGAGACGCGCCCCGACCGCGAGCATCTGGTGACGAATGACGTCGGCGACTTCGCCCACGAGTGCGGGATCCCACGTGCACGCGAGGCCGAGTGCCTGCGGGAAGGTGGTGGCGCCGCGGTGGGTGAACCCGCCCACGCCTTCTTCGTGCAGCAGCACGGGGATGCCGAGCCGGGTCTGCTCGACGGCGACGTGCTGGATGTCGTTGATGAGGGATGCCGAGTCGTCCGGGAGGAGTCCGGTGGAGGAGCCGATCCGGGTGATCTGACCGATGCCGTCGGCCAGGAGCTCGCGCGCCACGGTGTGGTCGAACGCGTTCTTGCGGACGAGCTGGTTGACCCAGATGGCACCCAGCTGCGCGACCTTCTCCTCCAGCGTCATCCGGCCGAGTAGATCGGCGACGCGTTCGTCGACCGACGCCGCAGGATCCCGGTACGGCTCGCTGGTCATGTGCTCTCCTCGGTTCGGGCTCGAGCGGCCGCGCTCACGGCGTCAGCGTGGACCACACGACCGTGGGAACTTAGTACGATCAGCGAACAAAGTGCAGCGACGCCCGGGGGGGCCAATGCGTACGCGTGTTGCATCGTTGATTTGTGTGGTGTTCGCGACGGTCGCGTTCGCGTCCGTGGGAACTGCGATCGCGGAAGCTCCGGACAACACCGCGTCGACGACGACTGCGAAGGTCAAAGCCGCAGGTATCTCGCTGCGGCATCCGGCGACCTGGACGGTGATGCCCCGGACGAGGAAGGAACTTGTCGCACAAGAGAGGCGGCTCGCGTCGTCGGATCCGGAACTTGCTCAGTTGCTTGCCGACCACGCGGAACTGGAAATCCAGCCCGACACCGTAAAGTTCCGCGTGATTGACCTTGTGGGTGCCTTGAACACCGGCGCGAGTGCTGGCAACGTTCGGGTCTATGTTCATGCGCACCGCGGTTTCCCATCCACGCTGGATGAGTTCGTCGACCACTACGACCTCCTGGTGCAGTTCGGAGCACGCGATCATCAAGAAGGCGACGCTCAGCATCGGCGGGAAGACTGCTTACCGTCTTGATGTCGTCCTCACGCCACCGAGAGCATCTGATGGGACAGTGATTCCAGACCTCCGGATATCACTGCTCTCGTTTGCGCGAGGTGACGGCGACGCGAGAGTCGATGTCACGACACCGTTCAACGCCGGTCCGGACCTGGCCGATGCCATTCTCGGTAGTGTGCGCCGGATCTGAACCCGGCAACGCGATCGACACCACCGAGCCGAGCTACACCGCCGCCCGCGCACTCATCGGCTACGACGCGACTCCCGGTGGCACCACCACGAGTCTGCTGTGTCACGGCGCGTTCGCGGCAACGATCCGCTCCGCAGGATTCCTCGACCTTCCATCCCGACAACAGACCAACACCACCACGACGACCTGTCGATACCAAACTCCCTCACAGAGGCTGTTCTCCGGGCCTTGATGCGATGAAGGAGCCGGGCCCTTGTCCGCGGGTCTCATCCGTGATCTGTGGGCGTGGGCCGCGGTGCATGACCGAGCCCGCACCGACATGTGGAACTTCGAGTGGAGCGAATCCGTAGCGCGGGGGCGCGAGCGAACTCGGTGACGAGTACGAGCTCGTCTTCCCGTACGAGTAGCGCCGCTCGGCGTCGAGGAACCTGTAAGAGTGGCGCTCGTAAAGGCTGGCTCGGGAGGCGAAGGGCGCATGGCTGACAACGCGGCCACAGTGGCGGCATGGCCGGACGGTCTGCCAGTCATGCAAGTCAGGTTTGCGCGTCCGACGAACGCACTCGAACTTGCAGTGCCGTTCTATCGAGATTGTCTCGGTCTCGACGAGCTTTACCGCTTCGAGGACCATGCTGGCTACGACGGAGTGATGTTCGGTCTTCCAGGCACGACGTATCACTTAGAGATCACGCAACACGCCGACATAGACGGAACTGCGGCCACGAAGGAGAACCTGCTGGTGCTTTATCTCGGCTCGGTGGCCGCAGTGGTGCCGATCGTGGAGCGCTTCGCCGCTGCTGGCTACTACCCGGTCGAGGCGGAGAACCCGTACTGGAGCACAGTTGGTGCCGTGACGTTCGAGGATCCTGATGGATGGCGTCTCGTACTCGTACCGGAGGCGGGTCTCTGACACTCTCTTGCGGCGCGCCATGACCCGTGGCTCGGGGCGTGCACCGGACCGGGCGGGGTGGTGCCGAGCGAGCCTGGTTTGGGGCAGCCCTGGGTGGAGCGGTTCGTATTGCCTTTCGTCGGTGAATCCATTTCTGCGGTTACACCCTGGGTGAGTTCGGGTCAGGGCACGCCCGGTTTGACGGACCCAGGTCTCGTATTTCGCAGAGGCAACGTCGTTGTGACGGCAGAGCGCGGGGGAGGGCTCCCGGACACCCGACGTGGGCAGAGCGGCGAGGGTCCGGCACCAACGTCAAGACCTAACCGGAGTGCACCCAGCTCGGATCGGCCGCACCGGCCCACCAGCTGACGAACCCAACTGCGGCCGTGACGACGAACGCGATCGCGAGCGGGGCGACGATGTCGACGTGGAGAACGAGCGCCGCGCCGACCAGCGCGCCGACGAACATCGCGGTGACGGCCACGAGCCGGCGGCCGGCGGCCGATCCGGCTCCGCCCGCGATCGCGCTGTCGGCTGCCATGCCGGTGATGGTCAAGGTGAGCACGGTGGTCGTCAGGTCGGGGATGGCGAGCTTGCGCGCGGTCGCGTTCTGGATGCCCATGGACACGCCCAGAAGCACGATCAACACGTATCGGTAGGCGCCGTCGACCGGGTCGCCGCTCGCCACGGCGGCGACGACTGACGCCCCGAGCAGGACCGTCTGGAACGACGTCGCGGTCGCGAGCAAGTGTCCGCGGTGCTGCCCGAGCGCCGCAACGGCCTTGCCGCCGATGAGTGCGCCACACACGAACGAACCCAGCGCGACGAGCGATGCCGAGATGGAGAACCCTGGCGCCCCTGCGATCGCGAACCCCAGGAACACCACATTGCCGGTCATGTTCGCGACGAAGACGTGACCGAGGACGAGATAGCTGAACGCATCGACCAGACCCGTGACCAGCGTCAGGCCGAGTAGCAGCGGAGGGAGCGGACCGTGCCGGCCGCCGCGATGTGGCACGACCACCTCCCGGACTTCCTCGACGAACTGCTTCGCGGGTCGCATGGTCGTCAGCGTGTCGGCATCTGGTCGGGCGACGGCCCGACGAAAGACATTGCGCCGGCCATGATTCGGTCGATGTGCGCCAGTGCGTCGTCGCCGAGGTGTAGTTCGCTTGCCGTGATGGCTTCGTCGATGTGCGACGGGCGTCGGGCCCCGACGATCGCGGCCTGCACCGCGGGGTTTGCGAGCGTCCATGCAACGGCGAGTGGCGCGACCGAGGTGCCGAGCTCTTCTGAGGCGAAGCGTTGGAGGTCGCGTACCTTCTCGAGATTGTCGTGGAAGGTCTCGCCGTGGAACGAGGGGTTCGTGCTGCGCCAGTCGTCGGGGGTGAACGTCGTGTCGTCGTCCATGGTCCCGGTCAGCAATCCGTGGGCCAGCGGGCCGTAGACGAGCACGCCGATGTCGTGGGTGCGGGTGTACGGCAACACGTCGGCTTCGATGTCGCGACGAAACAGGCTGTACGGCGGCTGGAGCGTCTCCACCGGCCGCGTCTGCGCGAACTCTGCCATCTCGGTGACGTCGAAGTTCGACACGCCGACATGTCGGATCTTGCCCTCTCGGACGAGTTCATCGAGGGCACCGGCGGTCTCGGCCCGCGGAACATTCGGGTCGGGCCAGTGCACCTGGTACAGATCGATGTAGTCGACGCTGAGCGCCCGCAGGCTGTCATCCACGCCCTGTCGGAGCCAGGCGCGGCTCGAATCGCGTACCAGGCCGCTCGCCGTCATCCGCAAGCCACCCTTGGTCGCGATCACGAGCTCTTCGCGCCGTCGGTCGAGGTCGCCGCGCAGCGCCCGACCGAGGATGTGTTCGGACGCACCGAATCCGTAGGCCTGCGCGGTGTCGAAGAGGGTGATTCCGCGCTCCCGTGCGTAACGGATCGTCGCGATCGCGGCGCTCTCGTCGAACGAGCCCCACTCGCCTCCGAGCTCCCACGCGCCGAACGCGATACGGCTCACCTTCAGGTCGGTCATGCCCAGGGTCACGGTCTCCATCAGAGCTCCCTCCGAGGTCGTCGATCGTCTCCCCCAGCCTGGGCTGAGCCCACCGCGCCAACCTCACGCGAGCGCGTAGCCTTTGGGTAGCGATGCTCGATGTCAGGTGCCTGAACCGCACCGGTCACGTCAGGAGGCACCGGATGGACACCCGGAGCTCCGATCCAGAGGTGTTGCGCGGCGCCCTCGCCGCACTGCTGCACGACGGCGAGGCTCCGACGCCGGTCCGCGACAACATCTGGACGTCGTGGCGCCGGTCCGCCGCGTCCGGGCTTTCTCCTGAGCGATTCGCAGCTCCATATGCCGACGACAGCGAGCAGGACAGCCTGCTCGTGCGCGCGGCGCGCCCGGTGCTCGACTCGCTGATCGACGACTTGGCGTCCACCAGCGTCGGGCTCGTCCTCACCGATCGTCGAGGTGACATCCTCGACCGGTGGGTTCCCGAGCGGTCGCTCGGGACACATTTCGACCGCGTCGATCTCGCACCGGGCTTCGTCTACGCGGAACCCGCCATCGGCACCAACGGGATCGGAACCGCGATCGCGGAACGCAAGCCGACATTGGTGCTGGGGAGCGAGCACTTTGCTGATGCGTTGACCGCGCTGGCGTGCGCCGCTGCTCCCATCATCGAACCGCGCACCGGACACGTGCTGGGTGTGGTCGACCTGACGTGTTGGGCACAAGATGCGAGCGCGCTGATGCTCCCGTTCGCTCGCCGCGCCGCCCACGAGATCGAGGAGCGGCTGCTCGACGACACCGGGTTTGCGGAACGCGTGATGATGCGGCGGTTTCTGCAGGAGCGCAGCGGCGGGAAGCACCCGATGCTCGTCGCGAACAGCCGAGTCGTGATCGCGAACACCGCGGCCGAGCGACTCGTGAGGCCTGAGGACGAACCACAGGTTCGGCTGCAGGCCGAACAGGTGATGGCGCGGACACCGACGGATGTCGTCGAGATCATGCTGAGCAGTGGTGGTAGCACGGTGGCCGTGCGGTGTGAGCCGATCTTCGACGGCACCGTTGCCGTGGGTGTGGTGATGCATCTCGCGGGTGGAGCCGCCCGACGGGATCGCCCGGCGTTGGGGCTCGCAGGCCTGACCGACACCGAGCGAGCCATCGCGAACCTCGTCGCCCAGGGTCTGACCAACCGGCAGATCGGCGAGCGGGTCTTCGTGTCCCGTCACACCGTGGATTCCCACCTGCGGTCGATCTTCCGCAAGGTCAACGTGACCTCGCGCATCGAACTGACCCGTCAGATCGTCGGCGACGCAGCAACGACGTGACCGTGGCCGGTTGTCGTGAAGCCGGCAGTCTCGAACATGCTCGACGCAGCTCGCTCGCACGTCATCGTGTCGCCGATCTTCGTCATCGCGCACCTCCTTGGAGCTCCAGGGCTTGCGTCACGACGGTGAGGTCCTGGTCTCCGAGCCCGGCCGCGGCGGCGCCTTGCCACTCGTCGGCCAGAGACCTGAGCGCGGCAAACGAGTCGTCGCCGGCGGCGTCGAGCGCGAGCCGCACGTCCTTGAGCGCGAGCCGCAACGCGAACTGCGGAGAGAAGTCGCCCTTGACGACGCGTTGGAGCTTGGCCGCCTGCCACGGAGAGACGAGCGGTCCCGCCTCGAGGGCGTCGACCATCGTCTGGGTGTCGAGACCCAACCGGTGGGCAAGCGCCACCGATGCGTCGACTGCCTCGGCCCCGAACGCGAGCCACGTGTTGTTGACGACCTTCACACGCGTGCCGGTACCGGCCGGCCCCACCCACAGCGTCTGATGGCCGAGCGCATCGAAGAGGGGGGTGACGCGCGCGCGGACCTCGTCGGGCCCCGACGCGAAGATCGTCAGCTCACCCTGCTCGGCCGGGTCTTTGCTGCCCGAGACGGGCGCGTCCACGAGCGTGATGTCGGGCCTGTCCCGCGCGACGAGCGCGGCCACGCGCTCGATGCCCGCAACGCCGATCGTGCTCATCTGCGCCCAGATCGAACCAGGCGCCAGCGCGTCCAGCATGCCCTCGTCGCGGGCCGTCGCGACCACTGCGTCGGCGTCGGGCACCATCGTGACGACGATCGCGGCTCGCTGAGCGGCATCCGCGGCGCTCTCCGCAACTTCGGCACCCTGCTCGGCGAGGTTTCGGGTTGCTTCCGGTGTGTGGTCCCAGACGATGGTCGGGATCCCGGCGCGCAACGCGCTCGCCGCCATCCCGTGACCCATGGTTCCAACCCCGATCACCGCAACCGGTTCGCTCGTACCCACCATCGCTCGCCTCCCTCTCGAGGTCGGCCATCGGCGCCGACGTCATCTCCCGATTCATGTTGTGATACCAGAGAAGTCCCAACCTCACGCGAGCGCGTAGCGGGCTTGTCGTTCTCGCCCGACGGCCCAGCGAGGGCATCAGTCTGGGGTCACGGAACCCGTGCAGCAGCGGGCGGTTGAGGATTGGTGCACCGTGGACGAGGATCGGGGACAGCCGGTCGAGAACGAAATCCGCCGCAACGAGTCCTCGTGGTGTGGCACCGGACGAGAGTCTCTGCCAGGGAGTACGGGAATGAGTCGAGCAGTACGGTTCGATCACTACGGAGACCGTGACGTCCTGTACGTCGCTGATGTCGCGGTCCCCGAACCGGCGGTGGGCGAGGTCGTCGTCGCGGTTCGCGCGGCGGGGATCAACCCCGGCGAGGCGGCAATTCGCAATGGCGCGCTCGAGGCGAGCTTCCCCGCGACGTTCCCGTCGGGTGAAGGAAGTGACCTCGCCGGCGTCGTCAGCGCGGTTGGCGACGGGGTCACGGAGTTCGCGGTCGGCGACGAAGTACTCGGTTGGTCGTGGCGACGATCGAGCCACGCCGAGTACGTCGCCGTTCCGGTCACCCAGCTGATCCACAAACGGGCCGAGCTGAGCTGGGAAGTCGCCGGCTCGCTCTACGTCGTCGGCTGCACGGCGTACGCCGCGGTGCGAGCCGTTGGTGCAGCGCCCGATGACACGGTCGCGGTGTCGGGAGCAGCGGGCGGGGTGGGCTCGGTCGTTGTTCAGCTCCTGAGGACGAAGGACGCGACCGTGCTCGGCATCGCGTCACCGCCACATCACGACTGGCTCGCGGCGCATGGCGTCATTCCGGTCTCCTACGGAGATGGGCTCGCGGAGCGTCTCCGGGCCGCCGCGCCCAACGGTATCGATGCCTTCATCGACCTCTTCGGGCCGCAGTACGTGCAACTCGCGGTCGACCTCGGAATCGCGCGGGATCGTATCGAGACCATCATCTCGCGTGAGAAGGCACACGAGCTCGGGACCAAGGCGGAGGGCAGTGCGGACGCGTCCACGACCGAGGTGTTGTCGCAGATGGCTGATCTCGTGGCATCAGGCCAGATCGAGATCCCAATTGCCGCGACGTACAAGCTCGAACAGGTCCGCGACGCGTTCGCCGAGCTCGAGCAGCGGCACACTCTCGGCAAGATCGTGCTGATCCCCTGACACCCTCCGACGCGCGATGCACCAGCCGGCTGGACGGCGAGTCGGCCAGGGTGTCGACAGCGGAGGCTCCTAGGTCGACGTCTTCACGAGGCGGCCGTCGCGCAGTGCTGCACGATCAACCTGGTCGAGGCTGGTGACCACGAGGTCCGCCCCGGCTCCCGCGAGGAGCTCAGCGTCGTCGGCCCGGGCGATCCCGAGAGCGGCCATCCCGCCGGCCTTGGCCGCCTGCACCCCCGCGGCCGCGTCCTCGAGTACCACGGCGCGCTCCGGCGCAACCCCGAGCTCGTGCGCCGCGGCGAGGAACATGTCGGGATGGGGCTTGCCGTGCGCGAACTCCCGGCCCGAGACGTCCGCGTCGAAGGCGTCCAGCAGCGTCAGGCCCGGTCGCACGGACTTCGAAACGAGCCCCTGCTGCTCGGCGAAGCGGTCGAGCCGAATCTTGCCGAGGAACAGGTTGGCATTCTTCGACGACGAAGCTGCCGCGATCCGGATGCCCGCGTCCTTGGTGTCGAGCACGAATCGCAGTGCGTCAGGGTAGGAAGTGAAGTCGCCGGCTTCGATCATCCGGACCACCATGACCTGCTTGTAGTCGGCGTACTGCATCACCCGCGACTCTTCCTCGTCGTCAGGTACGTGGAAGTAGCCGAGCGCCGCGCGCGCGCCGTCCAGGCGCGGCTTCCCTGACATCTGCGTCTGGTACACGTGCGGCGTGAACGCGTCGGGCGACCAGGTCGTCTGGTCGCGGATGTCGCGCCAGGGACCCTCCATCAACTCGCGGAGCGACTCTCGCCACGCCTTCTCGTGCGGGGAATCGACGAGCACACCGTCGACATCGAAGATCGCCCCTTCAAACTTCGGCACGCGTACCTCCTCAGCTGGGCGCGTGCTGACGTCCGGCTCGACCGGTCATCGGCAACTCGAACGTGTGGCTTTCGCCGGGACAGGCTTCGCGGACTTCGTCGGCAAAGCCGATCGCGATCGGCCTGCTCGCGCCTTCGGGACTCAAGGTGACGGTGAGGGTGCCCGACGCCACCGTCACGCGCATCGGAGTGCGGCGGAACCGTATCTCGAAGGAGAGCCCGTCGAGCTGCTCCGGCATCCGAGGATCGAATCGCAGGACCCCGTCGCGGACGTGGACTCCGGCGTACGCGTCCTGCAGGAGATCGAGCGTGCCCGCCATGACCCCCAGATGAATGCCTTCTCTGGTTGTTCCGCCCTGGATGTCACCGACATCGCTTTCGAGCGCGACGAGAAAGCGTTGCCAGGACGCCTCCGGGTCGAGCGCCGCGAGCGCACGGGCGTACGTCACGAAGCTCAGGGTGGATCCATGCGATGTGCGTTGGTCGTAGTAGGCGACGTTCTTGCGGACGGTGTCGGCACCGTACCTGTAGCCCAGTCGCTCGAAGAGACCTTGGAGCTCGTCCGGCGCGAAGAGGAAGAAGAGCATCACGGTGTCGGCCTGCTTCGAGACCTTGTAGCGGTCGGGATCGTCACCTTCTGCCCGCAGGATCCGGTCGAGCCGCTGGATGTTGCCGTACTTCTCGCGGTAGGCCGCCCAGTCGAGCTCCTCGAGCTGCTCGTAGCCCTCGAACTGGCTGATGATGCCGTCGTCGTGGAAGGGGACGAACATCCGACGGCTCATGTCGTCCCATCGGCTCACCTCGCTGTCCTCGATGCCGAGCCGCTCACGCAACGTCTCGGCACTGTGGGCGGGCACGAGGGAGAGGACCTCCACCGCGATGCTGCAGAGCCACGCCACCATCACGTTGGTGTACGCGTTGTTGCGGAGCCCTCCATGCTCGGCACCGGGATACTTCTCGTGGAACTCGTCCGGGCCCATGACACCATGGATCTCGTAGCGCCCACGTTCCGGGTCGAAGTGTGCGATCGACGCCCAGAAACGAGCGATCTCGAGCATGAGCTCGGCGCCGTAGCTGCCGAGAAACGCGAGGTCTTCCGTGACCTGGTAGTAGTGCCAGATGTTGTAGAAGATCGCGGCGTTGACGTGCCGTTGGTTGTGGCTGAGATCCGGCTCCCAGCGGCCCGAGAGAGGATTCAGGTGCAGGACCTGCGTCTCCTCCCTGCCCTCGGTGCCACTCTGCCAGGGAAACATCGCGCCGCGGAACCCCGCTTCGCGCGCTGACGCGCGCGCCTCACCGAGGCGTCGGTACCGGTACATCAGCAGCGCTCGCGTCACCTCCGGCATCCGGAAGCTGAGGAACGGATAGACGTACAGCTCGTCCCAGAACACGTGCCCCCGGTACGCCTCGCCGTTGAGCCCGCGTGCCGGAACTCCCGCATCGAGGTCGGCGGTGTGACGTGAACACACCTGGAGGACGTGGCCGATGTGGAGCCGCACCAGGAGCTGGACCCGCTCGTCACCAGGAACATCGATGTCGCACGCCGTCCACACGTCCTGCCATGCCGAACGGTGGCGTTGGAGCGCTTCGTCAAAGTCCAGGTACCGCAGCGCCAACGTCCCGGCCTTGACCAGGGTGTCGCTCGTGGCCGGGTCGTGCGAGGTGAAGAAGGTCACGAGCTTCTCGACGCGCACCGCCGACCCTTGGCGCACGTCGAACGTGAGCACCTGTTGGACGTAGTCGTCCATCTGGTCGAGCGAGCGATCCGCGTCGAGCTGAATGCCGGCGGCGAACACGCGTGTGCGGGCGGCTTCACTGACGTACACGTTCGACTGTCGCGTCTCGACCTTCAGCGCGATGACCTCGGGGCCGAAGGTCCTCGGGCCGACGCCCGCGATGTGGCGGCCCTCGAGCTGGTCGTAACGAGGCACGCCGCGGTTCACCATGCGACCGTCGATCGCCGAGACGATCTCCACCCGGCCGGACCAGTTCTCGGGCTCGAGGGTCCACTCGAGCCCGGCATGGTGCACGTCGGCCATGCTCACGAACCGCCGGCTCCGCAGCGTCGTCTCCCGCCCGGCCCGGTCGCGGAAGCGCAGTGCACGCACGACCACCGCGTCCCGGATGTCGAGCTCGTGCCGGTACTCGAGCAGCTCCACCTCCCCGAGACGCACCGCGTCCTCACCGTCGATGCGCAGCTTCAGCACGAGCCAGTTGGGGAGGTTCACCAGGTCCTCGTTCAGCACCGGCCGCCCCCCGAGGATCGTCGTCTCGCGGTTGTAGACGCCGTGGGCGTAGGTGCCCGGATAGTGGACGGCGTCTGCGTCCTCCCATTCTGCGGCGCCGCGCGTGCAGAGATACCCGTTGCCCGTCGAGGTCAGAGCCTCGCGCAGGCCCTCCTCGACGGGCTCGAATCCCTCGTAGGTCAACGTGAACCCGTCCAGGGCGCTCGCCTCTCGCCGGTGCGTTGTGAGTATGGAAGGGGCGCCGGCGGGTGTCAACGCTCGTTCGTCGACAACGACGGCCACAGCGTGTTCGCGATCGCGGCGGGAACTGCGTCGATCGGGCTGATGGTGCTCTGATCCACTCCGAGAACGGTCACCCGGCGTCCGGCGGGCGGGCCTGAACGTCGTGCAGCCGATCAAGCTCGGCACGGGCGCCTTCTTCGGTCGAGAAGGTCGCCGCGATCACTTCGCCTTCGTAGGCGATGCGCCCGTGGATTGCCCACGTCTCCGCATCGAGCTCGATGACGTCATCGTCGAGTTCGACGTGCTCGTCGACGAGCTCAGCCGCGATCTCAACCTGACGGTCGACTTCGTTGAATCGTCGGCGAGATGCTGCCATCGCGTCACCTCTCTCGGCCATCCTCGGGGATACCGCGTCTCTTGCTCAAACGACGTGCAAGGCATGAAACCCACGGCATGACCCCGTGTCAAGGGCAGGTGCTCCGGAGGTCGCAGACCGGCGCGGGCCAGACGTCCCCGCTCGGCCCCTGAGTGGGCTGCCGGCCCGCTCATCAACTCGATGATCACGCGGCGACCGGACATCGCTGGGGGTCGGGTTGCAGCGGCGGACCGTCGACCGCGCAGAGGTGTCGTCGAGCCGAGCCGCGAGCTCGCGTGCCGGAGGCGAGCCCGAAGTAGCTCACCGGCGCGGCGAGTGCAGCGACCGCGGCGGCGATCATCAGCGACACACGGAACGCATCGGTGACCTCGCCGGGATGGACGGCCGACGTCAATCCGGAAACCACGGGGATCACGGAGAGCGCCGCCAGGCTGGCCGTGCGGGCGATCGCGTTGTTCACCCCGGACGCGATGCTCACTTCGTCGGGGCTCACCGAGCCCATCACGGTGGCGGTGAGCGGTGCGACGAACGTCGCCAGACCCAGCCCGAAGACGACGGCACCGGGGGCCACATCCGGGACCCAGGACGCGTCGGGCCCGATACGCGCCAGGAGCAACAGCCCGGCCGCGGTCAGGAGCGGGCCGACGGTGAGTTGCACGCGCGGTCCGATTCGCTGCGCGAGCTCACCGGACTTCTCCGAGAAGAGGAGCATGAAGATCGTGGCCGGGAGCAGCGCAGAGCCGGCTTCCAGTGCGTTCCATCCGGCGGCGACCTGGAGCTCGAACGCGACGAGGAAGAACGTCACCCCGATCGCCGAGTACAGGAGGACGGTGGCCAGGTTCGTCACCGTGAAGGCGCGTTGACGGAACAGCGATGGCGGCACGAGCGGGTCGTGCGTGTGCAGCATTCGGTACACGAACGCGCTCCCCGCGAGCACGGCGACGGCATCGAAGGTGAGGACGGCCGGATCGGTCCAGCCGCGCGGGCCGGCCTCCGTGAGCGCCCAGGTCGCGGCGCCGAGGGTGAGCGTACCGAGCGCAGCACCGGCGACATCGAGCCGGTGTCGCTCGCGCGTGTCGCGCGTCTCGGGCACGGCGCGCACGGAGAACGCGACGACCAGCACGGCGACGGGCACATTGAGCAGGAATGCCCACCGCCATCCGGGACCGTCGACCAGCCAGCCGCCGACGAACGGGCCGATCGCGCCGGCGACGCCGCTGAGCCCGGACCACGCGCCGACGGCCTTGGCGCGATCGTCTTTGCGGAAGCTGGCTTGCAGGATGGCGAGGCTGCCGGGCGTGAAGAGCGCCGCACCGATCCCCTGCAACACGCGCGCGGCGATGAGCACCTCGATGGTGGGCGCCGCGCCAGACAGGAGGGAGGCGGCCGCGAACCAGACCGTTCCGATCAGGAACACCTTCCGGCGGCCGTACCGATCGCCCAACGCCCCACCCAGCAGGATCAACGACGCCAGCGCGAGCAGGTATCCGGTGAGGACCCACTGGAGCTGGCTCACGTTCGCGTGGAGGTCCTTGCCGATGTGGGGGATCGCGACGTTGACGACCGTCGCGTCGAGCGATGCCATCCCGCTGGCGGCCACGGTGGCCACGAGCGCGAGCCGGCCCCGGCCCGAGCTCAGCGCGAGACCGTCGTCCGCCGAGACCTGATCGCGCTCGGCCATCGGGCGACTCCCCGCCGAGCCTTGATTGCTCACGAGACGCGTGCGGCAGACGGGATCGGTGTGGAGGCCGGCACGCGGGATCGCACGGAGGTGACCGCGGTCCCGATCTCATAGGCGCCTTCGACGAACGCAACGACGGCAAGGGTGATGGCCACGCCGCGTACGGTGCCATCGGGACGCGCGATCAACACCACGCTCAGCGCCAGCTCGACGACTGCCACCGCGAACCGGAGCCTCCATCGTGGCTCCGAGCGGGTCGCCAGCGCGGCAGTTCCGCCGACGACGGCGCGCACCAGCACCAGACCGCCGACTGCGGCGGCCACCACCAGCAACGTGGGGCTCGGCCACGCCAGCAACAGGATGCCGATCGCGATCTCGGCGGCGCCCAGCAGCGCCGAGAGGGCGCCGGCGACGCCTTCGAACGACACCGTCACGACATGCAGTGCGCCTCGTCCGACGAAGAACATCGCGACGAAGATGACCAGCTCGGCGAGCGACCACTGGCGAAGCACCAGGGCCACGCCCGCAAGGACTGCCAGCGAACCGATGAGGGCGACCTTCCACGGCGGGCCGTAGGTCTCCATCATGCGACCTCCTCTCAGCCGTTCTCGGCCCGAGACCGCCGCCACCTGCTGTCGCCCCCAGCCGAGAGCACCAGCATCGGCGTGTGCGGGTCACGGCGCTTCGGTGAAACGACTGCGATTCGCGACGCCGGGCTCGCGCCGTCATCTGACCGAGGTAGCTCCCCGGGCGGACCTGGCACCATCGCGGTCACCTCGGATCTCCGAGAGGCAGAGCTATACGTAGTCGCGGTTGAGGAGGTCTTTCGTCGCCAGCCACCCCGGCACCGCGGGCAGGAAGTTCGACACCAGCTGGTTCGCCAGGACGGCCGCCACCGCGATCTCGGTCGACACCCCGGCCGCCGCCAGCGCGGCCGACATCCCCACCGATCCGACTGCAGTGCCACCACCGGGGACGGGCACCAGCGAAGCGATCGTGCCGATGAAGATGTTCAAGGCGATGAGTGTCCAGAGGTTCACGCTGGCACCGAACGCCTCGAGACAGGCGAGCAGCACGAGGGCATAGAGGAGCCCGTTCACGAGGTTGCCGACGAACATCTCCGTGACGCGCCGCGGCGAGCGGATCGCCTCACGGATGGTGTCGGCGGCGCTCTGCAGTCGCGGGACGATCGCGGTCCGGAGCTTCGGGACGAACCAGATCACCGCGCCGGCGAGCACGAGCACGACGAGCACGACCAGGAGCACCGACACGATGCTCGACACCGGGATCTCGCCCGTGTGGATCGAAGTGGGCGAGAGCACGACCGCGACCCCGAACAGCAGAAGGTACGTCGACAGGTTCGCGGCGGTCGACAGCACGAATCCGGCCGCGACCGCGGACGTCAGGTCGACGCCTTGCTTCTGCAGGAACCGCACCTGTGCTGCCATCCCACCGACGGCCGGTACCGCGAGGTTCGAGAACGACATCGAGAGCTGCAGCTCGGCGGTCCGCCAGAGCGGGAGAGGCCGCGGCACGGTGCCCATGAGCGCGACCGCGGAAGGAATGTTCGTCGCGAGTGACAGCGAGAGGGCCAGGAGCAGCCACCAGCCGTTGGCGGCCGTGATCGTGCTCCAGAGCTCGCCCGGATCGCCGATCTGGCCGAGCAACGCGAACACCGCGACGAGCGAGCCCACCGCCATGAGGAGGTTCGTCGTGTTCACCCGGTAGAGCTGTTGCAGCGGGGGCTCGTCGACGCCGGCGGTCGAGGCGACCAGGGTGCGCAGCTCGCCCAATCGATGTTCGAGCTCCTTGCGGTTGTGCGGCATGAATGCGCGCGTCTCGGTGCTCAGCGCCGGCGACTGGAGATACGACAACGCGCCCGCCAGGGTGTCGGCACCCAGCGACGCGTACGCCGAAGCGACGGCGCGCTCGTTCCCGACGAGCATCGCCACGCTCACGAGAAGCTCGGCGATGTCGGCGCGACGACGGGCGTCGTCGGCGCCGTACGACGCATCGACAAGGTCGACGATCTCCGGGCCGTCAGGGGTGAGAAGCACGTGGCCGGCGTTGAGTCGACCGTGCGCGACACGCGCCGCGTGGAGCAGGCGGACCTCGGACCACACCGCACGCAGCACCTCGTCGGTGAGCTCGGCCGGAACGAGGTCGACAAGCCCCGTGCCTTCGGGCTGGCGAGTCGCGAGGACTGCGGTCCCGGGACCGGCGCTGCCGACCACGAGGACGTCCGGCACCCGTGCACCTGAGCGTTCGGCGAGCAGGAGCGCGAACGCTTCCTGCTGGACGTCTTCGAGACGCGTCAGGTGAACCTGCGACCCGCCGTCCTTGTACATGAGGAAGCGCCAGAACTTGCTGAGCAGCTGTGCATCGGCTTCGTCGCGACCGAGCACACGGATGCGCACCTCGCCGACGGCGTCGTGGGCGTACATCACGGTGCCGTCCGCGCGTGAGTACGGCGCGATGAGCACCCCGTCGACGTCGAGTCCGAGTTCCGCCAATGCGTCCGTCACCTGTGCGCGCGTCGGGCGTCCTCCCGGCGATCCGAACAGGAGGTGGACCGCGGCGGCCACACCCCACCCGAGGACGACGGCGGCGACCACGTCGTTGGGCAACCCGGTGCCGAGGTAGAGGGCGGCGAGCGCGAGGCACAGCACGAAGCCCTGCCCCACGCGGCGAACCGGACGGGTGACGTACGGCACCGCCGCACAGATCACCGCGGTGACCACCGCGAGGCGCACCACCGGGAACGACGGGCTGTCGTCGAGGCGGATCAACACCTTCAGACCGTTGCCGACGGTCTCGTGGCCACCGACGATCACCCCGAGCAGGCGCCCGGCGGCCCAGGCCCCGACCCCGGAGATGGCCAGGTCGCGGGCCAACCGCCTGCGACGGGCGAGGAACGCCGCCGCCACGAGCAGTCCGACCGCCCACAAGGCGCCGAGGCGGTACACGATCTCGAACAGCGACTGCAGGGAGTTCGGGAGCCGGTTGAAGAACAGGAAGACGTCGTGCTCGGTCTCGGTGAGGTCGCCCTCGTGCAGGCACGTCGCCGCAACGACCAACGCCGCGATCGCGAGGCGCGAATAGTCACTCGGGCGACGTCGGTACGGCTCCTCCGAGGCCGGGCCGAAGGTGCCCGCGCGCCACGTGCGCACGCGTTCGCGCGTCGGCGACCCCGGCGGCGTTGCCGGAGGGTGCGGTACCGGCGGAGAGGTCGAGAACCCGGTCCGGCTCATGGCGGTGCCGGTCGGTCAGGGGGATCGGCGGCGGAGCACCGCGAGCCCGACCACGACCGCGGCTCCCAGGGCGAGCAGCAACCCGATGCGCGCCGCGAAACGGTGCGACCGATCGTGCGCCTCGTCGGCGACGGTCAACACCCGTTCAACCTTCCCGAGGGCCGATTGCGCGGCCTCGACGGTTCCTTCGAGCCCTTCGATCTTGGCGTGGACGTCGTTCACGGCAAGCTCCCCTCGTTGTGATGCTCGACTTCACGAAGCCTAGGAGCGGATTCGTCCGACGTCTTCTGTCACAAGACTGCATCGCGGCCGGCGATCACGCCACGGCACTCATCCCTGCGCTCTGGGCGGACACGACCCAAGCCAACTCCACCCGGGAGTTGATGTCGAGCTTCCGGAAGATGTGCCGCAGGTGCGAGTCGACCGTGTGGTGGGACACGAACAGCCGGGCGGCGGCCTGCCGGTTGGTGAGGCCTTCGGCGACGAGCCAGGCCAGGCGGCACTCGCTCTCGGTGAGGCTGTCCCAGCCGAGCGAGGCCCGTTCCGATGCACCGCGTCGGCAGAACGCGTCCGGAGCCGTCGGCGTGCGTCGCTTCCGCCACGCGCTCCTCGACCTCGCGAGCCGATCGTCGGGCCAGGGGGAGCAGCAGCGAGCTGGAGGCGGCTGCGGTGCACGTGAGGGCCACGACACCGGCGACGTCTCCGGAACGCGGCGTGCGGAAGGGGGCTGCCGCCATCGACAGATCGACGAGGCGATCGGCGAAGTGCTCGGCGCCGGTCACGAGCGTCGGTGACCGCTCCTCGACGGCCATGCCCAAGGCATTCGTCCCGGCGGTCTCCACCTGCCACACGTAGCCGGGTGTGAGGCGCAGATCGTCGAGCCATCGCCGCGCGCCATCGCTCGCCACGCGGCGGGCGACGACCCGTGCCCGCGCGTCTGCGATGACGACGCTCACGTCGGTGTCGGCCAGGTCGTCGCGCAGTCGATCGGCGACGGTGACGGCCGCCCTGACCACGTCGAGCGCGCCGCGCTCGTACGGGTCCAACGGCGGTGCGAAGCATCCGGGCTGCAGCCCTGCCCCAATCGACGCTCGCCATGAGTGCAAGATCTCCGGCCGGACGTCGCCGAGCGGCACCCCGCCGCGAACCACCCGGGCCAACTCGTCACGGAGCTCACCGCTCGCGGTACACGACAAGAGCGTCACGACATGGCCTCCCCGTACGCCGCCAGCACGAGTGCTTCGATGTCGGCGCGGCCTTCCAGGGACTCGCCGAACACGCTGACCATCGCGTGGTGGTCGGGCATCGGCGCAAGGCGGCGGCCTCGACCCGCGCCCTCGAGGAGGAGCGCGGCGGCCGCGGGAACGATCACGGCGAGTCCGATCCCGCCCGGCTCGAGCTCGCGGTGCAAGCCCGTCAGCAGCCAGAGGCGACGGCGTTCGATCGGCGGGCACTCGACGCCGAAGCTCCGGACTCCCGGGGTGCCAGGGCTGTACGGACGCTCGACCACCCATGGAAGGCTGAGCACCCAGTCGTGGAAGTCGTCGAACGCACGCGGCACCGTGCGATCTCGTCGGCCTCGATGACGGATCATCTGACGCTCCTTCTCGGACGGTACGAAGCGGGATCGTCGCCAGCATCTCCCTCCGCGGTCGTGGAGGCTTCAGCCAAATGACTGTTCGCGCGGTTCGACGCGCGCCGCGCAGTCGAACGACCGAAGGGGCGGCGAGCGGGACTCGGCGTGACGAGCCGCGGAGCGCCCGCGCCCGGTGCGGGCCGTTTGGCGTATCGTCGGCCTGTGGACGGGGTGGCACACCGACAGCTGCTCGGGCGTGCCGGAGAACAAGCGGACATGGATCTCCTCCTGGACGCGGTCCGCAGCGGGCTCAGCGGAGCGTTGGTGGTACGTGGTGAGGCGGGGGTCGGCAAGACCGCGCTGCTCGACGCCACGGTCGCCGCGGCCGCCGATCTGCGTGTGCTGCGCCTGGTCGGGATCGAATCCGAGATGGAGCTCGGCTACGCCGGTCTGCATCAGCTCGTGCACCCGTTCGAGGACGAGCTCGAGGCGCTCCCGACCCGTCAGCGCGACGCGCTGCGCGTCGCCTTCGGACTCGAAGAGGCCGCGAGCGTGGACCGACTGTTGGTCAGCCTGGGGACCTTGACGTTGCTGTCGACGGTGGCGTCGCGGCAGCCCCTGTTGTGCGTCGTCGACGATGCGCAGTGGCTCGACCGCGAATCGACGGACGTGCTCGCCTTCGTCGCCCGGCGTCTGTTCGCGGACGGCGTCGGGCTCGTCATCGCGGTGCGCGATCCCGACGGCGAGCACCTGTCGTATCGCGGTGTGAGCGAGCTGCGGCTCGCCGGTCTCGCCGAACCCGACGCCGCGCAGCTGTTGGCGAGCGTCGCCGCCGGTCCGGTGCAACCCGACGTGGCCCGGCAGATCGCGGTCGCCACCGGCGGGAACCCCTTGGCGACGCTCGAGATCGGCGCGCGGCTCACGACGGTGCAACTCGCGGGCCGGGCGCCGCTGCCGCACCAGCTCCCGGTCGGTCGGCAGATCGAGGAGCAGTTCATCGGCCAGGTGCGAGCGCTGCCGGACCACACGCAGACGCTGCTGCTCACCGCGGCGGCGGACACGACCGGCGACCCGGCGCTGGTGCTGCGAGCCGGTCGCACGCTGGGCTTCGACCGCACGTCAGCGTCGCCGGCCGAGGACGCCGACATGATCGTCCTCGAGCCGCGGATCTCGTTCCGTCATCCTCTGATCCGTTCGGCCGTGTACGACCTGGCCGGCGATGCCGACCGCCGCCGAGTGCACCAGGCGCTCGCCGACGTCACCGACGCGACGGCAGACCCTGATCGTCGTGCGTGGCACCGCGCCGTGGCGGCCTCCGGCTTCGACGAGGACGTCGCCGACGAGCTCGAACGGGCCGCCGGTCGGGCGGGCCGCCGGGGCGGTCGCGCGGCCGCGGCGAGCTTTCTCACGAGAGCGGCGCAGCTGTCGGGCGATCCCGCGACCCGAGCGTCCCGCTTGCTGGCCGCGGCCGAGGAGGAGATCGCGGCGGGCAACCCCGCACGCGGCCAGACGTTGCTCGACCAGGCGCGGCCCGAGCTCGCGTCGCCGCTCGAGCTCGCGCCGCGCCCAGGCGATCCAGGGTGGGGCGCTCATCTGGCTCGGCCAGCCGGCGAGGGCTCCGGCCACGCTCCTCGAAGCCGCCGAGTCGCTGCGTCCCTACGACCTGGCCGCGGCGCGCGGGATGGTGCTCGAGACGATGCGAGCCGCGGTGTTCGCCGGGCGCTACGCGATCGACGCCGACATCACCGCCGTCGCGCGTGCCGCCCTCGCCATGCCGCTGCCGCCGGACACCGCCCCGTCGGTCGACGATCTGCTGCTCGACGGGCTCGCGGGGTGGAACGTCGGTGAGTACTCGGTGGCGGCCCCGCTCCTGCGCACGGCCCTGGCGGCGCTGAGTGCGGCGCCGTCCGGTACGGCATCGCTCCGGAGCCTCGAGTTCGGGTGCTGGGCGGCGCTGTACCTCGGCGACATCGCGAGCGCGGCCGCGCTGAGCCGCACCTTCGAGGCGGCCGCACGCGACCAGGGAGCCTGGAGCAACGTCGCGGCCGGCCTGCACTACCTGGAGCTCGTCGACCTCGCCCGCGGCGCAATTGGCGCGGCGGGCGCCCACGCGGCGGAGGAGCGCGAGCTCGAATCGACGCGCTCGGAGACCCGTCTGCATTCCGGAATCCCGCTTGCGCAGGCGTGGAGCGGACAGGAATCCGAGGTCCGTGACCGGGTGGCGTTGACGCGGCGCGACGCACCCGGGATGGGCCGCGGCCGGACGCTCACCTCCACCGAGTACGCGGCGGCACTGCTCGAGCTGGGTCTCGGCAACTACACGGCGGCGCGGTTGTGCTTCCCGCCCGACTGGGAGCGAGATGGAAGCCTGGCCGCCTTCGGCGCCGCCGACTACGTCGAGGCGGCGGCGCGCGGCGGCGACGTGCCCGCGGCGCGGTCGGCGGTGGAGCGGTTCGAAGCCCGCGCACGCGCCGCGAACACCCCCGCGCTGCTGGGGTTGCTCGCACGGTGCCAAGCGCTCCTGGCCACGGGCGAAGAGGTCGAGCCGGAGTACCGCGCCTCGATCGCACTCCTGGAGACGGCGACGGCGACCGCGGAGGTGGCACGATCCCGGCTGCTCTACGGCGAGTGGCTCCGGCGCGCGAACCGGCCGCTCGATGCCCGCGAGCAGTTGCGCCTTGCGCTCGAGTCCTTCGAGGCGATCGGCGCGGCCGGCTTCGCCGAGAGGACGCGGGCCGAACTGCTCGCCGCCGGCGGACGCGCCGGACGAAGCAATCGCGAGTCGCCGACCGATCTCACGCCGCGAGAGGCGCAAGTTGCGCAGATGGCGGCACGAGGGCGCCACCAACGTCGAGATCGCCGGTCGGCTGTTCCTCAGCCCGAACACCGTCGACTACCACCTGCGGAAGGTGTACCGAAAGCTGGGGATCACGTCGCGGCGACAGCTCCGCTCGAGTGAGCTCGCAAAAGCAGTCGTGTGACACAAGCCCCGCCGCCAGCCTCACCTCTAGCTTCCGACCTGTATGGCGACGGACGGATTGGTGATCATCGGCGCGAGCCTGGCGGGCGCCAAAGCTGCTGAAGGCGCTCGCGCGGCAGGCTGGTCGGCACCGATCCGCCTCGTGGGCGCCGAGGAGCACCTTCCCTATGAACGTCCACCGCTCTCGAAACAGGTGCTGATCGGCGCGGCCGAACCCTCCGTCGCACAGGTGCACCCCGGCAGCTTCTACACCTTCCACGAGATCGACGTGTTGCTCGGCACCGTGGCCAGAAGCATCGACCTCTCCGACAAGACGGTCGCGATCGGGGGCGGGCGCCGTCTGCGGTTCGAGCGCCTCGTCCTGGCCACCGGTTCGTCGGCGCGGGCCCTCGGTGTCCCGGGCGCCAGTCTCGACGGCGTACAGACGCTGCGAACGCTGGACGACGCGCTCGCGCTGCGCGACGAGCTGGTGCCCGGCCGGCGCGTCGCCGTCGTCGGAGGAAACTGGATCGGGACGGAAGTTGCCGCATGCGCGAACCGGCGCGGCTGCGAGGTGGTCATCTGCGAGCCGCAGCACGCCCTGCTCGAACGCGTGCTCGGCCCGGAAGTGGGTCACTACTTCGATGACCTTCATCGTTCTCATCGTGTGGACCTGCGCCTCGGCACTGGCGTGGCCCGCTTCGAGGGTCGGGATCGCGTCGAAGGCGTGCGCCTGCTGGACGGCTTGATCGTCGAGGCTGATCTCGTCGTCGTCGTTGCCGCTGTCGAGCCCGAGATCTCCCTGGCGATCGACGCGGGCCTCGCCACCGACCACGGAGTCCTGGTCGACGCCACCCTCGCGACCAGCCACCCTGACGTGTTCGCGGCGGGCGACATCGCCGAGCAGCAGCACCCGCGCTTGGGTTCGCGCGTCCGTGTCGAGCACTGGGCCAATGCCCTGCACCAGGGCCGCAGCGCCGGTACGAACGCCACGGGCGTCTCGACCATCTACGACCGCATTCCGTACTTCTTCTCGGACCAGTACGACATGTCGATGGAGCTCTCGCGCTGGCCACTTCCATGGGATCGGGTGGCGTTCCGCGGCGATCCGGCCGACGGCGCCTTCGTGGCGTTCTATCTGTACGGCGACCGCCTCGTCGGCGGCGCCAACGTCAATGTCCTCGATGTCAACCCGCACGTCGCCAGGCTCATTCGTGACGGTGGCGACGTCGACGTCGCGCAGCTCACGGACGTGAGCGTCGCGCCATGGGCCTGGACGGTTGCCTAGACCCGGGATCCGAGCGCCGGCTCGACGGTGGCGGGTGGGGCCGCGGTTCCTGTCCGAAACGTATGACTTTGTCAGGGGCCGCTGCCGCGCAGCGCGGCGGGATCCGCACGATGCGTGGCGACACGTGACGCGTGGCCGACCAGACCCGAGAGAGCCGGGACTACGCGCTCGTGGCGGGCGGCCG
Organism: uncultured Actinomycetes bacterium; assembly: GCA_963809795.1. Taxonomy (GTDB): domain Bacteria; phylum Actinomycetota; class Acidimicrobiia; order IMCC26256; family DASPTH01; genus DASUAS01. The sequence goes on from CAWELN010000003.1 coordinate 27,377, forward strand.
GGGAGCAACTACGCGGTCTGCGGGACGCATCCGGGCCACCGATCGGGGATCCTCGATCGAGTCGGGATGCTGGCGACCGGAAGGCGAGACGATGGCACTTCGTACGGACCGTGCTGAGCCGCTGTTCGGACGTGAGGCGGAGCTGGCGACGCTGCGGGACCGGGTCACGGAGGCAGCCGGCGGCTGCGGCGGCGCGGTGTTGATCGTCGGTGATGCAGGGATCGGGAAGACCTCCCTGCTCCGTCGTGCCGTGGCCGGGGCGAATGCACGCGGATATCCGACGCTCGTCACCACCGGCGCCGCCGCCCGCCGGGACACGCCGTTGTCCGGGCTCGATCAGTTCGTGCGTCCGTATCGCGCCAACGCGGCCGCGTTGCCCTCGAGCGAGCGTGTCGAGCTCGAGCGCGTCTTCGACGCATGCGATGCCGCCGCGGTCGATCCCGCCAGGATCGCCCGGGCAGTCATCCGCGTCGTCGGCGTCGGGGCATCCGACCAACCGGTCGTGCTGGCCGTCGACGATCTCCACTTGCTCGACCGACCGTCCATCGACGCCATTGCCGAGCTCGCACGCCTGGCCGAGGGTCTGCCGCTCGTCGTCGTCGCCGTCACCCGCACGGGTTGCCTCGACCAATCGGCCGGCGCGTACGAGTCGATCCTCCAGCTCGGTGCGCTGTCGGATGGCGACGCCCGACTGGTCCTGGAGCGAAACGCGCAACACCTGAGCTACGTGCAACGCGAGCACCTCGTCCGCCGCGCGGCCGGGAACCCGCTCGCGCTCGTCGAGCTCCCGAAGGCCATCGGTTCCAGGGCGGAAGCCGCCTCCGACCTCCTGCTGCAGAGGATGCCGCAGACGAACATGCTGCGGCGCTCCTTCGCGCAGGGTCTGCACGACCTGTCGCCCGCGGCGCGCGACGCGGTCCTCATCGCCGCCGCCGAGGACGAGACCGCGGTACACGAGCTGGTCGCCGCCACGGGTGCGCTGGCCGGGCACGACGTCGGCCTCGAGATCTTCGACGAGGTCGTCAGCGCAGGCTTGCTCTACGGGGACGACATGCGGCTGCAGTTCCGTCATCAGATCGTGCGATCAGTCGTACTGCAGGAAGAGTCGATGACCCGGCGCCAGCAGGCCCGTAGGGCCATCGCCGACGTCGTGGGCGACGGACCTCGCCGCGTCTGGCACGAAGCGCAATCGGTGCCGGTTCCGCATGAACAGCTCGGCGACCAGCTCGAGCAGATCCATCGGCTCACATTGGAGCACGGAACCACCGCGGCGATCGCGGTGCTCGAGCGGGCGGCGCAGCTCTCGACCGACCCGGACAAGCGAGCGCGGCGGTGGCTCCGTGCTGCCGATCTCGCCAGCACGCTGGGTGCAGGTCGACCTCGTCGAGCGCTTCGCGGACGCGGCGTCACGGCATCCGATGTCACATGCACGACGGGCATACGCCGACGTGCTCCGCGCCCGATTCGCCGAGGAGCGCGCCAACGTCGAGCCTTCCGCACTGTGCGACCTCGCGCAGCAGGCGATCGCCGATGGTGACCACGAGGTCGCGCTCGACTTGCTCCTGGCGGCCGCTGAACGCGCCTGGTGGGTCGGCTCGGATCGAGAGACGCGCACCGCGATCGACGAAGTGGCCCAGGCCGTTCCCGGCGCACAGGACGACGCCCGCCGGGCCGCGATCCGTGCGCTCGCCGCTCCGATCGCGAACGGCCGAGCGGTGTCCGACTGCCTGGGGCGAGTCGACACTGCGCTCGTGCGTGACCCCCAAGCGTTGCGCAACTTCGGACTGGCTGCCCACGCGATCGGTGATCCGCCGCGCGCGTCGGCGCTCCTCGCCGAAGCCGAGGCGCGGTGTCGGGCCGATGGGCTCCTCGGCCTGCTCCCGCAGGTCCTGTGCGTGCAGGCCGCGGCGCGGCTCGAGCTCGGCGATTGGGACCGAGCGTCCGCGCTCGCGGCCGAGGCGGCCGAGGTCGCGGAGCACACCGAGCAATGGAATTGGGTTGCCGCGGCCACGGTCGTCCTGGCGCGGGCGTACGCCTTGCAGGGAGACGGTGACCGTGCGATGTCATTGGCCGGAGAAAGCGAGCACCTGGCCGGCAATCGAGGCCTGCACGATGTCCATGCTCTGGGACGCATCGCGCGGGGATCGGCCTGGCTGAGCGCCGGCCAGTACGTCGAGGCATACGACGAGCTGTCCCCGCTGTTCCACGACCACGAGCTTCGCGACATCGAACGCGAGCGGATGTCGGCGATCATGTTGTTGGTCGAAGCGGCGGTGCACACGCAGCGCGACGAGGATGCCCGCCGCGTCATCGCCGGAATCGAAGCGACCGCGCGTCTCACCCCGTCGCCGTTGCTGGGCGTCCAGCTGCTCTTCGCCCGGGCCGTGCTCGCCCTCGACGGCGATGCCGAGGAGCGTTACCGTGACGCGCTCGCGCAGGACCTGGTTCGGTGGCCCTGGGTACGCGCCCGGATCGAGCTCGCCTACGGGAGCTGGCTACGGCGCCAGCGTCGCGCGGTCGAAAGCCGGCCGCGCCTGCGCGCCGCGTGCGAGACCCTGGAGTTGATCGGAGCGCACGCATGGGCCGAGCGAGCCCGCACCGAGCTGCGCGCCGCCGGCGAACGTCGGCCCGGAGAGCGAGGCGGCGACGGCGCCGCCCTCGAGAACGTCCTCTCCCCCCAGGAGCTCGAGATCGCACGGCTCGCGGCGGAAGGTCTCTCGAACCGCGAGATCGGCCAACGCTTGTTCCTCTCGCACCGCACGGTGGGTTCACACCTGTATCGCATCTTCCCCAAGCTGGGCATCACGTCGCGCCGGCACCTCCTCAACCGCGTGAACGCAGGACCCGGCACGAGCATGGTCGCGGCGTAGTCGAGAGTGGATCCCGGTCCGGGCGCCGCCGGGGCTGCGGCGGACGTACGGCGTGGCGCCTGAGGATCCCCGAGGTCACGCGCGTTTGACCGCGGACGGTGAACTTCGCGCTCGATCGGGTCGACGGTGGGGACCGTCGTCGCTGAGCCTGATCGACGCGGTGCTCGCCAGCACCTGAGCGGCCCCGGAGTGGCGGCGCGAGCGACTCGTCGCCGTCGCGCCCGGTACGTGTGCCGCACCTCTCTCTCCTGGTCAATCAAGCACTTGACAAAGTGGTTGATGGCGCAGAGACTCTGCCGATCCGGGTGACGCCGTCGCCCGATCGGCAGTGGCGCGACGTTCAGGGGGTTGGATGGTCGGGGGGCCTGGGGTGACGTTCGCGCCGCACGCAGGTGCTCACGGAGCAGTCTCACCCGACCACGCCGACCCGGAACGCTCAGACGCCGTCCTCGCGCTCGAGAACGTCGGCGTCCGCTTCGGGGGCATCAGCGCGCTCACCGGCGTGAGCCTCACGGTGGCCGAGGGCGCGGTGTGGGGGCTCATCGGCCCGAACGGCGCCGGCAAGACCACCCTCTTCGACGTGATCTCCGGCGTGCGCACCCCCAACGAGGGTCGCGTCTGGTTCCGGGGCGCGAACATCACGAACGTCTCGGCCGTCGCACGGGCGCGGCGGGGCCTGCGACGGACGTTCCAACGGGTGCAGACCTTCGGGTGGCTCTCGGTCGAGGACAACGTCCTGGCCGCGTTGGAGTGGCGCGGCGGCGGGGGAGGGATGCTCGCCGACATCGCCCACTTCCCGACCCGTCGGGCGCGCGAACGCACGCGTCGTCAGCGCGTGGGCGAGGTGCTCGAGCAGTGTGGGTTGACCGCGGTGCGCGCCGACCCGGTGGGGTCGTTGCCGATCGGCCTGGCGCGCATGGTCGAGCTCGCCCGCGCCATCGTCGACGACCCCAAGCTGCTGCTCCTCGACGAACCGACCTCGGGGCTCGACGAACGCGAAGCCGAGCGATTGGTCGAGCAGCTGCAGCTCCTGCGGTCGGCGACGACGTGCGCGGTGATCCTGGTCGAGCACGACATGGGCTTCGTGATGGAGCAGTGCGACACCATCGCCGTGCTGGAGCTCGGCCAGGTGCTCGCCACCGGCGCTCCGAAGGCCATCCAAGAAGACCCGCTCGTACGCGCCGCGTACCTCGGCGACGGCTCCGAGCACAGCAAACACGGGAACATCGACACTCAAGGGGGACAGTCGTGAAACGCAAGAGAGTCTGGATCTGGGTCGCGGTGATGGCGATCGTGGGGCTCGTCGCGGCAACGGCGGGTTCCGCCGGTGCCCGGGTGCCGAGTCAGACGACCAAAGGGGTGACGAGCTCGACCATCAACGTCGCGGGACTCGTCAGCAAGCCGACGTTCGCGGCGGCGGTGCAAGGTGCCCAGGCTCGCTTCGACCGTGAGAACGCGAAGGGAGGGGTCTTCGGGCGCAAGATCAAGATCGTCGACACCGCCGACGACAAGTTCGACCCGACCACGAACGTCCAGGAGACGCGTCGGGTCGTGAGCTCGGACAACGTCTTCGCCATGGTGCCGACGGTCACCGTCGTGCTCGGCGCCTCCGACTACCTCGCGCAGCAGAAGGTGCCGTTCTTCGGCTGGGGGATCTCCTCCGGCTTCTGCGGCAACGACTACGGCTACGGCTTCACCGGCTGTGTCGCCCCCAAGACGCCCGTGTACGGCAACACCTTCATGCCCGCGGCGGGTGCGAAGGCGCTCGGGAAGGACCCGAAGGGTCTGACCGTGGCGATCATCGCCGAGGACACCGATGCGGCACGCAGCGGCCTCGGCACCCTCGGGACCGCGGCGCAGTCGCTCGGGATGAAGGTCGTCTACTCGAAGGGTGTCGTGCCGGCGCCGCCGGCGACGGTCGGTGACTTCACACCGTTCTCGCAGGCGATCATGACCAGCAACAAGGGTGGTCCGCCCGACATCGTGATCATGCTGTTCGCCAGCATCCCGTCGACGCTCGGGCTGCAGGGCACGCTGCAGGCCGCCGGGTTCAAGGGCCCCATCGAGAACACGCAGACCTACGACCCGCAGCTCGCGGCTCCGTCGAAGGGCGGGAGCGTGTACGTGCAGTTCGGGGCGTTCGAGACGGCGAACACGGTCCCCGGGGTCAAGCAGATGGTGGACGACCTCAAGAAGGCGGATGCGCCGCTCGGCGTGCTCTCCGCGGTCGGGTACCTCTCGGCCGACATGTTCATCGCCGCCCTCAAGAAGACGGGCAAGAACCTGACCATCGACGCGTTCCAGAAGGCGGCGAGCAAGCTCCAGTACAACGTCAACAAGACGGCCGGCCCGACGTCGTTCCCGAAGGACCGGGTCCAGCCCGGTGTGTGCGGGACGCTCGTGACCTCGAACGGGACCGGCTACGACGTCACCGTGCCCTACTTCTGCGGCGAGGCGGTGAAGGCGAAGTCCTGACAGCAGTTCGTGCTGGTCACGCCGGCCGACGCGGGTCGGCGTGACCAGCCACGTTCCGTGACCGTCGTCGTTCCCCGGAGTCGTTCGTGGACAAATTCCTGAACCTGCTGTTCTCCGGTGCCGTGTCGGGCGGCATCTACGCGGTCATGGCAGCAGGGGTGGTGCTGACCTACCAGACCTCGGGGATCTTCAACTTCGCGCACGGCGCGGTCGCGTTCGTCACCGCCTACGTCTTCTTCCAGCTGAACACCGGCCTCGGCGTGCCGGTCGTGCCGGCGGCGCTGATCTCGGTACTGATCTTCGCCCCGCTGCTCGGCCTCGCCCTCGACCGGATCCTGCTGCGGCGCCTCGCGGCGGCGCCGATGTACGCGCGCATCGTCGGGTCGATCGGCCTGCTCATCGCGCTCCCGGCGCTGGCCTTGTGGCTGGTCGAGGCGTTGGGCAACACGGTCCTCGATTTCGGGCTCCCGGTCACCACCGGCTCCGGGAGCGGGACGGTCCGCGGCATCGGGCCGAGCCCGCGCCAGACGTGGCACCTCGACTCGATCGGGCTCAACGGTGTCTCGCTGAACTCCGACCAGGTCGCGGTCTTCGTCGCCGCCGCGTTCGCCGCGATCGCGCTCTGGCTGGTCCTCCGCCACACGCGCCTCGGGCTGGAGATGCGTGCGGTGGTGAACCGCAGCGATCTCGCCGGTCTGCGGGGCGTCAACGCGTCGCGCACGTCGTCGGCAGCCTGGGTCCTCACGATGATGCTCGCCGGCCTCGGCGGGATCCTGATCGCCCCACTGTTCCAGCTCGCGGACCAGGAATTCACCCTGATCGTGCTGGGCGCGCTCGCGGCCGTCGCGCTGGCGGGGCTCCGTTCGATCCCGATCGCGTTCGCGGGCGGACTGCTCCTCGGCGTCCTGCAGAACATCGTCTACGGCTACGGCGACACCATCCTCCCCGGGTTCCTCAACGATCTCGCCGGGCTCCGCGCCGCGATCCCGTTCATCCTCACCGTGGTCCTCCTGTTCGTGATCGGGCGCAACCGCGGGAGCGAGGGGCGCTCGGTGGCGGACGAGAAGCCCATGGAAGACCATCGCGACGGCCTGCCGCGGTGGCGGCGCGTGCTCCCGTGGGCCGTCTTCGTGTTCCTGTTCGTGGCGTTCACGCTCCAGTGGTTCCCGTGGGGCTGGGCGCAGGCCAGCGACTTCGAGTCGCTGGGCATCCTCGCGCCCGGGATGGCGCTGGCCATCGTCTTCCTGTCGTTCGTCGTCGTGACCGGACTCGGCGGCATGGTCAGCCTCGCCCAGGGAACCTTCGTCACCGCGGGTGGGTTCGTCGCCGGCTGGGCCGTGAACCACGACTTCGGCATCGACGTGCCCTTCGTCGCCAGCCACGGACACATCAACTTCGCCGCGGCCGCGATCATGGGTGCGGTCGCCGCGGGCGCGCTCGGCGCGTTGATCGCGATTCCCGTCCGCCGGCTGGGCGTGCTCGCGCTCGCCTTGGCCTCGCTCGCGATCGCGCTCGCGCTCGACCTCACCCTCTTCCAGGTCCAGGACGTCAGCAACGGCCAGCTCGGGTGGACCTATCCGCTCCCGCGGTTCGATCTGTTCGGCATCACGACGTTCGACCTCTCGCAGCCGCGCACCGAGGTGATGGTGCTCCTCGTCATCTTCGGCGTGATGACCCTGGGCATCCACAACCTGCAGCAGTCGAGCTCGGGGCGGGCCGCGCTCGCGGTGCGCAGCTCGTCGGTGGCCGCGCGCACGTCCGGGATCGCGCCGGCGCGCAGCGAGATCGCGCTGTTCGCGGTGGCCGGGGCGATCGCCGGCTTCGGCGGCGTGATGCTCGGGATGACGAACGGCTCCTTCACGAACAGCACCGCGACCCCGATCACCGGGCTCCTCTGGCTGGCCGTCGTGGTGACCTTCGGGATCCGCCGCCCGGGCGGGGCGCTGCTCGGTGGTCTGGCGGTGATGGCCACGACGCCCGTCTTCAACTGGATCTCGGGGTGGAGCTTCATGCCGGCCTGGTTCAACGACCTCACCGGCTCGACGTACTTCGCCGCCATCCTGTTCGGCCTCGGCGCGATCAACCTGGCGAAGAACCCCGACGGGCTGTTCGCGCTGGTCGGGAGTCAGCGCGTCGAGCGGCGGCGGAAGAAGGAGCGCCTGGCGCGGGTCGCGCGGGCCGAGCTCGACGTCCACGAGGTGGAGCACGTGCCGGCGTCGAACGGATCCGGCCCGGGCGCCGACGACGAGGATCCGATGCACCTCCGCGCCCTCGTGGGATCGGACGCGTTCGGGCACGTGGACCAGGTGGTGCCCTCGGAGGACGCCGCGCTCGCACTCGACGACATCGTGGCCGGGTACGGCGACGTCGAGGTGCTCCACCGGGTGTCGCTGCACCTGGCCAAGGGCACGGTGGTCGCCCTGCTCGGCGCGAACGGCGCCGGGAAGTCGACGCTCTGTGCGGTCACGGCCGGCCTGCTGGCGCCGGCCAGCGGCACCGTCACGATCGACGGGCGCGACGTGACGTCGCTGGCGCCGTACCAGCGGTCGCGCGCCGGCGTGATGCTCGCGCCCGAGGCGCGCGGCATCTTCCCCGGGTTGAGCGTGGAGGAGAACCTCGAAGTGCTCCTGCGCTCGAAGGAGGACCGGGCGAAGGCGTACGAGATCTTTCCCATCCTCGGTGAGCGGGTGAAGCAGCAGGCCGGGCTGCTGTCGGGCGGTGAGCAGCAGATGCTGAGCCTCGCGCCGGCGCTGGTGGACCCGCCGGCGGTGTTCGTCGCGGACGAGCCGACGCTGGGCCTCGCCCCGCTCGCGTCCGCCGAGATCATGGATGCGATCCGCCGGCTGCGGGACCTGGGATCGACGATCCTGTTGGTGGAGGAGAAGGCGCACGAGGTGCTGGAGGTGGCGGACACGGTGGCATTCATGGAATTGGGTCGGCTCGTGTGGATGGGGCCGTCCGACCAGCTCGACGAGGAACGCCTCGCGGGCACCTACCTGGGGATGGCGACGTGAGCCTCCGCGTCGTGCACTGGGGCACCGGGAACACCGGGCGGTTGGCGCTCCGCGGGGTGCTGCAGCACCCCGAGCTCGAGCTGGTCGGCCTGTACGTGCACAACCCGGACAAGGTCGGCCGCGACGCGGGCGAGCTCATCGGGTTGGACGCGGCCGGCGTGGTGGCGACGAGCGATGTCGACGAGCTGCTGGCGATCGACGCCGACTGCCTCTGCTACCTGGGCGACGGGATCGGCCCGCGCGCCGCGGAAGCGGTCGAGGAGATGAGCCGGTTCCTCCGCGCCGGTCGCAACGTGGTGTCGACGTCGCTCAACCAGCTGGTGAACCCGAAGACGGCGGCGGCGGAGCTGCGGGAACCGTTGGAAGCAGCGTGCCGAGCCGGGAGCTCGTCGTTCTTCAACAACGGCGCCGATCCCGGATTCGGGAGCGATCTCATCCCGCTCACGCTGCTGTCGCTGATGGACGACATCGAGTCCGTCAGGATCCAGGAGATCGTGAACTACTCGCACTACGACCAGGTGTGGGTGATGCGCGACCTGTTCGGGTTCGGGCAGCCGCTCGACTACCAGTCCCCGCTCTTCACGAGCGGCGCCCTGACCGAGTATTGGGGCGGTGTGGTCACGATGATCGCCGACGCGCTGGGCCTGGAGCTCGACGAGATCCGCGAGGTGCACGAGTTCGCGGGCGTCGACATCGACGTCGACGTCGAGATCGGCCGCATCGCCGCGGGCACGGTCGCCGCCATCCGCTTCGAGGTGCAGGGCATCGTCGCCGGCGAGCCGGTGGTCGTCGTGGAGCACGACACCCGGATCCACGACGACGCCGCGCCGGATTGGCCGCAGTGCCGCGGCGGTGACAACTGTTACCGCGTGCTGATCGCCGGGCGCCCGAAGCTCACCTGCGAGCTCGACATGGAAGACGAGCACGGCGGGGACGGCGGCCTCATCGCCTGCTCGATGCGCGTGGTGAACGCGATCCCCGCGGTGTGCGCGGCGCCGCCGGGCCTCATGTCGACGCTCGATCTCCCGCTGGTCTTCGGCCGCAACGTGCGCGCCGGGGCAACATCAAGAACTTGATCTCCATGTGTTGATATGCGACGATCGCTCGACCCGATGCGGTCATGAGGTCAGTGAGGAACCTACGAATGGCGAAAGTCCACGAGCTCGGCTACGTCGGGATCTCGGCCCGTGACCTCGACGAGTGGCGGTCGTACGCGACCAGCATCCTGGGCCACGAGGTCGCCTACGACAGCGACGACGACGCGCTGTTCCTCAAGATGGACGGGCACCACCACCGGCTCTCCGTGCACCCCGGCGACCGCGAGGACGTCGAGTTCGTCGGCTGGGAGGTCGGCACCGCCGAGAACATGGACGCGCTGGCGGGCGCGTTGGAGGGCGCCGGAGTCACCGTGATCGCGGCGAAGCCCGAGGAGGCGGCGGACCGTCGCGTCGTCGACTTCGTGCACTTCGTGGATCCCCACAGCGGCCTGCGCATGGAGCTGCACTACGGGCCCGAAGTCGCGTTCATGCCGCCCTTCTACCCGCAACGCCCGATCACCGGCTTCAAGACCGAGCAGCAGGGCCTGGGCCACCTCGTGACCTTCGTGGCCGATCCGATCGCGGCCGCCGAGTTCTACGAACAGGTGCTGGGCTTCGGGGTGTCGGACTGGGTCCTCGTGCCGGGCATGGGGCGCCTCGGCGCGTTCATGCACTGCAACACGCGCCACCACTCGTTCGCGTTCTTCGCGAATCCCGAGCCCCGCAAGAAGATCCACCACATCATGATGGAGTACACGTCGATCGACGACGTCGGCACTGCTTACGACATGTGCCTCGAGCGTGACCTCGTGACCGCGACGCTGGGCCGGCACCTCAACGACCACATGTTCTCGTTCTACTTCAAGAACCCAGGGGACTGGCACTTCGAGCTCGGATGGGGTGCGCGCGAGATCGACCCGGCGACGTGGCAGGTCGAGCACTACAGCGGCCTGCAGCCCGGCGGCGGCGAATGGGGCCACAAGGGCCTGTTCGATGTCATGTAGCGAGCGCGCCCGGCACGCCCCGGCGATCGACGCCCGACGAAGGGAGACGACATGTTGAGTGCAGCCGATGTGACCGGTCTGCTCGCGCTGCCGCCGAGCCCGCTCAAGGCCGACGGTGAGCACCTGACCGATGCCGACACGCTGGACCTCGACGAGGCCACCCGCCTGGCCGGCCAGATGATCGCCGACGGTGCCGCCGCGATCGGTCTGTGCGGCACGACCGGCGAATGCGCGACGCTCCTGTGGGACGAGAAGCTCGCGCTCTACGACGCGGTCATCAGCACGGTCGCGGGGCGGGTGCCGGTGTGGTGCGGGACCACCGCGCTCGGGACGCGCGAGGTGGTCCGGCAGATGCGCGCGGCGAAGGAGCTCGGCGCCGCGGCCGCGTTCGTGGGCCTGCCGTTGTGGCAGACGCCGACGATGGAGAACGCGGTGGGCTTCTTCGCCGACCTGAGCGAAGCCGTCCCCGATCTCCCGGTGATGGTGTACGCCAACCGCTTCTTCTTCAAGTTCGACTTCCCGGTCGAGTTCTGGCAGGGCATCGTGGCGAAGGCGCCCACGGTGATCGCGACGAAGGTGGGGTTCCCGCTGACCCAGGAGCACCTCGACGCCGCCGGGCGCCAGGTGAACTTCATGACCGGCGAGGGCACCATCGGGATGCACTACCGCCTCGCGCCCGACACGGTCAGCGCGGCCTGGGCGACCTCGGCCGCCATGGGTCCGGAGCCGTGGGTGGCGTTCCTCGACGCGGTGAAGCGCGGCGACGACGCCACCGCGGAGAAGGTGCTCGCCGACATCGAGGGTGTGCCCCTGCCGATCCCGGACTTCGCCGACTTCGACAAGTACAACATCCAGCTCGAGAAGGCGCGCATCAACGCCGCGGGGTACACGCGCTGTGGCCCGCCCCGGGCGCCGTACCGCGACCTCCCGCCGGCGTGGAGCGAGGTCGCGCAGAACAACGGCAAGGCCTGGGCCGAGATGCGGGCGAAGTACGTCAACGCAGGGTGACCGGCCAGGGAGGAAGCGACATGCCCGAAGCAGCGCACGAGAAGATCGTCGCCGAGATGGCGAAGGACATCGACCGCGAGAACCTTGCGTCGCTGGTCTTCGACCTGTCGAAGTACCAGGTGTACTCGGAGGAGAGCGCGACGGTCGCCTTCGCGTACATCAGCGGCCAGCTCGGTGTGGTCTTCTGGAACCTCGAGCCGGGCCAGGAGAACGACTACCACATGCACCCGACGACGGAGCACCTCCACGTCGTGGTGGCGGGGGAGGTCGAGTACACCCTCGGCGACATGGACCCGATCATGGTCGCCGCGGGCCAGGCGGTCATGGTCCCGGAGAAGGTGCCGCACGGGATCCGCAACGTCGGCACGGTGCCGGCGTCGTACTTCGCGGTCACGAGCCCGGGCGACTACCAGAAGGTGCTCGTGGACCGGCCGGCGTGAACGACGCGGCCGATCGTGCCGCCATCCGCGAGGTGCTCGCCTGGTACATGCGGGCGATGCGGCTGCGGGACGTCGACCTGATGGACGCGGTGTTCACCGCGGATGCGACCATCGACTACACCGCGATCGGCGGGTCGGTGGCGTCGTGGCCGGACACCAAGCCGTGGCTGCGCGGCATGATCGACGTCGAGCTCTTCATGCTCTTCGTCGGGGACGTGTACCCGGTCTTCGGCGCCGACCAGCAGACCGCAGAGGTCGAGAGCACGTGGCACGGCGTGTTCGTCGCCTCGGCCGGCGCTCCGCCGTTGATCGTCTTCGGGACCTACGACGACCGGTTCGTCCGCACGCCGGACGGCTGGCGGATCTCCGAGCGCATCGATCATCCGGCGGTGCAGGTCCCCGCAGGGAGCGCACCGGAATGACGTACCGGGTGCTCCACTGCGGCACCGGCAACGCGGGCGCGCTCGCACTCCGCGGCGTCATCGCGCATCCCGATCTGGAGCTCGTGGGCGTGCTCGCGTACAGCCCCGACAAGATCGGACGCGATGCCGGGGAATTGATCGGCGGTGAACCGGTCGGCATCGTCGCGACGGACGACCTCGATGCGGTGCTCTCGCTGGAGGCCGACTGCCTCTGCTACATGGGCGACGGGCTGCAGCACCCGGAGGAGTCCGTCGAGACGATGTGCTGGTTCCTGGCCGCAGGGACCAACGTCGTGACCACCTCGATCTTGGCGCTGGTGAATCCCGCCACCGCCCGCCCGGATCTGCTGGAGCCGGTCGAGGCCGCGTGCCGGGCGGGTGGCACCACCTTCTTCTGCAACGGCGCCGATCCCGGTTTTGCCAGCGATCTCGTCCCCCTGACGCTGCTCGCGCTCATGGACGACGTCGAGGCGGTCCGGATCCAGGAGATCATCAACTACGGCTTCTACGACCAGGTGGAGACCATGCGAGTGCTGTTCGGGTTCGGGCAGCCGCTCGACTACGAGGCGCCGCTCTTCACGAGCGGCGCGTTGACGGAGTACTGGGGCGGGGTGATCGCGCTCGTCGCGGCCAAGCTCGGGGTGAAGCTCGAGGACATCCGCGAGACGCACGATCTCGTCGCGATGGACCATGACGTCGAGATCGCGGTCGGCACCATCGAGGCCGGCACGACCGCGGCGATCCGCTTCGACGTCCAGGGGATCGTCAACGGCCGGCCCGCGATCGTGGTCGAGCACTACACGCGCGTCGACACCGCCGCCGCGCCGGAGTGGCCGCGCTGCGCCGGCGGTGAGAACGGCTACCGGATCCTGCTGGAAGGCCGTCCGCAGCTCGCGTGTGAGATCACCATGGCCGACGAGCACGGGGGCGACGGCGGTCTCATCGCCAACGGCATGCGCGTCGTGAACGCGATTCCGTTCGTGTGCGACACCGCGCCCGGGGTCCTCGACACGCTGGGGATCCCGTCGGTGGTGAGCCGCAACGTCCGGTTCTGATCGCGCCGGTCAGGTGGCGACGTCGATCCCGGCGTCCTCCGCGATCGCCTCGCCGGCCAGGAACCCGAAGACCATGGCCGGGGCGATGGTCGCGCCGGCCCCCGCGTACCGGGTGCCCATGACCGTCGACGCCGAGTTCCCCGCGGCGTAGAGGCCGGGGATGGGCTTCCCGCCGTCGTCGAGCACCCGCCCGCCGGTGTCGGTGACCAGCCCGGCCTTGGTGCCGAGGTCGCTGGGCGTCACCGGGATGGCGTAGAACGGCGCCGTCTCGATCGGGCCCAGGGTCGGGTTCGGCTTGGCGCGTGGGTCGGAGTAGTAGCGGTCGTTGGCGCTGGCGCCGCGGTGGAAGTCCTCGTCGACGCCGGTCCGGGCGAACCCGTTGAAGCGCGTGACGGTCTCGCGTAGCGCGGCGGGATCGAGACCGATGTCGGCGGCGAGGCCCTCGAGCGTGTCGGCCCGGTGCAACCAGCCCGCGCCGGGCTGCCACTCGGGCGGGAGCTTCTTGTCGGACATCACGAACGACGGCAACACCGGTCCGAGGTTGTACCGGGAGCGGTAGGTGGCGTCGACGACGAACCACGCGGGGATCGACACGTGATCCTTGGCATCCTGCTCGTACATCCTGATGACGAGGTCGTTGTAGTTCTCGCCCTCGTTGAGGAACCGCTTGGCGTCGCGATTCACGAAGATGCCGTGCGGCAGGCTCTTCTCGATCATGAGGACGTTCGTGTACTTGACCCCGGGCGCGAGCGTGGCCGGCATCCACCACGCCTCCCGCATCAGGTCGACGTCGAGCTGGGCGCCGATGGCGGCGCCGGCGAGGATGCCGTCGCCGGTGTTGTCGTAGTTGCCGACGCTCCAGCTCGCCTCGATGGGCGCCCGCTGGTACTGCTTCCGCATCGCGTCGTTCCGCTCGAACCCGCCGGCGCCCACCATCACCCCGCGGCGCGCCTCGATGTTCATGGGCTTGCCGTCGCGGGTGATCGTGACGCCGACGACCCGGCCGTCCTCCACGACGAACGACTCCACGGGTGCGCGCAGCCACAGCGGCACGCCGCGCTCGATCAGCGAGAGGCGGAGCCGCCCGACGAGCGACTGGCCCATGGTGAGGAACGGGTCGCGGTCGTAGCGCTTGCGTCGTTGATACCGCGCCGCGTAGCGCGCCAGGCCCTTCGCCACCTCGAGCTTGGGCTTGAGGCCGGGCTGGAGCATCGTGCGCGCCTGCGGCACCGTGAGCAGGAACTTGCCCATGATCATCGCCGGCGGGTACGGGTCGTGGAGCGTGCGGAACTCCTCACCGAGCTCGTTGCCGTCGAAGGGGACGGGATCGAGCGAACGCCCGCCGAGGCGCCCACCGGGATCCTCGGGCACGTAGTCGGGATAGAACTCCAGCGAGTCGAATCGCAGGTGCGTGCGCGTGGCGAGGTAGTCGATCATGCGGTTGCCCTCACGGATGAAGGTCCGTAGCCGCTCCTCGGGGATCGTGCCGCCGGTGAGGTGGGCCAGGTACTTCACCCCCTCGTCCTCGGAGTCCTCGAGGCCGAGGGCCTTCATGGCCCGGTTGTTCGGCAGCCAGACCGCGCCGGCCGACATCGCGGTCGACCCGCCCCACGTGTCGCCCTTCTCGACGATCAGGACCTCGAGGCCCAGGTCGTGCGCCCGCACCGCGGCGCACTGCCCGGCGCCGCCCGAGCCCATCACCAGCACGTCGACCGAATGGTGCCATTCCATGTCGCGGTTCCTTTCTCAGAACGTGTCCGGGCGCACGAGCGCATCGGTGCCGCCGTCGACGAAGAGCACACTGCCGACCATGAACGACGAGTGCTCGCTCAACATCCAGTGCGCGGCTGCGGCGATCTCCTCGGGTTCGGCCCAACGCCCGACGGGCATCGGGATCGCCCGCATCAGCGGGCCGATCTCGGGATCGGCGAGGGTCGTCTCGGTCAGCGGCGTGAGCGTGTTGCCGGGCGCCAACGCGTTGAGGCGGACCCCGTCGGCCGCCCACGCCGGGGCGGTGCGGCGGACCCAGCGCGCCAACGCCAGCTTGACGCTCGCGTACGCCACCCCTCCCGCCCCGACCTGCGCCGCGGCGCGCGCCTCGTCACCCTCGAGGCACGCGGCCACGAGGGCGTCGTCGACCGGCGCGACGGTGGCCGCGCACGACGACACCGCGACCGCGGAGGCGGGACCACCCCGGGTGAGCGCGCCGCGCAGGCCCTCGAGCATCGCGATGCTGCCGAAGTAGCTGACGTGGACGAGCTGCGCGGGCGGCTCGACGGTCGCGGGCACCCCGGCGAAGCCGGCGTACCCCTCGAGGGACCCGTCGCACCGCTCCATGATTCCTGCGATCGCGGCCTCGCGTCCCGCGGCGGTGCCGAGGTCGGCGAGCACCTCGGCGTCGCGCAGGTCGACGCCGATGACGCGCCGCCCCTCGGTCTCCAGCCGACGTCGGGTCGCGGCGCCGATGCCCGATGCCGATCCCGTCAACGCAATACCGGCCATCGTCCCCCCGCGTGCGGCCGCCGGTCGGCGTCCGTGGGCATGCTCACCGACGCCGGGATCGTATCGACTATCAATCTATTTATCAAAGGCTTGATTGCCTGTCGGCCCGTGGTTTAAGGTCGCCGCCAGGTCACGGTCCACGGCATTCGGTCGCGGGGGGTCGATGCGGACGCTCGAAGACAAGGTTGCCATCGTCACCGGCGCCGGCCAGGGCGTCGGTGAAGGCGTGGCACTGGCGCTCGCCGACGCCGGCGCCAAGGTGGTGGTCGCCGGCCGGACGAAGACCAAGGTGGAGCGGACCGCCACCGCCATCGCGCAGCGCGACGGGGTCGCGACGCCCCTGGAGTGCGACGTGACCGATCCGGTCCAGGTGCAGGAGTGCGTCGACTTCACCGTGCGCGAGTACGGCACCGTCGACATCCTGGTGAACAACGCCCAGGTCCCGCCGCTCGGGCCGATCGCCGAGATCCCCGAAGCGCTCTTCGAGGAGGGGTGGAGCACCGGGCCGCTGGCGACGTTCCGGTTCATGCGGGCGTGCCATCCGCACCTCAAGGGTGGCGGGGTGATCGTGAACATGGGCTCCGGCTCGGCGATCCGGCCCGACCTGAGCGCGTTCGGGGCCTACGGCGCGTGCAAGGAGGCGATCCGGACCATGAGCCGCGCCGCCGCGTGCGAGTGGGGGCGGGACGGCATCCGGGTGAACGTGGTGTTGCCGTTGGCGCTGTCGCCCGCGATGGAGGGCTTCCTCGCCGAGCACCCCGAAGCCCGCGACGGCGTCCTCGGCGCGATCCCGCTCGGGTTCATCGGCGACTCGGCACAGCACATCGGTCCTGCGGTGGTCTGGTTGTGCTCCGACGCCGCCAGCTACGTGACCGGCACGAGCATCTGTGTCGACGGCGGCCAGGACTACGTCCGCTGACCGCGGAGCCAGGGGGACCTCGAACATGCGCGCAGCCCTGTACTACGGACCGGGAGACGTCCGGCTCGAGGACATCCCCGAACCGGACCCGACCCCGGGCACGGTGAAGGTCCGGTCGCTGCACAACGGACTGTGCGGCACCGACCTGCACCAGTACTTCGTCGGCCCGATGAGCCCCGCGCCCCTGCCCACCGTGGTCGGGCACGAGTTCTCCGGGGAGGTCGTCGACGTCGGGCGTGACGTCACGTCGGTGGCGGTCGGTGACCTCGTTGCCATCGAACCGCTCTGGCCGTGCGGCACGTGCGCGCCCTGTGTCGACGGGGACCCCAACCTCTGCTGGGAGGTCCTGTGCCACGGCCTCGGTGGCCCCGGCGGCGGCCTCTCGGAGTTCACCGTGGTGCGCGAGCACATGGCCCACCGGCTGCCCGAGGGCCTCGGCCCCGTCCACGGCGCCCTGGTCGAGCCCATGTCGGTCGCGTATCGGGCGGTGCTGCGGGCCGAGCCGCGCCCGGGTGACGCGGCGGTCGTGTTCGGCGGTGGTCCCATCGGCATCGGTGCCTACCTCGCCCTCGGCGCGCTCGGAGTCGACGACGTCACCGTGGTGGAGCCCGCGGCGGAGCGCCGCGCCGCGGTCGGCGCCCTCGGCGCGGCGCGCGTGCTCGACCCGGCGGCCACCGACGTCGTGGAGGAGGTGCGCGACCGCACGAAGGGTGCCGGGGCCCGGGTCGTCGTCGACGCCGCCGGCGTCCCCGCGTCCTTCACCGCCGCGCTCGGGGTCGCGAGCACCAAGGCCCGCGTCGTGACCGTCGCCGCGTACATGGAGCCGGTGACCTACAACCCGACCGACGTGATGATGCGCGAGCTGGAGATCGTGTCGTCGTTCTCGTACAACGGCGAGTTCGACGCGGTGATCGAGCACATGGCGGCGGGTCGGTACCCAACGGACGGATGGGTCGAGCGCGTGCCCTTCGACGAGCAGCTCACCGCCTACGACCGCCTGCACCGGGGCGAGGCGATCAAGTTGATGATCGACCTGTGAGCGCGACCCACGCCGTCCGGCACGTCCCACCCCTCGGAGAACGGAGAACAGGCCGATGACCCTGATCGGTGCCCAGGACCGTGACCGTCTCGCCGGGCTCACGCGCGAGGGCGCGATCGCCCGCGCCCGCGAGCTCGCCGCCAACCTCGTGGACCGGCGGGCGGAGACCGAAGCCCTCCGGCGCGTCCCCGACGCCACCATGGAGGAGTTCGTGGCGAGCGGCCTGATGCGGATCAACCAGGCGTCGCGTTGGGGCGGTGCCGAGCTCGGCACCGAGGCCGCGGTCGAGGTGATCGCCGAGGTCGCCAAGGGCGACGCGTCGGCCGGGTGGGTGTTCGGGCTGATCGCCAGCCACTTCTGGTTGGTCTGCCTGTTCCCGCCCGAGGCGCAGGAGGAGATGTGGGGGAGCGACCCGAACGTGATGATGTCGTCGTCGTTCGCGGCCACCGAGGGCCACTGCGAGAAGGTCGAGGGCGGGTACCGCGTCCAGGGGCGCTGGCCGTTCTCGAGCGGGTCCGACCACTGCTCCTGGGCCATGCTCGGCATCGTGCTGCCGCCCGCGGGCCCCGACGAGCCGCCGACGCTGGTGTGGGGCCTCCTCCCACGGTCGGACTACCGGGTCGACGACGACTGGCGGACCGTGGGCATGCGGGGCACCGGGTCGAACACCCTCGTCGTCGACGACGCCTTCATCCCCGACCACCGGTGCATCAACCCCTGGGACGTGAGCGCGGGCACCGCCCCCGGGAGTGCGTTCAACCCGGCGCCGCTCTTCCGCCTCCCGTTCGGTCCCGCGCTCGCCTACTACCTCTCGGCTCCTGCGCTCGGCGCCGCCGAGCGGACCTTCGACGACTGGGTGCACTACATCGCCCGCAAGCGCCAGGTGTTCACGGGCGCCGAAGTCGGGAAGCAGGCGCCGATGCTCATCCGGGCGGGTGAGCTGTCGGCGCAGCTCGAGGCGGCCCGGTTGCTGATGACCACGACACCACGCGCGATCGACGAGGCCATCCTGCGGGGCCCACTCGACCAGGAGCTGCGCGTGCGAGCCGGTCGCAACGCGACGTACGCGGTGCGGATGTGCGTCGAGGTGGTCGAGCGCTGCATGCAGTTCAGCGGCGGCACCGGGCTCTTCGAGCACCATCCGGTGCAGCAGGGTTGGCGCGACGTGTACGGCGTCGCCGCCCACGTCGGGTTCGGGGTCGACAACGCGTACGGGACCTACGGCAACCTCCTGTTGGGGGTGCCGGTGATGCCGTCACCGATGCTGTGAGCGTCCTCGGCAACCGGGTCGTCCGGGTGGAGGACCCGGGCCTCCTGACCGGCGCGACGCCCTTCGTCAGCGACATCACCGACCCGCTCCTCGACGGAGCCCTGCACGTGACCTACGTCCGATCGGCGATGGCGCACGCGCGGATCGCCGGCGTCGACACCGCGGAGGCGCTCCGGCAGCCCGGCGTCGTCGGCATCTTCACCGCCAACGAGCTCGGGCTCACGCCGCAGCCGTCGCCGTACTCGCCGATGTTCACGACCTGCCCGCTCGCGTGCGAAGTCGTCCGCTACGTCGGCGAACCGATCGCCGCGGTGGTCACGGAACGGGCCGACCAGGGTGAGGACGCCGCCGACCTCGTCGTCGTCGACTACGACCCGCTGCCGGTGGTCGTCGACCCGATGGCCGCGTTGCAGGACGAGATCCTGTTGTTCCCCGCCGTCGGGACCAACGTGTGTGGCGACTCCGCGCACATGGGAGTCCCGCCCGAGCGCGACGACCTGTTCGACGGATGCGAGGTGGTGGTCACGGAGCGGCTCGTGAACCAGCGTGTCGCGCCGTGCCCGCTCGAGGTCCGGTCGGCCGCCGCGGCGTGGACCGCCGACGGCAAGCTCGTGCACTGGGCGACGTCGCAGATCCCGCACGTGGTGCACAACGTGCTCTCGATGATCTACGAGCCGGCGCCCGTCCGGGTGGTGACGCCCGCGGTCGGCGGAGGATTCGGAGCGAAGTCCGGCGTGCACGGCGAGGAGCTCATGCTCGGCGGGCTCGCCGCCGCGCTGCAGCGACCGATGCGGTGGACCGAGACCCGCTCCGAGAGCATGCAGTCCCTCGAGCACGGACGCGCCCAGCACCACGAGATCACCATCGGGGGGACTCGCGACGGTGACGTGCAGGCGTACCGCCTGAAGATCGTGCAGGACGCGGGCGCCTACCCGGGCTTCGCCTCGATCATCCCGGTGCTCATGACGCGCACGATGGCGCCGTCGGTCTACGACATCCCCAAGGTCGAGTGCGTGACCAAGAGCGTCGTCACCAACACCACGCCGGTCGCCGCGTACCGGGGTGCGGGCCGTCCCGAGGCGGTCGCGGCGATCGAGCGCGCCATGGACCTGTTCGCGCTCGAGACGGGCTCGATCCGGTCGAGGTCCGGCGCCGGAACCTGGTCCCACCGTTCTCGGAGCCGATGACGTCGGCCATGGGCGCGGTCTACGACGTCGGCGACTACGTGGGCGCGCTCGACGCGGTGCTCGAACGCGCCGGATACGACGACCTCCGCGCCGAGCAGCGCCGCCGTCGTGAGCGCGGCGACCCGGTGCAGATGGGGATCGGGGTCAGCTGCTACGTGGAGATCACCGGGAAGTCGGTCACCGAGGGCAACCCCCAGGAGGTCGCCCGGATCCGGATCCACGACGACGGGGCGGCGACCGTGTTCACGGGGACCTCGCCGCACGGCCAGGGCCACGACACGTCGTGGTCGATGATCGCCTCGTCGGAGCTCGGGATCCCCATGGACCGCATCGAGGTGGTGCACGGCGACACCGACCGCGTGCCGGTGGGCGGGGGCACGTTCGGGTCCCGCTCGTTGCAGCAGGGGGGCGCGGCGGTGCAACAGGTCAGCATCGAGGTGGTCGACCGGGCCCGGTCGCTCGCCGCCGAGCTGCTCGAGGCCGACGCCGCCGACGTGGTGCTCGACAAGGAGACCGGCGCGTTCCACGTGCGCGGGACCCCGACCCTGGCGAAGTCGTGGGGTGACCTCGCGAGCGCGAGCAGCGAGAACGGCCACGCCGCGCTCGACGTCGAGTCGAACTTCGTCGCGCCCGGCCCGACGTACCCCTTCGGCGCGCACCTCGCGGTGGTGCACGTCGACGTGGAGACCGGCAAGGTCGAGCTCGTCCGGTTCGTCGCCTGCGACGACGCCGGCACCGTGTTGAACCCGTTGATCTTCGAAGGCCAGGTGCACGGCGGCATCGCCCAGGGGGCCGCCCAGGCGCTGCTCGAGGAGTTCGCGTACGACGCCGACGGCAACCCCGTCACCGGGAACTTCGCCGACTACACGTTCATCTCCGCGGCCGAGCTCCCCGACTTCGAGATCGTGCACCAGGAGACGCCGACGCCCTACAACCCGCTCGGCGCCAAGGGGGTCGGTGAGTCGGGCACCATCGGCTCGGCGCCCGCGGTGCAGTCGGCCGTGATCGACGCGCTCTCGGGGTACGGCGTCCGCCACCTCGACATGCCGCTGCTCCCGGAACGGGTCTGGCGCGCCATCGCGGACGCCTGAGAGGAAGGACGAGGACGTGCAGCACGACTACTCGGGCAAGGTCGCGGTGGTCACGGGCGGTGCCTCGGGCATCGGCCGGGCGACAGCACAGGCGTTTGCACGCTCCGGCGCGAGCGTCGTGGTCGCGGATCTCGACGCCACCGCGCTCGACGACACCGTGCGCGCGATCAAGGACTCGGGCGGGGAGGGCACCGGCGTCGTCACCGACGTGGCGCGGGCCGCCGACGTCGAGCGCATGGTCGCCACCGCCACCGACACGTACGGGGGGCTCGACGTGGCGTTCAACAACGCCGGCATCGAGGCCGCGCCGCGCGCGGTGGCCGACGTGACCGAAGAGGAATGGGACCGGGTGCAGGCGATCAACACCAAAGGCGTCTGGCTCTCGATGAAGTACGAGATCCCGGCGATGGTGGCGCGTGGCGGCGGCGCCATCGTGAACGCGTCGTCGATCCTCGGGCTCGTCGGCGCCGCCAACGGGTCGCTCTACAGCTCCACCAAGCACGCGGTCGCCGGGCTCACCCGCTCGGCGGCGCTCGACTACGCGCCGGTCGGGATCCGGGTGAACGCGACCTCGCCCGGCATGATCGAGACGCCTTTGATGGAGCGCACCGCGGTCAACATGGAGGTGCCCCCCGAGGCCTTCCACGGCATGCACCCGCTGGGGCGGATGGGGCGGTCGCCGGAGGTCGCCGACGCGGTGCTCTGGCTGTGCTCGGACGCGGCGTCGTTCGTGACGGGCGTGGTGCTGCCGGTCGACGGCGGGTACTCGGCCCAATGACGGCGCGCTCCACGCTCGAGGACCTGGCCGACCAGCACGAGATCGAGCAGCTCATGTACCGGTACGCCACCGGCATCGACACCGCCGACTACGACCTCGTGGACTCGGTCTTCACCGACGACGGGGAGGTCGACTACGCGGGCATCGGAGGTCCGCGCGGTCGCTGGCATCCCGAGGTGCGGCAGTGGAGCGTGGAGTCGCTCGCGGCGTTCCCCGTGCGCAAGCACTACATCACCAACGTCGTCGTCACCTACGCGCCCGACGGTGCGACCGCGACGTCGGTCACCTACTGGCGTTCGCCGATGGGGTTCGCGCGTGCGGATGGTTCCGTCCACCTGTTCGAACCGGGCGGTCGCTACCTCGACGAGCTCGTGCGCACCGACGCCGGGTGGCGGATCGCCGCGCGCGCCACGGCGCAGGACTGGATGTGGGGCACGCTCCCGCCCGAGCTCACCGGAGAGGATGCGCCGGAGCCCGGGACCAGGTAGTCTCACAACCACTTGATCAACGTCTTGATAGTAATTGTCGGACCGGGGGGAGACGATGCCAGGACGGCTTGCCGGCAAGGTCGCACTGATCAGTGGGACCGCGGGTGGCCAGGGTCGCCGGGCGGCGGTCCACTTCGCGGCCGAGGGCGCGAAGATCGTCGGCTGCGACGTGAAGGTGGCGGAGGCGGAGGAGACCGTCGAGATGGTCCGCGCCGCGGGCGGTGAGATGGTCTCGTTCCAGCCGGTCGACCTGACCGACGAGGATGCGGTCGAGGGCTGGATCAAGTCCGCGGTGCAGGCGTACGGCGACTTCGACATCCTCTACAACAACGCCGCGGTGGCCAAGGCCGCGAACCTCGAGGACGTCACGCGCGCCGACTGGGACTGGAACATGGCGAACGAGGTCACGCTGGTGTACCTCTCGGTGAAGCACGCGCTGCCCGTGTTCGAACGTCGCGGCCGCGGGGTCATCATCAACGTCGGTTCGATCGCGGGCATGATCGGCTCGGGCATGCCCGGCAACGCCGCCGGCAACCTGGTCCACTGCGTCGCCAAGGCGGCCGTGATCCGGCTGACCGAGACCCTCGCCATCGAGCTGGCGAGCCGCAACATCCGGGTGAACAGCATCTCGCCGGGCGTGATCGACACGCCCCAGCTCCGGCCGTTCCTCGGGGAAGAGCCCGATGCGCCCCTCCGCACGCTGTTCGCCAGCAAGTGCCTGGTGCCGCGGATCGGGGAGGTCGAGGACATCGTCAACGCCGCGGTGTTCCTCGCGTCGGACGAGTCGTCGTACATCACCGGGGTCAACCTCCCGGTCGACGGCGGCTTCAGCTGCTCGGGCGGCGTGGGTCGCCCGACGAGCGAGGTCGACGACGCCGTCGCCAAGGCCATGACGCGGTACTGAGCCGGTTCCCATCCATCGAGAGAGGACGACACCGATGCTGACCGAGGAGATCATCGCCACCCGAGAGAAGACCCTCGCCGCCCACCTCGACGGCGAGACCCGCAAGGACGTGGAGTCGGTGCTCGACACGTTCAGCGGCGTCCCCGTCTACGACCTCGTCACCGTGGGCAAGGTCGTCGAGGGTCGGGAGGAGGTGCGGCAGTTCCTCCAGACGTTCTTCGACTCGATGGGACCCAACACGCACCTCGCGCAGGCGTTCTACCACTCGCCCGACGCAACCGTCGTCGAGGTCCTCACCATCTTTCCGGACGGGTTCGACGGCGAGCAGAAGGGCCAGAACCTCGAGGTCCGCTCGGTGGGCCTGTTCCCGTTCGACGGCGACCAGCTGATCTCCGAGAAGCTCTACGCCGACGTCTCGCCGCTCCTGCCCTTCATGCCCTGGCTCGTCGAGGACGACTCGTAGCCGCCGCGGCACGAGCACCGGATCCGACGATCGTGACACGGCTCGTGAGCAGGGACGCGACCCGACGGCTGCAGGTGGCGCGCGTTGACAGCAACGGCGCGGCGCCGCGTGCGGGCGCGGGCGGCCCGTCGCGTCACGAGCACGAGCGGGGCGGGTGATGGTCCACCCGGGCGTGTTGCCGTCGGGCGCGACCATGGCGCCGCCGACGTTCACGTCGGTCGAGGACGAACGCGCCCACCGCAAGGGCCGGCTGGCGGTCGCGTACCGCCTCTTCGCGCAGCTGGGGTACGACCACTGGGTCGCCGGCCACATCACGGTCCGCGACCCCGAGTTCCCGCACCGGTTCTGGCTCAACCCGTTCGGGAGGAGCTGGCGCCATCTCCGCGCCTCCGACCTGCTGCTCGTCGACCTGGAAGGCCGCCTCCTCGCCGGTGAGGGAGCCGTGAACGCGGCGGCGTTCGCGATCCACTCCGAGATCCACCGGGCGCGGCCCGACGTCACCGCGATCGCGCACGCCCACACCCGGAGCGGCCGTGCGTGGTCGGCCACCGGCCGTCTGCTGGAGCCGTTGAGTCAGGACGCCTGCGCGTTCTACGACGATCACGCGATCTTCGACGACTTCTCGGGCGTCGTGTACGGCAGCGAGGAGGGCGGCGCGCTGGCCGGCGCGCTGGGCGACAACAAGGCGCTGCTCCTCCAGCACCACGGGCTCCTGACCGTCGGCGAGACGGTCGACGAGGCCGCGTTCTGGCTCCACCTCCTCGAGCGGTGTTGCGAGGCGCAGCTGCTCCTCGCGTCGCTCCCGCCGCCCGCCGACGGATCCGCGGCCTACCGCCCGCTCGGCCCGGCCGTCGCCGCCCACACCCGCGCCCAGGTCGGCGAGCACGTCCATGGCTGGATGGGCTTCCAGCCGCTGTACGAGGAGATCGTGCGGGCCGATCCCGACGTCCTCCGTTAGTCGAGTGCCTTGTCCAACGAGTTCTCCCTGAAAGGACCGCCATGTCGTACCGCGTCGTCCTGTGGACCACCGGCCACGTCGCAAGCTTCGCCGGACGGGCGATCGTCGAGCACCCGAACATGGAACTGGTGGGTGCGTACGCGTGGAGCCCGGAGAAGGCGGGCCGCGACGTCGGCGAGCTCATCGGCACCGAGCCGCTCGGCATCTTCGCGACCAGCGATGTCGACGAGATCCTGGCCCTGCGCCCGGACGTCGTCGGCTACTACCCGATCATGCGCACCGAGGCCGTGCCCGAGCACACCGACACCATCTGCCGGTTCCTCGAGGCCGGGATCAACGTCGTGAGCACCGCCAACGTGATCACCGGCCGCTGGTGGGGCGCCGAGGCGCGCTTCGCCGAGGCCGGCCGCAAGGGCGACGCGTCGTTGTTCGCCAGCGGCGTGAACCCCGGGTTCGTCAACCAGCTCATGCTGACCGCCACCGGCGTCTGCAGCGAGGTGCGCAGGCTCTCGGTGTGGGAGGAGGCCGAGTGCTCGGGCTACGACTCGCCCGAGCTCTGGGAGACCGTCGCCTTCGGCCACGACCCGTCGGAGCCCGATCTCGACAAGTACTTCCACCAGGGCACCGCGGTGTTCGAGGACGAAGTGGCGATGATGGCCGACGCGCTGGAGGTGGAGCTCGACGAGATCCGCTACGTCCCCGAGGTCGCGCTCGCGACCAAGGACCTCGACCTCGGCTGGATGAAGATCGCGGAGGGCCACATCGCGGGGCTCAAGAACACCTGGCTCGGCATCGTCGACGGCGTTGAGGTCATCGAGCTCGGGACCATCTGGAAGATGACCGAGGACGTGGAGCCCAACTGGGAGATCCGGCACGGGTGGCACGTGCAGATCGACGGCATCCCGACGGTGAAGATGCACTTCGCCGGCTGGCCGCCGGAGGGCAGCTCCTCCGAGCTGCTCATGGGTCTCGCCATGCTGATGACCGCGCTGCCGACGGTGCACGCCATCCCGCACGTGGTCGCGGCCCGGCCCGGCGTCGTGACCTACAAGGACCTGCCGCTGGTCACCGCCGCGCACTGCGTCCGCACGTAGCGACCTGCACGTCCGCTCAGAGGCGGATCAACCCGCCGTCGACCATGAGCGTCTGGCCGGTCATGAACGCGGAGTCGTCCGACGCGAGGAACGAGACCAGGCCCACGAGATCCTCGGGTTCCTGCGTGCGCTTGATCACCTGCATGTTCGCGGTCATCGAGAACACCGCGTCGGCGGTCGAGGCCTCCATGGTCGCGGTCCGGGTCAGGCCGGGCGCGATGACGTTGACGGTGATGTTGTCGGCACCGAGCTCGGTGGCCAGCGCGCGGGTCAGCCCGATCACCCCGCCCTTGCTCGCGAGGTAGGCGGCCATGTCGGGGACCGGGAGCCAGAAGGTGCGCGACGTCACGTTGACGATGCGTCCCCAATTGCCGGCGCGCATCGACGGGATGCAGGCCTTGCACAGGAGGAAGGCGGATTCGAGGTTCACCGCCAACACGCGGCGGAACTCGTCGAGCGTGAGCTCGTCCCACTTGGTCACCGGGTAGGTGCCGACGTTGTTCACCAGGACGGCCGGCGCGCCGGAGGTCGAGCAGATCGACGCGACGCAGTCGTCGACCGCGCCGGGGTCGGTGACGTCGGCGGTGAATCCGGCGGCGGTGCCGCCGGCCTTGGCGATGGCGGCGACGGTGTCGTCGGGCGGCGCGAGATCGACCGCGGCCACGACGAGCCCGTCGGCGGCGAGGCGCTCGGCATAGGCGCGGCCGATGCCGGCGCCGGCGCCGGTGACGACCGCCACGCGCGGGGGATGGCTCATGGTTCGCTCCTGGAGAGGTCACGGTTCGGTGGAAGTGGGAGATCGGCCAGCGCGGTCGCCAGCTCGGAGCGGTAGCGCTCGAGGTTGCGCTGCTTCACCGCGGCGAAGCCACGCACCATGTCGACCAGGCCGGCGACGCGGACCGCGTCGGCGGCGGCGGGCGTACCGAGGTGGCGGGCGAGGTCGTCGACCAGCGTGACGTAGTCGCGGATGAGCCGACGCTCGTCGCGCCGTTCGGCAGTCCGGCCGAACGGGTCGAACGGGGTGCCGCGCAGCTTCACCATCTTGGTCAGCGCCCAGAACGCAGGCCGCGCCGCGCGGGCCTGCACCGGGACCTTCCGCCGCAACCCGACGCGACTGGCGATCGGCGGTTGCAGGTGGAAGGTGACGTCGGCACCGCCACCGAACTCGGCCTTCACGTCGTCGCGGAACGCGGCCCGGCGGTGCAGGCGGGCGACCTCGTACTCGTCCTTGTACGCCATCAGGTGGTAGAGGTTGCGCGCGACGGTACGGGCGAAGTCGCTCGCGTCGTCGCCGGCCGCGAGCTCGGCCCGTCGGGCCCGGTCGACGACGTCGACGTAGCGCGCCGCGTAGTCGGCGTCCTGGTATTCGATCAGCTCGGGCACCCGCCAGGCGAGGATCTCGGCGAGCGGGGCGTCCGCGTCGACGCGTGCGCACAACGCGGCGGCCTCCGCGCGCAAAGCGGGAGGTGCGACGCGCGGTCCCGCGTCGGCCCGCGTCGGGTCGATCGCGATCTCGCGCCCCAGCCGGAAGGCGGCGGTGTTCGTCTCCACCGCGACGCCGTTGAGCTCGATCGCCCGTTCGATGGCCGACGCCGACTGGGGGAGCAGGCCGCGCTGGTACGCGACCCCGACGATGACCAGGTTGGCCGCCGGCTGCGAGCCGAAGGTGGCGAGCGCGACCGCCTCCGCGTCGAGGTACATGCACTCGTGCGTGCGCTCCTCCAGCCGTTGGCGGAGGGTCGCGAGGTCGGGGAAGTCCTCCCGGTCGACGTCGGCCACCATCGCGCCGGTCGGCACCTGGGCGGTCGACACCACGGCCTGCGTCCGCTCCGGGTCGAGGCGCGCCATGTTGGCGGGCGCGACCGCGGTCAGCAGGTCGAACACGAGGAACGCGTCGGCGCGTCCCTCCTCGAGCCGGGCCGCGCCGTCGATGGCCTCGTGCCCGATGCGCAGGTGCGACACGACCGGCCCACCCTTCTGCGCCATCCCCGTCTGGTCGACGCTCGAGACCTCGAGCCCGTCGAGGTTGGCGGCGGTGGACAGGACCTGGCCGACGGTGACCACGCCGGTCCCGCCGATGCCGGCGACGAGCAGCGCCGCGCTCGCCGGTCGCGAGGGTTCAGGGAGCGACCGCGGGTCGGTGCCGGGCTCCCGGCGGGCCGGGCCGCGGCTCCGGCGCGGCGTCACCGTCACGAACGCGGGGCAGTCGCCCTCGATGCAGCTCATGTCGAGGTTGCACGAGTCCTGGTGGATGCGGGTCTTGCGCCCGAACGGCGTGTCGACCGGGTGCACGCTCAGGCAGTTCGAGACGTCGCCGCAGTGGCCGCAACCCTCGCAGACGGCCTCGTTGATCATCACCCGCGTGCGCGGCGTCGGCGCGCGGCCGCGCTTGCGCTCACGGCGGAGCTCGGCGGCGCAGGCCTGGTCGTAGATCAGCGCGGTGACGCCCGTCGTGTCGCGCAGCTCCCGTTGGACCGCGTCGAGCTGCTTGCGCCCGTGGACGCGCACCCCGGGTGCGAAGCCCGGCGCCCGCCCGTAGCGGCCCGGCTCGTCGCTGATCACGTCGATCCGGCGCACGCCCTCCGCCTCGAGCTGCCGGGTCAGCGCGGGGATCGAGAGCGAGCCGGCCGCGTGCTGACCGCCGGTCATCGCGACCACGCCGTTGGCGAGGATCTTGAACGTCACGGTGGTGCCGGCGGCCACCGCCTGGCGCACCGCGAGGAACCCCGAGTGGGCCAGCGTGCCGTCGCCCATGTTCTGGAACCGGTGCGGTTCACTGCTGAACAGCGACGCGCCCACCCACTGCGCGCCCTCGCCGCCCATCTGGGTGGTCCCGGTGGCGCGATCCCTCGTGAACAACGCCATGCCGTGGCATCCGATCCCGCCCCCGGCCACCGAGCCCTCCGGGACCACGGTGGAGCGGTTGTGCGGGCAGCCCGAGCAGAAGTACGGCGTGCGGGCCGGGAGATCGGCCGCGACGACGATCCGGGCGCGAGCCGGTCGCAGGCGCGCGGGATCGAGGTGCTGCACCAGCCGGCTCCGCAGCGCCTCCGCGACGACGGTGACGTCGAGCACGCCGCCGGAGGGGACGAGGGGCCCGCCGTCGGGGTCGCGCTTGCCGGTGACCACGGGCGCGTCCGCGGTGCCGTACAGCAGCGACTTCACCTGCTCCTCGAGGAACGCGCGCTTCTCCTCGACGACCACGATCTCGTGGAGCCCGGCGGCGAAGGCGCGCACGATCGTCGGCTCGAGCGGCCACACCAGCGCCGGCTTCAACACGCGGATGCCGAGCGCGGGCAGATCACCGAGCTCGATGCCGAGGTCGGTGAGCGCGCTGACGACGTCACCGTAGGTCTTGCCGGCGGCGAGGATGCCGAGCCGAGCGGCGCCGTCGCCGTGCACGACGTCGAGCCCGGCCCCCCGCACGTAGTGGTGCACCGCGTCCAGGCGCGCGCCGACCGCCTCCTCCTCGAGGAGCATCGACCAGGGCGCGAACATCCGGTCGTCGAGGTGGGCGGCCCAGCGCCGACCGTCGCGCTCGTACGGCGCGACCTCCGGCATCGGCCGGCCCACGTCGACGGTGGCGTAGCCGTCGGCGACGTCGCTGTGGAGCTTCAGGCCCACCCACGAGCCGCTCCGCCGGGACAGCTCGTAGCCGTGGCGGCCGAGGTCGAGCACCTCCTGGACCGTGGCGGCCGCCAGCGCGGGCATGGCGAGGTCGGCGAGCGTCCACTCGGTCGACGACGGCACGGTCGACGACTTGCACTCGGGATCGTCACCGACGGCGGCGAGCACGCCGCCGGTCGGCGGCACCCCCGAGAGGTTCGCGTGCCGCAGCGCGTCACCCGACCGGTCGAGGCCGGGTGCCTTCGCGTACCAGAGCCCGACCACGCCGTCGACGGTGGAGGTGGGCTCCTGTTGCGACCGTTGCGTGCCCCAGAGCACGGTCGCCGCGAGGTCCTCGTTGACCCCGTTGACGAACCGGATGTCGTGAGCAGCGAACTCGGCCTCGTGGGCCGCGAACGTGAGGTCGACGGTGCCGAGGGGTGAGCCCCGGTACCCGCACACGACCCCTGCCGTACGCCGGCCGCGGCTCGCGTCGCGTCGCACGGTGTCGAGCGGCGCCCGCAGGAGCGCGTGCACACCGCTCATCGTGACCCGACCCTCGCGCGCACCGAACTGGTCCTCGAGCCGGTACGTGGACGGCGAGATCGGTCCCGCCGGCGACCGGTCGACGGAGTGCGTCACGTCGCTCACCGTGCAGGTGAGGAGGTACCGACCAGCTCGGCCAGGAGTCGGCGGGTGCGTTGCGTGTCGGTCTCGCCCGGTGCGAGCACCTCGCCGACGACGAGGTCGGTGACGCCGATGTCCGCGAGCTCGAGGATCCGCCGCCGCACGTCGTCCTCGGTGCCGACGATCGCGACGTCGCTGGCCGATGCCACCCCCTCCCGTTCCAGCATCGCTTCGTAGGAAGGCGCCTTGCCGTGGAACTCGAACCACTGATGGACCGTCTCGCGGGCGCGGTCGACGTCGTCGGTCACGCAGACCTGGAAGATGGACGCGATCCGCGGCGGCGGGTTGCCGGCCTCGGCGGCGGCGCGCGTGATGGTGGGCACGACGTGGTCGCGCAACGTGTTCGGTCCCGTCCACGACGTGATGGTGCCGTGGGCGAGTCGCCCTGCGAGCTGCAGCATCTGCTCGCCCAGCGCCGCGACCAGCACGGTCGGCCGGTCCGTGCCGGCGAGCGCGACCGTCGTGCGACACGTGAAGCGGTCGCCGTCGTGGTCCACCGTGCCCGAGGTGACCAGCGGCACCAGCACCTCGAGGTATTCACGCATGGTTGTGAGCGGCCGGCCGTAGAGGTCGCCGAGGTGCTCCGCCACCATCGCCGGATGCGAGAGGCCGATCCCCAGGGTGAGCCCACCCGGGACCCCTTGCGCCGCGGTCAGGGCCTGGGCGGCGAGTGCGGCCGGATGGCGACCCCACACCGGCACGACCCCCACGCCGAGCTCGAGCTGCGGCACGTCGCGGCCGATGATCGCCAGCGCGGTGAGCGCGTCGAGCGACCCCGCCGGGTGCTGGGCGAGCCAGTACGCGTCGACGCCCGTGGCCGCGGCCTCACCCGCATGCCCGGCCAGCAGCGCGACATCGCCGGTGGCGACGAACTTGTTGCCGTTGATGCCGATTCTCACGGGACGTCGATCATGAGGTGTTCGAACCCGCGGAAGCCGGGGATGCCTCGGCGCGACGCAGGCGTGGGCGTGTCGGCGAGCGTGAACTCGGGGTACCGGTCCAAGAGCATGTTCAGGGCGACGATCGCCTCGAGCTTGCCGAGGTGCATGCCGAGGCAGTGGTGCAGCCCCCCGCCGAACGCGGCGTACTCCTTGCGCGGGCGAGTGACCGAGTACCGGTCGGGATCGGAGTTTCGCCCGGGGTCGCGCCCGATCGCCGCGGTCATCAGCCGCAGCCAGGTGCCCGCCGCCATCGGCTGCGCGAACAGCTCGGTGTCCTCGGTGAGGATGCGCCCCGCCGACAGCGCCGGCGAGTCGAAGCGCAGGGTCTCCTCGATCGCGTCCGGCACGAGGGAGCGGTCGGCGCGCAGGGCATCGAGCTCTCCGGGACTGGTGAGCAACGCGTGCACGGTGTTGCCGATCAGGTCGGCGGTGGTGATGATCCCGGCGCCGAGCATGATGATGAGCAGGTCGACCATCTCGTCGTGCGAGAGCTCGCCCGACTCCACCAACCGATCCACGAGCCCGCCCACGGGTGCTCGCTGCGCCTCGCCGATGCGCTGGGAGAAGTACCCCCGCAGCTGGTCGGTCGACTCGACGAACTCGGGCGTGCCGTTGCGCTTCGGGTCGAACATGCCCATGATGCGGGTGAGCGTCCAGACCCGGAACTCGTCCCGCCGATCGGGCTCGACGCCGAGGAAGTCGCTCATCACGGTCATGGGCACGCGGTCACCGAATTCGGCGGCGATGTCGATGCGGCCGGAGCGGGGCAGCGCGTCGAGGGCCTCCGCGGTCGTGGCGACGATGGTCTGTTCGAGGCCACTGATCGCACGCGGTGTGAACTCGTCCTTCACCGAGCCGCGGATGCGCGTGTGGTCGGGCGGGTCCATGTAGAACATGGAAAGCCGCGCCTGCTTGAACACCTTCGTGATGGGCGCGTCGGGGTCGGCCTTCTCGGGATCGCTCGCCGAGCTCGGGTCGCGGATGAGGCGCCAGATCGTCTCCGAGTCGAGGACCCACCAACCGCCCTGGTCGGTGTTCGGGACGACGCCTTCGTCGCGATGCTCGGTGATCGCCGGGTACGGGTCGACGAGGAAGTCAGGATCACTGAGCGAGACGACAGCCACGGTTCCCCCTTCGAGCGGCGCTGGGCGGGAGCGTATCCGAATATCAACGTGTTGACCACACCTTGAGATTGATGCCATGGTTGAGCCCGAAGGGGGTTGCCGTGCCACCGAGCTCACCGGTCATCGACGTCCACACCCACGTGGTGCCGGAGGGTCTGCCCTTCGGTCACGACGATCGTTTCGCGTCGTTCGTGGCCGCCGGCGACACCGCCGACGTGATGGTGAACGGCCGGGTGTTCCGCACCGTGACGCGCGAGGCGTGGGACGTGGACGCCCGCGTCGCGGCGATGGACGACGGTGGGATCGCCATGCAGGCGGTCTCGGTGATGCCCGAGCTGTTCAGCTACTGGGCGGAGCCCGACCTCGGGCGCAGCTTCTGCCGCGGACTCAACCAGGCCATCGCGGCGATGGTGGCGGGCGCGCCCGACCGACTCGTGGGCCTGGGCACCGTGCCGCTCCAGGACGTCGACGCGGCCATCGCCGTGCTCGGCGAGGTGCGCGACCTCGGCCTGCTCGGCGTCGAGATCGGCTCGAACGTCCTCGGCGCGATCACCGGCGCGACCAGCTTCCTGCCCTTCTTCCAGGCGGCGGCCGAGTCGGGTCTCTGCGTCTTCGTCCACGCGTTCCACCCGCCCTACTGGGACTGCGTCGCCGATCCACCGATGGCGGCGGCGGTGAACTTCCCGCCGGAGATCGGGACGTGCATGGCGGCGATGCTGGCGAACGGGTTCGTCGATCTGAGCCCCGGCCTCCGTCTCTGCGCCAGCCACGGCGGCGGCACGCTGCCGCTGCACCTGCCGCGGATGCTGTCGTTCTGGGACGCCGATGCCGCGCGCGCCGAACGCGGGCGGTCACCGTACGAGGCCGTCCGGTCGCTGTGGTTCGACTCGCTGACCTACGAGCCCGACGCATTGCGGTCGCTGATCGACCTCGTCGGTCCGGCACGCGTGGTCATCGGTTCTGACGCACCGTTCTTCGCCGAGCATCCCGGCTACATCCTCGATCGCCTGCACGAGCAGGACCCCCTGTCGCCCGAGGACCTGGCGACGATCCGTACCGCCAGCGCGATCGAATTCCTCGGCCTTCCCCACGCACCGCGAGGAGCAGCATGAGCGTCCGGTCGACCGCGCCCGATGGAGCGCGCGCCATGCGAATGATCTCGGTCGACGACCACGTGGTCGAACCGCCCGACGTGTGGACGAGCCGGTTGCCCGCGAAGTGGCAGGACGAGTGCCCGCGCGCCGTCGAGGAGGACGGCAAGATCGTGTGGCGCTTCGAGGCGAAGAAGAAGTCGCTCGCCGAGCTCGGTGGCCGCCTGTTCGACCCCGCCTCGGACAAGCGCGATCTCATCGACTTCCCGGAGCGCTACGAGGACCTCCGGCCCGGTTGCTACCAACCGACCGAGCGCGTCCGCGATCTCGATCTCGCCGGGATCGACGCCTCGCTCTGCTTCCCCGCCTTCCCCCGCTTCTGCGGACAGGAGTTCACCGAGGCGACGGATCGCGAGCTCGGGTTGGCGTGCGTGCGGGCGTACAACGACTGGATGATCGACGAGTGGTGCGGGGCCGTCCCCGGTCGCCTGATCCCGCTCGTGATCATGCCGCTCTGGGACGCCGACCTCGCGGTCGCGGAGGTCGAGCGGTGCGCGGCGAAGGGCGCGCGTGCGGTCACCTTCTCCGAGAACCCCGCCGCGCTCGGGCTGCCCTCGGTCCACGACCGCCGGCAGTACTGGGATCCGGTGTTCGCCGCGTGCGCGGACGCGGCCATGCCGGTCTGCACCCACATCGGGTCGTCGTCGAGGCTGCCGCACACGTCGGACGACGCCCCGCCGCTCGTCGTGGCCACGCTGCCGTCGAACCTGGCCGCGGCCGCGCTGGCGGACTGGCTCTACAGCGGCCTGTTCGTGCGCCACCCCGGACTCCGCCTCTGCCTCTCGGAAGGCGGGATCGGATGGATCCCGGCGATCCTCGAACGGGCCGACTACGTGTTCGAGCGCTACGCGCCGCGCCTGAAGACGGGCACCGGCTTCGGCCTCACCGGGATGGGCTCGGTCGACGCGGGAGAGTTCAACTTCGGGTCGGTCGACGTCCGACCGAGTGAGCTGTTCCGCGACCACGTGTTCGGCTGCTTCATCGACGACCGCCACGGGGCGGCCTCGATCGGCGAGCTCGGGGTGGAGAACGTGATGGTGGAGTGCGACTACCCGCACGGCGACAGCAGCTGGCCCCACGCCCGCGACCTGATCCTCGAACAGATCGCGCAGCTCGATCCCGACGAGCAGGAGAAGGTGCTCGCCGGCAACGCCCGGCGGGTCTTCGGCCTGGGAGCGCTCGATGGGTGAGGTCCTCGGCCTCGGCCTCACGCACTTCCCGCCGCTGGGCTGGCCGGACGAGACGATGGATCGCGCCCTGCAGTTCGCGCTCGCGGACCCGAGCGTGCCCGACGCGGTCAAGGCGGGCGAGGGCTGGCCCGACGGCATGCGCGAGGAGTTCGATCGCGACCGCGTCGCGGCGGCGGCGGACCACCGGGCCGCACTGGTGGCGGGCTGTGACCACGTGCGCGCCGCACTCGACGAGTTCGCCCCGGACGTGGTGGTGATCTGGGGCGACGACCAGTACGAGTTGTTCCGCGAGGACGTCGTCCCCGCGTTCTGCGTCGTCGCGGCGGACTCGCTGACCTTCTCGCCGTGGCGGGGATCGGGGGGCGCGGCGATCCCGAACGTGTGGGGCGAAGCCGCCGATACGCAGTTCGAGCTGCGGGGCCACGCGGAGTTCGGCCGCCACCTCGCGGCGTCGCTCCTCCACGACGACTTCGACGTCGCGTACGCGTACGCGACGCGTGAAGACCGGCCGTTCCCGCACGCGGTCTCGAACACGGTGCTGTTCCTCGACTACCACCGCGTGGGCTTTCCCTACGCGGTCGTGCCGATGACCGTGAACTGCTACGGACGCCTCGCCGTCAGCCGGCGCGGGGGGATGGCCCGCTTCGCGCCCGGCGACGGCATCCCGCCCGTGGACCCGCCGAGTCCGACACCACGCCGGTGCGAGAACCTGGGTCGCGCCGCCGCCCGGGCCGCGGCCGCGTCGGATCTCCGGGTCGCGCTCGTCGCGTCGTCGAGCTGGTCGCACGGCTTCCTCCACGACCGTGGTTGGCGGATGTACCCGGACCACGCCGCCGACCGCGCGTTCTACGACTCGCTGGTCGATCCCGGGCACGAGGCCTGGCACGCGGCGACGCTCGAGAGCATCGAGCAGTCAGGGCAGCAGGAGATGCTGAACTGGTTCTGCCTCGTCGGTGCGGTCGAGGAAGCGGGGCTCGAGCTCCGATGGAGCAGCTACGTCGAGACGCACGTGTTCAACTCGAACAAGTGCTTCGCGGTGTTCCGCTGAGCGGGCGCCTGCCCGTTCAGGCGCTCCGCGGGCCGGCGCGTCGCATGGCGGCGATGGTGCGTTCCAGGAACTCGTCGAACTGGTCGAGCTCGTCGTCGGTGAACTCCTTGGCGAGGATGTCGTCGACGTTGCGGATCATGCGCACGCTTTCCGCGTAGACGCTCTTGCCCGCCGCGGTCACGGTGGCGTCGATGGCGCGGGCCGACACCTTCGAGCTCTTCCGCCGGATGAAGCCCTTGCGCTCGAGACCGGCGACGATGCCGACCATCGCCTGCGGCGTGACGAACACGGTGCGCGCCAGCGCGGCGGAGGATGCCCGTTCGAGATGCATCAACGCCTGGAGCACGCCGAACTGCGACTTGGTCAGCCCGGTGTGGCGCAGCTCGCGGTCCAACTCCCGTCCGACCTCCCGCTCGGCCAACTTGACCAGCCACGTGATCCGGCCGAACTCGCGCGGGCGGTAATCGCCCTGGTCGTTGCCCACTGGATCCGTGTGCTCCACTCGTCTTCGGGTCGCTGCCATGACCGGCGACTGTAACGGAGCGCCTACGGAGTAACGGGTTCCGTCGAGCGAACACACCAGTCCGCGAGCCGGGCCTGACGACGCCCCAACGGCAACTATATCAAGAACTTGCTACACGAGCCGCGGGGGTGAACCGGGCGGGCATGCTCACGTACCCGTTGACGATGCCGAGCGACGGGTACCGCACGGTCTCCGACCGCACGATGCGGAAGTCGGGGATCCGCCGGAGCGTGGTCTCGAGCATGGTCGTGAACTCCGCCCGGGCGAGCGTGGAGCCGATGCAGCGATGCTTCCCGATGCCGAAGGCGACGTGCCGGTTGGGCTGACGGTCGGGGATGAAGTCGTCCGCGTCGGGGAACTCACGGTCGTCGCGGTTCGCCGACGCGAAGCACATGAGCACACGGTCGCCGCGGCGGAGGGCCTGGTCGCCGAGCTCGGTGTCGCGGGCGACGGTGCGCGCGAACGCCTGAACGGGAGAGAAGTAGCGCAGGAATTCCTCGGTCGCGCTCGGGATGAGCTCCGGCTGCGCGATGAGCAGTTCCCGCAGCGAGTGGTTGCGGTCGAGGTACTCGATGGCGTTGGCGAAGAGCGCGGTGGTCGTGTCGACGCCGCCGTTGATGATCGTTCCCAGCAGCGAGACGACTTCCTCGTCGGTGAAGGTCCGGCCGTCGAGGTCGGCGTGCACGATCCGCGAGAGGTTGTCGTCGCGGGGGCGGTGCCGTCGCTCGATCACCTCGGCCGCGACGGTCTCGAACATCCACTGCTGCCCCTCGACCGCACGTTGGAACTCCGCGCTGCCCGGTCGCGAGTACACGACCTCGTGGGCGGGCTCCGCGAAGCGCTGCCAGTCGTCGAGGTCGAGGCCGAGGAATGCGAGCGTCGCCTGCGCCGGCACCGGGTTCGCGAGGTCGAGGACGAAGTCGATCGAACCCGACTCGGCGCACGCATCGATCGCCGCGTTCGTGAACGCCGCCAGCGCGGGGTGGAGCCGTGCGATGGCGGCGGGCGCGAACATCGGGTTCAGGACGCGGCGGAACGCGTTCCACTCCGGAGGGTCCATCTCGACGAGGGCGTTCTCGTACGGCGCCTCCGGGATGTTCACGCCGCCGAACCGCGCGCCGTCTCCCGCGGTGTGGTGGCGCGACGAGAACGTCGCTTCGTCACGCATCGACTGGGCGAGGCTCTCGTAGCCGGTGACGACCCAGAAGCCGTCGTGGTTCGGGGAGTACGCGACCGGGCACCGGGCGCGGAGATCGGCGGTGATCTCCTGCGCGTGCGCGGCGTACTCCGGCGACGTGTGGTCGAACTCGACGACCACCCGCTCGGTGGTTCCGTCCACGGGGCGCTCCGATCACGAGGCCGGCGCAGGGAACCCGCACCGGGTGTGCTTCATCGATCCGACGTGCGACCGTTCGCGCCCGCTTGCTCGCGTGCGGCGACGTCGTCGAGCGCGCGCCGGACGAGCACGCGCGCGAGGTGGCGGCGAAACTCCGCGGACGCGTTGCGGTCCGAGGACGGCTCGGTCTCCGCGTCGGCCAGCGCGGCGGCGTCGGTGGCGCTCGCGCCCGATCGGAGCGCGCCCTCGACCGACACCGCCCGGACGGGCGTCGAGGCCATGTTGACCAGCGCGACCCCGGGCCGGGCGCCCCCGACGGCGGCCACGCCGACGATCGCCCAGTCCTGCGCGCGCCGGTTGAACTTCTCGAACGCCCACCCCGCGTCGGTGCACTTCGGCACCCGGACCTCGGTGATCATCTCGTCGTCGGCGAGCGCGGTCTCGAGGAACCCCAGGAAGAAGTCGTCCGACGCGATGGCGCGCACGCCGTCGGGCCCTCGGACGGTGATCGTGCCGCCGAGGGCGAGCACCGCGGCCGGCAGGTCGGACGCCGGATCGGCGTGGGCCAGCGAGCCGGCCAGCGTCCCCCGGTGGCGGACCTGCGGGTCGCCGACGCTCTCCGCCGCCGCGCTGAGCAAGGGGACGTGTTCCCGCAGCACGGCGCTGGAGACCAGCTCGCAGTGGCGCGCCAGCCCACCGACCACGACCTCGTCGCCGTCGAGCCGGATCTCCGACTGGTCGGGGACGTCGTTCACGTCGACGAGCACCGACGGTGTCGCCAGCCGCAGCTTCATCAGGGGCAGCAGCGAATGGCCGCCGGCGAGGAGCTTGGCGTCGTCGCCGTGCTCGCGCAGCGCATCCAGCGCTTCGTCGACCGAGCGGGCGCGGACGAACGAGAACGGTGCCGGGATCACGCCGAGGCCTCGCGGCCCGCGGGCCCGCTCGCGATCTGCATGTCCCGGGCGCCGGCGACGACCGCGGCCACGATGTTCTGGTACCCGGTGCATCGGCAGAGGTTGCCCTCGAGCCCGACGCGCACGTCGTCGGCGCCGAGGTCGGCGTGCTCGGTCGCCAGCGAGACCGCGGCCATGACCATCCCGGGCGTGCAGTACCCGCACTGCAGCCCGTGGTGGGTCTGGAAGGCCTGTTGCATCGGGTGCAGCGTGCCGTCGTCGGCGAGCCCCTCGATCGTCGTGATCGCGTGATCGTGCGCCTGCACCGCGAGCACGGTGCACGACTTCACCGATCGGCCGTCGAGGAGCACGGTGCATGCGCCGCAGGACGACGTGTCGCATCCCACGTTCGTCCCCGTGAGCCCGAGGGTGTCGCGCACGAAGTGGACGAGAAGGGTCCGGGCGGCGACGACCTGCTCGGTCCGGGAGCCGTTGACCGTGAGCCGCACCACGAGCTCGGCCGCGGCCTCGGTGGTCATCGCCCGGCTCCCGCGCCGCCCGCGACCACGGCGATCGCGGGCGCGGGCAAAGGGCGCTCCGGCGAGCGCGAAGGGGGAACGCGCCCGCCGAGCGCCCGATCGCGAGCTCCGTCGACTGCCGCCTCGACTCCGTGCATCGGCCCCCCTCCGGTTGGATGGGATCCTCGCACGGTCCCCGGCTGATAATCAAGTACTTGACAGACACTGGCCGGGCGCGCTTCAGTGAGCGCTTCGGGGTCGCGGACGCGCGTGGACGCGAACTGCGATCGACGAAGGGGGCAACGTGACGATCGAGACGCCGACGGGGTACGTCCACGACCGACGCGTCGTCGACGGGGTGCGCGCGCCCGCCGAATCGCTGTCGATCGAGGGCGTGACGCTGCATTCCGTCGTCGGCGGGCAGGGACCGGCGCTCGTCCTGCTCCACGGCTGGCCGCAGACGTGGTGGGCATGGCACCGCGTGATGCCCGCGCTCGCCGAGCACTTCACCGTGATCGCCGTCGACCTGCCCGGTCTCGGCGATTCGAGCAAGCCGCGGAGCGGATACGACACCGACACCGTGGCGCAACGCATCCACGGGCTCGTCACCGAGCTCGGATACGACGAGATCCTCCTCGTGGGCCACGACTGGGGCGGCGCGGTCGCGTACTCGTACGCCGCGCAGTACCGCGCCGCGGTGCGGCGGCTCGTCGTCATCGAGATGCTGGTGCCCGGGTTCGGGTGGGACGATCTCCTGACGCCATCGTCCGCCGGTTGGGTGTGGCACATGGCGTTCCACGCGGTCCCGGACGTGCCGGAGATGCTGACGGCGGGGCGGGAACGGGCGTACATGACGATGTTCCTCCGCACGATGGGCGCGTACGACCCCACGGCTGTCACCGACGACGACATCGACGAGTACGTGCGGTGCTACACCGCACCGGGCGCATGGCACGCGGCGTTCGAGTACTACCGGGCGTGGTTCGACGACGTCCGGCAGAACCAGGCGCACGCGGCGACGCCGCTGGCGATGCCGGTCCTCGCGATCGGCGGCGCCTTCTCGTCGGGGCCGTTCCCCGAGCTGTCGCTGCGGGAGGTGGCGAACGACGTGACCGGCTGCATCATCGAGCGGTGTGGCCACTGGGTCGCCTCGGAGCAGCCCGACGAGCTGACCGGCGCGCTGCTCGGCTTCCTCGGGGCCCCGGTGCCGGCGGCGCGGCGTTGACCGTGCCGACCGGCGCCCCCGGTCGGCACCACCCCGGAGTACGTTCTCGGCCATGGAGAACAGCCTCGGTCAGTACTGCATCAACGTCCGCGACCTCGATCGCTCGGTGAGCTTCTGGACCGACGTCGTCGGCATCCCGGTGCAGAGCCGCACCGAGATCCCGACCGCCAGGGAGGTCGTCCTCCAGGCCGAGGTCGGTGGATCGCGCCTCCAGCTCGCGCAGCAGCTCGACCAGGACGGCCCGATCGAGATGGGCACCGCAGTGTGGAAGCTCTACGTCGACACCGACGACTGCCAGGCGGTGTACGACAAGGCGATCGCCGCCGGGTGCGAGTCGGTGTCGCCGCCGCAGCAGCTCGACCGCTGGCCGGTGACGGTCGCCTTCATCAAGGATCCCGACGGCTACCTCATCGAGTTCGTGCAGAACCACGAGGGCAGGCGTCCGTCGCTGCGCTAGCTGCGGCCTCGCCGCCGAGGGGTGTTGGACGGGACGTCCCCTGGTGCGCGAGACTAGGGATGCGGTTGATGCTCCAGCCGGCAGTCGCACGGAAACGCTGTCGCCTGATGTTGCCTTGCCCTTCCGCTCGAGGAACCAATTGTCACCGGATCGCTCCGCCCGCGCACCAGGACGCAGGCCCGGTCACGGCCGAGTTGACGCTCTCCGGTGAGCTCGACCTCGCCAACAGCGGCCACCTCGCGGCCGACGTCGAAGCGCTGTGCCGGAGGCGGCAGGGCCGCATCCGGATCGATCTCGGCGCGGTGACCTTCATCGACGCCGCCGCGGTACGGGCGTTCGTCCAGGCCCGCCACCGGGCCGGGGCACTCGGGTGCGAGCTCGTCCTCTCCAACGTGCACGGTCTCCCGTTACGGGTGTTGCGGCTGGTCGAGCTCGACACCGTGCTCCTCGAGGAGGGTTCCGATGGCCACTGAGAGCGCCGAGCGCGCCGCCCGCCAGGCCGAGGCCGCCGCGTGGGAGGACACCAGGGACGAGCGGGAGCGGCTGGCCGACGAGCGGGAACGGCTGTCCGACGAGCGGGAACGCCTCGCCGACGAGCGGGAGCGGCTGGCCGACCAGGACGAGCGCATCGCCGATCGCATGTCCGCCGATCCGGATGGGACCGGAGACGGTGCGCAGGAGCAGCTGGTGCGCGCCGACGCACGTGTGCAACGCGCCCTGGCGGAACAGGAACGCGCGCGGGCGGCAGTCGACCGAACGTCACTGCGCCAGGAACGCATTGACGCCGCGACCGAGCGCACCACTTCCGCCTCGGGCTCGGACGCGCTCGGGGACGACGAGGTCGACGAGGACGAGAAGGAGTGGGCGTGGGAGCGTCGGGGCTTCGTCGCCACCGAACGCGAACGTGTCGCCGACGTCCGGCAGTCGGAGGCCGACGTTCGCGACGAGCTGGCCCGGCTGCGCGAACAGGAGGCCGACGTCCGTGACCGGGCCGCGCGCCGGCGGGAGGAGCTCGCGCTGCGACGGATCGCCGACGTGACCGGCCTCGCGGCCGGGCGCGACCAACCGACGGACCGCGCTCGCCACGACCTGGCGGCGGTGCGTGAGGCCGGCCGGCGGCAGCGCGTCGCCGCCACCGACACCCGTCGCCAGGCTGCGGTCGACCGTGCCGACGCCGGGCGACGGCGGATGGCGGCCGGCTCGATGCGCCTCCCGTACGGCGGGTACCTCGCCGCCCAGTTCGCCGCGCTCACGCGGGAGCTGTTCGCCTCCCAGGACCTGTTCGAGGTCGCCGAGCGGGTCGGCGACCTCGCGCTCGAGTGCATCCCGGGCGTCGTCGCGAGCGGGGTCACCTTCTTCGAAGGCGTGCGCCCGATGGCGCACGTGGCCACCGACGACGTCGCCCACCAGCTCGACGCCTATCAGCTGGCGAGGGAAGAGGGTCCCATCTGCGAGTCGCTCGACGGCGGCGAGCCCGTCTCGATCGGTGACCTGGCCGGTGACCTGCGGTGGCCGTCGTTCCGGTCCATGGCCGCCGAGCTCGGCATCGCCGGGGTCGCCGCCTGTGGCCTCGCCGTGCGTCGCGACCAGGACTGGCACCCGCTCGGTGCACTGACCGTCTACGCCGAGGCGCCGGGCGCCTTCGACGACGACGTCGGCGACGCGGTGTCGCTCTTCGCCGCGCACCTGGCGGTCGTGGCGTCGTTCGACCGGGATCGCCACGACGTCAGCCGCCGTGAAGCCGCGCTCCACCGCGCGCTCGGCAGCCGTGACGTGATCGGGCAGGCCAAGGGCATCCTGATGGAACGTCGGCACGTCCCGGCGGGGGAGGCCTTCGACATCCTCCGGGTTGCTTCGCAACGGCTCAACATCCGCCTGCAGGAGCTGGCTACCCGCCTGACCGAGACCGGGGAGCTCCCGGACTGACGCGCCCGAGCACGGCGGCCAGCGCGTCCAGCAGGCGGTCGACGTCGGCGTCGGTGACGTGGAGGTGCGGCGCGAGCCGCA
This sequence comes from uncultured Actinomycetes bacterium, assembly GCA_963809795.1. Lineage (GTDB taxonomy): Bacteria > Actinomycetota > Acidimicrobiia > IMCC26256 > DASPTH01 > DASUAS01. Next base: position 70,101 of record CAWELN010000003.1, read on the forward strand.
GCACCTCCCCGCGGACGGCGGCGAAGCAGTTCGCGGCGGCGAGACCGCTCACGACCTCCGCCCGCACCGCCGCGGGCAACCGCACCCCGAGCAGGTGCGGGCCGCGCTGCACCGCCGGGAGCGGATCGAGCCCCATGGTCGTCGCCGCGCCGGCGATCGATCCGGTCACCGCGGCCAACGTCGTCGCAACGCGGTCGACGCCCCACTCGTCGACCTGCTCCAGCGCCGCGATCGCCATCGGCAGGAGCTCGAAGTTGGTGCGTTGCCCCATGTCGAACCGGCGCGCGCCGGGCTGGTACTCGTCGCGGTAGTCGACGAGGCGCGCGAAGTCCTCGGAGCCCTCGCGCGCGATCCAGTTCTGCTCCACCGGCTCGCCCCGCCGGTGCTCCTCGGCGACGTACAGGTACGAGACCCCGAGCGGTCCGAGCAGCCACTTGTAGCCGACGCTCGTCACGAAGTCGGGCTGCACCGTGCCGACGCTGAAGGGCATCGCACCGATCGACTGGCTGCCGTCGATCACGAGGTGGGCGCCGACCTCGTGCGTCCGCGCGCTCACCGCCTCGAGGTCGAGGACGGCGCCGTCGGTCCAGTGCACGTTCGGCACGCTGACGACGCGCACCCGGTCGTCGAGCGCGCCCAGGACGGCGTCGGTCCACGGTCGTCCCTGCTCGCGGTGGACGGTCAGGATCTCGGCGCCGCTCGCGCGCGTCGCCGCCTGCCACGTGTAGATCCCCGACGGGTACTCCTCGGCCAGGACCAGCACCCGGTCGCCGCGCCCGAGCGGGAGGTTGCGGGCGGCCACCGCGAACCCGTAGCTCGTCGCCGGGACCAGCGCGATCCCGTCGGCGTCGGCGCCGATCAGTCCCGCGAACAGCTCCCGGAGCCGCTCGACCTCGCCGAACCAGTCGCCCGGCGTGATCGTCCACGGCCGGCTGCGCCGGTCGAGCGCGGCCTCGCCGGCCGCTCGCACCCGGTGCAGCTGGGGCGACAGGGTGGCGGTGTTGAAGTAGGCGATCTCGTCCGGGACCGCGAACGCCTCCCGCTGCGGGCCGAGGGGGAGGCTCACCCCATGTACGCGGTCAGTGGCTGTCCACAGGTCTCGGGGACCACCTTCCCGTCGACCTCCCGGCGGATCATCATCGGACACGTCGGCACCGGCGCGGCCTCGTTGTCGGGTTCGACCTTGCCGTGCGTGGGGCAGTGATACTCGATCTTCACGGCTACCGGTCTACCCGCTGTTCCGCCCCCCGCGAACCACACGCCGGTCGTCGGTGGGGATCGGTGGGATCGGTGGGATCGGTGGGATCGGTGGGGAACGTCACCGGGCGGCCAGGAACTCCAGCAGCGCGTGGTGCAGCTCGGGGCGGGCGTTGGCGGTGAAGTGGTCGCCCGGCACGCGCACCAGCGTCGCTCCCAGCTGCTCGGCCAGCGGCGCGGGGTCACCCGCGTTCTCGTCCCCTTCGCCCACGATGAGGAGCACGGGCACGTCGATCTCGTCGAGGCGGGCCGGGTCGTTGGTGCCCGGGGCCTTCACGTAGGCGAGGAGCGGCTCGCGGTCGAGGCCGGCCATCACCCGGAACTGGCGGAGCGAGGCGTCGTCGACGTCGTCGGGAGAGTCGGCCTCGAGCACCGCGAGCAGGGCGTCGCGGCGTTCCGGCCCGCGCTCGCCGCCGTTCGCCCCGTCGCCGATGCCCAGCAGCACCACCGCCTTCACGCGGGGCTCGTCGGGCGCCAACCGCAACGCGAGGTGCGCGCCCATCGAGTAGCCGACGAGCAGCACGTCGTCGAGCCCGAGGTGGTCGAACAAGGCCAACACGTCGCGCTTCATCGCATCGTCGGCGTAGGCCGCGGAGTCGGTCGGCTTCGACGAGAGCCCGTGGCCGCGTGCGTCGAGGGTGACGACGCGGTACCCCTCGTCGAGGAGGAGGTCGAAGATGCCGGAGCGCACGTAGTTGACGTTGGTGTCGGCCGCGAAGCCGTGCAGGAGGACGACCGTCCGCCCGTCTCCCTCGTCCTGGTAGAAGAGGCTCAGGCCGTCGAAGCTCTCGAAGCTCGCCATGGCGGGGAACGGTACCCTTCCCGCCCATGGGAGCACTCGACGGAAGGGTCGCGATCGTCACCGGCGCCGGCCGGGGCATCGGCCGCGAGCACGCACTGCTCTTCGCCCGGGAGGGCGCGCGGGTGGTGGTGAACGACCTCGGCGGCGGCACCGACGGCAGCGGGGCCGACGCGGGGCCCGCGCAGCTGGTGGTCGACGAGATCCGGGCAGCCGGCGGGGAGGCGGTGGCCAACACCGACGACGTGGCCGACTGGTCGGGGGCCGAGCGCCTCGTGCAGACCGCGGTCGACGAGTTCGGGACGCTGCACGTGCTGGTGAACAACGCCGGCATCCTGCGCGACCGCATGCTCGCCAACATGTCGGAGGCGGAGTTCGACGACGTCGTGCGCGTGCACCTCAAGGGGCACTTCGCGCCGCTGCGGCACGCCGCCGCGTACTGGCGCGACCAGGCGAAGGCGGGCACGCCGGTGGCCGCGTCGGTGGTCAACACCTCGTCGACGTCGGGGCTCTTCGGCAACGTCGGGCAGACCAACTACGGGGCGGCGAAGACCGGCATCGCCACCATGACGATCATCGCCCAGATGGAGCTCGACCGGTACGGCGTGCGGTGCAACGCGATCGCACCGTCGGCCATGACCCGCCTGATCATGACCGTGCCCGGCGCCGACGAGCGCCCGCCGGTGCGCACCGACGAGTGGGACCGGCGCGATCCCGCGAACATCTCGCCGTTCGTCGCCTACCTCGCGACGGAGGACTGCCCGATCAAGGGTCGCGTGTTCTGGGTCGCGGGCGGCGACGTCGGGCTCTTCCAGCCGTTCGCCATCGTCGACACGATCCACGCCGACCACCGCTGGACCCTCGACGAGCTGCAGGCGGAGGGTGCGCGCTTCGCCGACTTCGAGTTCGCCCTCAACCGCCCCTGGTAGACCGCGGCGCGGCATCGCCGCGTGTCTTCAGGGCGTGTCGGGCCGGGCGCTGATCGGGGTGGCGCCCGCCAGCGCGCCGCCGTCGACGACCAGCGTGTGACCGGTGATCCAGGCCGCGCCGGGGCCGGCGAGGAAGCGGGCCGCGTGGGCGATGTCCTCCGGTTCGCCCAAGCGGCGCAGGGGGAGCGCGGCCGCGACCAGGTCGCCCGCCGGCTCCCACAGCGCCCGGGCGAAGTCGGTCTTCACCAGGCCCGGTGCGATGCAGTTGACCCGGACGCCGGGCCCGAGCTCGACGGCCAGGATCTTGGTGAGGTGCACGATGGCCGCCTTGGTCGTGTTGTAGACGCCGATGGCGGCGTCGCCCCGCAGCCCGCCAATTGACGAAAGGTTGATGATCGAGCCGCCGTGCTCGCGCATCCACGACCGCCAGGCGAGCTGCGACCACACGAATGCGCCCCGGACGTTCACCTGGAAGGTCTTGTCCCAGGCCGGGAGCTCGGCGTCGATGGTGGCGCCCATCACCGGGTTCGTCGCCGCGTTGTTCACCAGCACGTCGAGCGCGCCGAACCGTTCGAGGGTTGCGGCGACACAGGATGCGGCTTGGTCCGGGTCGCCCGCATTCGCGGCGAAGGTGGCGACGCGCGCGCCCGGAACGGCCTTCTCGATCGCGACCGCGGCCTCGTCGAGCCCGGGCTGCTTGCGGGAGGTGAGCATCACCGCGGCGCCGCCGTCGGCGAGCGACGTCGCGATCGCCCGGCCGATGCCCTTCGACGACCCGGTCACGATCGCGACCCGCCCCTCCAGCTCATGTGCCACGACCGGCAGTCTCGCGCGCGACGATGGGAGAATGTCCGGAGTGGCAGTACCGGACCGAGTCGCGACCCCGCCGTCCCAGCACGCGCCGCGTCTCGGGTACATCCCCGCGCTCGATGGCCTCCGCGCGGTCGCGGTCGTCGCCGTCCTGCTGTACCACGCCGACCAGCGGTGGATCCCGGGTGGCTTCCTCGGCGTCGACGTGTTCTTCGTGATCTCGGGTTACCTGATCACGTGCCTGCTGCTGGCCGATTGGCAGCAGCACGGCGGGGTCGGGCTGAAGCGGTTCTGGTACCGGCGGGCTCGCCGCCTCCTCCCTGCGCTGTTCACCATGCTCTTCGTGGTGTCGATCTACGCCATCCTGTTCCTCCCCGACGTGCTCGACCAGCTGCGGGGCGAGGTCATCGCCGCGCTGCTCTATGTCGAGAACTGGTTCCTCATCTTCCGCCACCTCTCGTACTTCCAGGGCACGGGACGACTGCCGCTGCTCCAGCACGTGTGGTCCTTGGCAGTGGAGGAGCAGTTCTACCTGTTCTGGCCGTTGATCCTCGTGCTCGTCCTCACCGTGTGGGGCAAGAGCCGGCGCGCGCTGCTCGTCGGCGTGCTCGTCGGCATCGTGGTGTCGACCCTCGAGATGGCGATCCTCTACCACCCCTACACCGACCCGTCGCGCGTGTACTACGGCACCGACACCCGGGTGGCCACGCTGCTGCTCGGCGCGGCGTTGGCGTTCGTGTGGGCGCCGTGGCGACTGGTCGGCCGGACCGGCCGCAACGCGGCGGTGCTGCTCGACCTGGCCGCGCTGGCGAGTGGCTTCGTCCTCTGCTGGATGTTCCTCAACGTCAGCTACCTCGATCCGAACCTCTACCGCGGCGGGTTCCTCCTCGTCGCGTTGGTGTCGGCCGTGCTCATCGGCGCGACGGTGCACCCCGCGTCGCGGTTGGTGCCACGACTCCTCGCCACCGACGTGTTCCTCTGGATCGGCGTGCGCTCGTACGGCATCTATCTGTGGCACTGGCCGATCTACATGGTCACGCGCCCGCACTCCGACGTCCCCCTGACCGGCATCCCGCTCCTCGTGCTCCGGTTGGCGCTGACGCTCGTGGCAGCCGCGCTGTCGTACCGCTTCGTGGAGGAGCCGGTCCGCCACGGCGCGCTCGAGCGGTGGTGGGGGCGGTTCCGCACCTCGTCCGGGGAGACCCGACGCAAGCTCGCGGCCCGCTTCGGGCTCGCCGCCAGCGGTATCACCCTGGGCCTGGTGGTGATCGTCGTCGGCCTCGGCGACGGGGAGCGCGGCCGCTCCGGCCGGGCTGGGCGACAAGACCTCGGTGGTCATCCGGCCCGGGCAGACCACCACGACCACCGCGGCCCCCGGTGCGACGACGCCGACGACCGTCCCCGCCACCACCGCGCCGCCGGTCACCACCCTGCCGCCGACGACGGTGACCGCCATCGGCGACTCGGTGATGCTCGGCGCCGCCAACCAGCTGGCGGCCACCGTCAACGCCATGTTCGGCAACCAGCCGGTCACCGGCGTCAATGCCGCCGAGAGCCGGCAGTTCTCGGCCGGCGTCGACCTGATCCAGCAGCTGAAGGACGCCGGCCAGCTGGGCCAGGACGTCGTCGTCCAGCTCGGCACCAACGGCACCGTCGACCCGGGTGACTTCGACCGCATGATGACGCTCCTCAGCGACCGCAAGAAGGTCGTGATCGTCAACGCCAAGGTGCCGCGGCTGTGGGAGCAGCAGGTGAACGACACCCTGGCGGCCGGGGTCAAGAAGTACAAGAACGCGGTGCTGCTCGACTGGCACGGGTACGGCAGCCAGCACCCCGAATTCTTCTACGACGACGGCATCCACCTGCGGCCCGAGGGGGCCGCCGCCTACGCCCAGTACGTCGCCCAGGCGCTCGGCCAGGGTTCGCCGTAGGAGATGCAGCGGAGCCGTGCCCGGAGGGGCGGGACGGCGGAGCGGAACGAAGTCGAGGAGATGCAGCCCACCAGCGGCCCGGTGGGCCGCCTGACCCCCTCGACCGGGGGTCGCTGTGCCAAGCTGGAAGACCCTCATGCGCAGTTTCCGCCGAACGCTCATCACCTTCCTGCTCACGATCGTCATCGGTGGCATTGCGGTGGGCGCCTGCCTCGCGGCGCTGATCCCGGGCACGGTCGAGATCGCCACTGCGCACCACTACACCGCCAAGCAGGTCGGTGAGCTGAGCGCGCTCGCCCAGCCCTCGGTCGCGTACTACGCCGACGGCACCACCGAGCTGGCCGACTTCGCCGCCCAGGCGCGCGATCCCATCACCAACATCAACGAGGTGCCGAAGTCGGTGATCAACGCCGTCATCGCGACCGAGGACCGTTCGTTCTGGTCCAACGACGGCATCGACCTCGGCGCGGTGTTCCGGGCGTTCCTCGCCAACGTCACGTCGGGGCGGATCGAGCAGGGTGGCTCGACCATCACCCAGCAGCTGGTGAAGAACCGGCTGCTCACGTCGAAGCGCGACGTGAACCGCAAGATCAAGGAGATCGAGGACGCCCTCCGCCTGAACAAGAAGTTCTCGAAGGACAAGATCCTCGTCGAGTACCTGAACACCGTGTACCTGGGTTCCAACTCGTACGGCTTCAAGGCCGCCGCCGCCCGCTTCTTCCTGGTCTGCGACAACGGGTGCCCGTTCGGGCCGCGGGGGAAGAACTTGAACGAGCTCACGGTGGGCGAGACCGCGCTCCTCGCCGGGCTCATCTCGAACCCCGAGGGCAACAGCCCCTTCACCCATCCCGACCGCGCCATCCGCCGCCGCGCCGACGTGCTGCGGGGCGAGGTGCAACAGGGCTACATCACCCAGGCCCAGGCCGACGCGGCCAACCGGGAACCGCTGCCGACGGTGCCCCCGCCGGCGGAGACCCGTCCGACCAACTTCCTCACCGCCGAGGTGCAGAACAGCCTGCTCAACGACCCCCGCATGGGGAACACGGAGAAGGAGCGGCTGGACAAGCTCTACAAGGGTGGGCTGAAGATCTACACCACGTTCGACCCCAACCTGCAGCGGATGGCGATCGACGCGACCACCAACGCGAAGCCGCAGAAGGGTGACGACTGGGCGTCGTCGCTGGTGTCGATCGATCCCAGCACCGGCGCGGTGAAAGCCATGGTCTCGGGCCAGAGCTTCGCCGACAGCCAGACCAACATCGCCACCTCGCAGGACGGTCGCCAGACCGGCTCCACGTTCAAGGTGATCACCCTCGCCACCGCATTGTCCAACGGCTACTCACCCAACGACAGCGTCGACGGCTCGAGCCCCTGCTCGGTGCCCGGCTTCGAAGGACAGGCGGTGAACGACGAGCCCGGCGGTGGCTACAACGACATCTGGGCGTCCACCGCTGGTTCGATCAACTGCGCGTTCGTCCGCATCGCGACGAGCGTCGGCGAGGACAAGGTCATCGCCATGGCCCACAAGATGGGCATCACCAAGCAGAACCTCCAGCCCTACCTCGGTCTCACCCTGGGGATCTTCGAGCAGAACACCGAGACCATGGCCACGGTCATGGCCACCATCGCCGACCTCGGCGTCCACCACACCCCCTACGTCGTCCAGAAGGTCGTCGGGGCCGACGGCACCGTGCTCTTCGACCAGAGCAACAACCCCGGCGACCAGGTGCTCGACCCTCAGGTCGCCGCGTGCGAGCAGAACGTGCTGCGGGGCGTGGTGACCGGCGGCACGGGGACCAAGGCCAACGTCGACGGCCAGAACATCTTCGGCAAGACCGGTACGACCGACGATCTCGCCGACGCCTGGTTCATCGGCGCGACGCCGCAACTCGCCACCGCGGTCTGGTACGGGAACTGGCGGAGCCGGGTGCCCGGCGCCGGGTTCGGTGGCGACTCGTCGGCCCCGGTGTTCGCCGCGTTCATGAGCCAGGCCCTGGCCGATCAGCCCGAGCTGCCGCTGCCCGACCCCGGTCCCGTGTGCGCGCGGCCAGGGGCGACGGTGAACCCCCTCGGCGGCCACGGCGGCGCGCTGCCGCCCAGCAACACGGGGCCCGCGCAGCCGCAGCTCCCGACGGTGCAGCAGCAACCCACCACCCCGGCGCCGACGACGCCCGCGCCGACTGCGCCGCCGGCGACCGCGCCGCCTGCCACCGCGCCGCCGACCGCCGCCCCCGCCGGGACCACCGGCCAGTGAGCGAGGAGCTCGAACAGCTCCTCGCGCTCCAGGAGCGCGACGGCGCGCTCGACCGGCTCCTGCACCGTCACCAGACGCTTCCCGAACGCGAGGCCCTGGCGCGCGTGGAGGGCGACACCGCCGCGCTCGACGGCCGGATCGCAACCATGCGGACCGAGCGCGACGTCATCGCCCGCGACGAGCAGCACCTCGACGACGAGGCGCGCGCGCTGGCGGAGAAGGCGACCGAGGTCGAGGCCAAGATGTACTCGGGTGAGATCAGCTCGCCGCGCGAGCTCCAGGCGATGCAGTCCGACGTCGAGCAGCTCCGGCGCCACCAGCGAGGGGTCGAGAACCGCGAGCTCGAGCTCATGGAAGCCCGCGAGCCCCTCGACGCGACGTTGCAGGACCTCGACGGGCAGCGCGCCGTCCTCGGGAGCGAGCTCGAGCGCATCCGGCAGGCGCTCGCCGATGCCGAGGGCGTGATCATCGCCGAGATGCGCGAGCAACGAGCGGCCCGCGACGCGATCGCCGCCGGCATCGACGCGCGACTGGTCGACGACTACGAGCGGTCGCGCGCCAACCCGCAGCGCGTCGGCGTGGCCCGGCTCGTGGGCACCACCTGCCAGAGCTGCCACCTGTCCGTCCCTGCCATCGAGGCGGAGCAGATCAAGAAGTCGGCGGGCGCACCACTGGCGCACTGCGACAACTGCGGCGCGATCCTGGTCCCCTGATGGCGGACGCAGTGCTCATCTACTTCGACGGTGGCGCGCGCGGCAACCCGGGACCGGCCGCGATCGGGGCGGTCGTGTACGACGCGTCGGCCAGCCCTCCGCAGCGCCTGGCCACGGTCAGCGAGCGGATCGGGGAGACCACCAACAACGTCGCCGAGTACCGGGCGCTCATCGCCGGTCTGCGGGCGGCGGAGGGCATCCCGGCCCGCGCGGCCCGGGTCCGCGGCGACTCCAAGCTGGTGATCGAGCAGGTGGCGGGGCGGTGGAAGGTGAAGCAGGCGCACCTCAAGCCGCTCCACGCGGAGGCGTGCGCGCTGCTCGAGCGCTACGACGAGGTCGATCTCGCCCACGTGCCGCGCGCCCGGAACGCCGAAGCCGATGCGTTGGTGAACGCCGCGCTCGACCTGCCCTGAGCCCGTGTTCTTCTGGTACATCGGCCTGTCGATCTTCGGCGTGGCGACGATCTTCCGCAGCGTCGGCATCGACTACCGCCTGATCGCGGCGGGCTCGCTGCTGCCACTGGTCCTCGACCTACCGTTCGGGTACCGGGCCTACGGCTACACGTTGCTCTTCGCGGTGGTGCTGCTCGCGGTCGTGATGCTCGCGACCATCGGCCGCCCCCGGCTCGTGCGCCGCCGCTGGCTGTGCCTGCCGATCGGTGTCTTCTGCGCCTTGATCCTCTCCGGCGCGTTCACCAACGACCACCTCTTCTGGTGGCCGTTCCTCGGCACGTCGTTCCCGCACGACTCGCTGCTCCCGGCGTGGTGGGTCGTCGCCATCGAGGAGGTCATCGGCCTCTTCGTCTGCTGGGTGCTCGTGGGCCAGTACGACCTCTACCTGCCCGGGCCCCGCGCCGAGTTCCTGCGCACCGGGCGGCTCCAGGCCACGAGCTGAGCGTGCGCTACTCGGCGCGGACGGGGATCCCGACGCGCGGTGGTTGTGCCGGGCGCGCGTGCGCGCCGGCCGCGTCGACCACGAACCGGCCCTCTCCGGGACCGTCGGCGACGGGCATGCCGAGGGCCTCGAGCAGCGCGTGGTCCTCCTCGGGGGGACGGCCGGTCGAGGTGAGGTAGTTCCCGACGATCAGCGCGTTGGCGCCGGCGAGCAGGCCCATCGCCTGCAGCTCGCCGAGCACGTACTCGCGTCCCCCCGCCAGCCGGAGCCAGGCACCCGGGAGGACGAGGCGGAACAGCGCGATGGCCTGGAGCGCCTCGCGTGGCGTGATCAGGCGCTGGTCGCCCAACGGGGTGCCGGTGGGCAGCAGGAAGTTGATCGGCACCTCGCACGGGTCGAGCTCGGCGAGCTCGAACGCGAAGTCGACCCGCTGCTCGAGCGTCTCGCCCATGCCGAGGATCCCGCCGCAGCAGAGCTCCATCCCCGCGTCGATGGCGAGGCGGGCGGTGGCGACGCGGTCGTCGTAGGTGTGGGTGCTCACGATCGACGGGAACAGCGCACGCGGCGCCTCGAGGTTGTGGTTGTAGCGCTTCACCCCCGCGGCCGCGAGCCGCTGCGCCTGCTCCTCGGTGAGGAGCCCGAGCGAGCACGCGACCTCGAGGCCGGTCTCGCGTGTGCACCGCGTCGACCGCGTCGATGATCCGGGTCAGCATCCGCTCCGACGGCCCCCGCACCGCCACCACGATGCAGAACTGGGTGGCGCCCGCGTCCCGGGTCGCGCGCGCCGCGGCGAGCACCTCGTCGAGCTGCAGGAGCGGGTACACGTCGACGTCGGTCGAGTAGCGGGCCGACTGCGAGCAGAACGCGCAGTCCTCCGGGCACGCGCCCGACTTGGCGTTGATGAGGCTCTCGAGCTCGACCTCGGGTCCGCAGTACGCGAGCCGCACCCGGTGCGCGAGCGCCACGAGGTCGGGCAGCTCGTCGAGCGGGAGCGCGGCGACCGCGAGCACCTCGTCGCGCGTCAGCGGTCGACGTTCGTCGAGCAGCGCACGTTCGGCCACCTGCAGGGCTGCGGTCATGGAGCGCAAGACTAGACAGCCCCTCGCGGCACCCACGAACACGAGGAGCGCCCACCCGACGCCGGTCAGCCCATCCCCCCAAACACGGGCCGACGGCGGTCGGGTGGGCGACCTCCGCGCCCAGCATGCCCCGTCGCCGCCGGAAAACGCGCGCGCCCCCGTAGGCTGGCTCGCCGTGGTGGCGAGCGATCGACCGACGCGGGCTGCGGCGCGCATGAGCCTGGCCACCCTGGGGTCCCGCGGGGTGGGCTTCGTCAAGGTCTGGGTCATCGCCGCGGTGCTCGGCGCCACCTACCTCGGCAACACCTACCAGGCCTCGAGCTCGGTCTCCAACGTCCTCTTCGAGCTCATCGCCGCCGGGGCGCTGTCGGCGGTGCTGGTGCCCACCTTCGTCGACCTGTTCCGGGCCGAGGACGACGCCGAGGCCGAGCGGCTGGCCTCCGGGGTCCTCGGGCTGGCCCTGGCACTCATGGCCGTCGTGTCGATCGTCGGCATCGTGCTGGCGACGCCCATCGCCCGGCTCCTCTCCAGCGGCGCGCCGAGCGCCCACGTGGAGGAGCAGCAGACCGCGCTGTCCGCCTTCTTCCTGCGCTTCTTCATCCCCCAGGTGCTGTTGTACGCGGTCGGGACGGTCGCCACCGCCGTGCTGTTCGCCAAACGGCGGTTCGTGATCGTGGCGGTCGCGCCGATCGCCAACGCGGTGATCCTCGTGGCGACGATGGTTGCGTTCCGGATCATGCACGGGCCCACGCCCGAATCTCGACCTCACCACGCCCGAGAAGCTCGTCCTCGCCATCGGGGGGACGCTCGGCGTCGTCGGCTTCGTCGGCGTCCCGACGGTCGCGCTCCTGCGGTCGGGGTTCCGTCTGCGCGCCACCCTCGGCGCGGTCGACCGCGAGCTCCGTCGCCTGCTCTGGCTCTCGGCATGGGTCGCGCTGCAACCCGACGTCGCGGTCCTGCTCGGCGCGGCGTTGGTCATGGGCAACCAGGTCGCCGGGGGAGTGGTGGCCTACCAGTTCTGCTTCGTCGCGTTCCTGGCGCCGTACGCGATCCTGGCGCAGCCGATCCACACCACGATCCTGCCCGAGCTCACCGTCGACGCCGGCGCCGGCGACATGCGGTCGTTCGCCGATCGGCTCCGGTGGGGGCTCGACAGCATGTCGCGACTGCTGCTGCCCGTGAGTGCCGCCTACGTCGCGCTGGCGCTGCCGGCGATGCGCGTGCTCGCGGTGGGCAACAGCCGCCACGATGCCGACCTCTTCGCCGCTGCGCTCGCATCGCTCGGGGTCGGGCTCTTCACCTACGGCACGTTCCTGTTCTTCGCGCGCGCGTCCTACGCGCTCGGCGACAGCCGCACCCCGGCGATCATCGCCGGCGCCAGCGCGCTCGTGGGCGCAGGGGTGATGGTCGTCGGCGGGCTCACCTTCGAGAGCGACACCGCCAAGGTCGCGGCCCTCGGCCTCGGGCACAGTGCCGCGTACCTCGTCGGCACGCTGGTGCTCGGGTTCGTGCTGCGGCGACGCATCGGCCGGGGCTTCTTCCCCCATGCGTTCCTCCCCGCGCTGGCGGCGTCGGCCGCGCTCGGCGGACTGGCGTGGCTGGTGGAGCACCTCGTCGGGCCGAGTGGGCGACTCGCCGACGTCCTCGTGCTGATCGCCGTCGGCCTCATCGGGCTGGGCCTGTACCTCCTGTTGCTCCGCATGTTGCCCCGGCGCGGCGCGCGCCTCGAGGCCGCCTTCGAGCCCAGCGACCCCGATCTCGCCGTCGAACCGTGATCCGCCGCGCCGCGGTCGCGCTCGTCACCCTCGCCGTCCTCATCGTCGCGTCGGCGGGTCACGCGGGGGCGGCGACGGCGCCATCGGGTGCCGCCGCGGTGCAGCGCGTCCTGGTGATCTCGCTCCCGGCGACGTCGTGGTCCGACATCGAAGCGGGGGACGACCCGCACCTCAAGCAGCTGCTGTCGCAGTCGGCCATCGCCGACATGATCACGCGCGCCGCCGGCCGCAAGAACTCCATCGCCGGCGGGTACACCGCCCTGGGTGCCGGGGGCCGCGCCTCGGCGGTCACGCCCCTCGCCCCTCAGGCCTTCGAGCCCAGCGAGCCCTACGGCGAGAGCACCGCGGGCGACGTCTACCGGCAGCGCACCGGCGTGACCGCGACCAGCGGCCTCGTGCACCTGGGCATCGACGCCTTGGTGCAGGAGAACGCCGACGGCCTCTACGACCCGACCATCGGCGCGCTCGGTGACGACCTCGCCAAGCACCGGGTGCCGCGGGCGGTCATCGCCAACGGGGACGGCGCGCAACCCGTGGTCGACGAGCCGCTGCCCGAGTTCCAGCGCGCCGCGGTCAACGCGCTCATGGGGAGCGACGGCCGCGTCCCCGGCGGCGCGGTGGGCGACGAGCTGCTCGAACCCGATCCGCACGCGCCCTTCGGTGTGCGCATGGACAACGACGCCGCCTACCGCGCCTTCTCGGACGCGTGGCGCAGCGGCGGTGTCGTGCTGGTGGAGGGGTCGGACCTGCTGCGCGCCGACCTGTACACGGAGTTCCTCACCGACGACCAGGCCCGTGTCCAGAAGCAGGCCGCCCTCCACCGCACCGACGAGCTGGTGGGCCGCATGCTCGCCGACGTCGACCCGGCGCACGACGCGGTGTTCGTCGTGAGTCCGGCGTCGCCCCGGCGCGGCTCGGGCCTCGCGGTGTCGGGCATCCGCGCGCCGGGCGTGGAGCCCGAGCTGCTCCGCTCGGCGACCAGCCGGCGCGACGGCTTCGTGTACGTGATCGACATCGCGCCGACCATCCTCGACCTGCTCGGTTACCCGACACCATCGACGATGGAAGGACGGACCATGGAGGTGGTGTCGGGCGGCGTCGCGCACGGCGAGCGCACCGACGCGCTCATCCGCGCCAACGAGGATGCGGTCTTCCGCGATTCGAAGGTGGCGACCGCCAACAACATCGTGCTCGGTCTGGCCGCCGCGCTCGCGCTGGCGGCATGGTTCGTGCTCCGACGCGCGCCCCGGCGCGCCGGCGCCGCCCGATTCCTGGCGCTGGGCGTGCTGGGATTCCTCTTCGCCACGTACCTCGCCGGGCCGCTGCACTTCGGCCGCAGCGGCAACGCGGCGGCGTACTTCGGCTTCCTCGCGGTCGGGGCGGTGGCGTTCGCGGTCGCGTGCTCGTTGCTGGGCGCGCGCCGCCGGTACCTCCCGCTCGCGCTCGCCTTGGCGGCCACCGTCGCCCTCCACGTCGGCGACCTGCTCGCCGGCGCCCGGTTGGAGCTCAACACCGTGTTCGGGTACTCGGCGACGGTGGGCATCCGGGTGTCGGGGCAGGGCAACATCACGTTCTCGCAGCTCACCGCGGCGGCGCTGCTGCTCGGGGGGCTGGCGGTGTGGCGCCGCCCTCGCCGCTCGACGGTCTACGGGGTCATCGCGATGCTCGCCATCACCCTCCTGGTCATGGCGGCGCCACCGTGGGGCGGCGACTTCGGCGCCGCGATCGCGGGTGCCCCGGCCTTCGGCCTGTTCGCGTGGTTGCTCCTCGGACGCCGGATCCGCCTCCGCACCGTCGTCATCCTCGGTGCGGTGCTCGTGGTGGCGGGGCTGCTCGTCGGGTTCGCCGACCTCCTGCGTCCGAAGGACCAGCAGACCCACGTGGGCCGGTTCTTCGACCAGGTGGCGACCGGAGGGCTCGGCGACTTCTTCCTCACCATCCGTCGCAAGGCGACCGAGAACATCGACTCGTTCAGCAGCACGCGCCTGCTCTGGGTCCTGCCCATCGTGGCCCTCCTCGTCTGGTTCCTCTGGCGGGTGCACGGTGGGCGGGTGCGACCCCTGTTCCGCGAGGTTCCCGTCATCCGCCAGACGATGCTGGCGCTCGTCGTGGTCGCGGTCCTCGGCTACGCGCTCAACGACTCCGGGATCGCCATCCCCGCGCTCATGGCGGTGGTGTTCGAGTGTGCGCTGGTGTACGTGGCGCTGGTCCCGGCCCGGGAGCCGGTCACCGACCCGCCGGGCCGGCCGCCGGTCGCCCCCGATCCGCCCGCGCCCGACGAGCCCCGCGCCCGGGAACCTCAGCTGGTCTGATCGCGTGCAGGCGCGGTGAGAAACGCGGGTTTGGTGATCCCGGCGTCGTCGAGCTGCCGGGCCAGCCGGACGTTCGGTTCCACGTAGCGGGCCGCCAGCTCGGCCCGCACCGCGTCGGGGATCGACTCCTCCGTCGCACGGCCGTTCAATCGGTAGTAGAAGGCGCGCAGCGTGCGCTTGGCCTCCGGGTGTCGGCGCAGCACCCGCTCCAACCGGTCGTTGCCGGTGAGCGCGACGCGCTGGAACGTCTTGCTCTTGAACCCGGTGGTGCGGTTCTCCGAGCTCGGCGCATCAGCCGGGAAGCGTCCCGGGTCGAGACCGAGGTCGACCGCAGTGGCCCGCAACGTGTCGGCCGGGGCGGAGACGAGCTGCTGGAAGTCGAGCACGTGCAGCCGTTCGGTCCCGAAGACGTCGAGCCACGCGGGCAGGAAGTCGGCGTAGCAACCTCCGCGGAACGCCATGTACCGCTCGTTGTCGGGATCGCGGAAGTCGTCGGGCCCGAGTCGGTCGGCCGCGGCGAGATACTCCTCGATCGGGTAGTCGGCGGGGAATCGCAACCGGATCTTCTGGTAGGTGAAGAAGGAGAGGGCACGGCTCACCGGTTCCCGGAGCACGACGAGCACGTGCGGGTTCACCAACCGATCGCGCATCGCCGACGCCACCGCCTCGGAGCCGTAGAAGTACGACGGCGTCGCCTCGAGTCGGACGGCGCGCTCGCCGGCGTGGGCGAAGTAGCCCTCCCACACCGAGGCCGACGCGAGCGGCTCTCCGTAGCGCGGCGGGAGGAAGTA
The DNA here is from genome assembly GCA_963809795.1 of uncultured Actinomycetes bacterium. Lineage (GTDB taxonomy): Bacteria > Actinomycetota > Acidimicrobiia > IMCC26256 > DASPTH01 > DASUAS01. The sequence continues at coordinate 85,645 of CAWELN010000003.1, forward strand.
GCTCGTCTCCTTGATCGACGACGGCGCGACGTCGGGATGCGTCGACAACGAGACGAACAGCGACGTGGTGCCCGCCTTGTTGACACCCGCGATGATGACGTCGGTGCGCTCGACCGCCACTGGCGTTTGCCCTCCGAGGCCGACCGGTGGTGAGCCATCGAAGTTAGGTCACGAACCTGTGAGCCCGATGAGCAGCGCGTTCGGGCCGGGTGAACGAGAGTCCACGTCGGCGTCGCGGCCCGGGCTAGCGTCCCCCGTGCCTTGATCACCACGACCGTCTACGTCATCGACACGTCCGTGCTGCTGGCCGATCCACTGGCCGTGACGCGCTTCGCCGAACACGAGGTCGTGGTCCCGCTCGTGGTCCTCACCGAGCTGGAGGGGAAGCGGCACCATCCCGAGCTGGGGTGGGCGGCACGGCGGTCGCTCCGCCTGCTCGAGGACCTGCGGAACCGGCACGGATCGCTCATCGAGCCGATGCCGGTGAACGACGAGGGCGGCACGCTCCGCGTCGAGCTCAACCACCAGGATCTCGCGGCGCTGCCGCAGCCGCTGAGCGCGGACGCCAACGACCACCGCATCCTCGCCGTCGCGCTCAGCCTCGGCCGCGACGGCCGCGACGTGGTGGTGGTCAGCAAGGACCTCCCGCTCCGGCTCAAGGCGGGGGTGGTCGGCCTCGAGGCCGACGAGTACCGCAACGAGCTCGCCACCGACTCCGGCTGGACCGGCTTCCTCGAGCTCGAGGCCTGGGGATCGGTGATCGACGAGCTGTACGACCAGCGCGTCGTCGACTTCGCCGAGGCGCGCGAGCTGCCCTGCCACGCCGGCGTCGCGCTGCACGCGGGCTCGCAGTCGGCGCTGGCGCGCGTCCAGGCCGACAAGCGGCTGCACCTCGTGCGCCCCGACCAGGCCATGTTCGACCTGCGCGGCCGCTCGGCCGAGCAGCACATCGCGATCGACATCCTGCTCGACGAGCAGGTCGGCATCGTCAGCCTCGGCGGGAGCGCGGGGACGGGCAAGAGCGTGCTCGCGCTCGCGGCCGGGCTCGAGGCCGTGCTGGAGCGCCGCACCCATCAGCGGGTCGTCGTGTTCCGCCCCATCTACGCGGTCGGCGGACAGGACCTCGGGTACCTCCCGGGCTCCGAGACCGAGAAGATGGCGCCGTGGGGCGCCACGGTCACCGACGCGCTGGAGTCGATGGTCGGCCGCGAGGTCATCGACGAGGTGATCGACCGCGGGCTGCTCGAGGTGCTCCCGCTCACCCACATCCGGGGCCGGAGCCTCACCGACAGCTTCGTCGTGATCGACGAGGCACAGAACCTCGAGCGTTCGGTGCTGCTCACCGCGCTCAGCCGGCTCGGACGGGGGAGTCGCGTGGTGCTGACCCACGACGTCGCGCAGCGCGACAACCTGCGCGTCGGCCGCCACGACGGCATCGTGAGCGTCATCGAGACGCTCAAGGGCCACCCGCTGTTCGCGCACATCACGTTGACACGCTCGGAGCGGTCGGCCATCGCCGCCCTGGTCACCCAGGTGCTCGACGGCTGACCGCTCCGAACGGTTGGTGGCGAGTGCGTGCTGGTGTCGGTCAGCTCGACTGCGAGGTCGAGCGGCTGGTCAGCGTCGCCTTGGTCGTGCTCGACGTCCCGTCACACGTGTAGGTGATCGTGATCTGGTCGCCACTCGAGTGCTGCTGCACCGCGTTCCGCACTGCGAGCGGGGTCGTCACCTTCGTGCCGTCGATCGCAGTGATCACGTCGCCCTGCTTGAGGCCGGCGTCGGCCGCGGGGCTGCCGCTCTGCACCTCGGTCACCGCGACCCCGTTGTCCGCCGTGCCGACCGCGACGCCGAGGAACGCGCCGTTGCTCGTCGACTGACCGCCGCCGTTCCCGTTGCTGTTCCCGTTGCTGTTCCCACTGTTCCCGTTGCTGTTCCCATTGCCGTTGCTGGTGCCGCCCGGCAGCTCACTGCCGTTGGGGAACTGGCGGCCGTTGCCGAAGGGACCGTTGCCGTTCCCGTTCGCGGTGCCGGTGCCGGGGAACACGCTGGCGTTCTGGCTCGAACCGGAGCTCGACGACGAGTCGCCGATGGCGTACCCGATGCCGCCGAACACGAGCGCGGCGATGACCGCGGCGGCGACGAGGCCGAGCCACTTCGGGATGAAGATGCCCGCGGGGCGCTCGGCCGGTGCGGTCGCCGCTGCGGTCGGCGCGGGCGCCGGTGCGACCGGGTTGGCCTGGGTGGCGTCGGGCTCGTTCGGCGCCGCCGCCGCGGCGGGTGCCGGCGCGACGTCGTCCTCGTCACCGGCCTTCGGCACCGCGGCGTCATCGGTCAAGGGCTTGGTCTCCGCGGTCGGTGCTTCCTCTGGGGTGGCCGGCGACGGCTCCCCTTCGGTGTTCGGTGTCTCGTCGGTCATGTCCCGATCCTCCCGGGGTCGTACTCTCCCGACGCTCATGGTGGTCGCGAGGGCTGAGAGGTCGCTGAGGGTGGTGACTGGAGACCGCCCGGGGTCCGTGCTGTTACGTTGACGCCCTTGGCGATCGACCTCGGGCTCGAGGGCAAGCGGGCGCTGGTGACCGGCGCGGGCATCGGCATCGGGCGGGGCATCGCCACCTGGCTGGCCCGGGCCGGATGCGACGTCGCGCTCGCCGACAAGGATGCCGCCAGCCTCGACGAGGCGGTGGCCGAGGTGGCCGGCGCCGGTACCCGGGTGATCGGGCTCGAGGCCGACCTGCGGCGGCCCGATGCAGTCCGCGGCCTCGTCACCCGGGTGGTCGACGAGCTCGGCGGCCTCGAGGTCGCGGTCAACAACGTGGGTTCGCTCGCGGGGCGGTCGCCGGACCTCTTCGTCGATCTCGACGACGAGGCACTGCCGCGACATCGTCGAGCAGAATCTGTTCGTGACCATGTGGTCGTGCCACGCCGAGGCGCGGGCCATGGTCGACACCGGCACCGAGGGTGTGATCGTGAACGTCAGCTCGGGGGAGACCTCGCGCGCCGCGGTGCGCATGGCGCCGTACCGGCGCGGCGAAGGCGGCGATCAACCACCTGACCGAGACCCTCGCGGTCGAGCTCGCGCCCCACGGCATCCGGGTGCTCGCGGTGGCGCCGGGTACGACGCTCACGCCGGTCGTGAAGGCGGCGCTGTCCGACGAGACGGTCGAGCGGCTGGTGGCCGCCCACCCTCTCGGGCGGCTCGGCGAGCCCGAGGACCTCGGCCGCCTGGTCGTCGCCCTCGCCTCCGACCTCGGCCGGAGCGTGACCGGGCAGCTCGTCTTCGGCGACAACGGTGCCCAGCTCGCCCGCAACCGTCCCTGGCTCTGACCCCTCCGAAATTCTCCTTCTCACCGAATCGGTGGGCGAATCGGTGGAGGGCGCGCCGAATCGGTGGGCGAATCGGTGGACCGTGCACCGAATCGGTCGGCGAATCGGTGCGGGGCGCGCCGAATCGGTCGGCGAATCGATCCCAGGGGGTGGAGGTGGTATCCCCCGTGTGCTCCCGGTCCGTCCGACCGTCCGCGGCCGACCGCCCACGCCCACGCCGGCGCGAGCGCCGCTCCGGGCCCGGCACCGGCCCTCCGCCTCTCGCTAGGGTGCTGCCCGTGATCGTGGTCGTGGCGGCACTCAAGGGCGGGGTGGGCAAGACCACCACCTCGGTGTACCTGTCGGCGGTGGCGGTGGCGGGCAACCGCACCGTGACCCTGGTCGACTCCGACCCCCAGGCCAGCGCGGCCGACTGGGTCGAGCACGCGGCCGACGAGGTGCTGGAGTCGATCGAGGTGGTGGAGGCGCCGACCGAGCGCCTCCTCGCCAAGACCCTCGATCGCGTCGACGCCGAGGACATCGCGCTCGTCGACACGCCGCCCGGGCACGAGCGGCTCCTGGCCAAGGCGCTCGAGCGCGCCGACGCCGTGGTCATCCCCACCCGCGTGGGCGGTGTCGAGACGGCCCGGGTCGAGGCGGTGCTCGACATGGTCCCGAAGCGGCTGCCCGTCGGCCTGGTGATGGCGTCGGCGCGCAGCCTTCACCCGCGACTACCAGGACACCGTCAACATGTGGGTGGAAGCCGGGGTCCCGGTGTGGGGGGCCGTCCCCGAGCACGTCGGCATCGCCACCGGGCCAGACGGCTGGCTGTCGATCGAGGGCTTGGACTGCTACCGCGAGGTGTGGCGAAAGCTCCGGCGCACGGTGCGCGGCCGGTAATTCGCGCGCACCGAGGGGTACTGTGGGGTCATGGACGTTGGACCCGTTGAACTCCTCATCGTCCTCGCAGTGGTGCTCCTCCTCTTCGGCTCGAAGAAGCTGCCCGAGCTGGCACACGGCATGGGCACCACGGCGAAGGAGTTCCGCTCCGGCCTGCACGATGAGGCGGATGAAGCGCCCGGCACTCCGGCCGTCCCCGAGACGACGACCGAGAAGGCGCCGGACACTCCTTCCTGAATTTCGTCAGAGAATGCGCCGGTAGGTCGCCCACGCGGCGGTGACGTTGAACGCCGTCCTGACGCGACGGTCCCGGGAACGTGGACCGAGGGTCGCGCCCGTATCCTCGTGCCATGCCTGATTCCGATCGCAATCCTCACGCGGGCCGCCCGTTCACCGACCCGGACGCGGCCATCGCCGCCGCGTTGCAGGACGTCAGCGTCCCGGCCCTGCTGTGCTCGATGGTGCACCTCACCGGCGACCCGGCGTGGATCCGCGGCGACCTGCAACCGCACGCCTCGGCACTCAACGACTACCAGGGCTCCATGACCGAGGAGGAGATGGCCGAGGCCGGCGCCGCCGGGCGCTACCGGCGATCATCGACTTCCGCGACGCCGGGTGCGTGCTTCCGCCCGCACCGTCGGACGTGCTGGTCCGGGAGATGATGGAGTTCCTGGCCTGCGGGCCGGTGGCCGACGCCGTCGTGCCCATGTTCGTGGAGGACCTCCACCTCGACGGCGCCGACGCCCGTGCCATCACGTGGGGCGACGAGATCCCCGCCGACGTGCGTGACGACTCGCACGTGATCGTCATCGGGTGCGGCGAGTCGGGGTTGCTCGCCGGCATCCGCCTCGCGCAGGCCGAGCTGCCCTTCACCATCATCGAGAAGAACGGCGGCCCCGGCGGCACGTGGTGGGAGAACCGCTACCCGGGTGCCCGTGTCGACATCGGCAGCCACTTCTACTGCTACTCGTTCGAGCCCGCCGACCATTGGACCGAGTACTTCTCGCAGCACCCGGAGCTCCACGCCTACTTCGAGCGGGTCATGAACAGCGCACGAGATGGAGCAACACTGCCGGTTCGACCACGCGTCGAGGCCGCCGAGTACGACGACGCGACCGGCCGTTGGGCGGTCACGATCACCACTCCCGACGGTGCCACCGAGGTGCTCGACGCCCGTGTGGTGATCAGCGCGGTCGGCGCGCTCAACACGCCGCGCATGCCGGACATCCCCGGCATGGACGACTTCGAGGGTCCGTCGTTCCACTCGTCGCGTTGGGACCATTCGGTTGACCACCACGGTACGCGGTTTGCGCTGGTCGGCGCCGGCACGTCCGGGTTCCAGATCGCGCCCACCATCGCCGACGACGTCGAGCAGCTGACCGTGTACCAGCGCACCGCGCAGTGGATGTTCCCCAACCCGAACTACCACCGCCAGGTGCCCGACGGCGACCGTTGGGCCATCCGGCACCTGCCGTTCTACGGGCGCTGGTTCCGGTTCCTCACCTTCTACCCGGGTGCGGGTCTCGCCATGGACCGCTCACGAATCGACCCCGAGTACGACGACGGCGGGCTCGCCATCAGCGAGACCCACCGCGCCACCCGCGAGCTGTTCGCGCAGATCATGCGGTCGCAGCTCGGCGGCGACGTGGAGCTCGAGGCGAAGGTGATCCGGAGTACCCGGTCACCGCCAAGCGCATGCTGCAGGACAACGGCTCGTGGCTGGCGTGCCTCCGGAAGGACAACGTCGAGCTGGTCCGCACCGGCATCGAGCGGATCGTGGCCGACGGCATCGTCACCGTCGACGGCACCTTCCGTCCCGCCGACGTCATCTGCTACGCCACCGGGTTCCGGCACAACGACTTCCTCTGGCCGATGCGGATCACCGGCCGCGGGGGAGTGGTGCTGCGCGATCAGTGGGGCGACGAGCCCACGGCGTACCTCGGCATCACGGTGAAGAACTTCCCGAACCTGTTCTGCCTCTACGGGCCGGGGACCAACCTCGCGCACGGCGCCAGCCTCATCTTCCAGTCGGAGTGCCAGGTCGACTACGTGATGCAGGCGATCCACAGCTCACGTCCGGGCACCGCTCGCTGGAACCGCGTCCTGAGGTGCAGGACGAGTACAGCGGGCGGTACGCAGGAGGAGATCGCGCAGATGGTGTGGGCGCACGAGTCGGTGAAGCACTCCACTTCAAGAACCCGCAAGGGAGGATCTTCACCATCTCGCCGTGGCCGATCCCCACCTATTGGACATGGACGAAGACCTTCGAACCCAAGGACTACGTCTGGGCCTGACCCCCCGGACCCGGGCGTCCGGCGCGGGGGTCTGGTCGGCGATCGAGCTCGACCCAGGTGACGCTCGACGGGGGCTCGGTGATCCCGCCCTTCGCCAACGCCTCGCCGAGGCGACCCTCCATGAACAACGACCTGGTCTCCGGCGTGTCCCACACCTCCGTCGCGACCAGGTGCCCGTCCTGCGTTCAGGCCGCCGGAGTGGCTGGACTGAGTCCTCGGCGCTGTCACCGGCCCCGGTGCTCGGTCGATGCCGCCACGTCGTTCCGCCCGGTACTCCTTCCCGGTGACGCCCTCGAACTCCAGGATCAGTCCTGCTCCATGCACGTCCCTTCGGCTCCACCCTCTCGCCTCCGTCGTCGGGCATCCCTCGAGATCCCACGGCGTCTGCGCCCGTGGGTCCGCGCCCCGGTTCAGGAGGGTGGTGGGACAGTTCGCCGAACCGTCGGACCGACGGTCACCGCGGACCGGCCCGCGCGGCCTTGGTCCCACCGTCGGTCGGGTGTGATGCCCGGTCGCGAAGCTCGACAGGTCGGACCAAGGAAGCGACGCGGCCCTCGCCTTCGTCCTCGGCCAGCCGAGCACCGACGGCGCCCACGACTCCCACGTCGGTCGTCTACGCTGACCCGCGCGTAGTCGACCTGCGGCGGCTCGTGAGGTCGGGACCGATCCCGTTGACGCGGATCCGTCACGGCCTGCTCGACGGCGAGCAGGTCGTTGAAGTCCGCGGACCCGCGAGTTCATCGCACCGTACACCGGCTCCCCCGGGTAACCCCGCATGTCCTCGACCGAGTGCACGTTGACGATGGAACCGCCGCCGCTCTCGATCATCGGGTCGAGGAACGCCCAGGGTCACCACGAAGAAGTGGCGCAGGTTCACCTGGTACATCGCGTCCCACGAGTCGGGTGTCGACCTCGAGAACCGCACGAGCGGCCGGTAGTCGCCGACGTTGTTGACCAGCACGTCGACGCCTCCGTGCTCGGCGACGACCGTCTCGGCGAACCCCGCGACCTCGTCGTCGACGCGCACATCGACCACATGCGCGCACAGTTGCACCACGTCGGTGATCTCGGTCTGCTTGCGCTCGGCGCGCTCGGGATCGATCTCGGCGATCTCGACCTTGGCGCCGTGCTCGGCGAACAAGCGTGAGATCGCACCGCCGATGCCGTCACCACCTCCGGTGACGACGGCGACCTTGCCATCGAGCAGCTTGGTCAGGTCGGGGATGACGGGGACGTCAGTGGGTTCTTGAGCCATGCCGCTGAACGTACCGCGAAACGATCCGGATCCCTCGGGGGCCCGAGGGAGCCGGATCGTCTCGGCGGGGCGGGTTCGGAAGGGGCGTTCCGAAGGGGCTTGCTGATCAGAGCATCGGCGGTGCCGGGCCCGTACTCGACCCAAGGGATGGCAAGGAAAGGCAAAGGAACGGTGAAGGGCGGGGCGCCACGTTTGCCACCTGCTTGACGGACCCTGCGCCAGTATCGCCGTCGCAGTCACCGGGGTTGCCAGGGGAGGTCGTCGGATGGTACGCATCGCACCGGTCGAGATACCGGGCATCGATCCGGGTGCCCTCGACCAGGCCCAGCGGGTGCAGACTGGCGTCGGTGGCATCATCGCCCATCGCCCCGAGATCGCGGCCGCGTTGGGCTCGATCAGCGACGCCATCAACCACCAGGGGACGCTGCCGCGGCGACTCGTCGAGCTCATCCGGCTCCGCATCGCGTTCCACAACCAGTGCCGCAGCTGCATGGCGATCCGCTACGACGAGGCGGTGCAGGACGGGGTCACCGAGACGCTCGTCTGCTCGCTCGAACGCCCCGCCGACGCCGACGGCCTCACCGACGCCGCGCCGCGCTGCGGTTCGCCGACCTGTTCGCCACGAATCACCTGGCCATCGACGACGCGGTCTACGACGACC
>CAWELN010000004.1:0-22971 GCA_963809795.1 uncultured Actinomycetes bacterium
CGGGTGATGCCGGAGTCGTGGCCGGCGCCGAAGGGCACGTCGATGTCGGCGATGACCCGACCCGGGTGCGAGGCGAGCACCACGACGCGGGAGCCGAGGTAGATCGCCTCGGGGATGTCGTGGGTCACGAACACGACCGTCGACTGCGTCCGCTTCCACACCGTGAGCAGGAATTCCTGCATCGCGCGCCGGGTCTGCGCGTCGAGCGCGCCGAACGGCTCGTCGAGCAGCAGCACGTCGGGTTCGGGGGCGAGGGCGCGCGCGATCGCGACGCGCTGGCGCATCCCACCGGAGAGCTGGTCCGGCGTGTGGTCGGCGAACTTCGCCAGGCCGACGATGCCGAGCAGCTCCTGCACCCGCGCCCGTCGTTCCGCCTTCCGCAGGTGGAGGCACTCGAGCCCGAACGCGATGTTCTCGGCCACCGTGCGCCACGGGTAGAGGCTGTAGGTCTGGAAGACCATGCCGCGGTCGGGACCCGGGCCGATCACCGGTTCGTGGTCGATCTCGACCGTCCCCGACGTCGGCAGGTCGAGGCCGGCGATGATGTTCAACAGCGTCGACTTGCCGCAGCCCGACGACCCGACCAGGCACACGAGCTCCTGGTCGGCCACCTCCAGGTTCACGCGGTCGATGGCGAGGACCCGCTGGCGCTTGGTGCGGAACTCCTTCACCAGGTCGGTGACCACGAGCTTCGGCGGGCGCGGCGAGTCGTGGTCGTCGCGCACGGGCGGGTCCGCAGCCGCCGGCTCCGTCGCCTCGCGCACCGTCACGATCGTGCCCACGGCGACACCCGGTTGCGCAACCAGCGGAGGAAGAGGTCGCTCGCGATGCCGATGATCGCGAAGACCAGCAACACCGCGAAGAACTGGTCCCAGTTGTTGCCGCGTCGGAGCACGGTGAGCCGGTAACCGAGGCCGTCGGTCGCCGCCAGCAGCTCCGCGACCACGAGCATGGGCCACGCCGCCGCCAGGTTGACCCGGGCCACGTCGATCATCCCGGGCAGGCAGTGCGGCAGCACCACCCGGCGCATGACCCGCGCCCGGCCGGCACCGAGGGTGTACGCGGTGAGGATCATCTCGCGCGGGACCAGCCGCGCCACGTCGGCGATCATCACGACGTTGAAGAAGACGGTGCCCGCGACCACCAGCGCCACCTTGGGCGCCTCGTCGAGGCCGAGCCACACGAGGAACAGCGGGGTGAGCGCGGTGGCGGGCACGTAGCGCAGGAAGCCGATGGGCGACTCCCACAGCGCCTCCACCGACCGGAAGCTCCCGATCAGGACGCCCAGCACCACCCCGATGGCGAGGCTGATGGTGTACCCCTTGAGGATCCGCAGCCCGCTGGCCTGCACGTCGGACGACAGGTCACCGCTCTTCCAGAGGTCGCGCAGGCCGCCCAGCGTGTCGAGCGGATCCGGGAGGAACACCTTGTTGACCAGCACGTCGGCGGCCAACCACCACAGGCCGATGAGCGCCACCACCCCGAGCACGGCGAGGCCGACGCGCGCACCGAGCGGGATCTCGCCCCGCAACCGGAGGAGCGCATGCTGTCGACGGCCCCGCCCGCGGGTGCGTCCCGGGCGCGCGGCGCGGGCGGGGACACCGACGCTGGTCACGGCGCCGGCGCGCTCGAGCCCGACGGGTGGGCGGCCGCGTACGCCTGCGTGAACTGCGGTGCGAAGAGGCCGTCGAGCGACGCCTGCTTCTTGGTGAGGCCCGACTTCACCATGAACGGGTTGATCAAGCCGGCGGTGTACTCGAGCGAGGTGGTCGTGTCGCCGGGTTGGAAGGCCTGCAGGGCCTCGTCGACGGTGAAGATCTTCGTGCCGTTGGCCAGGTCCTGGTAGTCCTTGGTCGAGACCTTGGCCACGTCGGCCATGATCTTCACCGACTTCTTCGGATTCGCCTGGATGTACTCGAGCGTGTCGTACCAGGCGTTCGTGATCTTCTGCGCCACGTTCGGCTGCTTCGCCACCATCGCCTGCGGCACCACGATGTGGTCCGGGATGCTGCCCGGGAAGTCCTTGGAGTTGAAGACCACGTGCGAGCCCGGTCGCTTGAGCGCCTCGAGCGTGAACGGCGCGAACACGCCGACGCAGTCGAACTGCCCGCCCGCGAAGCTGGCCGCCGCATCGGCGGTCAGCACGCCGCGGAAGTCGATGTCGTCCTGGGTCATGCCCGCCCGGGCCAAGCCCTGGAGCAGCAGGAAGTGGTCGACGACGCCTTCCTCGGCCGCGACCGTCTTGCCCTTCATGTCGGCCACCGACTTGATCGACTGGTCGCAGATGATGGCGTCGTTCCCGGCCGAGTTGTCGTTGACCACGACGATCGCCTGCTTCGAGCCGCCGGCCACCGCGGCCATGGTGTCGTTCAGGGTCTGCGTGTTGGCATCGAGCTTGCCGGCCGACATGGCGTCGAGCGACGAGACGTAGTCGGCGAAGTACTTCAGGTTGACGTCGAGCCCGTCTTTCTTGAAGATGCCTTCCTGCTGCGCCACCGCGAGCGGGAACCATCCGGGCCACGCGCTGTAGCCGATGGTCAGCTTGTCGAGCTTGGCCGCGTGGGCGGCCGGGGCCGCCAGCACACCGGTGGTCGCCACCGCCACTGCGACGACGACCACGGTGATGAACCGGCGGGACCGACCCGTCCGTCGTGCTCGAGTGCCCACGTGAACCTCCTGACGCGGTGGATCGCGAGCACGGTACGGGTGCGCTGTTTCTGTCGAAGGTCGTTCGAAACACGCTCCGGTTTCGCGCGTCTGACGGGGTTCTTCCAGTTCGCGCCGGGAACGGTCCGGATCAGCCGGCCGCGGCGGCCGCATCGAGCGCGTCGGCGGCCCGGCGCACCCGATCGAGCTCGCGCGGCGCCACCAGCAGCCCTCGCACGGTGAGGTCGGCGAGGAAGGCACCGACCGCGTGGCGCTCGGCGGCACCGGTCGGCGCGGGGGCACCGTCGCGACCCGCGACCCGCAGCCAGTTCTGCGTGCCCTCGTCGTTCGACATCATCGTCAGCGCAGTGAGCCGCGGGTCGACCGCCCGCAGCTCGCCCCGCTCGACGCCGGCGCGCACGACGCCGGCGAGCGCCTCCACCAGCTGCTCGCGCTCGGTCCAGTACCGGGCGAACGCGCTCCGGTCGCGGGCGGCGAGGCGGTGGACCTCGTTCAGGTCGTAGGGCAGGGCGCACAAGGCGGCGACGTCGGCCCGGATCACGCGGTACAGCTGCACTGCGGGCGAGCCGCCGGCGGCCCGGACCCGCGTGACCAGCTCGAGCGGGGCGCGATTGGCCTCGCCCACGATCTCGTCGAGCAGCTCGCCCTTGCTGCGGAAGTAGTAGTAGAGCGACGGCTGCTGCAGACCGCACCGGCGGGCGATCTCGGCCATGGTCGTCCCGCCCACGCCCCGTTCGGTGAACAGCTGCGTGGCGGCGGCGACGATCTCCCGGCGCGGGTCACCGCCCGACGCCGGGCGGGCGCTGCGGCGCGGGCGGCCGGTGCGACGGGCGGCGGGCTCCCGGGCGGCGACCACGCCGGGAACGTAGCCCGCGTTCGTAACGGCCGCGTGAACAGCAGCCCGCCACCCTTGACCGGCGCCGGCCGCGTCCCGCACATTGGGCTCCAGTTTTCTACGCCACTTCGAAACCGAACCGGTTCCCGACCCCAGGGAGAGCCGTGGAGAGCACGCCGCCCGACACGAGCACCACCTTCGCCGCCCGCGAGCACGCGCGCGCGCAGGGGCTGCGGCGGGCCGAGCACCAGCCGACGGTCCCCGCCGCGACGCGATCGGTGTCGTCGACCGGGCCGGTGAGGCGATCGCGCCGGAGCGGATGCTCTGGGACGACGTGGTCGGGCCGGGCGGCGAGTCGTCGCACGTGCTCCCGCGCGGCGCAGTGGTCCGCTTCACCGACGTCGACGGCGACGCCTGCGCCAACCTCCTCGTGTACAACGCCGCCCAGCCGCTCGAGCGGCTCAACGTGGCCGACACGGTGAAGGTGCAGTGGCAGGCGTACCTCGGCGCCGGGTCGCTCCTGCTGTCCGACATGGGCCGGGTGCTGCTCTCGATCGTGGCCGACACCAGCGGCACCCACGACGCGTTGTGCGGCGCGTCCAACCGCACCCGCAACGAGGAGAAGTACGGGAGCGGTTCCGTGCACGGCGACCACCCCAACGCGCGCGATCGCTTCGCGGTGGCGCTCGCGAAGCACGGGCTCGGGCGACGCGACATCGTGCCCAACGTCAACCTGTTCAAAGGCGTGACCGTCGACGGCGACGGAGGCCTGCACGCCCGGGAGGACGAGCCGCGACCGGGTGCGTACGTGGAGCTGCGGGCCGAGATGGCGGTGCTCGTCGTCGTGGCCAACACCCCGCACGTGCTCGATCCCCGCCCCGACTACCACGTGACGCCATTGCGGATCTCGGCGTGGTCCGACCGGGCCACGACCCGCGACGACCCGGCGTGGGCCGCGACCCCGGAGGGCGAGCGTGCCTACCTGCAGACCGAGGAGCTCCTGGCGACCACGGGCGACCGGTCGTGATCGGTACCAACGGCACCCCGATCACGGTGCTCCACGACGAGGAGCTCGAGGCCCGCGCGCCGTGGGCGCACGTGATCGAACCGGGGTGCACGCTGCGGATCGTCGACCTGGAAGGCAACCAGGCGGTCGACTGCATCCTCTACAACGCCGACGACCCGGCCGAGCGCTACAGCGCGCCCGACACCATGGTGGCCCAGCAGAACATCTTCCTGGTCGCCGGCTCGCAGCTGCTCTCCAACGAGGGCCGGCCGATGATGACCATCACCGCCACCGACTGCGAACGCCACGACACCATCGGCGGCGCGTGCAGCCAGCGAGTCGAACACGCTGCGATACGGGTTCCACACCCGCCACGCAGCACGCGTGCGTCGACAACTTCCTGCTCGCCCACTCGTGGCGGGCGATGGGCAAGCGCGACATGACCAGCAACGTGAACTGGTTCATGAACGTGCCGGTCGAGGCGGACGGCACGCTCGGCATCGTCGACGGCATCTCGGCGCCGGGCCTCTCGGTCGAGCTCCGCGCGCGACATGCGACGTCCTCGCGGTCATCTCGAACTGCCCGCAGATCAACAACCCGTGCAACGGCTTCGATCCGACGCCCATCCGGCTCGTGATCAGCCGCTGACCGGTGCGCCGGGTCCTCGTCGCCAACCGGGGCGAGATCGCGTGCCGCATCATCCGCACCCTGGACCGGATGGGCATCGACTCGATCGCGGTGTTCACCGACGTCGACCGCGCGTCGCCCCACTGTGACCTCGCCACCGTCGCGGTGCCCATCGGCCCCGCGGCCGGCCCCGGCTACCGCGGCGTCGAGCAGCTCCTGGCGGTGGCTGCCGAGTACGAGGCCGACGGCGTCCATCCCGGGTACGGGTTCCTCTCCGAGAACGCCGACGCCGCCGCCGCGATCGAGCACGCGGGGCTCCGCTTCATCGGCCCGACGCCCGCACAGATCCGGCGGTTCGGGGCCAAGGACGAGGCGCGCGCCGCGGCCGCCGCCGCCGGCGTGCCGCTGCCGCCCGGGACGGCTCCGTTCGCCGACGTCGACGCCGCGGTGGCCGCCGCCGGGGCGCTCGGCTTCCCGCTGCTCGTGAAGAGCGTCGCCGGTGGAGGCGGCATCGGCATGTTGGCCTGCACCGACCCGGGCACGTTGCCGGCCACGGTGGCGCAGGCGATGCAGCAGAGCCGGCAGGCGTTCGGCAACCCGGCGGTGTTCCTCGAGCGGCTGGTCACCAACGCGCGCCACGTGGAGGTGCAGGTCTTCGGCGACGGGCGAGGCACGGTCGTGACCCTCGGCGACCGCGACTGCTCGGCGCAACGCCGGCGCCAGAAGGTGTTCGAGGAGGCGCCCGCACCGGGCCTCTCGCCGGCGACGCGTGCCGCGCTCGCCGACGCGGCCCGTGCCCTGCTCGAACCCGAGGCCTACCGCTCCGCGGGCACGGTCGAGTTCGTGCTCGACGTCGACACCGGGGAGTTCCACTTCCTCGAGGTCAACACCCGGCTCCAGGTGGAGCACACCGTCACCGAGGCGACCACCGGGATCGATCTCGTGGAGTGGATGGTGCGCGCCGCCGCCGGCGACACCGCGTTCCTCCGGGACCCGCCGGTCGCGGTCACCCGCCCGACGGGCCACGCGATCGAAGCCCGCGTCTACGCAGAGGACCCCGCACGCGACTTCCTGCCCAGCCCCGGCCTGGTCACCGAAGCGTCGTGGCCGGCCGGCACGCGCGTCGACACCTGGGTCCGCGCCGGCACCGAGGTCACTCCGTTCTACGACCCGCTGCTGGCGAAGGTCGTGGTGCACGCGCCGACGCGCGCCGCAGCCGTCGACGCGATGCGCGACGCGCTCGGCGCGCACCACCGTGCGCGGCATCGAGACCAACCGCGACCTCCTGGCGTCGTTCGTCGACAGCAGCTCGTTCCGCGCCGCGACCGTCACCACCGCGACACTCGAGGAGCACGACTACCCCCTCCGCCGCGTCGACGTACTCGTACCGGGGAGCACCACCGTGCAGGACCTCCCGGGGCGCATCGGCCTGTGGCACGTGGGCGTCCCGCCGAGCGGGCCCATGGACGACCGCTCGTTCCGGCTCGGGAACCGCATCCTCGGCAACCCGGACGGCGCGCCCGGGCTCGAGTGCACCGCGATCGGGCCGACGCTGCGCTTCGCCGGCGCCGCCACCATCTGCCTCACCGGCGCGGCGATGGCGGTGACGCTGCGACGGCGAGCCGGCCGAGTTCTTCGCCCCGGTCCGCGTCGGCGCCGGACCAGACGCTCGCGTTCGGCGCCCGCTCCGGCCCCGGCCTGCGCACGTACCTGCTCGTGCGAGGCGGGTTCGACGTCCCGGTGCGGTGCTCGGGTCGGCGTCCACGTTCACCCTCGGCGGCTTCGGCGGCCACGGCGGCCGCGACCTGCGCACCGGCGACGTCCTGCACCTCGGGCCCGACGACGATGTCGCGGCGGGACATCTCGAGCCGGTGACACCTGCGATCGACCCGGGCCTGTGCCCGCCACTCACCACCGAGTGGGAGCTCGCGGTGGTCGACGGCCCGCACGCCGCCCCCGACTTCGTCACCGAGGCGGGCATGAGCCGCGTTCTACGCCACCGCCTGGCAGGTGCACCACCACTCGTCGCGCACGGGCGTGCGGCTGGTCGGGCCGCCGGTCGGAGTGGGCACGCGCCGACGGCGGCGAAGCCGGGCTCCACCCGTCGAACGTGCACGACACGCCGTACACCGTCGGCGCGGTCGACTTCACCGGCGACATGCCGATCCTGCTCGGGCCCGACGGCCCGAGCCTCGGCGGGCTTCACGTGCCCGGTCACCGTGATCACCGACGACCGCTGGAAGCTCGGGCAGCTGGCGCCGGGTGACACCGTGCGCTTCGTGCCCGTCGACCGCGCCGAGGCGCGCGCCCGGCGACCGCGTCGCGCACCGAGCTGGCGACGCGCGCACCGTGCCCTCGTCCGCGTCGGCACCGCGATGGCCCCGCCCCGACCGTGCTCGCCACCCGTGCCGCGCGCGCCGACACCCCGCAGGTCACGTACCGCGCCCAGGGCGACGCCGCCGTGCTCGTGGAGTACGGCCCGATGACGCTCGACTTCGACCTCCGCCTCCGCGCCCACGCCCTGGGCGCGTGGCTCGCCGACCAGTCGACGTTCGCGCCGGTCGAGGTGACGCCGGGGATCCGTTCGCTGCAGGTGCAGTTCGACCCGGTCGCGTACACCTCCGAGGCCGTCGTCGAGCTCCTCGCGCACGCCGAGGACGAGCTCCCGCCACTCGACGACGTGGTCGTCGCCAGCCGCACCGTGCACCTGCCGCTGTCGTGGGACGACCCCGCCACCCGCGAGGCGATCGAGACGTACATGCGCGTGGTGCGCGACGACGCGCCCTGGTGCCCGTGGAACATCGAGTTCATCCGCCGGATCAACGGCCTCGCCGTCGATCGATGCCGTGCGCGACATCGTGTTCGACGCGGAGTACCTCGTGCTCGGGCTCGGCGACGTGTACCTCGGCGCGCCGGTCGCGGTCCCGGTCGACCCGCGCCACCGGCTGGTCACCACGAAGTACAACCCGGCGCGCACGTGGACTCCCGAGAACGCGGTCGGCATCGGCGGCGCGTACCTCTGCGTCTACGGCATGGAGGGCCCGGGCGGCTACCAGTTCGTGGGCCGCACCATCCCGGTGTGGAGCACGTACGGACGCGACGCCGCACACGACCGCGCGGCACCGTGGCTGCTCCGCTACTTCGACCGCATCCACTGGTACCCGGTCGGCGCCGACGAGCTGCTCGAGCTGCGGGCCGACGCGCGCGCGGGCCGGCTCGAGCCCCGCATCGAGGACGGCACCTTCTCGCGCGCCGAACACCACGCGTTCGCTGACCGCGCACGCCGCCGACATCGACGCCTTCCGGACCTCGCCGCGAGGCCGCGTTCGCCGACGAGCGGGCCCGATGGGAAGCCGCCGGCGAGTTCACCCGGCATGCGGAACCGGTCGACGTGCCGGCGCCGTCGTCCGATCGCGACCTCGGCGCGCTCGCCGACGGCGCGTTCGTCGTGGAGGCACCGCTGCACGGCGGTGTCGCCCGGGTCCTGGTGTCCGAGGGCGACCGGGTGGCGCCGGGCGACGCCGTGGTCACGCTCGAGGCGATGAAGACCGAGTCGGCGGTCCCGAGCCCCGTCGGCGGCACGGTCACCCGGGTGGTGTGCGCGGTCGGCGACCTGGTGACGGCGGGCGCACCGCTCGTCGTGGTGGTCGCCGATGAGTGACCTCCGGCCGCGTCGCCGTCGACGAGCTGCTCGCCCGCCGGGCCGCGTCGTCCGACGCCCGAGGCGTGGATCACACCCACGGCGCCGGAGGCGCTGCGGGCGCGGGCCGCCGAGGTCGACGCCCGACTCGCCGCGGGCGGCCGAGCTCCGCCCTGGCCGGCGTACCGTTCGCGGTGAAGGACAACATCGACGTCGCCGGCGTGCCGACCACCGCCGCCTGCCCATCGTTCGCGTACGTGCCCGACGCGAACGCGCCGGTCGTGCAGCGCCTGCTCGATGCCGGCGCGGTCTGCGTCGGGCAAGACCAACCTCGATCAGTTCGCCACCGGTCTGGTCGGCACCCGGTCACCGCAGTACGGGCCGTGTCGCAACCCCGTCGTGCCCGAGTACATCGCGGGGGGTTCGAGCTCCGGGTCGGCGGTGGCGGTGGCGAGCGGCGAGGTCGCGTTCGCGCTGGGGACCGACACCGCCGGTTCGGGACGCGTCCCCGCCGCGCTGTGTGGGTTGGTCGGCCTGAAACCGACGCCGGGCGCGTTGCCCAACGACGGCGTGGTCCCGGCCATGGCCTCGTACGACTGCGTCTCCGCGTTCACCACGACCGTGGCCGACGCCGCGACGCTGTTCGACGTGCTCGCGGGCCGATCGGCGACGGCGCCCCTGGCGGTCACGACCCGCGACGCGACTGGGCATCCCCGACCGCGATCGACTGGCGGGGCGACGACGACGCCCGCGCCCGGTTCGCCGACGCGGTCGACCACGCGGTGGCCAAGGGCTGCACCGTGGAGGAGTTCGACGGGCACGCGCTGTGGGAGGCGGGCGCGATGCTCTACGGCAGCGCGCTGGTCGCCGAGCGCCACGCCGCGTTCGGCGCGTTCGCGGCCGCGCACCCCGCCGACCTCGATCCCGCGGTCGCCGAGATCGTCCGCGGTGCCGGGGAGCACCGCGGCAGCGAGGTGTACCGCGCCCTGGCCGCGATGCGGCGGCTCTGCGACGAGGTCGCGGCGCGGTGGTTCGACATCGACGCCCTCCTGCTCCCGACGGTCGCGCGCGTGCCAACGCTCGCGGAAGCGCTCGCCGACCCGTTCGGCCCCAGCACCGAGCTCGGCGCGCTCACCGCGTTCGTGAACCCGCTCGGTCTGGCCGCGGTCGCGGTGCCGTTCGGCGTACGCGCGTCCGGCGTCCCGTTCGGTGTGTCGCTCGTCGGTCCCGCGGGCTCCGATCGCGCCCTGCTCGCCCGCGCGGCCACCTTCACCGGTGAGACGCTCGCGGAGGGCCCGGCACCGGGTGATCGCAACCATCGCCTGGCGGTCGTCGGCGCCCACCTCACCGGCCAGCCGCTCAACCACCAGCTCACCGACCTCGGCGCGGTCCTGTGCGCGGCCACCACCACCGCGCCCGAGTACCGCCTCTACGCCCTCGACACGTCGCCGCCGAAGCCCGGCCTGCTGCGCGCCCGCTCGGGCGCCGGCGCCGCGATCGAGGTGGAGGTGTGGGCGCTCGACGACGCCGGGCTGGGTGCGTTCGTCGCCGCCATCCCCGCGCCGCTCGGCGTCGGCCGGGTGACGCTCGCCGACGGCAGCGAGGTCACCGGCTTCCTCTGCGAGCCCTACGCGGTCGAACAGGCGGCCGACATCACCGCGTCGGGCGGCTGGCGCGCGTACCTCGCCGGCGCCTGACCGCTCCCCGCCGACACCGGCACCCCGGGGCCGCGTCGAAGGACCCGGTTCGCAACCCGGCCGGTAGGCTGCCTCGATGAGGCGCCGTCGGCTCCTGGCTCTGCTGGCGCTCGCCGCCGCGCTGCTCGCCGCCGGCGCCACCGCCGAGCTCGACCAGGTGTTCGAGCGGGGCGCGTTCGCCGGGAGCGCGGCCGACGCCACCAACCCGCTGCACGCCCGCGACGAGCTCATCGCGCCGACGCCCCCGACCCACCTCGCCGCGGTCGCACTGCGCGGTTCCGGAAGCAACCGGCTCGCCCACACCGGCCGTACCGGCGTCGCCGTCCTCGGCGCCGCCGCCCTCCTCGCCGCGCTGGCGTCCCTTCGCCTCGGGCACCCGGGCCGAGCGCGCCATTGGCGCTCGTCCGGCACCTCGTCACTCGGTCGCGGTCCACCGCAGCTCCTCGCGATCTGACGACGGCCTCCGCGCCGTCCTGTCCAGTAGCCGTCTCGCGCGCGCGACCACGACGCGACGTGGCGGCTACCCGGTGCGCGCGCCGCGCGCGACCAAGGAGCTTCGACATGCGACCCACGAGTCGACTCGAAGCGGTGGCCGTGATTCCCAACGAGCTGCCGCTCGAACCGTTTTTGGGCACCAGTGTCCGCATCCACCCATTCCGATTCGATCCCACCCTCCCCGTCGACGTGCGCCTCGTCCGCTGGCCGATGGAGCAGGACTACCGCCAGCAGCTCGAGTCCGTCGGCGCGCCACGCGTGCTGCTCGTCGAGCGTGGCGCGCCCCCGCCCCGCGCTGGGACGACCTCGAAGACTGGCTCCGCGTCCCCGTCGACCGGTCCGAGCTCGAGCTGCGGGCGACGACCGTGGCCCGGCGCGCCGACGCCCTGGAGCTTCCCTGGCTCGACGACGACGGCTTGCTCTGGATGCGCGACCAGTGGTGCGCGGTGACCGACGGGCAGATCCCGCTCGTCCGCCTGCTCGTCGACCACATCGGCGTCGTGGTCCGTGACGAACAGGTCGACGAGGTGTTCGTCGACGCGGGCACGAGCGCGCACGAGGAGGCGATCAAGACCACCGTCCGGCGGGTGTCGCAGACGTTGGGCCGCCTCGGCCTCCGGCTGCAGCGGGTCCGGGGTGCGGGGTACCACCTCGACAAGATGCCCTGACCCCGCGCGCACGAGGACGAGCCGGGCGAACCCGGCTCGTCCTCGCGTCCCGGAGCGGGCGCACTGCGCCGGACGCCTACTCCGTGGCGGGCAGGTGGATGTCGGAGGGCGGCGCGACCACGCCCACACCTCCTCCCGACTCCTCGATCGACGGCGGCAGCTGCGAGTACCCCATGTACGCGTACTCCGGGTGGTACGCCGGGGCACCGTGCTCGGCGATGTCGAGGCCCTCGAGCTCCTCGGCCTCCGAGATCCGCAACACGCCCAGTGCCTTGAGGCCGAACATGAGCAGCAGTCCGGCGGCGGCGGTGGCCGCGATGATCGTCGCGCTGCCCTTCACCTGGGCGATGAGCTGGTTGGCGTTGCCGCCGTAGAGGATCCCCTTCACGCCGGAGTAGTTGCCGACGGCGAAGAGCCCGAGGCTGAGCGTGCCGAAGATCCCACACGCTCCGTGCACGGCGAACGCCCCGCAGGGGTCGTCGACCCGGACCCATTCGGTGAAGTCGACGATGAGGATCATGATCACGCCGGCGATGGCACCGATGGCAATCGCTCCCGTCGGCGAGACCCAGTAACACGGACAGGTGATGGCGACCAGACCTGCGAGCAGGCCGTTGATGCTGATGCCGACGTCCCACTTCTTCGACCGGGGGTAGACCCAGGCCACCGCGACCAGCGCACCTGCGCACGCCGCCAGGGTCGTGTTCGTCGCCACCCGGCCGATGCCCTCGAAGTCCATGGCCGAGAGCGTGCTGCCGGGGTTGAAGCCGTACCAACCGAACCAGAGGATGACCGCGCCGAGCGCGGCGAGGGTCATGTTGTGGCCTGGTGGCATGCCACCACCGTCACGCTTGAACTTCCTCCCGAGCCGCGGGCCGAGCGCGATCGCCCCGCAGAGGGCCAGCACACCGCCGATGGTGTGCACCACCGTCGAGCCGGCGAAGTCGCGGAAGGGCGTCTCCATCGTCGCCAGCCAGCCGTTCGGGCCCCAGATCCAGTGGCCGAAGATGGGGTAGATCAACCCGCTGACCGCGAGGCTGTAGAGCAGGTCACCCTTGAACGACGTACGCCCGACCATCGCGCCCGACACGATCGTGCTGGCGGTGTCGGCGAAGGCGAACTGGAAGAGGAAGAACGCCAGGAACGCCACGCCGGTGTCCAACGAACCGCCGTACGTGTACGTGTGCGGGATGTCCTGCAGGAAGAAGTAGTGGTACCCGATCCAGCCGTTGCCGGGACCGAACATGAACGCGAACCCGAACGCGTAGAAGAGGATCCCGCAGAGCGCGGTGTCCACGATGCATTCGATCATGATGTTGGAGACCTCGCGGGTCCGGGCGAACCCGCCCTCCAGCATCATGAAGCCCGCTTGCATGAAGAACACGAGGAAGGCGGTCACGAGCACCCACGCGGTGTTGAGACCGTTCACCACCTCGGTCACCTTCACCGCCGCGGCCTGTCCCGGCACCGCGGCGCCGGCTTCGTTGCTGAAGAACCAGGCCAAGCCGTAGATGAGGCCCATGACGAGCGCGACCCCGATGAGCTTGCCGCCCATCTTGGCCCCGACGTACCGGCGCCGGTCCGGATCCCTGAAGTTGAGGCGCAATGTTTGAATCATGCGGCCACGGTCCGCGCCGCCGATTGCTGGATGTTGTGCCTCGGGTTACAGGGGAGCAACCCGCCCGTGACGACAGGCGGTTGCACCGCTGACGGATTTCCGCCACCGGGTCACAGGAACGACCACAAGGTGGCGGCCAGCAGCACGTCGAGCACCAGCCCGACGACGCCGATCACGAGCCCGGCGGCCACGATGAGGCCGTCGGCGAACACCACGCCCAGGCAGACGACCACGACCCCGAGCGACGGCAGCGTGTCGAGGCCGGAGAACGGTGGAGCGACGAACGCGCCGATCACGAACACGAGCAGGGCCACGCCCAGCACCGACACCACCGGGCGACGGTCGAGCAGCCGGGCGAGGCGCGGGCGGGCGTGGCGCTCGAACCAGCGGATGAACCGCAACAGCTTGGGCGCCGCTTTGCCGGTGAACGTCGCGCCGAGCTCCTTCCGGGCCAGGCGGCGCGGGATCCACAGCTCGTGACGTCCGACGATCATCTGCAGCGCGATCAGGCCGGCGAAGACCTCCAGCACGTGGGTGACGCCGCCGGTGGGGATCGGGAGCGCGGAGGGCAGCATCAACACCATGAGCACGACGGCGAAGCTGCGCTCGTCGAGCACGTCGGTGAGAGAGCCGATGGTGACGTGATCCTGCTCCAGCAGGGCCTCGAGCTGATCGCTCAACCGATCGTCCGACGACTCGTGGCCGGCGCCCCGGGCGGGCTCGTTCACCAGTCCAACGTAGACGTGCGCGGGACGTGGCCCCGGCGCGGGGATCCCCGTAGTGTGCAGGGACCCGATGCGAAGGTGGGGGTTGACGATGGACGACACCGCGACGCAGAGCACCAGCCAGGACCTGCGACCCTTCTTCTACGACGTCGCCGAGCTGCCGGGTTACACGATCGAAGAGATCGCCGGTGACGGCGACGGCGCCCAGCAGATGTACGACCTCTTCGGCCGCGACCTGGTCACGAAGACCATCCTCATGTCGCCGAAGCTGTCGGTGTTCCACGAGTCGGCCAAGCCGGGCGAGCGGGTGAAGCCCCACCGCCACGGGACCCACCAGCTCACCTACGTGCTCCGGGGAGAGCTCATCTACGGCAACCAGCGGACGGGCGCGGGCATGGGGTACTTCAGCCCCGACGCGTTGTACTCGTGGCGCGCCGGCGACGAGGGCGCGGAGTGGATCGAGATCCACGCCGGTGAGCCCGGCATCTTCTCCGACCGACCCGAGTCCTGACGCAGGAGCCGCGTCGGCTCTTCAGCCTCATGCCTTCGCCTGCGAGCGCCCCCGCTCGGTGACCGCGTCGCGGCGCGCCGCGAGCGTGTCGGTGTCGCGCTGCCACATCTCGGCCATGTATCCCTCGATGAGGTGGGCCTCGTCGAGGGTCGCCGCGTTGGGCAGCCGTCGGTAGTGCTCCAGCAGGCGGCGCACCCCGACCTGGTCGTTGCTCACGATGTCGGTCGCGAGCGCACGCGCGAAGGGCAGCAGCTCCTCGTGGGGCACGACGTGGTTCACCAGGCCGAGGCGCAGAGCTTCGTCGGCGGACACGAAGTTGCCGGTCAGCGACATCTCCACCGCCCGGGGCACGCCGATCACCTGGGCGAGCAGCACGGTGATGCCACCACCCGGCATGATCCCGACCCGGGCGTGCGTGTCGGCGAAGCGCGCCCGTTCCGACGCCACGAGGAACGTGCACTGGAGGGCGAGCTCGAGGCCGCCGGTCACCGCGACGCCGTTGATCGCACCGATCACCGGCTTCGGGATGACGGGGATGAACCGGTAGAGACCGTTGCCGTACCGCTCGGGCCCGTCGCCCGGCCCCCGCACGTCCGCGGTGGGCGGGATCTCACCGCTGACCTCCTTGAGGTCGACCCCAGCGCTGAAGGCAGGGTCGGCGCCGGTCAGGATCACCGCGTCGACGTCGGGGTCGTCGCCGGCGACGAGGACCGCATCCCACAACGCGTACCAGAGCGCGCGGCTGAGCGCGTTGCGTGCCTCGGGCCGGTTGAGGGTGACGGTCGCGATGCGATCGTCGACGCCGACGAGGACGACGGGCGCGGTCTCGGTCACGGGACCAGGTGCTCCTTGGCCGGGAGCGTCGTCGAGCCGTCGTGGTTCATGAACCGCTCGGTGTCCTCCCAGATCAGGCGCATTCCCTCTTCGGAGTCGAACATGCCGTCCTCCACCGCGTCGGCGCTCCGGAAGTGCAGCTCGCCGATGCCGTCGAAGTCGGGCGTGTCATCGGTGAGGCGGCTGACGACGTGGTTCTGCACGTAGTGCCAGAAGCCCGGCTGGTGCGCCAGCGCGAGTGGCCCGTGCCGTTCGCGCCAGTGCTCGCGGTACGCCGCCTGGCTGAGGTCGGGTCGGCGCCGCACGAGACAGACGATCTTCACGCCCGGCGACGCCGCACCGGCGGGCCAGGTGCGCTCGTACTCACGTTGCACGACCTCGTCGACCTCGTACGCACCCACCAGCCGGCTCCCGTCGGGCAACGCGAACGCGAGGGCCGTCGCCGGTCCGTCGACGCCCCAGAGCGACACCATCGCCGACGCGTCGTGCTCGGTGTCCAGCTCCCGGACCGCGTCGAGCTCGTCGCCCGCGGCGCGGAGGTCGAGCGCGCCCCGTTGCGCGCCACCGCGTCCCACGAGGTCCGACAGCTCGGCCTGCACCGCCTTCGAGAAGTCCTCCGGGTCTCCGTCGAGCCCCACTGTCAGCAGCACCTTCATGGCATCGCTCCCCCGCGGTCACTGGCGGCGCGGCACGCGCCCGGGGTGGTCCTCCGCCGTCCGAGCGAGTCGACCACGGCCGTCGCCCTTGCGCAACCGACGTGGCCATCCGCTCACTGCTTCCGCTCTCGTCGCGGCGCTCCGGGGCGCTCTGCCCCCGCTGCGTTGCTCGCCGGGGTACCCGGCTCGCGCACACTCCGCTCAGGCGTCGTCGGGGACCCAGCTCGGTGGTCGCTTCTCCATGAACGCCTGCATCCCCTCACGCGGCTCGGGCGAGTGCTCCAGCGCCCAGAACATGGTCTGGTAGTCGATGGTGCCGTAACGCTCGTTGAGCATGCGCTTGACGTGCACGCGCGCGTCGGGGGAGGTCTGCAGGACCTGCCGGGCCGCGTCCAACGCGGCGTCACGCAGGTCGTCGTGCGGGACCATCCGGCTGATCACCCCGAGTCGCACCGCCTCCTCGGCGTCGAAGCGTCGCGCCGAGAGGAGCAGGTCGCGGCGCGACGGCGACGCCGACGTGCGCCGGCAGCACCGCCGCGTACGTCGCGTCGGGGATGCCCCGGAGCAGCTCGGGAACGCGGAAGGTGGCGCGGTCGCTGGCCACCGCGATGTCGGCCATCATCGCGATCAGGAGGCCGCCGGCCTGGCAGATGCCGTTGACCGCGGCGATGACCGGGGCCCGGCTGTCCCGGATGGCGAGGAACGGCAGGATGTCGGAGCCGGCGGCGTCGGGCCACGTCTCTCCCGGCTCCGACCGTCCGCCCAGGTCACCGCCGGGCGCGAAGACGTCGTCGACCCCGGTGATGATCAGCGCCGCCAGCTGCTCGTCGGTGTTGACGAGCTGCACCGCCCGCTTGATGCCGTAGTACATGCCCGGCGTGAGCGCGTTTCGGGCCGCGGGTCGGTCGATGATGCACCAGGCGATCGACCCCTCCTGCTCCAATCGCAGCGACGACGTTCCGAGCTCCTGCGCCATGGCCGCACACTACGTTTGCGTGCGCCCGGTACGCCCGTCCGCGATCGGTTCCGGGCTACAACGGTGGCGTGGTCGACCGCGCCGGCGTCGCGGAGTGGATCGAGGAGTACGAGCGGGCCTGGCGCTCGCCGGGCGCGGCCGCGCTCGGGACGCTGTTCGCGGATGACGCCTCCTACACACCGTCGCCCTGGGCGGAGCCCGTGCGCGGCCTCGAGGAGCTCGCCCG
The DNA here is from genome assembly GCA_963809795.1 of uncultured Actinomycetes bacterium. GTDB lineage: Bacteria > Actinomycetota > Acidimicrobiia > IMCC26256 > DASPTH01 > DASUAS01. Next base: position 17,182 of record CAWELN010000004.1, read on the forward strand.
GTTCTGGGAGCGCGAGCGTGGACGGTGCCGGCGAGGGGTTCGGGATGCGGAGCGAGATCGTCGGCATCGACGGCGCGACCGCGGTGGTCCGCGTCGCGGTCGACTACGACGACGGCGAGCGATGGCGCGACCTGTGGATCGTCACCTTCGACACCGAGCGCCGGTGCCGGACGTTCGAGGAGTGGCCGTTCGCCATCGATCAGCCGGACGGGCACTGAGGACCGGGGTCGGAGCCGCGTCTTGCGGCGTGTGCCCCTTCCTTCTTAGCCTCGGGGCGAGGACGCGAAGCTGCAGGGGTCGAGCCATGGCATTGCGAGACATCCGAGAGCTGAAGAACGACCCCGAGGCGTACGCAGCGGAGCTGGAGCAGCGCTGGACCGGGCTGCTCAGCTACCGGTACATCGGCCGCAACCACGGTTCGATGAACACCGGTGAGATCGACAACACCGTGACCTTGCGCCGCGACATGCGCAACGCGACCGGTGGGCTGCTCGTCGCCCCCATCGCGATCAGCTCGCCGGAAGGCGACGTCGGCTCCGACCTCGTCACCGTCCCGAACCCGGTGATCCACTCGTGCCAGATCATCGATCCCGCGGCGCGACGTCACGCGGATCGAGGTCATCGAGTCGGAGGTGCTGCACGCAGGCGCGGGATGGGCTACAGCCGCTCGAAGATCGTCGACGCCGACGATCACACTCGGGTCATCGCGTTCACGGAGGGGCAGGGCGCGAAGATCGGCGAGGTGCCCGAGGGACTCGAGAAGATGCCCGAGGACAAGCTCGAGATCGTCGACTCGCCCGACCTCCCACCCCTCTGGCAGGTCTTCGGCGCGTCCCGCCGCGACGACGGCCACTGGGCGCTCCCCGAGCTCTCGGTCGAGCTCGCGTCGCCCGACGCCGCGCTCCACATCGGTCCACAGCACGTCGTCCTGGAGACCGCCGCGACCGACGCCGCCGTCGCGCTCGCCGGCACCGACCAGCTGCAGATGCAGTCGTGGCACGTGATGTTCCTCGCCCGGGGCAAGGTCGGGCCGTTCCGGGTCGACAGCGAAGCGGCCCGCGGGCCGGGCGGTCGGGTCGGCGTCCGCATGGTGCTCCACGACGAGGGCAACCAGGACCGCGTGGTGACCTCGGCGACGGCGCTGTTCGCGGTGGTCGAGTAGCCGGCTACGTGTCGTAGGAGAGCTGTTCGTCCCAACCGTCCGGACGCCCTTCCGGGGTGAGGTCGAACAGGTTCCAGAGCGGTTCCAACGTGCCCACGTGGCGCGGATCCTGTCCGGGGTCGGTGGGCGCGAAGAGGAGCTCGGAGCTCCAACTGTGCCGCACGGTGCCGTCGCCGGCGCGGCGTGAACACGTTGAGCATCGGGTCGGGGCCGTGCTCGCCGTCGCCGTGGTAGTCGCGACGGAACGTGTTCCCCGCCGACGACACCAGTCGGAGGTTGCGCCAGCCGCGGTCTTCGGCGACGACCGCCATCCGTGCGAACGGCACCCCCGCCACCACGACCAGCCCCAAGTGCTGCGCCACGTGCGCGGCGGCGCCGTCGAGCTGGTCGAGCAAGGCGGTGCACGACGGGCAGGGCGTCGCTTCGAGCGGCCACCGGGCCAGAGGTCCCGACGGTGGTGCAGGCCGGTCGTCCCCCGTGTGCCGTGGGAACATCCAGTGATAGATCGCCAACGAGGTGTGACCGCCGAAGAGGCCGGACAGTCGCACGCGCCCGTCAGCGCCGACGAACTCGTAGTCCTCCGGCACCGTGCCGCCGGGCGGGAGAGCCCGTCGCGCGACGGCGACGCGCTCCATGGCGCGCCGCAGCTCGATCTCGTCGTCGAGCAGCTGGTCACGGGCGCGGCGGTACTCCGCCGATTCGCCCGGAAACGTGAGGTTCATCGGATCACTCCTGGGGTCGCCGGGGTAGGACATGCCCTCGGGTCTGACGCCCGCGATCCCGGGAATTCATTGCCGCGTTCGTCCCCGACGCCCTCCACCGACCATTCTGTCGGGCACGGGTGTCGTGGTGAGAGAGGAGCGGTCGTGAGTGACGAGAGGCTGGCGGGACGGCGGGTGCTCGTGGTCGGTGCTTCCACGGGAATCGGGGCGCGTGATCGGCCGGCGGCTGTGCGCCGCCGGTGCGCACGTGGCCTTCGCCGCCCGCCGCGGTGAGGTCTGCGAGGAGGCCGCCCGGGAAGCGGGTGGTGTCGCGATCGGCCTCGCGCGACGTCACCGACGAAGAGCAGTGCACGCGAGTCATCGCCGACACGGTCGAGGCGTTGGGTGGCCTCGACGACGTCGTGTATTCGACTGGTGCCATCAGCATCATCGCGTTGGCCGAAGCGAACACGGAATGGTGGCGACGGACGTTCGAGACCAACGTCATGGGTGCGGCGCTCATCACGAAGCGGCGTTGCCCCATCTGCAGCAGTCGACGGGGTCGGTGATCTACCTCTCGTCGGTGTCGAGCATCGGGGCGGTGTGGCCGGGCATCGGCGTGTACACGGCGACCAAGGCGGCGCTGAACCGCATGGTCGAGACGTGGCGATCCGAGCATCCCGAGATCGGCTTCACCCGCATCTTCGTCGGTCCGACCGACGAGTCGGCGACCGGCACCGAGTTCGACATGAGCGCGGTGGAGCACATGGCGGCGCCGGCCCGCGATGGGTGTGCAGTCGGGAGCCATGTGCACGCCGACGTGCATCTCGGAAGCGGTCGAGATGGTCCTGAGCAGCTCGTCACGCGTGCTGTGGGACGTGACCGTCGTGCCGAAGGACCCGCTCGGCCGTGGGCGTTCGACGCCGGTGGGGCCCTGGCCTGAGCGGTCGGTGTCTCGCTCGGTCGCCGACGTCCCGCGGTCAGCTTGCGGCGGCCCGCTCCGCTCCCTAGGGTGAAGCTGTACCGTTTCGTTTCGAACGGACTCGAGCCCGTCGGCGACGGGCCGGCAGAGGGGGCGTTCGCATGCGGGTCGAGGGCAAGGTCCGTTGGTCACCGGCGGCACGCGCGGGATCGGTCGGGGCGTCGTGGAGATGCTCGCCGCCCAGGGGGGCGGCGGTGGTGTTCACGGGCCGGTCGGAGGACGCGGTCGCGGTCGAGGCCGGCGTCAAGGAGGCGGGCGGTGAGGTGATGTACCGCCCGCCGACAACGGCGTCGAAGAGGAGGTCGCTGGGCGCGGTGGCGGCGACCGTCGAGCGGTACGGCCGGCTGACGACGCTGGTGAACAACGCTGATCGTGTCCCGATCTACGTCGGCAGCGGCAAGGACAGCCACGTCGACGAGATCGACAACGACACGTTCGATCAGATCCTGCGCATCGCGTTGATGGGCACGGTCTGGGCGAGCAAGTACGCGTTATCGGAGACAGCGCCAGGCGGGCAGCGGTTCGATCGTGACATCTCCCGCGAGCCCTCGAAGTCGGCGCTCTCCCCCACCGGCCCGCCTACCACGCGTCCAAAGCGCCACCAACGCCCGCACCCCGGCGATGGCGGCGACTTCGGCAAGGACGACATCCGCACCAACGCCATCATCGTCGGATTCATCTTCACCGGTTCGGAGGCGATGAGCGCCATCCTCGACAACCCGCAGTACCGGGCCGCGTTCGAGAAGAACATCATGGTGCCGCGCTTCGGCGAGCCGGCCGACATCGCCGCCGGAGTCGTCTACCTGGCCTCCGACGAGTCGAAGTACGTCACCGGCATCGAGCTCACCATCGACGGTGTGCTGTGCCACCAGGCGCTCCCGGAGCTCGACTTCGAGGGAATGCGCCGTGGGCGAGTAAGCGGCGGCAGGAGCGCACGTGGAGCGGTACCCGACCCTCGGCGGGTTGGTCGACCCCGCCGCGCCGGCCCGGGAGCCTGAGCCAGTGTCGCCGCGCCCGCGGCGTGCGCAGGACCCGATCCTCCAGGCGACGCTCGACGTCATCGCCGAACAAGGGGTGGTCGGGATCAGCGTCGACACGGTCGCGGCGCGTGCGACGGTCAGCAAGGCGACGATCTACCGCCACTGGGGCTCGCGAGCGGCGCGGCTCATCCACGCCGCCATCTCGTCGTTGCAGCAGCCGACCGTGGATCCTGACACCGGATCGCTGCGGGGGGACCTCACGGTCCTGCTGCAACACCTCGTCGTGGTACTTCGACGTGCCCAACATCGTGTGTGTCTTCCCGTCGTTCGTCGACGCGGCCGTGCGTGATCCGGAGCTCGCCGAGCTGCGTCAGGAGACCCTGCGAACGGACGCCTGCGAGCTTCGAGCGGGTCGTGCAGCTCGCCATCGAACGCGGTGAGCTCGCCGACGACGTCGACGTCGCGCTCGTCGTCGACCTCGCGAGGTCACCGATCATCTACCGGCGGGTCGTGGCGCAGACGGCGGTACGTACGGCAGACGTCGCACCCATCGTCGATGCCGTGTTGGCGGCGTTCGGCTCGGCGCCCGCGCCGTCGACCCGACTTACGAGTACGAGGGTCAGTCGCGTCCGGGTTCGCCGTGGCTGGCGTTGGCAACGCCGGCGCGCCAGTACGACTTGGGCGCGATCCTGGTCGTGTCGAGCCCGCGGTCCAGAAGCGACGCGGTGAATTGCCTCGACGACGCTCAGCTCTCCTGCCAGGTACGCACGGCCCGCGCCGTCACCGAGCTCGACCCCGGCGAGCGCGTCGACCAACCGTTCGGCATCGGCCGCCGACGTGCCGCCGCGGTGCACGTACCGAAGGCCTGGCAGCTCGACGCCGGGCACCTCGTCCGCGTCGAGTCGACCGAGATCACGAGCGTCGCGGTGGCCTGGGTCCGCCAGGCTTTCCGCCATCGCGTACGTGGCCGGGAGGAACGACTCGTCGCCGGCGAACAGGTGCCAGCTCGCGTCCGCCGTCGACCGTCACCTTGCCACGCGGGCCGATGGCCTCGAGTCGGTCGCCGGCCCGGGCATCGCTGAACCACCTCGCACCCGGTCCGTCCCCGTGCAGGACTGCATCAACCGCGATCGTCGTCGCGCCGGCGTCGAACGAGCGGATCGTGTACCGGCGGCGCACCTCCGCCCCGTCCTCGTCGGCGATGCCGAACATGAGATCCTGGCCGGGCTCGTACCGGAGTCCGGCCAGCGTGTCGCCGCCGAACACGACGCGGCGCATCGAGGGCGTGAGCGACACGGCGTGGACGACCTCGAGGTCGTACACGTCGGCGCCGATGCGCGCTGGCGAGGGCCCGGCTGTCGCCTGCGCTCGTGACCACTTCCCGACCTCCCGCCGCCGTCCGCCTGCGTCCCGCCCATCTTGGTCGGTGGCGGCGAAGATCACCCGTCGTGCGTCGACTCCAGCCGAGCGACGAGCGCGTCGGGGTCGGCAACGGTGACGGTCAAGGCCGAGTGACCCTTCCTGCGGAGCGGCGAGGGCACGCGCTCCCGGAAGTGGACGCAGACGCCGGCGGTGTTGCGGTCGGTGCCGAAGGTCAGCCCGTCGTCGACCATCGAACCGCGTGCACCGGCGGCGGTCCACCACCGGTAGTCGCGGGTGACGTGCCGTTGATGTTGGTGAGCGGGGTCTCCATCTTCATGAACCCGAAGCGCGCGACGAAGTTGCCGTCCGGGGTGATGGTGACGCCATCGGTGTGGCGGTGCAGCCCGAACGGCAGCCAGAAGGGCGCCAGGCGATTGTCGACCGCGTAGGGGAAGAAGTCAGCCATCGTCGACCACGACCGAGTCTCCCAGCGTCGACCGTCGCCGAGCAACCCCGCGGGCGGTGCGTCGCGCCGGAGCACGCGGGCAGGATTCCGGCGGCGAGCGCCGCCGCCTTCCCCCGATGCGGACGACCCGGAGGTCA
>CAWELN010000005.1:0-170885 GCA_963809795.1 uncultured Actinomycetes bacterium
AGCGCGAGCGGACCATCGAGACGCACCTCTCCATATGGTTACGAAGCTCAGCGTGTCGTCGCGAGCAGCCGTCGAAGCGCTGTCGCTCGGGCATCGCCCGGTTGAGAAGACCTCACATACCGCAGTCCCCGATTGGTCGCGACAGGTTCATCGCTGCTCGGCGGCCTCCTTGAGGTGGCGCAGGCCGTTCTCGAGCGAACGGTCGAGTGTTCGCTGAAGTGGCTTGTGGAGCAGACGTGCCACGAGTCCACTCCATGACTCCTCCTCGCTCACGAGCGTTGTCCCGTCGTGCGCGTCGAGTTGGAAGACGTCGATCGCCCGGATGCCCATGGTCCGTCCTGACCACGCGATCAGTCGGACTGGCTCGAGATGTTGGATGGTCGAGGTCACAGTGCTGGGTCCTGCCTTCCAGCGGAAGGTCGATCCGACGACGACGGGCTCCTGCACCGACATCGATTTGACCTCGGGGTTCCAGATCGGCCAGCGGTCGAACGCAGTGAGCACGTCCCAAACCACTTCAGGAGGCGCGGCGATCTCGATCTCGGTTCGGCTGACAACCGGCGCTGCGGTATCGATCAACTCAGTCATCATTCGGTCTCCTCGCTACGCGGCGTTGGATTCGACGAGATGCTTCAGTCCCTCGAGGTTGTGTCGCATGCCCTGCTTGAACGCTCGGGTTGCGACGCCATCCATATGGGCGAGTGGTCCGGGGAGTCCGGCGCTCGAGATGTCTGCATCGAGGGTGAGCCGGCTTCCGTCGCCGTTGGTTTCGACTGCGTAGCGATACCGAAACGGCGTCGGACCTTCGCGGGTTTCGAATGTCACGGTGAGGTTAGCCGTCGACTCGGTGACTTCGACGATGTTGTCTACCCGGCCGGCGGGCAACGACCGTGTGATCTGATAGCGGGCCGCTTGGGTCGGTGTCCTCGGTGTCACCTCGGCGACGCGCTCCACTGCCTCGTACCAGCGTGGCATTGTTCGCGGTTCCGCGACAAAGGCAAACACGTCGATCGCGGGTCGGTTGATCTCCATCGTCACGCGGAACGTTCCCATCTCGCCTCTTTCTTCGCGTTGGTCGTGCAGGCCAGTCTGTCGCGTCACACGGGCGAAGCGACTCCTCCCGCTGCTGTCGCCGCATCGAAGAGCCCGGCGGCCGCAGGATCGTGAGCAGCAAGGATCGGCATGGCGGGATGGTTCGCTCTGAGTGCCATCACATTTCTGCGCGTGTCGCGCAACGCGCGCTTGCTACCGACGCCGCTCGAGACGCCACGTTCGAACGCGTGTACGTCATAGGTGAGGTCCCCGACGAGCAGCAGCGGAGGTCCGTCGCTCCGGCGCACGAACATCGACATCGAACCCGGCGTGTGTCCAGGCGTGGGGAGGACCATGAGTGCGCCGTCCCCGAAAAGGTCGTGACCGACGGTAAAGGGCCGGAGCGCTGGGTCGTCGACCGGTTCGTACGCGATGGGCCTCCACTTCGCGTCTGGCAGGTCGATGTGCGCGCGCAGCAGACCGCGGGTCTCCGCCATCGGCCGCTGCAGAGATCGCCACTCGTCCTCGGAGACGAGCAGTTCAGCGCCCGGAATCTCGCCGATGCCGCCGATGTGGTCCTGGTGGAGATGGCTGACGACGGCGCGGGTGACGTCGCTGGTGGCGTAGCCCAGGCGTTCGAGGCCGGCGGTGAACGTTTCGTCCTGGCTCACGTGGAAACGGGCGAGGCGGCGATAGATCACACCGTTCGACCCGTCCGGAAAGTAGGACGGATCCGTGACCGAGGCTCGGTCCTGCCCCGTGTCGAACACGACCAGTCCGTCAGCGTGCTCGATGACGTAGACGTTGATGGGCCGACCTTCGAGCCAGCGTCGTGAGGTGAGGATCCACCAGTACATCGGCGACCGGCCCCGGTACGCGTGTTGAGGATGGATGTCGACAGTCCCGGTGCTGAAGCGTGAGACACGCCTGATGCGGTTGGCCATGGTGGCCTCCTTGTCCTTGCGTATCTGTTACGCTATCAGTAGCGTACGTGATACGCAAGAGGGAGCCGGGGAGAACATGCCAACCAAGGGACGCGGTGCCACGAAGGCGCTCAAACGGGTGCCCCGAAACACACTCTCACGCGCTCGCGTCATCGACGGCGCGCTGGCCCTCATCGATACCGAGGGTCTTGACGCAGTCACGATGCCCCGACTCGCCAGATACCTCGGCGTGGGAACCATGTCTCTCTACCGTCACGTTGACGACAAGAACGATCTGATCAACGCAGTCGCGGAACGGGTCATTGGCGACGTGCAGGTCCCTGAAGGAAAGGACGACGACTGGGAAGGCCGCGTCGTCGGCTACCTCCGGGGCCTCAGAGATGCCGCGCTCGCCCATCCCGCGCTCGCGCGCATCCTCGCCGAGCGCGGTCTCACCGTCGGACCGGTCTTCGAGCAGCTCGAAGAGGCGCACAGCATCCTCTGTCGGGCTGGATTCTCCAACGAGGGCGCGGTACGAGCCTTCTACACCTTGTTCACCTACGTGTTCGGGTTCGTGATCTGGGAACTTCCACGCGTCCACGAACAGCCGGCTACGTCGTACGTCGATTCGTGGAACACCGCGATCGACCGGCTCGACATCAATTCATTCCCAACCATGCACGCGCTCCGCGAGCAACTCACGACCGCCGCGTCAACAGAGCAATTCGAGTACGGGCTCGATCTGCTCGTCGGATCACTGCGCTCCCTCTCGTGACCCTGCGTTCTGGACGCGAAACACCCGACGTTCATTACCACTCTCGCTGATGAGAGCCGAAGCGCGCTCGATCTTTGTGCCCTGATCCGGCGCTTCGGGGCAGGGTGCGTTGATCATCGTGGTGTCAGCGTGTCTCGACGTGAAACACGATCCGCGCTCGCCTTACTGGAGCTGGCTGGATGACGACGAGTGATCCCACTCCGGTGGGGCGATCTGCTGTGTCAGTTTAGATTGACACATCAGCTATGTCAGTCTAAACTGACAGGCGTGGACTTCGAAGAACTCAACGTGAATCTCTCGTCGGACGACCCGGCAATTGGGCTACGCGCCTCGTTGGCGCTGCATCGCCTGGCTGAGAGGGTCGAGGCGAACCACGTCGCGTCGGCCCGGAAAAAGGGCTGGTCGTGGCAGCAGATCGGAGACGCCTTGGGCGTCACCCGCCAATCCGTACACACCAAATACAACAAGGAGTCATCATGACCACCGAATCCGTTGCGCCAGAGGTGCTTCACGTCTGGGCCATCTATCTGCAGGCCAGTCAGGAGGCCCGTCGCCGAGGTGATCGCCGAACTGGCACCGATCACATCTTGCTCGCCTTGTTGGAGGATCCCTCGATCGAAGTCGTGTCGGGCGTGAGCCTGCAGCAAGCTCGCCAGGCCCTTGAGTCGCTCGATCACGAAGCCCTGGGTGCCCTGGGCCTGGCGCCCGGCACCGACGCTCCCCCACTGCCGATGCGCGCCGTGCCGAAGAAGCCGACGTTCAGAGCCGTCATGAAAAAAGATCGCCTCCGCATGACGCCCGCGGCAAAGAAAGTGCTTGAGGAAGCGGTCAAGCCCAACCGCCGGAAGACCCAGGTCACGGCCCAGCAGGTGCTGGCCCAGATCCTCACTCTCCAACCACCAGATCCTGCGGCGGTGCTGCTGGGCGCTCTCGGGGTGAACGCGTCGGAGGTTCAGCGCCGATTGGATGCGGTCACGCCCGACAGCTGAGTCACCAGCGACATTCACGACTTCGAGCGAAGGTGTCCGGATCGGGCCGTTCCAGGCGAGGCAACTGTTGCAAGCAGCTGTTCCCTTGTGACGACTCCTGGCGGCTCGGATACCTAGCCACTACACAGTCGTTCGACCTCAGGGGCCTGATCGGGTCGTTCGGCGTGTCGGGAGACCGCTCCAGGCTACTGAGGTCGTTTGTCCCTTGAGCATGTGGAGGGCCGAGTGGACATTACGTGCCCATAACTCCGGGTCGGCGCTCGATCGGTGGTTGTGCTGTTCCTCTGGACCGCTCTGGACGTTCGTACTTAGCTGGGCAGTGCCGTCGCGTGGGGTGGACTCATGGGGGTGGGTTCCGGAGCGGAGCCGGCGATGCGAGGTCCGAACGCCCGCGTGACCGCGTCGAGTAGCGCGCCCGGAATGCGGACGCCCGCGCAGTCGCGGCTCGCTGCGATCGTGCTCGTGGTCGTGGCCTGCTGCATCGTGGTACGGGGCACGGTGGCGCTCACCGTGCTGGACACAGACCCGCATGTGGTGATGCAGGCCGACAGCTCGAGCTACCTGAAACCCGCGCTGGCACTGCTCGAGGATGGGCGGTTCACTGAGGCAGCCGGGGACCGGCACCCGGAGTTCTTGCGTACCCCGGGCTATCCGGCATTCATCGCGCTCGTGTACTTCCTCGCCGGCCACCGCGTCGTGGCGCTGCTGCTCGCGCAGGTGATGGTCGGCGCGGCGACCGTCCTGGTCGCGTTCTTCCTCGGGCGTCGTACAGCCTCCAGCACCGTGGGCATCGTCGCCGCCGCCCTCCTGGTGCTCGAGCCACTCCAGCTCTACACCACCGGCACCATCCTCACCGAGGCGCTCGCCACGCTGTGCCTCACGCTCGTCGCCTTGCTCGGCTTCGTTGTCGTGGGGACGCCACGGCCGGCGCTTCGCTGGCCATTCCTCCTCGGGCTCACGCTCGCCGTCGCCACGCTGGTGCGGCCGGTGACGTACTACCTTCCGGCGCTCGTCGTCGCCTTCCTCATCGTGGCGGCGCTCCGACGTCGGACGCCATGGCGCGACGCCGCGACGGTCCTGGCGGCGTTCCTCGTGCCGCTCGTCGTCCTGGTCGGCGGTTGGCAACTGCGCAACGACGAGACGGTCGGATCGTGGCGGTTTAGTGGCATCGAAGCGAAGAACCTCTACCTGTACCGGGCCGCGGAGATCGTCGCCACGGATCAGCACACGCACCTCGGGGTCGCGCAACGCGAGCTGCTCGACCAACTCGGCAATCGCGGGAAAACTTCTCAGGGGCCGTACTACGCGCGGATGTATCGACGTGGACTCGCGATCGTCGAAGGTCATCCCGTCACCGCCACCGAAGACGCGCTCGCAGGGTTGGTTGACGAGATCACCAGCGCCCGCTCGCGATTCTTCGCATACGTAGGGCTCCCTGACCCGCCGGCGCTGCTCGGTGATCTCGCGATCGCCCTACTGATGGCGCTCTACACGCTCGCCGCGCTCGGGATCATCGCGGCCGTGCGAGCACGCAAGAACCTGATGGGTCACGCCTTCGTGCTCGCGGTGGCGGCGTACGTCCTCGTGGCCTCCGCCGGTCCGGAAGCCGCCGCCGGGCGCGGCGAACGATTCCGGGCCGTGATCATGCCACTCGTCGTGGTGTACGCAGCGCGTGGTGCCGTTGAAGGCATCGCACGAGCCCGCACCGTCGTCCACGCTCACCGCACACGCCCATCAGTACCACGCCGATCATTACCTTCCGCGCGCTGAGCCAGCCGGAAACGCCGTCCCAGCAAAGTATCGGTCTTCAGTACATCCACGGTCATGCCTCGTAGCCCCATATCGGGCGCGCGTAACGCTCCCGAGCGGGCAAGCTGGCGCGCCGGGGCTTCGAGGGATCGTACGCGGGTGGCGACGGCCGGGAGACGTTGACTTGGATACGGTGCGAACCGCATGTTGCCGGTAACCGCGACGACCGTTCGCCTCTTCCTCCACGTTCTCGCCGCGACGGTATGGGTCGGCGGGCAACTGACCCTTGCCGGGTTGGTCCCCGGGTTGCGCTCGTTCTCAACCGACGCGCCGCGTGCCGCAGCGCGACTCTTCAACCGGATTGCATGGCCGGCCTTCGGCGTGCTCATCGTGACTGGCGTTTGGAACGTCATCGAGGTCGAGCCCACCTGGAACAGCGACTACGGCCACACGCTCATCCTGAAGCTCGTGTTGGTTGCCGCATCGGGGCTGACGGCGTTCGCGCACGCCCAAACGCGTTCGCGCCGATCGTTGGCCGTGTTCGGTGCTCTAACGCTGATGTGCGCGCTGGGAGCCCTCTTCCTGGGAGTTCTGCTCGCCGGCTAGAGGCGTTGATCCAACGGCATCCTCCAGAGCATCCCTCGAGCCTGACCCGACCGCGCCACCACTGCCGCTCGGCGTGCACCGGATCGGGCATTGTGCCGCGCGACCCGGGACGTTGATCCATAGACATCCAGGGGTAACAACGATCTCGCCCGCCAGTACGGGGAGGGTATGGCGTGCCCGGCGGTGATCAGTCGGGCTTCGTGGCGACATGGGAGTGGGTTGGATCCATGCCTCGTGGATCTGGCATGACGCGGAGCTCAGATCGTTCGAGTTCTGCTACGAGTCGTTGACGTTCTTCATCGTTGAGCCCACAGGTGAATGGGCGAAGGTGCGAGCCAACGGGCACATCGGTGTGGAGGTCATCGGGTACTGGCCCGAGAGCGAGCACGTCGATTACGCGGAAATCGTTGTCGATCACCCGTTCGCCGAAAGGTGCTGGACAGCGATACAGGACCACTACCGGCGGTCCGTAACGCCCCGGCCGCACCACTAGCGGCCTGGCGACCTGCCCCGGTTCTGACTATCTTTTCGCTTGGCTGTTTGGGCGTGCGTCATCCCGACCGCTCCGACAGTTGGCAGGCACTGGGGACGCCCGTTCCTTTTGGATCGGCCAGCGGGCGTTCCCTGGAACACCCGCCTCTTGCGATTGTCGTGAGCAAGATCGACCGCCGCCGACTCGCGCGGGTGCTGTTACCTACAACAACAGGTGCCGGGCGGTTGACGAGCCGGTGCCCGCGAGCGTGGGCGTCGGTACTGCCGCCGGCACGGTCATCATGAGCGTCGGTGGGCGCTCCGCGCCGGGCAGATCGCCACCAACTTCTGGGCCCTTGCCGGCGGTGACGGGGGCCGACACCACACCCGTCGCCGTCGTGATCACCGACACCGTGCCGCCGAGCGGTCGGCTCGGCCGATGACCCATGCGGGTGACTGGTAGAAGTGTCACGATCGATTGACAAAGCAACCGGGGGAATCGTGCGAGGTCGAGCAAAGGCGGCCACGATCGCCGCGATGGTCATCGCGTTCTCGGCGGTGACGCTGGCGCCGTCGGGCGCGCAGTCGAGCAACGAGAAGCCGAAGGCGACGGAAGTCGGCATCAGCGCGACCGAGATCCACATCGCCGTACTCGCCGACGTCGACACACCGCTGGCCCCCGGGCTCTTCAAGGGCGCGGTCGACGGCGTGCGTGCCGCCGCCAAGTATCTCAACAGCACGGCCGGTGGTGGCGGCATCGCCGGGCGCAAGGTCGTTGTCGACTTCACCGACTCGAAGCTCAATCCGACGGCAACGCGCAATGGCATCATCACGGCGTGTCAACAGGACTTCGCGATGATCGGCAGCGCGATGGCGTTCGCGACCAACGTCGACGACGAGGTGGCCTGCAAAGACCAGGCGGGCGCAGCGACCGGTCTTCCCGATCTTCCCGCGTTCGCGGTCAGTGTGACGCAGAGCTGCTCGCCGGTGGCGTTTCCCGTGAATCCATCGCAGCTCGATTGCGCGACCAAGGACCAGTCGCCCCAGACGTACCGGAGCGCCAACGGCAGCACGAGGTACCTGATCAAGAAGGTCGGCAAGGCCCTGCATGGCGCGTTCCTGTTCGGAAGTGACACCCAGGACGGAGTGCGTGGGAGTCGCGTCTTCGACGACGGCAATATCGCTGCCGGGATCAAGGCCGACCAGCAGATCGGGGTGGGCGGCTCCCAGCCGCAGAGCGCGTACACGCCGATCGTGAACAAGATGAAGCAGGACGGATCGAACTTCGGGACGACAGCCACTGACACCAGCATGATCCTGCTGCGAAGCGAGGCGCAGCTCCAGGGTCTCGGTTCCGACGTCGTGTGGTATTGCGGGTGCTACTCGCAGGCGGACGCGGCCAATCCGGTCCTTGACGGCACCTGGGTCGACTTGATCTACCTGCCGGTCGAGGAGGCATCGTCGAACAGGATGTTGAAGACGTTCCTGCAGTATGTCGGCCGGGACAATGCCGATCAGTTCGCGGTGTACGCATGGGCGGCGACCATGGAGTTCGCGGAGGCGGCGAAGGCCGTCGTTGCGAAGAGCGGCGTGAACGGTCTCACCCGGAGGGCGCTGCTCTCCGACGGCATCCCGACGCTGACCAAGTTCGATTCGGGCGGGATGATCGGTGTGAGGAACATCCCCCAGAGGGGCTCGTCCTCGTGCTTTGTCATGATGCGCATCGAACACGGCAAGTACGTCCGCCAGTACCCGGCGAAGAAGGGCACCTTCGACTGCGACCCGAAGGGCAACGTCACGATCAAGGCCGACTACAGCGGCTGAGGCGCCGGTTCGCGAACGACCGGTCGTAGACATCGGATCGTCGGAACGCCCCTAACCGGCACGGCGAGTCGCGAGGCAACGGCGGGCGCCCGCGTTGATACCGAACGGGCGATCGGCGCTTGTGAGACGCCCTGCCTGACTGACATTGTCGGGTGAGGTCGTCGTTGAGGTGCGTGCCGTCGGCCCGAACTGTTACGCCTTGGCGCGCAACATATTGCTCCCGGCGTACTTACACGTCTGCTGCCCGGTCGGGCCGCCAACAAGAGAGAACAACCACCTGCCCGTTCGGGTCGGTCTTCGGGTCGGCCCTCGACTCGCGCGCCGATCCGCGGGGATGTGTCAGCTGACGGTCTGGCGCGACGATGACGCTGGCGTGAGCGGAGGCGACAGCACAAGCGGTGGGTGGCGAGGTTGCCGCGGGCGTTGTCTGGTGTCAGGGTCTTCTTGTGTGTGTGTCGGGTCGGCGTCGGGGGGTAGTTGCATGGTGCAGCAGCCGATTGAGCTGATCTTGATGCGAGAGCTTGCGGATCATCTGGCGACGCCGATCTTCGTGGTCGATCCCGATGGCACGCTCGAGTTCTACAACGAACATGCCGAAGCGATCCTTGGATTGCGTTTCGAAGAGACGGGCCCGATGCCTGTGGCGGAATGGGCGAGCGCGTTTTCCCCGACGGATGACGTCGGAAAGGCCCTGGCGCCAGAGCAACTTCCGTTGGTCATCACGTTGCGAGATCGGGTCGCCTGCCACGGAGGTTTCTGGATCCGCGGCATGGACGGCGCCACCCGCCGGCTCGAGGTGACAGCGGTGCCGCTGCTAGGCAGAGATGGCATCTTCGTTGGTGCAGCGGCCCTGTTTTGGGAGTCACCGCAATGAGAGTGACGGTTTGGGGAACTCGCGGTTCCGTGGCCAGTGCCGGACCGGAGACGGTTCGATACGGGGGGAACACATCGTGCCTCGAAGTCCGCAACGACGCCGGTGCGCTCGTCGTGCTCGACGCCGGTACCGGGATCCGCCGCCTCGGAGCCACGGTCGGTTCAGAGACAACCCGCGTGGATGTGCTGCTCACCCATCTGCATATGGATCACATCCAGGGTCTGGGGTTCTTCGAATGTCTGCACTGGCCCGAGCTCGAAGTGCACTTGTGGGGACCAGCCTCAATGACATTGGGCCTGGACGCTCGGCTGTCGCGCTACCTCTCGCCGCCACTGTTTCCCGTCCGGCTACGCGATCTCGCGTGTGACCTCACGGTTCACGACGTCCCGCGAAACGGAGTCGAGATCCCAGGCTTCCACGTTGATACCGCGCTCGTCTGCCACCCAGGGCCCACTGTCGGATACCGAATCCACGCGGACGGCGCAACACTCGCGTACCTCCCCGATCACGAACCGATGCTCTGCGCGAGCGGATTCGCTGCCGGTCCGCGCTCGACATCGGGCTTCGATCTGGCCGCTGACGTCAATCTGCTGATCCACGACGCGCAATACACCGCAGACGAGTACAAGAGCCGGATTGGTTGGGGTCATAGCGCGATCCCCCACGCCTTTGCGTTCGCCGCAGCAGTCGGCGCGCACCAGTTCATGCCGTTCCACCACGACCCGACCCACGACGACGCAGCCCTCGACATGATCTACGGCACGTCGCAATCAACACGTATGCACTTCGATGGCGACATCGTCCCTGCGACGGAAGGCCTCACCATCAACCTCACGACATGAGTGCTGGAGCCCTACCCGACCGAACGCAGCCGAGCGTCACCCCAGCCAGTCGCCGCTCGACGCAACGAGTTCCTGCTGCGCAAACCCGCCGGAGCGGGCAATCGGTCGCGCTTGTGGAATGCAGCAACACCCGTGCGCAAACGCCGAGAGAGCGACACTGACCCGGCGTTTGAGGGCACCTCCGAAGCAGCGTGGTCCCGCGCGGTAGGGGGCGCGCACCGCCGGTGACCCAGGCGCACAGTCTGTGAGACCGCTCGATGGCCTCGGCCACGAGCAGATCGCCGAATCGGTCGCGCGCTCGGTCTGCGGTTTGGTTCGCACCACGACGGTGTTGAGGAGGTGCGATCGGGGCGCCGATGAGAAATGGCGCCGGCAGTCGTCTGAGTATGGTCCGGCGAACGCGCGGCGCGCATCAAGGGAGAGCAACGAGATGAGACCACTTCGATACTCGATCAACGTCACGCTCGACGGCTGCTGTCATCACGAGGCAGGGCTCCCCCCGGACGAGGAATCGATGCGCTACTGGACCGCTGAGATGGAACGAGCCGATGCCCTGCTGTTCGGCCGGGTGACCTACGAGATGATGGAGTCGGCGTGGCGGCAGCCGGCCACGGGCACGTGGCCTGACTGGATGGATGAGTGGGAGATCCCGTTCGCCGAGACCATCGACCGGGCGAAGAAGTACGTCGTGTCGAGCACGCTGAGCGGGGTCGATTGGAATGCCGAGCTGGTGCGAGGCGACTTGGGGCAAGCGGTTCAGCGGCTCAAGCAGGAGTCAGGCGAGGGCCTGTGGGTGGGTGGCGTGACGCTCCCCCTGGCGTTGGCAGATCTGGGACTGATCGACGAGTACGAGTTCCTTGTGCAGCCGGTGCTTGCCGGACACGGGCCGACGTTGCTCGCCGGTCTGCGCGAACGCATCCAGCTCGAGCTCGTGGAACGCCATGAGTTCCGGTCGGGGGCGGTCGCCCTGCGATACCGGCCCACGCGAGTTACGGCTTGACGTGATTTGTGCCGGCACGTTGGCCGCTGCCTCGCGACGGAACGACGGCGCCGGGCGCGCTCGATGACTACCGAGGTTTCCCAGAACGAGCGCCCGATAGCGCGCGACCGACCCCCGTCCGCCTCGCCCCAAGGTGCCGGTCCAGGGCGCTCGCGATAGTGAGCAAGGCGGGTCGGGCCTCGGCACCTGACGCGCCATAGCTCATGCGATGAAGGAGCGGGGCCTAATGGCACTGCAGCGCTTGGGGCGACCCAAGTCCCTGAGCAACGCTCTCGGGCGAGGTGGTCGTAGTGGTGCGCGCCGCGTAAGTGCGCCAGAGCGGGGAATCTGGCGCGCTTGCGCTTCGGATCCGCGGTGCCGCGCAGCAGCATCAAGGGTTCCTGAGGTCATGAGCAGGCGCCGACAGGTTCGGCCACTGGCGCAGGCCTATCGTCGTGGCCATGAAGCGGTGGCCGATCTCTGAGGACTCCACCTACCGTCGGCGATTTTGCTCGCGATTGGCGCTGGTACTGGTGTACGCAGCCCTTGCAATCGTGTTTGGCATGATCGGCGCCACGGTCCTGTTCACCTTGACGGCGCTGCTCACTGTTGGATTCGCGTATGAGGTCCTGCGGTTCTACTTCGAGTATCGGAGGTCCGACGCCTAGCGCCCTTTCTCGGATGACCGGGGAGTTGTCGAGGCGGTGAGGCGCGAGGTTGCGCGGCCGCGATCTGGCTCCGGGTGTGTGGCCTTGGTGGGCGACTGACGTCGGCATCACGATTCCATGACGTTGCGGGCGTTGTGATGAGTGACAGCAATCCTCGGGACGATGCTGGGTGTCAGCAGCCCGAGGAGCACGGAGGCAATGAAGATGGACAGGACCTCGATGCGGACGCTGCGGTATCTGTTCTTTGGTGTTGGGCTGGTGGGGGGCGTCATCCTGCTCGCAGCTGGCCAGACACTCCTTGGCGGGTTGCTGGTGGCCATGGCCGCGGTCCGGATCGTGTTGCTCGTATCGATGCAGCGTGGGATGCGGTCGTCGTCGTCCCAGGCTGGCGTGAACGGCCGTCGCGGTGGTGGACGTCCAATGCTGCAACGTCTTGCCAGCTTGGAGCTCGATGTCGCCGCGACCGCGATCGGCGTTGCACCCGACGTGTTGCGGCGCGCCGTCGACGACGGCCGCTCTATCTCTGCGCTTGCGGCTGACGCCGGTGTCCCCGCGGACCGTGTGGTCGACGCGGTCGTGCGTGACTCCAACACGAAGGTCGATCGGGCCGTCGCCGACGGCCGCATCGCCCCCGAGCGGGCAAGCATGCTCCGCGACCGGTTGCCGAACTGGGCCGAACAACTGGTCCTGCAAACACCGAAAATGCTCGCCGGGACCGGATCGGGTCGCGCCTGACCGATCCCACCCGAGCGCCATAGCTGATGCGATGAAGGAGCGGGGCCTCCGCTCCTCGTGAGGTCCGAGTCGTTGAGACTCGGGGCTTCACAAACCAG
The DNA here is from genome assembly GCA_963809795.1 of uncultured Actinomycetes bacterium. GTDB lineage: Bacteria > Actinomycetota > Acidimicrobiia > IMCC26256 > DASPTH01 > DASUAS01. Next base: position 12,566 of record CAWELN010000005.1, read on the forward strand.
TTCCTCTTCGGAGGAAGGGAGGCCCCTATGGATCGACGTTACGTCGGGATTGATCTGCATCGTCGCCGTTCGGTGATCTACGCGATGGACGCTGACGGCGAGAAGCTGTTCTGCGAGCGGATCGACAACGATTCGTTGCGGTTGCTCGAGGTGGTCAGCGCGGCCGGCGAGGGTGCGGAGGTGGTGATCGAAGCGACGTATGGCTGGTATTGGGCGGTCGATCTGCTCAGGGAGGCAGGGTTCTCGGTGCATCTGGCGCACCCGTCGGGCAACGACTGGGGGAAGCGGCGGGTGAAGAACGACGAACGCGACGCCCGCGACCTCGCCGACCTGTTGCGTCTGGGGCGGTTGGCGGAGGCGTGGATCGCACCACCGGCGGTGCGCGAAGCCCGGGAGCTGGTGCGCTCTCGAGCGAGGTTGGTGCAGCTGCGCAGTCGGGCTCAAGGCACAGGTGCACGCGGTGATGGCCAAAGAAGGTGTGCTGCCCGGCGTCACCGACATGTTCGGCCCGAAGGACCAGCGGCTCCTCGACGCGATGGAGCTCGCCGACGCGTACCTGGTGCGCGTCGAGTCGCTCCGCGACCTGATCGAGCGCTACGACCGAGAAGTCGGGATGCTCGAACGTCGCATCCACGAACTCCTACGCGACGACCGCGGCTACCAGGCGATCCAGGCCCTCGACGGTGTCGGTCGCACCCTCGCGGCGATCTTCGTGACCGAGATCGGTGACGTCAGCCGGTTCCGCTCACCCGAAGCGTTGTGCTCGTGGGCCGGGCTGACGCCGCGGCATCGGGAGTCCGACACCAAGGTGGTGCGCGGCAAGATCACCAAACAAGGCTCGAAGCTGGTGCGCTGGGCCGCGCTCGAAGCGATCGTCCGCTACCACGGCGGCCCACCTCTACGTGACGGGTTCCATCGGATCGCGGAACGACGCGGCACCAACAAGGCACGCATCGCGACCGCCCGCCGGCTCATGACCCTCGTCTACTACGGCCTCCGCGACGGCGAGATCCGCTGCCTCCAGCGGACCGCCGCGTGAAGCTCGGACACGACCCCAAGCGCGCTCGGAATCGGCATGACTCCCACCCCGGTGGCGACGTCGACTAACTGATTGAGCCCTTGCGGGTCGTGGCCCGACCGCACCATGCGCTCCGAGCAGCGCGGACAGATGCCTGGCAACCGAGCCACCACGCAGCAAGACACCCTGGTGCGGAACCCCAGAACACGCTCGCCGAACTTCAGCAAACCGAGATCCTTGACCGCGCGCGTCCGCACACCCTTGACAAGCCCCGCTCCTTCACAGATGCCGATCGGCGTTCGCGTAAGCACGCCGGATCGGGCATTGTGCGTGCGTGCTGGGGGACTCTGTCGACGATCTCGTTCCAGGCGCGCGGGCGTCGCCGCCCGAACAGCTTGCTCATCCGTCCTCCAATCGTTGGAACATGCTGAGCAGCTGCATGCGCTGGGGCATGTCGAGCGATTCGAGCCGGGCAATCGCCTGTTCGGGCGTCGCCACGTCTGCGAACGCCGCCAAGGGAGTGTTCGACTGTGCCAGCCGCTGCCGGTCGTCGGGGCTGAGCTGCTCGAGGAACATGAGCGCTTCGTCGATGGTGGAGATCTTCTCGATGCGGACGGCGAGGTCGTCGACGGACCGGTCGAGCTCGGCGGGGACGACGGAGGTCGGGAACGTGTGCAGGATGCCCAGCGTCTCGTCGATGCGCTTCGCCACGGCGTCGCCGGACTCGTAGCGACCGCGGCTGACGCAGAGGAGGAACTGCTCGTTGCCGAGCAGGGCCCAGTCGTCGTGCGCCATGACGAGGCGCCGCAGGTCCTCGGTCAGGACCTCCGCGCCGACGGTCGGCGCGAGCACGGCGACGAACCGCTCGTCGAACTCGGTGTCGCCGCTCGCGGTCGTCGGGACGTGGCGAGCGACTAACGGGAGTGCGCGCGGTTGGATCAGCATGACCGGCGAGATGGAGCCGACCTCGACCGCGCAGACCGCGATCGCCTCGAAGTCGTAGACCCGGAGCTGCGCGATGTTGGTCGAGTGGTTGGTGACAATCAGACGCCGTCCCTCAACCATTCCTTCATACGTCTCGTGATAACTGCTGGGCCGGTCCCCGACTGGGCTTGCAGTTCCCGAGCTGATGGCCTCCCGCTGGCCGTACAGCGCGAAGTTCAGCCGCCAGAGGTTGCTCGTCACCCCGCTGTCGAACGGCTCGCCGTCGACGAGTTTCCAGCCGCGCGATGCGGCTAGCTCGGCCAGCCCCGGGATCTCACCCTCCGCTGTCGACGTCGGCAGTCGCCGTTTGAACAAGGCCATCGTGAGACTCCTTGACGCTGAGGTGCTCCACATGGTGCAACGCGGGGGTGAACTGCACCAGAACGTGCTGACCGAGGCGCGGAGCGGGTCCGCCAGCGGGCGCGCGCATCGCCACCAGCTGGCTCGCCCGGCCGTCGTCGACCGCGAACGCGCCGTCGTGGACCTTCACCACGGAGCCCTCGACGACGGCCCTGTGCCGGAGGTCGCGAGCGCCGCGCCACACCCGAACGGCACCATCGACGACGCGCAGCGCGACGTAGACGCCCATGAACGTGGGGACCGCGATGAACGCGGCGAACACCGCGAGGACCGCGAGGCCGCTGTCATGCGTCACGACGTCGTGGCTCACGCGCCAGAGCAAGGTCACGACGATCGGCAGCACGATCGCTGCCGCGGCGAGCCAGAGCACGAGCCGCCCGAGGCCGTTGAGCAGCACGCGGCGCGGCGCCTCACCCGCGCCGAACCGCCGCGGGTACCGGACCCGCAACCGCCGCCAGGTCCCGCCCTCGCGGCTCCACGCGTGGTCGGGGTCGTCGGGTCCGATGGGCAGCGCCGCAGTCGAGGCGCGGTTGACCCCGAGCGCCACGCCGTACGCGAGCGCCCGGCCCCAGATCGCGACACCGGCGGGCGGCTGATCGACGAAGCGCTCGTCGCGGCGGAGGTGGGCACGCACGCCGAGCCACCGCGAGCAGGCGGCGCGACCCGCCGGAGTCGCCCGGATGGCGCGCGTGCGACCGGCGGCGGTCAGCGCGACGATCCAGAGCACCAGCGCCAGGGCGAACCACGCGCCGCCGCGATCGTGCGAGCCGCGCGCACCGTTGGTGTTTCCAACGTGGGCGAGCGTCAGCGCGAGCGCGAACAGCCCGAGCACGAGTGCGAGCCCGGCGCCGAGCGCGCCCAGTTCCCATCGCTGCCATCCTCGACGCGCCAGCCCCCTCGCCTCTGCGTCGCGCAAAACCGCTCCGGAGAATTGGGCGAGCCACGCCGCGCCCTCTTCTGTCCCGAGGCTCAACGCGTCGACGGGCGCGGAGCCACCCGTGGCCCGCGACTCGACGAACCGGAGCACGTGGTCCTCGTACGCGGCGAGGTCAGTACCGCTAGCTCGAACGTGCACGCGCAGCACGAACCGCTCCGGACCGACTTCTTCGAGTCCGATCACCCTGCGCGCGGCGAGGTCGATGACGGTCGCGGGGACGGCCGCCGCGGTGACGTACCACGAGTGCACAAGCATGTTGGCGACCGCAGGTGGTTCCGCACCCAGCTCGGACGTCTCAGGACCCGCGCGTGGCAACCGCGGCACCCATTGGAACCACCGCACCAGAAGGAAGAGCAGCCAGACCGCCGTCGCGACGCCAGCCGCGACGAGCGCCGCGAGCGCGGCGCCGTGGAAGCCGTCGTACGCCGGCACGACAGCGAGGACCGACGAGCTCACAAGCGTTCGGCGGCCGCGCGTGCGAGCGCGGTGCCCTGGTCATGCGTCACGCCGTTGCCGGCGGCCAGATAGATGACGAGGCCGAACTGTCCATCACCGACCACGACGACGTCCTCGATCGCGCCGCAAGCACATGAGCGACGCGGCGTTGAGCCAGGTGACCCACTTTGCCAACGTAACAGTGGATCGCGGCAGACACCGGACCGATGTAATCGGCCACCTTCGGCTCGGGGCCGGGTGGCACGGCGCGGAATAGCACAATCACCCCTTCGCCGGTTCCGGGCGTCACCGTCTTGCCGGTGATCCCCCGGCTCATAGCGCTCGCGAGTCCCTGCAGCGCTCGTTGGCTGGTGCATTCGGATCCGAGAACACACACGAGTCATCGTTGTCCTTGGCCAGCATGACGGGCAACCCGGTGATGTCGTCCATCTGCGACACCCGTCCGACCGGGCAATCTGTGCGCTGCGTGTGCCTGATTCCCCAGGTGAACGCGGGTGCTGAGCCGAGTCACTCTGCCACGCGGGATGCGGAGTCGTGTGGCGGAACACCGGGGAGCGTCCCGCTGGTCGAGATAATGGCGTAACGGATGAAGGCGGATTCGTGGTGGAAGTCCTTGCGTCGTTGCCGCGCGATCGCCTGTGGATGTCCCGCGTCTGCATCGGCGTAGGCGTAGGCGGTCGCCGCTTCATCGCTGCTCCATACGGACACTGTCGACATGAACGGCCGGCGAGCCGGGCGAGAAGCGGCTGTCCCCCACACCAGGCCGTCGGCTTTGAGGGCGGCTCGCTCAGCTGGCCTGCTGGCTTGGAGGAACCGAAGCGTCTGGCTCATCCGCAGCCGACCGAGCGTCGTGACGATCACGGGCCCGTTGTGCTGCGTTACCCTCGTACGCGGCACGGCGTCCGGCAGACCGGGCCAGGCTCCGAACGCCCGTAGCGGACGCAGGACGGCGTGGAAGCCATTGTCCGCGAAGCGCTGTGCGAGCGGGTGTGTGTCCGCGAAGGAAGCGCCGGCGTTTTCGTCATCCCACATCGCGAGCAACACGGCCTGACGCAGCCCTGGCGGTCTCTTGCTCGCCAACGGAACAGTTGGTGCGATGTCAAGCCATCGCAAGCCGGGAACGTCGATTGGTGTCGGTCGGCGCCGGAGCGCCCGAAGCGTGGAAAGGATGCCGGTGTCGGCGACGTCGATCGTGGCGATCATCGAACCATCATCGATCGGCGAGGTGCGTGCGGGCAATCGCGACTCGGCCGCAACCGCGTCGCCGTGTGGCCTCCAAGAACGGCGCATAGTGCGCGCCGGGAAGCACGACGAGCTGCTCCACTCGTAGACCCCAACAGATCTGCCGATCGGCGCTCGCGTAAGCACGCCGAATCGGGCAATCTGGTGCGGCGAGTCGGCTCAGCGCGAAGCGGCTTCGAGAACGCCCGACGTGCCGATCTGAGCGGGCTGCTGGGCGCGGTAGGTGAGCGTTCGGCGCGTGCGTTCTGTGTTCGATTGTGGGCTGTCGCGGCGGCGGGAGCTGGTCGAGGGCGTACTGGTTTGAGAGGCGTACCGGGGCCCGTGTCGCTCTCACCCGAGAAGGGTGGGAGCGACACGGGCGTTCGCAGGATCGACGGATCAGCTCGCGGAGCGAACGCGAGCGGGCAGCTGCCGGTCGCGGTCGGCGAACCGATCACCGAGCATCTTCGTCAGCGCATCGCGAGCTAGATCCACTTGCTTCGGGAGCGGCAGGCGGAACTCGTAGGTCTCGCCCGAGTTCGTGCGGATGCGAAGTGACCCCACGCGGCGGGCGACGACGACCCCGACTGTCCGACCGAGCTCGACGGACACGAGCGATTTCGCGCGCGATCCATCGATTGCGCGGGTCGAGGCTGAGGAGCGCGTCGTGATCAGCGGACCGGAGTGCCGCCATCCGCTCGTCGCTTTCGGGGTTTCCGCCGTCGTCGGAGACCACGAAGATCCCGTCCGTGTCGATGACCAGGCTCACCCGATCCGCGCCGTGTCGACGCGAGCCCTTGCCCTCCACCAGCGTGATCGTGGCGAGCCAGCAGTCGTTCGCCCGCGCGCGGTCGTTGTCGGCCGTTGTCGGGATCGGGCGACGGAGCTGGATGAGCAGCGACGAATCGATGTTCTGTTCGAGCAGAGGTACGAGGTCCTCCCCGCCTCGCCAACTCGCCGGCGTCACCGACAGCACGTTGCCGGATCCGTCCACCACGTGGAAGGTGGAGCCCTCGACGAGGCAGGCTTCGATCTCCTGCCAGCGCATCGTGTGATGGTTGTGTTCGTCGAAATGTCGGGTAACGCCCCACGTCCCCGCGATCAGCTGCCCGCCAGCGCGGCCGGGGATCGGCTCGTACCGCTTGCCCGCCACGGGTCCCTTCTCCCACGACGCGTGGTGGGTCCACCCGTCGGGCACGGCTTCGCTCAGCACGGGTCCGAACGCGAGCGCCGTCGGCATCACGCGCTCAACCTCGGCGCGCACGTCGTCGGACGTGATGCTCTGCCACGCCTGCTCGCCTTCTGCCATGGTCGTCGGTTCGACACCGAAGAGCCGCCAACGCGCAGCCGCGTCGAGGTGCTCGACGATTCGCTCGGCCGTCGACGAGGTGAGCTCGCGGCCCTGACGTTGCGCGGCCAGCTCGCGTTCGGTTGGGCCGTGCGCGGCGACCTGCTCGACCGCCGCGATCAGCTCGCTCAACACGCGATCCAGCTCCCCATCGACTCCGTCGGCGGTGATGCCCCAGAATTGGGTGGTCGCGTCGAGGCGAAGCATCGTCGCCGACACCGAGTAGCTCAGCGCGGCTGCGCGTAGCCGGTCGAACGCCTCTTGACGGATCGCCTCGGCCGCAGCTGCCGTGGTCCACGACGCCTCCGCGAGGAACGACACTCCGACCGGTGACCGGTCGAGCGGGACGAGCGCGCGTGCCGGCGTCCGCGGCTCCGGGCATCGCGGCCCCGAAACCTTCGGACCCGCGGGCAGCGAAGCCAGCGAGAGGCCCGCTGGAAGCGGACCGGAGCACCACAGCACCGCGTTGGCCGCGGTGAAACGCGCCTTCGCCCACGCCGCGACGTCGTCGCGGTCGAGGGTGCGGAAGCCGATCTCGGCCCAGTTGCAGAGTCCACCCCCACGGGGGCCGAATCGCTCCTCGAGATCCCCGCCGAACGGCGAGCGCATCCGCCCGTTCGCTTCGATCTGCATCACGCGGAGCTCGTCGTCCAGGCGATCCAGCGGCAGCGCCGCGAGGTTGCCCGTCACGAACTCAAGAAATCCGGCGACCTGCTCCGGAGTGCCGGCAACCCAGAACCGCGTCATCAGCGTGTCCACGGAGCCGTTGATCAGGCGTGCCGACTGCGCGTCGGAACCGTGGAGCGCGAGGTGCTCGACGACGTGGTTGATCCCGCGGTTGTGCAGCGACTCGTCGACGATGCCCGAACCGAACGCAAGGCATGCGCGCAGCGGCCCGGGTACCAGTCCCGCGTCGACGGTGAGGGTCGCGACGCCGTCGACTTCCTTCCAGTGCATGGTGTGTTCTTCCATCGTCTCAGCCCTTGTAGTTGAGGATCTGCGTTAGTCGATGCGTCACGCGCACGAGGTCGGCCTGCTGGGCGAGGACGGCCTCGATGTCCTTGTACGCATCGGGGTGCTCATCGACGAGGCGCGCCGCGTCCTTCGCGAGCCAGGTCTTGCCCTCCATGCGCTGTGCCAGCGAGTCGGTCGTCAGCTCGCGCTTCGCCTGGGTGCGCGACATCCGGCGGCCGGCGCCGTGCGCGCACGAGTACCACGACGCTTCGTTCCCGAGCCCGTCCACGAGGTACGTCGCGGTGCCCATCGAGCCGGGAATGATCCCGCGGTCGCCGACGCGCGCGCGGATGGCTCCCTTGCGGGTAACCCACACGTCTCGCGGCGCGCCGTCGATGAGATGCGCCTCGAGCTGCGCGTAGTTGTGATGAGCGTTGACACGGTCGAGCTCTCGGCCGTGGCCGACGTAGGCGAAGAGCTGCTCGAGGGCGGCGTGCATCATCGCATCACGCGATCCCGCCGCATACGCCTGCAGCCACTGGAGATCCGCCACGTACGCGTCGAACGCGGGCGTGCCCGCGACCACCCACGCGAGATCCGGATCCTCCAGCTTGTAGCCCTCGACCACCTGGGCGAAGTCGCGCTTGGCTGCCTTGATGTGCCCCTGGGCGAGCTCGTTGCCGATGCCGCGCGACCCGGAGTGGAGTACGAACCACACCGCGTCGCGCTCGTCGACACTGAGCTCGGCGAAGTGGTTGCCGGACCCGAGCGTCGCGAACTGCACCGCCGCGCGGCTGCGCTGCTTCTCGTTCAGGTGCTCGGGCATGGGGTGCTCCGCGAACCAGCGGTCACCGCGTCGATCCACCTCGGCGTGGCTGCGGCCGACGCCGGCGGGGATCGTCGCAGCGATGAGATCGAGCAGGGGCGCGAGATCGTCCGGCAGTGCGTCGGCCGTCAGGTCGGTGCGGGCCGCGATCATGCCGCAGCCGACGTCGACGCCGACCGCCGACGGCACGAGTGCGCCGTCGGTGGCGATCACGGAGCCGACAGTGGCGCCAATGCCGACGTGCGCGTCGGGCATGAGCGCGAGCGGTCCCGCGAGGATCGGCAGACGCGCGGTGCGCGACGCCTGCACAACGGTGCGCTCGTCGAGGTCGAGCGCCCATGAGCGGATGTTGGGTGAAGGGTTCGAAGCAGACATGGTTGATGAACTCTCGGTTCGGATTTCTCAGGAGGACATGAACGAAGAAAGCCGCCTCCGGAGCACGGAGACGGCTTGCGCATACACCTGGGACCCGACGACTCGGGTTCGTCAGCTGCTACGGATCATCTCCTGAGCTCCAGTGATTCCGGCCTCGTCAACGCGATGGAACGCGCGAAACGACGAGCCCGACAAGCGGGTGCTCGCAGTGTTCGTTGACTCGTCGTTCGTTCCATCGGCATTCCTCGTTTGCACGGACAGGTGCTCGATCATGACGGCGCGCGTCGTGCATGTCAATCGATTTCCCGCGTCGACGGTCACAGATCTGCGCTCAAGCCGACGGCCACCTGAATCACCGAAGGGCGCGCTTCCGTCCTGATTCTGGGGCTAGCTCCAGCTCACCCTGTGGTAGGGCGAATCGCTCGTACCTGCCATCGCCACTTCAAGTTGCTGATGCGACCATGGCTCCATGGCGCTTCCTCAGCGTGTCCTGAGCGCGACGAGTTGGACTCGACGCTTCTTTCCGGCAGTCGACTGCCGGCGCCTGCCGCCCGCCATGCCGACCCGTGATACTCGCCTCGGTGTTGGCACGCCGAAATGACCGGCGACACGGTGCGCGCAACGCGGTGGTCGAAGCGTTCTGGGCCACCCTCAAACGCGAGCTTGCCGGGATCCACGGCACGACCACCTGGACGACCCGCGCCGAGCTGCGCTCCGCGGTCTTCGACTACATCGAGGGCTTCTACAACCCGAACCGAATCCAACGACGGCTTGGCCACTGGCTGAGCGTGACGCGGCTGCAAAACGCCCGATGTGCCGCTCTGGGCGGCCTGGCTTGGCGATCGCGTGAATATTCGGTGCGCTGATCTGTGCGTGGCCCGCGACCGCCGAGCAGCAGATCGGTGCGCGTTAGGCCGTAGGCAAGGTGCTCGGTGCGTCGATGTCGAAATCCGATTCGCCAGAGTCAACGTACGTAGGGGTAGATGTCGAGGAGGTGTCCCATGATCGACCGTGTGCAGGCGCTCGCGGTGGCAGAAGAATGGCTCGACGCGTGGAATTCGCATGATCCCGAAAGAGTCGTCGCGCACTTTACCGAGGATGTCGTTGTGCGTTCACCGCTCGCCGGACAGCTACGGCCTCGATCAAACGGAGAACTCCACGGCAAAGAGGAGGTGCTGTCGTACTACCGAGATGGGCTTGCGGCGTCGTCAGGCCTCCAGTTCTCGCTGGTCGATGTCTGCACCGGCATCGAGGACGTGACGATCGTTTACCGCAACCAGCGCGGTGTGCTCGTCGTGGAAGCCTTGACGTTGCGCAGCGACCGGCTCGCGTGCGAAGTGCGCGTCAGCTATGGCGCGTGATCGCCGACATGTCGTAGCCCGTGCTTCAACCACCTTGCGCCCGGCCCCCGAGGTCGTCTTCGCGTCGCCGGGCGATTGGTAGCGGTATGTAGGGCGGTCGGCATCGAGCGCGTCTGGTTTTGAAAGAGGGGCCGGTGTTTGGAAGCTCCCATCTCCGCCCGCAACAGAACACCACCACCGCGGGCCAGACCAGGCCGTCCCAGAACCGGCGCTCTGTCGCGTCCACCGGCCAACCGGGCACGGATGGCGGCCGCGCCAGAGCTGCCGTTCGGCGTTCGCGTAACCACGCCGGACCGGGCAATATGTCGTGCGTCGGCCCATGAGCCGACCGTCAAGTACGGAGGGCCGTGGTTGTGCGAGCGCGTCTTTTCCTCGTCGCACTAGCGCTCGTAACTGTGTCTCTGAGCACTCTTTCTCGGACAGCGGCTGCGAAGACCGTTTCGCCTGGCACCTACGTGTCGCGGCTCTGCACGGTGGTCGACGACTGGGCACACAACATCGAGGCTGCGCGCCAGAACGCGGACGCTGCGCTAGCAGGTGTCACGAGTCTCGATGCTGCGAAGAAGGTCTTGATGACGGCTGAACAAAGACTCCTCGCGGACACTGACCAGGCTGTGAAGGCGTTGCAGCGGGCCGGGGCACCCAGGGTCCCGAACGGGAAGAAGGTCGCAAGCCGCGGGCTCGCTGGCATGACGTTGGTCAGACAGGCCTTTGAGCGGCAAGTCAGAGAAGCGGCCGCGGTTCCAACCGATGACGCGACGGCGTTCCAGACGGCGGTGCAGAACATCTCGAGCAACGCGGACCCTGCAATCACGAAGTTCACCACGTTGTTCAACAGTGTCGGTCGGCTCGACACGAGCGGAAAGCTGAGCCGCGAGGTGACGCACCGACGAGCATGTATCGCGCTATCCAATGGCTCGGCTACGACGACGACGTAGCACCGTCGGTCGCCATTTCTGCCGCTCGGCGTGAACCTGGCATTGCCAGACCTGGCGACGCGAAAGACTGTCCTCGTGGCCCGCAGGTGGAGACCTCCAGCAAATCGCGACTGGCCGATGCAACCGGCCGAAGTCGTCGCAGCGATACACGATGCAGGTGTCCAGAGTCCGAGCGTCGTGAGCCGAGCCGAGCAGCCTCAGTATCCGCACGACGACGACACGGTGCTCCAGGTGCACTGGAGCGAGACCAACGCACTCGGTGGACCACTCTCGGACGGGGCGGCGCAGTTCATCTCGGTCACCATCAATCACGTCCCCGTCATCCACCTAGCAGAGATCAGACGCGCAATGAGCGAGGACGGCGTGCCGAGCCTGATTGGCTGGCTGCGAGATGCTGAACGCGCCCCGGAAGGCTGGCGGATCACAGGGCCTCACGGACGCATTTGGCACTGGAAGCACGACGGCCTCGTCGTCGAAGACACCTAGAGGAGAGCGCGAGCGGGACGCGCCAGAACTGGCGATCGGCGGTCGCGTAAGCACGCCGGTTCGGGCAATCTGGCGCTGCTGAGACTGACCTGCGGCCGAGTTAGCTGGTGACCGAAGACTCCGTGCGTTCCAGCATCAGGGTTTCCTTCCTTCGGTCGCTCGTCTCTGGACCGATCGCATCAGCGCGTGTAGGAGGAGCCTTCTGCGGTGACCAGCCATTCGAGCGCGAGCTCGGCGACCTCCCGAGTGTCGAACTCGGCGAGGATCACCTCGCCCTCGTACGCGATCGAACCGCGGATCGCCCACGTCCGCTGATCGATCGGCACAAGACTGCACCACGCCTCGCGGCGCTCCGCGAGCAGCTCCTGCAGGATAAGCACGGCCGATGCCGGAAGCTCGGGGAGCGTCACAGCGGTCTCCCTTCTTCTCCATGGCGGTTTGCCGACGATCCGCGGGCGGGACAAGTCTTGCAAACAACGCCTCGTGACGCGTCGAGACCGGGCGAGCGCGCCGGATCTGCCGTTCGGCGTTCGCGTAGGCACGCCGGATCGGGCAATCTGGCGCGTCCGCGGCGCGTTCGCGTCGCCCCTCTGAACGAGCGCCGAAGTGCCGATCTGTCGCGGCGGGTGAGCCGTCAATTGCCGCGATCTTGGCCGCGCGTTCTGGCGCGTCCCTGACCGGCACTTCTGGGGCTACCCCAGCAAGTCCGATCTCGCGGTCTTACGAGTCGCGCGGCGCCGTAGCGAGTGCCGTCTGACCCACCTGCTCAAGGTCGCCACGCCCGACGGAGGACCTGCGGCTCATGTCAGCGCGGGTTCGAGGTAGCCGCCGTCGGTCTCGAGCAAGCCGGTGAGCAGCCGGTCCGGGCGCCAATCTTCGAACCGGTCCTCGGTCCGGTCGCGGCCGAGCCAGATCTCGAGATCGCGGAGCTGGTCGAGCACCGCGGCGCCCAGGAGCAGCGCGCGACCGTGGACTGGATCCCGTTCACGAGCTGCGATGGCGAACGCGGCCGCGCCGGCGTCGTTGTCGGACCGCTGCCCATCCTCGGATACGAGGGCCTCGCACACCAACCGGCACAGGTCGATCTCCACCGGGCCCAGCACGGCGAACTCGAAGTCGAGGAGGGCGACCACCTCGCCGTCCCACAGCGCGTTCATCAGCGCGAGGTCGCCGTGGTTGACGACCTGCTCGACGACGGGCGCGGCTCGGTAGTAGTCGCCGATGATCTCGTGGAACCGCGACCGCTGCACATCCGGCAGACCCAACGCAGCACTGACGCGATCGGCTGCGGCCGTCGCGTCGTCAGCTGTTGCCGGTATGAAGCCCGCGTGCGATCCGACGAGCAGACGGAGCGAGGGCGTGGCGTCGTGCACGAGCCGCACGCGCGCCCACAGCTGGCGGATCGCTCGACGCCGCTCCTCGGGTGTCAGCGTGGGCCACGCCTCGTGCAGGTTCTGGCCTCGAACCTCCTCGGTCACGATCCAGTCATGACCCTCGATCGTGCCCACCCCGAGGATCTTCGGGTGTCCGACCTCGGGCGGCAGCGCGCGCACGAGCGCGACCTCGGCGGCCATGCCGTCGACGACCGACGTGTTCGCGATCCGCACGGCGAGGCCACTACCGACCCAGGTCGCGTTCGAGATCCCGAGAGCCCGCCGCATCCCGCGGAGATCACCGCCGTGCTGGGCGACGACTTGGGCAGCCAGAGACCGGACGACGGCAGCCTCCGTCGGGTCGCCGTGCTGGTCGAGCCAGTGCGTATCCGCCTCGGGCTCCTTCATCGCTGGGGCGACCAGTTGTGAATACCCCAAGCCTCAGCTGCTGCTGTGCCCATGTCCGGTAGCGGAGTGTCTAAGAACGCCACGGTCTCCGACGTTACGGCGCCATGCCGGCGGTCCTCTGATGACGGGTGCAGTTTCCCGGCGCCACTCCTGTGGTTGGGTGACCCTGATCGCCGGCTCCAGGACCGTCGATCTCTATGCGCGTTCCGCGCGTCGACGATCGTCGGCAGCCATGCGGGGACTGCTGCACGTTCGGTTGACGGCGGTTGTGAGTGATCATGCTGCCAGCTCGGCGTCAGCTCTGAGCAAGGACGAGGACACCCGCAACAAACGCAATGCTCCAACGATCCAAAACGCCCAGCTGGCGGTTGTGGCCGTCATCACGGTCTCGCTGCCGACCATCTTCTGATCGCGCGCCACGTAACTGAGGGCGATGAGCCCCATGCCGGTACCTGCGACGGCTGGACCCACCGTCCATCGATGGCTGGGCTTCTCGAATCACCCGGCCCAGCGCTGCAATCCAGCCCGCACTTGCACTTGCCGACCTCCCGACCATCCCCCGGCGGCGACGCCCGGAGCATTGTCGGTCCGGTGCTGGCGGCCTGTGGTTACGCGAGCATTCACCTTCACCGCCGCGCCGTCGCGCGCGATGTGCCCGCCCGGCCACGGAGTTCATCGCATCAGAACGACGCCCTCAAGTGCCACCGATCGCCGGAAGTGGGTTCTGAAAGTCGGGCCTGTGCGTCGACTGCTGCGTGGGTCGGCCTCGTGGTGTGGGTGCAAGAATGGTGGGTGCGAGCGACTGGCGGACCAGAGGTGGGTTGAACCATCGGGGAGCGTCACTGCAGGGCCGACCGCCTGGGTCCCGTAGGTGGGAGCCTCCATGTCCGTCTTCAGCAGTGTTGACGCGAGCGACAACCCCGAGGCTGCGGTCGACTATCTCGACAGGATCGCAGGTGCGCAGCGAGGGATGAAGCACTATGCGGCGGCTGCCCACGCGGGTCGTCGTCCTCAGGGCTTCGTCCTCGATGTGGGTTGCGGTGCGGGCCACGACATGATCCTGTTGCAGAAGGCGGGGCTGCGCACCGTCGGGATCGATCCGAGCTTGACGATGGTGCACGCGGCCGCGCGACGCGGCACCTCGCCACTGATCCAAGCTGCAGGAGAGCAGCTCCCGTTCCGGGCGCGTTCGCTCGCGGGCTGTCGGATCGAGCGGGTGCTCATTCACGTCGAGGATCCGGTCGCGCTGCTCAGCGAAGTGGCGGGTTGCCTGACGCGAGGCGCCTTGTTGACGGTGTTCGAGCCGGACTGGAGCCGCTACCTCGTGCGTGACGATGGGGAGATGGCCCCCGCGGCGTGGCTTGCGCCGGTGAGGCACGCGGATGCGGGAAGCCAGCTGTGGGGTTGGGTGGAAGCAGCGGGCTTCGTCGTGCTCGACCGAGTCGAAGAACTCTCGGTATGGCGAAGCTTCAACACGCTTCGCAGTGTCATCGACCTTGACGGAGCGATCGCGCGAGGCGTCGCCGACGGTCGCGTCGATGATGCTGCTGCCAGCGCGTGGCACGCTCGACAGGCTGCGAACCACGCCAACGGTGAGTTCTTGTCGCTCATGCCGAAGGTGCAGATCGTGGCCGAACGCTCCGAGTAGTACCGGGGTCGGCCGTCATCTGCGGGGTGTCCCACATCTCCGACTGCACTAACTCTCGTTGCCCTCGAAGTTGCAGACCGAGCACCGAGTGCCGGCCGGTCGCGGCGAGTGAGCCGTCCACTACGCGATCTTGGGGCGCCCGTTCGGCGCGTCTCCGATCGGCGCTGCTGAGCGAAGATGGTGAGTGTGGTCACACTGTGCGGCAATGGAACGGCGCGGGCGCATGAGTGAGGTGCAGCCGGTGAACGAGGCCGCGGCGCGACGCCGTCTCGCCCGCTTGACCGTTCTCGCCGGTCTGGTCAGGCTGGGCCGATGGCCGGTGCGTTCCCGCTCACGCTCGCGGTGCGCGAGAACGCGGCGTGGTGCGACCTGGTCTGCCGGCTCCACCGCTTCACGCCGGAGGGAGACGGGCGCCTGTGGTGGTCGGCCCGGCGTACCCCCGACCTCTTTCCCGATGCTGTCACCCTTGTCCCCGACCTCTCCGTGCTCGACGTGCTCGGCCGCATCAACGACTCGTTTGGCGCGTCGGTCAAGGACTCCTTTGCGACGCTCGACCTCACGGACCAGGGGTGGACTGTGCTCTTCGACGCGACGTGGGTCGCGCGTCCACCCAGGTCGGGCGCGGACGACGAGGTCGCGTCCACATTCGCCATCGTGCGCGAGAGGTTCTCGTTCGCGGCCTGGTGTCGTGCCTGGGGCGGCCCGGCGGAGGTACTGCCAATCGGATTGCGACGCGTGCCCGGAGTCACCGTGCTTGGCCGCGAAGGCGATGCTGGGTTCGCCGACGGGGCGATCGCGCACTGCACAGAGATCGGCGGCACTGCCGTCGCCGGCCTGTGGAACGCCTTCGGCGCGTGGGCCGACATCGCCGACGCGGTCTCCCACCGCCACCCCGAGGCCTGGATCGTGGGTTACGAGCGCGGCGCCGGTCTGGACGCCGCGCTCGCTGCCGGCTTCACGGCGATGGGACCGCTGCGCGTCTGGAATCGGAACCACGCGCGCCCCTAACCATCCGCGCGTCACAAACTGCCGACCTCTTTGACCGCCTGTTCCATCGCGGCCGGGTGACGGATAACGCGACCGAGTTCCTCGTCGCCCTCAAGGAGAATCGACGACGCGTCGCGATGCCATCCGAAGAGTGAGTCAACACTGCGATCGCACAGACGGCTCGACGACGTGCCCCAGACCGCCGGGTTGAGGATCCGGCGATATGGGGGCGCGAGAGCTTCGCTCGTTCGGTGTGCGTCCCACCAGCGAGAGCGACCGAGGCGTGCTCGCGACACGACGTTTCGCCGCGCTGGTCAACTTGTTGGTTGAGCCGTCCAGCGCGTGCACGTAATGGTTCCTGCGTCGGCGTCGAGGTCGGCGAGCGCTCCGATCGGGAGCGATACTTGGTCCGGGCTGCCGTCGGGCAGCTCGATGTCGTGTCCGGCGGGAATCCCCCCGAGGATCGGCACGGCCAGGTTGCCGAGTCGATCTTCGAGGACGTCGATGATCGTCCAGCCGCGGTCCTCGACGTCGCGGAAGCCCTCGAACGATCCGAGGACGATGCCCGCGATGCCGTCGAGGGACCCGGAGACGATGAGCTGGGTCAGCAGACGATCGACGAACCCGAGGCCCTTGTGCCGCAGGTCTTCGAAGAACACGATCGCGCCGGCGAGGCTCGGGAGGCGCGTCCCCACGGAGGTCGCCATCGCCGTGAGGTTGCCGCCGACGAGTCGGCCCGAAGCGCGCCCCGGAACACTGATCGCAGCGGAGAACGCCGTCTCGTCGCGCTGCACGGTCAGCGGATCCGGGGTCATGAGCAGCTGCTGGACCGTCGCCGATGCCGTCGGTCCCGCGAGCGCGCCATGGATCGAGCCGAGCCCGCACCCCTGCCACAAGGCGAGGTGGATGTGCGTGGTGTCGCTGAAGCCGACCACCAGCTTCGGATCAGCTCGCACGAGGTCGAAGTCGATGAAGTCGGCGATCCGGTACGCGCCGGCTCCTCCACGGGTGGTGATGATCGCCCGCACCTCGGGATCGGCGAAGGCACCGTTGAGGTCGGCAAGTCGGTCCTCGTCACGACCGGCGCAGTAGCCGTGCCGGTCGAGAGCATGTGGCGCCAGGTCGACGCGCAGGCCCCAGGTCTCCAAGATGCCGATGGACGTCTGCACCCACTCCTCGCTGGGCCAACTCGCGGGTGAGACGAGGCGCACCAAGTCTCCCGGCTGCACCAAGCCAGGAACAAGAACGTCAGACACCCCTGCACACTCGCACTCTCAAGCGGAACCGCAGCGGATCCACCACGATCGCTCCCGCCGGCAAAGCTTCTTATCTCGGCCGCGGAATCCCTGCCCCGATCGCCGGCTAGCTGTAGTCACCGTCCGGGACCGTTGGGTAGTGCACCCAGGCGACCTGGTAGTCGGGTTCGGACAGCGCGTCGAGAGTGACCACTACGACCACAGGGGCGGGGCACACGGCCCAGGCGGGGTGACGGGCGCTGGAGCGTCTCCAACCTTCTGCGACCAGTATCCCGAGCCGGGCGCCGCTTCTGGGGACGTAGTTTGCCGCGAGCTTGGCGATGTGGTGGTCGTCGGCTCGACCTCGCTGGGCTTCGATCACGGCGAACAGCCGGTCGCGCGGATCGTTGATGCCGACGTCGGGGAACTTGCCCGCAACGTGGAGCTGGTGAATGGCGCAGTGGCTTGGTCGAGGTTGGGCAACGCCGAACTCGTCGCCTGTCGTCTCCGCAACGAGGGTGCCGAGGATTTCGTCCAGCGTCGCTGAAGTGTGCTCGGGAAGGTGCGCTCGACGTACGGCCTCGAGCAAGGCTCGCGCCCCTACGTTCGTGGCGAGGTGCTCAGTCCAGGCCCGTTCGGTGCTATCGCGACGCACGAAGGACATGCTGCACACTGAGACACTGTAGACCGAACACACGTTCGTCGAGAGTTCGGAACCACGCGGTGGAACGTGTCCCAGAACGCCGGGTCGGGGCGTACAGATTGCCGGTCGAATGGCGCAGGAGAACGTCTGAGAGTGCGCACCGATCCGGCGCTCTGTCGCGTCCACCGGCCAACCGGGCACGGATGGCGGCCGCGCCATAGCTGCCTGATTGAGTTCGTGGAGGCGTTGCGGGTGATTCTCAGGGGTCGGCTCATAGCGTCCCCGTAATGCAGCGTTCGCTCGTAGCCGGGCTCATCCTGGCCGTACTCGTGGTGGCGGGCGCCGGAGTTGCAGCCTTCGTCGTGCTTCGGGACAGTCCACGAGCTGGACAGCCATGCACTGTGACTGTCGATGCCCACTCCTGGGGCCTCGACCGAGAACAGGTTACCAACGCGCAGACCATCAGTCAGACGGCGACCAATCTTGGCCTCCCGCACCATGCAGTGACTGTGGCGCTCGCTGCCGCTTTCCAAGAGTCGACGCTGCACAACCTTACGCACGGCGACCGTGATTCGGTCGGGTTGTTCCAGCAACGACCTTCGCAGGGGTGGGGTACACCGGCGCAACTGCTCGACACGTCGTACGCGTCAGAGGCGTTCTTGCGTGCCTTGTCGAAGGTTCCGGGTTGGGATGTCATGCCGGTAGCGGAGGCTGCGCAGAGTGTGCAGCACAGTGCCGCACCGGGTGCCTACGCGAACTGGGAACCCGAGGCACGCTCACTGGCACGTGCCGTAACGGGCGAAGTATCGGGCGCTCTGAAGTGTCGCCCCGGATGATCTACACCAGGCGAGCCGAACCGCGCCGACCCACACTCCCAACGAGCGCCATATTTGCCGATCGGCATTCGCTGAGCAGCGCCGGAGGCGGGCATTCTAAGCGCACCCGCGGGTGACGCGATGAACGTCGATTGCGTTCGCTAACCAGCACCGAGCCACACGGCAGTGGCGAGTGCCCTGCCCCGACGAAGGGAGCGACGGAGATGGGCGAGCTTCGGGCTGAGATCGAGATCGCCGCACCACCCGAACGGGTGTGGCGGGTGCTCAGCGATTTCGATGCCTATCCAGAGTGGAACCCGTTCATCCGTTCGTTCGTTGTAGCTGCCGATCGGTAAGGACGTCGTCGAAATCGTCGGCCGCTGGCTACGCGCTGGTGCAGCGGGCAGGATGGGCTTGTGGCGCCGCTTGGTGGGTGGCGTCGTCTGACGTGAGGAGGAACCGTGGCAGATCAGCCGGGCGTCGACCTGCCTGACGGGATGGTCGAGTGGATCGCTGAGGTTGGCGTGGGTCGTGTCACTCGTGTCGAACGTCATATCGCTCGGCGGGAGGCCTGGGTGGTCGATGTCGCACGCGCCGATGGGAGCGTGGGTGAGTATTTCTTGCGGCTCGACCGTGGATCGGCGCCGGCCGCAAGCCCATGGAGCGTGCACAAGGAGATGCGCGTGGTCGACACGCTCTTTCGCGCCGGGCTGCCGGTGCCTGAGGTACACGGTTGGAATGGCACGCTGCAGGCCGCGCTGTACGAGCGGGTGCGTGGGCGCGACGACCTCCCGGTCGACACGACTCCGGAGCAACGTCGCGCGGTGTGGGACCAGTTCATAGGGTTCGTCGTTGATCTCCACGCGCTCGAGCCGCGCGAGCTGGATCTCGCGGACGTGCTCGCGTGGCCGGAGGACGCGCGGGCAGCTGCGCTGGACGAGGTCGAGAAGCTCGAGCAGCTGATGAGCGTCGACGTCGTGGAGCCGCTGGTCACGTTCGGGTCGCAGTGGCTCCGCCGGTACGCGCCGACTGATTTGGACCGTGTCGTGCTCGTGCAGGGAGACACCGGGCCCGGCAACTTCCTGTTCGAGAATTCGCAGCTCACGGGGGTGATCGACTTCGAGTGGGCACACTTCGGTGATCCCATGGAGGACTTCGGGAACATGGCGGTGCGGGAGTTCTTCTACCCGTCCGCCAATCTCGCCGAGGTGTTCCCGCTGTACGAGAAGCTGGGTGGCGACGCGATCGACTTCGACCGTGTGCGCTACTACCGGGTGCACCAGATGGTGCGTTCGGTGATCGCGCTGGTCCAGATGACCACCCTCAACGATCCGACGACGACCGTCGCGCTCAATCTCTGTTACCGCGTGATCTGTGACCGCGCGGCGTGTGAGGCGATCGCCGACGCGATGCACGTCGATCTCGAACGGCCGCCGCCGTTGGGCACGGCGGCGTCCAACGGCGGGTACACCATCGGTGAGGTTGTGCTCGACAACCTTCGGCGCGAGGTCTCCCCGTCGATCGATGACACCTGGGCGCGCCATCAACTCGAACATTCGGCCCTGCTCGTCGAGTGCATGGACCGCGTCGCCCGACTTGGCGCCACCGTGGACGCGATCGAGGTGGACGAACTCGCGGTGCTCCTGGGCGAGCGACCCGTGACCGCCGAAGCCGGTCTGGCGAGCCTCGACGCGGCGCTGCGGGAGTCGGACGGAGATCGCGACGACGACGTGCTGCGGTACCTCGCCCGGCGCGCCTATCGCGCCGAAGACCTCTACGCACCAGTGGTCGCACTCTTTCCTGCCCGTGAGTTCTCGCCCCTCATCTGACGAGATCAGCGCCATCAAAACGACGGATTGTCGGGGGACACCGCGTCGCTCCGCGCGCCATATCTCTGCCGCTCCGCACGCGCCGAGACTCCGGCCGAACCCGGGCCGCGTATCTGCTCCCGAGCGGGCATTCGGTGCTACCTGGGCACTGTGCTTGCCGGGCCGCGAGCGTGGGCGTCGGTACTGCCGCGGGCGCGGTCATCATCGGCGTCGGTGGGCGCTCCGCGTCGGGCAGATCGCCACCGCGTACGGAACCTTGCCGACGGTGATGGGGGCCGACACCGCACCCGTCGCGGTGGTGATCACCGACACTGTGCCGTCCACAGAGTTGGTCACGTAGGCGTGCTTGCCGTCAGGGGTGAACGCCACCGCGTCTGGACCCCCGCCGACGGTGACGGGCGACACCGCACCCGTCGCCGTCGTGATCACTGACACCGTGTTACCCGCGCCGTTATTCCCCTCGTTGGTCACGTAGGCGTGCTTGCCGTCAGGGGTGATCGCCACCGAGACCGGAAACGCGCCGACGGTGATGGGGGTCGACACCGCGCCCGTCGCCGTCGTGATCACCGACACCGTGCCGTCGCCGCCGTTGATCACGTAGGCGTGCTTGCCGTCAGGGGTGATCGCCACCCCAACCGGAAACTTGCCGACGGTGATGGGGGTCGACACCGCGCCCGTCGCCGTCGTGATCACCGACACCGTACCGTCACGGAAGTTGGGCACGTAGGCGTGCTTGCCGTCAGGGGTGATCGCCACCTGCGGCGGACCCCCGCTGACGGTGATGGGGGCCGACACCGCACCCGTCGCGGTGGTGATCACCGACACCGTACTGTCGTCACGGTTGATCACGTAGGCGTGCTTGCCGTCAGGGGTGATCGCCACCGTGGTCGGACCCTTGCCGACGGTGATGGGCGCCGACACCGCACCCGTCGCCGTCGTGATCACCGACACCGTGCCGCCGAAGACGTTGGTCACGTAGGCGTGCTTGCCGTCAGGGGTGATCGCCACCCCACCCGCACCCGGACCCCCGCCGACGGTGATGGGCGACACGGCACCCGTCGTCGTGGTGATCACCGACACCGTGCCGTCCAGGTAGTTGGTCACGTAGGCGGTGCCCGGACACCCTCCGGCCGCAGCCGCAGCGGACGCAGCCGATGTCGCGACCACAATCCCCGCCCCCGACAACGCGACCACGACAACGGCAACGAGCTTCCGGCACCCAGCGACGCCGTGCATTGGCCCTCCCGCGTGTTCGAACGGAAGAGGCGGAGGGCTCAAACTCGAGCAGGGTCTAGACCAGGCTCAAACTCGGCGTCGCTCCCGAAAGGTGAACAAGGTGACCGTACACCCGATGCCCAGCGAAGGAAGGAGTGCCGTCACGTAACGGGCGGCAATGCTCGTGCATTCAGTCCCGTCACCCGACGAGCGCATGGTGCCCGTTCTCGTGCGGCGGTGCACGCAGATCTGCCGATCGGGCGTGTCGGCGGCGTCGGCGCGACTCACCGCGTGCTCTAGCGCGCAACTGCACCCGAGCGGGCAATCTGGCGCGACCAGTGGCCAGGCCCTCAAACGCTACGAGCGAACCCGCAACGCCTGCACGAGATCCTCTATCAGGCATTGTGCTACCTCAGCGCTTTACGCGCCTTCCGGTGGCTTTCGCGACGGGAGGAGGTCTCTACCGGCGATTGTGGGTGCCCCGCGCCGGGCAGATCGCCATGAAGATCGGACCGTTGCCGACAGTGATCGGGGGCGACACCGCACCCGTCGCGGTCGTGATGACCGACACCGTGCCGGCGCCGTTACTGACCACGTTGTTGGTGACGAAGTTGGCGACGGAGGAGTTGACCACGTAGACGTGTTTGCCGTCAGGTGTGCTCGCCACCCCATTGGGACGGCTGCCGACGGTGATGGGGGCTGCCACCGCACCCGTCGCGGTCGTGATCACCGATACCGTGCCATCGGCGTTGTTGGCCACATAGGCGTGCTTGCCGTCAGGAGTGATCGCCACCCCAATCGGAGCCTTGCCGACGGTGATGGGGGCTGCCACCGCACCCGTCGCGGTCGTGATCACCGACACCGTGCCATCGGCGTTGTTGACCACGTAGGCGTGCTTGCCGTCAGGGGTGATCGCCACCAGTTCGGGAGCGTTGCCGACGGTGATGGGGGCTGCCACCGCACCCGTCGCGGTCGTGATCACCGACACGGTGCCATCGGCGTTGTTGGCCACGTAGGCGTGCTTGCCGTCAGGGGTGATCGCTACGCCGCTGGGACCGTTGCCGACGGTGATGGGGGGTGACACCGCACCCGTCGCGGTCGTGATCACCGACACCGTGTCAGCGAAGGCGTTGGTCACGTAGGCGTGCTTGCCGTCAGGGGTGATCGTCACCTCGTTGGGACCGTTGCCGACGGTGATGGGGGGTGACACCGCAGCCGTCGCGGTCGTGATCACCGACACTGTGCCGGCGATGATGTTGGCCACATAGGCGTGCGTGCCGTCAGGAGTGATCGCCACTCCGACCGGACGGCTGGGCACGGTGATGGGGGGCGACACCGCACCCGTGGCGGTCGTAATTACCGACACCGTGCCATCGGCGTTGTTGTTCACATAGGCCTTTCCTGCGCACCCCTCGACAGCCGCCGCGGGCGCAGCCGACGTTGTGACCAGCACCCCCGACCCCGACAACGCGATGACGATCACGGCTACGACCTTCCGGCGCAAACGGACAGCGTTCACAGGTCACTCCCTCTCCAAGTGCCCGCGGGCACGGCAAAATTTCAGCGCTTCGCGAACTTCACGCTGGGCAGATCGCCATGTTGATGGGACCTTTGCCGACAGTGATCGGGGGCGACACCGCACCCGTCGCGGTGGTGATGACCGACACCGTGCCGGCGCCATTGGCGGCGACGTCGTTGGTGACGAAGTTGTTGACGGACGAGTTGGTCACGTAGACCTGCTTGCCGTCAGGCGTGATCGCCACGCCGATCGGACGGCTGCCGACGGTGATGGGTGGCGACACCGCACCCGTCGCGGTCGTGATCACCGACACCGTGCCATCGGCGTTGTTGGTCACGTAGGCGTGCGTGCCGTCCGGAGTGATCGCCACCTGCTCCGGACCGTTGCCGACGGTGACGGGGGCTGACACCGCACCCGTCGCGGTCGTGATCACCGACACCGTGCCGCCACCGTTGTTGGCCACGTAGACGTGCTTACCGTCCGGAGTGATCGCCACGCCGTGAGGAGCGTTACCGACGGTGATGGGCGCCGAGAGCGCGCCCGTCGCGGTCGTGATGACCGACACCGTGCTGCCACCATCGTTGGCCACGTAGACGTGCTTGCCGTCGGGAGTGACCGCTATCCCATCCGGACCGTTGCCGACAGTGATGGGGGGCGACACCGCACCTGTCGCGGTCGTGATCACCGACACCGTGCCATCGGCGTTGTTGGTCACGTAGACGTGCTTACCGTCGGGAGTGATCGCCACCCCGACCGGAGCCTTGCCGACGGTGATGGGGGCTGACACCACACCCGTCGCGGTCGTGATCACCGACACCGTGCCGTCGATGACGTTGGTCACGTAAGCGTGCGTGCCGTCGGGAGTGATCGCCACCCCGGTCGGACGGGCGCCGATGGTGATGGGGGCTGACACCGCACCGGTCGCGGTGGTGATCACTGAGACCGTGCCATCGGCGTTGTTGTTCACGTACGCCTTTCCCGCGCACCCCCCGACAGCCGCGACCGGCGGGAGCGTGGGCGTCTGCACCGAGGACGGGTGGTTGCCACCGGAGAAGAGGAGTACCCCTCCTATGACCAGCGCGACGACGAGACAGGCGGCAATCACGGCAATCACCGGCACACGACGCGCGACCCGCTGCGCCGTGGGCTCGGCTGTCGTCGTCAAGGACGTCGGCCGGACCTCGATCTGGCCAGCAGCGTCGCGCAGCGCGGTCCGCAACGCGGATTCGATGGATTGGTCCCTGCCGTTCACTGCGGGATCGCCTTTCTCAGCGTCGCGAGTCCGCGATGCACAAGCGATCGCACCGTCGCGGGCCTACACCCCAGTGCCTGCGCGATCTCGGAGTCTGGGCGGTCCTCGTAGAAGCGCAAGACGAGCGCGGCCCGTTGGCGATAGGGCAGCTCCGAAAGGGCGTCCAAGACGACCGGCGTCTCTGGCACCACCGTGTCAGTGACCAGCTCGGGAAAATGCGATCGTTCACGACGGTTCCGCCGATGATGCGCACTGCACCCGTTCACGACCGTGACGCGCAGGTACGCAGATGGCTGCCGGACCCCGTCCCAATGACGATGCAAACGAACGAACGCGTCCTGAACGACATCCTCCGCCACCGCACTGCTGCCGGTCAGCAGATAGGCGACGCGCACCAGCCGCTCGTGCTCTCCGGCAAACACCGCACCCATCGACCGAGTCACATCGTCTGGGATCTCCCCCTCCAATACCAGCCTCTCGCTACCTCGCGACAACCCCACACTGAGTAGATGCCGCAGACGCCAACTCTGTTGCGCGTACACCCAAGAAACCAAAAAAACCCGGGCGTTCCCACAGGCCGCCCGGACCCCCGCGTTCTCACACGCCACCTCACCAGCCTGATCTTGGGCTCGCGACCACCGCGCTGACCCTCCCTGAAATCAGCCTCTCGTAGGCACTTCACACCTCGCCTGGTCCCGGCGCACGCGCTGTATCTGTGACCAATGTGTGACCACAGGCGGGTCCAGGCCACGAGAACGACCGAAACGCTTGGTGGCGAAGGCGCACACGCATATCTGCCGCTCGGTACTCGCGCAACTCCAGCTGCGCAGCTGAGCGTTCGGAGCGCGCGTTATGGCGCGCCGAGGGCTCGGCCGGCTTCGGCGCGTAGGTAGGTGACGGCGTCGGCCATGTCGAGGGCGGCGCCCCGTGCGGCGAGCGTCGCGACCTGTTGTTCGCCGAGGACTTCGAGGAGGGCGACCTCGGTCGCCGCGAGCATTTCGAGGCTCCAATCGAATCCCCATCGTCCCGCCATCGCGTCGGATTTCCCGAAGAGGACGGCCGCCGGCTCGCAAGACCCGAGCGCGCACAACGCGACACCAGCCGTGTAGAGGGACCTACTCGCAACGCCATGGTCACCGAGTTCGAGCGTCTGTTCGGCGGCGTCGACGGCCCCTTGGAGGGCTGTTGGCCAGTCACCATGTCGCATCGCGATCCTCGCTTTGTAATGGATCGCGTTCGAGACGCCGTTACGGTCACCGATGCGGGTACCGATCTCGATGGCTTCGTCGAGCAGCCCGAGCGCGCGTTCGGACTCCTCGTACGGGAGCCAAGTCGCGACGATTGTGAGGCCGATCGCGAGCGCCGCGTCGATGCCGGCGGCACGGGCGACGCGCACCGCTTCGTCAACGGCGGCGGTCGCGGCGTCGAGCGTCGGTTCAGTGATCTGGAGCGCGCCTCCGAGCATGATGAGTGCGTGTGCGAGTTCGCCAGGGTCCCCGGATGCCCGCGCGAGCTCGACCCATTCCTCGGCGTGACGTCGTGCCTCCTCGAAGTCAGTGCGATAGAACGCGAGGGTCGCCTGAGCCCGCGCCACGTACCCAAGCCGTATACCGAGCGCGGCTTGGGCTCGTTCCGCGGCGGCGACGAGGTCTGCGGCCCGCTCGAGATCGCCGCCCATCGTTGCGCCCCACGCGGCCCAGGCGGCGACCACGGGAACGAGCGGGTGACCGTCGCCGCCGGGGATCGCGATCGCGGTCGTGGCCCAGTCCATCGCGAGTTCGCCGATCCTGCCGTGCACCGCCAGCGGGGCGACGAGGCGCAGCGCGTGCTCGGGTGAAGGTGTCTCGACTGCCCAATCGAGCGCCGCGCGGAAGTTGTCGATGTCGCGCGCGACGACGTTGGTCCACTCCAGGTGGTCTCGGCCCCGCAGGTGGAGACCGGCCGCTTCGGCCAGCGCGACGTAGTAGTCGGCGTGGCGACGTCGCACCACCGCCGGATCGCCACTCGCGTCGAGCCGCTCACGCGCGTACTGGCGGATCGTCTCCAGCAGCCGGTAACGCACCCCGCCGTCTGCGTCGTCGGTGACGACGAGGGACTTGTCCACCAGTTGACCCAACACGTCGACCACATCCAGCGCGTCGAGGTCGTCGTCGGGCAGCACCGCTTCCGCGGCCCCAAGATCACAGCCACCCGCGAACACCGACAGGCGGTCGAACGCATGACGCTCGGTCGGGGTGAGCAGGTCATAGGACCAGTCGATCGTGCTCCGCAACGTCTGGTGGCGTTCCGGTGCCGCGCGACTGCCGTGCGTGAGGAGCTTGAACCGTTGATCGAGGCGGGACACGAGATCCTCCGGTGACAACGACCGCACCCGCGCCGCCGCCAGCTCGATCGCGAGCGGGATCCCGTCCAGGCGTCGACACAACACGCCGACGGCACCGACGTTGCGGTCGGTGAGCGCGAAGTCGCGCTTCGCCGTGCTCGCCCGATCCCAAAACAGACACACCGCCTCCGCCCGCCTCACCTCGTCCACATCCGCATCACCGGCCGGGACACCCAGCGGCGGCACCGCGACGATCCGCTCGCCCGCCAACCCGAGGCCCTCCCGGCTTGTCGCGAGCACCGACACGTCTGGGCAACGATGCTCGATGGCATCGACCTGACGCGCGACCGCATCGAGGAGATGCTCGCAGTTGTCGAGCACCAGCAACAACCGCTTCGCGGCGAGATAGTCGAGTACCGACTCGTCGAGCGCCCGACCCGGCAGCGGCAGCACCCGCAGGCACGCCGCGACGGTCTCCCACACCGCCTCCGGATCGGTGACCGGCGCGAACTCGCACAACCACGCACCGTCGGGGAACTCGTCGATGATCTCCGCCGCAATCTGGAGTGCGAGACGGGTCTTGCCGACCCCGCCCACCCCGGTCAAAGTCACCAGCGACGACCGACAGACCAGCTCCGACAGTGACGCGATCTCGGCCTCGCGTCCGACGAACGTCGTCGCCTGACGCGGCAGGTTGTTGCGTGCGAAGGCGTCCAAAGTGCGGAGCGGCGCGAACTCCCGCTCCAGATCGGGATGGGCTACTTGAAACAAGCGCTCCGTCCGCCCGAGATCACGCAGCCGGTGCTCTCCCAGGTCGATGAACCCGTACTTCTCGGGGAGGGCGTCGTGCAGCACCTCTTCCGTCGCGGCTGACACGACGATCTGGCCGCCGTGCGCCACCGACATCAGCCGCTCGGCGCGATTCACCGCGCCGCCGCTGTAGTCGCCGTCGCGGACCTCCGCCTCGCCGGTATGGATCCCCATCCGGACGCGCACGGTCTGCGCGATGTTCCAGTCGTCCGCGAGCAGCGACCTTTGGGCGGCAACCGCAGCCGTGACCGCATCGTGGGCGGTCGCGAACACAGCGTGGAACCCATCGCCCGCGTTCTTGACGATGAAGCCACCCTGTGACTTGACCGCATCGCGCAGCAGCTCGTCGTGACGCGGCATCGCATAGGTCATCACGTCGGGACTCTCGTCCCACAGGCGCGTCGAACCCTCCACCTCGGTGAAGAGGAACGACACGGTCCCCGACGGCAGATGTGCTGAGTCTGGGTCCTTCGTCGGCGATCCCGCCCACCCGACGTCGGGGTCCTGCCGCACGATGTCGTCGTTGAGCGCCTGCAGTCCGGGCGACGGGACCACACCGACCTCGTCGGTCAGGCGCCGACGAAACTCGTCGTACGCGCGCAGTGACTCGACCGGCCTACCGGCGCGGGCGAGCGCGAGCATCAGCAGCGCTCGCAGTCGCTCGCGAAACGGCTCAACCGCGATCTGGGCCTCGAGTTCGCCGACGACGTCCTCGGGGCGGCCCAACTCCAAGAGCGCGGCGGACCGTTCCTCGATCGCCCGGGCGCGCAGCTCAACCAGTCGAGCAACCTCCGCGGTGGCGAACTCCTCACTCGCGAACTCCGCGTAGGGGGACCCTCGCCACAGCCCGAGCGCCTCGTCGAACGCGCCGAGCGCTACCTCCGGGCGTTCAGACGCCCCGAGCCCGACCCGCACCAGCTCCTCGAAACGCAACGCGTCGACCTCGCCGCTCGCCACCCGCAGCCGATACCCCGGTGGGCGTGTCTCCAGGCGGTCGTCACCAAGCGTCTGGCGCAGCCGCGACACCAATCCCTGGAGCGTCTGCGTCGCACTCGGCGGCGGCCCGTCACCCCACAGAACGTCGACGAGACGATCCCTCGAGACCACCTCGTTGGCGTGGACCACCAACGCCGCGAGCAAGCGGCGCTGCTGCCCGCTTCCCAGCCGAACCCGCTCGCCGTCGCGCACGACCTCCAACGGGCCCAGCACACACAGCGCCGTCGCCACCCGGTCCTCCACCGGCCCTCCAACCCCACCCACACTCAACATGCCGCCGCGAGCCCGCCGCGAGCCCGCCGCGAGACCTCTCTCTCACTCTGTGGTCGAGGAAAACATCCTCCCACAGGCCGGTCTGGAAGGAGATCGGATCGTGGAAGCCGTAGGCCTGCAGGCGCCCACGGCCGTCGACAACCAAAGGAGGAAGTCATGACCGAGCTGCAGTCACCGCAGCGAAGGAGTTTCACGGCGAAGACAATCTTCGGATTGCTCCTGGCCGTCGTCATGGTCGCAGCGTTCGCCACCGCAGGCTCTGCCACTCCCCGCAGCGGAGACCAACTTCACGTGACGAAGGAGTGCTCTCAGTACTCCGGTCTCTCCGGTGGGTTCTGCACGATCACCGGGTCGAACCTGAACGCGATCGACGCCGGTATGAAGGTCATCTACGCCTCAGCAGCCGATTTCAAAACCATGACCTTGGACAGCAACCTCGTCCTCGATGGCCCAGGTAACAACAATGCCTACGGCCACGTCGTGCTGGACCTCAGCACGGGTCTCGGCATCCTCACGTTCACAGGCGGGACCGGCCGGTTCAGCGGGTTCCAGGCAAAGGTGAACGTCACGTGCGCCGCCACCTGTGCGTGGGACGGGTCGTACAGCTTCACCCCACCCGGCCACGACAAATAAGCCGAAGCGCAACCGTAATCACCGCCACAACCGACTTGGGACGGGTCCGCCCGTCCCAAGCCGCCTGGCTCAGCGTCCGCTCGAATGGCCGCAAGTTCCCGGCCGGCGACGAACACGAGTTCTCCAGCGGAGAACGCGTATTGGGGCGAGTTGCACGTGGTCCGACGCGAAGGCGCCCCGCGCTCGGCCTACTGCGGATGATCCCTTATCCACGGCCAGCTCGCCTCGAGCGCAACCTCCCACGAGGCGAGCGATTGAGCGTCGGCAGACGTTGTCACGCGCGTCGTCAGTACCGCGCGCTCCACCCGGATGGATTCTCGCCGCTCACTTGGGCGGCGGCGAGGTCACTGCCGGCTTGACCGCCGTTGACGCCCCAGCAGTCCGCGGGCACGTCGTAGTACGTGATCTTGGTGTTCATCGGATCGACGCCGACTTCGGCGAGCTTGTTCACCATCGCCTGGTAGATGTCTCGCTTGACGTCGATCGAGCGCGGATAGCCGATCACCTCGATCAACACATACGAGACGAGGTCGTCCTTCTCGGGGAGCAAGATGTTGTCGGGTCCGAACTCGAACAGCCGGACTTGGCGGTCCCACTCCGGAATCCCGGCGCCTTCGACGAGGCCCTGGTGGGCGGCCTCCAACAGCGCCCGCTTCTGTTCGGGCGTGCGACCGGCGGTGGCGTAGAGCTTGATGTGAGGCATGTCGTCAGTCTCCAATCCGAAGGACGGTGCGAGCTTCGACCCGCCCGGCCACCATGTCGTCAAACGCAGCCGGGGCTTCGGCCAGCGGAAGAGTTCGGGTGACGAGCTCGTCGAGCTTGAGTCGTCCCGCGAGGTACAGCTCGGCGAGCAACGGGATGTCGCGATGTGGGCTCGAGGTTCCGTATCGGCAGGCGAGGATCGACTTGTCGTGATAGAGCCGTTCGAGCGGGATCTCTGCGTTGATCCCGGGACCCGGGAACCCGACGATCACAGCCTGTCCGCCTGCGTCGAGCAGCGATACGGCGAGCGCGACCAGCGGAGCGCTGCCGATGCACACGAAGGCGTGGTCGACGCCTGTCGGCTCGATCTCCCGGATGCGGTCGCCGACGCCATCGCCTCCGAGCACGAACTGTGTCGCGCCGAACGTCCTGCCGACCACCTCCTTGTCGGGATTGGTGTCGACCGCGATCACGACCGAGGCGCCCGCGATTGCTGACGCTTGCACGACGTTCAGCCCGACACCGCCGAGGCCGAGTACAACGACGCGATCACCGCGCGTGACGCGTGCGCGGTTGAAGACCGCGCCGGCGCCAGTGAGGACGCCACACCCGAGCAGCGCGGCGCACTCGGGACGGATCGCCGGATCGATGGCGACGACCTGCTCCTCCGACACGATCGTGCGCTCAGTGAACACTGACGTGTTCGCAAACTGGTTGACGGGCTCGGTACCGATGACGAACGGCTGGCCGATCCCCCCGAGACCCCTGCGACACTGCGTCGGATACCCAGCGGCGCAGCGGTGGCACCGGCCGCAGAAGCGCAACGTATGGATCACGACGGTCTCACCAACAGCAACGGATCCCACGGCGTCGCCGACGTCGACGACGCGGCCGGTCCCTTCGTGCCCCAGGACGACCGGCAAGGGATAGGGCGTCGCTCCGGTGATGACCTTCAGGTCGCTGTGACAGACCCCGGCCGCCGTCATCTCCACGACGACTTCGTGGGGCGCCGGTCGACGCGCCAACTCGACGTCGTCGCGCCAGCACAGACCCGTTTCGTCGAAGACGATCGCTTCCATGACAGACCCTATTCACCGACGTAGGCGGGACATGAAGCGGTGTCGTACCCGAGCCGATCGGCCACATGCAACACCGACAGCACAGTGTCTCGCGACGCCTCCGGACCCGCCGCCGGGATCGCGACGCCGAACCTCATCAGGTCGCGGGCTGCAGGAAGATGATCGGTCCCGGCACGAGGCAATCGTTCGTGGGCAGGCTCCCATCGGTGAACGCGGTCACCAACGCGTCGAGGATGTCGTTGAAGTCGTCAGCTTCGACGTCGTAGATGGCGAGGTACTTGCCGGGCGTGTCAGCGGCGGGCGACTCGGCAACCTTGAAGCGGGTGCAGCCGATGATGCCGTCGATCTTCAACACGTCAGGAACGTGCACCCTGTCGTACCACGCGTTGAACTCCGCGTCGCGCTCCGGGCTGATCGAGTCCGTGTAGACCAGCATCTTTCCCTTCGGCATATGCGTTTCCTTACGTTGACGCGCACGGGCGTGCGCTTTGAACCGGTGGTCACCTGGTCGAGGGACGCAGCACCAGGAACTGCTCGACGCGCACATAGAAAGCAGAACCAAAGTTCAGTGCCACGTCGATTGGGAGGATCGAATGGACGTTAAGCATCAGCGTTGGCTCGCGCGCAGCATTGACGACGGGATGGCGACGTACGCGACTAGGGAGACGCGTGCGAGAGACGAGTCGAACGGTCGAAGGACCTGGTCGGTATCAAGACGGGCCTTCGTGACAGGTCCGGCTCGTGCTACGCGGGTACGCATGGGTCACTGTGTCGCGCAGGTGTTGACTGGCGGGTTCCAGGCGCGAGGGTTCAGACGTTAAGGTCTGGTATCGGAGAACTGACGACTGAGAAAATCGCGGCAAAATAAGGAGGAACGACTACGAGGGGAAGGGCAAATGCCCTGATAGGGGATCGCGTGCAGGCGTTGCGGGCGTGCTCGTAGGTGTGAAGCCCCGAGTCTCAAGCGACTCGGACCCTCACGGGGAGCGGAGGCCCCGCTCCTTCATCGCATCAGCTCTGCACTCGATGCCGCGACTCTCGGGGCGCTGGTAGCGGGCCCGCGGCCGCGGGACGCCCGGCGGGTAGGCCGGGTGCCTGGGTCAGCGGTGGTGCTGCACCCAGGCACCCGGCAGTTTGTTGCTGTTTAGGGGCAGGCCGTCGGCTTGGAGATGGTGAACTGGGTGCCGTTCACGTCGGACTGATGACCAGTGACGTTGGCGGAGAAAAAGAAGTTCGTGATCCCGCCATCGGGGGTGTACGCGCAGCTCGTGTCCCAGCCCGCGGGGTTGGTCACCCAGGCGGAGAACTGGTACTCGACGTTGGGGTCGAGGTCGGCCATCTGCACCACACCTTGGTTGTCGGTCCAGTTGTGGAGCTGTACCACGCCGTTGGCGTCCATCCCGACGAACACGCAGCTGCTGGCCGTGCACGCCATCACGCCGCCCCCGGTCCCGGCGGGGAACGCGGTCCCCGTCTCACCATTGAGCACCGTGGCCGTCCCGGTGCAGTTCGGCCGCGTCACGACGAAGGTCGCTGGGCGCGCAAAGGTCCGTCCAAGCCCGTTGCTCGTCGGTCCGAACCACCACAGCTTGTCGTTCAACGGGTAGCCACCACAGCCCCAGCCGGTGTTGGTGGCAAAGCCGAAGACGCGGTATTCGATGTTCGGATTGACGAAGAAGGGATTGACGTTGCCGTTCTGATCCGTCGTTGCCGCCTGGCACGGGTCCGTTCCGGCGCAGTAGACGACGCCGGCTTCTCCGGGGAACGGGTGCCCGTCACCGTCGAGCACTTTCAGGTTGTTCAGTTTGACTTGGGCTTGAGGTGGCGCGGCGGGTTTCGCCCCCGCCGGAACACTTGTCAACATGAACGTGGCCGCGCCGATCACGACGAGCGGCGCGAACCAGCCTCGCTTCATTCGAAACACAGAGCCCTCCCAGGTCCTGCCAGCGACGAATCGCCCGTGTATGCGTTCCGTCCTCAGCGAACGCCGCGGGAGCATGACACGCACGAAACGCACGTGCACTACCAATTGCGACACTTTCACCTAACCATGAGGCATTAGGACAGTGTCCAACCCGCCATGGCAGTGCCAGAAGCCGAGCAGTCAAGCGTCTGCTCGGCACAGGAGAACGGAACGATCCAGCCCCGCCGCACGGCGATCTGGCGCGGGGCATGACTAGGCGCCGAGGTCGTTCGAGGCAGGTATCTTCGGCTCAGCGGGTGAACGGCGAGCGCGGGCAGAGGCGGCAACCCGACAGTGGTCAGGCGGGTGGCCGTGGCGGGCGAGCCGGAACCAAAACTGGTTGGGCAGCGTTAATCCGATGACCCGTCGCCGCCGAAGGCTCGCCCGTAGGCGCGTCGCGCTTGGCGAAGGCGGTGGACGCGCCCCGCAGGTCGAAGCTTGCAGTGGGCGAGCAGCAACCACGGACTTTGCCGTCCGTACCTCTTCGCTCATCTCGTCGACACGAAGGAGACATCGTTCTTATGCGCAGGGCCGCCCCTCAAACGATGTTCTACGGATCCCCCGCGGGACTGCGACGGTGAGCAGCATTTGGGACACCTACCACGGCGGAGCAGTGGGTGGCGTCGTGTCAGTGCTGTTTACATTGGACCGCCGCCTGTTCTTCAAGCACGACGACGGCACGATCCGTATTGCGCTCGATTGGGAACGCGACGAGGTATTCCTGCAGATGCTCTCCTGGCGCGATTCGGCTGCGATGCAATGAGCAAACGCGAGAGGGCCCCGACCGAAGCCGGGGTCCGTCACGTTGCTCGCCTGTTACAGCTGACGCTACCCGTGCGCCGCCCTCATGGCCTCGCCGACGAGTTGCTCCCACACAGATCGGCTGCGGTCATGGCGCGCAGTCGTGCACCCTTGATCCTGCGTTAGGGGGCGGGACGACGACGGACGGTCACGCCATAGCGCGCCGTACGATGGCTTTCCGTCGACGGTTGGATGCTGGCTATCGATAGTCGATCTCGAGCGCGGTCATGCGGAGTTCGAGCTCGTCGATCCATTGTCGGGGTGTGCCACCTCCTGGGAGCGCGATCCCGGCTTCGGTTCGCCAGAGGGCGTCGCCGAGCACGGTGCGGATGTGCCAGCCGATTACGCGGTCGATCGCGACGGAGCGCTCGGCGATCGGTTCGTACGCGTCCACGGTCGCTAGGAACAGATCGAGCGTGGGGGCTTGCGCAGAAACGCGTCACTGAGCCGGCGTTCGGGGATGCTGCGAAGGACATTCTTGGCGTGGTCGCGGTGGGCGCGTTCATGTCGGGTGCGGGCTTCAGTCGGGGAGGCCCGCTCTTCCGGTGAGGACCCAGGGTGTTGCATCTCGCGTGAGAGCGCCGAGACGTTCGTTGAAACGCTCGATGTCGGAGTCTGTGAGCAACGACGCCCACTCTCGGTATCCGCCGGACCGGAAGAAGGTGTGAGGGTCGCGCCACAACGCGGACATGCGCGTCTGGTGCGGTGTCGGCAGCTCGGTCTCTCATCGAGTCGAGTGTCGCCCCTTCCACGAACTCGGGCCAGCGTACCTCGTCGACAGTGATGTCGAGCGCGTTGGCGACCAGCCGCATCTCGCCGGCCAGGTTCTCCCACAGGTCCGTGTAGTGGAAGAGGTGAACGTTCGGCGCGTTCCGCGCGTCCCAGTAAGTGGTCGCTTGTTGACAGAAGTCGGCGAGTCCGTTCGGACCGCTCCCCGTAGGAGGCACATCGTTGTCGATAAACCAGCGCAGGTAGTCAACGACGTCGAGCGGCTCCGGTTCGCGCCTAAGCGAAGGATCGGGTGCGCCGGCGGCTGCGGCTCGGAGTTCGAGGGCGCGCCGCTGGTCCATGTTCGAGCGGTGGTCGCGATCGGAGAGCGCGACATCGAGTGGGTGGCGGATCACCGCGATGTAGGTGACGGTGGGATGCAGAGGAAGCCCGTCAAGCGGCGTGTGGGTCTTGATCCAGCGACGATGCGGTTGCGCATCAAGCAGGCCGAAGACCTCGTCGTCCGTGCGGATGAGCATGTCCAGCCACGGTGACAGGGTGCTGATGGGTACGCCGAGCACCGGGCGATCCAAGACGAGGGATCCGACGATGTTCTGCATCCACGTCGTGCCGCACTTCGATGGTGTCGAAATGACGATGTCGTCGTCCCGGAACCGGAATCGCTCCCAGCGGGCACTATCAGCGAAGAAGCCGTGATACCGGGGCACACGCCGACGCTAGGGCCACCGCAACGGCCCACGCCGACCAGATGTCTCTCCGGACCGGCGGTGTGGGGCAGTCGCGATGCGTACGCTGGCCTGATGACGGATCGCGAGTTCGGCATCGTGTGCGAGATCGAGCCGGCAACCCGTCCTGATCTCATGCGCGTGCGACACCAGATCGGGGTGTTGAGCCGGGCCGCATCGTCGTTCTTGATCCCGGACAACCACATCGGGCGAGCGACCGTATCGAGCATCGCGGTCGCACACGAAGTCGCGCTGATGGGCGGCCGATCGATCGCGTGTCTCAACGCCAGAGACCGCAACATGCTCGGTTTCCGCCGTGATCTCCTGACGGCGGCTGCGTACGGAGTCGACGAGTTCCTCTTCGTGTACGGCGATCGACCTGAGACGGGAAGTCGATCCGACGACCTCACTGTCCGGTCGATGCTCGACGAAGCGAAGCGCTTCGCGAGTCGCGAGCAAGGTCTTGCGGGACTGCGCGTCGGCGTGACCTCACGGCTCACTGCGCTTCCATCCTGGAAGCGCAGTGCCGACTTTCTCTTCGTTCAGGTCAGCTGGTCGGTGCCCGCCCTCCTCGAGTGGCGGTCCGACGTGGCCTTCGACGGGCCGGTGTTCGCCGGTGTCTTGGTGCCGAGCTCCGCGACGATGGCCCGCAAGCTCTCGGCCGATACCCCCGAGTTGACCGTTCCCGAGCACCTCATCCATGCCTTGGACGAAAACCCGGACGCAGGAGTCGACTTCGCGTGCCAGATGCTGCACGAGATCCGCGCTTCAGGCGCGTTCGACGGAGTGCATCTCATCCCCGTCTCCCGGTACCGCCAGATCGCAGCTCGCCTCGAGACCTAGGAAGATTGACCCAGGTGGTGGATGTTCAGTGTCGTCTGGCCGGTGACGAGGACTTCGCCTTCCTCGCGACGATGCTCGGCGAGGCCGCAGTCTGGCGGCCGAGCAAGCCGACACCGACCGGTGACCAGGTGCTCGCCGATCCGCGGTACGCGATGTACCTCGCTGGATGGCCGAGGCAAGGCGACTACGGGCTGGTTGCCGAACAGGACGGGCCGGTGGGCGCAGCCTGGTACCGGACATACACCGAGGCGATCCACGGCTATGGCTTCGTCGCCGAGGACGTCCCAGAACTGTCGATCGCAGTCATCGCGATCCCGTCGGCACGAGGGAATCGGACGACGACTCCTCATGGACCTCATCGACGCCAGCGTTGCTCAGGGACACTCGGCGATGAGTCTCAGCTGTCAGCGACGAGAATCCGGCGCGTGACCTCTACGAGTCGGTCGGCTTCGTGGAGGTCGAGAAGCGCGGATCAGCCAGCACCATGATCCGACACGCCTGATCCCTCAAACTGAGCCACTACCTCACTGAGTACGGCCGCCGATCACCAGGCGAGCACCGCACAGCGCTGCGGATGACCCATCCGTCGACGCCTGAACATCGCCGGGGCAGCTGGTGTTGGGATACGCATGCACCGCCTCGTCCCTCTGGGCTTGACGACCTCGACGGCGTCCTCAGATGTGCCGTTGGAGGTCAGGGCGAACGTTGCCTGACGCGCACTAACCCCGCGCCGGACGCCAGCGGAGCTGCTGCGGGGTCTCGCCCGGCTCGAGCGCGACCCCGAGCGCGAGGTCGAGCAGCTCGTTGGTCCGCTGCTGGGCGACCAGCATCTGCTCGAGGCGCCGGCGCAGCTCGAGCGCGGCCTCGTTCGCGGTCGCGCTCGTCGGGAGGTCGTCGATCACCGCCACCGCCTCGTGCAGACGGGCGGCGGAGTCGCTCAGCGCCGCGAGCACGTCGTCGAGCTGGTGCTGCAGGGCCGTGAGACGCGCCTCGGCGTCACGGGTGCGGGCGTCGAGCTCGTCCCAGCCCGGCCGGGCGTCCACCCGCCGCGCCAGCTTCGGGTCGCGCTTGGCGTCGCGCTTGACGTCGCCCTTGGCGTCGTCCTTCGCGGACGCGCTTCCCGGCCTTCTTGCCCGACCCCAAGCCTCAGAGCCTCTCCACGTTGGGCCCCGACAGCCGGAAGCGTGTGTCGAGCACGTAGCTGGCCTCGGCCACGACGAGGTCGAGATCCAGCCGGTCGTGATCCGTCAGCAGCACGACCGCGTCGGCCTCGGCGACCTCTTCTTTGGTGAGGTCGACGAGGGAGATCCGCGAATCGCGCGTCTCCTCGAGGTACGGCTCCACCGCCCGGACGTCGGCGCCCATCTCGACCAGGCGCTCGGCCACCATGACCGCGGGCGACTCCCGCACGTCGCCGGTGTTCGACTTGTAGGAGAGGCCGAGCACGAGGATCCGGCTGCCGTTCACGGCCATGCGGAACCGCTGGTTCAGCGCCGCGGTGAGCCGCCGGACGACGTGGTCGGGCATGTGGTCGTTGATGTCGTTCGCCAGCTCGATGAACCGGAAGCTCCGACCCAGCGAGTGCTGGACGCTCCACGAGAGGTAGCTCGGGTCGATCGGCAGGCAGTGGCCACCCACGCCGGGACCGGGCACGAAGCGCATGAACCCGAAGGGCTTGGTCGACGCGGCCTCGATCGCCTCGTAGATGTCGATGTTCATGTCGCCGGCGAACATGGCGAGCTCGTTCACCAGCGCGACGTTGACGTGGCGGAAGGTGTTCTCGAGCAGCTTGGTGAGCTCGGCCTCCGCGGTGCCCGACACCGGCACCACCGAGTCGACGAGCGTTTCGTAGAAGTCCTGCACCGAGCGCAGCGACGCGGCGTCGACGCCGGAGACGACCTTCGGCGTGTTGACGAACGTGTGCTGCGTGTTGCCGGGGTCGATGCGCTCGGGGCTGTACCCGACGTGGAAGTCCTCCCCCGCGCTGAGGCCGGAGCCTTCCTCGAGGATCGGGACCACCAGCTCCTCGGTGGTGCCCGGGTAGGTCGTCGACTCGAGGATGACGGTCGCGCCGGGCCGGAGGTAGCGGGCCAGGGTGGACGCCGCCGACTCGATGTAGGACAGGTCGGGCGCACGCTCGGTGAGCGGCGTCGGCACCGTGATGACCGCATAGTCGAAGCCCCGGCACGCCCGGGCTTCGCTCGACGCGGTGTACCGCTCGCTGGCGAGCGCCTCCCGCAGGGCGGCGTTGGAGACGTCCTCGACGTAGGACTCGCCGCTGATGAGCCGCTTGACCCGGTCGACGTCGGGATCGAAGCCCACCACCCGGTAACCCACTTCGACCGCCCGCATGGCGACGGGCAGGCCGACGTATCCCTGGCCGGCCACGACGAGCTTCGGCGGCGCCGACGGCCCCGGGGCGTCGCGCGATCCGGGCGGGTGGGTCTGGTCGTCGTCGATCACTCGTGCCCTCGATTCGGAGGTTGCCGCCTGCCCGGTCAGTTTGGGCGTTCCCCCGCCGTCCCCAGGTCCTGCTCCGGGCAATTCAAGCACGTTCCCGACCGCCGCTCGGCCAGGGTCAGCCCGGCGTGGTCGGGGGCGTGACCGTCGTGCTGGTGGCGGGGACGACCGTCGTCGCCGGCGGGGCGGTGGTGGAGGGCGCGACGGTCGTGGTGGGCGGCGCCGCCGTGGTCGGCGGTGCGAGCGTCGTCGGGACCGGGACCTCGCCGCGCAGGTACGGCCACGCCCACGAGCCGGTGGTGGCGTAGTCGTAGATCGACCAGCCCACGGCGTTCGTGGCGCGAGCGGCGCGCGTCATGTCGAGGTAGTCGTCGGGCGTGCTGTCCTCCGCGAGCCCACCGATGACGTGCACCGGCGCCGCGGGATCACCGAGGTGACGCCGCAGGCGATCGACGCTGTCGACGGTGTAGCGGTACGCGCTGCGGAGACCCGACTCCGGCGAGCGGAACGTGTAGTAGCTCATCGGCATCCACACGTCGACGTACTTCGCCAGCCCCCGGTACGGGAAGTCGGGCCACAGCGTCGTGTTCAGCAGCTCCAGCTGCACCGCCGGGTAGACGATCGACGCCACCGGCACGGAGGTGCCGACGAGCGTGCGGACCTTGCGGGCGAAGGCGACCGTCCGCCGGTTGCGGAGGGCGACGTCGGCGACCTCGGTGGACTCGAGGTCGAGGGCGATGCCGTCGACGCGCTCACCTCCGGCGCGCAACGCGACGATCTGCTTCATCATCGCGAGGTCGTCCGCGGGCGCGGTGAGCGCGGGCAGGAACCACGGGATGACGGCCATGCCGCGGTCGTGGGCGCGCTGGAGGATGGCACGGAGCTCGGCGCGGTCGGTGAGCTGGTTCGACGGCGCGCCGTCGGGGTTGGCCACCTGCACGTAGAGCGTGCGGACACCGAGCGCGGCCATGTCCGACACCGAGTCGGGCGTCACCCGCGGCGCCGTCCCCGCGGTCTGCAACCGGGGCGCGTAGTCGAACACGTCGATCCAGGCCCCGACCCGACGGAACGGCGTCAGCGAGGCGCCGTCCGCGCCCGCCGGCGTGACGGCCGCGAGCATCGGCACCAGGATCAGCCCCGCCACGACGGCGACACAAGACCGAACCGCCGCCTGCTGCATTCGCTCGCTGCGCAGTG
Organism: uncultured Actinomycetes bacterium; assembly: GCA_963809795.1. GTDB lineage: Bacteria > Actinomycetota > Acidimicrobiia > IMCC26256 > DASPTH01 > DASUAS01. Next base: position 52,288 of record CAWELN010000005.1, read on the forward strand.
CGGCGCAAGGCGGCACCTGGAGCCGAGCGGTCGAGCGCGGGTGTCGCTGGCGAGCCTCCTCCGCTCGCTGCGCACGTACTCCGGCGGCCGCATCGGCGCAGGCTAGGGGCAGCTATGTGCGGGCGACCTTCAGGCGGGTCTCGGCCCGGTCCAGTGCCGCCAGCGCCTCTTCGTTGTCCGGGTCGCGGGCGAGGGTCTCCTCGGCCCGGCGCTTGGCCGATTCGGCCCGGGGGACGTCGATCTGCTCCCGGAGCTCGGCGAGGTCGGAGAGCACCACGAGGTTGTCGCCGGTCATCTGCACGAACCCGCCGTGCACCGCCGCCGCCTCCTCGCCGGAACCGGGGAGGATGATGCGCAGCTCGTCGTCGGCGAGCGCGCCGAGATAGGGCACGTGCCCGATGAGGAACGCGATGGAGCCCTCGATCGGACGGCAGACGACCATCTCGGCCTCGCCGTCGAACAGGATCTTCTCCGGCGAGACCAGCTGCACCGGGAACGCGGTGGGCATTACAGACTCCCTAACTGGTCGATTCCGCTCCGCCGTCCCGCCCTCCGGGCACGGCTCCGCTGCATCTCCTAGCTCTCCTGCAGCGTCTTCGCCTTGGCCAGCACGCTCTCGACTCCGCCGACGTTGAAGAACGCCTGCTCGGGCACCTCGTCGAGCTCGCCGTTGACCAGCGCCTCGAACGACTCGACCGTCTCCTCGACCGGAACGAAGATGCCGGGCAGGCCGGTGAACACCTCGCCCACGAAGAACGGCTGCGAGAGGAACCGCTGGATCTTGCGGGCCCGGGCGACGGTGACCTTGTCATCCTCGGAGAGCTCGTCGAGACCGAGGATGGCGATGATGTCCTGCAGCTCCTCGTAGCGCTGCAGCACCTCCTGCACCCGCCGGGCGCAGTTGTAGTGGCGATCGCCCACGATCTCCGGCGCCAGGATGTTCGACGTCGACGCCAGCGGGTCCACCGCCGGGTAGATGCCGAGCGCCGCGATCTGACGGGAGAGCTCCGTGGTCGCGTCGAGGTGGGTGAAGGTGGTGAACGGTGCGGGGTCGGTGTAGTCGTCGGCGGGCACGTAGACGGCCTGCAGCGACGTGATCGAGTGACCCTTGGTCGACGTGATGCGCTCCTGCAGCTCGCCCATCTCGTCGGCCAGCGTGGGCTGGTACCCCACCGCCGACGGCATGCGGCCGAGCAGCGTCGACACCTCGGAGCCCGCCTGCACGAAGCGGAAGATGTTGTCGACGAAGAGCAGCACGTCCTGGTTCTTCACGTCGCGGAAGTACTCGGCGACGGTGAGCGCGGAGAGGGCGACGCGGAGGCGCACGCCCGGCGGCTCGTCCATCTGGCCGTAGATGAGCGCGGTCTTCGCGATGACGCCGGACTCCTGCATCTCCAGCCAGAGGTCGGTGCCCTCACGCGTGCGCTCGCCCACCCCGGCGAACACCGACACACCACCGTGGTGGAGGGCGACCCGCTGGATCATCTCCTGGATCAGCACGGTCTTGCCCACGCCGGCGCCGCCGAAGAGGCCGATCTTGCCGCCCTGCACGTAGGGCTCGAGCAGGTCGACGACCTTGATGCCGGTCTCGAACATCAGCGCCTTCGGCTCGAGCTGGTCGAACGGCGGCGGCTCGCGGTGGATCTCCCACCGCTCCTCGATGTTGGTGAGCTGGTCCTCGGTGACGTCGAGCGGCTCGCCGATCACGTTGAACACGTGACCGAGCACGCCGTCGCCCACCGGCATGGTGATGCCCTGGCCGGTGTTGTGCACGATCGTGCCGCGGCGCAGGCCGTCGGTCGGCTTCAGGCAGATGGCCCGCACCCGGCTGTCGCCGATCTGCTGCGCGACCTCGGCGGTGATGGTGATGGTGTCGCCCTCGAGCTCGGCGTCCATCTCGAGCGCGAGGTTGATCTCGGGGAGGGCGTCGGGCGGGAACTCGACGTCGACGACCGGGCCGGCGATCGCGACGACGCGTCCGTCCTTGAGGGTGGTCTCGGGGGTGTCGGCGGTCATCGTCATGATGGGCTCCTGTGGTGCTGGCAGATCAGGCGTCGGTCGCGTGCGTGGCGAACAGATCCGCGTCGCGGCCTTCGATGGTGTCGGAGAGGTAGTCGGTGTCGTGCTCGCCCTGGCGGAGGGCCTCGGAGCCGGACACGATCTCCATGATCTCGGTGGTGATGGTGTCCTGGCGGGCGCGGTTCATCACCCGGCTCAGGCTGGTGATGAGGTCGGCGGCGTTGTCGGTGGCGGCCTTCATCGCCCGCTGGCGGGCGGTGTGCTCCGACGCGGCGGCGTTGAGCAGCGCCGCGTAGACCCGCGAGTCGACGTAGCGCGGGAGGAGCAGGTCGAGGATGCCCTCGGGCGACGGCTCGAACTCGTACGCCGCGGCGACGGTCGCCTCGCCGCCCTCGGCGGCCGGGATCTCGTCGCGCACCAGTGGCATCAGCGTCTGGCGGGTGACGATCTGGACGCCGGCCGAGTGGTACGCGGTGTAGACGACCTGCACCTCGTCGGTCTCGCCGGCGAGGAACGCGCGCGTCGCCGCGGCCCCGACCTGGCGGGCGTCCTCGTAGCTCGGCTGGTCGCTGAAGCCGCTGGCGACCGCGTCGATCTTGTAGTCGCGGTAGCGGAAGTAGCTCTCGATCTTCCGGCCCACCGCGATGATCGAGTAGTCACGTCCACGGGCGACCTCGGCGAGCACGGCGCGCTCCGCCTCGCGGATCACCGACGAGTTGTACGCACCGGCGAGGCCGCGGTCGGCGGCGATCACGATGAAGGCGACCCGGCGGATCTCGGGACGCGGCGTGAGCAACGGGCTGTCACTGCCGCTCCCTCCCGCCGACAGGTCGCGCACGACCTGCGTGATCGCCTCGCTGTAGGGCTGCGCGGCCTCGACCGCAGCCGTCGCCTTGACGATGCGACTGGCCGCGATCAGCTCCTGCGCGCGCGTGATCTTCTGCGTCGACTGGATGCTGCGGATCCGTCGGCGGAGGACCCGCTCCTGACCACCGGCCATCTCTATTCGCTCGCTCTCTGCGAGGCGGGATACCCGCCTCGCGGACGTTCGCTCGCTGGCGAGCGCCCTGCGCTCGCTCCGCTCGTCTCCGGGCGCCGCGTCGTGCGGACCGCTGTGGGCACCACGGCCCTACTTGCTCTCTGCGAGACGGCGAGCACGTCGGTCACCATGGCCTATTCGCTCGCTGCCACTTCGGCTTCGGTTTGTGCGTCTGCTTCGGCTTCGAGGGGACTGCCCTCGACGACCACGGTCTCGGTCGCACCGGAGTCGAGGCCGGCGACGAACGAGTCGTGGAACGCGTTCACGGCGTGGGCGAGTGAGTCGTCGTCGGGCAGGGCCCCGGTGTCGCGGATGGTCGCCAGCAGGCCGGTGTGGCGGGTCTGCACCCACTCGTGGAGCTCGTTCTCGAAGCGGCGCACCTGGTCGACCGGCAGGTCGTCGAGCGCGCCGGAGGTGCCGGCGTACACCGACACGACCTGGAGCTCGACCGGCATCGGCGAGTTGAGCGGCTGCTTCAGGAGCTCGACCAGGCGGTACCCACGGTCGAGCTGTGCCTTCGACACCGCGTCGAGGTCGGAGGCGAAGGTCGCGAACGCCTCCAGGTCGCGGAACTGCGCGAGGTCGACCTTGAGCGTGCCGGCCACCGAGCGCATGGCCCTGATCTGCGCCGCGCCACCGACCCGGGACACCGAGATGCCCACGTCGACCGCCGGGCGCACACCCGAGCGGAACAGGTTCTCCTGCAGGTAGATCTGGCCGTCGGTGATCGAGATCACGTTGGTGGGGATGTACGCCGAGACGTCACCCGCCTTGGTCTCGATGACCGGGAGCGCGGTGAGCGACCCGGCACCGAGCGCCTCGCTCAGCTTCGCGGCGCGCTCCAGCAAGCGGCTGTGCAGGTAGAAGACGTCGCCCGGGTAGGCCTCACGACCCGGCGGGCGGCGCAGCAGCAGCGACAGCTGGCGGTACGCCTCGGCCTGCTTCGACAGGTCGTCGTAGACGACGAGCGCGTGCTCGCCGTTGTTCATCCAGTGCTGGCCGATGGCGCAGCCGGCGTAGGGCGCGAGGTACTTGAACACCGCGCTGTCGGCCGCGGGCGCGTTGACCACGACCGTGTACTCCATCGCTCCGTGCTCATCGAGCGTGGCGACGGTCTGCGCGACGGTGGAGCCCTTCTGACCCACCGCGACGTAGATGCACTTCACGCCCTGGCCCTTCTGGGCGAGGATCGTGTCGATCGCGACCGTGGTCTTGCCGGTCTTGCGGTCACCGATGATGAGCTCCCGCTGGCCGCGCCCGATCGGCGTCATGGCGTCGATGGCCTTGATGCCGGTCTGCAGCGGCTCGTGCACCGGCTGGCGGCCGACGATCCCCGGGGCCTGCACCTCCAGGCGTCGCACCTCGGTGGCGTTCAGCGGGCCCTTGCCGTCGATCGGCTGACCGAGGCCGTTGACGACGCGCCCGACGAGCGGGTCGCCGACCGGCACCGAGAGGATCCGGCCGGTCGCCTTGACCGCGCTGCCCTCCTCGACGTGGCTCGCCTCACCGAGGATGACCGCGCCGATCGACTCCTCGTCGAGGTTCAGGGCCAGCCCGAGGGTGCCGCCTTCGAACTCGAGCACCTCGTTCACCGAGGTGTCGGGGAGGCCCTGCACCCGGGCGATGCCGTCGCCGACCTCGAGCACGCGACCGACCTGGTCCTTCTCGAGGGTGGGCGAGAACGTGGCGACGTGCTCGCGCAGCGCGGCGGCGATCTCGTCTGCATTGATCGTCAGTTCGGGCATGTCAGATCTGCTCCCGCAGTTGTTCGAGCCGGTGACGGACGGAGCCGTCGATCACGAGGTCACCCACCCGGGCGACGACGCCTCCGAGCACGGACGGGTCGACGACGACCTTCACCTCGACGTCTTTCCCCGTTGCCCGGTTCAAGGCCTCACGGAGCCGCTCGGTCTGCTCGGGCGTGAGCTCGATCGCGCTCCGGACCTCGGCCACCGCCCGCCGCTGCTCGGCCGCCGCCAGCTCCACGAACCGGTCGATGATCGCGGGCAGCTCGCTGGCCCGGCCGGCGGCGATGATCAACGATGCCAGCGCCGCGCTCGCCTGGAGCGCCTTGCCGCCGAGCAGGTCCTCGACCACCGCCACCCGCCGTTCGGTGGGCAGCGCGGGATCGGTGAGCGCGGTCCGCAGCTCGTCGGACCCCTCGAAGGTCCGCGCGAAGCGGAACAGCTCGTCCTGGATGTCGGCCATGTGCCCCTCGGCGCGGCTCACCTCGAGCAGCGCGTGGGCGTAGGCCTCGACGCGAGGGGTCGACGGCACGGCTAGTTGCTCCCTACCTGGTTGATGTAGCTCTCGATGAGGGCGGTCTGGGTCTGGCGGTCGAGGTTGCGCTCGACGACCTTCTCGGCCAGCTCGATCGACAGCTCGGCCACCCGGCCCTGGAGGTCGGCCATGGCCCGCTGGGTCGCGAGCCGGATGTCCTCCGCGGCGCGGGCACGGAGCTCCGCGATCTCGCCGTCGACCGCCGCGATGCGCTCCTGGCGCACGCTGTCGGCCTGCGCCCGGGCCTCCTCGATGATCTGGCTGGCGTCGTTGCGGGCGTCGGCCAGCTGACGCTTGTACTCGTCGAGCGACGTCTCAGCTTCCACGCGAGCCTGCTCCGCCTTGTGGAGGTCTTCCCGGATGCGTTCCTGACGGGCCTCGAGGCCCGCCTTGATCGCCGGCCACGCCTTCCACGCCAGGAGTCCGAAGACGATGAGGAAGGAGATCGAGCCCCAGAGCAGCTCCTTGCCTTCCGGCAGGATCGGGTTCTTGGCCTTGACGTTGACCTCTTGGGCCGCGAGCAACAGGGTTGCGAACACCGTCGTCCCCTCCCCTAGCTCTTGGCGAGGAAGAAGAGCACGAAGCCGAACAGCGCGAGCGCCTCGGTGAACGCGATACCGAGGAACATCGTGGTGCGGATCGTGCCCTGCATCTCGGGCTGGCGGGCCATCGCCTGGATCGCGTTGCCGACCACGAGGCCGATGCCGATGCCGGGGCCGATGGCCGCGGCGCCGTACACGATGCCGGCACCGATCGACTGCAGACCCGACCTTGAGCTCACCGGCCTGCTGGGCGGCGAGGAGAAGCGTGGACATGGTTTTCTCTCTCCTGTTGGTTGTGAAGGTTGCTAGTGCTCGGGGTGGAGCGCGTCACCGAGGTACACCGCCGTGAGCAGGGTGAAGATGTACGCCTGGAGGAACGCGACGAGGAGCTCGAATGCGATCACACCGATGTTCAGCAGGAACGGGCCGACCGCGATGACCTTGAGGATTCCGGGGTTGTGAGACAGGGCGTACGCGGTGAGCAGCGACAACGCCGTGAGCAGGATGTGGCCCGCCATCATGTTGGCGAGGAGTCGGACGGCCAGCGAGAAGGGCCGCACCAGGAAGAGCTGCACGAACTCGATCGGGGTGACGAGGAGGTACAGGGCCTTGGGTACGCCCGGCGGGAAGAGGTGGCCGGTGAGGTACTTGAACCCCTGGCTCCTGAAGCCCACGACGAGGTAGATGACGTAGGTCTGGAGCGCCAGGTACCCCGGGATGCCCATGCGTGCCGTCGGCGGGAACTGGATCCCCGGGATCACTTCCCAGATGTTCAGGAAGAGGATGAACAAGAAGAGCGTGCCGAGGAACGGCGTGAAGCGGCCGGCGTCGTGCCCGACGACGTCCTTGGTGATGCCGTTGTCGACGAACTCGTAGGTCATCTCGACGACGTTCTGCACACCCGTGGGTTGCAGCTTCATCTTCCGGCTGCCGGCGAACATCAACACGAGGATCGCAATTGACGAGATGATCACCAGCAGCGCGGTCTTGTTGATCGCGAAGGGTGTGCCCTCGAACCAGATGTCCTTCCACCGGAAGATCTCGTCGATGGGCGGGAACGTAAAGGCGCCGAGCACAGGCACGGACAGCTCCCCTTCCTACTGCCGGCCCGGCTTCAGGCCGGGGTAGCCCAATGTGAGACTGACGTGACGCGACTCCCAGGTGAGGAGCGCGAGGTGGACGACGGCGACGGTGAGCAGCAGCACGCCGATGTCGATCCAGGCGATGGTGTCGAGCGCGAGCGCGATGCCGAACAGGATCCCGAGCCGCACGATGTATCCACCGAGCACCACGCCCATCACCGCACCGGGCGAGCGCCGGGCGGTGTAGGTGATGAGGGCGGCGGACGCGAGGAAGTTGAGGCTGACGAGCACCAGGCCGATGGCCGCGCTGATGAGACCGTCCACGCCGCTGACCAGACCGGCCACCAGCAGCACCGCGGGCGACACGATCAGGACCCGCCGCACGAGGTCGCCGGCGATCTGGCCCTCGTAGGCGACCGACGGGTCGGCGGAGGCGATCTCGGGGTTCACTGCGTGTGTCGCGCCCATGGCTTCCCCTCGTCGTGTCGGGCGATGCGGTCGCGGTACTCGTAGTAGGCGGTGACGCACGACGCGAGCACGCCGAAGAGCCCGAACGTGAGGAGCAGCGCGGGCGACGTCCCGAGCTTGCCGTCGAGGAACGCCCCGAAGAGCCCGAAGAGCACGGGGCCCACGACGAGCGTCAGTGCCTGGGTCAGGCCGTCGCCGTACCCCTTCTTCTCACGTGCCGACTGGTCGGCTGCGTCCACCCGGGAAATCCCTCCGTACCTGGGCGCGTCACAAGCACCAGGCGCTTGTGAATGTATTCGCAAGCTATCCGACACCCTCTCGAAACGTCAAACCGGGCGCCGTCTGGAGGCCGATATTTTCCGGCCGGGAGGACCCTAGTCCAACGGTCGATTCCGCTCCGCCGTCCCGCCCTCCGGGCACGGCTGCGCTCCATCTCTTGCCCAACGGTCGATTCGGCTCCGCCGTCCCGCTACCGGCCCCGCCGAGCCGCCCGGCGCGGCTCCAGGTCGACCACCTCGGCGGCGTCGTCGTCCTCCCCGGGCTCCCCGGGCGCCTCGGCCGCCCGGGCGCTGCGCACCCCGGGGTGGAAGTAGATGTAGAGGAGCAGGGCGAGGGTGAGGACGGCGAGCGGCACCAGCGAGTTGCCGCGGTCGGTGAAGGTGGGCAGCAGCACGATCGCCGAGAGCAGGGCGGTCCAGAGCCAGAGGATCACGACCGCCCGCCGGGGACCGTGCCCCATGCGCATGAGCCGGTGGTGGAGGTGCTCGTGGTCGGCCTGGGCGAACGACTGGCGCTTGACCAGGCGGCGCACGAACGAGAACGCGGTGTCGAAGATCGGTACGCCGAGGATCACCAGCGGGATGGCGAGCGGGGCGAAGTAGAAGTAGGTCTGGCCGCTGAACGGGTCGGCGGTGCGCCCACCCACCGTGATGGTGGTGGTGGCCAGCAGCAGGCCGAGGAACATCGCACCGGCGTCGCCCATGAAGATGCGCGCCGGGTTGAAGTTGTGGGGCAGGAAGCCCACGCAGATGCCGACGGTGATGGCGGCGATCAGCGGGCCCATGTTCGAGCCCTCGAGCAGACCGGCCTTGAACAGCCGGTCGGCGTAGAGGAACAGCGCCGCCCCCGCGATCATCACGATGCCGCAGGCGAGGCCGTCGAGGCCGTCGATCAGGTTGATGGCGTTCGCCATCACCACCACGGTCAGCACGGTGACGAGCGGGGCGAGGTCGGGCGAGAGCACGACGTACTCGTAGCTGGCGAACGGGACCCGGAAGTAGAGCATGGTGACGCCGAGCAGCGACAGGACGCTGCCGCTCAGCACCTGGCCCGCGATCTTGGCCGGGGGCGAGACCTCGCGCAGGTCGTCGAGGGCGCCGACCACGAACATGACGCCGCCCGCGAGCAGCAGGCCGAGGGGTTCGGAGTTGTCGGCGAAGATCTCGTGGAACTGGGTGAGCTGCGACGCCACCGCCATCGCCACGAGGAACCCGACGAACATCGCCGCCCCACCGAGCGTCGGCGTCGGGCGCGTGTGGATGCTGCGCGGGCCCGGCATCGCGACCGCACCGATGCGGGGCGCGACCTTCCGCATCACGAACGTCAACACGAACGTGACGACGGCGGCGATCCCGGCGACCGTCAGGTACCCGCGGCATCTAGACGGCGCTCTCGGACTGGTCGAGCCGTGCGGCGATGCACGTGGCCTGCGAGAGGTTCCGCCCGGCGGCGGAGACCCGGCTCGGAGAGCCGAGCCTCGCCGGCGGCGAGGCGAGCAGGGGCTCCGCCGCGTGAAGGGCGGATCTCGCAGGGTGCGGGCGTCGACGCACGGCGTCAGGGGTCGCGATCAGAGATCCGGATACGGGGTGAAGCGGCCGCAGAGGTCGGCGGCCTGGGCGCGGACGTCGGCCGCGATGTCCTCGTCGTCGACCTTGCGCAGCACCTGGGCGATGAGCGAGGAGATCTCCCGCATCTCCGCCTCGCGCATGCCCGCGGTCGTGACCGCGGCGGTGCCGAGCCGGAGCCCGCTGGTGACGAACGGCTTCTCGGGGTCGTTCGGGATCGCGTTCTTGTTGCAGGTGATCCCGGCGCGGTCGAGCGACTCCTGGGCCGCCTTGCCGGTGACGCCGAACGGCCGGAGGTCGACCAGCATGAGGTGGTTGTCGGTGCCGCCGGAGACGATGCGGAAACCCTCGGCCGCGAGCGCGTCGGCGAGGGCGGCGGCGTTGCGCACGATGGCCGCCGCGTAGTCGGCGAACTCGGGCTGCATCGCCTCTTTGAACGCGACCGCCTTGGCCGCGACCACGTGCATGAGCGGCCCGCCCTGCAGGCCCGGGAACACCGCCTTGTCGATCGCGGCGGCGTACTGCTCACGGCACATGATCACGCCGGCGCGTGGTCCGCGCAGGGTCTTGTGCGTGGTGGTGGTCACGACGTCGGCGTACGGGATCGGCGACGGGTGGACACCGCCGGCGACGAGCCCGGCGATGTGCGCGGCGTCGACCATGAGCAGCGCGCCGCAGGCGTCGGCGATCTCGCGGAAGGCGGCGAAGTCGATGAGGCGCGGGTAGGCGGTGGCTCCGGCGATGATGAGCTTCGGCCGCTCGGCGAGGGCGAGGGCCCGCAGCTCGTCGTGGTCGATGCGCTCGGAGTCGCGGTCGACGCCGTACGACACGAAGTCGTAGAGGCGGCCGCTGAAGTTGACCGGTGACCCGTGGGTGAGGTGCCCACCCTGGTCGAGGCGCATGCCCATGACCTTGTCGCCCGGATCGAGCAGCGCCAGGAACGCGGCCATGTTGGCGTTGGCCCCGGAGTGCGGCTGCACGTTCGCGTGCTCGGCGCCGAACAGCTCGCAGAGCCGGTCGCGCGCGAGCACCTCCGCCTCGTCGACCACGAAGTTGCCGCCGTAGTAGCGCTTCGCCGGGTAGCCCTCGGAGTACTTGTTGGTGAGCACCGAACCTTGGGCGGCGAGCACCGCGGGCGAGGTGAAGTTCTCCGATGCGATCAGCTGGACGGTGGTGTTCTGGCGCACCGTCTCGCGCCGGATGATGTCGGCGATCTCGGGATCGGTGGCGGCGAGCGCCTCGGCTGGTGTGGTCACGTCGGAATTTCCCCGTTCTCGATGGCGGTGATCTCGTCGATGCGGCGCTGGTGGCGGCCACCCTCGAAGGCGGTGGTGAGCCAGACCTGCAGGATCTCATCGGCGAGGCCCTCGCCCACCACCCGGGCGCCGATCGAGAGCACATTGGCGTCGTTGTGCCGACGCGAGTACTCGGAGGTGTAGAGGTCGTTGCAGAGCGCGGCGCGCACCCCCTTCACCTTGTTGGCCGACAGCTGCTCGCCCTGGCCGCTCCCGCCGAGCACGATGCCCCGCTCGGCCCGGCCGGCGGCCACCTCCCGGCCCACCGCGGAGCAGTAGATCGGGTAGTCGACCGGCTCCTCGGAGTCGGTGCCGAGGTCGTCGACCTCGTGGCCGCCCTCCTTCAGGGCGGCGATGAAGTGCTCCTTCAGGCGGTAGCCCGCGTGGTCGGAGCCGATGGCGATCCGCATGGGCGCTCCCGCGTCGGCAACCGGGCCAGTGTAGGGAAGGTGACCTGCACCCGGCGTGACAGATCCGGGTCCGAGCGCGACCCGCGCCCGGTGCCCAGACGTGCAAGACTGCTCCGGCGACATCGACCCGGGGGGGCATCAGTGGTCAAGGTCCGGAACGCGATCGTGATCGGCGCGCTGCTCGTCAGCCTGGCGGCACTCGGTGCGGGGCCGGCGACCGCACAGTCGAGCAACGAGAAGCCGCAAGCCACCGAGGTCGGGGTCACGGCGACCGAGATCCACATCGCGGTCATCGCCGACGTCGACAACGCGCCCGCACCCGGCCTGTTCAAGGGCTCGGTCGACGGCGTGAAGGCGGCGCCGCCTACCTGAACAGCAAGGCCGGGGGTGGCGGACTGGCCGGCCGCAAGGTCGTGGTCGACTTCTACGACTCGAAGCTCAACCCGAACGAGGCGCGCAACGCCACCATCCAGGGCTGCGGGAACGACCTCGCCCTGGTCGGCACGGCCGCGTTGTTCCTGAGCCAGGTCGACGACATCGTCAACTGCAAGGACCAGGCGGGGCAGGCGACCGGCATCCCCGACATGTCCTCGGTCACCACCGGTGTGCCCGAGTCGTGCTCCCCGCTGTCGTTCCCGGCCTACGGCATCGCCATCGACTGCGCCGCCGTCACCGCAGAACCCGCAGACCTACTACGGCAACCAGGGGCCGGCGAAGTGGGAGCTCTCCAAGCACAAGGACGACCTGCACGGTGTGACCATCGTGGGGAACGACACCAAGGACGCCGCCCGCGGCGGCACGATCCTCGGCCTGACCGCGCAGCATGCGGGGATCAAGCCCGATCAGGGAGACCCCGTGGTGTCCGTGTCGGGACGTGACCCGCAGAGCGTGTTCACGCCCATCGTGCAGAAGATGAAGCAGGACGGCTCGAACTGGTCGTTGAACGTCGGGGCCGTGAACCAGGGACTGTTGCTCCGCAACGAAGCCGCGCTGCAGGGGATCAATCCGACTTCCGTGCTCTGGGAGTGCGCGTCCTGCTACGGCAACAAGGTGGTCACGGACAACGCGAAGGCGTTCGAGGGTGAGGTGCAGTTCCTCGGGTTCCTGCCCTTCGAGGAGGCCTCGGTCAACAAGACCGTGGCCAACTTCGTCAAGTACATGAAGCAGGTCGGCGGCACGCCCGACCAGTTCTCGGCGTACTCGTACGCGGCCGTGCTGGCGTTCGCCGACGCGGTGAACGCGGTGGTCAAGACGGACGGCGTCAACGGCCTCACCCGCACGAGCCTCATCAACGGGATCAAGGGACTCACCGACTTCGACGCCGGCGGCATGCTGGGCAAGCGCTCCTTCAAGGACGGCAAGACCACGTCGTGCTTCATGATGGTCCAGTTCAAGGGCGGCAAGTGGGTGCGCCAGTACCCGACGAAGAAGGGAACGTTCGACTGCAAGGCATCGAACGGGATCACCTGAAGGCGAACCTGATCGGCTGAGTCGATCCGGCGCAAGATCCCGGCCGCACGGCGGGCGGCCCGTAGCCTGAGCACCATGGCGGAGACGCAGGTCGCACCGCGGGTGACGCCGTTCCTCCTGCAGCGGGCGGACACGATGTGCGGCCGCCGCCTGGCGCGTGCCTTCGAGGGCGGTGAGCGGTCGCACGATCCCGTGCACCGCAGCCGGCTCCGGGACGCGTTCCTCGCCGCCGCCCGCGACGCGCACGCCGAGCTGCGCGCGCCCACCGCCGCCGACTTCGACGGCATGGGCGCCGCCCTCCAACCCGAGCTGCTCCCCGAGGAGCAGGCCGTCCTCACGCAGGCCGCGCACTGGTACGCGCAGATCTTCGCGGCGCGCCCGGCGCGGTGGGACGACCCGGGCACCGACCAGCCGACGGAACGGCGCGGGGTGCGCGTCGGCGGATGGATCGACCTCCCGGTGCGCACCGCCGACGGCGGTCACGAGCTGCGTCAGGTCGAGCTCTGGGGCCGCCGGGTGGCGCCGCACGAGCCGCTCGACCTGCCCGCGCTGCAGACCGCGTTCCTGCGGCTCACGCCCTGGCTCGACGGCAAGCCGCTGCGCGTGGTCTGGGTCGACCTCCTCCGCGGCCTCGTGCGGGAGCAGGTCGTCGAACCGGACGCCCGCCCCGCGGTCACCGAGTGGTTCGACACTCGGCTCGGGATCGTGCTCGACCGCGCCGCCGAGCCCACCACGACCCCCGGCGACGACTGCGGCACCTGCGCGGTGGTCGCGGCGTGCCCCGAGCACCGGAAGGGCGCGCACTACGGGCGCCGCCGCGACCTCCTCCCGGGCATCCTCCACGTCACGCCCACCAACCTCGACACGTGGCGCCGGTGCCCGCGCGAATGGCGCAACGCGTGCCTGTTCGGCATCCCGTCGAGCGACACCGATCCCGGCACCGTGCACGGGCAGCAGATGCACGACGTCCTGCGCCTGGTGCACGAGCGCGGCACCTGCCGCGACGACGCGCACGTCGACGACGTGCTCGTGAGCCACGGCTTCGGCGACGACGAGCGGATGCGCGCCGAGCTGGCGCGGCACACCGCGCGCTGCCCGACTCCCGCCGACGCGCTCGGCCACGAGGTGACCCGCGCCCGCTTCGGCCCGCACCCGACCGCGCCGTTCATGGCGACCGCGCGGCTCGACGCGCTGTGGGTGCACGACGGCATCCTGGACGCGCGCGACTACAAGACCGGCCGCGTGTGGACCGACCGTGTCGCCGACGACTCGCAAGCACGGCTGCAGGCCTGGGTGGTCGCACCGCTCGCCGAGCGCCTCGGGCTCCGCCTGCGCATCACGTTCGAGCACCTCGCCACCGAGGTGCTCGACGACCCCGAGCCGTTCGAGCCCGACGCCGACGACCTGCGCGCGATCGAGGACGAGCTGCGGTGCGAGGTCGTCGCCATCCGTAGCGAGGTCGACTTCGCCGGCGTGGCCGACGCCGACGTGTGCCACCGCTGCCGGTACCGCTCGATCTGTCCCGACTCCGCGGTCACGGGTGTGCCGGTGTGGCCGGTGGTCGAGCACGAGGAGGAGGCGGGATGACGAGGGCGTCGCGGGGCCGCATGCTCTGGTGGGGTGCGACGAAGCGGTGCGCGCGCTGCGGGAGCGGGCACCTCTTCCGGCGGTACTTCACGATGGTCGACGACTGCCCGCGATGTGGCCTCCACTTCGAGCGGGAGCAGGGCTACTGGGCGGGCGCGCTCGCGATCAACATCGGGCTCGCGGGCGCGACGTTCGTGGTGGCGTTCGCCGTCGCGCTCGTGCTGACGGTGCCCGACGTGCCGGTGGTGCCGCTGCTGGCGATCCTCGTGCCGTTGATGATCCTCGTGCCCACGTTGGGCTACCCGTTCTCGAAGACGATCTGGGTCGCGGTCGACCGCGCCTTCCTCCAGCACCTCGACCCCAACGAGCGGCTCGACGAGCAGATGCGGCGCCACTGACTGATTCGCTCGCTCCCTGCGGGCCGGGATACCCGGCCCGCGGCCGTTCGCTCGCTGGCGCAGCGACCTCCGCTCCTCCGGCTCGCGGCCGGTCGCCGCTGGCGGCGACTGGTTCAGCTGCTCAGCTGGATGCGCAGGGTGAGGACGCCGTCGGTGAACTCCCAGGACGCGTCGCCGATGATGGCGAAGTCCTGGAAGTCGCGCTGGGCCTGCTCCACGAACCGTTGTCGCTCCGCGCCGGCGACCGGCGGAAGCGCCCGTTCGCGCACCGCGTCGGCGCGCTCGCGGAAGCGGGCGATCATGGCGTCGACGTCGAGCTCGTCGGCCATCGCGCTCAGCCGGCCGCTCGCACGAGGAAGTCGTCGATCCGCTCGTTCGCCCGCTTCGCCAGCTCCATGGGGAAGCCGGTGAAGCCGTGCACGCAGTCGGGATACACCGCGAGCTCCGCCTCGTTGCCGTACGCCGCCCACCGGGCCGCCATGAACAGGCTGTCGTCGAGGAGGTGGTCGGCGCTGCCGACGGTGAACAGCGCGGGCGGGAGGTCCTGCAGGTCGGCGTACAGCGGCGAGATCTCGGGGATGCGCGCCTGGTCGCGAGTGTGGTCGGGCAGGTAGCACTCGTGCACGAAGGCGAAGGTGTCGAGGTCGAGGATGTCGGGCGTGTCGGACGGCCGGAACCCGTGGGTCGCCGGCGTGCCGCCGAGGTCGTAGACCCCGAACACGAGGTTGGCGCCTCGGACGCGGTCGATCGCGCCGAGCTCGTCACGTATGCGCAGCAGCGTGAGCGCGGCGAAGTACCCGCCGGCCGACTCTCCGCCGACCAGCAGGTCGCCCGTGCCGAACCACGCTTCGGCGTGCTCGACCAGCCACGCCGCCACCGCGAGGCAGTCGTCGGAGCCCGCCGGGAACGGGTGCTCGGGTGCCAGGCGGTAGTCGACCGACACCACCGCGAGGCCGAGCCGTTCGGCGAGATCGGC
Source organism: uncultured Actinomycetes bacterium (assembly GCA_963809795.1). Taxonomy (GTDB): domain Bacteria; phylum Actinomycetota; class Acidimicrobiia; order IMCC26256; family DASPTH01; genus DASUAS01. The sequence goes on from CAWELN010000005.1 coordinate 67,698, forward strand.
GTTGCTGACGTCGTTCATCAGCGGTGAGCCCAGGATCATGGCGCCGCCGTGGAAGTGCAGGTACACCGCCTTCGGCGTCTCGATCGGCCGGAACACCCGGCACGTGACGCCGGCGATGTCCTCGTCGACACCCGCGGGCGAGGGCACCTCCATCCCGGCGAGCAGCTCGCGTTGCGCCCGGACGCGCTCGTCCCGATCGGTGGGCTGCGCAACGCCGGCCATCAAGGCATCGGCGATCGTGCGGGCCATCGTGCGGGCCTCCTCGCGGAGGCCTTCGTAGTCATCGGGCCAGAGCGCCATGCGGGTGACGATAGCGGCCGGCGCTACGCCGGGACGCCGACCCGGCCGACGAGCACGCGGTCGCGGTCGGCGAGGTCGCGCACGACGCCCACGTCGTCGAACCCGGCGGCGGTGGCGGCCCCGACCGCGGCGTCGGCCTGATGGGGCGCGAGCTCCACGACGAGCGCGCCGCCCGCGGGATCGAGCCAGTCGCGCGCGCCGGCGAGGATCGCCTCGATGGCCTCCATCCCGGACGGCCCGCTCACCAGTGCCTGGCGGGGTTCCCAGTCGGCGACGTCGGCGGGGAGGTCGGCGACCTCGTGCTCGGCGACGTACGGCGGGTTCGACACCACGAGCAGCAACCGGCCGCGCAGCGCTTCCGGGAGCGCGTCGAACCACGAGCCGGACTCCAGCCGCACCCGGGTGGCGGCCGAGCCCACCCCGGCGAGGTTGGCGCGGGCGACGGCCAACGCGTCCTCGCTCACGTCGGTGGCCCACACCTCGGCGTCGGGGAGCTCACGCGCCAGCGCCAACGCGATCGCGCCCGAGCCCGTGCCCAGGTCGGCGACCGGGAACGACGTCGTCGCGCCGCCCCACGGATCGTGCGCGCCCCGGCGCGCGCCGAGCCGCACGACCTCGTCGATCGCGGTGCGCGCCACCACCTCGGTCTCCGGACGCGGGACGAGCACGCGCCGGTCGACCATGAGGTCGAGCCCGAGGAAGTCCCACCGGCCGAGCACGTACTGCAACGGCTCGCCGGCGGCGCGCCGCGCCAGCATGTCGTCGAGGTGCTGGATCGCCGGCGCGGTCGCGGCCTCGTGCTCGCCGACCACCAGCTCGACGCCGTCGTAGCCGGAGACGCGCTCCACCATCCAGCGCGCCTCGATCTCCGGCGCCGGCGCGGTCGTGTCCCGCAAGCGGGCGGCAGCGAGCACCCGCAGGTCGGCCCAGGTGGTCACTCGTCCTCGTCGGCGAGCTGCCGGCTCCGCTCGTCGGCGGCCAGCGCGTCGGTGAGCTCGTCGAGCTGGCCGGCGAGCACCTGGTCGAGCGAGTGGAGGGTCAAGCCGATCCGATGGTCGGTGACCCGGTTCTCCTTGTAGTTGTAGGTCCGGATCTTGTCGGAGCGGCCGCCGCTCTTCACCTGGCTGCGGCGCGCCGACGACAGCTCCTGCTCCTGGCGCTCCCGCTCGATCTCGTAGAGACGGCTGCGCAGGATGCGCATCGCCTTGTCCTTGTTCTGCAGCTGGCTCTTCTCGTCCTGGCAGGTGACGACGAGACCGGACGGGTTGTGGGTGATGCGCACCGCGGAGTCGGTGGTGTTGACCGACTGCCCGCCCGGGCCGCTGGAGCGGTAGACGTCGATGGTGAGGTCGTTGGGGTCGACGTCGACGTCGATCTCCTCCGCCTCCGGCAGCACGGTGACCGTCGCCGCGCTCGTGTGCACCCGGCCCTGGCTCTCGGTGGCGGGGACGCGCTGCACGCGGTGCGGACCGGCCTCGTGCTTGAGCCGGCTCCACGCGTCGTCGCCCTTCACCACGAACGTGATCTCCCGCAGGCCGTTCATGTCCGACACCTGGCGGGTCAGCACTTCGAGCTTCCACTTGTGCAGGTCGGCGTAGCGCTCGTACATGTGGAAGAGGTCGGCGGCCCAGAGGTTGCCCTCCTCGCCGCCCTCGCCGCCGCGGATCTCCATGATGACGTTCTTGCCCGCGTCCGGATCGCGCGGGACGAGCAGCTCGCGGATCTTCGCCTCGTCCTCGGCCAGGCGCGCTTCCTTGGCGCTCACCTCGGCCGAGAGGAACGCACGCATCTCGGCGTCCGCCTCGCCGTCGAGCATCTCGCGCGCCTCGGCGAGGTCCTGCCCGGTGCTGCGGTAGTCGCGGTACACCTCGACGATCGGGCGCAGCTCGGCCAACCGGCGCCCCGCGGCCGCCGCCGCCTGCTGGTCGCCGGACGCGTAGAGCTCGGAGAGCTGCGATTCCAGCTTCTCCAGTTCGGTCTCGAGATCGGCCAACCGTTCGAACACGTCGACCAGGGTACGGGCTGACCGGTCAGGCGACGACGGCCAGCGGCGCGAAGCCGCGGCCGACCACCGGCTCGGCCTCGACCCCGAGCCACTCCTGCAGGGCGGTGGCGTAGAGAACGCGGAAGTCGGTGGTCGGTCGCGGCCGTGTGCCGTGAGCAGCGATCTTCGGGCGGACGACCGACGCCCGCAGACCGACGATCGTCCATGCCGACCGGTACGCGGACTGCGTCCGGCTAGGCCGCGCCCCCTGCCAGGTAGATGTCGAGCACCGAATCGGCGATGTCGTCCGGCGTGCCTGCGAGTGCGATGCGTCCGTTGGCCATCACCGCGGCGCGATCCGCCACGTCGAGTGCGGTCCGAGCCGACTGCTCCACGACGAGGATCGTCAGGCCGTCCGCGGCGAGGTTGGCCACGATGGCGTAGAGCTCGGCGACGATGAGGGGCGCCAGCCCCATCGAGATCTCGTCGAGCAGCAACAGCTTCGGCTCCGTCGAGAGCGCGCGCGACATGGCGAGCATCTGCTGCTCCCCGCCGGACAGCGTGCCGGCCACCTGCTTGCGGCGCTGACTGAGGATGGGAAACTTCGCGTACGCCCGTTCCTCGATTTCCCGGCGTCGGAGACCGCCGCGGTACGTCCACATCTGGAGGTTCTCAACGACGGTGAGGTTCGGAAAGACCCCACGTCCCTCGGGAATCGTGCAGAGCCCCGCGCGCGTCAGGCGCTCCGGATGCCATCGCGTCACGTCCTGACCGGCGAACCGGACCGTGCCCGCTGAGGGACGGAGTCGGCCCGACGCCACCTTCAACGTCGTCGACTTCCCGGCCCCGTTGGCCCCGAGCAGAGCGAACACTGTGCCCCGCGAGACGACGATGTCCACGCCGTGCAGGATCTCGATCTCGCCGTATCCGGCCTTGATTCCGGCCAGCTCGAGGATCGGCGCGCACTCGCCGTCCGTCCCGGCGGGCGACGCGGTGGGGTGCGGCGCCTCGCCGTCGTCCCCTCGTGCCGTTGCGTTCACGACGATGCGAGGCACGTCGGTGTGCTCGTCGTTCCCGCGGGCGATGACCTGCGCGACGTCGTCCCCCGGGAGCATGTCGTCGGGCACCGCCGCGTCGAGCGCGGTGGCGCGACGGCCCTCCACGTGCGCCTCGGCTCCGAGGTAGGCGAGCCGGACGGCCGGGTCGGCTTGGATGTCGGCCGGACGCCCCGTCGCGATGACCCGGCCGAACTCGAGCACGTACAACTCGTTGGACACGCGCATGGCGAGCTCCATGTCGTGCTCGACGAGAAGCACCCCGATGCCGGACGCGGTGAGCGAGAGCAGCACGTCGCCGAGGGCGTGGGTCTCCGCCGTGTCCAGTCCCGAGCCCGGCTCGTCGAGGAGAAGCACACTCGGCTCGGTGGCGATCGCTCGTCCGAGCTCGACGAGCCGCGCGATTCCAGTGGGCAGCGTGTCCGCCTGGACGTCCGCGACGGCTGAGATGCCGAGCCGCTCGAGGATCTCAGCTGTCGCCGCACGGGGCTCGGGGGCGCCGCGCGCCCAGCGGCGGTGCAGCTCGGCTGCGACCTGGATGTTCTCTCTCGCCGTCATCGAACCGAAGACCTCGAGGCGCTGGAAGGTGCGCGCCAGGCCGCGCCAGCGCGCCGCGCCGGCGACAGCCTGGTGATGTCCCGGTCTGCGAGCAGGACACGGCCCTGGTTCGGCCGCTGCAGTCCGTTGATGACGTTGAAGAGGGTCGTCTTCCCGGCGCCGTTGGGCCCGATCAGGCCGGTGATGGTCCCGGCGCCGACGCCGAGCGTCAGCTGGTCGAGCGCGTGGACGCCCCCGAAGCGCACGGAGATCTCTTCAACGCGCAGCACGGGCGGCCTCGCTCTGGTCGTCGGAGCTCGCGACGACGATCGACGCCGCGGCGGCCTGGGCCGCGCGCTTGTCGCGCCGTCGTTGCAGCGGCGTGTTCCCCCCGAAGATGCCGTTCGGATTCCGGCCGATGCCGATCGCCGCGAGCCCGGTTCCCAGGTACAACAGGTCCCGCAACGCCGGGAAGTGCGACTGGATCACCGGGAAGAAGGCGAAGAGCAATCCCGCGACGAGCATGCCCGTCATCGTGCGGATGCCCCACACAACTGCGAGCAGCACCAACGTCAGGCTCAACAGGAGTTGGAAGTCGGGCTCGCCGACCAGACCCTGCTGTTGCCCGTAGAGCGCGCCTCCAAGACCGGCCAAGCCGGCCGAAATGGCGAACACCGTCAACTTCGTGGCCGTGAGGTTCATCCCGACCGTGGCCGATGCGGCCGGACTGTCGGCCAGGGCCCGAAGACGGCGTCCGTAGCGGCCGCGCCGGAGCGCGAGCAGGCCGATCGCCACGAGGGCGAAGATCACGGTCAGGAACACGAAGAACGTCTGGTCGCTGTCAAGCGAGATACCGGGTAGCTGCACCCGCCCGACATCGAGCGACCCGCTGATGCCGAACGTGTGCTCGTTCAAGAAGAACCCGGTATCCATGGCCTGCGCGAACGCGAGGGTCGCCAGCGCCAGGTAGAGCCCGCGCAGGCGCAGCGCGGGGAGCGCGATGATCGCCCCGACCGCGGCGGCCAGCCCCACGGCTGCGAGCACGCCCCACCACGATGCGCCGTTCGCCACCTGTCCCATCGCGAACGCCCCGAGACCGGCGAAGGTCATCTGGCAGAGCGAGACCTGACCTCCGTATCCAATCAGCAACACGAGTGACAGCATGATGACGCCGAGCACGACGCCGTGCGACGCGGTCTGGAGGTTCGACTTGGACAGGGTCGGGCCGATCAGGAGCGCGAGCCCCACGAGCACGCCCCCGCGATCAGCGATTCCCAGAGGCCCACGACGCGCGGTGCCCGCGGGGACACCGTGCGGCCGGCGATCCGGCGCTCGGGCAGGAGGATGAGCACGATGAAGAGAAACACCATCGGGACGGTCGGCTTGACCTGGCTCAGGAAGGCGCCCACCGGCAGGTACCCGACGAGGTACGCCTCCGTGAGCCCGAGTGCGATGCCGCCGATGAAGGTGAGCGGCAGGTTCCGCAATCGGCCGACCATCGCCGCGGCGAAGCCGTTGATCACGAGCAGCGTCAGCGTCGTGGCGTCCAGGGGCGACACGATCGCGGCGAGCAGCACGCCGGCCAGGGCGGCGAGCATCGAGCCGATCGCCCATCCGAGCTGACCGAACCGCTCGGGCGAAGCCCCGGCGAGGGCGGTCAGCTCGGGATTGTCCACCACTGCTCGCAGGGCGGTGCCGGTGCGGGTCCGGTAGAGGAAGAGCCGCAGGACGATCGCCACCGCCGCGGCGGCGGCGACGACCACGAGCTGGTGCTCGGTGACGACCACACCGAAGATCGTCACCGAGGCTCCGCGGAAGAACGGGTAGATGATGCGGGGCTTCGTCGGGTCCCACAGCACGACCGCGAGCCCCAGCAACAGCAGGAGGAGACCGAGCGTCACGGTGAGCGTGACGTCGAGCGAGGCGCCGCGGAGCGGGCGCATGAGCACCCACTCGACGGCTGCCCCGAACAGGGGCGCCATGACGAAGATCACCACGAGTGCAGCCACGGGTTGCGACAGGTGGAACGAGAGGGGCCCGATTGCGTCGGCCGACGACAGCTGCCAATACGCGAACGCCGAGACCATGCCGACCGCCCCGTGCGCGAAGTTGAAGATGCCGGTTGTCGTATAGGTCACGACAAGGCCGGCGGCCGTGATCGCGTAGATGCAACCCGCGACGATCCCCACCACGGTGTACGCCAGGAACTGATTCATCCGCGGCGGTCACGCTCCTTGTCGAAGGTTTGGCGGGACGCGACGCGTCGTCGCGCCCCACCCGGGCGTCGCGGTTCTTCTACGACTTCGCGTAGTAGTAGCCCGTCGGCTTGCACGTGTAGCCCTTGCTCTTCGGGAGGACCCGCACGAACTTCCCGTTGTCCACCTTGAGCAGCATCCAGCACGCGGGCGGCTTCTTGTTGCCGACGTCTGCGGGCGCAACCATCCCGTTGTCGTCGAAGCTGTGGATATTCTTCAGCGCGGCGATCAGCCCTGCCCGCGTCGGGTTCTGCCCGGCCGCCTTGAGCGCATCGACGAACAGCGCCGCCGATGCCCAGCTGTACATCGCGAACAGGTCGGGCGTCACGTCCGAGTGCGTCTTCTTCATCCACGTCTGGAAGAGCTTCACCTCGGGAACGTTCTTCGCGTCCTCGCCGAGGAACATCGCGAACGGCTGGTCGGTCAGGACCCCGTTCGCCGCCGTCGGATCGGGGATGAGCTTGAAGAACGATGCGTCGTACTCGCTGTTGGTGATGACGACCTGCGGGTGGAAGTTTTGCTGCGCGGCTTCGGACAGCATCTTGGCGATGAACGAGGCGTTCTGGTTCCGCAGGTCCCAGAACTGCACGCCGAGGTTCTTCATCCGGATGATGTCGGTGGTCCAGTCCGTCTCGGTGGGTGCGACCGCGCGCTCGTAGAGGATCTTGTAGCCGAGCGATTGCTCAGCGGCCTTCTGGTTGTCCCAGGTCGTCGGCGAGGTGCTCGCGAACAGGCTGCCGACCTTCTTCACCGCATCGGGGTACTTCTGCTTGTAGTACTGGTACGGTCCCGTTCGGAAGCCGGGAGGCGCCGGCTGCGGGCTGAACCCGTTCGCTTCCTTGTTCGCGTCGTCCGACAGTAGATAGTGGACGTCTGCCACGTTCGGGTTCTGCGCGAAGACCTTCGCCCCGCAGTTGTCGAAGACGGCGAAGGATCCGACAAAGGCGAAGACGGATCCGACCAGATCCTCGGTCTGGGTCTGGTTCTGATTGCAGTTCAGGGCGTCATCCGCGCTCTTCATCACGAGCTTGCGCTTGTTCACGCCGCCGAGCGAATTGATGTACTTGAAGTACGCGTCGGTGCCGGCCTGCGATCCCTTGAACAAGCCGGGGATCGGCCCGGTCAACGTCACGACGTTCCCGAGCGTGATCTGCGTCGGCGTGATGCCGACGTCAGACGCGGTGTTCGTCTGACGCCGGACGGCGGCATCCGCACCCATCTGCGCGCTCAGCCCTACGACCAGCGCAACCACGACGGACGTCGCCGCTAGACGCCGGAACCTGATCCTTCTCATCTTCTTCCCCCCGTTTTCGCTTCGTCCCAGCGTCCCGTTCTGAGTCCGTTCCCTCCGCGTCGCGTACTCGATGGGCCTCGGCACGTGCCTCATCGCCTGAGACTCCGTCCGAGAGCCCGCAACGACGGTAATACGCGAACGACATGCGCGAAAGCGCGCCATCGCGGACGCTGCCCGCAGCGTCAGCCGCTCAGGACCTCGCCGGACCCGAAAGAGAGCGATGTGATGCCGCGTGACTGATGCGGCAGGCTGCTCGGTAGAAGTCGAGGATGCCAGCGGTAGGCATCGTTCGGATTTCACGGAGCGGGTACGCTGGCGACTCCGCCGTATGTCCGACCCACTCGTGATCGTCTCCGCGGACTGCCACATCGGGCCCCGCCTCGTCGAGGACCTTCGGGCCTTTTGCCCGCCCAGGCTGCTCACCGACTTCGACGCATACGCCGCGAGCGGCAGTCGTTCGCGCGGCCGCTATGTGGAGGAGGACGCGGTCCCCACGCCTCGGGAGGAGAGCATGTCGCCGTGGCGCAACCGTGCGACCGCAGGGCATCACGACCCCGTCGCCCGCAGGCGCGACCTCGACTTCGAGGGTGTCGCCGCCGAGGTGATCTTCCACGGAAGCCAGAATGACGAGCCGGTCCCGTTCCAGACGTCGATGCTCGGACCGCCCGACGACGCGGACCTCGCGCGCGAAGGCGTCCGGATCTACAACCGCTGGCTCGCGGCCGTCTGCTCCGACGCGCCCGACCGCCACGTCGGGCTCGCGCAGCTCCCGATCTGGGACGTCGACGCGTCGGTCGAGGAGCTGCGCTGGGCGCATGCCGCCGGGCTGAAGGGTGTGAACTTCCCCGCACCGAGGCCGTGGGTCCGCGCCTACAACGACCGTGTGTGGGAGCCGTTCTGGGCCGCGGCCGCCGAGACAAGGATGCCGCTCTCCACACACTCGGGCGGCGGCGACGCCGGTGTGCAGACCGGGCCCGAGCTCGTGGCGCTCGTGTCGATCGAGAGCGGCGGCTGGTTCAGCCGGCGGGCCGCGCACCTCCTCGTGTTTGCCGGCGTGTTCGAGCGCCACCCCGACCTCGAGCTCGTGCTGACGGAGCAGCCCGGTATCTGGTGGCCGGGGCTGTGCAACGAGCTCGACTCGGTGCACATCTCGATGACGTCGAGCAACGAGGCGCTCCGTGCCCAGGTGCCGCGCCGCCCGAGCGAGTACCTGCACCGCAACGTGTACATCGGCGGGAGCTTCCTCTCCCGCGCCGAGGCCGAGGCTGCGGTGGAGGGTGGCTACGCAGACCGGATCATGTGGGGCTCCGACTACCCGCACATGGAGAGCACCTTCCAGTACCCGGGCACCGACGACTTCACCGGTGCGACGTCGTACGGGAGGCTCGCGCTCCGCTTCACGTTCGCGAGGCTCGAGGAGGGGCCGGTCCGCACGATGCTGGGGGAGACCGCGGCGGCCGTGTACGGCCTCGACCTCGGCGCGCTCGCGCGCGTCGCCGCCGTCATCGGAGCCCCGACGTTCGAGGATGTGAGCGAACCACTCGAAGCCGTCCCCGCCGGCGCGAGCGCATTCGCCTTCAGGACCTTCGGCCCCTGGGCGTGACGCCTGGGGTCATGCGGGGGCTCGAACGAGGCGACGACCTTGGCTCACCCCAGCAGGTCGTTGAACTCCCGGCCGCCACCGAGCGCGGTCTTCCCGGCGAAGTCGTCGAGCCACTGGTGGAACGCGTCGCCGCCGGCGCGATCGGCGAGCCCGCGCGGGATGGCGGGGAACGCGTAGTCGTCGGCCGGGAGGGGCGGGTGGTCGTCGGCCGGCTTGCGCGCCAGCGCGGCCGCCACGACCGGCTCCAGGCGCGTCGCCTTCTCGCGCTGGCGGCGCTCGTCGCGCTCCATGAATTCCGGCAGCACCTTCGTGCCGAAGAGCTCGAGGCTCTCCATGATGTGCTCGTGGCGGTTCTTCCCCGCCTGGCTGCAGAAGATCACCTGGTCGACGCCGCAGTCCTCGTACCGTCGCAGGTAGTCACGGATCTGGTCGGGGGTGCCGATCGCGCCTCGCAGCCCGAAGAACCCGCCCTCCTGCACGATCTGCGCGCCGAGGCGATCGCCGTCGCGCGCCGCGGCTTCGACCGCTTCCGGCGCGTAGCCCCGCTCACCGCGCTGCGCGCGGTACTCCGACCAGACGTCGGTGCGCCCGGGGCGGTGACGACCGAACACGTAGTAGTGGGCGAGCGAGTACCCGAAGAAGTTCGCGCCCTCGAGCCCGCGCCGCAGGGCTTCCTGCTCGTCGTCGTGGCACATGAAGGTGGTGACGCACGCGACGTTGGGGTTGACCGCGTCACCGATGGGAACGCACTCGGTGGCGAGCGTCTGGTGGTAGTCGGCCATCCAGTGGCGGGCGTCCTCGGGGTCGATGAACGCGAACGCCAGCGCACCGATCCCTTTCTGCGCCGCGAGGTGGATGGTGTCGCGGCGGCTGCACGCCACCCACACCGGTGGGTGCGGCTTCTGCACCGGCTTCGGGACGACGTTGCGCGGTGGCATGGTGACGTACTGCCCGGCGTGACCGGTGAACGGCGTCTCGGTGAGGCAGCGGAGCGCGACCCGCAGCCCCTCCTCCCACATCGCCCGCTTGTCGAGCGGGTCGATGAGGAACCCGCCGAGCTCGGCCTCCGACGAGGACTCCCCCGAGCCGAAGTCGGCGCGGCCGTTCGACACCAGGTCGAGCATCGCCACCCGCTCCGCCACCCGCGCCGGGTGGTTGAACGGCGGCGGTGTCTGCACGATGCCGTGGCCGAGGCGGATGCGCTGGGTGCGCTGCGAGACGGCGGCGAGGAACACCTCGGGCGCGCTGGAGTGGCTGTACTCCTCGAGGAAGTGGTGCTCCACCTCCCACACGTAGTCGATGCCGAGCTGGTCGGCGAGCTCGCACTGCTCGAGCGCGTGCTGGATCAGCGTGTGCTCGGAGTCTTCCTCCCACGGGCGTGGGAGCTGGTGCTCGTAGAAGATCCCGAACTTCACGCCGGGCCGAGCGCCGGGCGCACGCCTGCACTGCGCAGGCGCTGCGGCCGGGACTCGACCTCGGCCAGCTGCTCGGCGGTGAGCACCGCCCGCAGCGACGCCACCGCCACCTCGACCTGGTCGAGCGACGGCTGGCGGGTGGTGAGCCGCTGGAGCCACAGGCCCGGCTTCATCAGCACGCGCACCCAGGCCCAGTCCATGTGCTTGGCCGCGAAGCGGATCACCTCGTAGCTCACGCCGGCGATGATCGGCAGCAGCACGATCCGGGACAGGATGAGCAGCGCCCAGCCGGGACGGCCCACGAACGAGTACACGACGATGGTGATCACCATCACCGTGAGCAGGAAGTTGGTGCCACAACGCACGTGCGACGTGTCGAACCGCTGCGCCGACTCGGCCGTGAGCTCGACGTCGTTCTCGTAGGCGGCGATCGCCTTGTGCTCGGCGCCGTGGTACTGGAAGACGCGCTTGATGTCCTTCATCTGGCCGATGAGCAGGAGATAGCCGAGGAAGATCCCGAGGCGCAGCGCGCCTTCGGCGACGTGGAACCAGAAGCCGTCGAGGCCGAGGACGTCACCGAGGCCGTTGGCGGCGACGGCGGGCAGGACGATGAAGATGGCGGTGAAGAACGTGAGCGCGACCCCGATCGTCCACCCCATCGCCTTGGGGGAGATCTGCTCCTCCTCGGGGATCTGGCGGTTGGCCGACCAGGTGAGCGCCTTCATGCCCAGCGCCAGCGACTCGGCGAGCGCCATGACGCCGCGCACCAGCGGGATCTTCGCCCACTTGTCCGCCCAGGTGGGCGTCTCGTGGGTCTCGATCTCGATCTCGCCCTCGGGCGTGCGCACCGCGATGGCCCAGGTCGACGCCCCGCGCATCATCACGCCTTCGACGACCGCTTGGCCGCCCATGTAGCGCGGGCTCGACGAGGGTGCCTCCGAGCTCATCGCCGGTGCGTCCTACTTCGCCTTGGCGCCGGCGGCCTGTGACTTCTGCATCCGGCGGTTGAAGCGCTCGACCCGGCCACCGGTGTCGACCAGCTTCTGCTTGCCGGTGTAGAAGGGGTGGCACTCCGAGCAGAGCTCGACGCGCAGCGAGGGGACGGTCGAGCGGGTGGTGAACTCGTTCCCGCAGGAGCAGTGCACCTGGCACTCGACGTAGTCGGGGTGGATTCCGGTCTTCATGATCCGTCCAGTCTAGAGGAACGTTGGCGCGCGAGTTTCACGCCCAGTGGTGGTCTCAACCCCGGCGCACCGCCATTCATGCCCGGAGGGACCGCACCTTGCGGGAGCGGGTCAGTTGCCGGGCGTCTTGCCGATCTCGCTCAGGAACACGTCGTTGTCGCGGGTGGTGCGGATCTTGTCGATGAGGAGCTCGAGGCCCTTGCCCTCCTCGAGCGCGTTCAGCACCCGGCGCAGCTTCCAGACCTGCTGGAGCTGCTGACGGTCGAAGAGCAGCTCCTCGTGGCGGGTGCTCGACGCCTCGACGTCGATGGAGGGGTAGATCCGCCGCTCGGCCAGCCGCCGGTCGAGCCGCAGCTCCATGTTGCCGGTGCCCTTGAACTCCTCGAAGATGACCTCGTCCATCCGGCTGCCGGTCTCGATCAGCGCGGTGGCGATGATCGTGAGCGATCCGCCCTCCTCCACGTTGCGCGCCGCCCCGAAGAACTTCTTCGGCGGGTACAGCGCGGTGGAGTCGACCCCGCCCGACATGATCCGGCCCGACGTGGGCGCCGAGAGGTTGTAGGCCCGGGCCAGGCGGGTGATGCCGTCGAGCACGATCACGACGTCCTTGCCCATCTCCACCAGGCGCTTGGCCCGCTCGATGGCGAGCTCCGCGACCTGGGTGTGCTCGTCGGCGGGGCGGTCGAACGTGCTGGCCACCACCTCGCCGTTGAGCACGTGGCGCTTCATGTCGGTGACCTCTTCCGGTCGCTCGTCGACGAGCAGGACCATGAGGTGCACCTCGGGGTTGTTGCGTTCGATCGCGTAGACGAGCTGCTTGAGGATCGTCGTCTTGCCCGCCTTCGGCGGCGACACGATCATCCCCCGCTGACCCTTGCCGATCGGCGAGATGAGGTCGACGATGCGGCCGGTGATCTCCTGCGGGTCGGACGGCAGCTCGAGCTTGAGCTTCGAGTCCGGGAACAGCGGCGTGAGGTCCTCGAACCGCGGTCGGACGCGGGCGTCCTCGGGCGTGAGGCCGCTGATGTCGTCGACGCGGAGGAGCGCGGGGTACTTCTCGTTGCTCGCCTGGGGGCGCGACGTGCCGGTGACGAAGTCGCCCTTGCGCAGCGCGAACCGTCGCACCTGCGACGCCGACACGTACACGTCCTTCTGCGCGGGCAGGTAGCCGCCACCGCGCAGGAAGCCGTAGCCCTCGGGGCGGAGGTCGAGCAGGCCCTCGACCGGGATCGGATCGCCCTGGAACTCGGTGGCGCGGGCGTCGCCGCCCTGCTGCTCCTGGCCGCCGCGACCGCGGCGACGGCGCCGGCCCCGGCGGTTGCCCTCGCCGAACGACTGCCGCTCGTCCTCGACGTCGACACCGTCGCTGCGACCGTCGTCGTCACGCTCGTCGGGCGCGCCGTCGTGCGCGGCGGTCGCCTCGGGCGCGGCTGCCGCGGCGGGCGCGCGCGGCGGCTCGGGCTCGTCGGCGGGCTCGTCGGCGGGTGCGGTGCGGGCCGCGACCGAGGCGTCTTCCGTGGTCGAAGCCTCCGCGGTCGACGCCTCCCGGGTCGAGTCCGTGGTGGTCGAAGCGTCGGTGGTGGAGTCGGTGGTGGTCGACGTGCTCGACCGCCGGGTCCGGGGGCGCGGCATCGGCGCGTCGTCGCCGTCACCGGCGTCGGCGCCCAGCGCGTCCTCCTCCGCCGCCAGCGCCGCGATCGGGTCGTCGGCCTGGACCTGCGAGGCGCGGGCCGAGCGCACGCGGCGCGTCGCGGGCTTCTCGGCCGCGCCGTTCGCGTCGCCGGCGTCGTTCCCACCGTTGGCGGCGTTGAGGATGGCATCGATCAGGTCGGCCTTGCGCATGCGCGTCGCGGCCTTCACCCCGATGGCACCGGCGATCGTGTGGAGCTCGTCGCGGTCCTTGCCGGCGAGCACCGACCGATCGATCTGTTGCTCCGGGCTCATTCGCTCTCTCCCTCGACCCGACGGGCGACGGCGCGATCACGCCGCGACGTTCGACGGGCACGGTTGTCAGACCTCGACAGATCGGGGCTCCTGCCGGGGTTACGCGGAACACCTGAAACCGGGATCGTCACCCGGGGATGGGCGAAGAATCGACCGGCGGCGCCGACAACTGTACCGCCCGGGGATGGCCCGGGCAAGCATCGGGCGGGTCAGCGCAGCAGGCGCGCCATGAGGCCGTGGGCGGGCACCGGGATCGCGCCGGCGACGCCGCGCTCGGAGTACTCACCGCCGGGACCGGGCTCGTCGCGATCGAAGAGCAGGTACGGCACCGGCTCCGACGTGTGGGTCCGGGCCGCGCACGGCGTGGCGTGGTCGGGCAGGAGGAGCACGCGGAACGGCTCGTCGCCCAGTGCGGCGACCAGCGGACCGATGATGTCGGCGTCCCAGCGTTCGAGCGATGCGACCTTCTCGTCGACGGCACCCTGGTGGCCCGCCTCGTCGGTGGCCTCCACGTGGAGGAGGAAGAGGTCACGGTCCGCGAGCGACGCCAGCGCCGCGTCACGCTGCGCGACGTAGTCGTTGTCGAAGCCGGCGGTGGCGCCGGGCACGTCGAGCACCTCGATGCCGGAGAGGACGCCGAGGCCGCGCACGAGGTCGACGGCCGACGACAACCGGCCGCGCACGCCGAAGCGGTCGGTGAAGTCGGGCAGGCGGGGTCGCGTCCCCTGGCCCCACAGCCAGATCTGGGTGGCGACCGAACCGACCTCGGCGGCGGCGGCCGCGACGACCGGCTTCGACGCGTCCATGAGCGCGGTGAGCTTGGGCGCGGCGGGACCGACCGGGAGCACGACGGGCTTCCCGGTGAGATCGTGGGGTGGCACGCACTCGGCGTCGCCGAAGTCGCGGGGCACGACGCACAGGTGCCGGTACTCGACGCCGGGGTGGAAGCGAACGCCGTCGCGCCCGTTGCCGAGCACGTCGTCGAGCGCGGCGACGATCACGTGACTCTGCTCACTGGTGACGTGACCGGCGGCGAAGTCGACCATGGTGCCGGCGTCGTCGACGGTGACCAGGTTGCAACGGAACGCGACCTCGTCGGGCGCGAGGTCGACGCCCATGGCCGCGGCCTCGATCGGCGCCCGGCCGGTGTGGTACTCGGTGGGGTCGTAGCCGAGGATGGCGAGGTTGCCGACGTCGCTCCCCGGCGGCAGCCCGGGCGGGATCACCTCGGCGAGCCCGACCTCGGCGGCGGCGGCCAGGCGGGCCAGGTTCGGCATGTGCGCGGCTTCGAGGGGCGTGCGCCCGCCGAGCTGGGCGAGCGGTTCGTCGGCGCACCCGTCGGGCACGAGCACGAGGTACTTCATTCCCCAAGGTTAGGTGGAGATGTAGCGGAGCCGTGCCCGGAGGGCGGGACGGCGCAGCGGAATCGACCCGAGGAACAGGAGATGTAGCGGAGCCGTGCCCGGAGGGCGGGACGGCGCAGCGGAATCGACCCGAGGAACAGGAGATGTAGCGGAGCCGTGCCCGGAGGGCGGGACGGCGCAGCGGAATCGACCTGAGGAACCGGAGATGCCGGTGGGCGGTTGCCTACTTGCCTTGGCTGTAGCTGTAGACACGCGGTTGGAAGGCAGCGACGGCGGCGCGAAGCGCCGGTGACGGCTCGCCGAACACGTCCAGCTCGAGGCCGCCGCCGAGCTCGACGAGGCGCGCGAGGAGCGGCCCTGCGCCGGCGAGGTGGGCAAGAAACGCGTCGGAGCTGGCATACGCCTCGCGCACGACGCATTCAGCGCCGTCGTCGCTGAAGAACCAGTCGTGTCGGAGCGTTCCCGGCTCGCCACGTATCGTCGCCAACGCCTCGGCGGCGAGCTGTTTGAACTCGTCGACCGCGTTCGGCGAGATGCTCGGAAAGGTCGCGTTGACCTGAAGCTGGCTCATGGACTCTCTCTCGTCGTGTGAGGTTCGTCAGCTCGTTGGCGACGGCATGACGTTCTGGTTGAAGCGGAACAGGTTCGACGGGTCGTAGCGATTCTTGAGCTGCTGGAGGCGTCGGTACGTGTCGGGGGCATAGGCCGCCCTGACGTTGTCTTCGCCCGCTTCCCCGGTGAAGTTCACGTAGGTGCGCCCAGCGCCGTAGCGGGCCATGGCTTCCCGTGCCGCCTGGGCCCACTCGCGGTGGCGTGGGAGATCGTCGGCATCAGGAGTGCGAGCGATGCAGTTGACGATGTACGACGATGTGCGATCGGTGAAGGGGGTGGCGTCGGAGGGGACACGAGCCATTGCGCCGCCGAGGTGGTGCATGTGGAGCTCGGCCTGCACCGGGAGGTCGGCGGACCTCCGATGGAAGTCGGCCAAGGTGCCGACGGCGTCGTCGGGGAGCTTCTCGATGAAGGCAGAGGTGAAGTAGTTCGCCGACCCCGGGCTCCACAGGCCGTCGAGGAGCTGTTGCAGCTCGACGTACGGCAGCGGCCCGATGAGGTCTGCCACCACGTTGCCGAGCGTGCGGAGGGGCTTGACCACGTCCGTACCCTCCGCCGGATCGCCGGCCCAGCAGACGGCGATGGCGGCGACCTTCTTGAAGTGCCACTCGACGGGCAGGAAGGGTGCCGGTGGCGCGGTGGCGAGGTTGACCAGCGAGCTCAGCTCGTCGGGCGCATCGGCGACGTGGTCGCGCCAACCGGCGACCACGTCGGCGGCGTCCTCGCCGGCGTAGAACACGACCCCACCGAGGACGGTGGGGCCGACGGGGTGGAGCGCCAGCTCCAGCGACGTCACGACGCCGAAGTTGCCGCCTCCGCCCCGAAGCCCCCAGTAGAGCTCGGCGTCGTCGTCGGGGCCGGCCCGCACCACGGAGCCGTCGGCGGTCACGACCTCGGCGGCGAGCAGGTTGTCGCACGCGAGGCCGTAGGCACGAACGAGATGGCCGATCCCGCCGCCCAGGGTGAACCCGCCCAGTCCCGTGCTCGAGACCAGCCCGCCGGTGGTGGCCAGGCCGTGGGCCTGCGTGGCGGCGTCGAACCCGGCCCACTTCGTCCCGCCGCCGGCGACCGCTCGGCGCGCGGTGGCGTCGACCGCAACGGTTGTCATCGCCGACAGGTCGACAACGATGCCGTCGTCGCAGGTCGAGAAGCCGGCGACGCTGTGGCCTCCGCCCCGGATGGCCACCGGCAAGCCCTCGCTCGCGGCGAAGCGAACGGTCCGGACCACGTCCTCGGTGCTCGCGGGACGCACGATCATTGCCGGGTGCTTGTCGATGGCGCGGTTCCAGACGTGCCGTGCCTCCTCGTACTCACCGTCGCCGGGCCGCACGAGCGAACCGGTGAGCCCCGTCTCGAGCTCGTTGATGGTCGCGTCGCCGAGCGCCTGTGTCATGTCGTCCTCTTTCGGAGTCGGTGCTGAGGACGTCATCGTGACGGCACCTTCTTTGCGCGCTCTTTGCAGGGCTCGCTCACCTCGCCGATCGCCGAGCGCCTGGAATCGCACCGCCGCCTCGGCCGCGGCACGGGCCGATGCGTCGGCGTCGCCGACGGCGCTGCGGAGATGCGCCACGAGCAGGTACTCCCAGCCGATGGCGTATGCCGGCGTGACCCCCCGGTCGGCCAGGAACAGGCTCCTCTCCAGCGGTGGCAGGGCGGCGTCGACGACGCCGAGCTCCAGCTCGATGAGCCCTTGGATGTTGAGGGTGTGGGCGACGCCGGCGATGTCGCCGCTTCGCTCCATCATCGACACCGCTTCCTCGACGCGACGGCGGGCGATCGTCGGCTCCCCCAGCAGGGCGGCGACGTAGGACCTGCCCGGCGAGTTGCCATGGCGATGGAGCGCAGATCTCGCAAGGATCGGTGGACCTGCTCGGCGGCCTCGAAGCAGGCGAGCGCATCCGCCAGGTCGCCTGCCCACCGGAGCGTGTGTCCTCGCTGGCCGAGCGCGTAGCCGATGCCGAAGGTGTCGCCCACCGCGGCGAACCGGTCGATGGCGTCGTCGAGGAGCGCGAGCGCGAGATCCGTCCGGCCGCCGAGGCGCTCGGTGAGGGCGGCGGCCACCGCCAGGTGCCCGCGCGCCTGGGCGGCGCCGACGAGCCGGCCCAGCAGCATGGTGTCCTCGGCGACGGGGAGGGGCACGGGTCCGCGATCGTCGACGATCCAGGACACGGTCAAGGTGGTGAAGAACGGCGATGACGCGTCGGGCACACGGTCGAGGGCGGCGCCCGCCTCGCGCAGGAGAGCCCGGGCGTCGTCCACCTCGCCGAGCGCCAGCGCCAGGACGGCCGCGAAATGGCGGGTACCGACGGCGATCGCCGGTTGCGACCCCGCCTGCGCCAGTGCCGCCGTCGAACGTCGCTTCACGCTCGGCCAGTCGTGTGCCATCAACATGAAGATCGACTCTTGATCGAGGGCGATGGCCATCGCGTCGTCGCCCAGGCCCTGCGAGGCCTCGGTGATGGCGACGGCAACGCCCACCACCGGCTCGAGGTCGCCACGACGGAGGTGCAGTACCGCCTTGGCGAACAGGGCACGTGTCCGCAGCGCCGAAACCTCCGGGCACCGGTGGAGGGCACCGGTGAGCCAACCCAGGGCTTCGGCCAGCTGTCCACGCGACAGCTGGGCTCGCCACGTGCTGGCGGCGAGCTGCAGGGCCAGGCACGGCTGCTCGTTGGACGCGCTCGCGAACGCGGCGCGCAGGTTGTCCATCTCGACGTCGAACCACGGCGGAGGTTCGAGGACGACGGGCACACCGCGGTCGGGATCGTGTCGCGCCGCCTCCCGCGCGTACCAGGCCCGATGGCGCTCGACACATGCGGGCAGTTCACCGGCATCACGGAGCTGAGCCTCGGCGTATTGCCGCACCACCTCGAGCATGCGATAGCGGGCGGCCTGCCCCGTCGTCTCGGCCGTCACCAGGGACTTGTCGACGAGACGACTGAGCACGTCGACGACGTCGCTGATCGCGGACACGGTGGCGGCGGCATCGAGGTCGAAGCCTCCTGCGAACACGGCCAGACGACGGAACGCGACGCGTTCGTCGTCGAGCAAGAGGTCGTGACTCCAGTCGAGGGTGGCGGCCAGGGTCTGCTGGCGGTCCGGATGGCCGCGCCCGCGACGGGACAGGACGGTGAGCGCATCGCCCAAGCTGGCGGACAGCTGTGCGACCGAGAGGTGGACGACGCGCACGGCGGCCAGTTCGAGCGCGAGGGGGATGCCGTCGAGACGGCGACAGATCTCGGCGACCGGGGAAGCGGTGGCGGCATCGAGCACGAAGCTCGGCGACGCGTGCTGCGCTCGCTCGACGAACAGCTGGACGGATTCGAGACGAGCCAGACCGTCGGGCGCGTGGTCATCTCCCGGAAGCTCGAGCGAGGGCACCCGCCAGGCGATCTCACCGGGATGGCCGAGCGGCTCGCGGCTCGTGGCCAGGATGACGAGATCGGGGCACCGCGCCAGGAGCTCGGTGGCCAACGGCACGACGGCGTCGAGGACGTGCTCGCAGTTGTCGAGAATGAGCAGGATCGCGCGGCTCGAGAGCTGGTCGACGAGCGCAGGGATCCACGGCCGGTTGCCCTCGAGGGAGAGGTCGAGAGCGCCGCCGACCGCCGACGGGACGCCGTCACCGTGCGTCACGCCTGCCAGCTCCACGAGCCAGACGCCGTCCGCCCAGCGCGAGCCCGCCACCTGACCGTGCGCCAGCTCGACGGCCAAGCGGGTCTTGCCTGCGCCGCCGGGGCCGGTGAGCGTGAGCAGGCGCGTCCGGTCGAGCACCCGGCCCAGCTCCGCCAGTTCACGATGACGACCGACGAAGCTCGTCGACAACGTGGGCAGGTTGTGCGGACACATCCCCGGATCGGGGGCGCCACCGACGAAGAGCCGCCGGTAGACGGCGGTCGTCTCCGGCTCGGGCGCGACGCCGTACGACTCGGCGAGCCCGTCCCGTAGGCGCTCGAACGCCGCCGCCGCGTCCCAGCGTCGCCCGGTTGCGGCCAGCGCGACGAGGAGAGTCCGGTGCACGGCCTCGTCGAGCGGCCGCTCCGCCGCCACCGGTTCCAGCAGCTCGAGGGCTTGGTCGGCCAGTCCGTCGGCCATCAGGGCACGAGCGAGGTCCCCCACCAGCCGGTTTCGAACCGCGCTCAGCCGGTCGCGATGCGGCGCCGCCCAGTCCTCGTAGCGGTCCTCGGGGAGGAGGTCACCCGACCACAGGGTGAGCGCGTGGCGAAGGTCCTCGGGCGCACCGGTCGAGGCCGCGATCGCGGCCGCGGCCTCGAAGTCGTCGACGTCGACGGTGACGCCGCCCCCGCCAGCCGCCGCCGAGGACGACGATCTCGTCCTGGAGAACGAGGTTCTCGGCGCCCACCACCTTGCGGGCCGCATGCAGCGCCTGATGGAAGTTGTTCGTGCCGACCGCCGGGTCGGCCTCGGGCCACAGCTGCTCGATGAGCACATCACGATGAACCCGATGGCCCGTCCCGAGCGCCAGGAGCTTGACGATCGTCTTTGCCTTCCGCAGCCGCCACGGTGGTGGTGCGGCGCCCTCGATGCTCACCGTGAACCCGCCCAGGAGACCGATCCTCACGGGTCCGCGCGCGTCACTCACTCACGCATGCTCCCTGCTCGCCGCCCACTCGGCAACCAATCGAAGCTCGAGATACCGCGGAGTCGACCGTCACTGAGGCGCGGTTTCGCGGGGCGCTCGGAGCGGTACCGTGCCGTGTTCATGCGACGGATCGCGATCGGCACTCTGATCGCAGTCCTCGTGGGCCTCGGCGCCTCGGTGTCAGGTGTCGAAGCGGGTGCCGCCACCCCGTCGTTGCGGCTCACGCGCGTCACCGACCTCGCCAACGTGACCGCGATCTCCGCCCGCACCGGCACCCGCACGCTGTACGTGACCGAGCAGTCGGGCGTGGTGCGGTCGATCCGCGGGGGTGCGCTGGCCTCGACGCCGGTCGTCGACCTCACCGACCGGGTCAGCCAGGACGGCGGCGAGCGCGGGCTGCTCGGCATCGCGTTCTCGCCCGACGGCACGCGCATGTACGTCGACTACACCGATCGCACCGGCAACACGCAGATCGATCAATTCGTGATGCGCGGGCGCAACGCCGACGGCTCGTCGCGCCGCACCATCCTCACCGTCGACCAGCCGCAGCCCAACCACAACGGGGGTCAGCTCGCATTCGGGCCCGACGGCGACCTCTACATCGGCCTGGGCGACGGCGGTTCGGAGGGTGACGTCGGGCCGGGGCACGCGCCCGGGGGCAACGGGCAGTCGCTCGGCACGCGGCTGGGCAAGATCCTGCGCATCTCGCCCAACCCCGACGCGGGTGCCCCCGCGTACACGGTGCCGGCCGACAACCCGTTCGTCGGCCGCGCCGGCGCGGAGCCCGAGATCTGGGCGTACGGCCTGCGCAACCCGTGGCGCTTCTCCTTCGACCGCGCCAACGGCGACCTCTGGATCGGTGACGTGGGGCAGGACGCGTGGGAGGAGATCGACCACGTGGCCGCGACGAACGGTCGCGACGCGGGCAAGGGCGACAACTTCGGCTGGAACCGGCTCGAGGGCACCCATCCCTACCAGGGGGCCGCGCCCGCGGACGCGGTCCCACCGGTGTACGAGATCTCGCACGACACCGGCGCCTGCGCGGTCACGGGCGGGTTCGTGTACCGCGGCACGAAGCTGAGCTCGCTCGTCGGCGACTACGTGTTCAGCGACACCTGTGACAGCACCATCCGGGTCCTCGAGCCCGACGGTGACGGCGGGGTGACGATGCGCGACACCGGCGCCAAGTCGAAGTCGGTGTCGACCTTCGGCCAGGCCAACGACGGGACGCTCTACGTGGCGTCACTGAGCGACGGCGTCTTCCGCGTCGACGCCGCCTGACTCCTCCATTCACTGTCGCGTGACGTCCGGTTTCCGGACGTCCACCGGCAATGAATCAGTGTGTGGCCCGAGCAGCACCGCGTTGGTGCCGCTCGAGGCCGTCACCCCGATCGCTTGACGACCGCCCCGACGCGCCGCGTGATCGCGGCCGGGGCCATGCTCGACAGCGCGGCCGCCGCCTGATTCATCGCGCCCGGGATCGAGACCGATCGGCCGCGGTCCAGGTCGCGGAGCGCGCAGGCGACCACCTGGTCGGCCGACTGCCATGCCATCTCGGGCACGCCAATGGGACCGAGCCCGGCGCGGTCGTGGAACTCGGTGTGGGTGTACCCGGGGCACACCAGCATCACGTGCACGCCGGTCCCCCGGGCCTCCTCGTGCACCGCGTGCGTGAAGCTGTGCACGAACGCCTTGGTGGCGCCGTAGGTCGCGCTGTTGGGTGCCGGCTGGTACGCGGCCAGCGAGGCCAGGTTCAGGATCGCGCCGGAGCCGCGCGCTTCCATCGCGCCGAGCGCGGCGCGGGTCAGGCGGAGCAGCGCCACCACGTTGAGCTCGACCTCCTCCACCTCGCGCTCGATGTCGAGCTCGGCGAAGCGACCGAACGTCCCGAAGCCGGCATTGTTCACCAGGATGTCGACGGGGTGCGCGGTGTCGGTGAGGCAGGCCTCCACCGTCGCCAAGCCCTCCGCCGTCAGCAGGTCGGCGGCGCAGGCGGCGGCCGCGACACCGTGCGCCTGCGAGAGCTCGTCGGCGAGCGCGGCGAGGCGCGCGCCGTCGCGGGCGACGAGCACGAGGTCGTGGCCCCGGCGGGCGAGCCCGTCGGCGAAGGCGCGTCCGATGCCGGCCGACGCGCCGGTGACCAGGACGGTGCTCACGCGAGGTCCAGCGCGGCCGCCACCCTCGCGGCGGTGGCCTCGATGGCGTCGCCCACCTGCACCTCGGCGATGGCGCGCTCCGGATCCTTGAGGCCGTGGCCGGTCACGGTGCAGACGGCGACGTCGTCGGGCGAGAGCAGCCCGTCGGCCGAGGCCTGGAGCAGCCCGGCCACCGAGGCCGCCGACGCCGGCTCCACGAAGCAACCCTCGTCGGCGGCGAGGAGGCGGTAGGCGTCGATGATCTGCGCGTCGGTGACCGCCCCGATGTGGCCGCCCGACTGATCGCGGGCGTCGATGGCGCCCTGCCACGACGCCGGGTTCCCGATCTGGATGGCGGTGGCCAGCGTCTCCGGGTGCAGCACGGGCTCGCCGCGCACCAGCGGCGCCGCGCCCGCCGCCTGCCACCCGAGCATGCGCGGAGTGCCGCGGCTCCGCCCGAGCGCGGCGTACTCCGAGTAGCCGCGCCAGTAGGCGGTGATGTTGCCCGCGTTGCCCACCGGGATCGAGTGGACGGTGGGTGCGTCACCCAGCACGTCGACCACCTCGAAGGCGGCGGTCTTCTGGCCCTCGATGCGCACCGGGTTCACCGAGTTCACGACTTCGACGCCGGGGCGCTCCCCCAGCTCGCGCACGATCTCGAGCGCGCGGTCGAAGGTGCCGGTCACCGGCACGACGCGTGCACCGTGGATGAGCGCCTGCGCCAGCTTGCCCAACGCGATCTGCCCCTGGGGGATGACCACCGCGCACAGCAGTCCTGCCCGCGCCGCGTACGCCGCCGCGGACGCCGACGTGTTGCCGGTCGACGCGCAGATCACGACCTTGGCGTCGCGCTCGACCGCGGTCGAGATGGCCATGGTCATGCCCCGGTCCTTGAACGACCCGGTGGGGTTGAGCCCCTCCACCTTCAGGTGCACGCGTGCGATGCCGGCCCGCTGCGCGAGGCGCGGGGCGTCGAGCAGCGGCGTGTTGCCCTCGAGCAGCGTGATGACGGGCGTGGCGTCGGTGACGGGGAGGTGGTCCCGGTAGGCCTCGATGATGCCGGGCCACGGCGACGGCATCGGCCGTGCCTCCGCCTCCTCGACGCGTCGGTCACTCATTCCTCTTCTCCGATCACCCGGAGGACCGCGCCGACGCGGTGCACCTGCTCGACATCGCGCAACGCACGCACGGTGGCACGCAGATCGGATTCCTTCGCCTTGTGGGTGACGAAGACGAGGCGGGCGTCGTCGCCGCGCTCGCGCTGCTGCATCGACCGGATCGAGACGCCGTGTTCGGCGAACACGCCCGAGATCGCGTGGAGCACGCCGGGGCGGTCGGGCACCTCCATCATCAGGTAGAACTGCGACTCGACGTCGTCGATGGCGAGGATGGGCTTCAGCGCCAGGGTGCCGATGGTGGCGCCCTTGCGCCCCTCGACCAGGTTCTTGGCCGCATCCACGAGGTCGCCGAGCACCGCCGACGCGGTGGGCGCGCCGCCGGCACCGCGGCCGTACAGCATGAGCTCGCCGACCGCGTCGCCTTCGATGAACACCGCGTTGAACGAGTCGCGTACCGCGGCGAGCGGGTGGCGCTCCGGCACCATCGCCGGGTGCACGCGCACGGCGACCTGACCGTCGAGCTCCTCGGCGACCGCCAGCAGCTTCACGACGTAGCCGAGGTCGCGTGCCGACGCGATGTCGTCGAGCGTGATCTCGGTGATGCCCTCGCGGTACACGTCGCCGGCAACGACACGCGCGCCGAAGGCGATGGACGCCATGATCGCCGCCTTGGCGGCCGCGTCGTAGCCCTCGACGTCGGCGGTGGGGTCGGTCTCCGCGAACCCGAGGCGCTGCGCCTCGGCGAGCGCGTCGGCGAACGACGCGCCCGCGTCGGTCATGCGGGTGAGGATGTAGTTGGTGGTGCCGTTGACGATGCCCATCACCCGTCGGATGCGGTCGCCGGCCAGGGACTCGCGCAACGGCCGGATGAGCGGGACGCCCCCGGCGACCGAGGCCTCGAACAGGATGTCGACGCCCGCACCCTCGGCGGTCTCGAACAGCTCGCGCCCGTGGGTCGCGATCAGCTCCTTGTTGGCGGTGACGACGGGCTTGCCGCCCATCAGCGCCTCCACGATGAGCGTGCGGGCGGGCTCGATGCCGCCGATGACCTCGACCACGATGTCGACGTCGGGATCGCCGACGACCGCGCCGGCGTCATCGGTGAAGCAGCGGGCCGGCAGGGGCAGGTCGCGCTCCTTGTCGAGGTGGGCGACGGCGACGCGGGCGACCTCGAGCGGCACCCCGGCGCGGGCTTCGATCACGTCGGCGTGGTCGTGGATCAGCCGCACCAGCGCCCCGCCCACGTGGCCACAGCCGAGGATCCCGACCCGCACCCGCTCGTCCATGACCCTCAGTCTCCCTCAGACTCGACCCGGTCGCGCGCGAGGAGGTCGTCGAACGTCTCGCGGCGCACGACGACCCGGGCGTCGCCGTCGTGCACGAACACGACCGCGGGGCGCGGCACCAGGTTGTAGTTCGACGCCATGGAGTAGCCGTACGCGCCGGTGACCGGGGTGGCGAGCACGTCGCCGACCGCGACGTCGGCCGGGAGGTGCGCGTCCCGCACCAGCAGGTCGCCCTGCTCACAGTGCTTGCCGGCGACCGTCACCGCCCGCGGACGGGTCGCGTCGCTGCGGGCGGGGAGGAACGCCTCGTACGCCGCGCCGTAGGTGGCGGGCCGGGGGTTGTCGCTCATGCCGCCGTCGACCGCGACGTAGGTGCGCACCCCGGGAATGTCCTTGATGGTGCCGACGGTGTAGAGCGTGATGCCCGCGGGCGCGGCGATGGAACGTCCCGCTTCGATCGTGAGCGCGGGCGCAGGGTCGAGACCGGCGTCGGCACACGCGGTCGCGTACGCGTCGCGCAGCACCGCGGCGAACGTCGCGATCGACGGCGCGTCGAGGTCGTCGGTGGTGTACGGGACCCCGAGGCCGCCGCCGAGGTTGATCTCGTCGACCGTGGTACCGGCGTCGCGCGCCACCTCGGCGGCCAGGTTCGCGACGATTGCCGCCGCCACCGCGAACGACTCGAGGACCAGGATCTGCGAGCCGATGTGGCAGTGGAAGCCGGCGAAGCCGAGCGCGTCGGACTTGGCCACGCGCAGCGCGGCCTCACGCGCGGCGCCGTTGGCGACGGTGAAGCCGAACTTCGAGTCGTCGGCGCCGGTGGCGATGTACTCGTGCGTGTGGGCCTCGACCCCCGGCGTGACGCGGACCATCACCCGAGGCGCGGGACAGCCGTCGGCGACCAGCGCCTCGAGCCGATCGAGCTCGTCGAAGGAGTCGGCGACGATGCGGCCGACGTTCCACTCGAGCGCGGTGCGCAGCTCGGCCTCCGACTTGTTGTTGCCGTGGAACACGATGCGCGCGGGCGGGAACCCGGCGCGCACGGCGACGTGCAGCTCGCCGCCGGTGGCGACGTCGAGGTTGAGCCCGTGCTCGGCGACCAGCTTCGCCATCGCGGTGCACAGGAACGCCTTACCCGCGTACGACACCGCCCCGGCACCGAAGGCGTCGGCGTACTCGCGGCAGCGCGCCCGCAGCTCGCCCTCGTCGTAGAGGTACAGCGGCGTGCCGAAGGTGGCGGCGAGGCCGGCGACGTCGCACCCGCCCACCTGCAGGCGGCCGTCGGCGACCGTGGCGCTGCGCGGCAGCAGGCGGAGATCGAGTGGGGCCCCGGTGATCGGATCGTCGGCGATCGGGGCGTCGGCGCTCACAGATCCGGCTCGTCGGCGATGCGCGCCATCTCGTCGGGCGCGTGGACGCCGAGGATCGCCAACGCGTCGGCGAGGCCGATCCGGCAGGCCTCGGCCAACCACAGCCGGGCCTGCGTGAGCGCGGCGTCGTCGGAGATCACACGGCAGTCGCGGTAGAAGCCGTGGAAGGCCTTGGCGAAGTCGCGCACCCACGTGGTGACGCGGTGGGGTGCGCGCAGTGCGGCCGCCTCCGCGACGCACACCTGGGAACGCCTCCAGTGCGCGCAGCAGCTCGAGCTCGCGGTCGTGCACGAGCGGCGCCAGCGACGTCTCGAGGACGGGCCGGCGCTGGATGCCCAGCTCGGCCGCCTTCCGGCCGATCGATGCGATCCGGGCGTACGCGTACTGCACGTAGTAGACGGGGTTCTCCATCGACTGCGCGGTGACGACGTCGAGGTCGAAGGTCTGCGTGGTGTCGATCCCCTGCAGGAGGAAGGTGAGCCGCGCGACGTCGGGATCGACCTCGTCGAGGATGTCGGCCAGCGAGATCACGTTGCCGGTGCGCTTCGAGATGCGCACCTGCTCACCGTGCCGCACCAGCTGCACCAGCTGGCCGAGCAGCACCTCGGGCTCGCCGGCGGGGAAGCCGAGGGCCTCCATCCCCGCCTGCAGCGACTTCACCTGGCCGTGGTGGTCGGCGCCCCAGATGTCGACGAGGTGCTCCCACCCGCGCTCGAACTTGTCGCGGTGGTACGCGATGTCGTTGCAGAGATAGGTGGTGGAGCCGTCGGACTTCACCAGCACGCGGTCACGCTGGTCGCCGAAGTCGGTGGCCCGCAGCCAGGTGGCGCCACCCTCGTCGAACACCACGCCGCGGGCCCGCAGGTCGTCGAGCGCGCGCCCGACGTCGCCCGCCTCGTGCAGCGTGCGTTCGGAGAACCAGGTGTCGAAGTGCACGCCGAGGCGCCCGAGGTCGTCCTGGAGGCCCTGCACCGCGTCCCGGTACCCCCACTCCCGGGCCTGCTCCTCGGTCACCGCGTCGCCCAGCTCGCCCCGCATCCGTTCGGCCATGTCGACGACGTACTGGCCCTGGTAGCCGTCCTCCGGCGGCGCCTCCCCGCGGTAGCGGGCGATCAGCGAGGCGGCGAAGGTGTCGAGCTGGTTCCCGGCATCGTTCAGGTAGTACTCGCGGTGCACGACGGCGCCCTGGGACGCCAGGAGGTTGGCGAGGGCATCGCCCACCGCCACCCAACGCCCGCCGCCCGCGTGCAGGGGGCCGGTGGGGTTGGCCGACACGAACTCGAGGTTGATGCGGAGGCCGTCGAGCGCGTGCCCGTGACCGTAGCCCTCGCCCGCGGCGGCGACCGCGAGGAGGACCTCGTGCAGCCACGTGGGCGCCAGGTGCAGGTTCAGGAACCCGGGACCCGCGATCTCGACCCGCTCCAGGTGCGGCGGGCGGGCACGCTCGAGCTCGACCACGATCTTGGCGGCGACGTCGCGCGGCGGCATCCCGAGCGGCTTGGCGAGCTGGAGGGCGACGTTGGTGGTGAAGTCGCCGTGCAACGGGTCGTTGGGCGTGGTCAGCTCGACGCCCGCGGGAGGCGTCGGGAAGCCGGCCGCGTCGAGCGCGGCGTGCAGTGCGGCGAGGAGCTGGTCACGGATCACGAGGGTCGCCGGCGCCCGGCGCCCTTCGCCGCTCGCCGTGCTCGCGCATGGTAGTGGGGCGACGCGGCCCGACCCGGGGCGATTCGGTCGTTCGGGGCGCCCTCGCGGCCGGGGTATCGTCGTCCGTTCCGCGAAGACGGGTGTGCAGCACAGTCAAGCAGCAGAGGGAGCTGAGGGTCGTGGCCGGACAACTCGAGTCGCTCGTGGACGCGGCGCGGACGGGTTCGGGACTCGACACCGTCTACCGGGCGCTCGACGGGCTGGTCGAGCTGTACGCGCTCGAGGACGCCGCGGTCGTGGTCGACGTGCCGGGCTTCGGCCGGCAGGTGCTGCACGCGGGTCGGCGTCCCCTCCACGACGACGAGCACCGCTGGCACGCGGCGGAGCCCGGCCTCTACCTCCAGCCCCCGCTCGAGGACCCGGTGCTCTCGGGGCTCATGCAGGCGCTGAGCGCGCTCGGGTTCCGTCACGACGCGACGACGAGCGGCGCCGCCGGGGAGCCGGCGAACCCGTGAACGTCGACGAGCTCGAGCTGGCGCTGCGAGGCCTCCCGGGTGTCGTCGCCGTCGGCTTCACCGAGGCCGACGGGGTCTTCATCGTGGAGCTCCAGGCGGGCGCCGAGACCTACGACGAGCTGGCGCGTGACGCCACCGTGCTCGCGGCGCGGCACGCCACCGGCCCGGTCGCGGTCGAGCTCGTGCGGTGGGGTGACGGCGAGCCGCCCCAGCGCGAGACCCGGCTCCGGATGGTCGAGCTGACCACCGACCCGGCGGCGGGCGAGCTCACCGTGCGCCTGGCCCGGGGCGACGAGGAGGCGGTCGGCCGGGCGTCGACCACGGGCGGACTGCCGGCCGCGGTGGAGGCGACCGTCTACGCCGTGCGGGCCTTCCTCCCCGAGCTCACCCACCTCCCGGGCTGGGCCCGCACGGTCGAGACCACCCCCGACCGCCGGTTCCTGGTGGTGGCGTCGATCACCGACCCGATCGCCCGCACCCACCTCCGGGGCGCGGCGGAGGGCGCGACGCCGATCGAGGGCGCGGTCCGCGCCACGCTCGCCGCGCTCAACCGCACCATCAGCCGCGAGCTCTGATCACGCCGGGTCGAGGAGCTCCTTGAAGCCGTAGCGCGCGTGGGGACCGAACGCGATCTGCTCGAGGACGCCGATGCCGACCTGGTCGCCGCTGGTGGCGCGCACCACCTGCTGGAGGTGCTGGTTCTCGAACGCCATCGGCTCGAGGTCGTCGACCTTCCACGACTCCCCCGCGTACGCGAGCTCGCCCTTCCACATCCCGTGCCCCCATTCCGGGTGCATGTAGCCGATGCCCTTCATGCGGAAGCAGATGAGCGGCTCGAGGTCGATGTCCTCGCGCCGGCCGTCGGCGTGGACGAGCGCGATGCGGGCGTGCCCGGCGCGGCGCGTCCCGGGGAGGTAGTCGATGTCGTGCTCGACGTCGGCGAGCAGCTCGGTCGCGGGGTCCTCCGCGCCCGGGATGTCGGCGGGCGACGAGTAGACCGGCAACACCGCACCGTCGGTGTGCCAGCGGTTCCCGCGGGCGTCCTCGAACACGCCGTAGTGCGTGCACCGGTCGTCCCAGTGCAGCGGCGCCCAGAGGAAGAACGCCTGGGTCGAGCCCGGTGGGGTGGGCGCGAGGCCGGGGTCGGGGATGCCGACGCCTCGCACGCCCCAGCTGCGGTCCTTGGTGCCGTAGACGCGCGTCGCGTCGATCGGGACCGTCCTGCCGTCGTAGCGGATCTCGCCCTCCCACTTGCCGAACTGCGCGAAGCGGGTGACGTCCATGACGAGGCGGCGGCCGTGCGAACGGATCTGGCGCCCCTCCTCGATGCACGCGGTGCGCGCGGTGAACGTGAGGTCGGCGGCGATGCCGGTGTCGTTCTCGTCGATGGTCACGCGGATGCGGCGCATCGGTTCGAGCACGTCGATCGCGAACGGTCCGATCTGCAGGTCGGTCGGCTCCTGCGGCGCGCGCCGTGACGCGTGGAACGCGTGCTGCTCGCCGTCGCGCACGATGCTCAGGCCACAGTCGAGGATGCCGAGGTTCGGGTACAGCGCGGCGCCGACGCCGAAGTAGAACTCGCCGTCGTCCTGGTAGCCGTTGAACCAGTACCGGTCGTAGGCGTTGCGGTCTCCGGTCGCGGGCTGCGCGATCGGCTGTGACGTCTGGTGGATCGGGTAGTCGTCGAACTTGCTGAGCACCGGGCCTCCCCTCGGACCATCGGACCGGTCCGGTCGGACGGGCGCAGCGTACGACACCCGCGCTCTCGGCGAACTCCCAGGTTCACCCCAGGCGCGGTGAACCTCCGGCCCCGACGATGACCCCCGTGAAGGAGACCTCGACCGTCCTCCGGACGGCACCCCCACCTACGACGACGACCGCGGTGGAGATCGTGGTCCCGGTGCACGACGAGGAGACGGACCTGGAGCGGTCGGTGCGACATCTCCACCGCTACCTCGACGAGTGCTTCCCGCACACCTGGGTGATCACCATCGCCGACAACGCCAGCACCGACGGCACCTGGGTGATCGCCACCCGGCTCGCCCGGGAGCTCGACCACGTGCAGGCGCTGCGCCTCGAGACCAAAGGCCGCGGGCGGGCCCTCCGCGCCGCGTGGACGGCCAGCGAGGCCCGGGTCGTCGTCTACATGGACGTCGACCTCTCGACCGACCTCGACGCGCTGCTCCCCCTCGTCGCGCCGCTGCTGTCGGGCCACAGCGACCTCGCCATCGGCACCCGGCTCGCGCCCGCGTCACGCGTGGTGCGCGGCCCGAAGCGTGAGCTCATCTCGCGCACCTACAACCTGCTCCTGCGCACGACGCTGCGGGCGGGCTTCTCCGACGCGCAGTGCGGTTTCAAGGGCATGCGCAGCGATGTCGCGCACGCGCTGCTGCCGCTGGTGGAGGACGAGGGCTGGTTCTTCGACACCGAGCTGCTCGTGCTCGCCGAGCACAACGGGCTGCGCATCCACGAGGTCCCGGTCGACTGGGTCGACGACCCGGTCTCCCGCGTCGACATCCTCCGCACCGCCGCCGCCGACCTGCGCGGCGTGGGGCGCCTCCTGCGGCGCTTCGCGCGGGGTGACGGTGAGCTCGAGACGCGGCCCGCCCGCGCGCCCGTCGACGACCGGCTCGAGCACCAGGTCGTACGGTTCGCGTCGATCGGCGTGGTCAGCACCGTGGTGTTCGCGGTGCTGTTCGCGCTGCTCGACGCGCCCCTGGGCGTAGTCGGTGCGAACGTGGTCGCGCTGTTGGTGTGCGCGTTCGCCAACACCGCCGCCAACCGGCGCGTCACGTTCGCGCTGCGCGGGCGCGCCGGTCGCGCCCGCCACTATGCCGCCGGTACCGCGCTCGGGCTGCTCCCACTCGTCCTCACGCTGTCGGCGCTGGCCGTGCTCTCGGCGATCGGGACGACGTCGCTGCCGGTGCTCCTGATCGTGCTCACCGCCGCCAACGCGCTGGCGACCGTCGCCCGCTTCCTGCTGCTGCGCCACTGGGTGTTCGCGCCGTGAACCGGCTCCGGCAGTGGCTGCGCTACGGGACCGTCTCGATCGTCGCGACCGTCACCAGCATGACGGTGCTCGGTGTGCTCGTGACCGCCGAGCGCGATGCCTGCGGGCCTCGCCAACGTGATCGCCACCGCGGTCGGCACCGTCCCGTCGTTCGAGCTCAACCGGCGGTGGGTCTGGCGCAAGACCGGCACGCGCTCGCTCCGCGGCGAGGTCGGCCCGTTCTGGGTGCTGTCGTTCGCGGGCCTGGCGCTGTCCACGCTGACCGTGAGCCTGGCCGCGGCGTGGGCGGCACAGACCGGCGTCAGCGGCACCACGCGCACCCTCGTGATCGAGGCCGCGAACGTCGCCGTCTTCGGCTCGTTGTGGATCGCGCAGTTCCTCATCCTCGACCGCGTCCTCTTCCGGTCGGCGGATCGACCCGCCTCCGTCGCCATCTCTCACTCCGTCCCGGCCGGTCCCGGCCCCTCCCTCACCGACAAGGTCGCCTCATGACCAGCACCGTCGTCGAACCCGACGCCGCCCGTTCCCCCGTCGCGCCCCCGGTGCCGACGCGCGCCGAGGACCGTCACGGCGACGGCGCGCGGCGCGCCCGGCGCGGCCGGGTACGCGCGTTCCTACGCGGCCGGCCCGGCGACCCGGCGTGGGTCCGACCGTCGTTGCTCCTGCTGCTCGTGGCCACCGCGGTGCTCTACGTGTGGGGCCTCGGCGCGTCGGGCTGGGCGAACACCTACTACTCGGCCGCGGTCCAGGCCGGCACGAAGAGTTGGAAGGCGTTCTTCTTCGGTTCGTTCGACGCATCGAACTTCGTCACCGTCGACAAGGCGCCCGCGTCGCTGTGGGTGATGGAGCTGTCGGCGCGGCTCTTCGGCGTCAGCGCGTGGAGCATCCTCGTACCGCAGGCGCTCGAGGGCGTCGCCACGGTGGGGATCCTCTACCTCGCGGTCCGCCGGTGGTTCTCGGCCGGGTCCGCGCTGCTGGCCGGTGCGGTGCTCGCGCTGACGCCCGTCGCCGCGCTGATGTTCCGCTTCAACAACCCCGACGCGCTGCTCGTGCTGTTCCTGGTGGGCGGCGCCTACGCGATGATCCGCGCCCTCGAGCGCGGCAGCACCTGGTGGTTGGTGCTGGCGTTCTCGCTCGTCGGCTTCGGGTTCCTGGCCAAGATGCTGCAGGCGCTCCTCGTGGTGCCCGCGTTCGGTCTCGTCTACCTCGTCGCGGCACCGGTCTCGTTGCGCCGACGCGTCGTGCAACTGACGGCCGCGTGCGGTGCGCTGCTCGCGTCGGCCGGATGGTGGATCGCGATCGTCGAGCTGTGGCCGGCGGCGTCGCGCCCGTACATCGGCGGCTCGCAGACCAACAGCGTCCTCGAGCTGATCTTCGGGTACAACGGCTTCGGCCGCCTCACCGGCAACGAGACGGGCAGCGTCGGCGGGGCCGGTGGTCAGGCCGGACGTTGGGGTGCCACCGGCCTCACCCGCATGTTCGGCGCCGAGTTCGGCACCCAGATCTCGTGGCTGCTGCCGGCCGCGCTCATCCTGCTCGTCGCCGGTCTCGCGTGGCGCGGCTCGCTCCCCCGCACCGACCGCGTGCGCGCCGCGTTCGTCCTCTGGGGCGGCTGGCTCCTCGTCACCGGACTCGTGTTCAGCCTGGGCAAGGGGATCATCCACCAGTACTACTCCGTGGCCCTCGCGCCGGCGATCGGCGCGATCGTCGGCATGGCCGGCGGCATGCTGTGGAAGCGGCGCCACGACGTGAAGGCGCGCGCGGTGCTCGCGGGCGTCGTGGTCGCCACGTCGATCTGGGCCTTCGACCTGCTCGGACACACCCCACAGTGGAACCCGTGGTTGCGCGGGACACTCCTGCTCGTCGGCGTCCTCGTCGCCGGCGCCCTGCTGGCCGCGCACCTCGTGCACGGCCGCGCCCTCGTGGCGCTCGCGCTGGCTGCGATCGCAGTCGTGCTCGCGGCGCCCGCGGGCTACACGCTCTCGACCGTGAACACCCCGCACACCGGCGCCATCCCGACTGCCGGTCCTGCGGGTGCGAGCAGCATGGGGATACCCGGGGGCGGGCCCGGCGGCTTCCGGGGCGCGGGGAACGGTGGTCCCGGAGGAGTCGGCGCCCCGGCGACCGGCGGATTCGGAGCCACCGCGGGCGGACCGCCGGCGAACGGTCGCGGCGCGGGCGGGCTCCTCAACGGGAGCACCGCGAGCGCGGCGCTGCGGCAGCTGCTCGACGCCGACAGCAGCTCGTACACCTGGGTCGCGGCCACCGTCGGGGCGAACCAGGCCGCCGGCTACCAGCTCGCCACCGACGACCCGATCATGGCGATCGGCGGCTTCAACGGCACCGACCCGACCCCCACCCTGGCCCAGTTCCAGCAGTACGTGCGGGAGGGCCGGATCCACTACTTCATCGGTGGTGGCGGCTTCGGCGGTGGCGGCGGCGGGACCACGAGCACCTCGGCGCAGATCTCGTCGTGGGTGAGCGCCAACTTCTCCAGCCGGACGGTGGGTGGCGTGACCGTCTACGACCTCACGACGGGCGCCGCCTGATCGACCCACTACTAAAGTCCGCGAAATCATGACAATGAGCAGCGCGAATGACGACGCGGCTGCGGACCAGCAGATCCGGATGCCGAAGACCGGTGAGGTCGTCGCCGACCGGCTGCGGCGCCGCATCGCGCGCGGCGAGCTGCAGATCGGCGCGCGGCTGCCACCGGAGGACGAGCTCACCGAGGTGTTCGGCATCGCCCGCACCACGCTGCGCGAGGCGCTGCGCATCCTCGAGTCGCAGGGCCTGCTGGAGATCCGGCGCGGCCGTACCGGAGGACCGGTCGTCACCATGCCGAAGATCGACTCCCTCGCCGAGGGGCTCGCGGTGACGCTGCAGCTGCAGGGCACGACCGCGGGCGACCTCGACGGGGCGCGGCAGCTCATCGAGCCCCGCCTCGCCGCCCGGCTCGCCGAGTCGCACACCGCCGACGACCTCACCGCGCTGGGTGCCGCCGCCGAGCGCGCCGCGGTGGCGGCCGACGCGTTCGACCGGGTGGCGTTCGGTGCCGCCGCGCTCCGGATGCACGAGACGCTCATCGAGCGCGCGGGCAACACGACCTTGGCCACCATCTCGCACCTCCTCCACTCGCTGGTCGCGGAGTACTACCTCCGGTCGGCCGCCGCCTCCGATCAGGAGAAGATGCAGCGCGCGGTCCGCTCCTACCGCAAACTGGTGCGGCTCATCGACGCCGGCGACGCCGCCGCGGCGGAGGACCACTGGCGGAAGCAGATGACCTTCACCATCGACGGTTGGGTGCGCAACCAGCGCGTCGAGCTCTTCGGCAACTAGTCCCGCGTCAGGCCACGTTTGCCTCGTTGGCGGCGTGACTCCGATCCGGCGATATGGGACGGCGACTCGATCGCCGGGACGCTCCGAGTTCCTCGAAAATCGTTCGCTTCGTAGCGCTCGCGTTGATCACGATGGGTCATGCCCACGGAAGTCGCCACGATGGTCGCTCCGGAGAACGTCCTAGAGCGCGCCGGCTCGTTCCTCGAGAGCGATCCGGTCCGACACAACGTGATCCTGACACTGCTCGAGGCCCGTGTCGCCCAGCCAGAACCGGGTCGGTACTGGGTCGCCCAGGTCGATGGCCGCGTCAGCGGAGTCGCGCTGCAATCGCCCACTCATTTCTTCGCGACAGTGACTCCCATGGCACGCGATGTCGTAGCCGCGGTCGTCGATGCCATCGTCGATCTCGATGTGTACCTGCCAGGAGTGAACGGCGAGGCCGCCACCGCGGCACGCTTCGCAGGACATTGGACCGAATGCACGGGATCGGCAGCTCATCCCGTCCAGGGACAACGCATCTACGAGGTCGACAACGTCGTTCCGACACCTCTCAGCACGGGCCGCCTCCGTTCGGCGACAAGCCGGGATCGCGACTTGCTCGTTGCATGGTTCGAAGCCTTCGAAGTCGAATCCCGAGCCTCGGGAGGGCATTCAGCGGCTGACGTCGTCGAGCGTCGCCTCCCCGCGGGGCACCTCTGGATATGGGACAACGGCGAACCCGTCGCGATGTGCGGCCTTTCTGACCCGGTGGCGGGGGTTGTTCGCGTCGGACCCGTCTACACACCACCCGAAGCACGGCGCCGCGGCCACGCATCCGGACTCGTCGCGGCTGCCTCGAGCGCTGTCCGAGCAAGACGCCTACGTTCGATTCTGTACACCGATCTCGGCAACGCCACATCCAACTCGATCTACCGCGCGATCGGCTATCACGCGGTCGAGGAAGTGCTCCGATACGACTTCAACGCCACACCCTGAGCCGGCGTTCGGGGGCGGTCATCGCGCGAGCATGAGGGACATGGAAGGGCCCGGAGGGCAGTACACCGACCTACAGCCCGAGGACGAGCGCACTGCGCTCGTGCAGCGTCTTGATTGGTACCGAGGAGCCGCAGAGTTCGCGTTGACGGATCTTCGATGGAAGGAGGCCTCCGCGACCTTGCTTCCCGCGACGGACCTGACCATCGCCGGGATCGTCAAGCACCTGGCCTGGGCAGAAGACCGCTGGTTCCAAGGCCGGCTCCTCGGTGTTCCGATGCCAGCGCCGTGGAACGCGCCCGGAGCCGACGATCCCGACCGAGCGCTGCGCCTTGACGAGACGGACACCGTTGACGGCATCGCGCAGCTCTACCGGTCGGCGTGCGCTCGGAGCCGAGCCGCTGTCGCCCGATGCGGTTCACTCGACCGAGTCGCAGCGGTTCCGTCATTCGGCATTGGGCCGGTGAATCTGCGCTGGATCCTCGTCCACATGATCGACGAGACCGCACGCCATGCTGGTCACCTTGACCTTCTCAGGGATTGCCTACCGGAATAGATCCTCGCTCGTGCGACAAACGCGTCACTGAGCCGGCGTTTCGGGGCAGGGTGCGTTGATCATCGTGGCGTCAGCGTGTCTTGACGTACAACACGATCCGCGCTCGCCGTACTGCAGCTGGCCGGCTGATGACCATTGGTCATCTGGTGATCATCTGGCCGCGACGAGAGCCTGCGCGCGTGAGATGGCCTGCTCGAACGGCGGACCGACGAACACCACGGCGCGGTGGACGCCCAGATCCTCCAAGTGGGCCAACGCGGCAGGGTTGGGTGGTGCCGAGACGGTCACCAGGAACCGGGCGGGATCGCCCCCCGCCTCGGCGTGGGCGGAGCGGGCCACGTCGAGCAGCGCCGGCAACCGAGGTCCGCCAGGCAGGTTGACACCATCGCCAACCGCACCGGCCAGCGCGGCCATCTTGGGGCCGAACCCGCCCACGACGATGGGAGGGACGGGCTCGGGTCGCAGAAAACCTTCGGCGCCCCCGCGGTGGCCTCGCCACACCGCTCTGAGCGTGGCGACCTGGTCGGCGACCTCCGCCCGACGGCGAGCATCGCCCGACACCTCACGCCCAAGTGCCTCCTGCTCGGCCGCGTACGGGGTGTCGCGCCCCCCGCCGGCCCCGATGCCGAGCAGGAGTCGCCCGCCGCTGAGCTCCTGGAGCGTGGCGGCCATGACCGCCAACGTCCCTGCCGGCCGGTTCGCCACGTTGAGCACGAGTGGCCCCACCATGATGCGGGGAACGGTGGCTGCGACCGCCGTGAGCGTCGTCCAGCACTCGAGAACCCGGTCGCGTCCATGCACCGAGCCAGCCAGATGGTCGTAGAGCCACACGCCCCCGAAGCCGGCCTCGCCAGCTGCGGTGGCACCAGCAAGCACTTCGTCAACGCGAACGCCGAACGGATCGAACAAGAGGTCGACCTCCACCCGCCGAGCATGTCAGAACCGACCTGCGGTGTGCCCCCTGAGCCGGCGTTCGGGGACAGGTCGCGACGCGGCTCGGCTTCACCGCTGCGTCTGCCTACCGCGGATCGTGCGCCGAGACCATGGCCTCACCGCCGCCCACAGGCACACACTGGTTGCCCGATCCGGTGTGGTCAGGCTCGCCTGCAGCGAGGTATCTGGAAGCTCCCTGAGTCCGGTGCGGCGCGCCCGGACGCCTTGCGCTGGTGTCAGGACCTCGACCTGTAC
Source organism: uncultured Actinomycetes bacterium (assembly GCA_963809795.1). Taxonomy (GTDB): domain Bacteria; phylum Actinomycetota; class Acidimicrobiia; order IMCC26256; family DASPTH01; genus DASUAS01. The sequence goes on from CAWELN010000005.1 coordinate 104,981, forward strand.
GTGACCCATGCGTACCGGACAAGGAAGAAACCACCGACGAGAAGTAGGGCAACGAGGCCTGCCGCGACGGTGACGACGATGAGGTTGGGACCCTCTTCCCCGTTCGGGGCACGAGTGGCGGTCGCGGACTCGGTGCGCGCGTAGGCACCGTTCGGAGCGAGCAATACCGCGGCTGCTCCGAGCAGCACGATCGCGGCGAGATGCACTGGCCGGATGCTGCGAAGCGTCGCCACGTCAAAGCTCCTCAGGCAAGGTCGCCGCCGGCCCTCGTGTATTTCGGTCATCTCCACCAGTGTGCCGAACACGTCGGGTCGGAGCCGAGAGTTCGCCTACCCGGACACCGGAAGACAGCTCGGCCCCACACCCAGTGTCGTGTCGCCGCACCCGCGTTCTGGGGCGCCTTGGCGCGTTGTTCTGGCCCGGCGAACACGCTGGCGACGCGAGCGCATCGCGGACAATCTGTGAGGGTGCGCGGGGCCGGAGCGGCCGGCCGAGTGATCATGAAAGAGACAGAGGAGGACGAGATGGCTGGTGAGACTCCGACGATCGTGTTGGTCCATGGTGCGTGGGCCGACGCCACCGGCTGGGAGCCGGAGATCCGCGCCCTGCAGGAGCGCGGGTACTCCGTCATCGGGTTTGGCAACCCGCTGCGCGATCTCGCCGGTGACGCCGCGTACCTTGCCGACTTCCTGCGGACGCTCAGCGGGCCGATCGTGCTCGTCGGCCACTCCTACGGCGGGAATGTGATCTCCGTCGCCGCAGTCGGCAACGAGCAGGTCAAGGCGCTCGTCTACATCAACGGTTGGATGTGCGACGTGGGCGAAAGCCAGCAGGAACTTCTTGAGAAGTTCGAAGGCAGCCTCGTGGGGCCGTCGATCCGGCCCGTCCCGTTCACCAACCCTGACGGGAGCGAAGGCGCCGACCTCTATCTCGCCGCCGACGCGTTTCCTGAAGCCTTCGCCGCCGACGTCGATCCGAAGACGGCGGCAGTCATGGCCGCGGCACAGCGGCCCTACGCCGCCGCCGCCTTCGCCGCCACGCCGTCCGCTCCACCAGCGTGGAAGACACTGCCGTGCTGGTATTTGCTCGGCACCGACGACAAGGCGATCCCACCGGCGCTGCAGCGATTCATGGCCGAGCGCGCGAACGCGACGATTGTGGAGGTGCCGGCTTCGCACGTCTCGTTCGTGTCCCAGCCCGAGGCCGCGACCCAAATCGTCCTCCAGGCGGTCGAGGCAACCGCCGCGGCCGGCTGAGCCGCGCAGCCCACGATCTCTCGCGTTCTGGCTGCGGCAACCTTCGAGAGCCGGGCGCGCCAGTTCTAGCTCTCGTCACCCACGCGTGCGACCGCGCCGTGCTCGCGCCGCGCCGGGAGCGACCACACCTCCTGGTCCTCGCCCCACCCCGTTCCCGCGCCCGCGACCGTCCAGCGCAGCATGGTGTTGACGGTGAGGCCGCTGCCGCCCCCGCTCAACGCCATGCGGCTGACCGCGTCGGCGGTTGCGTGCAGCTCGCGCCCGTCGGTGTCGACCGCGTCGAGGAGGATGTGCGCCACGCCGTCGGTGCGCTCGTCGCGCTGGTTGACCCGACGGGCGCGTGTGAGTCGCCGTAGCCGGCCGTCGCGCACGAGGTAGCCGCTCAGCAGCTCCTCGGTCTCGTCGAGGTGGGTCGGCGGCCGACAGAAGGCGAGGAACGCCTCGTCGGGCGACACCGCGCCGAAGCAGTAGCTGAAGCGCGTGCGCCGGCCGAGCAGCTCCGGGCGGCGACCCCACGAGCGGTCGCGCACCGAGAGGCAGTCGACGGGCACGCGCTCACCGAGGAGCTGCAGCTCGCCGGTGACGCGTCCGTGCTGGTCGTAGTGCGCCGAGCCGGTGAACGGCGGCGCGCCCTGGAGGTGCGGCACCGGCGGCGAGATCCCCTCGAAGCGGAGGTCGGCGACGAAGTCGTCCTGGTCGCGGAAGCGGTAGCCGAGGTCGTAGACCAGGCCCGGCTCCACCATGCGGACCGACACGCCGTTGGAGAACGTGACCGAGCGGAGGTCGAGGGGCTCGGGCAGCGGTTGGTGGGTGAGGAACCCGTAGTACGGCAACTCCCACGGCAGCCAGCCCGACGCGTCGTACACGAACGCGCCCCCGCTCGAGGAGCCCGCGTTCGGCCGCACCTGCACGTAGAGCCACCCCGCCAGCGCGCGGTCGGGCACCGCGAACGACCACCACGTGGTCTCGGTCCAGTCGCGCTGGGGGCCGGGCTCGTGCAGTTCGTCGTCGGCCGGGGTGAAGCGGAGGTGCTCGTCGAACGGGAAGTCGGTGGTCACGCGGCCCCCTGTGGTCGCCGGAAAAGAGAGTACTGTTTTCGCGCGTCCGGGTCATTCGGGGGGAGCATGGACGACGGGCTACCGGTGACGGCCGTGGAGGCGTGGCTGCGGGAGTGCACCGGCGCCCGGTCGGTTGCGGTGCAGCGCCGGCCCGGAGGCGGTCGCCATCAGGCGTGGGACGTGACCCTCGCCGCGGCCGACGGCGCCACCGACCGGCGGTTCCTCCGCGCCGACGCCGTCCGTCCCGGCCCACACGAGTCGTACACGCTGTGGCGCGAGGCCGAGATCTACGCCGCGCTCGCGGGCGCCGGCCTGCCGGTGCCCGACATCCTCGCGGTGCACCCCGACCATCCGGCCGTGCTCATGGCGTACGCGCCCGGCGTGGCGCGCTTCGGCGGCCTCGACCAGGACGCGCAGGTGGCGATCCTCGACGAGCTGGTCGACGCGCTGGTGCGCATGCACCGCCTCGACGTCGCGACGCTCCCGTTGCCGACGCTCCTCCCCGCGCGGAGCGTCGCCGATCACGTGCGCGACGAGCTCGACGTGTGGGAGGGCCGCCTCGACCAGAGCGGCCGGGCGGAGCCCTTCCTGCGCGGCTGCTTCGCCTGGCTGCGGGCGCACGTCCCCGCCGTCGACGGCCCGCCGTCGCTGGTGCAGGGCGACACCGGCCCGGGCAACTTCCTCCACGACGGCGAGCACCTCACCGCGCTGCTCGACTTCGAGCTCGCCCACCTGGGCGACCCGATGGAGGACCTGGCGTGGATCGGCACCCGCAACGCGCAGGAGCCGGTGCCCGACTTCGACGCGCTGCTCGCTGCCTACGCACGCGCCGGCGGCGTGATCGACCGGGCCCGGATCCGCTACCACTTCGTGTTCGCCGAGCTCCGCATCGCGGTGCTCGCCATCGAGCGCGCCGGGCACGCCCCGTCGGCCGACGCCGACATCGGCAGCGGCCTCATCTACGGCACGCTGCACACCCGGCTCACCGCGGAAGCACTCGCCGCCGCCACCGGGACCCCGCTCCCCCCGGTGCCCGACGACCCGACCGTCGACAGCGAGGCCACCCCCTACTTCGACGCGGTGCTCGAACAGCTGCGCACCGTCGTGGTCCCCGCGATCGACGACCCGTTCGCGTCGCAACGGGCCAAGAGCACCGCGCGCGTGCTCAAGTACCTGCGTGAGGTCGAACGGTCGGGCGCGGCACCCCTCGTGTCCGAGCTCGACGAGCTCGAACGCGTCCTCGGGAGTCGACCGGCAACGGTCGACGACGGCCGCCGCCGGCTCGAGGAGGAGGTGGTCGCCGGGCGCGTCGACGCGGTCGGTCTGCTGCCGTACGCCTGGACGCGGGTGCAGTGGGAGCAACGACTGCGCGCCGGCGCGATGGGCGTGCTCGCCACCCGTCACCTTCCCGACCTCGCGGACGGCTGAGTACGCTCCCGGCCGATGAAGCCGCACGAAGAGTTGCGCGCCGTCCTCGACGAGATCGTTCCCCGTCACCACCAACGGTGGGGCGACTCCGGCGACTGGGCGGGCCTGCTCGAGTTCCAGCGGGACCTCGGTGCCCGAGGGTGGAGCGCGCCCGCATGGCCGGTCGAGCTCGGCGGCCGCGGCCTCGGCGTCGAGGACCAGATCGCGTGTGACGCCGAGTTCAGCCACGCGCGGGCGCCCCGGCGCATCGCGGTGTTCGGCGTCAAGAACGTCGGGCCCACCATCGCGGCCGCCGGGACGCCGGAGCAGAAGGAGCACCTGCCGCGGATCCTCACCGCCGACGAGGTGTGGTGCCAGGGCTTCAGCGAACCCGACGCGGGGAGCGACCTCGCCGGGCTCCGGTGCCGGGCCGTCCTCGAGGGCGACCACTTCGTGGTGAACGGCTCGAAGGTGTGGACGTCGATCGGGATGTGGGCCACGCACTGCATGCTGCTCGTGCGCACCGACCCCGACGCGCCCGCCCACCGCGGCATCTCGGCGCTGCTCGTGCCCCTCGACACGCCCGGCATCACCCGTCGCCCGATCGTGCAGGCCACCGGCGACAGCGACTTCGCCGAGGTGGTCTACGAGGACGTCGTGGTCCCGAAGGACGCGTTGCTCGGGCCGCTCCACGGTGGATGGGGCGTCACCATGGCCACGCTCGGCTACGAGCGCGCCGGGGTGATCGAGATCTCGGGCAACCTCATCGCCGAGATCGAGGGGTTCCTGCACGCGGCCGCGCGCGACGGCCGGCTGTCACGCGGCGACCGCGACCGTGGCGCCGCCATCTACACCCGGGCCCGGATCCTCGGGTGGTTGGGCGAGCGGTCGCTGCTCGACGACGGCGGTGGTCCCAACGGGGGCGTCGCCGGGCTGATCAAGCTGGCGTGGTCGACCCTCGGTCAGTCGTTCGCGGAGTACGCGGCTGACGTCGACGGGTTGGCCGCGATCGCCGGCGACGACCTGCGCAACGGCCGCCGCCTGGTGGCCAGCCGGTCCAACACCATCGCCGGCGGCACCACCGAGGTGATGAAGAACATCATCGGCGAGCGCTCCCTCGGGCTCCCCCGCGAGCCGAAGGGATGAGTGTGATCGCCGGTGCGCCGGTCCCGTTCCGGACGATCGGTGTCGCCCCGCTGGCGCCGGCGCTCGGCGCGGAGATCACGGGAGTCGACCTGCAGCGGCCGATCATCGGGCAGCAGGCCGCCGACCTGCGGGAGGCGCTCACCCGCCACCTCGTCCTGTTCTTCCGTGAGCAGGACGTCACCGAGGAGCAGCAGCTCGCGGTCGCGTCGGTGTTCGGACCGCCCGTCTCGGCGAGCCTCGACCCCGCCGAGGACCTGATGTTCGTGACCCTCGAGGACGGCCCCGACAGCCCACCGCAGTCGGACCGGTGGCACACCGACGTCCCCTTCGTGCCCGAGCCGCCCGACGTCGCGGTGTTGAGCATGCGCACCGCGCCGCCGCTCGGCGGCGACACGATGTGGGTCAGCCTCTACGGCGCGTACGACTCGCTCTCCCCGCCGATGCAGGAGGTCGTGCGCGACCTGGAGCTGGAGCTCGACCTCGGGCCCTCGGCCGACGCGATCGGCCGCCTGTACGGCGAGGAGGCACAGCGCGAGGCGGTGCGGCGCTTCGAACCGGTGCGTCAGCCATTGGTGCGCGTGCATCCGGTGTCCGGCCGACCCGCGCTGTACCTCTGTGGTGCGTTCATGCGCGGCATCGCCGGCATGCACGCCGACGAGAGCGCCGCGTTGCTGGAGCTCCTCCGCGCCCCGCTCGAGGATCCGAATCTGCAGTGCCGGTGGCGATGGCACGAGCACGACGTCGCCATCTGGGACGAACGCTGCACCAACCACCGAGGCCTCTCGGACCACTTCCCCGCCCGCCGCGTGGTGCGCCGCTGCCTCGCCGGTCGCGGCCGCCCGGTCGGACCGGCGGAGCCATCCGTCCCATGACCCTCGGCGAGTTCCCCACCTGGCTTCCCGTCGGGTCCGCGGCGGCCGAGCCGGTCGACGTGTTCGGCCTCCTGCCTGCCGGCGAGGAGCAGCTTCGGCACCTCGCCGCCTCGCTGTGGAGCGCGGACGTCGACCGCGCCACGCTCGAGTTGTGTCGCGATCGCATCGACGCGCTGATCGCCGGCACCGCTCGTCCGCCGGCGCCCGACCGGCCGACCGCCGCCCAGCGCGCGGCCGCCGACTTCGCCGAGCAGTTCGTGCTCGATCCCCACGGTTGCACCGACGAACAGATGCAGGCGCTCCAGGAGCACTTCACCCCGGCCCAACTCGCCACCCTGACCACCGCCATCGCGGTCTTCGACGCGCTCGCGCGGGTCCGCGCCGTGCTCGCACCACCCCAGGAGGAAGCCCCATGAGGATCGAACCGCCCGCCGGTGGCCAGAGCATCTTCGACCACCAGCCGGAGCTCTTCGCGTCGTTCAACCGGCTCTACGGCACGTTGTGGACGCTCGGCGCGCTCGAGCAACCGGTGAAGGAGACGGCGCGGATCCGCAACGCACGGCTGGTCGACTGCGGCCTCTGAAGGAACCTCCGCTTCGCAGGTGCGAAGCAGCAGGGACTCGACGAGAACACCATCGAGCGGATCGAGGGCCCCGATGACGTGGCCCGGCTCCCCCGCCGCCTGCGACTCGCGGTGTCGACGGCCGACGCCGTGGTCACCGATCCCGCGGGCACGCCCGAGGCGCTCCGGCGCGAGCTGCTGGAGGAGTTCACGCCGGGGGAGATCGTGGAGCTCGTGCTCACGACGGCCCTGGCGTCGGCGTTTTCGCGGGCGGCGATCGCGTGGGGCCCTCCGGAGGCGATGCCGACGCTCGAGGTGCCGACCCCGACGCCGGATCCCGCCCAACGCTACGAAGGCTGACCGGCGTACTCGTCGCGCAGCGTGCGCTTGGAGAGCTTGCCGGCGTCGGTGCGCGGGAGCGACGCCCGGAACTCGACCCGGCGGGGGCACTTGTACTTCGCCAGCTGCGCTCGGCAGTGCGCGAGCAGCTCGTCGGCGAGCGCGTCGTCGGGCGCGCGACCGTCGACCGGTTGCACGACCGCGACGATCGTCTCGCCCCATTCGGCGTCGGGCAGCCCGATGACCGCGACGTCGCCGACCGCCGGGTGCGTCGCCAGCACCGCTTCGACCTCCTGGGGGTACACGTTCACACCGCCGGTGATGATCATGTCCTTGGCGCGGTCGCAGATGAAGAGATAGCCGTCGTCGTCGACGAATCCGACGTCGCCGATGGTGAAGAGCCGCCCGCGGTACGCGGCGCGCGTCGTCTCCGCGTCGCCGACGTACTCGAACGACGGCGCGTCGGACCCGTAGTAGATCCCACCGATCTCCCCCGGCCCCAGCTCGCGACCGTCGTCGTCGAGGATGGCCAGGCGGGTGCCCCGGATCGCGCGTCCGACGGTGCCGGGCTTCTCCAACCACCGGTGCGGCTTGGCGATCGTCGCCGGACCCTCCATGCCGCCGTAGGTCTCCCAGATCACCGGGCCCCACCACTCCATCATCCGGCGCTTCACCTCGAGCGGGCACGGCGCCGCCGAATGCACGACCGCATGCAGGCTCGAGACGTCGGCGCGTGCCCGCACCCCCTCCGGCAGCTGCAACAGCCGATGGAACTGCGTCGGCACCATGTACGCCGAGAACACGCGGTGCTCCTCGACGAGGCGCAGGGCCTCCGCGGGGTCGAAGCGGTGCATGATCACGAGCCCGTGCCCCACGTTGAGCGCGCCGGCCCAGTAGGCGTGGCTGCCGCCGTGGTACATGGCGGTCGACACGAGGTGCGGCCCGCCGAAGGGCACGAAGTCGAAGGCGCGGCCGAAGGTGGCGGCGTCGTTCGCCACCTGCGCGGGGTCGCCCTCCGGTTGCGGCCGGCGGATGCCCTTCGGCCGGCCGGTGGTCCCCGACGTGTAGACGAACAACGACCCCGGCGTGCGCTCGGCCGGTGTCGTCGTCGGGTACGGCGCCCGCGCGTCCGCGAGCGGCTCGAACCGCTCGACGGCTCCGGTGGCGAACGCGGCCTTCAGCGTGCCGACGTCGACCGTCGCCACCTGTGCCGCGTAGCGCTCGTCGGTCACCAGGACGGACGCGTCGGAGTGCCGGACGATCGTGGCGATCTCGGACTCGGTGAGCAAGGTGTTGAGCGGGATGAAGTACCAGCCCGCCTCGTGGCACGCCAGCGACCACTCGACCAGCCCGATGCCGTTGGGCAGGAGCGCGGCGACGGCGTCACCGGGTTGCACACCGCGGTCGCGGAGCAGGTGCACGAGCTGGTGTGCGCGCCCGGCGAGCGCGGCGTAGGTGCACTCACCCTCGGGCGACGCCACGATGGCCGGCCGGTCGGGCTGGTCCTCGGCGATCCACCAGAAGCCGAGGCGCTGGTCCCACACCGACGCCATCAGCGGAAGCGGGGCGTGCGCTTCGGGGCCACGCCGGGCTTCTCCCCCGGCGGCGGGTTCCCGACGTGGGTGTAGATGATCCCCGTCTGCAAGGCGGCCGAGCGGGTGGCGTCGAGCGATTCCCAGATCGCCCGCACCGTGCCCTGGATGGCCTCGGGGCGACGCGCCGCGATCTCGGCCGCCAGCTCGTGGGCGCGCGACCAGAGCTCCTCGCGCGGCACGATCTCGGTGACGATGCCGAGTCGCAACGCGGTTGCCGCGGTGAGACGTTCCTCGTTCCCGAGCAGCGCCCAGCGCAGGACGTCGCCGAGCGGGACGTTGCGGTGCAGCATCCCGATGGGCTCGAGCACCGAGGTGACGCCGCGCGACGCGTGCGGATCGAAGAAGGTCGCGTCCTCCGAGCAGATGATGATGTCGGACTCGTTCACGAAGTACTGGCCGCCGCCCGCGCACATGCCCTGCACCGCGGCGACGACGGGCTTCCAGCACTTGTGGGCCTTGGGCCCCACCAGGAACCCGGGGTCGGCCTGGTTCCAGATGTTGAGGTGGTACCACCACACGCCCTCGGTCACGTCGATGCCGGTGCAGAAGGCGCGGTCGCCCGCGGCGCGCAGCACCACCGCGTGGATGTCGTCGGTGTCGCGCACGGTGCGCCACACGTCGACGACCTCCGCGGCCATCGTCTGGTTGAACGAGTTGAGGGTCTCGGGTCGGTTCAGCGTGACGGTGGCGACGTGGTCGTCACCGACCTCGAAGATGATCGTGGAGTAGTCGCCCACCTCTCGTCCTCCGCTGGTCCTCTGCGCCGACGTCCCGGGCCCGGAAAAGAGGTTACCGATTTCTCCAAGCGCCCGCCAGGCTCAGCCCGGCGGGCGGTGGTACTCGGGCGGGCGGCGCTCCCGCCAGGCGCGGACCGCCTCACGGTGGTCGTCGGTGCCACCCGAAGCGACCATGCGCCCGGTCTCGCGCGGCAGCGCCTCGGCCAGCGACAGGTGCAGCGCGTCGTGCACGTTGGCCTTCATGCCCGTGAACGCGTCCGTGGGCCCGGATGCAAGCTCGTGCGCCCACGCCATCCAGGCGTCGGCGAACCCGGCGTCGGGCACGACGCGGTTCACCAGCCCGAGCGCGTGCGCGTCGCGCGCGTCGAGCGCCGCGTTCGACACGAGCAGCTCCAGCGCGCGCGACGGCCCGAGCAACCGGGTGAGGAACCACGCGCCACCGAAGTCTCCCGAGAACGCGAGGCGGGCCCAACCGGTGACGAGCCGAGCCGACTCGGCGGCGATGCGGAAGTCGCAGGCCAGCGCCAGCGCCATGCCGGCGCCGACTGCAGGGCCGTTGACCGCGGCGACGGTGAGCTTCGGGTGCTCGTGCAGCGCCTGCGCCAGCTGCGCGTCGGCGAGCAGCGCGGCCGCGCGCGCGTCGACGTCGAGCGCCGCCCGTTCGGCGACGTCGCCCTTCACGTCGCCGCCGGCACAGAACGCGGTTCCCGCCCCGGTCATCACGATGCAACCGATGTCGTCGCGCACGGCGAACTCGTCGAGCGCGCGCGTGATCGGCGCGCGCATCTCGGGGTGCAGCGCGTTCCGCCGCTCGGGCCGGTCGAGCGTGATCACCGCGACCCGACCGTGCAGTGCGACGCGGACGACGTCGGTCCCGGTGGGCCAGTCGATCGCCACGGCTACCGTCTCCCGCTCGATCGTCACCCGGTCGATCGTGGCACAGTGCCCCAAAACTCCGCAACGAGCGGTCAGGCCGGTGCCGCCGCGGTCGCCGCGTGCAGGCGCCCGAGCAGGTCGAACGCGTTGTCGAGGCGTGCCGCTCAGAGCATCACCGTCTCGGCCTCGAGGTCGGCGGTCGGTCCGGACGGGTCGCGGCCCGTACCGAGCTCGCGGAACCAGGCGTGGAAGCCGTCGAGCAGGCTCTCGTCGACCGGCCGCGCGAGCAGCGCCGCGCACATGCGGCGGGACTCGCGGCGCGGGACCGCGGTGCCTCCACTGCCGTCACCCCGCCATCTCCCATCCGCTGACGGGACAACGTTGGCAGGCGGTGCCAGGATGCCCGGACACGATGCCCGGCACCGACCGACTGGGCCAAGCGCCGGACCGGGGGGTACGGGCCATGACCTCGACGAACGACCACCGTCACGGGCGCCCGGTCGGGCGCTCGGTCCGCCGGGCGCTCGCCATCGGCATCGCCGTCGCCACGCTGGTCGCCACCGCGCTGGTGGCGCCGGGCGCCGCGCAGACCGGCGCCGAGTCGACCGGGGTGACGGCCAAGGAGATCAAGGTCGGGTTCATCTTCTCGAGGGCCGGGCTCGCCGGCTCCACGTTCGAGAACGCCGCCGACGGGTTCAACGCGCGGGTGAAGGAGGAGAACGCGAAGGGTGGCGTCAACGGACGCAAGATCGTCCCGGTGATCGCCGACGACAGCGGTTCGACGAACAACCTCGTTGCCGCGCAGGACCTGGTGCAGAACGAGAAGGTCTTCCTCGTCGTCAACAACTCCCCGTTCGCCTTCCTCGGCTACCGGTTCCTGCTCGACAACGGCGTCCCCATGGTGGGGGGCGGCTTCGACGGCAACGAGTACGGCCAGCCGGGTAACGAGAAGTTGATCTCGATCCTCGGCAACAACGCCGCGGTGTATGGCGCGCAGTACACGGGCGGTTTCGTCGACCTGATGAAGAGGGCGGGGGCCAAGAACGTCGGTGTCGTCGCGTACGGGTCGTCGGCCTCGTCGACCGCGGCGGCGAAGAACCTCCAGAAGTACCCGGTGCCCGACGCGGGACTGAAGGCGGCCTACACGAACACCACCGTCGACTTCGGCACGACCGACGTCGGACCGCTCGTGCTGGGCATGAAGAACGCCGGTGTGGATGCGGTGTACCTGCCGCTGGTGCTGTCGACGAACCTCGCAATCGTGCAGACCGCGGCGCAGAACAACCTGAAATTCAAGCTCGCCGTGCTCGCGACCGGGTACGGCCAGGCACTGCTCGACCAACCCGCGGCGCAGACGATCGGCCCCGAGGTCCTCCTCGCCCAGGGTTGGGCGCCCGTGGAGGTGAAGAACGCGGCCACCAAGCGGTTCATGTCCGATCTCACCAAGTACACGAGCTACCGCGGCGTCCCCGACTTCGGCGTCTACACCGGCTACCTCACCGCCGACCTCATGATCAAGGGCCTCCAGGCCGCGGGGAAGAACCTCACGCGGGACGGCTTCATCACCGCGACCAAGGGCCTCGGCACCTGGGACGCCGCCGGCCTCGGGTGCCAACCGGTCGACGTGAGCGCGCAGGGCTTCGGCACCGCACCGAAGACCGTCTGCAGTTGGTACGTCCGGATCAAGAACGGCAAGTTCGTGCCCTACCCGAACACGAAACCACTCCGCGGGACCCTCATCCCGGCGAGCATCAGTGGGTCGTGACCCTCACTGCCGGCAGTAGCGCAGGAACAGGAACCCGTCGTCGTCGACGAAGCCGTGTTCCAGCTCCCACAGTGCCGGGCTGGCCTCGGGCCCGTGCGCGACGCGCGCGGAGTCGCCGGCGATGACGCGGGGCGCGATGGTCACGAAGAACTCGTCGACGAGGCCGGCGCGGCGAGGAGACCGGCGAGCGTGGGGCCGCCCTCCGCCACCAGCACCTGACCGGCGAGCGCGGTCGTGACCGCGTCGAGGTCGACAAACTCGCCGTCGCCCGCGCGCAGCTCGGGCACGCCCTCGGGCACCGGGCCCACGCTGGTCGGAAGCACGAGGGTCGCCCGCCCCGACGCGAACAGGTCGGGGGCGCCGCTCACGTCGGCGGTGTCGGACACCACATACAGCTGGAGCGGCGGATCGGGCGCGTGGTAGTGCTCGGCGATCACCGTGCCCAGGCCCACGAGCACGCCGTCGGCTCCGCCCCGAAGCGCGGCGAAGACCGCGTGGTCGTCGCGGTTGCCGAGCCCGCCGGACATGCCGGCCACCGCGGTGCCGCCGTCGACCGACGTGATCATGTTGAGGCGCACGAAGGCGCGGTCGGTCGGGCGGGAGTCGGGCAACGCCACGTGCTCGGCCACCACCGAGTCGGGAGTGGGGCCGGTTTCGTCGAGGATGCGCACCGCCTCACCCTACGAGACGTTGGTGATGGGTGCCTTCGCCGCGCGCGTGAACGGGTAGGCGAGGTGCCGCAGGTACCCGTCGGCAGGGACCGGTGACCGCGTGCCGAAGGCGACCGGTCGCCGGTCTTTCGGCAGGTAGGCGGTGCCGAAGATCTTGTCGACGACCGGGAGCCCGAAGTTCTTGTCGCGCGCATCGTCGTCGATCGCATGGTGCCAGTGGTGCCACTCGGGCGTGTTGATCACCCAGCGCAGGCCGGGGAAGCGCAGCCGCACGTTGGCGTGCTGGAACAGCGCGAGCAGCGTGATGAACACCGCCACCCCACCGAACACGCCGGCGCCGTAGCCGAGCAGGAACAGCGGGAACACCGTGAACGCCTGGGTGAAGGCCTGGTCGAACGGGTGGAGCCGGCCCGACGCGACCCAGTCCATCTGCTCGATGCTGTGGTGCACGGAGTGGAACCGCCACAGGAACGGCACCTGGTGGGTGAGGCGGTGACCCCAGTAGTTGCCGACCGCGACCAGCGCCACCGCCAGCCCCACCGCGACCTCCGTGGGCAGCGCGCCCACCAGGTCGAAGCGTCGGATCCAGAACACCGGGATGGCGGCGACGACGACCAGCGCGACCACCGCCACCGCGGTCACCGCGCCGTTCACCAGGATGTGGGTCAGGTCGGTGAGCAAGCCGGTGCGGAACACGCGCTGCTTGCGGAAGGCGAACAGCTTCTCCAGCGGGACGAACACCACGAAGAGGAGGGCGATCCCGATGGCGGCGCCGCCCCGGAGCACGAGCGCGAACACGACCGCGGCGGCGAAGGTCAGGACGGTGACCCTCCGGCTGGTCATGACCACAGTCTCCTCTGCCGGTGTGAGATCGGTGCTCCGCCAGTGTGATGGGTTCGCGAACCCGCCTCGACAGGGTCGGGAGCCCTGGAGAGAAGAAGCGGAGCCGTTGCCGGAGGCGGGCGGCGCAGCGGATTCGACCATCGGATCGCTAATCTCCGGTCATCAATCCGTCGTCTCGGGGGGAACTCGAGTGGTACAGGCCGTCCAGAGCACGATCCAGTTCCCGTACAAGCGGTCGCTGGGTCCCGTCGTCGGGGCGTTCATGACCGCCCTGACCGACCGCCGGATCATCGGGATCCGCAGCGGCGACCGGGTGATCGTCCCGCCCCTGGAGTGGGACCCCGAGACCGCGGAGGAGCTGGCGCACGACTTCGTCGACGTCGGCCCCGCGGGCCGGGTCACCTCGTGGTCGTGGGTGGCCTCGCCCACCGTCCAGCACCCGCTCGACCACCCGTTCGCCTTCGCCCTGATCCAGCTCGACGGCGCCGACACGTCGTTCCTGCACGCGGTGGACGCCGGGTCCATCGACGCGATGAGCACCGGCATGCGGGTCGCACCGCGCTGGCGCGCCGCCCGCATCGGCCACATCACCGACATCGAGGCGTTCGTGCCCGGTGAGGACCCGGTGGTCTCCGCCGACGACGGCGGGCCCGCCGAGGAGCCGGTGACGATGATGGACTACAACGCGTCGATCACCTACACCCTGCCGGTCACGCCGAACGCGGCACGGGCCGAGCAGGCCAACGAAGAGGGCCGCTTCATCGGCCTGCAGTGCCCGGTGTGCGGGCGCACCTACACCGGCGGCCGCGGCTACTGCCCGGTCGACAGCGTGCCGCTCGGCCCCGAGCACGAGGTCGAGCTGCCGCAGCAAGGCACGATCACCAACTACACGATCATCACGCCGGTGCAGTACCCGGGCCAGACGGAGACCGAGCCGTTCGCCCGCGTGCACGTGTGGCTCGACGACACCGATGTCGTGCTCGGCTACCAACCCCTGCTCGACACGCCCAACGACGACGTCCGCATCGGGATGCGGGTGTCGGCGGTGTGGGCGTCGGAGGCGGAGCTGCAGGACCTCGCCTCGAACGCCGAAGGCCGGCTTCTCGGCTGGATGCCCACCGGTGAGCCCGACGTGAACGACCCCGACCTCGTGGACAGGATCCAATGATGCCCAGCTCCGACGACATCGCCCTCATCGGCTGGTCGGTCTCGCCGATGGTGCGCAGCACCGACAAGACCGAAGCCCAGATGCTCCTCGAGGTGATCACCGGCGCGGTCGGGAACGCCGGGATCACCCGCCGCGACGTCGACTTCACCTGCGCGGGGAGCTGCGACTACGTGGCCGGCCAGGCGTTCTCGTTCGTGCAGAACATCGACGCCATCGGCGCGTGGCCGCCGAAGCGCGACTCGCACGTGGAGATGGACGGCGCGTGGGCGCTGTACGAGGCCTGGCTCCGGCTGCAGCTCGGCGACATCGACGTCGCGGTGGCGATGGGGTCCGGTCGCTCGTCGACCGCCGACCCGGCGCTCATCTACCCGATGGAGATGGACCCGTACTACCTCGCACCACTGGGCACCGACGCGGCGTCGTTCGCCGCGCTGCAGGCGCGCGCGCTCATCGATGCGGGCAAGGTCACCGAGCGGCAGATGGCCGAGGTCGCGGCCCGGGCCCGGCGCGACGCCACGGGGAACCCGAACGCGCAGGTGAGCGGCGACTTCGACGTCGACACGCTGCTCGCCGAGGACTACGTGCGGTCGCCGTTGCGCCGGCACGACCTCCCACCCATCACCGACGGCGCGTGCGCGGTCGTCATCGCCCGCGCCGACAAGGCCCGGGAGCTGTGCGACAACCCGGTGTGGATCTCCGGGTTCGCGCACGCCAGCGAGCTGCACTACCCGGGGATGCGCGACCTCACGTCGTCGCCGTCGACCACGCTGGCGGCCAAGGCCGCAGGGCTGGAAGAGGCGCCGGTCGACGTGGCCGAGCTGCAGAGCGCGTTCACGCACGAAGAGCCGCTTCTCGTCGAGGCACTCGGCCTGGGTGCCGACGTGCCGGTGAACCCGTCGGGCGGCCCGCTCGCCGCCAACCCGATCATGGCCACCGGGCTCGTGCGCATCACCGAGGCCGCCAACGAGATCCGCGACCGCGGCCGGCAACGCACACTCGCGCACTCGACGTCGGGACCGTGCCTGCAGCAGAACCTGGTCTGCATCCTCGAGGGGGGATCCAAGTGAGCCACCAGCCGTGCGCCATCGTCGGCATCGGCCAGACGCATCACAAGAAGGCGCGTCGCGACGTGTCGTACGCGGGCCTGGCCCGGGAGGCGGCGATCCGCGCGCTCGACGACGCCCACATGACGTGGAGCGACATCGACGCAGTGGTGGTCGGCAAGGCGCCCGACCTCTTCGAGGGCGTCATGAAGCCCGAGCTGTACCTCACCGACGCGCTGGGCGCCACGGGCAAGCCGATGTTCCGCGTGCACACCGCCGGTTCGGTCGGCGGCACGACCGGCATCGTCGCGTCGCACCACGTCGAGACCGGGCGTCACCAGCGCGTGCTCGCGGTCGCGCTGGAGAAGCAGTCGGAGGGCAACGCGCAGTTCGCGCTCGGTTCGGGACGCGGGGCGTCGATCGGCGCCGGCGGCGCGTTCGCGCCCTACATGCGGCTCTACATGAAGCGCACCGGCGCCCCCGACGACATCGGGCCGATGGTCGCGGTCAAGGACCGTCAGAACGCGATGAAGAACCCGTATGCGCACCTGAAGCTGGCCGACATCTCGCTCGAGACCGTGAAGGCGTCGCCGATGATGTGGGACCCGGTGCGCTTCCTCGAGTCGTGCCCGTCGTCGGACGGCGCGTGCGCGGTGGTCTTCACCGACGAGGAGGGCGGGAAGGCCGCGGCGGCCGACGGCCGTCCCCCGGCATGGATCCTCGGGTCGGCGGTGCGCTCGGAGCCGTCGTCGTTCCCGGGCCGCGACCCGGTACGTCCGCAGGGCGCGGTCGACTGCGCGGCCGACGTGTTCGCGCAAGCCGGCATCACCGACCCGCTCGGGCAGATCGACTGCGCCGAGCTCTACGTGCCGTTCAGCTGGTACGAGCCGATGTGGCTCGAGGCGCACGACATCGCCGGGCCCACCGAGGGCTGGAAGATGGTCGAGCGGGGCGACACCGCGCTCGACGGCTCGTTCCCGGTGAACATGTCGGGCGGCGTGCTGTCGTCGAACCCGATCGGCGCGTCGGGCCTGCTGCGGTTCGCGGAGGCGGCGCTGCAGGTGCGCGGGATGGCCGGTGAGCACCAGGTCGACGGGGCCGAGGTGGCGCTGGCGCAGGCCTACGGTGCGTCCGCGCAGTACTTCTCGATGTGGGTGGTGGCGAGCTCGCTCGACCCGTTCGCCGACTGATCCGGCGCGCGTTTCGCCGCCTGCGGTGAACCGCGCGCACCTTCAGCGCGTCAACTGGGTCAAGCGGGAAGCGGGATGTCGTAGAGGCGGGCGGCGTTGAGACCCATGATGCCGGCGACGTCGTCGTCACCCACGCCGTCGAGCGCGGCGTCGGCGTGCTGGAGGCCGTCGGGGTACACGCACGTCGGGTGGGGGAAGTCGGTCTCGAACAGGAGGTGGTCGGCGCCCACGCTCTCGATCGCCTCCGCGATCCCGGCGCGCTCGAACCAGAAGCACGAGTGGATCTGGCGGCGGAAGTAGTCCGACGGCGCCATCGAGAGGTTGTCCATCGACCCCGGCGTCATCTCGCCCGCCTGGTAGTCGAGCGCCTTGAGCAGGAAGGGGATCCACCCGACTCCACTCTCCACCGACACGACCTGCAGCTCGGGGAAGCGCTCGAGCACGCCGCTGTAGATGATGTTGCCGATCACGCCCGCGTTGTTGAGGTACATCATCGCCGAGCCCAGCCCGAGCTTCTGGTCCCCGTTGAGCGACGGCCACGGCACCGAGCCGAACCACGACAACGACGACTCGCTGGCGCCGATGTGGAAGTTGAGCGGGAGGCCGAGCCCGCTCACGGCTTCCCACATCGGGTTCCAGTGCTCGTCGCCGAGATCGGGCAGGCCGTGGTCGTGCGGCGCGGTGGTGGTGTTCACGCCGCGCAGCCCGAGGGTGGCCATGCGCTCGATCTCGCGCACCGCCAGGTCGAGGTCCCACCACGGCACGATCCCCATGGGGAAGAGCCGTTGACCGGACCGGTCCTGGATCTCGGCCATGGCGTCGTTGTAGAGCTCGACCGAAAGGAGGCGGAGGGTCTCGTCGCCGATGTCCCGGAACTTCTGGCCGCCGAACCCGACGGTGTTGGGGTACACGATCTGCGCCCAGATCCCCTGCTCGTCCATGAGCGCCACGCGCGCGTCGACGTCGTACGCCGCGGGGTGCACGTCCTCGATGTTCCACTGGAAGAACGTCGTGCCGGGGACCTTCACGCCGTCGGCCCCGACGACGCCGGACGCGCCGGCGCGCGAGAGCGCCTTGCCGTCCATCGTCCACGTCGGGACGCCGTCGACGTCGTGCACCTGCGGTACCCGGTCCTCGTAGCCCTTGGGGGCGCGGGCGGTCCAGAGGTCGTGGGGCTCGGTGAGGTGCGTGTCGGCGTCGATGATGCAGAGGCCGTCGAACCGGGAGTGCGTCATCACGCCATTGTGCATCCGGTCACCGGCTTGCGCCCCGCTGCGCCTTCAGCTCGTTGTGGCGGGCGAACATGCTCGCCGCCTGCCGTTCCAGGTCGACGGGCCGGGGCGGCATCGGCGGCAGGCCCGCCTCCCGCGACGGCAACGACACCGACGCGGTCCCGTAGGCGGTCTCGACGTCGCGCTGGTTCACCATCGCGAGCTTGAGGTCGACCAGACGGCGGCCGCCCTCGACGCGCTTGTCGACCACCTCGCCCGACAGGAACTGCGTGTCGCCCTGGTAGTTGAACTTGCGGATCGAGTCGCTCATCTTCTCGATGAAGGCGTCGTCGCCGGCCCAGTCGGCGACGTGGTGGTAGAACCACGACTGCCGCAACACGCCGTAGTCGTACGCGAGCGGGTTGCCGATCGCCTTGGCCCACTGCGAGTCCCAGTGCACGCGCTGCGCGACGTCCCAGACGCCGTGCTCGTTCTTGATGTAGAAGGGCGCGATGCGTCGCCGGTTCTTGTAGCCCACGCGCGACGACCGCAGCCCGTAGGGGACGAAGCCGTAGCCGCCGGCGTGGAAGGCGATGATCTCGGTGACGGTGAGCGGACCCTTCACCATGGGCGGTAGCGCGTCGCCGACGCTCACGTCCTCCCAGTAGCGCGGCTCGGCGCCGCGCGCTCGCTCCGACTCGTAGATGGCGTCGATGCGCTCGTAGTCGTCGTCGGTGTAGTGCGCGGGTTCGATCTCGGCGTACTTGCCCCGCGTGCGCGCCTCCTTGCGCTCGGTCAGCACCCGCAGGATGTGGTACACGCCGAGCACCTCGCCGAACTGGTCGAGGGCGACGCTGCGGGCGACCTGCACCGACGACCGGCCTGCGAACTCCGACTTCTTGACCTCGAGCGACTCCTCGCCGGAGAACGAGTAGATGCGGTCGCCGGGCCGGAGCGGCCGGTACCAGTCCCACGAGCCGCCGGACACGAACACGTGCACGCCGCGGAACATCCCCTTCGTCTGCTTCTTGATCTCGTCGGGGATCGGGTCGCCGAGCATGGGCGTCTTGACGTGGCCCATCATCGTGCCGTGCCCGATCTGGGTGCCCCAGCGGGTGGCCGGGCCGTACTCCTCGTCGGTGTACAGCGGGTTGTCGTCGCCCACGCCCAGCGCCCAGTTGCGGATCGCGTCCGGCGTCGCCACCGAGTAGAGCTCGCGCTGGCGACTGGCGGTGTCGAGACCGATCAGCAACCGGGCCCGTTCGAGGTCCTCGTCGGTGAGGCGGTACTGCAGCGCACGCTCGAACTCGGCTTCGAGCTCGTCCGAGACCTGGAGGGATTCGGCGGGGGCGTCGTCGGCCATGGCACTGCTCCTGGGCTCGTCGGCGGAGATGCGAAAAAAGGTACCTGATTTACCGCCGGAGGGCATCGCCGTCCCCGGGCCCGTCCGGCGTCGATCCCTCTATGGTGAGGCGCCCGCCCGGAAAGGACCGCCCGGATGCCCCTCGGACCCTTCGACGAATACCTCGCCCACCAGACGAGTGACACCTTCGACCACGTCGCCACGTCGGACCGCCACTTCTACGACCGCTACTACTTCAACATGCACTCGAGCAGCGACGAGCTGTTCGTGATCACCGGGCTCGGCCAGTACCCGAACCTCGGCGTGACCGACGCGTTCATCACCGTCTCCATCGGCACCGAGCAGCACACGGTGCGCGCGTCACGCGAGCTCGGGAGCGACCGCATGGACACGTCGGTCGGGCCGCTCTCGGTCGAGGTGCTCGAAGGCCTCCTGAAGCTGCGCATCCGGTGCGAGGAGAACGAGTGGGGCGTGAGCGCCGACCTCACGTTCACCGGCTCGGTGGCCGCGCTCGAGGAGCCCCGCACCTTCATCCGCCGCTACGGGCGCGTCATCCAGGACGTCACCCGGTACGCGCAGGTCGGCACGTGGGAGGGCACGATCACCGCGGCGGGCCGCAGCTTCGACGTCACCCCCGACCGCTGGAAGGGGGCGCGCGACCGCTCGTGGGGCGTCCGCCCCGTCGGCGAGCCCGAACACCCGGGCATCAAGGTGCGCGGCGCGCAGGACGGCTACGGGTTCCGGCACGACTGGCTCCCGATGCAGTTCGACGACCACATGCTGAAGATCCAGATCGACCAGGACGCCGACGGCAACCGCCTGGTCGAGGAGTCGATGCGGGTGTGGAACCTCGACGAGAAGCACGAGCCCGAGGTGGAGGAGCTCGGCCGGCCCGACGTCGTGATCGACTACCTCCCCGGCACGCGCGAGATGCGGGGGGCGACGGTCACCGTGCCCGACGTCGACGGGCGTCCCATCACGGTGACCAACACGCCCTTGCGCACGCTGTACCTCGCCGCCGGGTCCGGGTACGTGAACACCGACGGTTGGGGCCACGGGGTGTACCAGGGCCCGCTCGAGATCCAGGGGCTGGTGCACGACCTGTCCGACCCCGAGGTGCGTCGCAAGTACGCGATCCTCAACGAGACCCTGTGCCGCTTCGAGCGCTCGACCGGCGAGGTCGGCTACGGCATGCACGAGAACATGCTCGTGGGGATCTACCGCCCGACCGGCTTCGAGACGCCCGAGACGGTGGCGCCCGCCTGACCGTCATTCCTTCGACGAGCCGCGCTCGTAGAAGCTCTCGAAGGACACGAGGTCCGCGCTGCCCTCGACTGCGAGCTTGCCCCGGGCGGTGATCGTGCACCGGGCGCGGAACGTGTCGTCGCCGGTCGGCACGCACACGCCCCACAGCTCGATCTCCTCGTCGAGCGGCAGCGGACGGAGGTACTGCAGCTCCAGCGACTTGGTGATCGCGCGGCGGCCGATCGCCCCCGAGCTGGCGGCGACGATCTGGTCGGCGAGCATCGCGCTGATCCCGCCGTGCGCGAAGCCGGGCGGTCCCACGAAGCGACGGGTGAACGACGCGGTGCCGGCGATCTCGCCGTCGCGGAAGCGGAGCTGCGCGTCGGGTCGCACCGGGCTGCAGGCGCCGAGAATCGGGTTGAGCGGCATCGGTCCCTCGGGGATCGAGTAGTCGACCGGCTTGATGACGAGGCCGGAGTACGCGTCGTCGTCGGTCGCGGTGCGCAGGCGATGCGTCATCAGCTCGAGCGCGCCGGTGACCTCGTCGAGCGTCGCCCGGTCGACGCCGGTGACCGCAACCGCGTCCCCCAGCGCGCGCACCGCCGCCGCGAGGCGCTCGACCCCTTCGCGCCGCACCTCGGCCTCGTGACCCTCCCGCGCCTTCAGCTTCGCCATGGGGCGAGACCCTAGAAGACCTCCGGCCCTCCGGGCGTGGTGGGAACGGGGACCGCCTGCGGGTCGGGTTCGTTGATGAGCCGCGACACGAGCTGGCGCGAGATCCCCCACGTCCGGCCGATGTCGGTCATCGTCCGGCCCTCCGAGTGGAGGAGCCGGAACATGAGACGTTGCGACTCGTGCCGAGCTCGTTCGAGCTCCGTGATCGCGTCGGACAGCGACGCCCGCAACGGTTCCGGCTCGAGGAATCTCTCCACGTCGCTGACGGTGCCGCCCTCCGCCAGGTGCCGGCGCACGACGGCACGGGCCTCTTCTGCGCCCCGGAGCGCGTCCGCCACCCGGTCGCTCGCGGCGGCCATCACGTCGAGGGACGCCAGGTACCGGGCGCGGAGATCGTTCTGCTCGTCGCTGTGCACCATCGCATTCTGCCGAACCGTGCGTCGGAGCCGCGGGATCGCACGTCCCCCGGCTCCGACGCCCTGCTCTCGACGGCGGTCCAGGCGGTGTCAACACCGGTTGCCATGGGCCACCACATGCTTCGACCGCCGGTCGCCCGGCCTGAAGCGCGGTCGAGGAAATTTCCGTTCAGCGGGACCAGAGCATGACCGTGTCACGCCGGGCGACGACCCACCCGGCGGCGGTCCGCCGGGCCCGGTCGCGGTACTGCACCCCCATGGCGAGGTCGGTCCCGTCCGCGGCGCGGCCGATGAAGTGCAGCGCCACCGCGTAGCTCCAGACGTCGGCGTCGTCGCCGTCGATCGTGGCGTACTGGTTGGTGATGTTGTGCATGGTCGCCTCGTAGCGGGCGACGCCCTCGAGCAGACGCGGGATGTACTCGTCGGCCGGCGCCTCGCCGAGGGCACCCCGCATCCGCGCGTCGGGTGCGAACACGCTGCGCACCAGCGTCTCGTCGCGCGAGTCGATGCCGAGCGCGTAGGTCGGCGCCAGCCGGCACACCGCGAGGCGGTCGGCGATCACGTCCGGCGACTCGGGCGTGATCGGGCCACGGAATTGCGTAGGGTCGGCCACCACGTCAGGTTCTAGTCCACCCGCCGACAGGAGTCACCCCATGGATGCCGTGATCCTCGACGAGGAGATCGTGCCGCTGCTCGCGCTGGCGCCCGCGTTCCGGCTCTCGGTGGACGCGCTCCCCGAGATGCGCGACGCCCGCATCGTCGCCATGCAGGTCGAGCTCTCCGACGCGGTCGAGCGCACCGACCACGTCGTGAGCGAGGACCCCCGCGTCGTCGTGCGGGTGCACCGCCCGAAGGCGGTGTCGGGCCCGCTGCCCTGCGTGTACTCGATCCACGGCGGTGGGTACGTGCTCGGCACCTACGCGATGGACGACGCGCGCTTCGACCGCCTGTGCCCCACCTTCCCGTGCGTCGGGGTGTCGGTCGAGTACCGCCTCGCCCCCGAGACCGCCTACCCCGGGCCGCTCGACGACTGCTACGCCGGCCTGCGCTGGACGTTCGAGCACGCCGCCGAGCTGGGCATCACGCCCGACCGGGTCGGCATCGCCGGGGTGAGCGCGGGCGGTGGCCTCGCAGCCGCGCTCGCCCTGCTCGCGCGTGATCGCGGCGAGGTGCCGGTCGCGTTCCAGCTGCTCGAGTGTCCGATGATCGACGACCGCCAGACCACGTCGTCGAGCCGGCTGGACGGGCTGCCGATCTGGAGCCGCGAGTCGAACGAGTTCGGGTGGCGCAGCTATCTCGGCGACCTCTACGGCAATGCTGACCTCCCTCCCTACGCGGCGCCGGCACGCGCCGACGACCTGACCGGGCTGCCGCCGGCGCTGGTGATCGTCGGCGGCGCCGACGGCTTCCGCGACGAGGACATCCACTACGCGTTGCGGTTGAACCAGGCCGGGGTGCCGACCGAGCTGCACGTGCTCCCGGGCGCGCCGCACGGCGTGCAGATGTTCGCGGACTCCGTGGTGGCCCGGCGATGGAACCGGATCGTGGTGGAGTGGCTCGGGCTCCAACTGCGCGCCAGCTAGATGGTCGATTCTGCTCCGCCGTCCCGCCCTCCGGGCACGGCTCCGCGTCATCTCCGTCTGACCCGCCGTCCCGCCCGGCTCACTCGGTGAAGGCGGCGAGATCGAGCTCGGCGATGCGGTCCGGGTCGACCAGGGCGTTGATGGCGACGATCCGCTCGTCGACGACGGTGAAGGCCATGATCGCCTGCGGTCGCCCACCGATGGTCACCACCACGCCCGCGGCCCCGTTCACCAACGCCGGGCGCAGGTCGGCGGCCGGGTTCGCGTACGTCAGCGCCTGACCGGCGACCGCGGCCGCGCCGCTCGTGACCGCCGAGAGCTCTGGGCGTCGGCGCCCGCCGTCGGACCGGGCGACGACGTCGGGGTCGAGCAGCGCGACCAGCCCCTCGAAGTCGCCGGCCCGGGCGGCGGCGAAGAACGCGTCGACCGCCGCTCGCTGGCGGGCGACGTCGGCGTCGGGTGGCGCGGTGGCGCCGCGTACGCGCCGTCGGGCGCGGCTGGCGAGCTGCCGGGTCGCCTCGGGGGAACGGCCGAGCACCTCGGCCACCTGGTCGAACGGCACCGCGAACGTGTCGTGCAGCACGAACGCCAACCGCTCCGCGGGGGTGAGCGTCTCGAGCACCACGAGCAGCGCGACGCCCACCGCGTCGGCGAGCATCGCCTCCTCTTCGGGATCGAGGGTGCCCTCGACGCGGACGATCGGATCGGGAACGTGCGGGTCCAGCGGGTCCTCGCGCCGCGTGGTGCGCGAGCGCAACACGTTGAGGCACACGCGCGACACGACGGTCGTCAACCAGCCGCCGAGGTTCTCGATCGTGTCGGCATCGGAGCGGCTCAGGCGCAACCACGCCTCCTGCACCGCGTCGTCGGCCTCGGTGATCGACCCGAGCATGCGGTACGCGACCGCGCGCAGGTGCGTCCGGTGCTGCTCGAACTGCTCGGCCAGGAGCTGCTGGTCGTCCATCGTCACGTTTCCTCGTTTCGGCGTGTCATCGACCTGACCCGTCGCCGACGGTCGACGTGACACCAACGAACCCGGAAGGGAGCCCTGTGATGGACACCATGCTGATGCTGCAGGCCACGGTCAGGCCCGAGTGCGTCGCCGAGCTCGAAGCGGCGGCGCGGAAGATGTTCGCCGCCATCGAGGCGGCCCGTCCCGAGGGATTGCACTACTCGTCCTGGTGCTCGTCGGACGGCGTCACCTTCGTGGCGCTGCTGGCGCTCGACGAGGGAGTGGAGAACCCGCTCCCGGCGATCGCCGAGTTCCAGGACTTCCAGGCCGGCCTCGGCGCGTGGCTGGCGGCGCCCCCGGTGCCCGACCAGATGACGGTGGTGGGCTCGTACGGGATGTTCGCCGCCGGCTAACGCACCCGGACGCCGTCGAGCATGAAGTCGAACAGGCGGTTGGCGGTGTCGGGGTCGGCGCTCTCCTCCGCCGCCAGCCCGATCGCCTGCACCATGCGCACGAGGTCGTCGATGTCGATCCCGCTGCGCACGTCGCCGGCGGCCTGCGCGCGTGCGAGGAGCTCGGCGCCGGAACGACGCATCGCCTCGCAGGCGGTCGGCTCGCCGGGGCCGGCGTCGAGCATGGCGAGCATCGCCTCCGCCGCGAGCCCCCGGCAGGTCGCCGCCTGCGTGAGCTGAGCCCGTAGCCAGGTGGCGAGGGCCTCCCCCGGCGCGTCGGAGGCGAGCAGCTCGTCGGCCTGCGCCTGGAGCTGCTCGATGCCGTCGCGGAAGACGGCCTCCACGAGGTCCTCGCGCGTCGGGAAGTGCCGGTAGAGGGTGCCGATGCCGACGCCCGCGTCGCGGGCGATCTCCTCCATCGACGTGTCCGCACCCCGGCTCGCGAACAGCCCGCGCGCCGCTTCCACCAGGCGCGCCCGGTTGCGGAGCGCGTCGGCGCGCGGCTTCCGCGCCGGGGCCTGCTCGGCGGTGTCGACCTCGACGGTGTGCACGCTCATGGCGCGGTCCTTCCGCCCGACCCGCCCGACCAGTGGGTGGGCTCGGGAAAGCACTTGCAACCGGAGGGCCCCTCCGTTTACTATCCGGAGGCGCCGTCCGTATCGGTCAGCATACCCCCACGACCGCACCCCCCGCGGTCCGACCCCAGGAGCGCCCCATGAGCACCGAGTCGCCCGCACTGGGCCCACCCGTCCCCGCCCTCGCCGCCGGCACCACGACCGAGTACGCCAACCGGGGCTGGATCCTGGCGGTCATGTGCCTCGCCCTGGTGATGGTCGTCGCCGGGGTCTCGATGCTCGCCAACGCCCTGCCCAGCATCGCCGCCGACCTCGACGCCAGCCAGTCGTCGCAGCAGTGGATCGTCGACGCCTACGCGCTGACCCTGGCCGCGCTCCTGCTGCCCGCCGGCGCGGTCGGCGACCGCTTCGGGCGCCGGGGCGCGCTCATCGCCGGGACGGCCATCTTCGGCGTCGCCGCCGGATTGTCGGCGCTCGCCGGGTCCCCCGACGAGCTCATCGCGCTGCGCGCGTTCATGGGGATCGGCGCCGCGCTGCTCATGCCCGGGACGCTGTCGACCATCACCAGCGTGTTCCCGCCCGAGGAGCGGGCCAAGGCGGTCGGCATCTGGGCCGGCTTCGCCGGCGCCGGCGGCACCCTCGGCATCCTGGCGTCGGGCGCGCTGCTCGAGCAGTTCGCCTGGGGCTCGGTCTTCGTCCTCACCGCCGCCCTCGCCGCCGTCGCGTGCGTGGGCATGATCCTCGTCGTCCCCAGCACGCGGGCCGAGGAGCGGGTCGCGTTCGACATCCGCGGCTCGATCGTGTCGGCCGTCGGCATCGGCCTCCTGGTGCTCGGCATCATCGAAGGCCCCGACCGCGGGTGGACCGATCCGGTCACGCTGATCGGCCTCGTCGGCGGCGCGGTGTTCCTGGCCACGTTCGTGTGGATCGAGCAGCGGACCGACGAGCCGCTCCTCGACCCGCGGCTGTTCCGCCACCGCGGCTTCGCCACCGGCTCGGCGTCGCTCTTCCTCCAGTTCTTCGCCATGTTCGGCTTCTTCTTCGTGTCGCTGCAGTTCCTGCAGCTCGTGCTCGGGTACAGCACGCTGGAAGCCGCGCTCGCGCTGCTGCCGATGAGCATCGTGATCCTGCCGATCGCCGCGGTCGCGGGCACGATGTCGGAGAAGTACGGCCACCGCCTCGTCGGCGGCGCGGGGCTGGCCATCTCCGGCGTGGGCTTCGCGCTCTTCGCGACGCTCGGGACGGGGAGCGGCTTCTGGCCGTTCGTGCTCGTCACCATCGTGATCGGCGCCGGCGCGGCGTTGGCGATGACACCCGCGACCAACGCCATCGTCGCCTCGCTGCCGCGGGCCAAGCAGGGCGTCGCGTCCGCGGTCAACGACACCGCGCGCGAGCTCGGCGCCGCGTTCGGTGTCGCCGTGCTCGGCAGCGCGTTCAACATCGGGTACCGCCACGACATCGACGCCGACCTGAGCCGCTTCCCCGCCGGCGTCGCGCACCAGGCGCGGGAGGCGCCCGCGATCGCGGTCGCCCTGTCCCGGCAGATCCCGGGGGGCGAGGCGCTCGCCGCCGCGGCGCGGGAGGCGTTCACCACCGGCATGCGCTACGCGGTGCTCGTCGGTGCCGGGCTGCTCGTCGTCGGCGCCCTCTTCGTGTGGTTCCGCGGCGCCTCCCGGGTGGAGGAGGTCGTGGAGGACGACCTCGACGCGGTGGAGATGGCCGCCGCCTGACGTTAGGTTCGCGAGGGTGATCACCTCGCTGCACGCCCTCATCTACTCCGACGACCCGCCGGCCACCCGGGCCTTCCTCCGTGACGTGCTCGGGTGGCCGGGCGTCGAGGACCCGGACTCCGGCGGGGGCTGGCTCATCTTCAAGAGCGGCCCGAGCGAGGTGGGCGTGCACCCGACCACCACCGTGTGGGAGGGCCGCGAGCACTCCTCGCCCCGGCACCACGAGCTCTCGCTGATGTGCGACGACCTCGAGGCGACCCGGGCCGAGCTCGAGGCCAAGGGCGCGACGTTCGCCGGGCCCATCGCCGACCGGGGGTTCGGGCTCACGACCTTCGTCGACGTGCCCGGCGCCGACCCGATCATGCTCTACGAGCCGAAGCACCCGACGGCCTACGACCTCTGAACCGCCCGCCGGCGGGCGTCACCCGCCCGTCGACAGCTCGGCTTCCAGCGCGTCGAGCTCGGCGAGCCACAGTGCGGCGGAGGCGTCGCTCGGCGCCCGCCAGTCGCCGCGCGGGGAGAGCGATCCACCCGAACCGACCTTGGGGCCGTCGGGCAGCGCCGAGCGCTTGAACTGACTGGTCGCGAAGAAGCGGTGCAGGAACACGCGCAACCAGCGGCAGACCGTGGGGAGGTCGTACTCGTTGCGCGGCGCGTCGTCACGCGCGGCCGGCCACGCGCCGACGGTGCGGTCGCGCCAGGCCTCGTGCGCCAGGTACGCGACCTTCGTCGGCCGGTACCCGAACCGCAGGACGTGGTACAGGAAGAAGTCCTGCAGCTCGTAGGGACCGATCACGTCCTCACTCAGCTGCGTCGGTTCCTCCGACTGGACGCCCGAGGCGGGCACCAGCTCCGGCGACACGCCCGTTGCGAGGACGTCGTCGAGCGCCTCCACCGTGGCGCGCTCCAGGTGCTCGTGCTCGCTGACCCACTGCACGAGGAACTGGATCAGGGTCTTGGGCACCGACGCGTTGACCGCGTAGTGCGACATCTGGTCGCCGACGCCGTAGGTGCACCACCCGAGCGCGAGCTCGGACAGGTCACCGGTGCCGAGCACCAGCCCGCCGTGCAGGTTGGCGAGGCGGAAGAGCAACGAGGTGCGCGCCCCGGCCTGGACGTTCTCGTAGGTGACGTCATAGTCGGCGGCGCCGGTCGCGGCGCGGTGGCGCAGGTCGTGCAGCATCTGCGTGGCCGCGGGCTTGATGTCGATCTCCTCGCCGCTGATCCCGAGGCCCTCCATCAGCTGGTGCGCGTTGCGCAGCGTGCGCGCGCTCGTGGCGAAGCCGGGCATCGTGTACCCGAGCACGTTCGCGCGCGGCAGCCCCAGCTCGTCCATGCACCCGACCGCGACGAGCAACGCCTGCGTGGAGTCGACGCCACCCGAGACGCCGATCACCACCTTCTGGATCCCGGTGGCGCGGAGCCGGGTGGCGAGGCCGGCGCGCTGGATCGAGTACACCTCCGCGCACCGCTCGGCGCGTTCGGCCGGGTCACCGGGGACGAACGGGAAGCGGGGGACGGCGCGCCGCAGCGCCACCGCGGCGACCGGCGGCTCGAGCGTCGCGGTCACGCGCCGGTACGTCAGTGCGGTGCGGTGGTCGTCCATGCAGTCGACGAAGCTCGTCATCCGCACCCGATCGGCGACCAGCCGCCCGAGGTCGACGTCGGCGCTCACCAGCGCGGCCTCACGCCCGAAGCGCTCCGACTCCGCGAGCACGTTGCCGTTCTCGGCGACGATCGCGTGGCCGTCCCACGCGAGGTCGGTGGTCGACTCGTCCACCCCTGCGCCCACGTAGACGTACGCGCTGATGGTGCGGGCCGACTGCGCCGAGCACAGCTGGCGCCGGTACCCCGCCTTGCCGATGGTGATGTTGCTGCCCGACAGGTTGGCCACCACGGTGGCGCCCGCCATGGTCGCGTAGGTGCTCGGCGGGATCGGGACCCAGACGTCCTCGCAGATCTCGACCGCGACGACGAGGTCGGGCACGTCCACGACGTCGAACAGCAGATCGGTGCCGAAGGGCACCGCGTCGCCGAACAGCTCGACGTGATCGGTGATCGCCTGACGGGCCGCGCTGAAATGGCGCTTCTCGTAGAACTCCCGGTAGTTCGGCAGGTACGACTTCGGCACGACACCGAGCACGTGCCCCCGGTGCACGACCGCAGCGACGTTGAAGAGCTGGTGCCCGACCCGGAGCGGCACTCCGACCACCAGCACCGGGCGCAGGTCGACCGACGCGTCGCGCACGTCGCCGAGCGCGTCGAGGGCGGCGTGCAGCAAGGCGTCCTGGTGGAACAGGTCCTGGTTGCTGTACCCCACCAGCCCGAGCTCCGGGAACACGACCACCGCCGCGTCGTCGTCGTGGGCCTGCCGGGCCAGGTCGACGGTGTGCTCGGCGTCGACCCGCGGGTCGCCCAGCCGCACGAGAGGCACTGCGGCGGCGACGCGCACGAGGTCGTGCCGGTAGGGCGAGGCGAAGGGCAGGTCGGGCGTGGTCATGCGCTCCTCGTTCGGTCGGCGCCGCGGGTGCCGCGGGACGTGAGGGCTCGGCGGCAACGTAGCCCGCGCCGCCGGGTTCGCTGACCACCTCGTGTCCGAAGCCGGTTCACGGCCCCACAAGGTGCAGATCGGCGACCAGGGCGGCATGGTCCGAGGGACGTTCGGCGCCCCGTTCGACGTGGTCGATCCACGTCGTGTCGAGCCGAGACGCGAGCGCATCGTCGACCGCGATGACGTCGAGGCGCATGCCGAGGTTGCGCGAGTAGCCGAGGCCGTGGTTCCACCACGTGAACCGCCGCGCCCGCGGTCCCCAACGGGCGACGTCGGCGTCGACCAGACCGGTCGCGAAGAGGCGGGCCAGCGCGTCGCGTTCCGCGGGGGTCACGTGCGTCGACCCGACGAACGCGTCCGGGTGGAACACGTCGCTGTCGGTGGCGGCGATGTTGACGTCGCCGGCGACGACGACCGCGTCACCCGCGGCCCGCCACTCCTGCACCCGGTCCGTCAACGCGGCGACGAAGGCGAGCTTGTATTCGTAGTGCCAGTGGTCGACGGTGCGCCCGTGGGGCACGTACACCGAGACGAACCGCACCGGAACCGGGAGCTCGACGACCCCGCTGATCACGCGTGGCTCCCGGTCCAGCGCGTCGTCGCCGAAGTCTCCCGACGCGACCACGTCACGGATCGGATGCCGGGCGACGATCCCGACGCCGTTGTACGCGCCCCGACCGACGTGCACGCTGCGGTAGCCGCGGTGCTCGAACCGGGCGGCGGCGTCCGCCGACACCTCCCCGGCCTTGGTCTCCTGCAGGCAGAGCACGTCGGGCGCGACGCGCCCGAGGAAGCGGTCCACCGCCGGGAGCCGGGCCCGCAGCGAGTTGAGGTTCCACGTCGCGATGCGCAGGCGGTCGGGCGCCGGCCCGGCCGGCGACATGCCCGGCCGGGCGGCCAACGCGGCCCGCCGGCGTTCGAGCCGGGCCGCCTGCCGGGCGGCGGAATCCGGCGGACGGGCGGGCACCCCGCATGCATACCCGCTCACCTGCTTCGACCGCGGCCCGTAGGGTGGGGCGATCCGCGTTCCACGACCATGGAGACCGCGATGAGCTTCCACCCGACCCGGGACCGGCTGGCGCCCGACCTCACCGACCGGGAGCAGATCGTGCTCCTCGCCCGCGCCCTCTGGCACGAGGGGTACGACGACCACCTCGCCGGCCACATCACGGTGAACCAGGGCGACGGCACCCTGCTCTGCAACCCCTGGCTGCTCACCTGGGCGGAGTTCGGTCCCGAGGACGTCATCCGGATCGACCTCGACGGCAACGTGCTGGAGGGCGACTGGCCCGCGCCCCTCGGCATCCCGCTGCACCTCGAGCTGCACAAGGCGCGCCCCGGCATCGGCTGGGCCCTCCACCACCACTCCCGCTGGGGCACCGTCTGGTCGGACATGAAGCGGGTGCCCCCGATCCACGACCAGACCGGCGCGGGAGGCGGTGGTCAGCTCGTGCTCGTCGACGAGTACGACGGCGGCGTCAGCAACGTGGACGCGGCGGCGAAGGCGGTCGCGCTGATGGGCGACGCCGAGCTCGCGTTGCTCGCGCACCACGGCGTGTTCGTGCTCGGTGCCACCGTCAACGCGGTCTACTGGCGGGCGGCGTCGCTCGAGTGGCGGTGTCGGAACGCCTGGCTGGTCGAGCAGGGCGGTGGCGGACCCGGCGTCCCGCAGATCGTGCACGACACCTTCGGGCGCAGCGACGGCACCCGGTTCGTCGGCTACTGGGAGACCGCCGTCCGGCGCGAGCTGCGGCGCGATCCCGCGCTGGCGGCGAGCGTCGGCGTGGAGACGGCGAGGTCCTGACCGGCCCGCTTGCCCGACCCCGCGCTCCCGATGGAGGCTCGGGGATGATCGCAGGCGAGAAGATCCTCATCACCGGGGTCACCGGTTCGGTCGCCGAACCGCTGGCCCGGTTCCTCGCGACCGACAACGACGTCTGGGGCGTCGCGCGGTTCGCGGGCGACGGCGACGGTCGTCGTCAGGCGCTGGAGGACGCCGGCATCACCACCCGGGCCGTCGACCTCGGCGCGGGCACGTTCGACGACGTGCCGGACGACTTCACCTACGTCCTGCACCTGGCGTGGACGCGCGCCGACTTCGCGCACCTCCCGGACGCCATGCGGGTCAACGTCGAAGGCACCGGGTTCGTGCTCCAGCACTGCCGGCGGGCCAAGGCGGCGCTGGTCATGTCGAGCACCGCGGTGTACAGCGGCCGCGACGACCCCTGGTACGCCTACGCCGAGGACGACCCGATCGGCCAGGGCGCGACCGGGCAGACCGCGATGACCAGCCCGACCACCAAGGTGGGCATGGAGTCCGTCGCCCGCTTCTGCGCCCGGGCGTTCGACCTGCCGGTGGTCATCGCCCGGCTCAGCACGTTCATGGGCACCCCGAACACGTTCCCCGGCTTCCACATCCAGGCGGTGCTCGGCGGCCACGCGATGGTCGCCCCCCACGATCCCAGCCCGCACAGCCCGATCCACATCGACGACATGAAGGACCAGCTCGAGGCGATCCTCGGGGTGGCCGCGACGCCGGCGTTCGTCACCAACTGGTGCGGCGACGAGGTCGTCACCGCGCAGGACTGGGTGCGCGACGCGGCCGCGCTCTCCGGCAAGGAGGGGAAGCTCGTCATCGGCCCAGCCGTGCCCGGTGCGCCCGCGGGCTCGGTCTCGGACCCGACCCGGCGCCGATCGATCACCGGCCCGTGCCGCACCGACTTCGCCCAGGCGTTCCGGGAGCTCTACGACACGATCACCGCCGCCGGCTAGCTGG
This sequence comes from uncultured Actinomycetes bacterium, assembly GCA_963809795.1. Lineage (GTDB taxonomy): Bacteria > Actinomycetota > Acidimicrobiia > IMCC26256 > DASPTH01 > DASUAS01. The sequence goes on from CAWELN010000005.1 coordinate 137,038, forward strand.
GACGAGCGGGCTCCCGGAGCGTCTCGGGACCGAACAGCCGCTGCAAGGCCGCCTTGTCGACCTTGCCGGTGGCCGCCATGGGCACCTCGTCGTCGGCGACGAGCCGCCAGTGCGTCGGCACCTTGAACGCGCTGAGCCGGGCCCGGGCTTCGTGGTCGAGCTCGTCGACGCCGAGCGCGCCGTCGGGCGCCACGATCACCGCGGCCGCGACCGCGGCGCTGCCGTCGTGCACGACGTCGACGACGTAGGCGCGCCGGACACCTCTGATGCTGTGCAACGCGCGCTCGACCTCGCTCGGATAGACGGTCGCGCCGCGCACCTTGAACATGTCGTCGCGCCGGCCGGTGAGGTACAGGTAGCCGTCGGCGTCGAGCCGACCCAGGTCGCCGGTCGGGTAGAACTCGTCGGCGGTGAAGACGTCGGTGCGCGGGCGGCCGCAGATCCCGCGCATGAGGTTCGGGCCGCGGAGCTGGATCTCGCCCAGCGCGTCGGGACCGAGGGGCGTGCCGGTGTCGACGTCGACGATGCGGATCTCGATCCCCGCGAAGGCGCGACCACAGCTCCCCTCCTTGCCCGGCGGGAGCGGCTGGTCGAGGCGGTCACCGCAGTACGGGCCGAACGACTCGGTCATGCCGAGGAGGTTCGCCCGCGCCCGGGCCGGCACGCGGCGCTCGGCCGGGAGGACGGCGTCGAGGCTGCCGGGGCGCAGCGAGTCGAGATCGGCGTCGGCGAACCGAGGATCCCGGGCCAGCGCCGCCGCCTGGTCGGGCCAACCCCGGAACAGCGTGACCCGCTCCCGTTCGAGGAACGCCAGCGTGCGCGCCGGTTCGGGCACCGCTTCGGTGAGCAGCGTGGCCCCGGCGACCAGCGCCGACAGCAGGCCGGTCCCGAAGCCGCCCACCCAGAAGAACGGCATCGGGATGTAGAGGCGGTCGTCGCCACCGAGACGCCGCACCTCGAGCCCGGCCTCGGTGGCACCCAGCGCGCCGCCGTGGGTGTGGATCACGCCCTTCGGACGGCCCCGGCTGCCCGACGTGAAGATGATCGCGAGGTCGTCGGCGGGCCGGATCGCCACGTCGCGCGCGTCGACCGCCTCCCGGTCGACGTCGTCGTCGGTCGGGACCCGCCGATCGGCTTCCCACTCGGCGATCGAACGGAGCCGGGGCAACGCGTCGACGAAGAGCCCGGTCCCGGGGACGAGGTCCGCGGAGATGAGCGCGAGGTCGGCGAGGTAGTCGCGACCGCGGAACGTCGGGACCACCACGAGGTGCTCGACCCCCGCGGTGTGGAGCTGGGCCGCGAGCTCCGGCGGCCGCAACAACGTGCTCAACGGCACGACGGTGCCACCGGCGCGCGCGGCGCCGAGCGCGACCACCGGCCACGCGGTGCCGTTGGGCATGAGCACACCGACGCGGGTGCCCTTGCCCACGCCCGCCGCCGCGAACCGCGACGCCACCACCGCGGTCTCCCGGTCGAGCTCGCCGTACGTCAGCACGTCGTCGTCGGTGACCACGAACGGCTTCTCGGGGTGCTCGACGGCCCGGCGCCGCACCAACGCGGGCACGGTGAGGCGCTCAGCGCTCATCGAACCGCTCGATGATCCCGCGCTGGTCGGGCTTGCCGGTCGACAGCATGGGCAGCTCGTCGGGCCCGAGGACGAGGAAGCGCCGCGGCACCTTGTACGCCGAGAGCCGGGCGCGCAGGTCCTGGCGGACCTGTTCGAGGTCGGGGGCGTCGTCCGGTTCGGCGAGGACGACGGCGCCGACGACCTGGCCCCGCTCGGCGTCGGGAAGCCCGAGCACCAGCGCACCGAGACCTCCGGTGACCTCGCGCAGCGCGGCCTCGACCTCGCGCGGGGACACGTTGGCACCCGCGGTCTTGATCATGTCGCCGCGCCGGCCCAGGAAGTAGAAGTAGCCGTCGTCGTCGACGCGGAAGAGGTCGCCGGTCCGGTACCAGCCGTCGGCGGTGAACACCTCGGCGCGCTCGCGGCCGTAGTAGCCCTCCATCAGGGAGGGGCCCCGGAACCAGAGCTCACCCACCACCCCCGGCGCGACGTCGTCGAGGCTGTCGGGGTCGACCACCCGGGCGTCGAGCCCGGGCACCGGCCGGCCGAACGAGCCGCGCCGGCCTTCGGGCTGGTCGGTCTCGTCCGGATCCATCAGGCACACGCTGGCGGTCTCGGTCGTGCCGAGCATGTTGTGCCGGAGCTCCGGGTCCGCGGGCCGGATGGCGTCGGGGAGCAGCGGGTGGAGGTTCCCACCACGGATCGACGAGAAGTCGCGCGTGGGGAAGCTCGGGTGCGCGACCAGTGCGGCGATCGACGCGACGAACCCGTTGGTGAGCTCGGGTCGTTCGCGCTCGATGAAGTCGAGCGTCTCGGCCGGGTCGAGCGAGGCCGAGCACAGGAGGGTGGCACCGGCGACGAGCACGCCGACGATGTTGTAGGCGAGCCCACCGACCCAGAACATGGGCGAGTTGGAGAACAGGCGCACCCCCGGGGCGAGGCCGCGCAGCCGGTTCAGGCTCTCGAGGTGGCCGAGGAGCGACCCGTGCTGGTGCAGCACGCCCTTCGGGGCGCTGGTCGAACCCGAGGTGTGCACGATGACCATCCGGTCGTCCGGGGTGACGTCGTCCTCGGCCGCGTCGAGCACCGCGTCCGGCACCCGGACGGCGAGCGCCGCCAGCGTGCCGAACCCCTCCTCCAGCCAGACGTGCCGCAGGAACGGCACCGTCGGCGACGGCGCGCGCGCCACGTCCTCGCCCAACGCGTCGTGCAGCCCGGCCACGTAGTCGTTGCCGCGGTACGCGGGCACACCGAGCAGCAGGTCGACGTCGGCGCGGGCGAGCAGGTCACGCAGCTCGATCGGCGTCGAGAAGGTGCTGATGGGCACCGCGATCGCGCCGACGCGCGCGGTCGCCAGCCACGCCACGACGAAGTCGAGGCCGGTCGGGTACAGCAGGCCGATCCGGCTGCCGCGACCCGCGCCCGCCGCCAGCAGCCCGCGCGCCAACACCCGGCTGCGGCGTTCGGCGTCGGCATAGGTGAGGCGGGCGTCGTCGCAGACGACGTAGTCGGCGTCGGGACGCTCGGCGACGCGCGCGCGCAGGACGCGGCTGACCGTGGTGGGGGTGCTCATGCGCGGCGGGGGGAGACCGCAGGGAGCGCGGCGCGGTCCCCCAGGGCGGCGCGCATCTCCGCTTCGCACACCACCGTGCCGTCGCGCTCGAGTCGCGCCTGCGAGTGGATCCGGCTGCCCTCGATGGTGCGCTCGGCGTGCACGACGAGGGGTGTGACCAGCGGCGTCGGCCGTCGGAACCGGAGCGAGAGCTCGGCCGTCTTGCCCGCCTGGCCGAGATCGCAATTGAGCTGCTGGAGCACGCAGTCGAAGAACACCGCGAGGAAGCCGCCGTGCACGATCCCGGGCGGTCCCTCGTAGCAGACCGGGAACTCGACCGTCCCCCGGCCAGTGCTGCCGTCGGCGTCGACCGCGAACTCGTAGCGCGGGAAGCACGGGTTGTACTCACCGATGTCGCGCGAGTGGTCGACGTACACCCGTTGGTCCTCGGTGGGGTGGTCGCCGACGCGGGGCGCGGGATCGGCCGGCGCGCCGAGGGCGAGCCGGGCCTGCGCGTCGCGCAGCACCCGGGTCACCTCCTCGAGCTCCGGGCTGGTCCGCTCGAGCGACAGGACGGTGCTCGTGAGGTCGCGCAGCACCTCCGCGAGCTCGACGACCGCGGGCAGGGGCGCCTCCCCGAAGGTCCACGGCTCCATCGTCACGGCCCCACCGCGGCGGCCTCGACGTCGAACATCGCCCGCACCGCGGCGAGATCGGCCTTGCCCGAGGCGGTGCGCGGCAGCGCGTCGACCACGGTGACGGCGACCGGGACCTCGTACCGGGCGAGGTGCCTGCCCGCCTCCGCCAGCAGGGCCTCCTCGTCGATGTCGTGTCCGGGCCGCCGCTCGATCGCCGCCACCGGCACCGCACCGAGACGGGCGTCCGGGACCCCGACGACCGCGGCCTCCACCACCGCCGCATCCCGCTCGAGCGCGGCGCGCACCACCTCGGGCTGCACCTTGTAGCCGCCGCGGAGGATGGTCTGGTCGGACCGGCCCACGATCCAGAGGAACCCGTCGGCGTCGACGCGGGCGAGGTCGGTGGTGCGCACCCACTCGTCGGTCCCGAGCTGGGCGGCGCGGACCTCGAGCAACCCGACCGCATCGGTGCCGAGGTCGGTGCCGCGGTCGGGATCGACGATGCGCAGCGAGCAGCCGGCGTGCGCGCGTCCGACGCTGCCCCGCTTCGCCACCGCGTACTGCTGGTGGTCGGCCAGGTTCCATCCCGCTACGCCACCACCGAACTCGGTGGCGCCGTAGGACGTGAGCACGGGGACGCCGTAGCGCGCGGTGAAGGCGTCGGCGAGATCGGGGTCGAGCGGCGCGGTGCCCGACACCACCGAGCGCACGCTGTCGAAGACGTCGCGGTCGACGTCGGCGTCGAGCACCATCCGCAGCGCGGTCGGGACGAGGCTCACCGTCTTCGGGCGGTGCTCGCGCACCGCCCGCACCCAGCCGTCGACGCTGAAGCGCTCGAGCAACGCGATGCGGCGCCCGTCGAGCACCGCCTGCACGACGCGGAAGACGCCGCTCACGTGCACGAGCGGCGCGTTCACGATGACCACGCCCGTGCGCAGCCGGAGCTCGGACCCGGTCCCCGTCTCGTAGTGCTTGGCACCGCGCATCACCAGCTCGAGCATCTCGTAGCGCAGGTCGATGCGCTTCGGCGGCCCGGTGGTGCCGCTGGTGAGCATGCGCACCGCGACCCCGGGCGCGGTTGCCGTGGTGGACGCACCCGATCCGCCCAGGAGGTCGATGGGCGACCCGAGCGCGCCCAGCGCGCCGCGCGCGGTCGACGGCAGCTCGTCGCCCGGGACGAGGGCGAGGTCGTCGGCCGCACCGAGCAGCAGGGGCAGCCCGAGCGACGGCAGGTCGGCACGCAGCCGCTCGGCGCCGAGGAGCGGGTTCACCGTGACCACGCAGGCGCCGGCGCGCAGGAGACCGACGAACGCGGCCAGCGCGGCGGGCCGGTTGCGCACCATGAGCCCGACGGGCGAGCCGGCGCCGAGGCCCGTCGCCCGCAGCGCGGCGTCGACCGCGTCGGCGGCGGACGCCAGCTCCCCCCACGTCGACCACGCGCCGTCGAACTCCACCGTGGGCGCGGCCGGATCGAGCGCCAGCACCGCGTGGAGGCGCTCCGAGAGGGTGTTCACCGCACCCTCGGCGTTGGAGTTCGAAGGACGCCGGTGCGCTCGATCTCGGCGGCGCCGATCGGGTTGCCGAGGCGCGTGTACATCAGACCCTGCTCCATCGCGGCGCGGTACGGCTTGTCGAGGGACTCCCAGATCGCGCGCACCGTGCCCTGGGTCGCCACGGCCGGGTACGACGCGATGAGCCGGGCCAGGTCGTGCGCGTGCGGCCAGAGCTCGTCCCGGCCCACCACCTCGGTGACGAGACCGAGCCGCAGCGCGGTCTCGGCCGACACGCGCTCGGCGTTGCCGGTCAGGGCCATGCGGAGCGTGTCGCCGAGCCCGATGCGCCGCATCAACCCGATCGGTTCGATGGCCGACACGAAGCCGTACGTCACGTGGGAGTCGAAGAACGTCGCGTCGTCGGAGCAGATCACGACGTCGGCCTCGTTGAGGAAGTAGAACGCCCCCGCGGTGCAGATCCCGTGCACCGCGCACACCACCGGCTTCCACAGCTTCTGCCACTTCGGGCTGAGGTACTCGCCCGGGTCGAGGTGGTTCCACACGAGGTCGGGTTGGCCGAAGCTCTGCTTGGTGTCGAGCCCGGCGGAGAACGCGCGGTCGCCGGCGGCCCGCACGACGACCGCGTTGACCGTGTCGTCGGCCTTGATCACGTGCCACGCGTCGCGGATCTCTTCGCACATCTGCCGGTCGAACGCGTTGAGCGCCTCCGGGCGGTCGAGGGTGACGGTCGCGACGCGCGCGTCGGCGTCGACCTCGTACCGGATCGTCTCGTACGCGGACGGGGTCATCGCACCACGTACGCGCCGTCGACGATGATCTCCTGCCCGGTGACGTATCCCGCCTCGGCGCTGGCCAGGTAGACGATCGCGTTGGCGATGTCGTCCACCGAGCCGAGCCGCTTGGTCGGCATGAGGCGGGCCCAGCCCTGGATGCGCGCCTCCTGGGCCTCCTCGTCGAGCCCGAGGCGCTCGCCGGTCGTCATGGGGGTGCGCATGAAACCGGGCGACACGCAGTTGACGCGGACGTTGCGGGCGGCGAGCTCGCGCCGCGACGTGTCGGGTGTAGCTCAGGATCCCGCCCTTCGCGGCCGCGTAGGCGGCGCCGCCCACGCACACGGAGGCCGCGATCGACGCCACGTTCACGATCGAGCCGCCTCTCGCCTCGCGGATCACCGGGATGGCGGCCTTCGAGCACACGTACACGCTCCGCAGGTTCACGCGGCAGGAGCCGGTCCCACGTCTCCTCGGTCGTGTCCCAGGTGTCACGATCGTCGCCCTGCACGATGCCGGCGTTGTTGACGAGCACGTCGAGGCGCCCGAACTCCCCGGTCGCGGTGGTCACCGCCTCCTGCGCGACCTCGAGCGTCGAGACGTCGCCGACCACGAGGCGCGCGTCGGTCCCCGCGGCGCGGACCTCGTCGACGACGACGGCGCCGCGTGGCTCGTCGAGGTCGACGATGACCACCCGCGCCCCCTCCTCGGCGAAGCGGTTCGCGGTCGCCCGCCCGAACCCGGACGCGGCGCCGGTCACGATGCCGACCTGGCCGTCGAGCCGGCCGCTCACGCCGGCCTCCTCGTCAGGACGAAGTCGTCGAGCGCGGGTTCCTTCGTCATGCGCCAGTAGTCGAGCAACTTCCAGGGCATGTTCGTGGTGACGCGGCCCTTGCTGTTGTTGTAGTAGCTGTGCACGCGCGGGTGGCGCCACACGAGGTGCTCGTGCTCGGCGTCGACCCGCTCGTTGTAGGCGTCGTGGACGTCCTGGCGGCACTCCATCGAGGCGTAGCCGTCCTCGAGCAGCGCGCCGATCGCTTTGACGATGTAGTTCACTTGGCACTCCAGGACCGCGATGACGCTGCCGACCACCGGGTTGGTGTTCGGCCCGTAGAGGCAGAAGAGGTTCGGGAACCGGGGCACGGTGATGCCGAGGTACGCCCGGGTCCTCGCCCCAGAGGTCTTCGAGCACGACGCCGCGGCCGGTGATCCGCATGGGCCACAGGTACTTGTTGGGCAGGAACCCGGTCGCCAGCACGATGACGTCGGCCGCGTACGAGCGGCCCGACGTGGTGACGACCGCGTCCGGTTCCACGCCCGCGATCCGTTCGTTCACGAGCGTGACGTTCTCACGCAACAGGGCCCGGTACCAGCCGTTGTCCTGCAACATGCGCTTGCCCAGCGCCGGGTAGTCGGGCAGGACCTCGTCGACCAGCTCCGGCCGCGCCGCGAGCTCGCGCTCGATGTGCGTCGTCATGACGCGGCGGAGCTTGTCGTTGGGGCGGCTGACGGCGCGGTCGGGCTCGGGCCAGTCGGGGTCGACGCGGAACGCGGGGTACATGCGGTCGGCACTGTTCCAGAAGTTGAGGAAGCGGTACCAGCCCTCGTAGTAGGGCACGTGGTGGAACAGCCACTTCTCGGCGTCGGTCACCGCGCGGTGGTAGTTCGGGTTGGGCGTCACCCAGTGTCGCGACCGCTGGAAGATCGTCAGCTGCTCGACATCGGGCGCGATGGCGGGCGCGAACTGCATCGCGCTCGCCCCGGTCCCGACGACGGCGATCCGCCGGCCCTTGAGGTCGACGTCGTGGTCCCAGCGCGCCGAGTGGAACCACGGGCCCGCGAAGGCGTCGAGGCCGGGCAGGTCGGGGATCGAGGGTCGGCTCAGCATGCCCACCGCGCTGATCAGCGCGTCGACCTCGATTCGCTCCTCGGTGCCGTCGGCGTCGCACAGCTGCACCGCCCACCGGCCGCGGCGTTCGTCGTAGTCGGCCGCGAGCACCTCGGTGCAGCAGCGGACGTTCGGGAGGACGCCGTACTCCTTGGCGCAGGTCTCGATGTACTCAGCGAGCTCGTCGCGGCGGGCGAAGTAGTGGGACCAGTCGGGATTGGGCCGGAAGGAGTAGGAGTAGAAGTGGTTGGGGACGTCGACCCGCAGGTCGGGGTACGTGTTCTCGTACCAGGTGCCACCGACGTCGGGGTTCTTCTCGAACACGGTGTAGGGGATCCCCGCCTGCTCGAGCCGGATCGCCGCGGACAAGCCGCCCAGGCCGGCGCCGATGATGCCCACGCGGAAGCTCCGGCGCACCGCGTCGTCGGGCACCCGGCGCCACACGAATCGCCGCCGGTCGTCGCCGTCGAAGTTGGCCTCCTCCTCGACGAGCGGGAGGTACTCCGGGGCCACCTCCTCGCCGGCGCAGAACTCCATGATCCGGTGGAGCGAAGCCTCGTCGGCGGCGGGGCGGGCGACGGGACCGTCCGGCGCGCCGAGCACCGCGACGGCCTCCGCCCGGATGGCCTCCGCCTCGGCGGGGGGCAGCGTGCCCGGCCCCCGTCCGTGGTCGAACTGGCGCGGGTCGGGATAGCGGTCGATCAGGGTGAGGTCACCGGTGAGGTGCGCGAGCGTGGACACGAGGACCGCGAGGTTCGCTTCGGCCAACGCCGCGGTCAGCGCCGAAGGATCCACCCGGTTCACCGCAGGCCGTCGACCCCGAAGTGCCGGTCGCGCTCCTTGAACGCGTCACTGGTACCGACCTTCGCCCGGGCCTTCACGAAGTTGAACTCGTCGTCCTCGAAGCGGAGGTTGGTCGCGAACGTGTGCACCAGGTAGCCGGTGGCCTCCTCGCCCGCGTACGCCATCGTCTGCTCCACCAACGAGAAGCTGGTCTTGGCGATGGCGAGACCGTCGGCCGGCATCCGGGCCACCTTCCGGGCCCACGTCTCGGCGCGTTCCGCCACCGCGTCCGGGTCGCAGACGTCGGTGAACAGCCCGAGGTGCTCCAGCTCGCCGGCGGTCACGACGTCGCCGGTGAGCAGGAGGCGCCGCGCCATCACCGGACCCAGCCGGTGGAAGAAGAGGTGCAGGTTGCCGAGCGCGGGGCCGAGCAGCTGCGCGCCGGGCATGCCGAGCTTGGCGTCACGCCCCACGACCGCGAGGTCGGCCATCAGCGCGAGCTCGAACGCACCGCCGAGCGCGTACGTCTCGACCTGCGCGACGGTGACCTTCGGGAAGGTCAGGAACTCGTGGTAGAAGCCGAAGCTCTCCCGGTCGACGCTGAGACGCCGGCGCTGGCTGGGCCGCCGCCGCGGCTCCTCGGACCCGTACCACGAGTATGAGTTCGCCATGTCGGCGCCGGTGCTGAACACGCCGTTGCTGCCACGCACGATGACGACCTTGATGTCGTCGTCGACCGCGAGCTCCTCGAGGTAGGCCGCCATGGTGCGACGCATCGCGGGGTCGTACGCGTTGCGCCGATCCGGGTTGTCGATCGTCAACCGGGCGACGTGAGCCGCGGGATCACAATCGAGCTGCACCCTCGTGTCCGGTTCGGTGGTACCCATCATGTCCTCGTCAGCGGGTGAAGAAGAAGTCTTGCGCGTTCTGGTACAGGTAGGCGTCGAGCACCTCTGGCGCCAGCTCCAGTGCGGCGGCCTCCTTGATGCACCTCGTGATCGACAACACCGGCGAGTCGGACGCGAACATCACGCGCCCCTTCCCCCTGGTCGACATGAAGTGCAGCAGCGACTCCGGCAGGTGACGCGGCGACCACGCCGAGGTCATGAGCCGGAGGTTCGCGTACTTGATCATGAGCCGGATGGCGACGTCCCACCACGGGTCGGCGCCGTGCATCATGCAGAGATTGAGCTCCGGGAAGCGCACGCACACCCGGTCGAGGTGGATGGGGTTCTGCACCTCACCCGGGATCGGCGGGCCGGGGAGCCCGGTGTTCATGCACAGCGGCAGCTCGAGCTCGCAGCACTTCGTGTAGAGCGGGTAGTACACCGCGTCGCTCGGCGCGTACATGCCGTCGCCCCAGAAGCTGGGGCCGACCACCGTGTACGCGACCTGGTGGTCGGCGACGAAGCTCTCGAGCCGGCGGAGGTTCTCCATCGGCCGGAGCAGGTTGTGGCCACCGAGGCCGATGTGGAAGCGGTCCGGTCGCTCGTCGACGAACGACAGCACCCGCTTCGACACGTTCTGCATGTTGGTCATCAACACGCTGCGCTCGACGCCCATGCTGTCCATCTCGTCGAGCAGCTCGGGGAGCTCCCGGCTCGTGAACATCGACTCACCGGCCTTGAAGTAGTCCTCCTTGACCCGGACCATCCACTCCGGCTGCTTCACGTCGCCCATGTCGGTGTTGACCAACAGGTCGTGGGCCCGTGCGACGACCGCCATGTCCGTGTCCTCCTCGTCCGGGGTCAGCGGTTGCCGTCGCCGTGCACCCGCTCCTGGACCTCCCGGAAGGAGAGACCCTTGTACGGGTCCGGCTCCTTCGGCAGGCCGAGGGCGCGCTCACCGATGACGTTGCGCTGGATCTGATCGGTGCCGCCGTAGATCGACGACGCGGCGGCGAACACGACGGCTTCGGCGTAACGCCCGTCGCGCGGGCCGTCGGGATCCCACAACGTGGCCTCCGGCCCGATGATCTCACAGCCGATCTCGGCCGAGAGCTTGGCGATGCGGGTCTGGGCCAGCTTGCCGACGTTGGCGAGCCCGGCACCGCGGCCGCGGGCGGCCTCCGTCACCGACCGCTTGGCGGTCCACTCGCCGGTGCGTGAGCACTCCACCAACCGCGCCAGCTTCTGGCGGATCAGCGGGTCGCGGTCGCGCCCGTACCGGCGCGCCAGCTCGAAGAGCTCCTCGATGGTCAAGACCCGGCCCGCGCGGGCCGGCGGAGGGCGCCGCGCGGCGTCGCCCGCCCGGAGCTCCAGGAATCCGCCTTTGGGCCCGGGCGGGGGGAAGTAGCTCATGGTCCCGCCGGCGCCGATCCCGACGCGCTCGAACATGAGCGTGGTGTTCGCGACCGCCCATCCGTTGTTCAGCCCGCCGATCAGGTCGGCGTCGGCGACCACCGCGTCGTCGAAGAACACCTCGTTGAACAGCGCATGGCCGGTGATCTCGACCAGCGGGCGGATGGTCACGCCGGGCTGGTCGACCCGGAACGCGAACCACGAGATCCCCGCGTGCTTCGGGACGTCGACGTCGGTGCGGGCGAGCAGCATCCCGTAGTCGGCGTCCATGGCGCCGGAGCTCCAGACCTTCTGGCCCGAGATCACCCAGTGGTCGCCGTCACGCGTCGCGCGCGTGGAAAGGCCGGCGAGGTCGGAGCCCGACCCCGGCTCGCTGAAGAACTGGCACCACGCCACCGAGCCGTCGTAGATCCGCGTGACGTGACGTTCGATCTGCTCCTCGGTGCCGTGGCTGAGGATGGTGGGCGCGGCCATGAGCAGGCCCATGCCACCGGGTGGTTGCACCGCGCCGTGACGTTGGAAGGCGGCGCGGACGGCGACGACCGAGCGCCGGGAGTAGCCGAGCCCGCCCCACTCCCGAGGGAAGTGCGGGGCCGTCCAACCCGACCGTCCGACGAGATCCCACCATTGCGCGACGGTGAGGTCGGGGTCCCAGTGCTCGTCCAACCACGCCGTCACCTCGGCGAGGAGCTCGGCGTCGTCGACCGGCGCCGCGACCGTCTCGGTCACGCGGACGCTCCGGCGGGCCCGAGGAGGCCGAGGGCGTTCTCACGCATCACCATCCGGATCTCCTCGTCGGAGAACGCGTGGAGCTCCTTGACGAAGTCGAGCGGGTTGGCGAGCGCCTCGCCGTGAGGCCAGTCGGAACCGAAGAGCACCTGCCCGGTGCCGATGAGGTCGGCGAGCTTGCGCATGTCCTCCTCGTAGTACGGCGTGACCCACACGTGCTCGCTGATCGTGTCGAGCGGGCTCTCGGGGAACACCCACGGCGTCTGGTTGGCCTGCTTCAGCAGCCGCTTCACCAGCAGCCCCACCCAGTCGGACCCGTTCTCGATGCTCGCGGCGCGCAGCTTCGGGTGGCGGTCGAACACGCCGTCGACGACCATGCTGCCGATGGTGTCGTGGATGGGCCGGTCCGACACCACGAGCTTGCTGAGCACGTCGACCCCGCCCCGGAACGGCTCGAACCAGTCGCGCGCGCCCCACGCGCCGGCGAACATCTCGTAGCCGCTGTCACCCAGGTGGAACGCGACCGGGACGTCGGCCTCGGCGAGGCGCGCCCACACCGGGTCGTGATCGGGATGGCCGAACGAACGGCCGCGCCCGTTCTCGGTGGGCACGGGCGCCGGACGGAGGTGGACCAGGCGCGCGCCCCGACCGAGCACCCAGTCCAGCTCTTCGATGGCGGCGTCGGGATCGGCGAGCGACAGCATCGGGACGGCGAAGATGCGGTCCTGGTACGAGAAGCCCCAGTCCTCGTCGAGCCACCGGTTGAACGCGCGCAGCGTCGCCACCGTCGCCGGGATGTCGTCACGCAGCGCCTGCTCGATGCCGCACGCGAGGGTCGGGAACAGCAGGATGCCTTCGAGGCCCTGCTCGTCCATCACCGCGAGCCGCGCGTCACGGTCCTGGTACTCGGCGCGCAGCGGCTCGACCTTCATGAGCGAGCGCGGGTCGACGCCGTCGGGGATCTGGCCACGGAACATGAGGTCCATGCAGCCGGCCACGATGATCGGGTCGAACGTCGGGTTGGGGATGAACTTGAAGAGCTTGCCCCCGACGAGCAGGAGCGAGTGCGTGCCCTGCTGCACGACCTGCACGCCGCGCTGGCGGAACTCCTTGTCGAGGTGACGGGTGCACGCGTCGATGGCCTCGTAGTAGTGGTTGTCGGCGTCGACGGCCCGGTATCCGATGTCCATGGCCCTTCTCCGTTCGTCGGTGCCACGCCTCACGACTGGCGACAAATGTTATAACGTTTCGTTCAGGGCCACCAGCCCGCCGGTCCCCGGGCGGTCGCCGGATACCGTGGCCGCTTCGGAGCACGGGAGAGGGACACGGAGGCATCGTGGCGACGACCAGGACCACACGATCGCGCGAGAAGCCGGAGCAGATCGCCGACGAGCTGCGCGCCCTGATCGTCAGCGGCCAGCTCGCCGAGGGCGAGTCGCTGGGCCGGGAACCGGACCTCGTCGAGCGCTTCGGGGTGTCGCGCCCTTCGCTCCGGGAGGCGCTGCGCATCCTCGAGGCCGAAGGCCTCATCACGGTCGTCCGCGGCGTGCTCGGTGGCGTCATCGTCCATCAACCCAGCGAGCGCATGACCGCGAGGACGGCCGCGCTCGTCCTCCAGTCGCGCAACGTGACCCTGGGCGACGTGCACCAGGCCCGCAGCCTCATCGAGCCGGCGGCGGTGCGCATCCTGGCGTCGTCCCCGCGGCGCAAGACGATCGACGAGCTCACGTCACTGGTCGAGGAGCAACGCGCCGTCCTCGAGGACCCGGCGGCGTTCGGCCGGGCCAACGCCCGCTTCCACGAGCGACTGGTCGCGCTGGCCGGGAACCAGACGTTGAGCATCGTGGCCGAGATGCTCAACGAGATCGTCGCCCGGGCGGTGACGGCGGTGAGCCAGGCTCAGCCGCGGGGCAACTCCCTGGCCACCCGCCAGCGCGGGATCCGGTCACAGGAGCGCCTGATCGAGCTCATCGCCATCGGCGCCAGCATCGACGCCGAGGTCCACTGGCGCAAACACATGGAAGCGGTGGGCAAGGTGATGATCGGCCAGCAGGCCAAGTCGGTCATCGACCTCCTCGACCACTACTGAGCACGACCGAACGCGCGCTCGCCGGGCCGGCGCGCGCTCGTCGCACCGGCCCGCGAGCGTCGTCCTAGGGCGCCGCGGTCGTCGGCGGCGTGGTGGTCGTGGCGCTGAGCGCGCCCTCGGAGTTGGCCTTCAGCAGGTCGGCCGCGCCGACCAGCTTGCCCTGCACCGGCTTGCCCTTGTTGAAGATGACGAACTTGCCGTCCTTCACGTACTCGAAGTACGCGCAGCTCGTCGGCGCGTACTTGCCGTAGTTCTCGAGGCTGATGTCGAGCTTGGTGCACGTGAGACCGGCGCCGTCGTAGGTGCCGACCTTGTGCAGGTTGTCGACGAAGCTCTGCCGGGTCGGGTTCTTCCCGGCCTGCTGGAGCCCGAGCACGGCCATGTCGCCGGTGATGTACCCGAGGTAGTCGCCGTAGTCGGGCACGCCGTTGATCCCGCCGTACTTCTTCAGGTCCGACTGGTACTGCTTGGTGGCCTTCGTCTTGAGCTCCACCGGCACGTAGCCCTGCCACAACAGCGTGTTGGGGCCGAGGGTGGACGCCGCCGGCGAGTCGAGCAGCGACTGCCCGTAGCCGGTGGCGAGGATGTTGGCCTTGATGTCGGCGCCGGCCTGCTGGAGCCCCTGGACGACGGCCACGTTCGTCGATGCGACCATCGGGAGGTACGTGGCATCCGCCCCGGCGTTCTTGATCCCGAGCACCAACGGTCCGACGTCGGAGGTCCCGAAGTCGACGGTCGTGTTCGTGTACACGGCCTTCATCCCTGCCTTCGGCACCGCGTACTGCTGCACCGTCTTGGCGTTGTCGCTGGACGACGCCGACGCACCGTAGGCCAGCGCGGCGACCTTCGTCGCGCCCTTCATCTTCATGGCCTGGGTCGTGTAGTCGTAGGTGAGGCCACTGATGGGCGCGGCGTTGCCGCTGGCCGAGAAGATGCTCTCGTTGCCCTTCTGCCCGTAGTACGTGCCGTCGTAGCCGCCACCGATGACCGGCACCCCCTGGCTCAGCAGGTAGCGGTACGAGAGGAAGGCGAACGACGAGTTGTTCACCACCATGAAGACCTTGCGGTTCTGCACGAGGTCCTGCGCGGCGGTGAGGTTGGCGCCCGACGACTGGTCGTCGACGATTTCGGCGTCGATCTTGCGCCCGTTGACGCCGCCCTCGGCGTTGGCGCGGTCGATGCGGGCCTGGAACGCCTTCCCCGCGTCCTTGAACGTCGACGACGCGGCGCCGGTCTCGGAGAAGATGTAGCCGATCTTGATCGACTTGGCGGTGACGCCCGGGGCGTCGGCGGACTGGGCGCCGGCGACCGAGACGAGGCCGGCGGTCGCCACTGCCGCGAACGCGAGGCCCGCCGCGAGCATCCGGACCGGGTGACGACGTGCGTGCATGTTCCCCCCTCGTCGTGGCGGGCCCGCGCCCGCCGCTGCTGAACCGCTGATCGGTATAGAGATATAAACATATCCAGCGTCGCACCGACCACACGTCACCCCGAAACATGCAGAGGGATTCGTCACGTCCGCCCGAGCCGGGACCGCCGGCGCGGGATATCGTCCGGGCGATGGCGTGGTGGGGGACCTGTGAACGCGAACGCTGATCCGGCGCTCCCCCGGCCCCTCGCCGGGATCCGGGTGCTCGACTTCTCCCAGGTGGTGTCGGGGCCGATCTGCGGCCGCATGCTCGCCGACCTCGGGGCCGACGTGGTGAAGCTCGAGCCGCCCGAGGGCGACGTCATCCGCTTCCTGCGACCGCAGGTCGGCGACCCTCCGGTCAGCGTGTACTTCACCTGGGCCAACGCCGGGAAGCGCGCGATCTCGGTCGACCTCCGGACCGACCGGGGCGTCGCGCTCGCCCGGCAGCTGGCCGAATCGAGCGACGTGGTGCTCGAGAACTTCCGGCCCGGCGCGCTGGAGAAGTACGGCCTCGACGCCGCCACGTTGCTGGCCCGCAAGCCCGAGCTCGTCTACTGCTCCATCAACGGGTGGGGCTACGACAACTCCTGGTCGCAGCGGCGCGCCTACGCGGCGATGGTCCAAGCGGAGGTCGGGCGGGTCGAGCTCGACGCCCGGTTGCGCAACGCGCCGCCGGAGCAGAGCCCGCACGTCGACGGGGACATCACCCCCGGGCTGCTCGCGGTGAGCGGCATCGTCGCCGCGCTGTTCCAGCGGGAGCGCACCGGTCGTGGCCAGCATCTCGACGTCTCCATGGCCGAGGCCCTCGTGTACACCGACGAGTGGACGTCGACCGATCTCGCCGGGTACGACGGACCTCGGATCCCCGACACGTGGAACTACCCGATCTTCGTGGTCGCCGACGGCACCCAGGTCGCGTTCATGGGCGACCCGCATTCGCGGCTGCCCGAGGTCGCGGCGGCCCTCACCGACGTGCCGGTGCCGTACACGGAGTCGCGCGACGAGGCGCTGCGGATCCTCGCCGATCTCTGTGCGCAGGTGCCGGACTTCCCGACGCTCGAGGCGCGGTTCGAGCAGTTCGGGTTCCTCGTGGCCGAGGTGCGGACGGTGCAGGAGCTCGCCGAGACACCGTGGGCGCGCGAGCGCGACGTCTTCGTGGAGGTGGAACCGGGAGCGCGCGTCACCGGCGCTCCCTTCCGCTCCGACGGGGCGACGATCGGGGTGCGCGCCCCGGCGCCCCGCTTCGCCGAGCACACCCGCGCGGTCCTCGCCGAGCGCTGCGGGCTGACCGCGGACGACCTCGACCGGCTCGAAGCCGACGGGATCATCCCGTCGGGCTGAGCCGGCGCGCTCAGGTGCAGCCGTACCGACTCGCCTCGACCCAGCCCCGCACCGGTTCGGGCCAGCCGGACACGCGCGCCTCGACCAGGATGCGCCAGTAGAGCCAGTGCTCGGGCTCCTCGCACGTGTGGGCCAGGTCGAAGCTGATGCTGGGCGAGACCGGGTCGAGCTCCACGTCGAGCGGCGCACCGTCCTCGGTTTCGAAGCGCAGCGCGCGATGACGTGATCGTGCGCGCCGCGTCGTCGTACTCGATCGCGCCGCCGACGCACACGAGGTGCCGGACGCCGGACGCGTCGCGCAGGTAGCCACCGCCGCGCTCGCCCGGCTGCGGCGCGCCCACGAAGTAGAGCTGCGCGTGCTCGCCCTGGAAGTCACCGAGGGTGAACGCGACCCGCCAGTTGCGCGGGCCCCAGGACCGGTCGCGGTGCCCGGCCGCGCGCACCGGTCGCGCCGGGCCGCCGGCCGTGACCGTGCCCGAGACCCCGAGCGACTGCTCGAAGCGACTCGCCGGGTACCGGTCGCTCCCGAGGTCGCCGCCGGTGCCGGTGCCGAACCGGTCGGTGGTGGGTGTCGCCGCCAGCCTCACCGACAGCGGGGTGAGCGCGCCCGCGTCGGGACCGGTCACGGTGCGGGCCACCCCCTCGAGCCGGAAAGTCGCGGTCGGCGTTCCCGGTCGCCACGAGAACCGGAGCCCCCACCGGTCGTACGCGAACCCGTCGGCGAGGTCGAAGTCCTCGTAGCGCAACCGGCTCTCGTCGATGCCCAGCCATTCGCCGTCACGGTGGACGTAGCACCAGAGCATCGCCCGGCGCTGATTCGGGACGAGCCCGAGCCGGACGAAGCCGGCGGGACCGCCGTCGAGGTCGATCCACGAGAAGTACCAGGACTCGTTCCACGACCACACGTCGGGATCGAATGGATGCACCTGCTCGTCGACCGGCCCCGTGCCACCGCGGTCTGCGCTCACAGGTGCTCGCTCACGCTTGCCCGCTCTCGTCGCTTCCACGATGGCTCGCTCGCTGCGGCTCGGGGTACCCGAACCGCGGTCGCTCGCTCGCGTGCTCCGGGGCGCTCGGCCCCCGCTCCGCTGCTCGCCGGGATACCTGGCTCGCGGACGCTGCGCTCATGACGCCGCCCGGTCGACCACCGACTCCCACGCGGGCACCAGGGCGTTCACCTCCTCGACGAATGGGTCGACCAGGCCCCACTGCACCATCGCGCGCGTCGCGGTCACGACGATCACCGCCGCGCCGAACGCCATCCAGTAGTCGAGATCGACGAGTGCCCGACCGGTCGCCCGGCTCCACCGTGCCCACGTCTCCTGCTCCGGCGGCACGCCCGGCAACCGCGCGTCGTCGCGCCCGGCGCTGCGTCCGTTCGAGGAACAAGCTGTATCCGACATCGGCGAGGGGATTGCCCACGTAGGCGACCTCGAAGTCGACCAACGCGCGGACCTGCGACCCCACCACCACCCCGTTGACCAGCCGGGCGTCACCCATGCAGAGGGCGGGCGGCTCCTCGGCCGACGGTGGGATGTTGGCGGCGAGCCAGTCGAACATCGCGACCTGGCGTGGCGCCTGCTCCGCGGTCACGACGTCGAGCAACGCGTCCCGCCAGTACCCGACGACGTCGACCGCGCCGGACGGACCGTCGTACTCGTCCGCCAGCAACGTCGGATCGATCCCGTGCACCGCGCCGAGCGCGTCGTGGAAGGAGTCCCAGACGGCACGTTGGGCGTCGGCGCCGGCATCCCGGAACCAGCCCGGACCGTGGTACCCGGCCGGCGCCGCGTCGGGCACGCTGCGGCCGTCGACGAAGTCCATCACGAAGCAGGGTCGACCCATCACGCGCGTGCCGGTGTCGACGGCGAGCACCGCGGGGACGGGCGCGCCCAGCCGTCCGAGAGCGGCGACGACGCGGGCCTCCCGGCACGGGTCGAGCCGGTACACCACGCTCGGCGAGCGCGGTGCCTTCAGCACCATCCGGCGGGTGTCGTCGCCCACGGTGACGTCGAGCCGCCACGCGCCGTTGGCGTAACCGCCGGGCAGCTGCTCGACCACGACCCGCGTGACCGGACAGCCGAGCGCGTCGCGCAGCCACTCGCCGAGCACCTCGGCATCGGGTCGATCCGCAGCCTGCACCGCGCCCGTCATCCCGTCGGGCTGAGCCGGCGCGGGACCGGTCAACCGGAGAACCAGGTCCCGGCGTCGTTGATGAGCACCTGGCCGGTCATCTTGGAGCTCTCGTCCGACGCGAGGAACAGCACGATGCCGGTCATGTCCTCCGGCTCGAGCGTCGTCTTCAGCAGGGAGGTCTGCACGAGGGACTCGATGATCGACTCGGGGACCACCGCCTTCGCCGCCGGCGACATGGTCACGCCGGGGCAGACCGCGTTCACGCGGATGTTCCGGCTCCCGAGCATCTGGGCCATGACCCGCGACTGGCGGATGATCATCCACTTGGTCATGCCGTAGCCCTCGGGCGCGATCGTGGGCGCGGGGGCGTCGTCGCCGAGCGCGAACATCGCCGGGAGCGGGAGCGGGAACGCCGCGGTCGACGAGATGTTCACGATCGAACCGCGGCGCTGCTCCCAGAAGTAGGGAAGCACCGCGTTCGAGGCGTGGATGATGCCCATGAAGTTGACCGCGAGGAAGTCGTCCCAGGTCGCGGTGAGCTGGTCGAACATCAGCCCGGCGTTGTTCACGAGGCAGTCGACGTGCCCGAGTCGATCGACGACCGTCCGGCCCATCGCCGCCATCTGCTCGGCGTCGGTGACATCGGCCTCGAGCACGAGCGCCTGGCGGCCCATGCCCGTGATGTCGTCCGCCACCGGCCCGGCCTGGTCGATGCGCTTCAGGTCGACGATCGCCACGTCGGCACCCTCGGCCGCCATCGCCCGCGCGTACGCGGCACCGATCCCCTGCGCCGCACCGGTCACGATGCACACCTTGTCCTGCAGCCGATCCCCCACGTGCTCCCCTCTCCACCCCGGGAACGCGCCCCGGCCGGCCTTGACAGGGCGACGATACATCTGACATTTTCCGGGCGCCCACCGTCCCACCCACCGCCGGGGCGCGACCCGGGAGACCCACATGCCAACCCGACCCGTGCGAGTCGCCGTGTGGTCCACCGGGGGCATCGGGTCGATCGCCATCCGCGCCGTCGACCGGCGGCCCGACCTCGAGCTGGTCGGTGTGTGGGTGCACAGCCCCGAGAAGGTGGGGCGCGACGCGGGCGAGCTCGCGGGGGGCGACCCCATCGGCGTCACCGCCACCGACGACATGAACGCGATCCTCGCCGAGGGAGTCGATTGCGTCGTCTACGCCGCGCAGGGACCGGAGCAGGACGCCGGCTCCGTCCCCGACTACGTGCGGCTGCTCTCCGCCGGGGTCAACGTCGTGACGACCAGCTCGTGGGCGCTCCTCTACCCGCCCACCTACGAGCCCACCTGGCGGGCCCAGCTCGAGGCGGCGGCGGCCGACGGCGCGGCGTCGCTGTACGCCTCGGGCATCGAACCGGGCTTCGCGGCCGACCAGCTGCCGATCCTGCTCACGACGATGTCGAACACGATCCGGTCGATCCGCTCGTCGGAGATCGCCATGTACGACACCTACCCGGTGACGTTCATGATGATGGACGTCATGGGGTTCGGGAAACCCCTCGACTACGAGCCGATGCTGGCGCTCCCGGGCGCACTCCTCTCCGCGTGGGGACCCGGCATCAACCTCATCGCCTCCGCGCTCGGCGTCGAGCTCGACGAGATCCGCGAGGAGTTCGACCGGGTGGTCACCGACCGCACGCTCGAGGTGGCGTGCGGCACCATCGAGGCGGGGACGTGCGGCGCGCTGCGCACGCAGGCCATCGGCGTGGTCGACGGTCGCGACGCGATCGTCATCGAGCACGTGAACCGCATGGCCGCCGACCTCGCGCCGGAGTGGCCGACCGCCGAACGCGACGGCCTCTACCGGATCACCATCGAGGGTGACCCCGACATCGTCTGCGAGATGGCCGCCGGCGACCCACAGCACGCGAGCCCCGGTGCCATGGTCGCCACGGCGATGCGCGTCGTGAACGCGGTCCCCTACGTCGTCGACGCACCGTCCGGGCTCGTCACTTCGCTCGACCTCCCGATCACCGCCCCTCGTCACGCGCTGACCTGACCACGGTCCGCACGTCCGCTCGTCTCATCGCGGTCGCGATCTGAGGAAGTCGGGCGACTCTCGTCGACGACCGACGGTCGATTTGACCGTCCGCTCAAATGTCTGACATTTTGCCCGAGTCGGTGCGGAGCGCTCGACTGCACTCGACCGCCCGGCGTGCGAGAGGATTGCCACCCATGACGTACGAGACGATCCTCTACGAGGTCGCCGACCGGATCGCGACGATCACGTTCAACCGGCCGGAGCGGCTGAACGCGGTCAACGAGCAGATGATCGGCGAGCTCAACGACGCCTACACCCGCGCCGAGGGCGACGACGACGTCTGGACGCTCATCGTCACCGCGACCGGGCGGGCGTTCTGCGCCGGCGCCGACGTCGAGAAGATCCCCGAGGACGGCAAGGTTCCGCACGAAGGTCGGTACCTCTCGCAGTACAAGCAGTGGGAGGCGCCCCAGGAGGCGACGCCGCCGTTCCGCACGATGGCGAAGCCGATCGTGGTGGCGGTCAACGGCCTCTGCTGCGGCGCCGGGATGGACCTGGTGACCACCGGTGACATCACCATCGCGACCGACGACGCCACGTTCTTCGACCCCCACGTGAGCATCGGCCTCGTCTCCGGACGCGAGATGGTTCGCGTCGCCCGCGCCCTTCCGGTCAACGTCGCCATGAGGATGGCGCTGCTCGGCCGGCAGGAGCGCCTGAGCGCGCAGCGAGCCTACGAGCTCGGCTTCATCACCGAGCTCGTCCGACCCGATGAGCTCCAGTTCGCGCGCGCGGGAGCTGGCGCAGCTGGTCAACCGCAACGCGCCGCTCGCGGTCCGGGGCACCCGGCTGGCGATCCGCAAGGGCCTCGACCTCCCCCTCCACGAGGCCGAGATCCTCGCCGAAGCGTTCCGGGAGCGCGTGCTGCACACCGAGGACTCGATCGAAGGCCCCCGCGCCTTCATGGAGAAGCGCGAGCCGGAGTGGAAGTGCGAATGACGACCAGGGCGTGGTGACCGTGCCCAGCACCGCGCACGAGGCGATGGTGGCGCAGATCGTCGCCACCGGCCAACAGACCCCGGAAGCGACGCCGACGCCGGAGGTCATGGCGGCGACGCGCGCGTCCGAGCACCTGGCGGACCCACCGGCGCCGGACGACATGCGGGTCGAGGACGCGACCGTGGGCGGGGTCCCCTGCATGGTCGTGTCACCGGCCGCGGGCGAGCCGAACGGAACCATCGTCTTCGTGCACGGTGGCGGCTACATCTGGATGACGGCGCGCACGCACCTCCTCGTCGCGGCGGCGCTGGTGCGGGCGAGCGGGTGCCGGTGCGTCAGCGTCGACTACCGCCGCGCGCCGGAGCATCCCTACCCGGCGCCCGTGGAGGACCTCGTCGGCCGTGTACCGCAGCCTGCTCGACGACGGCGTCACGGCCGATGAGATCGCCTTCGCCGGGGACTCCGCCGGCGGTGGCCTGGTGGTGGCCGGCCTGGTCGCGCTGCGCGACGCCGGCACCGCGCTCCCGGCCGCGGCGTTGAGCATCTCGCCCTGGACCGATCTCTCGGTGACCGGCGCCTCGGCCGACACGCGCGACGATCCGATCGTGAGCGGCACCGCGCTGCGCATGATGGCATCGATGTATCTCGACGGCGCCAGCCCCACTTCCCCCACCGCCTCGCCGCTCTACGCCGATCTGACCGGCCTGCCGCCCCTGCTCGTGCAGGTCGGCACGCGGGAAGCGCTGCTCGACGACGCCCGGCGACTCGTCGAGCGCGCCCGCCGGGCCGGCGTCGACGCGACCCTGCACGAGTTCGCCGACGTCGTGCACATGTGGGTCGTGTTCGGTCCCGACATCCCGGAATCCCTGGAGGCGTACCGCGAGGCCGGCGCCTTCATCCGCGCGCACATGGCGTGAACGGCCGACGGCCGCAGGAGGTGCTGACGGTGGACGAGCTGCGATTCGACGGGCGGGTCGTCGCCATCACGGGCGCGCACCACGGGTTGGGGCGCGAGCACGCGCTCCTCCTGGCCGGTCGCGGCGCGCAGGTGGTGGTCAACGACATCCAGGGCGCAGCCGACACGGTGGACGCGGTCCTCGCGGCCGGCGGCGAGGCGATCGAGAACACGAGCGACATCACGACCGCCGCCGGTACCGATCGCATCGTCCAGGACGCGCTCGACACCTGGGGCCGCCTCGACGCGGTCGTGAACAACGCGGCCGCCGGCGGCGGCACCCTTCCCGACGAGGACACCGTGCGCCTCACGTTGGGCGTCCACCTCGTCGGCACCATCAACATGGTCCGCGCCGCGATGCCGCGGTTCCGGCAGCAGCGGTACGGCCGCATCGTGAACACCGGGTCGGGCTCCGTGCTCGGCATCCCCGGCACCGGGATCTACGCCGCCGGCAAGGGCGGCGTGCTGGCCTTCAGCCGGGTGCTCGCCAACGAGCTGACGAGCGAGCGCCACCACGCGCCCGACCTCGACATCAAGGTCAACGTGTTCATGCCGGCCGCCCAGACCCCGGTGATGCCGCGCGTCCCCGACGAGCAGTTCCAGGCGATGCTCGACACCAGCTTCGCCGCCGCCCGCACCTCACCGCTCGTCGCGGTGCTCGCCCACGAGTCGTGTCCCGTCTCGGGCGAGGCGATCCAGACCGGTGCCGGCCGCGTGTCGCGGTTCGTCCTCGCGACCACCGAAGGGTGGCAGGCGCCCGACGACCTGCCCACGCCCGAATCCATCCTCGAGCACTGGCCCGAGGTCATGGCCAACCGGGACCTGCGCGAGCCGGTCGGCAGCATGAGCGACCTGCTCGGTCGGCGCGGCCTGCATCCGTACACCATGGCCGACCTCGTCCAGTGGGCGAAGACGGGTGAGGACCCGACCGAGACGTCTGACCACCGGCCGGTCTGATCACCGGCCGGTCTGCTCAGACGTCGGCGAGCAACGGGGCGAGGTCGCGACCGCGCGTGGTCGCGTCGTCGCTCATGAGGCCTCCATGCGATCGAAGGCGGCGTCCATCGCGGCGCGCCGCTGCTCGTAGATCGGGCGGAACGAGCCGTGCGTGATCACGTAGGGCTCGCCGGCTTCGAGGTCGGTGAGCAGGTTCCGGATCGCGTCCTCCGCGGTGACGAGGTCGCCGTCGCCCATCGGCTGGTGGGCCATCATCGCCTCGACGTCGCTCTGGTCGAGGACCGATTCGCCCAACGACGACGGCCGCGCCAGGACGCTGCTCTCGAGATGACGGGTCATCATCCCACCGGGGAAGAGGATCGTCACGCCGATGCCTTCGGGCGCGAGCTCCTCGCGCAGCGACTCGGCGAAGCCCATCACCGCGAACTTGCTCGTCTGGTACGCGCCCAACCGCACCGACGGCGCCAGCACGCTCGACGACGCGGTGAACACGATGCGCCGGAAGCCGCTCCCGACGCGCATCATCGGGAGGAACTCGCGCACGGTGCGGACCGTCCCGAGCACGTTGACGTTGATCACCCACGACCAGTCCTGCTCGGTCAGGCGATCGATCGCACCGAACTGCTGGACGCCCACGTTGGAGCAGAGCACGTCGCAGCCGCCGAGCGCGGTGTGGACGTGGTCGGCGGCGGCGGCCACCGACGACGAGTCACCGATGTCGACGCGCGTCGACGTCGCGGTGACTCCCAGCGCGGCGACCGCGGAGGCGGTCGCCGCGGCCGCTTCCTCGTCGATGTCGAGCACCCCGACCTTCATGCCGGCACCTGCGAACGCTCGCGCCATCGCCGCTCCAAGACCGGATCCGGCGCCGGTCACCACCGCGATGCGGCCGGTGAGCTCCGTCATACGTTCCCCCGAGATCGTGGAAGTGCCGGCACGACGAGGCGCGCCATGCGGGGAGAGGCTACCGACGTCGACCGCGACAGGTTGTCGGCGGCCGCCGGCGGGTGCTTCAATCCATCTAGAGATTTGTGCCCGAACCCCGCGCGCGAAGGTCGTGGAGCATGAAGATCCCGTTCACCTGGAAGCCGACCGGCTGGTTCATGATCGGATGGGCGGCGGAGTTCCCGGCCGGCGAGGTGCGACCGCTGCGATACTTCGGTGAGGACCTCGTCGCGTACCGCGACGACGACGGTGTCCTGCACGTCATGTCGGCGCACTGCCCCCATCTCGGCGCGCACATCGGTCACGGCGGAAAGGTCAACGGCGACTGCGTCGAGTGCCCCTACCACGGGTGGGGCTACGGCCCCGACGGAGTGAACCGCTACATCCCCTACGAGGAGCGGCCGAACGTCTCGAAGCAGCTCCGGGTGTGGCCGGTCCTCGAGCAGTACGACTGCGTCTTCCTCTGGCACCAACCCGACGGCGAGCCACCGCGCTGGGAGATGCCCGACATCTTCCTCTCGTTCCCGCAGATGGAGACGGACCCGTCGGCGTACTACCGGCCGTATCCCGAGCTGTCCGTCCGCTACGACCGGGAGCCTGTCCACCCGCAGCTCCCGCTCGAGAACGCGGCCGACAGCATCCACTTCCAGTACGTGCACCGTGCGACGGTGACGCCCGTGTTGGTCGACTGGAAGGTGGTCGACCAGGAGTGGCGCTTCGTCACGGGGTGGCCGGACACCCGGAGCGACGATCCGGACGCGATGGCGCTCCGGATCCACAGTTGGCTCTTCGGGGTCGGCGGCGCGATCAGCGCCTTCGAAGGCTCGTCGAGCTACCGCCTGGTGTTCGCGACGACCCCGGTCGACGACAACTGCTCCGACATGTTCTATTCCATCTGGTGGCCGAAGCTGCCCGGCGACGACGTCGGCGGTACCGCCCGAGGATCTCCCGCGAGCGGCTGGAGAAGGAGTTCCTCGTCACGTTGTGGGACGACCTCGAGATCTGGCGGTACCAGGACTACGTCGAGCATCCCACGCTGGCGAAGCAGGACGCACGACCGTACGGATCGGTACGCAAGTGGGCCAAGCAGTTCTACGAGATCGAGCCCGGCTGACGCCTGGGAGCGCCTGCACGGCTACTCGAGGCGCGCGAGTGCCTCCTCGTACACCGCCGGCGGGAGCTCACCTTTCCGCGCGGCCGCGATGTTGTCGTCGAGATGTGCCGGGTTCGACGTGCCGACGATGACGGTGTGCACGTCAGGGTGCGACAGCGTGAAGCGAAGGAGGAACTCCATCCGCGGCATGCCATCGAGCACGTCAGCGAGGTTGCGCTCGGCCGCCTGCCACCGTGTCTGGCGTTCGTGCAGTGAGCGCTCGAGCCTCGAGCGCATCTCCTCGGACAACCGGGAGTAATGCGCGGGCAGCACGTCGGGAACGCGCGAGCGACCCCGCCGCGGATGATCGTCCCGGCGCCGGCTTTGGCCGCGTCCGTGATGAGCTGCTCGTGCTCTCGTTCGAGCGCCGAGTACGGGATCTGGAACACCTCGAAGACACCCATCTCGAGGTGCTCGACGAGGTGCGGGAGGGTTCCCGACATCCCGATGAAGCGCACCTTGCCCTCGTCCCGCAACGCGAGCAGCTCGGCGATGGAGTCGTCTTCCTCGAGCTGCGCCCGTGACGGGCTGAGATGGACCTGCACCAGATCGAGATGGTCGGTCCGCATGCGGCGCAAGCTCTGCTCGACGCCGGCCCGGAAGTTCGCACGCGAGTGAAGGTGTGGTCCGGAAAGCGGTCGGGCGGAGGCGGTGGTTCGACCTGGCAACCGCATTTGCTGGCGAGGAAGTACTCGTCACGCCGGTGCGCGATCCCGGCCCCGATGAACTCCTCCGACAGCCCGTAGTCGGGTGAGGTGTCGATCATCGTGATGCCGGCGTCGAGCACCGCGTTGAGCAACCGGGCCACGGCGTCCTCGCCCATGTTCGCGCGCAACTCCATGGCACCGAAGCCGAGCTTCGTGACGTCGGCACCGGTGTCGCCCAAGACGCTGGTGCGCAATGCGGTCATGTCCTCTCGCAAGGTCGGGAGGGTCACCGGCGTTCCCGACAGGCGCGGCATCCCGGTGAGCGAGTCGAGGTCAACGGAGCTCGTCAGCTGGTTGACATTGGTGGTGCCCCAACCGTGCGGCACCGACACCGCACCGCGTGCGGATCGCGTCGGTGACGACGGCTCGCACCCGCAGCACTCCAGCCGCGGAGACGATGTCGATCAGGTCGCCGTCGTTCACGGCGCTCTCGGCGGCGTCGGCCGGGTGCACGACCGCGGTGGGCTCCTCGCCGTCGCGGAAATGCTGGCCGTTCATGTGCACGGGCTGGCGACGCGGCGTGACGACACGGGGGGCGCCCTCGGATGCCGATACGAGCGAGGCGAACTGCTGCACCAGCGGGGCGGGGGCGAGATCCCATCGGCCGTGAGGCAGCCGTGCCTCGGCCCAGCCGTGCACCTCGGCTCGCGCCACGACCGGTGCATTCGCCGCGCGCAGTCCGTCGAAGTCGCGGCTACGCGCGATCCGCGCCAGGACATCGTCATCAGCCACTTCGTCCGGATCGGTACCGTCGCCAAAGAGGTCCGTGCCGAGGGCCCGCCCGATCTCGGCGACCGAGCGCCACATGGAGACCAACCGTGGTGGGCACGGCACCACCGGGGCGGTGTACTGCGTCGACACCGCGGACGAACAGGTCGAGGGTCGGCAGATCACTTCGTTCGAGTTGGTCGGGACACACGACGACGTGGGTCACGACCTCGACCGTCTCCGTGTGCATCGTCTCGAGGACCACCAGCGCGTCGAGCCGGTCGAGGGCAACCAGCAGCCGGCCGGTGTCGGGCAGCGCCGTGACCACGTTGCCGCCCAGGACAACCAGTACCCGGAGTCGGCCGGCCTCGATCTCGTCGGCCAGGAGCGGCTGGCCACTCCCCCAGCAGGCGCGGGATGTCGGGACGAGACGGGGGCCCCGGTGCGGCGGCACGCTCGCGGGGAGCCGCTCGCGCTGATCGAGCTCCGCGAAGTATCCCGGGTTGAACCACATGCCCGCGGGATGGTCGAACGAACCGGTGAGCACCATGAGCGCCCACGCCAACCACTCGACTGCGTTTCCGCCCGCCGACATCGTGACCCCGGTGCCGGTGACGATCGCGAGCCGTCCGGCCCGGCGCACCGCGTCGGCGAGGTCGTCGAGCACGTCGGGAGAAACCCCGGTGAGGGTCGCAACGGGTCGCGATCAAACGGCGCGACGGTCGCCTCCAGGACCTCGGCATGGTGGGCGCGCCCGCTCGAGGATCGCGATCGAACCCCTGGCGGAACTGCTCGCGCACCAGGAACACGAGCACGGCGTGATCGGTGCCCCACGCGCAGCGCAAGGTGACGATCGGCGAGCCGGGACGACTCGGTGACACGCGGGTCGAGCACCCACACCTCGCCGCGCCGGCGTGCCGCCCGCAGTCGCTCGACCGGATCCGTATAGGTGGTCGACTGACCGTGCGACACGACTGGATTCGTCCCCACGAGCAACAGCAGCTCCACGTCGGAGGAGACGTGCGGGATGAGCGACGGGGTGCCCGACATCAGCTCGGTGACCAGCGACTTGGCCGCGGAGTCGACGGTGACGTCGCTGTATCGCTGCGTCGTGCCGAGGCGTGCCTGCAACCGCCTCGCCGCCCAGTACGCCGCGGCGTCCTGGTAGCCACCACCACCCAGGAAGAACCCAACCGCATCCGTGCCGTGCTCCGCAACGACGTCGGTGAGCACATTCGCGACGTCGTCGAAACACGCTCGCCACGACACTGGCATCAGCACATCGTCGTGACGCACGAGACAGTTACGCAGACGGCGGCGGTCGTGGTGCGCCGACGGGAGGGCGCGGCCTTTCGAGCACGTGTAGCCGGCTGACAGGGGATGGTCGAGATCGCCTTTGACCTCGAGAACCTGGTCGCCGTCGGTCGTGACCAGCAGCCCGCACGCCGCGATGCAGATGCGACAGAACGTGCGGTGCGTCGTCGGCGCGCTCATCGGCTCGGATCGTAGATCCAAGTACCCACACTTTCCACGCAACGCCGCGAGAATGCGTCGAGCTGGCCGGCGAACCGCGGTGGACCCAGGCGTACTTCGTCGAGCTGCCGAAGCGCATCCCGATCACGTACCGGCTGCGCTGACAACTGAATCCGAACGGCGGTCAGCGGGTGCCCGGGATCGCGCCAGGGCCAGCTCTCCTCCGCCACGCACGCAGTGGCGCGATCGGGGCGCAGGCTGCGCAACCGTGGATGGCGCAGCATCAACGACTGCGGCGACGCCATGCTGAGGTGCATCCGCTGCGCCCAGCAGCGTGGAGGCGGACGAGGGCCTCCTCGTGCTCCTGACCCACCCGCGCGCCACGAATTCGACGAGCTCGGGGTCGGCCTCCGCAGGGTCCGGACGGTGCCCGAGCAGCACGGCCAGGTCGTCGAGGTCGGCGGCGTCCAGTGCCGCTCCGATCTCGTCGACACGCCGGAGGTGGTTCGCGACCCGACCAAGCCCGACGCGCTCGTAGTCGTCGAGGAAGCCGGACGAACCCGGCGCGGAGGCTCTCCACCAGGTGCCGGTAGGCCGGCACGTGGCGGGTCGGCCGCGGGTCCGGGATCGCGACCGGTTCGAGCTCGTACCCGCGCATCTCCGCGATGACCTCGAACGCCCAGCGGGCGCCGTTCACGTACCACGCAAGGTACGACAGCCAATCGGTCCCGCGCACCGGATCGGCCAGCGGCGGGCCCACCGAGATGACCGAGAGCGCGTTGTACAGGACGGTGTGGTAGTCGACGACGTCGTGGTCGATGACGACACCCGTCGCCGCCTCGTAGCGGGCGCCGGTCTCGGCGAGGTCGCCGAGGTTCTTGAGCGTGTCCCGGATCCTCGACCGCGGCGAGGTCCATCATCGGGTCGCCGACGTCCGCGTGCTCGAAGTCGAGCAGGCCGGTGATCCGGCCGTCGGCGAACATGAACTGGAACGAGTCGTACGTGATGAACCGCGCCTCGACACGGCGGTGTTGCGGGACGTTCTCCGCCAACCAGCGGCGGAGGAACATCACGATCAGGTCGCGCGGGAGACCGTCGATCGACCGGTCGTAACGCTCTTCCATCCGCCGGAGGAACGAGAGGCCGGTGGTGGCGGAATCGACGGGGATCGCGAAGCCGGCGGCCTCCGCCGCCTCCAGCGGGATCGCGTAGATCCACCGCGAGCAGCTCGAGGTAGTCGTCGACGAGGTGCTCACGCTCGTCGTCGTCGGTCGCGAACGAGAGGTCGACCAGCCCCGGCAGCCGATCCATCACCAGCGCGTACGGGTTGTCGCAGAGTCCGTAGGCGTGCGGCACCGGCAGGCCGTGCGCTTCCAGGAGGTCGTGGACCGGGACCTCGTCAGCGATGCGGTACGGCATCACGATCCTCGGCTCGCGCTCGCCGCACACGTGGAGCAGCAGGCTACGCCCGTCGACCTCGACATCGACGTCCCACGCCGGTCGCCACCGGGGCACACGCTCGACGCGCGTCACCGTCCCGCCCACCGTGCGCTCGACCCACCCCGCGAGCTCGGTTGCGTCCTCGTCGTCGTCCAGCACTGGCACCTCACCGGTTGCATCGTGGCCAGATCGCAATAAAGTCTAGATGTTTCGGGGCGCGGAGGATCGGCCCACGGACCACGACCGAGGAGACCGCATGGGCGAGCAATCGGAGAGCATCGTCTGGATCACGGGCGCGACGTCCGGCATCGGCGAGGCGCTGGCGCGCACCTGCCCGTGGCCGGACACCAGGATCATCAGCATCTCCCGCCGTGAGCACCCCGAGCACGAGACGGTCCTGTTCGACCTCACCGACATGGACTCGTGGGACGCGGTCGGCGACCACCTGACCGAGGTCCTCGCCACCTTCCGCGGGGAGCGGGCGGTCTTCATCCACAACGCGCTGTACTACTGGGGCGGCCGCGCCTACCAGGGTGAGGGCGATCCGCCGGAACCACCGCGACGAGATCATCGCCAACGTGATGTCGCCGCTCGTGCTGGGCGACCTGTTCCTCCGGGCCACGCGGCCGGCGGTCGACGCGGGAGTCGACGTCGGTCTGGTGCAGATCTCGTCGGCGTCCGCCCGCATCGCCTATCCCGGCCTGGCGATCTACGGCGCGGCCAAGGCATCGATGGAGCAATGGGTCCGCGCCGTGCGCGCCGAGCGCAAGGACCGCGGCACGGGCCCGTGGGTCACGGCCATCCGGCCGGTTTCGTCGACACCCCCGCGGCACCCACGAGGCCGAGCTCCCGGTCGACACCCATCCCGGAATCGCGGGGATCGCCGAAGCGGTCGAGACCGGCAACATGCTCGACGCCGACGAGTGCGCCGGGAACATCTGGAGCGCGCTGCCCGAGGAGGCGATCGCGCACCCGGTCCTGCTCTTCGGTGAGGCCGTCGGCGTCACCACCTGACCCGCCGAGGAGGCAGCCGTGGCCGACACCGAACGCAACAAGGAGCTGGTCCAGAGGTTCTGGCAGTCGCGCCCGAAGGACCAGGCCACGTTCCTCACCGACGACGCGGTGTGGCACCTGCCGAGTCCATCGCGCAGCGCACCTTCGGCGGGGTGCAGGACCTCCGGGGTGACGCCGCCCACGCGATCTTCACCGCCGCCACCGGCGTGTACGAGCCCGGCGGCAGCATGGACGTCCTGCACGTCGTCGCCGAGGACGACCTGGTGACCCTGCACTGCCAGCTGCACCGCGGACACCGCGCCGGGCACGACTACCACGGCTCGTACCACATGTTGTTCCGCATCGAGGGCGATCGCATCGCCGAGGCGTGGGAGTTCCTCGACACCGCGTACCTGGCCGACTGCGTCTCGGCGCCGGCCGCCGAGTGATCACACCGTCGCGAGGAAGGACCTGACGATGTCGATCGCCGCCGCCCAGCAGCCGATCAAGGTCGGGGTCCTGTTCGACTTCGTGTTCCCGCCCGCCCCGGACGAGTGGGACTCGAACGCGACTTCTTCGACTCGATCCAGCTCGTCTTCGACGACGCCGAGTCGTCGGGCCTGCTCGACCGTCCGATCGAGGTGGTCCACCGCAGTGGCGAGGGCCTGCCCGCGGCTCGGTCAAATCGGCGATGAGCACGACGCGCGCTCGTCGACGACGGTTGCCTCGTCGTCATCGGCCCGATGGTCTCCGAGAACGCCATCCCGATCCGCGAGTACCTCGAGCGCGCCGGCCGCACCCCGGCCATCTCCTGGTGCGGCAGCGACGACTGGCTCGGGAAGTGGAGCTTCGGCCTGTCGTCCGGTTCGCTCCCCGACGAACCTTACGTGCTCGCCAACCTCATGGCGCACGACGGCCACCGGAACATCGGGGTGCTGGTCGAGGAGTCGCTCATCGGCGAGCAGTACCTCGCCTCCTTCCGCCGGGCCGCCAAGGTGGAGGGGCTCACCATCGTGAGCGAGGAGCGCATCCCCACCACCGACCACGACCTGTCGGCCACCACGTCCCCGCTGCACGCGGCGACGCCCGACGCCCTCGTCAGCCTCGGCTTCGGCTTCGGCGTGATGCGCCTCAACGAGTCGTTGGCCGCGCTCGACTGGTCCGCCGCGCTCACCGGTACCGCCTGGCAGGACACGTTCATCTCGCGGTCGGTGCGCGAGGCGTACCTGGGCTGGATCGGTCTCGACGTCTTCGACGAGCGGAACCCGGTGGGCGCCGACTTCCTCGATCGCTTCGAGCAGCGGTACGGCCGGCGCCCCGAGTACTACACGCCGGGTCTCTCCCGCGACTTCGCCACGATCGTGGTGCAGGCGCTGGCCGACGCCAAGCCGCTGTCGCCGCGGGGCCGTACACGACGGCTCGAGCGGGTCAAGATGCTCCCGGCCGCCAGCGGCGCGCCCGGCACCCGCATCTCCTACGGCAAGTGGACCCGCCGGGGCTGGATGGGGACGGGGTACCTCGTGGCGCGCCAGTTCGACGACACCGATCCCATGAAGACCCACCTTCGCGGGCACCTCGCCGAACCCAAGGTGTGGTGAGCCTCGGGGGTCTCGATCAGGCGGCGAACGGCAGGTTGAGGTCGCCCCGGACGGTCGTCGTGTAGAGCAGCTCGGCGGCGTCGCGGTCGACGGTCCACTCCGGCCAGCGCTTCAGCGTCTCCTCCAGGCCGATGCGGCCCTCCATGCGGGCGAGGGCGGCACCGAGGCAGAAGTGGACCCCGTAGCCGAAGGTGAGGTGCAGATCGATCTGGCGGTGGATGTCGAAGGTGTCGGGGTCGGCGTACTTGCGCTCGTCCCGCCCGGCCGAGCCGGTGATGAAGAAGACGGAAGACCCCCGGGGATGGTGACGTCGTGCACGGTCACGTCGTGGGTGGTCCAGCGCCCGTTGACCGGGGAGGGGGCCTCGTACCGGAGGACCTCCTCGATGGCGTTGGGGATCAGCGACGGGTCGGCGACCAGCGCCGCCCGCTGGTCGGGGTGGGCCTCCAGGTCGTCGGCCACCCAGCCCAGGTGGCGGGCGACGGTCTCGGACCCGGCGACGAACAGCATGAGCCCGAACTCGGTCAGCTCCATGTCGGTGAGGCGGCGGACGGTGCCGTCGTCCTCGGTGATCTCGGCGTTGAGCAGGTCGGTGAACATGTCGTTCAGCGCGGGTGTCTTGCGCTCCTCGAACTGGTCGAGAGGTAGCGCCCGAAGACCTCGGCCGCCACGCGGTGTCGGCCTCGGGGGCACGCGCACCCGTGCTCGTCGATGGCGAAGATGCCGTCGACCTGGTGGCGGAGGTGCTCCCGGTCCGACTCGGGCACGCCGAGGAGGGTCGAGATCACCGTCGGCGGGAGGGGCGCGGCGAAGTCCTGCACGTAGTCGAACCGCCCGCTCGCCGAGCTGCCGTGAGTCGAGCAGCTCGCCGGCGACTGGTGCCGGATCCGCTCGTCGAGTTCGGACACGCGCCGGGCGGTGAAGGCCCGCGGACACAGCTTGCGCAGCGTCGTGTGCTTGGGCGGATCGGTCCAGATGATCATCCCGGTCTCCGGCGGCTCGGGGACAGGAGTCGATGGTGGTGCCGTGGCCGAGCTGAACCCGGCGGGTCCTTGCTGCGCCGCGCTCGATGTCGTGGAAGCGGCGTCAGCACCCAGAAGTCGTAGCGGTCGTTGTGCCACACCGGCGCCTCGTCGCGGAGGCGCTTCCACAACGGGTACGGGTCGTCCCGCAGCTCAGGCGTGAACGGGTCCCA
>CAWELN010000006.1:0-549376 GCA_963809795.1 uncultured Actinomycetes bacterium
GCCGACATCGCTGAAGCCGTAGTAGGCGCTCTCGAACGCCTGCAGCCACGCCTTGGCTTCCGCCGGATCGAGGACGAGGCCCCATTGCGCCCATGCGCTCTGGACAAGGCCGGCGGCGCCCTGGCCGTAGATCGCGCCGAAGTTCACCGACTTCGCGCCCTTCCGCTCCTCGTCGGTCACCTCAGCGAGGTCTTTTCCGGTCATGCGCGACGCGGTGATCCTATGGAGGTCGAGCCCCTGCTCGAACGCCTCGGTCATCGCGCGATCGCCGGAAATGTACGCGGCGGCGCGCAGCTCCATCGAGCTGTAGTCGGCGACGACGAAGCACGTGGCCGGGCTCGGGAATGAAGAGCGCGCGGAAACGAGGGTCGCGCGGAATTTGCTGCAAGTTGGGACCGGCGCAGCTGGCGCGGCCCGACGCGGTGCTGGCGACCCGATAGTGCGCGTGGATCCGGCCGGTGACCGGCGACACCAGCGCCGCCAGCGTCTGCCCGAAGGAGGACAGGATCTTGTCGATGCGGGAGAGCTTCACCAGCGCCAGGATCGGCGGGTAGTGGCCGGCGCGGAGCAATTCGCTGCGCCTGGTCGACAGCGCCCCGGACTTCTCTGTCCGGCGCCAGCGCGCAAGCTCGTCGCTCGAAAGCAGGGCGGTGAGCAGGGCCTCCTTCTGCGCCGGCGTCGACGGCGCCCTGTCGGCGAGCGCCGTGTGGCCGCTCGCCAGGCAAGCCTCGCGATATTCCTGTTCGGCTGCGAGGCGCTCCTTCTCTCAGGTCCGCGATCAGCCGCGCGTGCGCTTCGACGTCGAGCTTGAAGCCGCGCTGCTCCATCCGCATCGCCGCGGGAACGGCGCCGATCTGGATTTCGTACGCCGATCGCTGCACGTCGAAGCGGGGCAGGATCTTCTCGGCGATCCGCCACGCGACGACAGCGTCGATCGCGGCATAGTCGATTTGCTGTCGCGACAGGCGGGGCGCGTTCCAGTCGCTGGTCTGCAGCGACTTGTCGAGATCGAGGTTCAGGTACGTCGCAGCGGCCGCGGCGAGGCTCGTCGCGTTCTCGCCGAGCGTCAGGCGCGTCGCCTGCAGCGTGCATTGGAGTTCGCCCAGCGCGACGCCTGCCGTCTCCAGGAAGGCCAGTTCGAAGGCCACGTTGTGGGCGATGACGCTCACGCCGTCGAGCAGGTCGAGGACGCCAGCGCCGGTCTTGTCGAGGTCGATGACGAGGACGCGGTCGCCGCCGGCGTAGACCTGAAGCAGCCGGATGCGGGCGCGGTGAGGGTCGAGGCCCGCCGTCTGGGCGTACCGGATTTCAACGGCGAGCCGCTTCCCCGTGGCGGCGAGCGCCGCGATCTCGGCGGCGGCGCCTTGAGCTTTCGGAGCGCCTTGAGCGCGCCCGCCGTTTCCGCCCTCGCCCGCAGTCAGCTTGGCGAGGCGATCCACCTCCGTCTTGTTCGGCGCGGTCTCGATGTCGATGGCGACCCGACCTGCTGGCGACCATCTCCGCGAGGAGACGGCGCGCCTGCGGCTCCTCGGCGCAGTAGACGACCTTCACGCCGGCCAGCGCTGCGGTTGTATTCGAGGGAGCGGTTGTACTGCCGAGCGCCACCGTTCACCCCTTCCGGGCCTTTCGGCCAACCGGACCGCGTGGAAATCGGGTGACGTTGCCTCTCCTCCTTCTTATCTTTTTCCCCATCTGCCCCCCTTGATCCGCACCATCCGCACCATCGGCATTTTCATCTGATATTATCAGTATCTTGACCTGGCTGCGGATGCATGCTGCGGATGCGGATGGCTCATCCGCACCTGCAGCCTGTCGCGTCGTCTGGTGCGGATGGCCCATCCGCATCCGCATCAGTCATCCGCACCGGCGTATATCTTTGAACTATCAGGTGAAACACCCTCTGGTGCGGATGACGCGGATGAGGAGGGGTGCTTAGGGGAAAAAGGGTGTCCTAGAGGACTCGTCCTTTTCGTCCTCTGCAGGCTCAGGCGGCGCCTCCGAGGGCAATCCTTTCCCGAGGTAGCGCAGGAAAGCGTCCTCTGAAATGCAACTCGTGGTAGCCCCACTTCATTGTTGGTAGATCCCTGGGGCCGCCACTGGCGGGGCGGTATTTTAGCCTTCTGCTCCCTTGTCTGGAGGCGTGACATAGCCCTTCAGCTTCGAGCGCAAATAGTACTCGTCGATCGGCTTGCCGTGGTTCGCCACCCGCCAGCGGCCATCGTCGAGACTCCATCAGCTTCTGAACGAGCTCCGACGTGTGCATTCGGCGCGGGTCTGTCGTCTCGGCCGCGAAGACGCGCCAGATCGCATCCAGCAGTCCGTTGGCGCCGCGCTCCGCTCGTTCTTCTCCGTCGCCTGCAGCGTCCGCCTGCGCGGCGGCAAGAACGCGGGCGGGCCAGTCTCCGCCGGCGAGATGCGCGATCTGAAACAGGCTGCGCCAGTTGTCGGCGATGCGGTTGACGAAATCCTCGGGAACTTCGACTTCGGGAAGTTCAGACAGGTCCGCCGCCCAGCGCGCAAACTTGCGCCCGCAGTCCTTGAGATCCTGGCACTTGCTCGCGCGAAACCGGATCAGCTTTGCGGCCTCCTCCTTCGTCGCGGGCTTCATCGGCAGCGATATGCAGCGGCTCTGCATGGACTTGGTGGCGAGCTTGTCGATCGACGTGAAGCACATCGCCGCGAAAGTGTTGAAGTCGTGATCCTCGAACTGCCCGTCCCCCAGCGGCACAGAGCGGCTGACGAAGGCGAATGTCCGTTCGTTGCCCGAGTTGAAGATCGCCAGCAGGTCGGGGTTGGCGTCGGCGCGAAAGGCGAAGTCGCCCTCGTCGACCAGCAATGTGCACTTGCGCGCGTCGACCGCGCGAAACAGCGATGAGCCGGTTAGCGAGCCGACGCCCTTGGGGCGCGGAACCAGCTCGCGAACGAGTCTTCATGAAGGTCGTCTTGCCGCTGTCCTCCTCCGGGCTCTGGAACGCCCAGCCGCGGGGTGACGTCGATGCCAAGCTCCTCTCGGTGGATCAGGTGGGCGTGCAGGCACCACAGCGCGGCCGTGTCGAAGTGCGTGTCGGGCGCGGCCACGTACTTCTTCATGATGCGCACCGCCTCATCGAGGACGGCGCCGATGTCCGTCACCGGATCGGTCCCACGGCTCGAGGTCCGGCGGTCCGCCTTCGGCTCCTCGCGCTTCTCGACGCGCGCCCTGACGCGCCGCTCCAGCTCGTCGTCGAGCGCCCCCAGCGAGATTCCGAAGCAGCTGGCGATGCCCTTCCGCGCGCGACCCAGCGCGACCGCGTCGAGCCGCGAAGCCAGGTCGAGGATGGCGTTGTCGACCGCCTCGCCCAGCCGGCCGTGCTCGAGATTCGCGCCCTTGAGCAGGACAGACACGAGCTCGGGGTCGTAGCGGTAGACGTCATCGAGATCCTTGAGCGGCGGCGCGTCCTTCGGCGCAATGTCATTCGGCCGCGCGGTGACGGCGACCTTGAGGCCCTGCCCAAGGCGACGCACCACGCCGCGCCACAGCGCCTGATCGGCGGGCGAGCCCGGCGG
Organism: uncultured Actinomycetes bacterium; assembly: GCA_963809795.1. Taxonomy (GTDB): domain Bacteria; phylum Actinomycetota; class Acidimicrobiia; order IMCC26256; family DASPTH01; genus DASUAS01. The sequence goes on from CAWELN010000006.1 coordinate 3,547, forward strand.
GATCGGCGTCACGCGCGATGACGACGGAGCGCACTACCGGCGGAAGCGGAACCTTGCCGAGATTGGACACGCCGCCAGTGACGACGACGTATTCCGCGCCGGCCGCGCGCGCCGCCAGGCCCTTCTCCAGCCCTTCCGTCTCGACCACATTCGGACCCGGCGACCCGAGGCGATAAAGGCCCGGCCTCTTCGCGCCGCGGATCGTGATCGACCGGACCCATGCGGCGACTTGCGGCCGTCGAGGGTGACATAAGTCACGAGCAGTTTGACGAGCTTGCCTTCGTCGTCGGTGACGGGAGCGAGCAGCGCGCCCTCGTCGCCGCGATAGTCGGCGATCCAGCGCAGCTGGGCCTGATCCTCGGGGCGCAGCGGCAGGCCGCGCGTCTTGGTGAGGTAGATGTAGCCCGGCGTGTCGTCGATCGGCGCAGCGCCGTTGTAGAGGCGCTCGACGAACGCCATCGCCTCGACTTCGGCGAAGTCATCGACGGGCTCGCTTTCGCCGGCGAGTGAAGGATCCATTGCCGGGATGCCGCGCGAGCCAAGCGCGCGCCCAGGCGATCGCATCTTCATTGGGATAGAGATGCTCGATCAGCTGAAGCGCGTTGAAGCCGTGCTCGCGCGCCCCGCCCGAGAAGTCGTGAAATTGCCCGTTCGCATAGACGCAGAGCGCCGCTCCGATTGGAGCCAAATCGCCAATTGCCGGAACCGTCGGCGATCGGCGTCCCGCGGGCCTCGCCGGCGATCGCGAGCATGAAGCTATTGAGCCGAGCATGCTCGGCGGCGGATAGGGCGGTGACGATTGGTGAGTGGCCACGCGAGCGATTCCTCAACGCCTGACCTCGCGCAGATACTGCTCGCCAGGGCGGCCGATAACCGGGACGAGCCGCGAGACGATGGCTGCGATCTGCGCCCGGACGAAGGCTTCGCGCCGCGCCGCCGCTATGGCTTCGCGATGGGTGCTGAAAGCTGTGGAAGTGACTTCTGTAGCTTTGGTGCCGCGTCCACCCTTCCTTTCGATCCCCAGCCGCTCAGGCACGTAATCGCGGCAGGCTTGCCAGTCGTGGCTCGCATGGCTGTGCACGATGAACCCGTCGGGTGCGCGCGCCGACAGGCGGATGCTGAGGCTTCTGTCCTTCGGGCAGTGATTGGGGCCAGGGCAGAGGACTTGGCCGCCAACGATCTCGCCGCCGAGCGCGTTAGCAATTCCGCGAAGGGAAAGGCCGGTCATCGGCGCCGCCTGTTGAACAGCGAACGAAGAAGCTCGCGCTCCTCTTCCTCGCGGGCGCGGAAGCGTTCGAGCGGCTCGGGCAGAAGCGCGTCGAGCCGGTCGCGGACGATCTGGACGATCAGCCGCTGCGACAGCGCCTCGGTCTCGACCGCCTCATGGGCGCCGCCGTTCTTGAAGCGGCGGTCGGTCTTGATGATCGGCGTCAGGCGGTGGTCGCGCACCTGATCCGCCGTGAGCGCCAGCCGCTCCCAGTCGAGCGCGCGATAGCGTTCAAGAACGCGGCGGGTGTTGTCCTCGATGTCGCCGCCGGCGAGATCATAGTCGCCGAGATAGAGCACGCGCATGCCGTCGCTCAGGCGCGGCGCGACGTCGTTGTGCAGGAAGCCGGCCGTCTGTCCGTTGGTCGGCGCGATCATCACCGCGTATTCCCGCGTCAATGCGCGCAGCACGCCGGCGAGCGAGCGCGACTCTCGGTCAGGATCAGCGGCGCGGCGCCGTTCCACGGGTCGATGCGGATCGCGTTCATGTACGCGTCGACGCCGTCGGCGATCGAGGCGAAGCCGGTGAAGTCGTCGAGCGAGCGCGTCTCGTCGACGATCGCGTCCCACGGGATTTCGCCGCTGTTCGCGCAGGTCCGTCAGCGCGTCGAGCATGTCCTGATCGGGACGCCGCGCGCCGGTCGCTTGCTTGGAGATGATCTTCGCGGCGACCAGCTCGTAGAACAGGAACCGCGCCGAGGTCGGGATCATGGCGTCTCGCACATGCACGGCGTAGAGGAGCCGCAGATGCTGCCGGAGGACTTCGATCTTCGAGGTCATCGGCCGTCGCCTTCCGCGATGATGTCGGCAGTGATGCTCAGGGCGGCGGGGCCGAAGCGGCGGCGGATGAGCTTGACGGCGGATTGAAGGGCCTCGCGCCGCGCTACTTGCGACTGGCGCCGCGTGGCTGTATTTTCGATCTTGAGCCGCCTGCAAAGTAGCTCAGAAGATCGGGGGCCGCGTCCTGCGCCGAACAGGACCGGCCCTTCCGCTGTCTGTCATGAGCCGCTGGCGATCAATCGAATAATTTCTTCCTCTGGAAGCAATGTGCGTCCGCCTATCCTCACGAGACGCAACTTGCCTTCGGCAGCGAGCTTGTAGATTGAGGTCCTGCCGACTCCGATGCGTCGGGCGCCCTCCGCAATAGGCCAAGCCAACCGCTCAACGTGGGGAACGTGTTGCTGCGACTGGTTCTTGGGTTGGGGCTTGGTTGTCTCGCGCCGACGCTGCGCTGCGTTTGGCGGATCACTGGCTGTGTCGAGCGTTGTCATCGAGCCATCCCTATTTGTTTCGGATGGCGCGCTATTGTTCACACGAATTCGTGGCCGTCAAAACCCGAAATCGCGATTTCGGTTACCCTTTCTCGGTTCGGCGTTCAGTCTGGGAGCGACGAAATCGGCCGGTCAAACTCTGCCGAACGCAATTCCGGGTGTGCTGTACCAATAGATCCTCACCGATCTCCTGATCCATACGAAAAAGCCTTTGCGGCGGCTGCAAACGCATCTTCCAGCGACATCTCTGGCCGCGTGAAGTATTCCGTGACTTCTGCTGTCGTCAGAGCGGTGACCAAAGACATGACGAAGTGCAATTTGTCTCTCTTCGCCTTCTGCTCAGGTGTCTTTCGTTCGCCTCTCTTCGCCTTTAACGCCGAGCGCAGAGTTCGCGTCTTCTCCGCTGCCGATGCGCCTGAGAGCCTCGACTAGGAACTTGAGTTCACCGGATGGCAGAGCGTGCGCCATCCTCAAGGTCCTTGGCAATCCTTCGGAGCCGGTACTGAGCCAAGCTCCAGCCGGGAATAGGGGCCATCGCCCGTCTCCTTAGGTTTGGTCATTGCGCATTCTCGCGCAACGGGACCACATTGGCGTTATCTCGTGACGCTTGGCGTCGAGCAGAAAACCGCCCAGTCAAGCATCAACCGTCGCCTTTTCTCAAATAGGTCGCCACGGCGGTATGCGGCTTCGACCTTGTTGCTGACCGCATGGGCGAGAGCCATCTCGACGAGTTCGGCTGGATACGCCGTCGTCTCCGCCGCCCAGTCTCGGAACGCGCTCCGGAAGCCGTGCGCAGTCAGATCACCGCGCTTCATCCGACGGAGGACGGCGGTCAGGCTCATGTCGCTCAGCGGACGCGCGGCGTCGCGTCCCGGAAAGACGAGCGCGTCCGGATCGTTCGACATCCGCGCCGTCGCCATTTCGCGCAGAATTTCGAGGGCCGGTTCAGACAGGGGGACACGATGTTCGCGGCCGCCCTTCATGCGATCCGCAGGAACGACCCATGTCGCGGTCGAGAGATCGATCTCACGCCAACGCGCGCCTCGTACTTCGCCGCTGCGCGCCGCTGTCAGAATGGCGAAGCGAAGGGCCCGAGCGCCAATCCCCGCTTGGTTTCGAAGCGCATCCATGAAGTCGCCGATCTCACGCCAAGGAAGAGCGGCGTGATGCTCGACCTTCGCGACCTTCGAACGAGCGGGAAGCGTCAGAGCCAAGTGCCCCTTCCATGCAGCAGGGTTCTCGCCTGAGCGCCAGCCTCGCGTCTTGGCGAAATCGAGGATCGTCTCGATGCGCCCCCTCAAGCCTGCTGGCCGTTTCCGGCTTCGTCAGCCAGATCGGCTCCAAGGCGGCCAGAACATGCGCGGTGGCGACGTCGGCGACGGCGAGATTTGCCGAATACGGGGTTGACGTAGGTTTCAATGGTCGAGCCCCACTGGGCGGCATGCTTTGGCGTTGCGCCACGCCGCCGAATGGCCATCGATGTAGCGTCGCGCAGCTTCGCGGAAAGTGACGCCTCTGACTGCTGCATCCTGCGCCGCCGCCTTTGCTGCAGGCCCGAGCGGCGTCTCTCGCCGCCAATGGGTCAATACCGCTCTTGACCTGCCGGAATAGGACGGACGCCTTCTCGCGCGCCTCTGATAGGCGAACGCAGTTGCGGCCTTCGCCTGCTCGGCCCAACCCGGCCTCGCGCATCTTCGCGCCATGAAGCCGATATCTGAAGACCCAGAAGCGAGCGCCGGACTTCTTGACGAGCAGATAGAGGCCGTCGCCGTCGCAATACCTGCCGGGCTTCGCGGTGCGAACGAAGGCGGCCGACAATTCCGTTCCTGACATGCCTCGTCCCCTCTTTGTCCCCTACAATATCGCGCGAACGGGGGCGGTTTCAAGAGGGCAAGAACGGACACATGCGGACAGACGCTTAGCTTAACGCCTTGTTTTTGCGTCAGGCTTTAGAGTGGAGGCGAATTGTAACGGATGAATGCGAATTGGGGCTTGGCGGAAGGAGTGAGATTCGAACTCACGGTGGACTTGCGCCCACGGCGGTTTTCAAGACCGCTGCCTTAAACCACTCGGCCATCCTTCCAAAGTCTGAAACGACGTCTCGCCGGTCCGCCCAAAAAGGTCCGTCCCCGCCGACTACGGCGGTTCGGCGAAAAGCGGTCTATAGACCTGCGGCTTGCTCCGTCAACCTTTGGCGGCCTCCGTGACACGCGACAGTCATAGAAGGACCGCATGATGCAGTGCGGGGCGGACCCCTCTTGCCGGGAGAGGGGGCACCGCATGTTGCAATCCCTATTTCGGACCCTCTCGATGAAGACCATCCTGCTTCAAACTGTAGCGATCGCGGCCTTGGGCCTGTTGGCGCCGCCGCCCGCGTCCGGCGGCACCTTCACCATCAGCAACGCCTCGACGACCGCGCAAACCTTGGGCTCCGGCGCCGGGCAGACCGGCACAATCACGGAGACCGGGTCGCTCACCGTCAGCGGCGGTACGACCGCGGTGACGATTTCAGGCAATGACGCGACACTGACGAATCTGGGCGCGCTCAAGCAGATAGGAACCGGCCGGGCGATCCGCGACAATACCGGCGTCACCGGCCTCACGGTTTACAACGGCTGCGCCGCGGGCGCGATGGGGTGCGGCGGCGTCGCGGATTCGACGGCGCTGATGCAGACCGCCGACGGCGACGTGATCCAGATGAACAAGTCGCCGGCCAGCGTCACCTTCAACAACTACGGCACGATGACTTCCCTGAACGCCTCCCTTGGCGGCAATCAGGTCATAGACTTCAACGCCATCCAGTCAGGTGCAAACGTTGTCAACAACTATGGGGTCATGCAGGCGTCGGAAGCCGACGCGGTGCGCCCCGGCGTCAATGGCGTTGTCAACAACTGGGGCACGATCAAATCCACGACGACGACCGGCAGCAGCAGCGACGGCATCGACGCGCAGAACAACAGCGGCGTACAAATCACCAACTATTCGGGTGGGCTGATAGAAGGCGGACGGCACGGAATCACCGGCGGTCAGCTCAACACGACCAGCACTTTCACCATGAGCGTGACCAACAACGTTGGCGCGACGATCCAGGGCGACAACGGCTCTGGCATCAATATCGACGCATTGAACGGCGCCGGGGCTCTCGAGACGGTGACCGTCGTCAATCACGGCCTGATCACTGGCGACGGCGTGACGGGCGACGGCGACGGCATCGACGTGGACGGCCTTGTGAACATCACCAACACCGGCACGGTCCACTCGCTCAACGCCGTCGGTTCGGCAAGCGAGGGCCTGTCGGTCGGCGGCGGCACGATCTTGAACTCCGGAACCATCGAGGGCTCGGTCGCCCCGGGCAACACCACCGCTACCGGCCGCGGCATCACGCTCACCGGCAACGACCTCCCCGGCGGCGGGCGCGAGCCGATCTACGACAATGCCACCGTCACCAATCAGGCGGGCGGCCTGATCCGGGGCGACACCGATTCGGGCATCGCCGTGGTCGGCGACGCGGCGTCCGGTCACACGGTGACGATCAACAACGACGCCGGCGCGACCATAAGGGGCGGCGGAACGACCGCCGCAGCGATCGACGCCAGCGCGAGCTTCGATCCTGTGACGATCACGAACGCTGGAGCCATCGACGGCTCGAGCAGCGGCAAAGCGATCATTCTCAGCCAAAATGCCAATAACACAGTGACAATCTCCGGCGGCGCGGCTTCAGTCCTCGGCGATATCTCCGGCGGCGTCGGAGGCGTGAACGAGATGTATCTCGACATCGGCAAGGGTCACAGCTTCAGCTACTCCGGCGCCGTGTCGAACTTCGCCGATGTCGAGGTCGTCAGCGGCGCGGCGAATATTGGAGGCGCGATCTCTGGGCCAGTTACCGTGGACGCTGGCGCGCGGCGTCGCCCGGCGCGGGCGGAGTCGGCGCGCTGAACGTCGGTGAGACGACCCTCAAGGCGGACAGCGTCCTCATGATCGATCTCGACCCGACCGACGCGCAGGGCCGGGGCTTGAACGACGTCCTGAACGTGACCGGCGCGCTCGCCTTGAACGGCGCGAACCTCGTCCTCGATCTTTTGTCCGCGCCAACGCTGGGCGAGGGCTTCGACATTGTCGCCAACGACGGGACGGACCCCGTATCTGGTTTGTTCAGCGACGGGCAATTTGTAAACGCCGCCTTTGACGGGACCTGGTACCGCTTCAGCATCGATTACACGTACAACGCCAACTCGGGCCTCGTGGGCAACGACATTCGCTTGACGACCGTCGCCGTTCCCGAGCCGGCCACTTGGCTCCTCATGGGCCTCGGCGGACTCGTCCTGGCAGGATTTCGGGCGCGGCGTCACGCGATGGCGTAACCGAGCGAAAAACGGAATTGCCGGTGGAAACGAGGGCAGAATGGCCGCGTTTTTCAATTCCGGCCGCTGCCGTGGCCTACACCAGCCGGCTTTGCGCCTTCGCCGCGGCGATGAAGCTCGCAAACAGCGGGTGCGGCTCGAACGGACGTGATTTGAGCTCCGGGTGGAACTGGACGCCGATGAACCACGGGTGGTCGGCGAACTCGATCGTCTCCGGCAGGAGCCCGTCCGGCGACATTCCGGCGAAAACCATGCCCTTGGCCTCGAGGCGGGCGCGATAGGCGGTGTTGACCTCGTAGCGGTGGCGGTGGCGCTCCGAGATTTCGGTCGTCGCCATAAATGGCGGCGATCCGCGAGCCGGGCTTGAGATCGGCGCGATAGGCGCCAAGCCGCATCGTGCCGCCGAGATCGCCGGCGGCCTGGCGCCGTTCAAGCTCGTTGCCGCGCAGCCATTCGGTCATCAGGCCGACCACCGGCTCACGCGTCGGTCCGAATTCGGTCGAATTGGCGTCGGGAAGTCCGGCCAGCGAGCGGGTGGCCTCGATCACCGCCATCTGCATGCCGAAACAGATGCCGAAATAGGGCACCTTGCGCTCGCGCGCGAACCGCGCCGCCAGGATCTTGCCCTCCGCGCCGCGCGCGCCGAAACCGCCGGGCACGAGAATGCCGTTGACGCCTTCGAGCCGCGGCGCGGGGTCGGCGCTCTCGAAGATCTCGCTCTCGATCCAGTCGAGCTTGACCCGCACATGATTGGCCATGCCGCCGTGGGTCAGCGCCTCGATCAGCGACTTATAGGCGTCCTTGAGCCCGGTGTACTTGCCGACGACCGCGATCGACACCTCGCCCTCGGCGTTGTGGTAGGCCTTGGAGACGCTGTCCCAGCGGCGCATGTCGGGCTTGGGCGCCGGCTCGATGCCGAAGGCGGCCAGCACCTCGCGGTCGAGGCCGGCGGCGTGATAGAGCGCCGGCACGTCGTAGATCGAGCGGGCGTCGTGCGCCTCGATGACCGCGCTTTCGCGCACATTGCAGAACAGGGCGAGCTTGCGCCGCTCCTCGCGCGGAATCTCGCGGTCGCAGCGGCAGAGCAGGATGTGCGGCTGGATGCCGATCGAGCGCAATTCCTTGACCGAGTGCTGCGTCGGCTTGGTCTTGAGCTCGCCCGCGGTCGGGATGATAGGGCAGGAGCGTCAGGTGGATGAAGCACGACGTGGCCGCGCGGCAGGTCGTTGCCGAGCTGGCGGATCGCCTCGAAGAACGGCAGGCCCTCGATGTCGCCGACCGTGCCGCCGATCTCGACCAGGACGAAATCGACGCCGTCGTTGCCATCGAGGATGAAGTCCTTGATCGCGTTGGTGACGTGGGGGATGACCTGCACCGTCGCGCCGAGGAAGTCGCCGCGCCGCTCCTTGGCGATCAGCTCCTGGTAGATGCGCCCGGTGGTGATGTTGTCCTGCCGGTTGGCGCTGCGGCCGGTGAAGCGCTCGTAGTGGCCGAGGTCGAGGTCGGTCTCGGCGCCGTCGTCGGTGACGAACACCTCGCCGTGCTGGGTCGGGCTCATCGTGCCCGGATCGACGTTGAGATAGGGGTCGAGCTTGCGCAGGCGGACGGTATAGCCGCGCGCCTGCAAGAGCGCGCCGAGGGCCGCCGAAGCGAGACCCTTGCCAAGTGATGAGACCACGCCGCCGGTGATGAAGATGAACCGCGCCATGGGGCTTCTCGCATAACCCATCGCGTCCGATTCGGCGAGGACGAATTTCCGGACCGGGCGCCGCCCCGCGGCGCGTCCGGATTGAAGCTGATAAACTAAATGTAGTTGTATTGTATCGGAGGCGCTACGCCGCGGGTTTGGAATGTCTTGGAGGCCGGCGGTTTGCCCTTGGAGTACGCCCCGGGCGAGGGTCGCGGAAGCTTGGATTCCTTTGGATTCTCTCGTCGGAATCGAGCCTTTTCAATGGTTTACGCGGACGCTCCGCCGGGAAATATTTCCGTTCCCTTGGTCCGTGATCTGGAGGAAGACGCCAAATCCTTTCTGCCCTGAGCCGGACCGTTTTCATATTGAGAGCCTAGCGCGGTTTTGGTTTGCCGGCAAGATTTTGTCGGCTCGTCGGATAATCGGAATAGCCACCCGCCGACCCCTTCCCGCGCTCCAGTGGGCCGCGAAGACATCAAGTCAGGCCGACGCGGGACTTCTCTCCTCATGGCGTGGGTCTGCTTGACGCAAGGAGCGGTCAGTCTGAGTCGGCGAACGGGCCGGCTCCAAGGCGGACGTCCGCCCCTTCCCACGCAGACCGGTTCCTGTCCCTCGTATACGATTCCGTGAACTTGGCCCCAGGTCAGTCGGGCAGCCGCTGGATGCGCCGTATGGCTCAGCTCTACGCAATCACGACGGTCTATAATCCGGCCGGATACGAGTCGCGTTTCCGGCTCTATCGCGAATTCGCAAAGCGGCTCGAAAAAAGCGGGGTCGCGCTCTACACCGTCGAGCTCGCGGTCGGCGATCAGGAGTTTGCGGTCACCGACGCAGAAGACCCGCGTCACATTCGCCTGCGCACCCCGCACACGCTTTGGTACAAGGAAAACCTCATCAACATCGCCGTCGCACGATTGCCGAGGGATTGGGAATACGTCGCCTGGTTGGACGCCGACATTCAGTTTCTCCGCCCGGCCTGGGTTACGCAAACGATCGCCGAGCTTCAGCAGCGCGCCTTCGTCCAGCTATTCTCGCATATGGTCGACCTCGGACCGAACTTCGAAGTCTTGGGCGTGAGCGAAAGCGTCGCCTTTCGCGTCGCCAGGGGAGCCAGGCAGGAAGAGGCGCTTCAAGCATCGTCAGGCTTTGCCTGGGCGGCGAGAAGGCGAGAGTTTGAAGCGCTCGGCGGACTGAACGACTGGAGCATCGTCGGCTCGGATGACTATTTCTTCGCGCGCGGCCTCATTGGCGCGATCACGCCTGAACTCGACCAGAAGGCCGGGTTCGGCTTTCGCAAACAAATACTTGGAATGGCAGGCGCGATGTCAGACGCATTTCGGCGGCCAAATCGGCTACGTCCGCTCAGCAATCGCTCATTTTTGGCACGGGCGGCAAAGTGATCGGGGCTACGCGACGCGCTGGAAGCTATTAGTTGATAACGACTTCGATCCCGACGCCGACCTCACCCGCGACGACGACGGTCTTTATCGATTTTCCGGCAACAAGCCGCGGCTGCAAGAAGCAATTTTCGACTATTTTCGCTCGCGCGACGAGGATGCGACGGAGCTCGACCGGGGGCATGCCAAGATTTAAAATCCTTATCCCCACACGGGACAGCGCTCGATGGATCGGAATATTCCTCGACGCATACAGAAAGGTCGGCATCGAACCTTTTTATGTCGTGGATACTCGATGCGCGGATTCGACGCTCGAGATCCTGCGGCGCAAACAAGCGGACTTGATTCCATTCGAGCCGTCGGATGACTTTGCCGAAGCGGGGATGCTGGAGTTCGGCGCGCGCCACGCCGGGGTCGATTGGCTTCTTCGGGTGGACGACGACGAGTTTCCCTCGCGCGCGCTATTGCGATGGATTTCGTCAGTTGGCGTCAGGTCGCTGAACCAGATCTGGCACATTTCAAGACGCACGCTGTTTGTTTGCGACGCCGAGATTTATTACAGCCGCAGCCCCGGTAACTTTGCGCATCCACAAGCAGCGGCTTTCCTTCAACCGCAGCTTAGGCTCTTTCATGCCAAGAGGGTCGCCTATCTTAACAAACTGCATAGCCCGGGCTTTCGCAGGCCCGTCTACGCCTCCTTCGCTCCGCAAAACGCCTTTTTGATTCATTGCAACTGTCTTCTGCGAACCCCTTCGGAGCGATGGAGCAAGATACAAAAGTACGAAGCGATCGAAGCGCAATCAACTCTTGGGCTCGCCGACGAATATCTGCCCGAGCTTTTCAGCCTCGAACACCACGACGCGCGGCGCGATGGGCTCGACGAGTTCGCTGAGCTGTTCGAATCGCTGCCGATCCATTGGAACGCGACGCCTCTCGTGTTGGACAGGCAAATCCAAGACCTACTCGGACGCGAAGTCTCGCGCTTTCACGAGCGCATTGTTGCCTCGCGCGATCTAGGTCCAGTCACGTCAACCGATGATTTTGCCTGGCTGTATTCCGTTCCGCGCCTCTTCTGGCGGCCTACCGCATTGCTGTTGTCTGCGTTCGGTCGAGGGCGGATACACGCCGCCGGCGTCGCGATCCGGGACTATCAGACGTTTTTCGCGCCGATTGAATTGGGCGACGTCATTTGTTTTTGCGATCGCCTCTGCGTCTTGAAGGTCATGAGAGAAGGGTGGTCCGAACCCGAGCAGACAGGGGTTTGGAGCGAGAACGAATGCTCTGCAATCGTGCTTCAATTGGCAAAAAGCCTTAGCGCTTTTCGCATGGTCTTCGATTTGCGCCCATTCGCGGATCATGGAAATTCACAGGCCGCGACGGTGACCGTCAATGACCGGGAATTTGATCATTGGCTATTTGAAACCGGTGAAAGGCGCCTGGTTGCGGTCGATGTCAACCTTCCGACGCCTGAGAGTCCGTTTGAAAACGCCTATTCGTGAGCTATTCGCCTGAGCAGGAGGCTTCCGAGAGCGACGTGGATCATAGCTTCGGAACAGTCGATCCGCTCTTCGTAGTCGCGCACGAGGCGGCGCCAGCGCGTCATCCAGGCGAACGTGCGCTCGACAACCCATCGACGCGGGATGACTTCGAAGCCCACGGCGGCGTCGGATCGCTTGACGACCTGGATGGTGAAATCCCGGAAGGCGGCTTTGTCCATGAGTTGGGCGCGATCATAAGCCCCATCGGCGAACAGATGCTTCAGCCACGGCCAGCGTTTGCGCACACCGTCCAGGATCATCTGAGCGCCGGCGCTGTCGGAGATGTCGGCGGGCGTCAGATTGACCATCAGAAGACGGCCGTCGGTGTCGACCGCGATGTGGCGCTTGCGACCCACGATCCTCTTGCCCGCATCGTATCCCCTTGTTTTAGCTTCTGGAGCTTTGACCGATTGGCTGTCGACGACGCCTCCGGTTGGGCTCGCTTCGCGTCCCACGCGCTCTCGGTCGAGCATCAGCGCGACGTCGTGGATCGTCTGAAACATGAACCGACGGACAAATCGGCGAAACCACCAATAGACCGTCTGCCAAGGCGGAAAATCATTCGGCAGCATCCGCCACCCCCCGCCCGAACGGGCCATGTAGCGGATTGCGTTCAGCACCTCCCGCAAATCGACCTCGATAGGTCGCCCAGCCGTCGATGCGCGGGGAAGAAAGGGCTCAATCCGCGCCCATTCCTCGTCGGTCAAGTCGCTCGGATACCGTTTGGTCTTCTTCTCGATCTTGGCCATTCGGCCGCGCGTTGCTGGGGTCCACATCCCAAGCTTGAATCACGGCCGCAAACCGCATTCAACGACTTTTCAAACGGACTTTGAGGATAGAATTTCGATCTTGATACGCCACCGGCATCCTATATCGCCCCACGATCTTGGCGCGGGAGACGACAAAAGGAAACTCGGGGTATTCCTGCATTCTTTGCAGATCGTGCCCCAATCCTGATTGAAGCCGTATGACGTCGAGCGCATGTCGCGCCCTGAAGAGCCGATCAGAATCTCCCCCTCGTCGCGGCCGCCTGACGCGGCGGTCTCGGGCGGGCTGCCGGGGAGCGAGTTCGAGCTTCGCACCGACGACGGCCAGAACATTTTTCTCGGCGCTGGCTGCCGGAAGGACGGCCGCAAGCGGTCCGTGAGTGTTAGCACTCCCTTGCAATGAGTGCCAAGGATCGCCATATTGGGGCTGTCGTCGGACCGCCGCCGAGAGCTGGAGCAGATGCTCGTGAGCCGGCGAGGCAGGTCGACTGAAAGCGAACCCCATGAAATTTCGCCCGTTGCACGACCGTGTTGTCATCCGCCGGATCGAGGGTGAGGACAAGACGAAGGGCGGCATCATCATTCCCGACACCGTCAAAGAGAAGCCGCAGGAGGGCGAGGTCGTCGCAGTCGGTCCAGGCGGCCGCGATGAGAGCGGCAAGCTCACGCCCATCGAGCTCAAGCCGGGCGAGCGGGTCTTGTTCGGCAAGTGGTCGGGCACGGAAGTCAAGATCGACGGCGAGGAGCTCCTGATCATGAAGGAGACCGACGTCATGGGCGTGATTGAAGGCGCAACCGCCACCAAGAAGAAGGCCGCCTGAAGAAAAATCCCATTTCAAGAACTGAAGGATTCAAACCCATGTCCGCCAAAGATGTACGCTTCTCTTCCGACGCCCGCGACCGAATGCTGCGCGGCGTCGATATCCTCAATAACGCCGTCAAGGTGACCCTTGGCCCGAAAGGTCGCAATGTCATCCTCGACAAGTCGTATGGCGCGCCTCGCATCACCAAGGACGGCGTCACCGTCGCCAAGGAGATCGAGCTCGAAGACAAGTTCGAGAACATGGGCGCGCAGATGGTGCGCGAAGTCGCCTCGAAGACCAACGATCTCGCCGGCGACGGCACCACCACCGCCACCGTGCTCGCCGCCTCGATCATGAAAGAGGGTCTCAAGCTGGTCGCCGCCGGCATGAATCCGATGGACCTCAAACGCGGCATCGACATCGCGGTGACCGCTGTCGTCAAGGACATCGAACGTCGCGCCAAGAAAGTGCAATCCTCCGAAGAGATCGCGCAGATCGGCACGATCGCCTCGAACGGCGACAAGACGATCGGCAAGATGATCGCCGACGCAATGAAAAAAGTCGGCAACGAGGGCGTGATCACGGTCGAGGAAGCGAAAACCGCCGAGACCGAGCTCGACGTGGTCGAAGGGATGCAGTTCGACCGCGGCTATCTCTCGCCCTATTTCATCACCAACGCCGAAAAAATGATTGCTGAACTCGAGGAGCCCTACATTCTTATCCACGAGAAGAAGCTCTCGTCGCTCCAGCCGATGCTGCCCGTGCTCGAGGCCGTCGTCCAGACCGGCAAGCCGCTCCTCATCATCGCCGAGGATATCGACGGTGAGGCCCTGGCGACGCTGGTCGTCAACAAGCTCCGCGGCGGCTTGAAGGTCGCGGCGGTGAAGGCGCCGGGCTTCGGCGATCGCCGCAAAGCGATGCTTGAGGACATCGCGGTCCTCACCACCGGTACGATGATCGCCGAGGATCTCGGCATCAAGCTCGAGAACGTCACCCTTCAGATGCTCGGCAAGGCGAAGCGGGTGCGGATCGAGAAGGAAAACACCACGATCATCGACGGCGCGGGCAAGAAGCAGGACATCCAGGCGCGGATCGGCCAGATCAAGGCGCAGATCGAGGAAACCACGTCCGACTACGACAAGGAGAAGCTGCAGGAGCGGCTGGCTAAGCTTGCCGGCGGAGTGGCCATCATCCGCGTCGGCGGCTCGACCGAGGTCGAGGTCAAGGAGAAGAAGGATCGCGTAGACGACGCCATGCATGCGACGAAGGCCGCAGTCGAGGAAGGCATTGTCTCCGGCGGTGGCGTGGCGCTGTTGCGGGCGAGGGCCGCGATTGGCAAGCTCACCGACGACAACGAAGACGTCCAATCCGGCATCAACATCGTGCTCAGGGCCCTCGAATCGCCGATCCGTCAGATCGCCGAGAACGCGGGCGTCGAGGGTTCGATCGTTGTCGGCAAGGTGCTCGAGAACAAGTCGCAGACTTTCGGCTTCGACGCCCAGACCGAGCAATATGTGGATATGCTGAACGCCGGCATCGTCGATCCGGCGAAGGTCGTCCGGGTCGCGCTACAGGATGCGGCATCAATCGCCGGGCTGATGATCACGACCGAAGCGATGGTCGCCGAGACGCCGAAGAAGAGCCCCGCGCCCGCCATGCCCGGCGGCGGCATGGGCGGAATGGACTACTAGTCGATCGCTGCAGCGGTTCGGCCAAGGAACTGGCCGGCAACGCAGCCACGAGCGCGGTCGTCGCAGCGATCGCGCCGTTGCCTGGAAGCAAGACGCCCGATTCCGGCGTGCCGCAGGCCTGCGCCGCTTTGCTCAGCAGCGCGAAGTAGGTTCGATCGGCAAAGCCGAACACATGGATCGACGGTTGACGCGACGCTCGCGCGGATCGTCGCCCTCTAGGGATGCTGGCGATCAATGCTGATCCGTTATGGCTACGAAATCACGGTCGCTTGCGAGCATCCCACGGCGATGGTTTGCCTGCTGTCCGTAAGCGAAGATCGGAAGGCCGATCTTCGCGCGGCCGAAAGGGTGTTTACGACCCCGATCATCGCGACGACGACCTACCTCGACACGTTCGGCAATCGTTGTCGCAGACTGGTGGCGCCTCCCGGCGACCTCACAATTTGGGGCGACGCCACCATCGAAGATGACGGCAAAATTGATCCTGCCGACTTTGCCGCAGCGGAAGTTCCCGTCCCAGAGCTCCCCGATTTCATGTCTGCTTTATCTGATGGGGAGTCGATATTGCGAGACGGATAAGCTGAGCCAGGCGGCTTGGGATCTGTTCGGCAAAGTCTCGCCCGGCTGGGGGCGCGTGCAGGCGGTGTGCGATTTCGTCCATCAACATATCAAGTTTGACTATATGCAGGCGCGATCGACCAGAACGGCGTTTGAGGCCTTCGAGGAGCGGATAGGAGTTTGCCGCGATTTCGCCCATCTCGCGGTGACGCTCTGTCGATGCCTCAACATTCCGGCCCGTTACGTCAACGGTCATCTTGGCGACATTGGCGTACCCGTCGTCGATCCGATGGATTTCAGCGCCTGGATAGAGGTGTTCCTCGACGGGAGCTGGTGGACTTTCGATCCTCGCAACAACGTCCCGCGGATCGGCAGGATCGTGGTCGCCCGAGGCCGTGACGCGGCGGATATCCCGCTCATCAACTCGTTCGGACCCCACGTCCTCAAGTCCTTCCGGGTCTGGACATACGAAGTCCCCGCAGAGCCAGCGAGCGCGCTTAACTTCGCCTAGGGGACATGATGTCGATGCGCACGCCGACCCCTGGAGGGCAGGGAATCCGCACTTTGCGAAAATCTAGGCTGGGACTCTCCCCGTCGCGGCCCGCTTGACGCGGCGGCCTCCCCGGCGCGAGCTTGGCCAAATGAGCGGGCTTCTCAAGCCTGGGTTCTGAGGATTGGGGCGGGAATGCCGGGGAGCGAGTTCGAGCTTCGCACCGACGACGGGCAGACCCTTCTCGCTCGGCGCTGGTTGCCCGAAGGGCGTCCGCGGGCGGCGTTGCAGATCGCCCATGGACTTGCCGAGCACAGCGCCCGCTATGCCCGGCTCGCGGCGGCGCTCAACGCGGCGGGCTATGCGGTCTACGCCAGCGATCATCGCGGCCACGGGCCGGGCGCCGCGCCGGCCGATCTCGGCCATTTCGCCGACGAAGGGGGATGGGGAAAGGTTGTCGGCGATCTCTGGACGATGAACCGGCTGATCGCCAAAGAGCAGCCGGGCGTTCCGATCGTCTTCCTCGGCCATTCGCTGGGGTCGTTCCTCGGCCAGGACTTCGTCTCGCGCCATTCGGATGCGCTCGCCGGGGCCGTCTATTCCGGTTCGAGCGGAAAGCCGCCGGCGATTGCGACGCTCGGGCGCCTGATCGCGCGCGCGGAGCGGCTGAGACTCGGCAAGCGCGGCAAAAGCCAGCTCCTCGGCCAGATGTGGTTCGGCGCCTACAACAAGCGCGTTCGCGCCGGCGCGCACCGAGTTCGACTGGCTGTCGCGCGACGCCAAGGAGGTTGACGCCTATATCGCCGATCCGCTCTGCGGCTTTCCGCTCACGACCCAAATCGCCATCGACGTCCTCGACGGGCTCTCCTCGCTGTCCACCCCGCAGAGCCTCGCGCCGATCCGCAAGGACGTGCCGATCTACGTTTTTTCCGGCGAGCGCGATCCGGTCGGCGCCAACATCCAGGGTCTGATCACGGACCTGAGAGGCGCGGGCTTCACGAAGCTCACCACCCGCATCTATCCGGGCGCCCGACACGAGACGCTGAACGAGTTGAACCGCGACGAGGTGACCCGCGACCTCATCTCCTGGCTCGACGGGGTGGCGGGCAAGTGACCCACACGGTCACGTGTCATCCCCGCTAAGGCGGGCATCCAGCAACGCCTCTGCGCGGGAACGACAAGAGCCTCGGCTCCTGATTCCGTCTAATGGCGCGCCGCGCTAGGGCCAGCGCTTCGCAACCTCGTCGCGGACCGGCGTCTCGACCTCGGGCGGCGCCTTGCGGATATATTCGAGCGCACGCTCGAACCTCTCGGGGTCTTTGCCCTCCAGCGTTTCGAGATACTGCATCGCCGCAGAGACGGAGAACGGTTCGCCGCCCTTGCCCCAGTCATCGAAGTTGCTGGCGAGCGCAGTCCAGATCGTGGCGTCGTATCCAACCGAACTCGGCCCAGGCGCCGATCGTCGCGACTACCTGGGGATGGCTTTGCATCGCGACGTCGCTTTGTCCGCCGGACGCGGGTTCGACAAAGCCTACCGCCCGAACATCCGCCATTCCCTCTCTCGCGCAAAGATCGTCCATCGCCGCATCGAGGGTTTCAAGTGCGCTCGGTGCCGAATAAGTCTTGCAGAGCGCGCCGAAAGTCTCGTCGATCGCGAGCGTCAGCCGGCCGTCCGCCGAAATTCGGCAAAACTCGATCGGCAGCAGGGGGCCGTTCGCCTTGAACTCAGAAGCGATCTTGAGTTCGCGCGAATCCCACACCAGCGAGCCCCATCCCAGAACGGCGCACTTCACTATTCGCCTCCTCGTCCAAGCGCCAAACCTCCGACGGTCTCCGGCAGGCGGAGCGCCGCTCTTGGCGAAGATGGCGACCGGTTTTGTGCTAGCTTGCGCGAAACTGAACGGCGGTCGATAGCACAAATGAGCGAGACCCGAAAACTCGCAGCGATTTCTGGTGTTCGACGTCGTCGGCTACAGCCGGCTCGCAGGCGCGGACGAGGATCGCACGCTCGCCCGGCTTCGGACGCTTCGCAGCGACCTGGTCGACCCGATCATCTCAGTGCACCGCGGGCGCGTCGTCAAGCGCACCGGCGACGGCTCGATCGTCGAGTTCCGCAGCGTGGTCGATGCGGTCCGCTGCGCAATCGAAGTGCAGAGCGGTATGGCCGAGCGCAACACAGGCGTGCCGGCGGAGAAGCGGATCGAATTCCGCGTCGGCGTTCATGTGGGCGATGTGGTCGAGGAGAGCGACGGCGACCTCATGGGCGACGGGGTCAACGTCGCGGCCCGACTCGAGGGCATATGCGAGCCCGGCGGGATTTGCATCTCGGAGGACACCTATCGGCACGTGCGCGACAGGATGAAGGAGGAATTCGCCGACCTGGGCGAAAGGCAACTCAAGAATATCGCTCGTCCGATCCGGGTCTACGAGGTCAAGATCGATTCGGAGCGCTCGCCGCCCGCTTCCGTTCGGCCCGACGCGGCCAAGCCGGCGTCGCCGCGGCTTTCGATCGTTGTCCTGCCCTTCGCCAATATCGGCGGCGATCCCGAGCAGGACTATTTCGTCGACGGCGTGACCGAGAGCCTCACGACCGACCTCTCCCAGATGAGCGGGATGCTCGTGATCGGGCGCAACACCGCTTTCAGCTACAAGGGCAGGCAGGTCGATCTCAAGCAGGTCGGGCGCGAACTCAACGTGCGCTATGTGCTCGAAGGAAGCGTTCAGCGCTCGGCAAGCCGCATGCGCGTCAACGTCCAGCTCATCGACGCCGAGAGCGCAAATCATCTTTGGGCGGATCGGTTCGACAAGCCGGTCGCCGACCTTTTCGACATGCAGGACGAAATCGTCGCGCGCCTCGCGAATGCCCTTAACGCGCAACTCATTATCGCCGAAGCCCGGCGCACCGAACGTGCGCCCAATCCCGGACTCGATGGACCTCTATTTTCAGGGGATGAGCTGGTACAACAAGGGACTTACTCCGGATACTCTGTCGGAGGCTCGAAAGTTTTTCGAGCGCGCGCTCGCGCTCGATCCAAACAACGCGGACGCCATCATCGGAGTTGCTCTCACGAGCTGCCAATTTGCCGCGACCCACACGAGCGACGATCGTGCGGCGCGACTTGCGGCGGCGGAGGCGCTCGTGATCAAGGTCCTGTCGATTGCGCCCGAAAAGCCATTGGGGCATTTTTGTCTCGGAATCGTTCAAATGTACACGAACCGGGCCACTCAAGGGATCGCCGCGTTCGAACGCGCCCTGGCGATAGACCGGAATTTGGCCGCCGCCCACGCATGGATTGGTCTCGCCATGAACTTTCTCGGGCGCGGCCAGGAAACCGAGATCCACATCCAGAATGCGTTGCGGCTGAGCCCTCGCGATACGTCGGCCTATCATTGGGAGGCGTTCATCGGCATCGCCAAGGTCTTCATGGGGAAGGACGACGAAGCGGTTTCGCAGTTGCGCCACGCGATCGAGATCAACCGGAATTTCCAGCCCGCACATTTCTATCTCGCGGCCGCTCTGGCGGGGCTGGGCAGACTCGACGAGGCGCGCGTCGCGGCGATGGAAGGACTGGCCATGGATCCCACCTTCACCATCCGGCGCTATCGGGGCGACGCGCCGAGCGACAATCCGGCGTTTCTCGCCGGGCGACAGCGCGTCTACGAAATGATGCGCAAGGTTGGGGTCCCGGAAGGATAAGCCTTCGCGACCGCTGATGTTACCGGGTCACCTGTCTCTTCAGGCGTAGAACACCTTGCCCGGATTGAACAGGTTCTCGCGGATCGAACGACGCCTTGACGCGGCGCATGAGGTCAAGCCCGATCGCGCCGTGCTCCTCCTCCATGTAGTCGCGCTTCTTCTGGCCCACGCCGTGCTCGCCGGTGCAGGTGCCGCCCATGGCGATGGCGCGATGGGCGAGGCGGGCGGTGAAGCCTTCCGCCGCGTCGATCTCGGCCGGGTTCTCCATATCGATGAGCGGGCTCACGTGGAAATTGCCGTCGCCGACATGGCCCACGATCGGCGCGACGAGGCCGCTTCGCTCGATGTCGGCGAGGGTCTCGTCGACGCAATCGGCGAGGCGGGAGATCGGCACGCAGGCGTCGGTGGCGAACGGACGGGCGCCGGGGCGCAAGGTCATCTGCGCCCAGTAGGTGTCGTGGCGCGCCTGCCAGAGTTTGTTGCGCTCCTCGGGCCGGGTGGCGGAGGCGAACGGGCCCGCGCCATGCTCGGCGGCGATGTCGCCGAAGCGACGCGCCTGCTCGGCGACGCTCGCCTCCGTGCCGTGGAACTCGACCATGAGCATCGGCTGCTCGGGCAGCGCGAGCTTGGAATAGGTGTTGAACGCGCGCACCGACAGCGCATCGACAAGCTCGACGCGGGCGATCGGCAAGCCCGACTGGATGGTCTCGATCGTGGTCTCGCAAGCTGACCGCACGTCGGGAAACGAGCATGTGCCCGCGGCGATCGCCTCGGGAATCCCCGAGAGCCTGAGCGTAATCTCGACGATCACGCCGAGCGTGCCTTCCGAGCCGATGAAGAGATGGGTGAGGTCGTAGCCGGCCGAGGACTTCTTCGCCCGCGTGCCGGTGCGCAGGAACGATCCGTCGGCGACCACCACGCCAAGCGACAGCACGACGTCCTTCATCGTGCCGTAGCGGACCGCGTTGGTGCCGGAGGCGCGGGTCGCGGCCATGCCGCCGATCGAGGCGTCGGCGCCGGGATCGATCGGAAAGAAGAGGCCTGTGTCGCGCAGGTGCTCGTTGAGCTGCTTGCGGGTGATGCCGGGCTCGACGACGCAGTCGAGATCGTCGGCGTTGACGGCGGTCACAGTGTTCATGCGCGAGCAGTCGAGCGAGACCCCGCCGTGCGGCGCGTTGACATGGCCCTCGAGCGACGAGCCGACGCCGAACGGAACGACCGGCGCGTCGTGACGGGCGCAGAGCTTGACCAGGTCGATCACGTCGTCCCTGGATTCGGCGAACACCACCGCGTCCGGCGGCTCGTTCTTGAGCCAGGTCAGGGTGTGCCCGTGCGCCTTGCGGATCGCCTCGGAGGCGGTGAAGCGATTGCCGAAGCGGGCGGCGAGGTCGGCGTTGAGCGCGGCGACCGCCTCGCTCGAGAGGCGGCCTTCGCGCGCGCGGATTGAGAGTTGAGACACGGGGCCTTGACGTCTTTCCTGAAGAGACATCCTTCTCCCGCCTACGCTATCATATTTACGCCGGTCGGAAAGTTCCTCAGACTGGGGACGGGAAGCGCCCGGCCGTTCGAGAATTGTGAAGCCGCGCGCCGCGCCCCGCTATTCCGCCGCCATGCGCGCGGGTTCGTCGCGATAGACGAGGTCGAAGCGGTCGAGGTTCATCACCTTCGCCCAAGCCTTGGCGAAGTCCTTGACGAACTTCGTCTTCGCGTCGGAGCTGCCGTAGACCTCGGCCAGCGCCCTCAAGACCGAGTGCGAGCCGAAGATGAGGTCGACGCGCGTCGCGGTCCAGGTGGGCTTGCCCGTCTTGCGGTCATGGCCTTGGTACACGCCCTCTTGGCCTTCGACCGGCTTCCACTCCGTCCCCATGTCGAGCAGGTTGACGAAGAAGTCGTTCGAGAGCTTGCCCGGCGTTGCGGTGAACACGCCGTGCTTGGACCCCCCGGCGTTGGCGCCGAGCACGCGCAGGCCGCCGACGAGAACCGTCATCTCGGGCGCCGTCAGCGTTAGCAATTGCGCCTTGTCCACCAGGGCCTCTTCGGGGGCGAAGATGTCCTGGCTGCTGTAATAGTTGCGGAACCCGTCCGCGAAGGGTTCGAGCGGCTTGAACGATGCGGCGTCCGTCTCATCCTGCGAGGCGTCCCCGCGGCCCGACGTGAACGGAACCTTGACGTCGACGCCGGCGTCCTTCGCCGCCTTCTCGATCGCAGCGCCGCCGCCCAGCACGATGAGGTCGGCGAGCGACACCTTCTTGCCGCCGGACGCCGAAGCATTGAACTCCTTCTGGATCGCTTCTAGCTTCGCGAGCGTCTTTGAAAGCGTCGCCGGGCTGTTGATCTCCCAGTCCTTCTGCGGGCTTAAGCGGATGCGCGCGCCATTCGCGCCGCCGCGCTTGTCGGAGCCGCGGAACGTCGAGGCCGACGCCCAGGCGGCGGAGACGAGTTCGGCAACCGTGACGCCGGAAGCGAGAATCTTCGCCTTCAGGCCCGCGGCGTCCTTCTCCCCGATCAGCGGATGGTTCGCGGCCGGGATCGGGTCCTGCCAGATCAGCGTCTCCTTCGGCACGAGCGGGCCGAGGTAACGCACCCTCGGGCCCATGTCGCGGTGGGTGAGCTTGAACCACGCGCGGGCGAAAGCGTCCGCGAACTGGTCCGGGTGCTCGAAGAAGCGGCGCGAGATCTTCTCGTAGGCCGGGTCCATTCGCAGCGCGAGATCCGTCGTCAGCATGGTCGGGACGTGCTTCTTCGACGTGTCGTGCGCGTCCGGAACGTCGGCCGCGGCGTTCTTCGCCTTCCACTGATAGGCGCCGGCCGGGCTCTTGGTCAGCTCCCACTCGTGCTTGAACAGGTTGTCGAAGAACCGGTTGCTCCACTTGGTCGGCGTCTGCGACCAGGTGACTTCCGGGCCGCCGGTGATGGCGTGAGGCCCGACGCCCGTCTCATGAGAGCTCTTCCAGCCGAGGCCCTGATCCTCGATGGCGCCGCCTTCCGGCGCCGGTCCGACCAGCGACGGATCGCCAGCGCCATGCGTCTTGCCAAAGGTATGGCCACCTGCGATCAGGGCGACCGTCTCCTCGTCGTTCATCGCCATGCGGAAGAATGTTTCGCGAATGTCCTTGGCCGCCGCGACGGGATCGGGCTTGCCGTTCGGACCTTCGGGGTTGACGTAGATCAGCCCCATCTGGACGGCGCCAAGCGGGTTCTGCAGCTCGCGTTCGCCGCTGTAGCGCTCGTCGCCGAGCCACGTCCCTTCCGGCCCCCAGTAGAGCTCCTCAGGCTCCCAGACGTCGGCGCGGCCGCCGCCGAAGCCGAAGGTCTTGAAGCCCATCGATTCCAGCGCGACGTTGCCCGCGAGGATCATGAGATCGGCCCAGGAAATTTTCTGGCCGTACTTCTGCTTGATCGGCCAAAGAAGCCGCCGCGCCTTGTCGAGGTTGGCGTTGTCCGGCCAACTGTTGAGGGGGGCGAAACGCTGCTGCCCGCCGCCCGCGCCGCCGCGCCCGTCGGCGATGCGGTACGTGCCCGCGCTATGCCAGGCCATGCGGATGAAGAGCCCGCCGTAATGGCCGAAATCGGCCGGCCACCAGTCCTGAGAATCCGTCATCAGGACCTCGAGGTCCTTGACGACCGCGTTCAAGTCGAGGGTCTTGAATTCCTTGGCGTAATCGAAGTCCTCGCCCATCGGATCGGAGAGCGAGGACTTCCCGTGCAGCACGTGGACGTTGAGGTGGTCGGGCCACCAGTCCCGGTTGGTGTGGCCACGGCCACCGCCGGTGACGGGGCATTTGCTCTCATTTCCCATGTGTTCTCCCTCCAATTCCGTCGGATATATTCGCTGCGCGACCGATTAGCGCGCCGTTGACGATTGATCAAATCGATTGTTTCTTATGGCCCTATCGTCATGACCTATGATGCCGCCATGAACCTCAGAGATCTCGAATATGTCGTCGCCGTCGCCGATCGTCAGCATTTCGGCCGCGCGGCGGCGGCGTGCAACGTCAGCCAGCCGACCCTCAGCGGCCAGATCCTCAAGCTCGAGGCCGAACTCGGCCTTCGCCTCTTCGAGCGCGAGGGGCGGGGAGTGCGGGTCAGCGACCGGGCGGCGGCAGTGGTTGCGCAAGCGCGGGCGACTCTTGCCGCCGCAGCCGGCGTGATCGACGCCGCCCAGGCCGCGCGCGATCCCTTTGCCGGGCCCCTCCGGCTCGGCGTCATCGCGACGGTTGCGCCCTATCTCCTGCCGATCGCGCTCGCCGGCGCGATCGATGCGCTGCCGCTGACCCCGCTGCATCTCGTCGAGGACCTGACCGATCGCTTGCTCGCGGCCGTGCATGGCGGCGCGCTCGACGGCGCCGTGATCGCGACCGATCCGGACGATGACAAGCTCGCCGAGGCGGCGCTCTATGACGAACCGTTCTTTCTCGTCTCCGCCCGCCGCGCCGACAAGCGCCGGCGCGCCTCGATCCGCGTCGAAGAGATCGATTCCGCCACCCTTCTGTTGCTCGCGGAAGGCCACTGCCTGCGCGACCAGACCCTCGCCCTCTGCGCTTCGGCGCAGGCTTCGGCGCAGAAGGGGGCGCTCCGCGCCGACGTGCGCGCAACCAGCCTCGAGACACTGCGCCACCTCGTTTCCGCCGGACAGGGCGCGACTCTGGCGCCGCTGCTCGCCTACGCGGACTGGCGCCGGCTCGGCGCCGGGCTCGACGGATCGAAGATCATCGGCGGCGGCGCCTCGCGTCGAGTTAGGCTCGTCTTCCGCCGCGGCTCGCCGCGCCGCGCTGCGCTCGAGGCGCTCGCCCAGTCGTTGCGCGGCGCGGCGGCGCCGGCGCTGGCCGCCTCGTTGCACGACTGGCGGAGGGAGTGCGGTTGAACCCGCAGGAAGCCTTGGCGGAGGGGCGCGGGAAGTCGAAGCGTCGTCGAAACGCGCCCTAAAGCGCAAACCCGCCATCGACAAGGTGGATATGCCCGGTAGTGAAGGCGCTCTCGTCGGAGGCGAGATAGACGGCGAGCGCGGCCACCTCCTCCGGCTTGCCGAGCCGGCCCATCGGCTGGCGGTCGATGAACTCCTGGCGGACCTTCTCGACCGCCTCGCCGCGCGAGCGGCTCTGCGTCTCGATGCGGCCGTCGAGCGACGGGCTCTCGATTGTGCCGGGGCAGATGGCGTTGCAGCGCACGCCCTTGCGGATGAAGTCCGCCGCCACTGCCTTGGTGAGGCCGATCACGGCCGCTTTCGAGGCGCCATAGACGTAGCGGTTCGGGATGCCGCGCACCGAGGACGCGCCGGAGGCGATGTTGACGATCGAGCCTGCGCCCTTCTCCAGCATGCCGGGCAGAAAGGCGCGGATGGTGCGGTGCATCGACTTGACGTTGAGATCGAACGAGAAGTCCCAATCGGCGTCCGAACAGTCGATGACGCTGCCATGGTGGACGAAGCCGGCGCAGTTGAAAAGGATGTCGACCGCGCCGATCTCGCGCGCGAGCGCCGCGACCGCCTCGGTCGAGCGCACGTCGAGCTTGCGGGTCTCGGCCTTGAGGCCGGCGAGCGCCGCCGCGTCGATGTCGGTCGCGACGACGCGCGCGCCCTCGCGCGCGAACGCCTCGGCGGTCGCACGGCCTATCCCCGCCGCCGCCGCCGTCAAGAGCGCCGTCTTCCCCGCCAATCGTCCCGCCATGCGAACGCTCCTCCAGTCTTGATCCCGCCGCCGTTGAGCCACGGCCGGGCTCCGTTTTGCCCCGCCGCGCGGATATTGCCAAGACGGGGCAAACCGGCATAGACAGCAGCGCCGTTCGAGACGCGCCCCGGGCGCAGCCTTGCTCGACGGGGCCGCAATAGCTCAGCTGGTAGAGCACGTCATTCGTAATGATGGGGTCGGGAGTTCGAATCTCTCTTGCGGCACCACCTAATTACCTGGAATATCGGCAATTCGGAGTGATAAGCCGCCGTGAAAAAGGTGATAGGCCGAGAAGCCAGTCGAGGGCTCGCTGGGGGCGGATCTACGCTTACTCACGAGCCTAGGTTTGACCCCGCGAGGCCTCTCGCGAGCGCCCTGGAAAAGCTTGCGAAGGTGCTGGGCATCTATCAGGAGCCGGCCGTCCCGCCAGGCAGCCAATCCGTGACGGTCAATCAAGTAAACCTCAGCGGCGGCAATTCCCTAGAGGTCGCCCGCCGGCTCGCCTTCGCCCTTGCCAAACTGTCTCACACGGGCTCGCCGGGACAACTCATCGAAGCCCACGGCGTAGTCGGTGACCCGAAAAAGTAAGCCTCCGCGAGCGAGGGTCGCGAGGTAAGAATCAGCGCTCATCGTCGGCAAACGTGTGGCTGGACCTGCATAAGGACACCCCCTACCCTCGATTCCACGACCCCGTCGGTTTTGGGCCCGGGGAGTCCGGCAAACTAAGTCGGCGCGCGTTTCGACCAACCACGATCCCCGCCTTCTCGGATATTTCTGGCTGATTTCTGGCGGGAATTCTGGGTCTCGCTGCGCGCAAGGACCGGGCGCTTCGCGGCGGCTCGGCGAAACTGGTCATGACCAACGCTTAGCTGCCCTTCCCTCCCTCAACGTGAAGGGAGCGCCAGGAGCGGACATCGCCATCACTCGGTTAGTCCGGTTTCGGGCTGATCGATCAGGAAGCGGAGTTTCGATCTGGGCTCAACTCGGCGCTCATCCACCGCGGTCATTCCTTCAAAACGTTTACCGTCCGACACTCTAGATCTCCCCGAGCATTTTTTCCCGCCCGTTCCTCAACCCGGAAACAGCGATTCGCCGCCGTCGACCCGAAGGACCTGGCCGTGGATGAACCTGCTGCGCGGCCCAGCGAGAAACGCGACCGCATCCGCAATCTCAGCCAGCTCCGCGTAGCGTACGAGCGATTTTGTCGACGAATCCATTTTCTGCGGGTCAACAACGCGGGTCGCCTGGAAGCGCGCGGTCTTGGTGTCGCCCGGGTTCACCGCGTTGACGCGAACGCCTTCGGTCCGCACCGCCTTGGCGAGGCAGCGGGTATAGTGGATGACGGCGGCCTTGACCGCCGCATAGATGACCCCGTTGCTAACCCCGAACTGCGCCGCGCCGGAGCCGATGTTGATCACCGATCCGCTTCCCGCCTGCACCATCGGCGGCACGAACGCCTGACAGATGAGGATCGTGCCGTAGAGGTTGTTCTCGGTCAACGCCTTGATGTCTTCGAGCGGAATTCCGAGCGCGTCGTTCGGGTCAGGCTTGCCGCCCGCCGCGCCGATGTCGCCGCCGGCGCAATTGACGAGGATATCGACGCGGCCGAGGCTCGCCTCGATCTCCTCCCTCATTTTCGCCACCGCCGCCTTGTCGCCGACGTTGCCGGTCACCGCCGCGGTCTTGCCGCCGTGCCGGCCGATCGCCTTGGCGACCGCGCCGAGATCGGCCGCCTCGCCGAATTTGGCCGGCGCGATCCAGGATATGTCGTGGATGGCGACGTCCGCGCCGAGCTCCGCCAGCCGCTCCGCCATTGCCCGCCCGAGCCCGCGGCCCGAGCCGGTGACGAACGCGACCTTGCCTGCGAGTTCTTTCGTCATCGGTCAAATTCCCTTCCCGGGTCCGAGGCCGATCGCGTCCATGTTGTGGGTGCTGCGGCGGATCATGGCGAGTTCATAGTCGGCGATCGCGGAATCGTCGCCCCTCTCCCAGGGCGTGCGATAGTCGGCGTCGTCGGGGAGGCGATTGACGCGGGCCGCAGCTAGGCAGGCGGCGAACGCGGACGCGCGTTTCGGCGGGTAGAAACTCCACCATTCCGGCCGCAGGAATCGCACGTGCCGCGCCTCGAGGGCGCCCGGCTCGAGCACCGCCGTCAGTTTTCGCCCATGCGCCCCGAGGATGTCCAGCATCCCGGCGATCGGAACGGCGCCGTCGCCGATGGCGCAGCGCACGAGGCGGTAACCTTCCTCGGTGAACTGGACCCGGTAGTCCTTCAGATGGACGTGCCGCACCTGCGGGGCGACGCGGCGGGTGAAGTCGAGCGGCGCCTCAGCCACCGGGAAGGTGTTGCCGGTGTCGAGGCAGATTCCCACGCCCCGCGCGCTCTCGCAAAAGTCCACGAGCTCGTCGCTGCCGAAATCCTGATGGTTTTCGATCGCCACCGTCCTGCCGTCGTCGAACGCGCGCGGCCCGCGGTCGGCGAGCGCGGCGCGAACATCCGTGACGAGTTCCTTCCACTTCTCGCCGAGCGCGTGGCGGTCGCCGCACAGCACCGTGGTCAGGCCGTAGCGAATGATCTTGGCGTCGAGCGCGCTGGCCGAGCGCAAGGCGCTCTCGAACGGACCCATCATCAGCCCGGAGCTGACGACGGGCGTCATGCCGAGGGTAGCGAGCCGATCGCGGAGCGCCCGGAGCTCGTCGTCGCTCAGCGCCCTCAGCCACGGGTCGTAGATCTCGAGGACCTTCGCGCCTAGCTCGGTCGCGATGGCGATAAAGCCCTCGAGCCCCGCGCCATCGGGATTGGCGCGCGGTCCGCCGGCCCCTTGCAGCCCGAGATGATAGGTCAGGCCATAGGGGTTGAGGCCGAGGGCGAATGCAGTTCCGCGCGACTGCGGCTGAAGCGGCTTTACATTTTCGTTCATCTGAGCCCCGCATCGACGGTGATCGACTGCTTCGTGACCATACGGCTGTCGTCGGCGCCGAGAAACAACGCCATGCGCGCGATGTCGTCGCCGAGCAGCGTCTCCTTGATGGATTGGCGCTGAACGATCGCGGCGACCGATTCCGGCGTCTTGTACCACAAGCGTCGCTGCCGGTCGGTCATCACCGCGCCGGGCTCGATCGCGTTGACGCGGATGTTGTCCGAACCGAACGCGCGCGCCAGCGCGTGAGTGAGGCCGATGATTCCCGCCTTGGCCGCGGAATAGGCTGGCATGTCGGCCGCCCCGCGCCAGGCGATCGAGGAGAGATTGATGATCGAACCGAAGCCGAGTTCGCGCATCTGCGAATGGACGGCCTGGGCGGCAAAAAAATGATGCCTCAGATTCACGTTCTGCGGATCGCATCGCCTCGGTGTCGCCTTGGACGAACGCCTTGCGGAAAAGGTCGATGTCCTGCCCGTAAACGATCACTTCGAACGTCGTCGCATCCGTCCAGTCGGCGCTGTTGTGCGCGATGCAGATGAGATGGGCCGCGACCGCCTTGTCGCAGTCGGCGTTGAATTCGGCCCAGGTCTTCGGCAACTCCTTGATTCCCGCCTTCTCCATGGCCTTGGCCGAGCCCCAAAGCCAGTTGATGCGGTGGATGTTCATCGGCGCGGCGACCCGGACGAAATGCCGATAACCGACCCCAACGAGCAGAAGCGGCTTGAGGGTCCCTACGAAGGCCTGCGCGTCCGCCTTCTCGACCTGTCGCGGACGAACCAGCTCCTTAACTACAATCTCCGCCCCCGGTCCAAAAGGTTCCTCCAGGTCATCGGATGCTCGCTGGAGGACGCCCACCGGCGCCTCGCCTTAGACGAGGCGACGCTCAAGATTTCCGCGCTGCCGTTGCCGGATGCCATTCCAGCCGATGAGCGGACCGAGGAGTTCCGCGCCGCCCTTGACCGGGCGAAGAACATCGACGTCGAATACCTGACTGCCCTCGAGGCGCTTGAATCGAACGGCCGGGACGACGATGCCGCTCTCGATAAGTTGGAACGCGAGTTGCGAGATCGCGTCCGACAGGAACTCGAACTTCCGCCGCGCCCGACCCGCAGGGAGCTGAAATCGGGCCGAGCATGCCCGCTCGCTCGGAATCGACCCCCGTCTCGACCTCGATGCAAAGACACCGTCCAGACCGGCAAGGGTCTCCAGACCCTCAAGTTCCCAGACGAGCTCGAAGCCGTCATGGAGAAGATCGTCGGCGACGCGCGGCTCGCTGAACAGGAAATGGGCCTTTCAACCCTATTCCTCGCCTTCGGCTTTCTCGAGTGGTACGAGAGTGACAGTTCCGGGAAGAGTCGTTCGCACCGCGCTGCTGCTTCCGGTGCAGATCGACCGGCAGAAGGTCCAAGGCAAACCGGTCTACTGCATTACGGTTCGGGAAGGAAACGCGGAAACCAATCTGAGTCTCCAGAAGCTACTCGAGCAGCGGTTCGGGCGGCAGATCCCCGACTTCGGCTCCGAGGACGAGGAGGCCGACAGCGCCTCGGTCGAAGGCTACGTCGACCAGGTCACGAAGGCCGTCGAAGGACTGAAGTCGCTGGCAGGTGAAGCGCTGGCTGGTGCTCGGCCACTTCTCGTTCGGTCGCTTCGCCATGTACCAGGACTTGGAGCCGGAGAACTGGAAGAACCACGTCGCCCATCCGCTCGTCGGCTCTATCCTCAAAGGCATCGAGCACGCAGACGACGACAGCCTCCAGGGCGTCCCCGACGACTACGAGATCGATAGTCCCGAGGTCGAGAAGATCGCATCCTACCTGATCCAGGACGCCGACGCCTCGCAGCACAGCGCCCTCGTGGACGTCATGAAGGGCAAGAACCTTGTCGTTCAGGCGCCGCCCGGCACGGGCAAGTCGCAGACGATTACCAACGTAATTGCTAACGCCCTCGCGGCGGGCAAGCGCGTCCTCTTCCTCGCCGAGAAGCAGGCTGCGCTCGAGGTTGTGAAGCGGCGCCTGGACCGGGCGAATCTCGGGGACTTCTGCCTGGAGTTGCACTCGCACAAGTCGTCCCCAAAATCGGTCATCTCCAGCATCCTGGCTCGCTACGGGTCGGGCGTCGTCAGGTTGGCCGTGCCCACGCAAACGGTTGACGTTGCGTGGGCCCGCGAGCAAGCAGGAGATCACGTCCTACGTCCGCGCCCTCCATGCCGAGCAGGAGGACGGCTCAACCCCCTTCGCACTGATCTGGGACGCCCTGAGGAAGCGCACGACCCTCGCCGACCTCACGGCCGCTCTCAAGGGCGTGCGGATCGATCAGGGCGTCTTATCCGATCGGGCCCGCCCCGCCGAGATCGCGGCGGACCCAGGAGTCTATTCCCGCATGGCGGCCTTGTTCGCCACCACCTTGGCACCCGCCCGGCCGCCGTGGGCAGATGTGCCGCTCTCCGACTTCCCGACTTACGACGCGTCCCGTTTCCTGTAGGCTCTAGAGGCCTCGCGCGCGCTGGCGCTTGCCATCAGGAGGCGATCAGGCGCTACGCAGGCATCTGGGTCAGACACGTCGTTTCCCTCACCAGGAGGGCTGTGGTGGTTTCCCTCACTGGGATGCCCTTTTCCAGGTGGGGATTTTCCCCTCGGATCTAGTGAGGATTTCCGCCACTGGGGTTCTAGCTTAGAGAACGGCCTGCGAGGCGTGTCTTTCTTCATGCCCAATCCTCGTCGGGCACGTTTGCCGCCTCGCCTTGCTGTGTTCTCAGGGAGCGCCTCTCCTGCGACGGCTGCAATATTTTTCGCCTCCGTCATGGTGGTAATCCGCCTCCACTCATGAGAACCATCCGAAAGGACGCCTTGGGAACCCCTGTAAGTTAGTCGATAGAGGCTCGCTTGGCGTGCGCCGGCATTGCCGGCACATCCGGGCTCGGTCACTTCAATGAAGCCAAGCGCCACCAACTCGCGGAGCGCCGGAGCGATAGCGTGGCGGTCCATGCCGTATTCCTCGAAGTGTTCGTAGGTGACCGGCAATTTGCCATTGTCCTCACCACCGTGGTGCGCGTGTCCAACCTCAATGCGGCTAAGCGCGCCATGTGCAGAAACACTAAGAACGCGATAGGCCGGCGACTGTAGCATCTCCACCGACCTCCCGGCGAACTGACCGCTATACGGCTTGTGGCGCCGACGGTGGCGTCCGGCCCTATCAGTTCGTTAGGCATCGATCTGCAGCCTAAACGCGAAGTCTTCGATGCCGAAAAAGCCGCAAGCGAGCATCATGACTGCCGCGCCTGCTTGTTCTGCAAGGCGGCAATTCTCAGTAGACCCGCGCGCGAAGGCGCTTAAATGATCGAGGGTCGGTCCCGCGTCGGGCGGACGCGACCCTCTCGCCTTTTGGGCTCATCTGTTTACCTGCCAGCCAGGCGGAACGATGCGGCGCGCAGTGATCCAAGCATCGCCGTCACCCTCCTCAATCCTGATTGCGCGAACCAAGTCGGATAACGGGCGGCCCTTCGCCAGCACTGATCCGGCGTTCCACGTGGCGAACCGACTTTCCGATCCGCTCGGCGAACTGCTTCTTCGTGAGAATTCTTCAACTGGTTTCGCGCCAGCCACTCAGCCATTGGGCATGAGCACCTGAGGCCCACAGCTATTAATGGTTCCCGTGATATGTGAGAAGTGAACGGGCACGCGTCTCGACGTGTCTGTTAGTCACAGATCGGGAGACGGGTCGCCGTGCGGCTGGCTGGCCTCAGGCGGCTCCGTCGCCGAGGGCGGAGCCTGAAGACGCAGGGCGCCATCCAAAGCCTCAAGATCATCGAACGGCCTCTTACGCTTTGAGGCCAGCGCGTGCGCCCTCGCGACTGCATCTTCATCGGAGATTCCGAGGGGCAATCTTTCGACGCCCGCGATGCGCCCTGCGCGTCGGAAATAACACCGCATGACCGCGCTCCCGACTTGCCGTGGGAGTGCGCGTTCCCTTTGAAATCGAGATTGCGGATTGCTTCAGTCGCCGAATACGGCGATCAGTCAGCCTAGCATGGAAGCGGCGAGCCGTCCGGCGCCATTCAAAAAGCACCGCCGGGCCGGGCAGGCTCAGGACGCGCGGCAATCGGCGCGCTTAGTGCGGGGAGGGCAGCGCGCCACCAGCCGATCAAACACGACCAAGCGTCAGATTGTTCCGATCGAATTGAGTAGCCCGTCGATCGTCGTCGATTCGCCATTAAAGCGCCCTCAGCTCAGCGTTCTAAAGCGATCGTCGCCCCCGCCACGCGAGCATGGCTACAGCGAGCCACGAGGCCGAAGAGAGTGCGAAGGCCCAGGCGGGAGAGGGCACGATCATCAGCCAGATCACGAGGCCGAAAGCCGCCAGCCCGAAACTTCCGAGCGCTGCTCCCGCCGCGTCAAGCGCCGCGGCTTCGCTCTCCCGCCAGACCTGCTTTCTCTTTACGCTCCCGAATATGCTTTTCGATCAAGGTAGCGCTTGCGGGGAAAATGGCTGGAAAAGCGAGAAACAGGCCGCCAATGAGCAGTCCGAACCGGGCCGCGATGAGGCCCGCGGCGACGGTCATCGTCCCACCGAGCACGGATCTGGCGAGATACTCGTACCAACGCGTCTCGCGGAGGATGGAAGGCTTGAACCGGACGATCATGGGAGTGAAAACAAGGCTGCGGATGCACCAAGCGCAATAGCGAACCAGACGCCCAGCACCGCCACGGTCGAGGTCCAGGAGGGCAGCAGGAGCTTTTTGAGCACTCGGTAAGTAAGCCACGGAACCTTTGGGTAGGGATTGCTTGCCCCGGTCAGAACAGATTATCCAGGCCAGCTTTAGCCCTTCGGCATCCTCAGGATCGCGTCGCTGTAGCTCTCACCAGGACCGCGCGCGGCCTTTAGGCGGCCGAGCGTCTTGGTGGGCCTCGCCAGGACGAGCGGAAAGCCGCCGCCGCGGGTATCGTAGGCGGCTGGGTCGGGCTTCTCGCCGGCGATCGCCTCACAGGCTTCGGCTGAAAGCGCGATGGTCACCATCGCGCTTTGTCTTAGTTTGAAATTCGTTGTTGAATTGCGGCCAAAGGGACATCAATTTCGCAGACCACGCCGCTCGGCTTGAATTGCATTCGTGTCGAGCCTGAGAATTGCTCTGCAAATCCTCTTTCAATGAGCAACATTCCAAAGCTTCGACGCGACGGCTCTCCGACGGAAGGCCCTCCCGTTTCGCTCCATTTGAAACGAAATGCGCCGTCGTCCTGATTAACTTTCGTCGCAATATCGACGCGACCCTCGGGGACCGTAAGCGCCCCGTATTTGGTTGCATTCGTGCACAGTTCGTTGATGGTCATGACGAAAGGAAGCGCTGCAGCGGGACTAATGCGTATAGGCGTGGGCTGGATTCGGAATTGCTCGCGACCGGGTGTTTCAAACGGTTCAATGGCAGTTTTCAACAATTCGGGCAGCATCGCGCCGCCCAGGCCGTCCGCAGCAGCAGGTCGTGGACCCGGCCCAACGCCGAAAACCGCGCCGCGAGGGCTTCGCCAGCGTGCGGCAAATCAGCGGCGGTGCGCACGCTTTGGCTTGCAATGGCCTGCACGATAGCCAGGGTGTTTTTCACCCTGTGGTGCAATTCTTCCAGTATGAGCCGCTGCAGTTTCTCGGCGCTGTCGCGTTTGGCAAAGTCGGTCGCCGCCTGCTCAAGGAGCCTCCGCGGAGGCGTCTTCCAGTTCAAGCTTGAAATCGCCTTCGCTCATTCCTTAGAACCCACGCTTCTCGCCACTAGGGCCGGTCAGCATATCGGGGAGCTTCGACCAGCGTCCAATCAAGCGTAACAGGGCCTGCTGCTCAGGTCCCTTCCCATCTCTGAGGAAATCGCCCACCTCAATAGGCGACAGGCGGCCCCCAGAAGGCGCGTTCGGCTCGGTGAATGACGAACGCGTGCCCGGTCTGCGGCTCCCTGCCAAGGAACCAACAATCACCATTCGGGCTGCGATAGAGTTCTCGCCGTTCTGACATGTGGAGGCTTCCGTGCTTTCCGCCAAAGCATGGCGCGACATCGGGGTGCTGTGGGGCGCGTCGAGAACGAAGCTCAACACAGGGCCCGCGGCGGGGGTCGGGAACACGACCGCAGGGCAAGGGCCCGCTCGGCTTGGGGCGGGGCGCTACGCGCCAGAAGTTAGAGATCCGACGGTTCGCTCCGTCAAACAAAACGGCCGCCAAGAGCTCGCCCGACGGCGGGGCGGGCCTTTCGAACCCCAAATCGGCGTTCAGGGTTTTTCTGAATGGGTTACGACCCCGGAAAAGGGTTGGACTGACGCCAGCCATGCCCCTATCATGACGGTGTAAACGTTTCCGAGCGGCCGCCAAAGGGAGGGAGTCGACGCGATCGCCTTTCTGATTGTGAACGCCAGGTCTGGGACGGCGAGACGACGAGCGCTATCCGGCCGAGGTGCTGATCGAGAAGAACCGCATCACCGCGGTCGCGCGCGACAAGGACAAATTCGCCGCGACGGCGCCGAAATCATCGATGGGGGCGGCATGACGCTCATGCCGGGCCTGGTCGAGGGCCATTGTCATCTTTCTTTCGTCGGCCCAGCCCGCAATCAGGACCTCGGCGAGATCCCCCCCGAGGAGCACCTTCTCAAAACCTGCCGCAACGCGACGCTGATGCTCAACCACGGTTTCACGTCCTGCTATTCCGCGGCTTCCGCGAAGCTCCGGCTCGACGTCGTCGTGCGGCAGGAAATCGAGGACGGTTATCTCGCCGGCCCCCGCTACAAGGCGGCCGGGCCCCGAGATCACCTCCACCGGCGGCCTCGGCGACGAGCGCAAGCAGCACATGCCATGCCGAAAGCTTCGGCATGATCGCCGACGGCCCGACGAAGATCCGTCGCGCCGTCCGAGTTTGCGCTCGCGAGGGCGTGGACAATGTCAAGTTCAACGTCTCCGGGGACGAGTTCGTCTCCACCTGCCGGGCCGAACTGGTGTCGATCAGCGAGGAGGAGCTGACCGCCGGCGTCGAGACCGCGCACGATTTCGGCAAGCGCGTGGCCGGTCACTCGCGCGCCGCGGAATTGGTCAAGCGTTCGGTGCGCGCCGGCGTCGACTGCATATACCATTGCGACTTCGCCGACGAGGAAGCGCTCGACATGCTGGAGGCGGTCAAGCACCAAGTCATCGTCGGTCCGGCCTTCGGGCTCGTTCACAATTCGGTGTACGAGGGCGACGTCGTCGGTCTTACCAGGGAGATCGCCGAGCAAATGGGCTTGCCGCGCAAGCTCGAGCACACCGTCGCGACCTATCATGAGATGCGCAAGCGAGGCATGCGGGTGGTGGTCGGCGGCGACTATGGTTTCACGGTTACGCCGATGGGGCAGAACGCCCGCGACATCGGACATTTCGTCAAGTTCTTCGGCTATAGTCCGGCCGAGGCGCTCAAATGCGCGACAGCGGTCGGCGGCGATCTGATGGGTATGAAGGGCGAACTCGGGGTGATCAAGGACGGCGCGGTGGCCGAGAAGACCGTGGCGCCGTTGCTCAACCGGAGATGTGCCCACACCTCGTCGATAATCTTGGCGGTCGGTGGCAGCGACCCTGTCTGACTGGCTAGCCAAGGCGGTAACGCCGGATACAACACGTACGTCACCAGCGCAGCGAACGTAGGATGCCCAGCAACAGCGCTGCGTAGCGACGGAACCGGTCATGGGCGAACTTGCGGAGCGCCGGCGATGACGAACGGTGCGACGAAGTGCGTCATGTACACGGCGAATGCGGCGTAGTCCCACAGTTGCACGACCCCAGGCGTGTACAGGGCGTGTTGCAAGGTGACGGTCGGCGGTGCCGCCGAAGAGCCACTCGTCGATGCGAATCTGTGGAAGGGCGTGCGGCATCAACCACTTGGTGGCAGAACCTCGGATCATGTCGTAGACGGTGAGCAAGAGGTAGAAGGGGAAGCCAGTCGATAACGACCCGCTTCCACGTGGCGGCCGAACCCGTCGGGGTACCAGACAGCGATGAGTCCGACGCCCACGATCGCGAAGATCTCCGGTCGTGAGCCGGGAAATCCAAACACCACCACAAAGACGCGAAGAGCCCAACGCCCCCAGCCGATCAGCCAACGGAAACGCCACACAGACTGCACCCGCGTTTCCTCGGCGGGGAGAGGACACGCTCAAAAACGGGCCACCTGGATTGCTCGCGGCATCCAGCCCGAGCGAACTCATAACAACCAATCTCCCACGGCTGGACGTACAAAGCCAGGCGTGTCTGCGAAGTCACCACCCAGTCAGAAACAGCGCAGTCTAAACGCCGCAGGCGATTTGGAGACCGCAACGTGCGGCGGCAATCAAAGTCCGACGCAGACCATGATCGCCTTCAGCGGAGGTTGCCTTCGTGGAGGCGTGGTCAATAGTCGACACGCCGACCACGCCGGTACTCGGAGGCCGATGTCGCACGTGACCTCCGACGAAGACCATGGCGCAACTCGTCCTCGTTGCGCCGCCCGGGCACCCACAGTCACCCACGATGAAACGTGGCACTCGAGCGTCAACCGGTCCGGCATATCGACAAAATGGAGGACCGCTACTTCTTGACCGCAAAGAAGTTGCGGACACCAACGATGCTGAGGGTCCGTAGGCACAGCGAAGAACGCTGTTGCGGCCCAGTTCTCCGCTCCGAATGCTGATCCAGCCCCAAGCGCAGCCAGCACTCCACAGCTGAGGAGAGCGAACAGCGACCACCGCTCCACGCACAGCTCACGCGCCCACAATTCCAGCCTGCCAGCTCGCGCCAGGACGTCATGGACCGCGATGTCGGCCAGGGACGCATGAGACCAACGTGAGGACACGAGTTCCGACCAGCTTCCCAGTCTGAACCGCCCCGGCTCCTTGCAGACTTACGGTCGGATAGGGTCGGCGCCGAGCACCCGACCGCCATCATCAGGCGCGCAAACAATCGGCCACGATGAGCCACCGCACGTCGCCGTGCAGAAATCACACCCCACGACCAGCCGCCACGAACAACGCCCTCCGGGCCAAGATGGACCGCTCATATCCGGCGACCTGTCGCCTCACCCGAGGCCCATGGAGGGTCGGGGAGTAGGCATGGGTTGCCTCGTTTGTAGGCGCGCTCGCGTGCTGAAGACACGCTGAACGCCATGAAGCGCGGGCCGAGCCCGTATGTGCGGGCGGGCCCGTCTGCGTGCGCTTCTCGGGAGCCGACGGTAACGTTGAAGCGTGTAGTTCGATAGCGAGAACGGCACAATACCACGCCGGCGTCCGAGGCTTCTCGATCGGGACGGGAGCCCCAACGGCGCGGTCGTTGACGTCAGCGGTTCCGGATAGCGATCGCGCTCGGTGCTTCCTTGTCGGGTGGGTGATCTGACCGTGCGGTTCGTGTGGCCGTGGGCACTCGCCGGGTTCGTCGCTCTCACGATCTTGATCGAGCAGGCGGTGGTGTGGTCGCGTCGCCGTCGCCGCAAGTACGCCGTGACCTTCGCGAGCCTCTCGCTGGTCCACGGCAAGGCGGCCCGAGCGATCTTCGTGGCGACGCGTTCGTGCCGACCGCGTTGCTCCTCGCCGCGATCGCCGGCCTCATTGTTCCACGATGGCACATCCGCAGGCGCTGGTTGCGACGTCGCGCAGCGACACCTCGATCATCCTCACGCTCGACGTCTCCCGTTCGATGTGCTCAACCGACGTATCGCCGAATGGCCTATCGGCCACGGAAGCTGCCGCGCACACGTTCGTCGCCGATCAGCCCGGCGGCACCCAGCTCGGGCTGGTCGCGTTCGCAGGCACGGCGCAGCTTCTCGTCCCGCCGAACAACGACAACCGCCACGACACCGCCATCGACGAACAACGGGGGACCAGACCGCAATCGGCGACGCTGTGCTCGCCGCGGTCGACGCGCTGGCCCGGGTGAACCACGCCATCGCGCCGAGCAGGGTGAAACTCACCTCCGCCGAACGGCGCCAGAACCGGTTTGCTCGGCGAGTACGTGCCCAACATCGTGGTCCTGCTCACCGACGGCTCGGCCAACGCCGGTGTCGACCCGCTCGCTGCCGCGGCAGGCCGCCGACCGAGGGGTGCGGGTGTTCACCATCGGCTTCGGGACCACCACGCCCACCCCGTTGGCGTGCACATCAGCGCGCAGTTCGGTAGCGAAACGCTCGGACCGTCGAGCGGCGGCGTCCCCCTCGGCGGACTCACCGGCAGGCGGCACGGCAACGACCTCGCGATCGACGAGCACACCCTCCGCGCCATCGCCCACACGACGGGTGGTACCTACGCCCGCGCCGCCAGCGCCGGTCAACTCAACCGCGCCCGCTGGCGAGCTTCCGAGGCGTATCGTGACAGTGAAACAGGTACACGAGTTCACGGTCGACCTCGTCGGCCTGAGCACGCTGTGGTGATCGGCACGGTCGCGACCTCACGGTGGTGGAACCGGTTCTCCTGACCGCCTCTGGTTGGAACGTCAAGGCCCGGATTCCATGTTCGCTGACCGACGGCGGACAACTCCCCTCACCCGCCGCGCGCGCCAGAGCTGCCTGATCTGTCGAGGACCGGGATCGTGACATCGTGCGCGCTCGAGTGTTCTCCGTGGCGTTGAGCTCAACGATGACGAACTTGCCCTGGTGCTCGCCGGCCTCTTCGAGCTACGGATCACGCCGCTGGAGGACGACATAGTGTGGGTAGAGATCCCTGCGTGAGCCGAGAACTTCGGCGGCGATTCGTCAGTCTCGCGGAGACCGGCTTACTGGTCGCTTCTTCCTTCCTGGCGACTCGTTGATGTTCACCGCCGGATTGCTGGCGAGCCAAGGCTCGTTGAACCTGGCGCTCGTGCTGGTCGGTTGTTTCGTCGCCGCCATGCACGGGGACCAGGCGGGATTCACGATCGGCGGGATCGTCGGCCCCCGGGGTCGGACGCGATCCGGACGCGAAGATCGTCAAGCCCGCGTACATCGACCGCCCACGCGTTCTTCGACCGGCACGGTCCCGAGACCATCGTGCTGGCACGTTTTGTACCGATCGTCAGGACGGTCGCGCCGGTCGTCGCCGGGGTCGCTCGCATGAGACGGTCCGTGTTTCTCCGCTACAACGTCGTTGGTGCCGGCCGTGGGCCGTGGTCGTCACCCTTTTGGGCTACCTCCTCGTCGACCTCATCGGCGACTCGATCGACACCTACATCCTCCCGATCATCGGGCTCATCGTGATCATTTCGCTTGTACCGCCGTTCCACGAGTGGCGGAGACACCGGGACACCGCGCCGGGAGACGATGCACCGGACCCCTAGTCGAGCGACGACGTGGTCGAAGGGGCAGGACGCGATCCTCTTCGAGGAGGTCGGACAGCGCTTCGGCGACGTCGTCCGACATCACGAGCGCCCACTCTTCCGCGTCCGTGTGTACCGTCGCCTCGTCGACACCGACGGCAGTCGAGAAACCGCTCCGCCACTGTGAGGTTGCGTCGCAATGTCGTCGCGAGGGTCCGGCCGTCGCTCGTGAGCACGACGCACGCGATCATCTTCTGCTCGGAGGTGGCCCGAGCGCGCAAGGCGACGAACGTTCTTGTCGACGACGGCATGTGAAGCGTTGAAGCGGTCGCATAGGCGCGCGCGAATGGGCACCACTCCCGCCTCCTCGGTTCGGGATAGCGTGCAGGTATCGCTCTGCTGGTTGACGACTCAGGGTCTGCTCCTGACTACTCGAGCTTGCGGCACCGTTGTCCACTCAGTGGGAGAACCGTGCATCGCGGCGTTGTCGATCGGGGGCTAGCTGGTCCTGAGTACTTCGACTGGGTCACGCCGGGTCCTGCGGGTTCCGACATCGCGGCGACCGCACCCACTGCGCACACGCTCATCAGCGAGACGACCGCGTAGCCCCACGGAATCGTCATCGACGCGGGCGGCGGATCGAACACGCCAGTCAGCGCTCATGAAGTCTGGACTGCTTGCAGTGACCAGAACTGACTAGCCGGATGCATGCTCATGAGGTCGTGAACCCAAGCCGATTCACGCAGCGAGTCAGGTCATTGAGCGTGGTCGAGCGCACGATGTGCACGAATCGCGCACGTTTTGCTCGACCCTCGCGCTCGTGATCGGGCGCCCGGTCCGGTCAACGGTCTGCGCGGACACGATCCAGTCGCGGGCACCGATCGCCGAAGGCAGGCTGAAGGGTCCGTGGGGGTCGTTGCGGTCGTCGTCACAACCAAGTGCACTCGGATGAGCTCTTGGAACACGTACCGCACCACACCGAGCCCGACGATCGTGACCGCCATCGCCGGCAACGTGCGGCGCAGCCCTGGACCGGTGAGCCGGCCACTTCGCCGATGGACGTGTGAATCATCCAATCCAGGGATGCTGCGCCAACGAGCATGAGTTCGAGGAGAACTGACTTAGGCATGCACACGGCGGCATGCCTCGCGCCAGCATTGGATCGATCGATCAGTGTCGCAGCCACCGCCTATCAGCCGTATTCCAGGATCATGCAAACTCTATTGCGTCAATGCGCACGGCAGCTCCTGAACACGCTCAACCGTTCGTGAGGGCTGCTTCAGGCCGTATTCAGCTGCTGTTTCGCTTTGTTCAGGCTTACGGAGTCTGCCGACTCTTGCGCGGATTTGTGCGGAGCGGAGTTGTCAACTTCGGGCGTCCTAGTAAGGTGCACCGAACCGGCTGGAACGATTGTGGGGTAGGCAAGATCATGTCCGACAGCGAAGTCCTCGTCTTGGGCACCATTGCCGGATTTACCATCTTTCTCGGCCTACCGATCGGACGGCTTCGGAACCCGTCTCTCCGCCTAAAAGCATTCCTGAATGCCATCGCTATCGGCATTCTGCTGTTTCTCTTTTGGGATGTTCTCGCGGGCGCCTTCGACCAGGTTGAAACCGCTCTCACGGACGCCAGCGATCACGGAGGGTCCTGGTACCGTTTCATCGGACTCGCGGCCCTGTTCTTCGGCGCGATCGCCGTCGGACTCCTCAGCCTTGTGTATTACGACCGGTGGCTTGCCGGCCGTCGTAGAGGTGGTCCGGGCGCGGCGTCAGTACGGGAACTCACCGCGGGGCCTATCGTCGGCTCAGCGAGCCTCAGCGTCTCGCGTTCTTCATCGCTCTTGGCATCGGTTTCCACAACTTCTCTGAAGGCCTCGCAATCGGCCAATCCGCGGCCAGCGGCGAGATCAGCCTCGCGCTGCTGCTCATCATCGGATTCGGGCTCCACAACGCCACCGAAGGCTTCGGCATCGTCGCTCCGATGGCCGCCGAAGGCGAGCGACCGTCCTGGGGCTTCCTCATCCTGCTCGGATTTGTCGGCGGCGGTCCGACCTTCCTCGGCACACTCATCGGCCAGTCCTTTCGTCAACGACACCCTGTACCTCGCGTTCTTGTCCCTCGCCGCCGGCTCAATCCTCTACGTCGTGATCGAGCTCCTCGGCGTCGCTCGCAAACTCGGCCACAAGGAGATCGCGACTTGGGGCATCATGCTCGGCATCTTCGCCGGATTCGCCACCGACCTCATCCTCGTCGCCGCGGGCGCCTAACACGCGCGCCGCAGCGGCATCCAGCGCGGCCTCCTCGGCTCCATTGTCTGCATTCGACAATCCCTGTATCACCAACAGCAGTTGCCGGGTGCGGACCTTGGTCGAGCCTCGATCGCTGACGTTGTTCATCGCGTTCGAGCTTGCCGGCGACGGTGGGGATCGCGATGGAGAGGTTCAGGATCTCTTCAGGTCCCGCGGACTTACGTTCGGAGCTTCAGTAACTCAAACAACGAGGGGAAATCCAGTGGACGTCGAGACCGTCGATCGTGAGTACCAGCAACTCGAGCAGGAAGCCCAACTCGTCGGTCAGTCGATCCAAGCGTTCGCGGAGAAGCTCCAGACGGCTGGCGATGCCGGCGACCGAACGCCCAGTCGTGGGTGCTGGACTTGAAGAGTCTTGCGCTCCAGATCCAACAGGAGCAGTTGCAGGTCCAATCACTGCTGCAAGCACTGCACGAGTTTGCGGTGGTTTCGATGCAGGCCCCAGCCCGCGGCTGCGGGGTACGGCGCCCCCGCGGCGGTGCCGGTCCGCAGCTGCAGCCCCAACCGCAGCCGCAGGCCGCGGCACAGCCCGACCAGGGGGGTGGGATGCTACATCGTTTCCTCGGGGGCAACTTCGGTCGAGCGGTCGCCACGGGTGCGGGATTGGTCTGGCTCGGGATTACGGTTTCGCTGATCAACTCGATCTTCCAGTAGTCCAGTCCGTCCGGCTCCTCGCTTCAGGGGTCGGCGCGCGAGGAGCTCCTCTCGAGCGGGTCACGACCGGTCGACCACCCTACGGCTGATAGTCAGACCAACTCGGGAACCGTGAGGCGAGCGGTGATCCGTCGTCCGTACGAGTACCGGTGACCATGAACTTACGAGCAGGTCGCGAGCCACGGCGGAGTCGGTGGGGATCGATCTTGGTGGTCGTGATGGGCGTCGCCCTGGGGGCCTGCGGAGGAGGAAGCGACGCGCCAAGCGCGTCGCTTACGACTTCGTCTGCGGCGCCAGCACCCACGAGCTCGACGCTCCCGGT
The DNA here is from genome assembly GCA_963809795.1 of uncultured Actinomycetes bacterium. Lineage (GTDB taxonomy): Bacteria > Actinomycetota > Acidimicrobiia > IMCC26256 > DASPTH01 > DASUAS01. The sequence continues at coordinate 46,197 of CAWELN010000006.1, forward strand.
GACGTTGTCGCAACGGGTTGAGGCGTCACTCCCAAGCGCGGTGCAGGAGACGCGGCGGCTGCTACGGCGACCAAGCTGTACGTCGTCGGCGGATACGACGCGAACGGCCAGAGCGTGGCGAGTGTCTTCGTTTTCGATGGTACGCACTGGGCGAACGGTCCGAGCTTCCCGAGTACGCGGTGAATCATCCAGCCGCGGCAGTGCTCAATGGCGACGTGTTCGTGGCCGGCGGATTCACCTCGGGTTCAGCGACGAACCGCGTGTTCGTACTCGCGCACGGTGCGACGACGTGGAAGGAGATTGCGTCGATGCACACCGCGGGTGCGGCCGCCGGCCTCCTCACCGTGGGAAGGTCCTTGTACGTCATCGGTGGCATCGCCGGCAGCACCCAGATCGCCCAGGTCGAACGCTATGACCCGGCCGCCGACACGTGGAGCGACATCACCCAGATGCCACGCCCCCGCAACCATGTCGCGGGCTACGTCAACGGTCAGTTGGCTTGTGTCGCCGGCGGCCGCGAGCCCTCGACCAGCAGCGCGGTCGACTGCCTGGACACCACGACGACAAGCTGGAGGCCAGGTATTCCGCTGCCCACCCCGACTTCGGGAGCAGCCGCCGCGATCGTCAACGGAGTGCTCACAGTCGCAGGCGGAGAATCGTCGGGTGAGACCGCGTTGGTCCCCCTCGTGCAAGAGCTACGCGGGATCTCGTGGAGCACGGAAGCAATGATCGACCCACGCCATGGAACCGGCTACGCCAATTATCAGGGTCGGTTCTGGATGTGTGGTGGTGCGACGGCACCCGGCTACCACGCCACCGCAACCTGTACGTCCATCGCCGCCGCCTAGGGTCCGCCGAGTCGTCAGGGCAGTTGGGCGTCCGTCGGGGTCGGCGTCAGATTGTGCTCCATGACGACTGCGACGACGAGTGCGACGAGTAGTGCGGTCGGCGCGACCATGGTGAGTATTGCTCGAAGCACGACGTGCTGGCCGCGTTGCCGTTGACGGCGTCTGGGAGTCTCAGCGCGGCGAGCATCACGATTGATTGTGTCCACACAATCCACGCGACTCCCGACAACCGACGCGTCGCAAAGAGCGGAAGCGCCCAGATGGCGTACCACGGGAAGGTGTATTCACCGGCAAACGTGTAGGAGGCAACGGCGATGCCGACCGCAGGTTCAGGGCGGCGTTGCCTCGCGGCGCGTGAGCCGAGTCCCACGGCGAGCAGAATTACGGCTGCGGCCGACAGGTAGAACACGACGGAGAGGGTGGGATTGGGCGCGAGCGGATCCAAGACGTTTCGGCCGGCGTCGTGGTGGAGGATCCGATCGACGAGCAGGTTCCACAGCGAGGCCTTGGTGACTGTCTTGTCGGCGCCGCCCAGCACCGCCGACGCGCCGGCGAGCACCGGCAGATAGCCCAGTGCGACGACAGCGCCCGCGGCGACGACGACCGTCAACGCGAGGCGCCTTCGCAGATGTTGCCACGACCAGAGCACAGCACCGATGAGTCCGAGTCCCGCGGAGAGCTTGATCAGCATCGCGACACCGATGGCGACTCCTGCCGCGCGTCCGCGCCCCGTCCGACGAGCAGCGCGGCCACAAGGAGCGCGGACCGACGAAGGCGTCGTTGTGACCGCCGTTCACGACTGATGACGCCCAGCACCGGATTGAGTCCTAGCCACAGGACGGCAGCCGGGCTTCGAGTCCGTCGCCACACGATGACGAGAATCGCGGCGAGCGCGAGAGCCGCGAGGACCTGGAAGACAACCGCGACGCCAACGCCGAATCGCTCGCGACCAGCGTGCCCGTGCTGGCGACGCCGACGAACAGTGGGCCGTACACAGAGCCGGTGTGACGCCACCGTGGACTCACTCGGGTGAGGAATGGATCCGAGGGATAGTCCGCCGGCACTCGCAGGTACGGATTCGCGTGATGCACGGTGACCGTTCTGCCGTACATGGTGTACGACCACAGGTCATTCGACGAACGCGATGGGGTCACTACTGCCATGGCGATGACGAAACCGACGGCGAAGCGCGACTGCGTGGATACCCAAGCGCCTCCGCCGCTGCTCGAGGACGACGAGTAGGCCGCACGTGGCGCCCGCCGCGAGCACCCATACAACGGACAGCAAGACGCGCCGTGGGGTCAACAGGACTGCGAGGTAGGTCGCGACCAGGATGAGCAAGAGCATGTAGCGCACCCACACCCGATCCCACAAAGGTGTCCGCACGCGTTCCGGAGGAGACGTCAGCTCCCGCGTGGTGGCGTCGGTACGCTCACTGGCGCATGAGGTGAGGCCCGAGCGGGCCAGAGGATTCAACGTTGCGGGCAGTAGGCGTGGTCGCCCTCGTACGCGCTCGCTGACTGCGCCGGAGCCAAAGTTGTAGAGAAACAAGTGACTTGGCATCTGCGCTGGATGCGATGGGATGCTCGTGGGGCCGCCGCCCAGTCGAAACGCCAACATCTCACGGCCACGGCGATGAGTGAACCGGACCCGAGGCTGCGAGGTGCCTGTCGAGCTTGCATACCCTTGCGACAGCCTCTGATCCCTCGGCGATGAGCGCGATGCTCGGACGAGCGCTTCCGCTTTCAGGTTTGTCGCTACCGCACCCGCTGGCTATGGCAATGCACGCCGCGGAGAATCCCGTCGCTTACGCGCCTGGCAACGCCCACTGTTCGTCTTCCCTACTCGGCGGAGTGACGTTGCGAACGCGTAGCTCCTGCGCTTCGCCTTCGGGTCGCCACGCCGCACACATGTCGCGATCTACGGGATCAGCGCTGGAGTGAACGCGCGCAAAGGTGTCCACCAAACATCGCAGCCAGAACCTGAATACACGATGAATGTCAGCCGTCAGAAGTCGGGCGGCGATGCGACAGGCGCCTCTTCGCTCGCTGCAGCCGCGAGTCGGCGAGCATTTCGGCGCGCTCGGTCAGTCCCGGGCCTCCTAGCCAGGCTCGACCGGAGAGTCTCACGTTGGATTCATCTCGTCCGGCATCTACTTGCGTAGCGGGCTCTGGGGCCTCGGGCGTTGGTGCTCGCTCGCTGCTTCTCTCGAGGGTCGATCTGAGCATGCCAGTTCGCGGGCACATCTCCGGGCCTCTGTCTCATCGTTGGTCGCCGCGTCGGCTCAGGCCCGCGGCCTGGATGGTGTTGTTCGGCGCGGTGCTCTTCGGGCCGCAGTGGGTTGCGACCGCTGCGGTCGTCTCGGCGTTGTGCTGGGTCGCCGCTCGCGGATTGATGCGCCTTCATGACCCGTCCGTGCGAGTCGAATAGGGGTCCTCGCCCGGTGGAGCGCGTCGCACCAGGAGACACGCCCGCCCGAGCATTCTGGCGTACATCCTGACCAGACCACTCGGCGCGTCGATCGGCGATTACCTCTCACAGCCCAAAGCCGACGGCGGCCTTGGGCTCGGGACCACGACCACGAGCTTGATCTTCCTCGCCGCGATCGCGGTCGTCGTTGCGTACCTGACCAAGACGAAGAAGGACCAGGTGGCCCTGACCGGGGCCGGCGATGCCTAAGGGATGCAGATCGTGAATCCGGTGCCAGACCCCGAAGCCGACGCCCGAATCCTCGAGGTACTACGGATACACGACGAACGCGAACGCGCAATCCTCGAGTCCTACCGCCGCCTGGTCGACGACACGACCGATGACGGCATCCGGTATCTCGGCGCCTCATCATCGATGACGAGGAACGCCACCACGAAGTGATTCGTGACGTGACGAACCGCATCGATAGCTGGATGCACCGAACGAGCGCCGAGTCGGGCACGCCGTCGCTCTCGCCCCGCGTACATCGCGACCTCCTCGACGCGACACCACGACTCCTCACGCTCGAACGCCAGGACGCCAAGGAGCTGCGACTGCTCCAGAAGGAGCTTCGCCACGCCCGCCAACCTCGCTGCTTCCTCTCCTCGTCAAACTCATGCTCCACGACACCGCTCGCCACATCGAAATACTCCAGTTCATCCGCACCTACACGGGCTGACGCGACTAACCAGGCTGCCTCACCGCCAGGTCGCGCGCGGCAACCGGCACGAGCGTCACGGGGCGGTGCAGTGCAGTGCGCCGGTGACCTCGCCGGTGGTCGCCTGCGCGATCGTGCGGGCCTCGGCCTCCCAACTCGCGTACGCATTCGGGGTGGCGCTCCTCTGGACTCGTTGCGCTGCAACGGTGACCGGAAGGCTCTCCCAGCCGCCGATCTGCGCCAACCGGGAGAGGAAGGCGCGGGCGGCATAGCCCGGTTGCAGAAGCTCGCTCGGTGTCCCCCATCCCTGGGAGGGGCGCTGTTGGAAGATGCCGATCGAGTCGCGATCGCCGTGGTCGACGTTGTGCAGCCCCGACTCTTGGAGCCCGGCCGCGATCGCGACCGTTACCGCGTGATGCGCCATGCCGAGTTCCGACGCAGCCGCGGTGATGACGAGGGCATTCGACACCTGTTCGCGGTCGAGGGTGTACCTGTGAGCACCTATGGTGACTTCGCATGCCGGCGCACCCGTGGAGCCGCCGGATCCGATGACCGCGAACGCGACGCCAGCGGACGCAAGGGCTGCGGCGACGAGTGCGCCCACCGTCCAGACGCAGGCCCGCCGCGACCGCGTTATCACGTTCATGACCGGCGCCATACCGACGTGAGCACGGACATGGCGGCCAGTGTGCTGGCTCGTCACTGTGTTTCCGCTGAAGAACCCTACGTCGACCTGATCTGTCACTTTCATCTCATCCGGCTGGAAGCATTCTGAGCGGCGGATTCGAACGGTGTCGGGTGGAGGCGGGGTTGAACCGGGACGTGGTGCTCGCTCCACACGCGCCACCGAGCACGCACCCGGCGTCGTCGCGGTGCCATTCGTGCTCTCGCGGATCTGGTCCGACCTTCTCCTCGTAGTGGTGGGTCGACGCCACGCGGCAAACGGCTTCCTGGCCGGGTTCGACCGGTGGGATGGCCGCTGGTGTGGATCGCGGCGCATCGGTACGTGGCGCTGCCACATGCACAACATCACCAGACGCCATGGCCGTTCTTCGTGCTCTTCCCCGTCGTGACGAGGATCGTCAGCAGCTCGGGCCCGTCAGTCCAGCTCGCCGGGATCGTGGTGAACCACGTGGCGTTCTTCGCCGCATTGGTTGCAGTCTTTCGCCTCGCGTCGCGTCACATGTCCGGCCGCGCGGCGTCGATCGCGGTGTGGGTCTGCGCGTTCGGTCCGCTCGCGTTCGTGTTCTCGATGGCGTATCCGTCCGCGATCTTCCTCGCCGCGTCGGCGTGGGCATTCCTGTGGGCAGAGCGAGGTCAGGACCTCCCGGCAGGCCTGGCCGCGGGCGCGGCTGCACTTGTTCGACCCGACGGACTGATCGTCGCGCTGATCTCGGTGTGGGCCAATCGCCGTGACCTGCGCCGAACGGTGGCGCTTGCGGTTCCCGCCGTGATCGACTCGGTGTCTGGGTCTTGTTCAATCTGCAACGCACCGAGGATGCCTTGCGGTTCTTCCACGCCAAGAAGGCATGGCATGAGGTGACGCTCCCGACCCTCCTCAGTCGTCCGACGCCGAATGCCGTCCTCCATCTCTTCGTCGCGGCGCTGGCAGTTGGACTCGTCGTCGCGGCGCGACGCGTCATCCCGCGGTCCTGGTCGTGGCTCACTGGCTTGTACCTGACACCGTCCCTCGCGTTGGGAGTCATCGGCATGGCGCGCTACGCCACCGACTGCTTCCCACCGGCCGTCGCCGCCGGAGCGGTGCTCGAACGGCGTTCGCGTCGCGCGACGGTCGCCGTCGTCACGGGCTTGGCCTTCAGCGAGGTCGCGTCGGCGATGTTCTTCATCGCCCGCGGCTCCCTGATATGAAGTCCGAGGCGTCGCTGCAACTTCTGCGATCACGTGTCTCCGCCTCCAGCGAAACCGCAGCGACTGCGGGAACGTCCTCGAGGCCACTGGTGTAGCGGTCGCTCAGCGCCGCGCTGGCTAATGGAAGAGGGTGGTTGCTCGCCCGCCATCACCGCCCTCATCTGGAACCAACGACTCCTCTGAGGTCGCCCCGCCCGGCGACGCGATACCCTCGCAACTCGTGGCGAGGGTGTTGTTCGATGTGCGCAGGGAGTCGCTCGCCGCACGTTTCTCCCGCTACACCGCCGGCTCGTTCGTGGCCTTCGCGGTCAGCGAGGCCGCGTTGATCTTCTTCTTCGGTACGGGGCTCGTCGGCGCCGCGGCCGCTTCTGTCGCTCGCGTTCGTGGCGGGGGCGATCCCGAACTACTTCCTCAATCGTTCCTGGGTGTGGAACCGACGGGGAAGGATCAATGTTCGCCGCGAGCTGGTGCCGTACGTCCTGGTTTCCGTGGCGACCCTGGCCGTCGCCGCCATCGCCACGACCGCCGCGGCCGCGATCGCGCCGTCAGGTCGCGGCGCGCAGACGCTCTTCGTGGCGATGGCCTACCTCGCAACCTATGGAGCGCTGTTCGTCGCCAAGTTCGCCGTCTATCACCGCTTCATCTTCGCCGACGATGGCAATCGGGGCGCCACTCAGTAAATTCTTCGTAACCTTTAATGTTGATCCGAGGGAATGTCGCAGACCACAAGGCATGATTGGCCTTCGATTGCCCAATGGGAGGGCTTGCTCTTGTCGCGCCCTCATGCCAGATTCGGAGGCGCAAAGTGCGGGTCTTGGTGCTCGGCGGTGACGGATACCTAGGTTGGCCAACCGCGCTGTACCTCTCGGCGCGTGGACACGAGGTCATGGCCGTCGACAATCTCGTGCGGCGCAGGTACGACACGGAACTCGGTATCGCGAGTCTCGTGCCGATCACCGATCTCGAGCGGCGCACGACGGTGTGGAACGAGCTGACCGGTCGGCGGGTGACCTATACGGTCGGCGATATCACCGACTACGACTTCCTCACGTCGACGTTCCAAGCGTTCATGCCCGAAGGCATCGTCCACTTCGGGGAACAGCGCTCGGCTCCGTACTCCATGATCGACCGCTCGCACGCGGTCTATACGCAGGTCAACAACATCGTCGGCAACCTCAACGTCCTCTTCGCCATCGGTGAGATCGACCCGTCGGTCCACTTGGTGAAGCTCGGAACGATGGGGGAGTACGGGACGCCGAACATCGACATCGAGGAGGGCTTCATCGAGATCACCCACAAGGGTCGCACCGACACCTTGCCGTTCCCGAAGCAACCGGGGTCGTTCTACCACCTGTCGAAGGTGCACGATTCCCACAACCTGGCCTTCGTCTGCCGTGCGTGGGGGCTGCGCGCGACCGACCTCAACCAGGGAATCGTGTACGGCCAGGTGACTGACGAAACCGTGATGCACCCCGACCTCGCGACCCGCCTCGACTACGACGCCGTTTTCGGCACGGTGCTCAATCGTTTCGTCGTTCAGGCCGTCGCCGGCAGCCCGCTCACCGTCTACGGCCGAGGGGATCAGACCCGCGGCATGTTGAACCTCAAGGACACGGTTCGCTGCATCGAGCTCGCGCTGATCAACCCGGCGCAACCGGGCGAGTACCGGGTGTTCAACCAGTTCACCGAGTCGTTCTCCATCAACGAGATGGCCGCCCTGGTGGTCGGCGCCCTCGGTGGCGAGCACGAGATCGAACACCTCACCGACCCGCGGGTCGAGCTCGAGGAGCACTACTACAACGCCGCGCACACGAAGCTCGTCGATCTCGGTCTCGTGCCGCACCTGCTCGACGCCGACACCATCTGCCGCCTCGCTGCGATCGTGCACGAATGGCGCGACGACGTCGACCCGTCGGTCATGGACCCGACCGTCGAGTGGCGAACGACGGCCTCGCCGGGCACGCGTCTGGAGAGCCCGGCGACCCTCCCGGGGGTGCTCGAGAACGTCGGAGGCACCTGAGCGCGGTCGTCGCATGGGCTGCGTCCTCGTCACCGGAGCCTCGGGGTTCATCGGTTCCGCGTTGGTCGCGGCCCTCCGTGCCCGAGAGGTCGAGGTGTTTGTCGCCGATCTGGTGCCGTTCCCCGATCAGTCCGTCGACGGCGTCGTCGGCGACCTTCGCGATCCCGACGTCTTGGCTACGGCGTTGTCGTGTTCACCCGAGACGATCTTCCACCTGGCCGCGCGCACGTCGGTCCTGCAGTCGATGAAGGATCCGCAGCAGGTGTTCGAGGTCAATGTCGAAGTCACCCAGCGCCTGCTCGAGGGCGCGCGCGACCGGGACGTCGCCTCGTTCGTCTTCGCGTCCTCGAACGCGGTCGTTGGGGAGACCGGTGGCGCGATCATCGACGAGACGACCACGATGCGGCCGCTCACCCCGTACGGCGCGACGAAGGCCGCGGCCGAGATGCTCTGCTCCGCGTACACCGAGTCCTATGGGCTGCGCGCATGCGCCGTGCGCTTCACCAACGTCTACGGCCACGGAATGGGCGGAAAGGACACGTTCGTCGTGCGCCTGATGCGCGCGGCCGCCGCCGCCCGACCGATCGGCATCTACGGCGACGGGTTGCAGGAACGCGACTACCTCTACGTCGACGATGCCACGTCAGCATTGCTCCGCGCGGCCGACCACCGTCTCGCCGGACCTCTGACGGTGGGTACGGGAACCTCGACCTCGGTGCTCGAGGTCTGCGACGCCGCGTCGACCGCGATCGGCCTGTCCATCGCCACGACGCACATCGAGGCACCGGCGGGGGAGATGCGTGCAGTTCGGGTCGACATCTCGAAGGCACGGTCGCTCGGGTACGCGCCGAAGGTCCAGCTGCGAGACGGTCTCGTTCGGACCTGGAACTCCCTGCAACCGGAGCTGGAGTTCGCAGCCGGCACCCGCGGTCGATGAGCACGACGGGGCGAGATCTGGGCTTCGATCTCGCCGTCGATTCTGCTGCCCGCTGCGAGTTCGCCGAGCGGTATGCGGAACCTGACCTGGGCCCGGTCTGCGTGGTGATCGCCGCCTACCGCGAAGCCTCGACCCTCGGCTCGGTGCTCGACGCGATGCCGGCGACGGCCCACGGGCTGTCGCTCGCGATCCTCGTCGTCGACGACGGGAGTGACGACGGCACCGCCGAGGTTGCCGAGGCGCACGGCGCCTACGCGTGTCGTCCGGGTGTCAACCGAGGGCAGGGTGCAGCCCTTCGCCTGGGGTATCGGCTCGCCTCCGAGCACGGGGCCGACTACATCGTGACGACCGACGCGGACGGTCAATACGACGCCAACGAGATCTCTGCGCTCTTGGCCCCCATCCTCGAGGATCGCGCGGACTTCGTCTCCGGTTCGCGCCGGTTGGGGAGCACCTATCGCGGCGATACCTTCCGCTCGATCGGGGTGGTCTTCTACGCGCGCCTGCTGCGCGCGCTCACCGGCCAGCGGATCACCGATCCCTCGTTCGGGCTCCGAGCCATGCGCGTCGAGGTCGCGACCTCGGTCGACCTCCGACAGCCCCAGTTCCAGGCTTCCGAGCTGTTGATCGGGGCGGCGATGCGTGGGTTCCGTCTCGCGGAAGTCGCCGGCGACGATGCACCAACGCGCTGCCGGACACAGCCGCAAGGGGAACGACCTCCTGTACGGCGCCCGCTTCGGCTGGGTGGCGCTGTCGACGTGGTGGCGCGAGCGTGGCCAACGCCCGCGATGATGAGCGCGCCCGAGTCCGTTGCGCCACCCGCGCAGGTCCGGACCGTCGCCCACGACCGCGCGACGCCTCCACGATCGTGGTCGGTTCCGGAGCGGCTCTGGGTCCTCGCGCTCGTCCTGGCCGTAGCCATCCCTGGTGCCTGGCACCTGAGTCGGCCGAGCTTCTGGAACGATGAGGCGGCGACGTGGGCCATCAGCGGCCACAGCTTCCACGACTTGCTGCACATCCTCCGCACGTCAGGAGGAGATCGGGGCGCGGCGCTCTACTACGGAATCGCGTTCGTATGGATGCGAACGTTCGGCACGAGCGAGCTCGCGTTGCGTTCGCTGTCTCTCCTTGCCGCCGCGGCAACGATGGTGCCGTTCCATGCGTGTGCTCGCCGCCTGGTCGCGACGCCCGCGGCGTGGGCTGCGGGTGCCGTGCTCGCGACCAGCGCCTTCCTGCTCGAATACGCCCGCGATGCGCGCACGTATGCCCTGGCCCTCCTCCTCGTCGTCCTGGCCGTGTGGACGTTCTTGCGTGCGGTGGAATCGGTTTCGGCTCGGGACTGGTGGATCTTCACCTTCTTCGCGGCCGTGGCGATCTATGCCCATTGGTTCTCGGCGCTGGTCATTCTTGCGCTGTTCGTCGCGCTGTTCGGTTGGCATCCGGAAGCCCGGCTCCGGCACCGGGCGCTGACGAGCGCCGTCGGCCTCGCCGTCATCGTGCTTCCGATCGTCGCGGTCGTGCTCGACAGCGGTAACAGCGGCGTCGATTGGATCGCGCCGCTCGATGTCGCGGAGCTACGCGCTCTGATCGCGCAGTTCACCGGAACCACGTCGCCCGCGCTCCAGACCTTGGTGGCGATCCCGCTGGCGGTCGGGCTCGCAGCGTCCTGGAACGCTGGACGAAGGCGCCGTGCGCCCCGGATCGTCCTCATGTGGTTCGTGCTCCCAGTCGGGCTGACCATCGTGATCTCCGTCGTGAAGCCCTTGCTGGTGGCGCGCTACCTGATCGTCGCTCTTCCCGCATTCGCCTTGCTCCTCGGACTGGGACTGTCGCGGCTCGCGCGAGGGCGAGTGGTGCCACTTGCCGCCATGACGCTTGCACTCGTCGTGCTCTGTTACGGCAACTTCTGGGGCTCGAGCAACGGCGGCGAAGACTGGCGCGCGATCGTCGCCACCGTCGGTCAACAGGCTCACCGGGAGGATGCGATCGTGGTGTTCCCGGCGACCGCGGTGTCGGCATTTTCGTACTATGCCCGTGACGACCCGAGCCTTCGTCAGCGTCCGGGGCCGAGCTGGCCTCGGACCCGGTGGGACACGCCGTTCACGAGGTCGATCCCGAACACCGCGGTCTTGCGCGCTGACGGCATCGCGCGCAGCCGGGTGGTCTGGCTCATCGTCCGCGTTCCCCGTGGAGGCACGGTGGCGGCGAGCGTGCGACACTCTCCCGTGCTCGCCGCGTTGCGGCAGCAGTTGGAAGCGCGCTTCGCCCGTGCGGCGATCGTCCCGCCATGGCGCGCCTCGGACACGGTGTTCGTGGTGCGGTACTCACAGCCGACGCAGCCTTGAGCGCAACCGTCACCAACGACCCCGACCCCGAACACGCTCGACTCTCGGAGAGCTCGGGAAGCGCAGCGCCGGAACCGTCAGCCGCGGGCCCATTGGCGCGCACGCGAGCCGTGGCCAAGCGTCACTGGCCGTTCCTCGTCGTGCTCGTCCTCGGGTTGATGCTCCGAGTCGTGACCCAGGTGGCATACCGGCCCTCGCTGCTCTACATCGACTCGTACCGATATCTCGACCTGGTCCGGACGACGAATCCGGAGACCAGCCAGCCGCTCGGCTACGTCTTCTTCCTCTGGCCCGTGCTCAAGCTCGGCAACCTGTTCGTCGTGGTCGTCCTGCAGCACGCCATGGGTCTGGGCATCGGCGTCGCGATCTACGTCCTGTGCATGCGCTACGGCGTCTCACGATGGATCGCAGCAGCGGCGACGATCCCGATCCTGCTCGACGCCTACCAGCTGCAGATCGAGCAGAACGTGATGTCCGAGACGTTGTTCGAAGCGCTGCTCGTCGGAGGCATGCTCGCTCTGCTGTGGAACCGTCGCCCGAGCACGCGCGCACTCGTCATCGGAGGAGTGCTGCTCGGAGCCAGCGTCCCGGTACGGATCGTGGCGTTGCCGGCCATCGTCCCCGCGGTGATCTTCGCGTTCGTCTGCGGACCGGGTGGCTGGCGACGGTTGGGGCGTGCCGCCATCGTCGGACTCGCGTTCCTCGTCCCGGTCGTCGGATACATGGGTTTCTACAAGTCTGAGGCAGGCCACTGGGGTCTTACGACGAGCGACGCGCACGCGCTCTACGGCCGCGCCGCGCAGATCGTCGACTGCAAGGAGCTCTCCTACCCTTCGTACGAGGAGTTGCTCTGCCCGAAAGTGCCTCTGAGCCAGCGCGTGGGGGTCGACTACTACGCGCACACCTATCCATCAGGGGAACTGGTCACTCCTCCGCCCGGTCAAACGTTCAGGGATGTCCTCCGGGACTTCACCCGGCGCGTGTTCCGGAGCCAGCCACTCGATCTGGCGCACGCGGTCGCGATCGACTTCCTCAAGGGCTTCCGGTGGGACCGCACCGATGCGCGCGGCGACGTCGTCGTCAAACGCTGGCAATTCCAGACCTACTTCCCGAACCTCGGGCAAGACGATCCCCTGGCGGCCACGAAGCGATGGGGCGGCGGGCCTCCAACCGTCGTGAAGCCGCTGGCGTCGTTCCTACGCAGGTACCAGCTGAGCGTCGGCTACACCCCCGGGCCGTTCCTGTTCCTCGCCTTCCTCGGCGGGGTCCTGGGGGGATGCGGCGCGTTCCGCGCCCGGCGATCGCATCTCCGCGCCGTTCTCTGGCTCCCGACGCTCACGGGTCTCGCCGTGCTGCTCGCGGCCGACTTCTTCGAATTCTCGTGGCGCTACCAACTGCCGGCGCTCGTCCTCGCGCCGATCGCCGGCGCGCTCGGCATCACCGCGATGTTCCGCGATCCGGAGGCGGTCTATCCGGCGGCGACACGAACGGAGTAGATGCGGCAACGGTCGAACGCCGGGACCGTGCACGAGAAGCGGAGCTTCGACGTGCACCGGCACCCGCGCCCATTGGTGTCCAGGGCGCTTCGGAGGTCGGAGGTGCGCGCCATCCTGAACGGGAGGAGACGCGGCGTGGTAGCACGTTCAGGGGCGGGGCACGCGACGATGGAGACCCTATGACCGGCGGTTCGGCTAGCTCCGCGTCGTCGCCTCGCTCACCCGTCGGGGAAGCCAGGTGGCCGATGGCTCTGGCCGTGTTGGTCGCGGGGGCATTGCGGACGACCCTGCCCGACAGTCTCAGGGTCCACGACGTGAAATGGCTCCTGGGTGTGTTCCTCGTCGTCGTTCTGATCGTGCTGATGATCGGCGACCCGGGGCGGATTGACCGTCAGGCCACCTGGTTGCGTGTCGTCACGGACGTCTTGATCGCGATCATCACGATTGCCAACAGCGCGTCGGCGGTGAAGTTGCTGGCCGACATCATTGACGTGACGCCGTTCACGAACAACGCCAAAACGCTGCTCGCCTCGGGCGCGGCGATCTGGGCGACCAACGTGATTGCATTTGGCTTGTGGTACTGGGACCTCGACCGCGGTGGCGCGGCGGCCCGCGCGCATGGTCAGGGCGAGCCGGCGTTCGTCTTCCCGGAGATGACGAACCCCCAGTATGCCGCCGCTGACTGGTACCCCAAGTTCGTCGACTACCTCCACCTCTCGTTCAACACTGCGATGGCCTTCAGTCCGACCGATGTGTCGGCGGTGCGATCATGGGCCAAGCTCTTGATGATGGCCGAAGCAGCGATCTCGCTCATCGTGGCCGTGCTCGTCGTCGCTCGCGCCGTCAACATCCTGAAGTAACCCGTTGGTCCCTTCGTTGTGCCGGGTTCGTCGACGGTGACACACTCGGCGAGTGAAGGTGTTCTGACTCGCTGGGTCTGGAGGCGTACGTGGTGTTGACAGGCGAGTCCATGGACGCGCCGACGCCGATGTTGCCGGCGGCGTTGCTGGGACCGGTGCCGACGCGTGTCGATCGGCTGGCCGAGGGAAAGCGACTTCGCAAGGTGGTGCCGCGGCAGTCGCATGCCGCGTGGGAGCCGGCCGTTGACCGTTTCGACCCGGTGGAGGTGCTGGTCGAGTCGAACAGGCTACGACTCCCGGATCTGGTTCCGTTGCGGCATCGGCGCATGTTGGAGTCGCCATTCGCGTTCTTGCGTGGTTCGGCGCTGGTCATGGCTCATGACCTCGCGACGACACCCTCCGCGGGAATCACGGTGCAGCTCTGTGGCGATGCGCACCTGCTCAATTTCGGGGTCTTCGCGAGCCCGGAACGCACACTGGTGTTCGACCTCAACGATTTCGACGAGACCTGGCCGGGTCCGTTCGAATGGGATGTGAAACGCCTTGCCGCGAGCGCGTTCGTCGCCTGCCAGGAGAACGGCATGGACGACGCCGCGGCACGCGTCGTGACCATGGCCGCGGTTGGTTCGTACCGCACGTGGATGCAGAGGTACTCGGAGATGACCCATCTCGAAGTCTGGTACGCGATGCTCGACGCCCGTACCGTGCTCGATCTGTTTTCGCCGTCGGATCGTCGAGTCACGAAACGCAAGATCGTCGACAAGGCGCTCACCCGCAACCACGAGGCTGCGGTCACCAAGCTCACGAAGCTGATCGACGGGCGACGCAGCATCGTCCCGGATCCGCCGTTGGTGACGCGCGTCGACGAGGATCGAGACATCGCCGAACAGCTTCCCAACATGATCGAGGCGTACCGCCAGACCCTCGCTCCCGACCGACGCGCGCTGTTCGACCGGTATCGCCTCGTCGACATGGCCCGCAAAGTGGTCGGCGTGGGCAGCGTCGGCACGCGCTGCTACATCCTCCTCTTCCAAGGCCCCAACGGCGGGCCTCTCTTCCTCCAGGCCAAAGAAGCGTCCGCGTCCTCCGGCGAACTCGCCGGGCTCCCCGGCGAACCCCTCCACTGCGGTGAGCGCGTCGTGGTCGGCCAACGACTCCTGCAAAGTGCCAGCGACGTCCTGCTCGGGTGGACCACCAACGAACCCTCAGGCAGGCACTACTACATCCGCCAACTCTGGGACGCCAAAGGCTCCGCCGATGTCGCGGGCATGACCCCGGCCGCACTGCGCACCTATGCCGGCTCCTGCGGCTGGGCACTCGCCCGCGCTCACGCCAGAACCGCCGACTCCGTCATGATCGCCGGATACCTCGGGAACAGTCCACGGTTCGACGAAGCGATCACCGACTTCGCGCAGGCCTACAGCGGACAAACGACACGCGACCATGCCGCCCTCCTACGAGCCGCCGAGCAGGGACAGATCCCCATCGCGCCCGCCAGCTGATTGCCGGTCTTCGACCACGTCATCCGAGCAACACCGGCTGTGAACAGTGAATCCCGGAGTCGAGGGTGCGGGCCGGTACGAGTGGCTTGCGGGATCGGTCACACTGGGAGTGTGCGCCAACTGGGAACCGAGAAGTCTTCGCGGTGGTTCGCTGCGCTGCTCATCGTGGCTCTTGGTGTGTATGCGTGGGAGGCGGCTGGACTACGTCCGTTCACAGTCGGTGAGGAACTGATGGTGGCGCTGCCCGCACTTCTCGTGTTCGCCGCCGCGTGCTGGCCTCGCCGAGCAACGGGAACGCCGAGTGCCATCCGTTCGTCGCGCGGCTCCATTGTCGTGTGGTTGGCATTGGTGGGCCTGGCGTTCGCGTGGGAGCTCTTCGCGTACTTCTCGTCCCCGAGAGAGCAGCATCCGACCCTGAGTGTGATCGCCGACGAGGTCATGAGCGTCCAGCCTGGACGAGCGTTGCTGTTTCTTGCTTGGCTCGCGCTGGGCGCGCTCCTGATCACTCGGCGCCGAGCACTCCCTCGATGACCTCACGAGTCGTCACGTTTCTCGGTTACGGAACCATTCTGGTCATGATTGGTGTCTGGGCGACGCTCGCCGCCCGCTCTCCGCGATGGCTGACCTTGCCGGACGCGTTCACCCTGCTCACACGCTCTCGCACAGCACGCATCCTCGTGGTCCTCGGTTGGATGTGGCTCGGATGGCACCTCTTCGCCCGAGGAAGCGGCGCGTTCAAGTAGGCCCGGCCGGTACGGTTGCCTGCCCCTGTGCGTGTGACGGAGTCGTTGATGGTGCTGAGCAACCCGGGTGTCGAGGATCACGAGCTCTACCGTTGGCAGCTCGATGCGCTCGTGAGCTGGCTGCAGTGCGGGCGTCGGGGTGTGATCGAGGCGGTCACGGGTTCGGGCAAGACCGACGTGGCGATCGCCGCCGCGGCTGATGCGTTGCGGAGGCGGCGCTTCGTGCTCGTCGTCGTCCCCTCACGCGTCCTGATGGAGCAGTGGCACGGCCGGCTCACGGCTGCACTGCCTGACTCTCGGATCGGACGGTTGGGCGATAGCGGTAGTGACAGTCCGAAAACGTGCGATGTGCTCGTCGCCACTCGCCACTCGGCGGCGGCCTCCAAACCCGTACCGCCTGACGGGGCCGGGGGACTGCTGATCGCCGACGAATGTCATGGTCTGGGTGGCAGGACTCTGCGGCGGGCGATGCTGCCCCAGTACGAGGAACGCCTCGGCCTCACGGCGACGCTGGAACGCAGCGACGACGGGGTGGCCGAGCTCCTCTTACCGTATTTCGGGGGCATCTGCCACCGTTACGGCTTCGAGCAGGCCATCAACGATGGGGTGTGCGCGCCGCCACGGGTGGCGTTCGTCGGGGTCGAGTTGTCCGTCGACGAACGGGCCGAGTACACCGAAACGGAACAGCGGCTCGTGAACGCTCGCGTTCTTCTCCGCGCGGTGAAAGGGATGCCACTCGAGCCGTTCGGCGATTTCCTCGCCGGGGTCGCGCATCTCGCCGAGCATGATGCCGGGGCTGACGGCCGCGCCGCTCGCGAGTACCTCGAGGCGTTCTCCAGGCGCCGTGACGTCGTGGCGCAGTGTCGTGGCAAGTACGAACTGCTCGGCACTCTTGCGCAGGCCATCCGGGATGCCGACGGCGCCCTGATCTTCACCGAGACCGTGCGCGCCGCCAACCATGCCATCAACCGGCTCGATCCGCTGGTGTCGATCGATCTCATCACCGGGTCGACGGCACGGCGTCAACGCCGCGAGATCCTCGACGATCTCCGCGTCCGCAGACTCGACGCCGTAGCGGCCCCTCGTGTGCTCGATGAAGGCGTCGATGTACCAGACGCCAATCTTGGCATCGTCATGAGCGCGAGCAGGACGCGACGCCAGATGATCCAGAGGATGGGCCGAGTGCTGCGCCGCAAACGACCCGGAGTCGCAGCACGCCTCGTGATCATGTTCGCCACGGACACGACGGAAGACCCCACGAATCGCACGGAACGAGACGGGTTCCTCGACGAGATCGAGCGGATCTCGGAGGAGACCGGAATCTTCGACCGCGCACAACGCGAGGCACTCGACACCTTTCTCGCCGCACCGGGTCCGGAATTCGTTCCCGAACCCGAGCACCTCGAGCCGTTCGAGCACGCCGCGGCGGCGGCGCGAGCGCGAAGTCGGGCGCTCGATGGAGTGGTCGACGCGCTGGCCGCGGAGCTCGGGGTCGAGAGTGCGTACGCGTTCCTGAGCTTCGCGCACGGAGATCGTACGAACCCGGCACGCGAAGTGGCGATCAGCCGGCTCGGCGCCGCGCTTCCCCCACCCAGAGCCGACGCGCCGTATCTCGAGCGCGAACTCGCGACGTTGCCGCTGATCGCCAAGCCGAGAGTCAAGCCCAGACCGTTGTCGACCGGAACGGCACCGCTCGAGATTGCACGCGTCGGGTCCGAATGGCGAATCAGCTGCACCGGCTGTGGTGAATCCTCACCAACCGTCCAGTTCCGCTGGCAGGTCCTCGACCAAACGGTCGCCTGTCTTTGTGAATGAACTTGCCGCGCACCTGCTCGACGATGCCTTGCCATCGGGGGGCGAGTGCGACAAGCTCAGCCTCGAGAGACCTGAAGTCGTAGGAGACACCGAATGTCGGGTCCGACACCGACACCTGGTGCGACCGTAGCGGAGGTGCCCGAATGGTGCTCTCGACTCCGCAGTTCGTATACGACCCGTCCACGCTCGAGTTCCAGGAGCACATCTGGGACGTGTATCGGACGCTGCGCGACGAGTACCCGGTGTACGTCGACGAGGCCAGGCAGCAGTACGTGCTGTCACGCTTCGACGACGTGTGGCGTGCGGTGAACGACTGGGAGTCGTTCTCGAGCGTGGTCGAGGAGGCGGGCAACTTCCTGCCGCAGATGATCTACATGGATCCGGTCCGCCACACCCAGCTGCGCGCCCTGGTATCCCGCGCGTTCACCCCGAAGCGGGTGGCCGAGATCGAGCCCCTGACCCGCAGCATCGCACGCGACCTCGTCGACGGCATCGCCGCCCGCGGTCGTTGCGACCTGCAACACGACTATGCCGCCGTCCTCCCGAGCATGGTGATCGGCAAGATGATCGGCGTACCCGACGAGCACATCGACGCCTTCCGGAGCTGGACCGACTCCTTCCTCGAGATCCAGGGCCCGCAGGACTACCTCGACTCACTCGGGAAGTGCTACGAGCTCTTCGCGGAGCTGCTGGCCGAGCGTCGCCGCGCTCCGCGCGACGACCTGATGAGCGCGCTCCTCGCGGCCGAGGTCGAAGGCCAGCGCCTGCGCGAGGAGGAGCTGCTCGGGTTCTGCTTCCTGTTGGTGCTCGCGGGCAACGACACCACCGCGAGCCTCATCGGCACCGGTGCCGTGCTGCTCGCGACGGATCCGGAGCAACGCGCCGCGCTCGTGCGCGACCCGTCGTCGTGGGCGAACGCGGTCGAGGAGATCAACCGCCTCGAGTCACCCGCGCAGGTCCTGCCCCGCACGACGACATGTGACGTCGAGCTGCACGGCACCGTGATCCCGTCGGGATCGCGGGTGATGCTCGTCTGGGGCTCGGCGAATCACGACGAGCGCCAATTCCCCGATCCGGAGCGGTTCGACATCGGCCGCGAGATCACGAAGCACCTCGCCTTCGGCCACGGCGCGCACTACTGCCTCGGCGCCAACCTGGCTCGTCTCGAGGCACGCGTCGCGTTCGAGGAGTTGCACGTGCGCCTTCCCGACTACGAGCTCGAGGGGACCCCGCGTCGGATCACGTCAATTTGGGCCCGAGCGTACGGCGAGGTACCGCTGCGCTTCACCGCGTGATCCTGTCACGCCGACTCCTCGAGCCCGTACCCGAAGGTTCCCTCGAACTTCCCGTCGCGCACCGGATGGACCGCGACCAGGCGTCGCAGTTGCCCGCCGTCGGCGGCGGTCGCGGCATCGATCACGGCGAGGTACTCGGCGAACACGTACCACTCGGTCGTGACGCGGCCCAGGACGGTGACGTCACGGGTACCGGCGAAGAGCGTCGCGAGCGCCTCGGCGGAAGCAGTGCCGTCGTGGGATTCGAAGCGCGCCGCTGCACCGGCGCCGTCGATGCGCACCGCGAGTTGATGGTCGGGCGAGACGAGGGCGCGCACATCACCGGCACGCAATCCCTCGACGAACCGGTCGAGGAGCGCGGAGTGCTCCAGCTCGGCGACCGGAAGGTATGCAAGCGGGCCCGTCGGAGTTGTCGGCGCCGGGACTCGCCCGGCGATCACATCGTCGAATGGGTAGCGCGTGAGCGCGATCTCACCCCGGATACCGTCCGCCGCCGTCGGGAACAACACCGCCGACTGCACGACGAACTCCGCGTCGCCCACTGGGACGGTGCCGATGGCGCCCGTCTGGCGGAGTGTCGCCGCGCTCTCGTTGAACACGTACCAATCGGCGACGAGTTGCTTGAGCTGGTTCGATCCGAGAACGACATAGCCTTCGCTTCGCTCTGCGTAGTACGCCGTCACATCAGCGGTGCCCTCGACGACCGCGAGCGTGAGACCGGTTGGCAACCGGTCAGGCAGCGGGAACCACGGATCGGCCGACACCGTCGACATGATCACGTCGGTCCGCGTGTCGACCTCCGCGGCGATGTGCGCGCGGACGACATCGAGCGCGCGGCCGCGGGGGCCGACTCGCGCCACCCAATCCTTCCCTGCCCACGTGAGCATGGCGGTCTCCCTTCGGTCCAGACCGAGGAGCGCCGCGCCGTTGTCGTGCATGGTGCACCGGCATCGACGTCGTACGGACGGCACGGGCCGGCCGCCGCGACTCACCGGCCCATTCCTCGACCATCCAGTCGTTCTACCCGGAGACACGGGCGAGTGCGAGCTCCCAGGCAGCCCACCAACCAGTCGGCCTCGTCGACCCACCGGTCGGTCGTCGGACCGTCCGGCCCGTGCGGAAGACCGGTGTCCGAGGGAGCCGGCCCGGGCGGGAGCCCCGGAGAGCGAGCGCGGAGGAATTCGGGAGTCCGGCTCGTAGTCTTCGATTCGACATTCGTGGCTACCGGAACCGAGTCGATGACTGACTGGCCGTCTGGATCGCAGCGCAGCGATCACCTCGTAGCAGGGAAGTCCGCCCCCAGAGGCGGGGCGCGGCGCGCCGAGCGCCCGGCGCCGACGAATCGCAGGCGTTCCCGCCGCCGTATGACCGGTGTGCACCTCGCCGGGTGTGCCGTGCTCGGTGCGGTGATCGTCGTCGTCGGTCTCGTCGGTGTGCGCCGCCGCCGACGTTCCCACCAGCGGGCCTTCTCCGCGCGGCACCGCCTCCACGGTGTCGGACGCGTCCCAAGGGCCCGCGGGGAGGCCGACGTCGCTGCCGGCCCTCTTGGTCCAGCCCCGTGACACCACGAGTGCGCTGTCCGTCCACCTGTTGCCCGGTGGTGACCAGGTCAAGGGTCAGCCCACCCTCGACCTGTGCAACCAGACGTACCCGAGCGAGTCGCTTCGCACTGCGCGGCTGCAAGATGTCGCGACCGACAGTTCGGGAAACGCGGTCTTGAGCACCGAAGCAGTGCTCTACCGGAACGCGGCTGCGACAAAGCAGGCGTTGAAGGAACTGCGTCACGTTGCCAAGTCTTGTCCGAAGGGGCCCCTCGCCGATCCGGAGGACGGCTCGACGACGACGACGACATTCCACTCGACCCCTGACACGGATTGGCCTCAGACGAACTCGGTCGAGCGCGAGGCCTTCAGCGTGACCACCACCGATGCCAACGGCAAGAGCGCGGACTCTCTGGCGGTGTACCTGCGGCGAGGCCGGGTCCTGCTCGGCGTCTACTTCTCGAAACCCGATGGTGAGCAACCCCCGATCGACGGGCGCACGAAGCCCGCCGACATCGTGAGTGGGTTCGCAACCAGGATTGCTCAGCTTCCCGCGAGCTTCGTCGCGGATCCGCCGCGCTGACCGGAAGCAGGCGGTCGCAGGCGCGGCACGCGTGGTTGTTTGCGCTGGTGGTCGCCGGGTAGGCCCATCGCCGCGCCCGTGCGCGAGCACGATCACCGTGCCGCGGGAACCCAGTTGAGAGGAGAATGTCTGGTTGGACGTCGCGGAACTCCGTGTGGCGATGGATGCCGCACGGCCTCTGGACAAGCTGCCATCCCCGGAACAACGGAAGAGAATTCGCTCAGCGGCTGGGGTGACGCTGGAACAAGCGGCGACGGCAATGGGGATCTCTCGGGCGAGACTGGAGCAGTGGGAGGATCGAGTCTCTCCACGAGCGCGTGCGTCGTTCACGTACCGCAAGTTGCTCGCGGTGCTGGCAGGAATGAGCTAGTTGTCCGCCAATGGGCGGGCTAGGGGCGGCCGGCGTGGGGCACGTCGACGTGCACCATGCGCACCTCGCCGGTGCGCTTGGCGACCTGCTCCTGGGCGTTCTCGACCCCGGCCCACTCGGCGAGCATGAGAAAGAGCGTCTGGCCATCGGGCCCGCCGAGCATGGTCGCGAACAGGTCCTTCTCGACCGGGATGCGTTCGATGATCTCGCCGCCTTCGCGTACTCGTGCGGCCGAGCGCGTCTGCGGGTCGTGGGTCCAGATGCAGCCCTCCGCGTCGAGGCAGATGCCGTCGGGCCCGATGCCCTCGGCCCACACGCGACGGTGGACGAGACCGCCGTCGGGCGCGACGTCAAACGCGAGCAGTCGTCCGGTGAACGACTCCGACAGGATCAGCGTCGAGCCGTCCGGCGTGATCACCATGCCATTCGGGAACGCGATGCCGTCGACCACCCGACGAGCTGCGCCGTCGGGCGTCACCAGCGCGACGATGCCGGGCGGCGCCGATGGCTGCCCGCCGCCCATGAAGTCGAAGTTGATGCTGTTCACGTAGGCGTTGCCGTTGGCGTCGACGACGATCTCGGCCCAGCCCCCGCCCGCGATCGGGCCGAGATCGGCGTGCCGTACCCGGGTCCCGTCGGGCTCTTCGCGCAGGAGCTCGGGTCCGGTGAGCAACATGCGGCCGTCGGGCAGCCACTCGGTCGCCCAGCCGAACCCGGCCGGGGCGCGGCCGACCACCTCCGACGTGCCGTCGAGGTCAACGGCGATGATCTCCCCGGCGCCCCAGTGCGAGAACCAGAGGCGATCGTCGTGCCAGCGGGGCGACTCCACGAAGGCGAGCCCGTCGAGCAACCGCGTCGTGTCTCGGGTGGCCATCCTCTGGCTCCTCTCTACTGACGGAACTAGACCGTACAGTACTACCAATCACACTGGACCGTCCAGTACCGTGTTCGGCATGGCGATGGACGACGGCGACCGGCAGTCGACGCGCAAGCGCACGGCGATCGTCGACGCCGCGACCACGACGTTCCTGCACAAGGGCTACCTGGGCACGAGCATGGACGAGATCGCCGCGCTCGCAGGCGTCTCGAAGCAGACCGTCTACAAGCACTTCGCCGACAAGGAGCGCCTCTTCTCCGAGGTCGTCATCAGCACGGTCAACGAGGCGAGCGACCCCGTGCACGCCGAGGTGCTCCAGCTGCGCGACAGCGGCGACCTGGAAGCCGACCTGCGCGACCTGGCGCGCCGGCAGCTCACGCTCGTGCTGCAGCCGAAGCTGATGCAGCTGCGCCGGCTGGTGATCGCGGAGTCGCCGCGCTTCCCCGAGCTCGGCCGCACGTTCTACGAGCAGGGGCCCGGCCGTACCATCACCGCGCTGGCGGCCACGTTCGAGCGACTCGCCGCGCGCGGCTTGCTCGTCGTCGACGACGCCGACCTCGCGGCGTCACAGTTCAACTGGCTCGTGATGTCGGCGCCGATCAACCAGGCGATGCTGCTCGGAGGCGACGACGCGGTGACCAAGCGCGAGCTCGAGCGTCACGCCGACGACGGCGTGCGCACGTTCCTCGCCGCGTACGGCACGCGCAAGGGCCGAGCCGCGAAGGCGGCCCGCTGATCGTCAGGCCACCCGCGGCCAGTCGTCGCGGAGCTCGGTGATCGCGGCCTCGACGTCGATGCGATCCATCGGCCGTCGGGATCCGAGCCGGCCACGTCGGCCGTGGCCTACCGTTCGATCTCGGCCGAGCGACGGTCGCCTCTCGGCGTCATCGGCGCGATGAGACGAGGAGGGAGATCATGGAGTTGGACGACGGTGGGAAGGACATCGCGTGACGGCCCCGATGCGAGTCGGGGTCCTGCACGACATGGTGGAATCGACCGCGGACGAGACCGCCATGGTTGGACAGATGGACGCGTTCCTGCGGATGCCCATTGACGATCTCGTCCAACGCGGCCGGCTCGACCGCGAGGTCGAGTTCGTGCACGCCGCCGGGCTCGGGCTGCCCGTGGGCACTGCGTTCGCGATCGAGCGGGCGTTCGACGAGCTCGTCGCGCAGGGGGTGTTGCTGATCGTGGGTCCGGCGGTGGGGGACAACGCGCTCGTGGCCACGGTGCTCGCCGACGCGGCGCGGGTCCCGACGATCAACTGGGCGGGGACCGAACGGGCGCGCAGCGAGTTCATGTTCCACCTCCAGGTGGGTTCGCACGAGGACGAGTCGGTGCTGCTGGCGCGGCATGTGCAGTCGCTCGGCGTCCAGCGGGTGGGCGTCGTCTTCGACCGTTCACCGATCGGGCGCCGCTACGCGTCGTTCTTCGAGTCGGAGTGCGAGACGCTCGGCGTCGGCGTGTCGACGCGCGTCTCGATCGCGCCGCTCGCCACCGACGCCACCGACGAGCTGGCGTCCGTGCGCGCGTCCGGGGCCGATGCCCTCGTCTACCTGGGACTCGGTCTCGTGGGTACCGCGGTCGCGCGGGCGCGGGCCGCAGCAGGGTGGGACGCGCCCGCCGCGATGAACACCGCCGGTTTGCGTGGCTACGACCCCGAGTACGCGCACGAGATCGACGGCTGGGTGTACGTCGACATGGTCGCCGACGACAATCCGGTGCTCGCCGAGCTCCTCGCCCGCGTCGGCATGGATTCGGTGCCCGGGCTCTACGCCGCAGTCGGCTACGACCTCGGGATGCTCGTGGCCGAGGGTCTCGCTCGCGCGCCCGAGCTCACCCGCGAGGGGGTGCGCGACGGTCTGGAGCTGGTGAAGCTGGTGCCGTCGGCCGAGGGGCGGGCGGGGACGACCCTCGGGTTCGGGCACTGGGACCGCGGTGCGCTCCACGGCCCGTACCTCGTCCTGCGTCAGTGGCGCGACCGGAGGTCGTCGGAGGTCGGCACCGCGTCGACTGGTTGAACCGCCTGAGCCACGGCCAACACGTCGTGCGTCGAGGGTGCGTCGCGCGGGGGAGTCACCGGACTGCCTGGAACACCGCGACCGCGGCGAACACGAAGAGCACCCCTGCGGTGATCTTGCGCACCGTCGCGACGTTCACGTACCGCAGCAGCCCTTGGCCGCCGAGCACTGCGAGCGCCGCCACCGCCCAGAGCGCAGTGACCGCACCCAACCCGACCGACAGGCCCGAGTGATAGTGCGCGGCCAGGTTCGCAGTCAGGATCTGGGTGAGGTCACCCCACTCGGCAACGAAGATCACGAGGAACGCGGTGGTCACGACCGTGTGCGAAGCGACCTCACGGTCGATGAGAGCTTCTTCATCCGTGGTGCCCTCCCTCAGCGCGTAGACACCACCCACGACGAACATCACCGCGACCACCGCATCGAGCACTCGGGACGGCAGGATCCGGAACAGCGCCACGCCAATGGTGGTGGCGATGACGACGTGCACCAAGAACGCCATCGCCGCGCCCATCCAGACGAAGAACGGCTTGCCACGCGTCGCCATCACCAGGCTGGCCATCATCGTCTTGTCGGGAAGCTCCCCGATGAAGATCACCGGGAAGACGGCAACCGCAATCGCGAGGCTCACACGCCATTTCTTTCCGCCGGCCACCGGGAGCACGCCTGGCCTCCCTCGAGTAGGCCGGATCGAGGTTCGACACCTGCTGCGGAGACGCAACGTACCCGTCGAGCCGGTGCCGTCGACCGTCTGCCGCACTGCACTGCACCGCACCGCAGCGCATCACCGACCCGTTGATCCGATTTCGGCACTCCTGCGGTGTCGCCTCGGTCATCTCCAGTACAGGGCGGGGCTCCCGTGGTCGTCCACGTCGCTTCCCTCAGCTCTGGAGGGCCGAGCACACGGCCAGGCCGTAGATCGTGTGCAGCGCCGCGAAGGGCTTCGGGTTGCGCTCGGGCGTGAGCTGCGTGTTGACCGTCACCACGGTGGAGCGCTTGCCGTCGCGCGTCGACGCGATGAACTGCGTGAACCCCAACGTGTTGCCCGTGTGCCCGTACACCGTGCCGCAGGACGTCCGGTACCGGAAGATGCCGAGACCGGCGGCGTTGGTGCCCGGACCCGTCGGCTCCGACTTGCCGGGGCGGAACGTGAACTGCTGCTTCTGCGTGGCCGCGTCGGTGAGCTTGCCGGAGGCGTAGCCCCGCGCGAACAGGTTGGCGTCCTGCGGCGTCGAGACGACGCCGCCCGACGCCCACGCCCATCCCGCGGCGACGACCTCGCTCACGTCTTCGGCCGCGTTCGGGGGATCGGGCTGGTAGCCGTGCACGAACGGCGTCGGCAGCTCGACCCCCGCGGGCAGGCTGGTGGCGGTGAGCCCGAGCGGCTGGTACACGCGCGCGCCGAGCGCGTCCTCGTAGGAGGTGCCGTCGACCGCAGCCACCATGAGGGCCACGAGGATGTTGTCGGAGTTCGAGTACTCGTACTTGCTCCCCGGCGTGAACTTCAGCGGGTCACCGGCCACGTAGGACAGCAGCTGCTCAGGCGGTGGCGCGACGGTCAGTGAGGCCTTCAGCGCGTCCTGGAAGGCGGTCACCTGGCTGAAGTCGGGGATGCCGCTGGTGTGCTGCAGCAGCTGCGCGAGGGTGACGTCCGCCCAGGCCGCGGGCTGGTTCGGCAGGACCTTGCCGATCGTGTCGTCGAGCTTCAGCTTGCCGTCGGCCACCGCGGAGACGGCGGCGGCGCCGCTGAAGGCCTTGGCCACGCTCGCCATGCGCACCGCGTCGTCGATCGCGATCGGTTGTTTGGTGCTCGTGTCGGCGACACCGGCGGTGAAGAGCGTCGGGCTCGACCCGCGCTGCACCACGACGGAGATGCCGGGAGACCCGTCGGAGCGCTTCACGAAGGCGTCGAGCGCTCGTTGCAGCGCGGCGTCGGCCTTCGACGTCGCCGCGCCACTGCCAGGGACGACCACGACGAGGGCCGCGAGGGCGAGGCACGCGACGAGGAGGATTCGCAACGACGATCGGCGTGCCGTGAGCATCCCGGAACCCTACCGGGCACCCAATCTTCCGTTTCCCGCTCCCGGACCAGCGCGATACGTGGCGAGCGATCGAGGTTCGACTACTTCAGGTAGGCGGTCAGCGGCTGACCGCAGTCTTCGGCCTCGACTCCGTGTTCCGTGCTGCGGCGAATCATCTCGGAGCAGACCGGCACGCCCGCTTTGGGGTCGAGTGGCTTCACGGTGCCGTGGGTGGGACAGCGATAGTCAATCTGCACGTCAGCCTCCGCGGCCAGCATCGCGGCGAGAACAATCGGTTCGCGGCGCATCCCGCCTCAGCGCCCGGCTGCCATTGTGCCCTATCCCAGCCGCGCTGGGTCCGCCTCACGAGAGTCATGACACGGTCAGAGGCACGAACCGTTTGAGCTTGCCGCTGGCTTGACGATCGACGCGGTCGACGGTCGCGATGGCCACCACCGGAGCGGGCACACCGAGGTTCCGGAGTGCGTCTTCGATTCGGGATGCCAGCGCGTCGGTGTCGACTTCGCCCGAGGTGACTGCGGAGATGTCGGCGCCGCGTGTGGTTTGGCGCACCTGGTACTCGACGAGACCCTGATGGCTGAGGCACGAACGAAACACGTGCGGGTGGATTGCCGTGCCGTCCGGATAGATGAAGGTGTCGTCGAGTCGCCCGAGCGGATCCGCGACCCGTCGAAACGTCGACCCGCACGGACAGGGTTCTTCCAAGATCGTGACCTCGTCGGTCACCTCGAACCGGATGAGCGGAAGGACGGTGTTGTACAGGTTCGTGACGTAGACCTTGGCCGACGTCTCACCGGCTTCCACCGGCCTGCCGTCCGCTCCGACCAGCTCGAGCAGGCACAAGTCGTCGGGCAGATGCGACCCGTGCCCGCAGAAGCCGACGAAGAGACCCTCGGACATGCCGTAGCCGCTGGCCACCGGCGCACCCCACGTCGCTTCGAGGTCGACGCGCACCTCCGGCAACAGGGGCTCGGAGATGGCGACGACGCGTTGCGGGGCGATGCGTAGCCGTCGGGCGCGGGTCTCCGCGGCGAGGCGCGGGAGAAACGAGCTGTAGCCCATGAGCGTGGTCGGCTGCAGGTGGTTCAACCGGTCGACGATCTGCTCCATCGGCTGGCTGACCGGTATGGAGTGCCGTGGACGATCAGGCGTCGAGAACGTCGCACCGATCGCGGCGGAGATGTGCGACACCTTGGCCGCGGCGACGACCGCGACGACGGGCGGTCTGGTGGTGAGCTCGGGATGCTGCTTCCGGTCCCGGGCGGGGAAGCGAGCGATGGACGAATAGCAGGTCGCCCAGGCGTCCCAGCCGTAGACGAACACGCCGCGTTGGCCGCTCGAGCCGCCCGAAGCGACGACGTGGAACTCGTCGAGCAGGTAGGCGTCACCGCGCAGGGCATCAACGTGACGTTCACATGCGTCGAGGGTCAGGCGGCGGTCGGTGACGATGTCGTCGAAGTGCTCCATCAGATCCGACTTTCGCATCACGGGAAGACCACTGAGGTCGTCCGCCGTCAGCGCAGAGACCTCGACGCCCGAAAGGCGTTCGTGGTGCCACGGCGACCGCTCCATGGCCCGTGCGACCAGCTGACGAAGGCCGCGGTCCTGCGCCCGGCGCAACTCCTCGACGGTCCAATCGAGGCTGGCCGTGTGCTGCGGAAAGAGCTCCTCGAAGCGAGCGATGTGGTGCTGCCGAAGCACGTCGGACTCCGCAGCCACCCGCACACCGTACCCGTCGGGGGTGTGTTCCCCGCTCGTGAGCCGGTGGATCTCCGCGCGTGGAACTCCTGGGGTGACGAGGTCGTCACACCCAGGAGTTCCCGGTTGCGCGTGAGCGCGGTGTCTACCTCAGCTACCCGAGCTGCTGAGCTTGCTGCCCGCGTCGTTGAACTTGTTGTTGACCTGGTTCTTCAAGAACACGACCGCCGCGATGACCGCGAGCGCGATGAGCGCCACGAGGAGGATGTACTCCACCATCGACGCGCCGTCCTCATCCTTGCCGAACTTGGCCTCGAGCCAGGTGCGGAGCACAAACAGATTCATTGTCGCCACCCTCCATGGGACGTCCATCTCGGCGGGCGGTGCGCCCGCTGAAGAGTGCATCGACGAATCGACGACGTTTCCTTGAGCCAAAGATCCGCGGGCGAGAGCCGCAGCGACGGCTCCGAGCAGGATGTGACTACGCCGGGACGAACGGGACCTGGACGCGGTCGACCGCGCGCGACGCGTGCGCCGGCTCGGTCAGGTCGCGGTCGAACACACGGGCGACCGAGTTCCCGGCGACGTCCTCGATCACGGCGTCGACCACGAGCTCGTACGCTTCGGCTTCCCACGCGGTCGCAGGGCGGAACGACCAGGACCGCTCCTCGGCGCCGACCGCGGCCGCACCATGCCGCGGAGCTCCCGTGCGGTCGACAACGTGCAGGCACCGTGCCGCGAGGGCGGCGTCGAGCGGTCGTCCGAAGTGCGCGACGAGCGGATCACGCGACCCGGCCGGGGGGACGTCGATCGTCCACGCCGATGGCTCGATGATGGACCTGAGATCGGGGCCGACGCGGTAGCGCTGCACGAACGCGGCAGTGAGCGGCGCGCCCCGAGCGTCACGGAAACCGCCGTCGACGACGAGCTCGACGTCGACGCCTTCGACGAGCGGGTAGCCGGCTTCGCGCTGTGGCGCGAGGCCTCGCTTGATCCGGGCGGGGTCGAGCAGCACGGTCAGACGCGTGCGCGACGGGTCCCACAGCTCGGGATCGAAGGCGAGGAACACGTCCTCGAGCTCCTCACCGGTGTCGGCGCGCCGGAGATGCACGTGCTCGGGCGCCTCACCTTCGCTCATCGAATCGGAGAACGAGACGTAGAACCGCAGATGGTTGCGGGGCAAGGTGTGCGCCGTCGGCTGCACGGCGACCACGCGTGCAGGGTTGCCTCCGGCGCGCGCCGGGCGGTCGATCGCCATCTCGACGAACCCGTCGGGATCGACCCGGCCGCTCTCACCTGACGCGACCAGCTCGGGTGCCACGAGGATCACGTACGTGGTCCCGGGGCGGAACGGGAACCGGGGTACGAAGGACACGCTCGTGCCGTCGAAGAGATATCGGCCGCGCGTCGCCGGGAACCGGGCGCGCAGCTCGCTGACGGGCGGACCGCCGACGCGCTCGCGGGGATAGACCGGGAGCCAGCGCCCGAGCTCGTCGGCGCCGGCGCGCGCGAGGTGGTCGCGCGCCGGCCCGGCGAAGCCTTCGACGCGTAGGCAGTCGTCGCCGTCGACGCGCGACCAGCCCAGCGTGAGACCCGGCACCCCTACAGCGAAGCCGTCTTCAACGAACGCAGGTGTCGGTGTCCGCCGGCGTCACGCACGAGCGCCAGCACGTACTCACCGTTCAGGTTGTCGAGCCGCCGTACCCCCGGGACATCGAGCTCCTCACGGGGCACACCGACCGGCTCGCGCGGGTCGGTGAGCGCGCCCTGATCGGCGATGTCGGCGCAACGGATCTTCATGAGGGGATGTGAGCTGTGGCAGACGAGCAGCCAGTCCTCGTCGCCCTGGCGGAACGTGACGATGTCCTGCGGCTGGTTGCGCGCGCCCAGCTCGGCGACGGTCCGGCCCACGACCTTCGTGCCCTCGGTCATCTCGTCGAGCGGGAAGTGCACGAGCGGCGTGCACGTGTAGCTCGCGAGGAGGCTGCGCCCGCCGTCGAACGGCAGGAAGGTCCGGATCGGCGCCGCCGTCTCCCACTGACCGTGCGACACGTGGTAGATCTCGAGGCTGTTGTCGGTCATCTCGCCCGTGAAGGGGAACGGGATGCGCCGCAGGTTGGACGCGAACTCCTCGTTCGACATGCCGGCGACGAGCACGGTGCCGTCGACGTAGGCGAGGTCGGTGACGGTCGACGTACGCGCGGGCCGCCGTGCGATGCGGATCGTCCCGCCGCCGATCTCGAGCTCCTCGCCCTCGGGCGGGTCGGGCAGCTCGACGTCGAGCCGCTCGTCGTCGGCGGTCGGCGCATTCGTGATGGACACGCGTGAGCACGGCACATCGCTCAGGTCGAGGTCGGACAGCGTGCCGTCGCGGTGGTCGACCCGCACGATCAGGGCGACCGAGTCGTCGCCGGTGCCGCGCATGACGGAGAGGTACACGTCGTGGGTTCGCGGGTGGACCGCCATGTCGCGGATCACCACGTCGTCGATCCGGCAGCTGAGCAATGCGGCGAGCTTCCCGTCAAGATCGTCGAGCTCGAACGCGTCGGCCGGACCGGAATCGGCGTGCCCGCCGTCGCCGACATCGATCGCGACGATCGATGCCGCGCCGTTGTCGCCGACGAGCAACACGTCGCCGGGGCCGAACGCAATCGGTCCGACCGACTGCAACTCCACCGCGCCTCGCTCAAGTCCGTACTCGCTCATGCGCGTCTCCTTGGGCTCGTTCCTGTGGTTCCCGTGCGGCGGGGCCAGCCGCAGACATCCCACCGTACCGCCGTCCCGCGCCGGTCGCCTCGGCCGCATCGGCGAGCGCTGATCGCCATACTTGTGGCGATGGCGGGGTCTGCGGTCGGTCCGACGCTCCTGACGACCCGGGAGCTCGAGGCCGAGATCGGGGTGTTGCTTCGCCGCATCCGTCATGGACAGGTGACGGACCTTCGGACGAAGCGGGCCATCGCGGTGCTCGGAGTCCCACCGAAGCGGAAGCCTTGGCCGGTGAACGAGTTCGGCGCTCAGCAGCATCACGGCATCTGGACGATGAAGTTCCTGGACGACCCTCCACGACCGCTGCGGATCATGTCGCTCGCCTGGTTGCTCTACGCCTGGCGAATGCAGCGAGCCGTCGACAACCAGGAGTAGTCGGACGAGCGCCGTCAGGCCGTCGCGCGCCCTTCCGGGTGACCGCCCGAGCGCGCGATCATGCTGGGATGAGGATCGGACTCGGGGGCGGCGGGCCCACGATCGAACGCATCATCGAACAAGCGGCGGAGGCCGAAGCGGCCGGATTCGCCACGTTGTGGTACCCGAGCGCAGTGCTCGGCGACCCGTTGGCGCCCATCGCGGTCGCGGGCCGGGCCACGTCGTCCATCGAGCTCGGCACCGGCGTCCTCCAGACCTACAACGCCCATCCGCTGCTGACCGCGGCCAGGACCGCATCGGCCGCCGCCGCGATGGGTCGACCGGGGCTCGTCCTGGGGCTGGGGCCGTCGCACGACCGGGTGGTCGAGGGGATGTACGGCCTGTCGTACGCGCACGTCGGCCGGCACACCGAGGAGTACACCCGCATCGTGGTCGACGCCCTGCGCGGAAGCGACGTGAACGTCGACGGGGACGACTTCCAGGTACACGTGACGGCGCCGGCCGCGGCGCCGTTTCCGGTACCGGTGCTCTTGGGCGCGCTCGCGCCGCGGATGCTGCGTGTCGCCGGCGAGACCACCGACGGAACCATCACGTGGATGGCCAACCGGGAGGCGCTCGAGGCGCACGTCGTGCCCCGGATCCGTGCTGCGGCCGCGGCTGCCGGTCGGCCCGAGCCTCGCGTGGTGGTCGGCCTCCCGGTCGCGGTGCACGACGACGTCGACGAGGCACGCAACGATGCGGCGCGGCAGTACGGGTTCTACGGTGAGCTGCCCAACTACGCGCGCATCCTGCGCATGGGCGGGCTCGAGCGCGCGGCGGATGCCTGTGTGGTCGGCGACGAGGACTCGGTCGCAGCGCAACTGGGCGCGCTCGTCGACGCCGGGGCGACCGACGTGTGGGCGGCGATCTTCCCCGTGGGTGCCGACCGCAAGGCGTCGCGCTCGCGGACACGTGCGCTGCTCGAGAAGCTGGTGCACGAAGACTGACGTCGATCGGGCACACTGACGCCGTGTTGCTGGCGGACGTGGTTGCGACATCCGACTCGGTCACGTCGACGCGCGCCCGCTCGACCAAGGTCGCGGCCCTCGCCGATCTGCTCGGCCGGCTCGCCCCTGACGAGATCGAGGCCGTCGTCGGGTTCCTCATCGGCGAACCCCGCCAAGGCCGTACCGGTGTGGGCTGGGCGACGGTCTCCCGGCTCGAGGTCACCCCGGCGGCGGTGCCGACGCTGACGATCGCCGACGTCGACCGCGCGCTCGACCAGATCCAGACGACGACGGGCAGCGGTTCGGCGGCGAGTCGCCAGCACATCTTGGGCGACGTGTTCGGTCGTGCCACCACCGCAGAGACCGACTTCCTCCGGCGCCTGCTCGTGGGCGAGCTGCGCCAGGGTGCGCTCGCCGGCCTCATGGGTGACGCCGTCGCGCGCGCGGCGGCGGTGCCCGGCGACGCTCGTCCGCCGGGCGGCGATGTTGTCGGGCGACCTCGGCCACACGGCCGTGGTCGCACTCACCGAAGGCGCCCCGGGACTACGCGAAGTCGGCCTCGAGGTGGGTCGCGGCATCCTCCCGATGCTCGCGGCAGGCGCACCGGACGTCGCCACCGCGCTCGACGACGTCGGCCCGGCGTCGGTGGAATGGAAGCTCGATGGTGCCCGCATCCAGGTGCACCGGGTCGACGACGAGGTGAGGATCTACACCCGCAACCTCAACGAGATCAGTGGCCGATTGCCCGGCGTCGCCGACTGGGCGCGCCGCTTGCCGGTGCACGCAGTGGTGCTCGACGGCGAGGCGATCGGCGTCGACGACGAGGCGCGTCCGCACGCCTTCCAGGACACGATGAGCTCGTTCGGGCGCGACTCGGACACGCGCGCAGGTGCCGCGGGGTCGCTCGACGCGTTCTTCTTCGACGTGCTGCACGTCGACGGCGACGACCTCATCGAGCGACCCCTCGGGGACCGACTGGAGGTCGTCCGTGCGCTCGCGGGCGAGCGGAGCATCCCCGGTGCCGTGACCGCGTCGGCCGACGAGGCCGCGGCCGTGCTCGACGCCGCGATCGCGGCCGGACACGAGGGCGTGGTGCTCAAGGCCCTCGACTCGACCTACGACGCCGGTCGTCGCGGTGGCGCGTGGCGCAAGGTGAAGCCGGTGCGGACGCTCGATCTCGTCGTGCTCGCGGCGGAATGGGGCCACGGCCGGCGGCAGGGTTGGCTCTCGAACCTGCACCTCGGCGCGCGTGGTCCCGACGGGACGTTCGTGATGGTCGGCAAGACCTTCAAGGGGCTCACCGACGCCACGCTGCAGTGGCAGACGGAGCAGCTCCTGGCGCGTGAGATCGGCCGCGACGGGATCACGGTGTACGTGCGTCCCGAGCTCGTCGTCGAAGTCGCACTCGACGGTGTCCAGGTGTCGAACCGCTACTCCGGCGGTGTCGCGTTGCGCTTCGCGCGGCTCCGCCGGTACCGCGACGACAAGTCCGCGGAGGCCGCGGACTCGATCGAGACGGTCCAGGCGCTGCTGTCCCGGCCACTCGGGTGAGCGGTGCCGCGGGTGACGTCAGGGCTCGTCGATGAAGGCGAGCAGGGCGGGGGCGGCTTTCACCCAGGGATCGAAGAGGCTCCCCGTCCCGGCTTCGGTCGCCTCCACGGCCCGTTCCCACGCGTCCTCGGGCCACGGCGGCTCGATCAAACGCGATCCCTCGATCAACGCGTGCACCTCGAACGATGTGCGCTTCGGGTGGTCGTAGTCCTTCTCGCCACCGCGGACGATCAACGTCGGGCACTTGATCGTGGCGAACTCCCAGTCCGGCACGCCGGGGATGGCTTCGTTGGGCTTCGGGATGAAGGCGTCGAGCCACCGGTTCATCACCCGCTCGAACTCCTCGCTGCCGATCGCGAGCAGGCGTTCCCTGTTGCGGGGATTCGCGGCGACGAGCGCGGACCAGCTGAACGACCCGGATTCCATCTCGATCACGCCCTCGATGCCCTTCTTCCGGACGGCGCCGAGCTCGTTCAGGACGTACGCGGTGGCGAGCAACATCGTGCTGTAGGTCCCGCCGACGATCGACCACACCGCGAGCTTGCGCACGAGGTCGGGCCACATGATCGTGAAGATGATCATGTCCCGGGCCCCGCCCGATCCGCCGGTCGCCACGACCTGCTCCACCCCGAGCTGCTGCAGCATCAGACCCAGCGTCTCGGCCCGCATGTGCGACTCCGAGCGACCGTAGACCTGCACCTCGGACCGGCCGCAGTTCGGCCGGTCCCAGAGCAGCACCCGCTTGCCGCCGTCGGCCAGCGCGTCGGCCAACTCGTGCACGCCGCCATAGTCCTTGCTGAAGCGCCCCCCGGGCGTGATGACGACGACCTCGCCGTCCTCCGGACCGACGAACTCGTAGACGACGA
Organism: uncultured Actinomycetes bacterium; assembly: GCA_963809795.1. Classification (GTDB taxonomy): domain Bacteria; phylum Actinomycetota; class Acidimicrobiia; order IMCC26256; family DASPTH01; genus DASUAS01. The sequence goes on from CAWELN010000006.1 coordinate 80,730, forward strand.
TGCCGCCGTTGACCTCGATCTCGCTGTCAGGCATGGCTCTCCATTCGGGTCGCTCGGACCGTCATCCTGACGCGTCCCACCGAGGCCGTACCAGATCCCGATGGCGCGGTGACCTCAGCCCTGCATGTAGGCACCGGCGTCGACGGGAATCGACTGCCCGGTGATCGTCCGGCTCTCGTCGCTGGCCAGGAACAACGCCAAGTTGGCGACGTCCTCGGGTGAGGAGATGTCGCGCAGCGCCACACTCTGGAGCATCCGCGCACGATGGCTCTCGAAGTCGACGCCCCGCTCGTCGGCCGTGCGCTGCACCCAGTTGCGCCACAGCTCGGTGTCGATGCCGCCCGGCACGACGCAGTTGCACCGGATGCCGTATTCGCCGACCTCGAGCGCGACCGCCTTGGTGAACGCACGCAACGAGGCCTTCGCGGTGACGTAGTGCGACTTCCGAACGACGCCGTTGTACCCGGCAGTGGACGAGAAGTTGAGGATCACACCGGAGCGCCGCTCCAGCATCGAGTGGTTCAGGACCGCACGGGTGCAGAGCATCGCGGCAGTGACATCGATGGCGATGGTGGCGTTCCAGTTCTCGAGCGTCTGCTCCCAGATCCACAGATCCGTACCGGGCGCGGCGGCGTTGTTGCACATGATGTCCACCTGCCCGAACTCGCCGACCGCGCGGGAGACCATGGCTTCGACGTCGTCCTCGTTCGTCACGTCGGCCCGCATCGCGACGGCACCCGCACCGGCGTTCGCCGCCGCCTCCTGCACGAGCTCCTCGCGACGGGCGGCAAGCAGCACCCGGGCCCCTTCCCGCACGAACATCGACGCCATCACGGGGCCGAGCCCGGTGCTCGCCCCGGTGATGATGGCGACCTTGCCGTCGAGTCGCCCGCCGCTCATGCCCGCCACGCCTCCCACTCGATCATGGTCCGGAGCGGACCGGCGAACAACGGCCGCACCGCCCCGGAGCGCCAGCGCTCCTCGACGAGTGGCGCGAGCGCCTTCGTCGCCGAGAGCGGCTCGTCGTCGAGGTAGATCACCGTGATGTACTGCGGATCGCCCTGTGTCGCCGGGTGCAGCTTCCAGGTGTTCGTCGTGCCGTACATCCACGCACCCGCGACACCGTTCGCCGCGAGCACGGCGGGGTAGTGGTCCGCGTGCAGCCACTGCAACCATGATGCGACGTCGTCACCCGCGGGCTCCTCGACGATCACGACGACGCCGCGATGGGGCCGGAACGGTACGACCTCGGGAGAGATCTGGGCTCGGGGGGCGGCATACCAGTGCAGGAGCGCGGGCATGCGCAGCTGCAGCGACGGTCGGACCTCGGGGAACCGGCCCATCTCCGCGAGGCGGGGGCCGAGCTGCATGAAGTCGTCGTGTGTCTGCTGCACGGGGTCGCCGACGAGGTAGTTGACGACGTTGCCGACGTCCTGCAGGTGTCCGGCGGCGACGATGCGGTTGCTGAGGTAGTCGCCGTCCGCGATGTAGCGCAGCGCGTACTGGATGCCGGGCAACTGGTACTGCTCGACCATGTGGTCGAGCAGGTGCCACCGCAGGTAGCTGCCGTCGTCGTCGGGCGGTGCGGGCGGGGTGACGCTGAAGAACGCCGCCTTGACCCTGATCATGACGGTCACCCCCGGTCGCTCACCGCATCGAGCTCATCGAGCGACGTCACGTTACCCTTGCCCTCCCGGCGCCCGGATCCTTAGGGTTGGTGACGGGTCCGCGCGAAGGGAAGGCGGTCACCATGAAGGCCGACGACCACTACGTCGTGATCACCGCCGACAGCCATGCCGGCGGGAGCCATGCGCAGTATCGCGAGTACCTGGATCCGCGGTACCGCGACGACTTCGACGCCTGGCGGGGGAAGTACAAGAACCCGTTCAAGGACCTGAAGGACACCGACCTGCGCGTGCGCAACTGGGATGGTGAGCTCCGCGACCAGCAGCAGAACGAGGACGGCATCGTCGGCGAGGTGATCTTCCCCAACACGGTGCCACCGTTCTTCCCGAACTTCGTCTTGTTCGCGGCGCCGCCGAGCCCGGACGAGTACGAGCATCGCCACGCGGGCATCCAGGCCCACAACCGTTGGCTGGCCGACTATTGCGCGGCCAAGCCCGAAGCCCGCGCCGGGATCGGGCAGATCTTCCTCAACGACCTCGACGACGCCATTGCCGACGTGCAGTGGTGCCAGGAGCACGGCCTGCGCGGCGGTGTGCTGGTCGGGTCACCTCCGATCACCTGCGACTGGCTGAAGCCCCTGTACGACCCGCACTACGACCCGCTCTGGGCGGCGTGCGCCGAGCTCGGCGTTCCGGTGAACGCGCACTCGGGGACCGGCGGTCCCGCGTACCAGCGCGCGCCCGCCATGCCGATCGTGCACATCGCGGAGATGGTCTTCTACTCCCAGCGCCCGTTCGTGTACCTGATCACCGGCGGCGTGTTCGAGCGGTTCCCCGACCTGAAGTTCATCCTCACCGAAGCCGGCTGCGCCTGGATCCCCGGGGTGCTCGAGCAGCTCGACGACCTGATGGTCGCGCTGCGCCGCGGCGGCACGGGGGAGATGCGGTTCGAGGGCGAGACCGTCCCACCCCGGAGCGCGACGGAGTACTTCCGCCAGAACTGCCACGTCGGGATGAGCCAGCCGCGACCGGCCGACATCCGGGCGGCGCTCGGCCGCGTCGGGATCGACCGGGTGATGTGGGGCAGCGACTACCCGCACGAGGAGGGCACGCTGCCCTTCACGCGCGAGCACCTGCGGCAGGTGATGCACGACCTGGCGCCCGAGCAGATCCAGGAGATCGTCGGGGGCAACGCGGCCGAGGTCTACGGCTTCGATCTCGAGGCGCTGCGACCGGCGGCCGCGCGGTTCGGTCCGACCGTCGCGGAGATCGCCCAACCGCTCGGCGAGCTTCCCGAACATCCCAACGAGGCGTTGCAGCGATCGGCTCGGGAGCTGGCGAAGGTGCGCTGAGGCCCGCAGGACCGTGCGGCCGGGCCGCCGGCCGCTACAGGTACTGCCCGAGGCTGCGCTCGGCCTCCACCGAACCGGCCGCGCCGGCGCGGTCGGACTGCACGGAACCGGCCGCGCGAGCGCGCTCACGCAATCCGTCGGCGACGGCCTGGGCCTGCTCCCGCGTGACTGCGCTCACCAGCGCGACCGGTCCGCTCGTGGACACGAGGATGGTGAAGCCGAGTCCGCGGGCGAGCAGCGACGTGTCGTCGTCGTCCGCGGCCGAGCGCACGATCTCGACGTCGGGCGGGAGCACGACGTCGGGATCGGTCCCCTGCTGGAGCTTGAGGTACACGCTGTGCGGCTCGCGGCCGTCGATGAGGGCCTCGCGGAAGGCGGCGGTCAGGACCGCGAACGGGCCGTCGGCGCCGCTGAAGAGGTTGGTGGGCGCGACGATCGGCTCGGCCGCGCCGAGGGTCTTCAGCTCCGGGATGTCGTCGAAGGTCGTACGCATGATGGTTTCCGAGGCGTAGTGCGGACCGGGGAGGATACGCCCGGCCTGGGACACGGCGCGCCGATTTTCGCCGGCCTGGTCGTCGTGGCCGGGCCTAGGTGTGATCGGCGACCGCGGCGGCGGCGTGCTCGACGATCGTCCCCCTGAAGAACTCGGGATTCGCCGACGTCCAGAGGCGTACGGGGTTGGCGAACACGAAGTCCCGCAGATCCGCCTCGTCGAGCAGCCCGTGCTCGAGCGGCTCGTACACCTCTTCGAGGACCTCGTCCATCAGCGGGACGTCCCAGTGGCCGATGTCCGAGCCGAAGACCGCCTGCAACCGCGTGCGTCCAGGGTCGCGTCGGACGTCGAACGCGGCCGGCATCACCGGATCGTCGCCTTCACACCCGAAGTAGAACCGCTCGACGAAGAGCCGCCGCAATTCATCCGCGCTCGCGATCTGCAGGCTCGCGAAGCTGTCGCTCGGGTCCTCGGGATGGACCGCCCACCGCGTGGCGAGCTCCCGGGTGGTCATCGGCCGCCCCAGCGTGCCGCCGTACTGCTGGTAGAGGGAGAGGAAGAGATCGGCGTCGGCGAGCCGTGGATCGCTGTCGCGGGCGAGTCCGGCCAGGCTGCGCTTCTCCCAGTGGCTCGTGAGATCCGCCAGCAGGGACCGGGCCCAACCGACACCGCCCTCGAGGAACAGGAACCGGAGCTCGGGAAAGCGCTGACTCACGCCGCCGAGGAAGAGCGACTTGCAGATCGCGGTCGCCGCGCTCGCGAAGTGCCCGACGTGGTTGTAGACGGGGTTGGAGATCGAGTCGTGGAACGTCGACCCTTCGCCGGGGGTGTGGAAGCTCGGTACGACTCCGAGGTCGCGACACTTCGCCCAGACCGGGTCGTAGTCGTGCTCGCTGTCGATGCCGAACGTGTCGGCCCGCCACGCGAAACGGGCCGCCTCCGGCGCGCGCTCGACGAAGGCTTCGAGCGGCCGCTTCACGTAGCTGGGCAGCATCACCGCCTTGAAGCCGCGTCCGGTGACCGCGTAGTCGAGCTCGTCGATTGCCTCCGCGGGCGTGAACATCGGGATGATCGCCACCGGGGTCATCCGGTCGGGGTGACCCATCCAGTGGTCGGCGTAGTAGTCGTTGAGGCCGCGACAGCAGGCGCGCCGCGTCGCCTCGTCGGCGTACCCCTGCGGGTTGATGCCGATCGTGGGATAGAGCACGGTGAAGTCGATCCCGAGCTGGTCGAGTCGGCGGTACATGAGATCCGGGAACGTGGCCGTCGCCAGGTCGAGCCCGTGATTGCGCAACGGCTCGCCCCAGAACGGCGGACGGTGCGTCCACCGGGCCATCCGTTCGGCCTGGCTCAGGCCGTACCAATCGCGCGAGAGGAACGTGGAACGCTGCTCCTCGGCGAAGCGTTCGGCCATCCGAGCGCCACCCGCTCGGGCGATGTACTCCATCGCGACGGGTCGGAACTCGACGAGATGACCATCGGAGTCGATCACCGGGTGACCGAGCCGCTCACGGATCGTCGCAACCCCTCGACTGGCCTCGAATCCGTCCATCACCCACCGTCCATCACTCTGGTCTCCGACGCGATACCACGTCGGAGGATCACGACGGGTGGCTCCGCTGTACCCTTGCCCTCGATCCGACGCCCCACGCACCGAGGTGGTGGTCCATGCGCATGCGGCGCGAGCCCGAGGACGACTACTTCCACGCCCCGGACGACGACCCCAACTACAACGAGAGCCGCTACTACAGCTTCTACGACCCGGCTCCCGGGCTGGGGGGCTGGGTGCGCATGGGGAACCGGCCCAACGAGGGCTACGCGGAGATGACGGTGTGCCTGTACCTGCCGGACGGGCGGGTCGGCTTCATGTTCAAGCGGCCGCACATCGACGGTCACCACGCGCACGACGCCGGCGGGCTCCGCTTCGAGGTGGTGGCGCCGTACGAGGAGCACCACGTCACCTACGACGGCATGGTCTGCCTGCTCGCCAACCCGCGCGAGATGGCCGATCCCGGCCGCGCGTTCAAGAACAACCCCCACGCACCGTGCACCCTCGATCTCAGGGTCACCGCGGTCGCGCAGCCGTCGGGCGGGGAACCCGAGTGGGACGAGGGTGAGGAGCCGCCGGCGGGTTCGTCCCATGCCTTCGCGCGCGGCCACACCGAGCAGCAGATGGCGATCGCCGGCATGGTGGAAGTCGGGGAGCAGTGCTTCGATGTCGCCGCCGGCTTCGGTCTGCGCGACCACTCGTGGGGGCCGCGGATCTGGCAGAGCATCCCGTGGTACCGCTGGATCACCGCCAGCTTCGGCCCGGTCGGCATCGGCTGCACGCTGCGCGGTGTGCCCGACTCCGAGCACCGCACCGTGAGCGGGTTCGTGTCCGACGTCGAACGCTACGGCGACACGAGGGTCGTGCCCGTGCGGGAGATGACGCTGACCTCCCAGTACGACGACGAGTGGTTCGTCGTCCGCAACCACGTCGTGGTCGAGACCGACGACCACACCTACGAGCTCGACGGCGACGTCTGGTCCAGCATCCCGTTGCGCAACCGTCGCGACGGCAACGTGACCCGCCTCACCGAAGGCATGACCCGATGGTCGTGTGGCGACCTCCAGGGCGCGGGTCTGTCCGAGTACCTCGACCAGATCGTCGATGACCTCCCCCTCGGAATCAGCGCCGGCATCTGAGGGGCTCGCCGCCGCGCTCGAGCCCGCGTTCGGCGCCCGCGTCGAGATCGGTGGGCTGCAGCGCCTCACCGGCGGGGCCTCGCGCGAGACGTGGGCGTTCACGGCCGACGGCGAGGAGCTCATCCTGCGCCGGGATCCGCCCGGTCGACCCAGCGCCGCCGGCGTCATGCGCCGTGAAGCGGACGCGATGCGCGCGTGCCGACGGGCCGGGCTGCGGGTTCCGGACGTGCTCGCCGACGACGACGGCACGCTCCTCGGCACGACCGGGCTCGTGATGCGACGGGTCTCCGGGGAGACGATCGCGCGCCGGATCCTGCGCGACGACGAGTTCGCCGCCGCCCGGCCGGTGCTCGTGGGCGACCTCGCCCGCTTCCTCGCCGGCCTCCATGCGATCGACCCGGACGAGGTGCCCGGCGTCGAAGCTCCCGATCCGGTGGAGCCGATCTGGGCGAAGTACCTCCGGATCGACGATCGCAGCACCACCTTCGAGCAGACCCACGCGTGGCTGGTCGCGCACCGCCCGCCGCACTCCGCCGACGCGCTGATCCACGGCGACCTCCGGATGGGCAACGTGATCGTCGGTCCGAGCGGCCTCGAGGCGGTGATCGACTGGGAGCTCGTCCATCGTGGCGATCCGCTCGAGGATCTCGCCTGGCTCTGCCTGAAGGCATGGCGTTTCGGCGAGCCGCTCGAGGTGGGCGGACTCGGGTCCGTCGACGAGCTCGTCGCCGCCTACGAGGCGGCGGGCGGCCGCGCGGTGGATCGCGCCGCGCTGCACTGGTGGCTGGTCGCGAAGACGCTCACCTGGGGCATCGGATGCATGCTCCAGGCCGACTTCCACCTGACGGGACGCGTGCGCTCGGTGGAGCTGGCGACCGTCGGGCGGCGGGTCGCCGAGCAGGAGTGGGACCTGATCGAGCTCCTCGCCCCCGAGGCGTGCCGCGCCGCGATGGCGGCACCGCTCCCGACGGTGCGACCGGACGACCCGACTCGCTACGGACGGCCGACCGCGCGCGAGCTGATCGAAGCTGTCCGCGAGTTCCTGACCGAGGAGGTGATGGCGAGCGGCGACCGCCGGCTCGCGTACCAGGCGCGTGTCGCCGGCAACGCGCTCGCGATCGTCGCCCGCGAGCTCGCCCAGGAGCCGGTCGACCACGAGGGAGACGACTGGACGACGCTCGCGCTCGCGGTGCGCGACCGGCTGACCGTCGCCAACCCGCGGCACCTCGCGCGGTCGTGACCGTGGTTCGTCGATGAAGGTCGTCATCTACGGGGTGACCGGTGTGATCGGCCGGGCGGCCGCGGAGCACTTCGTCGCGCTCCCGGGATGGGAGGTCGTCGGCGTGTCGCGGCGCCCGGCCGACGTCACGGGTGCGCAACACGTGCCCCTCGATCTGCTCGACCGTGCCGCCTGCACGGTGGCGGCGCGATCTCCCCGGTTGGTGGGCGCCAGCCACGTGGTGTTCGCGGCGCTGCAGGAGTCGGCCGACCTCGCGCGCGGTTGGCGTGACCGCGAGCTCATGGACCGCAACCTCGCCATGTTCGCCAATGCGTTGGACTCGCTGCTCGACGCGACCGGGGAGTCGCTCGAGCACGTCTCACTGCTCCAGGGGGCCAAGGCGTACGGGCTCCACGTGGGCCGGTCTCCCGTGCCGGCGAAGGAGCGAGCACCGCGCGACGACCACGCCAACTTCTACTTCCTCCAGGAAGACCGGCTCCGGGAGCTCGCGGCGGACGCGCGGTTTTCGTGGACGATCCTGCGTCCGCAGGTGGTGTACGGGCAGTCGTTCGGGAGCCCGATGAACCTCGTGCCCGTCCTCGGCGTCTACGGCGCGCTCCTGCGCGAGCGCGGGTTGCCACTGTCGTTCCCCGGGGGCCCGCCCCACGTGCAGGAAGCGGTCGACGCCAGGTTGCTCGCCCGTGCGCTGGCGTGGGTCGCCACGTCACCGTCGGCTCGCGGCGAGACGTTCAACGTCACGAATGGCGACGTGTTCGCCTGGCACGACGTGTGGCCGACCGTCGCCGCGGCGCTGGGCATGGACGTCGGCGAACCGGACCCGATGCGCCTCGCCGATGCCATGCCTTCGCGCGCGGGCGAGTGGGCCGAGGTGGTGGATCGCCACGGTCTCCGGTCACCCCGTGACCTGCACGCGTTCGTCGGGGGTTCGTGGGCCTATGCCGACATCATGTTCGGATCACTCGGATCGCCGCGCCCGCTGCCGGCGGTGCTCAGCACCGTGAAGATCCGTCAGGCCGGCTTCACCGACTGCATCGACACCGAGGACATGCTGCGGCAATGGCTCGAGCTCTTCCAGGAGCGACGACTGCTCCCGCAACCTTGAGCGCAGTGCCCGACGCCCGCACCGGATCGCGTGGAGCGCTCGGCGTGCTCGCGGGAACGCTGCGCTAGAACATGCCGGTGGCGCACATCGTCTCGGCCCCGATACAGGGGACGGTCGTCTCGATCGACGTACGCCCCGGCGATGTCGTGCGACCAGGACAGCAGGTCGCAGTCCTCGAGTCGATGAAGATGGAACACGTCGTCACCGCCGAGCGCAACGGTGTCGTGGAGGAAGTGGTGGTGGCGATCGGAACGGCAGTGGGGCAAGGGGAGCCGTTGCTGACGCTCGCCCCCGCCGCGGGCGCGATGGCGACGGTCGGCGCAGACGACGATGCGGCCGCGGCGGACGCGGTGGGGGCGCGAGCCGATCTCGCCGCAGTGTCCGACCGCCACGAGCGCACTCGTGACGATCATCGCACCGACGCGGTCGCTCGGCGTCACGGCGCGGGTCGCCGGACCGCACGGGAGAACATCGCCGACCTGGTCGACGAAGGATCGTTCCTGGAGTACGGGCCGCTCGTCGTCGCCGCGCAACGCGGGCGCCGCTCGCTCGAGGAGCTCATCGAGCGGACACCGGCGGACGGGCTCGTCGGCGGCGTCGGCACGGTGGACGGTCGTTCCGTGGTGGCGATGTCGTACGACTACACCGTGCTCGCCGGTACGCAGGGCCTCCTGGGCCACGAGAAGAAGGACCGCCTGTTCGAGCTGGCCGAACGTCGGCGGCTCCCCGTGGTCTTCTTCACCGAAGGAGGTGGAGGACGTCCGGGCGACACCGATGGGCTCGCGGTCTCGGGTCTCGACACGCTCGCGTTCCACTTGTTCGCACGGCTCAGCGGGTTGGTCCCGCTGATCGGCATCGCGTCGGGATACTGCTTCGCCGGAAATGCCGCGATTCTCGGTTGTTGCGACGTCGTCATCGGCGTCGCCGGTACGAACATCGCGATGGGCGGCCCGGCGATGATCGAAGGTGGTGGCCTCGGCACCTACGAGCCGACCGAGATCGGGCCGTTCGACGTGCAGGTGGCCAACGGTGTCATCGACATCGCCGTCGACGACGACGCCGATGCGGTGAAGGCGGCGAAGCAGTACCTCTCGTACTTCACCGGGGTCGCGGTGGACTGGTCCTGCGGCGACCAGGACCGGCTGCGCCATCTCGTGCCCGAGAACCGCTCGCGTGTGTACGACGTCCGTGCCGTGATCGACGCGATGTCCGACCGCGCGTCCGTGCTCGAGCTCCGCCGGGGTTGGGCACCGGGGATCGTGACGTCCTTGGCGAGGGTCGAGGGCCGGCCACTGGGTGTCGTCGCCAACGACCCCGCTCATCTCGGCGGCGCGATCGATGTCGACGGGGCCGACAAGGGAGCACGCTTCCTGCAGCTGTGCGACGCCTTCGACCTGCCCGTGCTCTTCCTGTGCGACACGCCCGGATTCATGGTCGGGCCCGAGCACGAGGCTCGTGCCGCGGTCCGTCACGTCACCCGCCTGTTCGTCACCGGCGCCAACCTGACCGTTCCGTTCGGGACGATCGTGCTCCGCAAGGGATACGGGCTCGGCGCACAGGCGATGGCCGGCGGCTCGTTCAAGGCGCCCGAGTTCTGCGTCTCGTGGCCCACGGGCGAGTTCGGCGGCATGAACCTCGAAGGAGCCGTCCGGCTCAGCCATGCGCGGGAGCTCGCCGCGATCTCGGACCCGGAGGAACGGGAGCGCGCGTTCCGCTCGATGGTGGAGCGTCAGTACGAGGCCGGCGCGGCGATGAACGTCGCCATGCACTTCGAGATCGACGACGTCATCGACCCCGCCGAGTCGCGCACCTGGATCCGGACCCTGCTGATCGGACGCGATGCTCGCTCGCGCGACGGGAAGAAGCGGCCGAACCTCGACACCTGGTGAGCACGAGCACGCCGATCAGCGGGCGCGGCTCTGACGGACGACACCCGCCTGCACCAGTTCGGCGCGCTCGAGATCGAGCTCGTCGAGGAGCGCGAGGGTGTGGTCGCCGGGGAGCGCGGGCGGCGACGGCGCCGATGCCGCGGTGCGGGAGAACCGCGGTGCGGGTGCCGGTTGCACGACGCCGTCGACGGTGACGAACGTGCCCCGTGCGCGGCTGTGAGGATGGTTCGGCGCCTCGGCGAGTCCGAGGACCGGGGACGCGCAGGATTGGGCGGTGACGAGCTCGGCTTCCCACTCGGCTCGGGTCTTCTCCCGGAACCGCGCCGCCATCGTGTCGCCGTGTGCGGTCCAGGCCTCGGGGGTGTCCTCTTGGGGAACGGTGACGCCGAGACGCTCGCACAGCTCCGCGTAGAACTGTGGCTCCATCGCCCCGACCGCGAAGTGCTTCCCGTCGGCCGTCGGGTACGTGCGGTAGTAGTGCGCGGCGCCGTCGAGCACGTTGGCGTGCCGGCGGTCCTCCCAGCGACCTTCCGCGAACAGGCCGTAGAAGACCGTCATCAGCGCGGCGGCACCGTCGAACATCGCGACGTCGACGACCTGCCCGACGCCCGAGCGACGTGCGTCGATGATGCCGCTCAGGAGCCCGACCGCGAGCAGCATGCCGCCGCCGCCGTAGTCGCCGACCAAGTTGAGCGGCGGGATCGGCGTCTCCTCGGTGCCGACCGCGTGCAGGGCGCCCGCGAGCGCCAGGTAGTTGATGTCGTGCCCGGCCATCTGGGCGTACGGACCGTCCTGGCCCCAGCCGGTCATCCGCGCGTACACGAGACCCGGAGTGCGGTCGAGCAGGTCGGCGGGCCCGATCCCGAGGCGTTCGGCCGCACCGGGCCGGTACACGTCGACGAACGCGTCAGCACCCGCGGCCAGCGCGTAGACGATCTCCCTCCCACGCGGGTGCTTCATGTCGACGGCGATCGACCGTTGGCTCCGACGCATGAGCGTGTCGATCGGCGGCGGCTGATCGACCTCGGTCACTCGATCCACGCGCACCACGTCGGCACCGAGGCCTCCGAGCAACATCCCGCAGAACGGCGCGGGGCCCAGACCCCCCATCATCACGATGCGGGTGCCGGCGAGTGGCCCCGTCATCGCTTCGTCCATCGCCCGCGCGCCGCGGCGGCCTCCTCGGTGGCGTGCGCGATGACCTGGTTGCGGTTCTCGACCTCGATGGCGGCGAACAGATCGGGCGCGTCCGTGTTGACCTGGAGCGCGCGCTTGGTCATCTGGACGCCGAGCGGTGAGTGGTCGGCGATCTGCGCCGCGAGCTCGAGCCCCCGTTCGAGCAGCCGGTCGTCGTGGACCAGCTCGCTGACCAGCCCCCAGCGGTAGGCCTCGGCGGCGTCGACGGTGCGGCCGGTCAACATCCAATCGGCCGCCACGCTGGACCCGACGATGCGGGGCAGGAAGTAGCTCATGCCCATCTCGGCCCCGGAGAGCCCGAGGGCGATGGCGGCGTTGCCGAACGACGCCGCCGAGCCGGCGATGCGGATGTCGGCCGCGAGGCACAGCGCGAGGCCGCCGCCGACCGCCGGCCCGTTCACGGCCGCGACGACGGGTTGGGGCAACGCCCGGATCGCCAACGGAAGGGATGCCATCGCCTCCTGGAAGCGGAGCCGGTCGATCGCCGGGTCGTCGGCGTCGAGCATGCTGGGCCCGAAGTCGCGGAGATCGATTCCGGAGCAGAAGCCGCGCCCGGCTCCGGTCAGCACGACGGTGCGGATGGCGCGGTCGTCGCCGATGGCGACGCACGCCGCCTTGAGCTCACCGAGCAGCTCCTCGTTGATGGCGTTCAACCGTTCGGGACGGTTGAGCCGGAGCAGCACCACGCCGTCGCCGGCGGGCTCGACGACGAGGGCGGTCACGCGCTCACACCCGCTCGATGACGGTCGCAGTGCCCATCCCACCACCCGTGCACATCGTGATCAGGCCGGTGGCGAGATCGCGCCGCTCGAGCTCGTCGAGGAGCGTGCCGATCAGCATTGCTCCGGTCGCGCCGATCGGGTGGCCGAGCGCGATCGCGCCGCCGTTGACGTTGACCCGCTCGGCGTCGAGCCCGAGGTCGCGCACGGTCTTCAGCGGGACCGCGGCGAACGCCTCGTTGATCTCCCAGAGGTCGATGTCGCCGATCTTCATCGCCGCCTTCTCCAGGCAGCGCTCCGCGGCTGGACCCGGTGCGGTCAACATGATCACCGGTTCGGATCCGATCGCGGCGGTGGCGCGGATGCGAGCCCGGGGCGCGACCCCGTTGGCTTCGACCCAGGCATCGGAGGCCACCACGGCCGCGGCGGCGCCGTCCACCACGCCGGACGAATTGCCCGCGTGGTGGACGTGGTCGATGTGGTCGATGTCGGGGTAGCGGCCGATGGCCATCTCGTCGTACGTGGCGCCCATCTCGGCGAACGCCGGTCGCAGCTTGGCCAGGCCGTCGAGGGTCGTCCCGGCACGGGGGTGCTCGTCGCGCGCGAGCAGGACGTCGCCGTCGTGGCCGGTCACCGGGATGATCCCGCGGTCGAACCGGCCCTCGGAGATGGCCACGTCGGCGCGACGCTGACTCTCGACCGCGTACGCATCGACGTCGTCACGCCCGAACCCTTCGAGGGTGGCGATCAGGTCGGCCGAGATGCCCTGGGGCACGGTGGGGAAGCGGGCGCGGAAGTCCGGGTTCCCCCCGTCGATGGTCACCGAGCCGGCGGTGAGATCCCACCGGGACATCGATTCCACGCCGCCGGCGACCACGAGCTCCTGCTGGCCGCTGGCCACGCCCATCGCCGCGATCGTGATCGCCTGTTGCGCGGATCCGCAGAACCGGTTGAGGGTCATCCCCGGGACCGTCTCCGGCCAGCCGGCCAACAGCGTCGCCAGGCGGCCGACCGCGTCGTGGTCGCCGGTGAGGATGCCGTTGCCGGCGACCACGTCGTCGACCTCCGCCGGATCGAAGCCGACGCGCGCCACCAGCGCCTGGAGGCACTGGGCGAGCAGCTCCTGCGGATGGACGTCGTGCAGTGCGCCATCGGCGCGACCCTTCCCGCGGGGCGTGCGCACCACGTCGACGATCCAGGCGTCGGCCATCAGCTCACCTCGTGGAACCAGGTGCGTGGGCGGGCGTCGGTCAGGAGCTCGCGCACGAGCGGGCCGACCTCCTCCGGCGTCTCCACCGGATCGGTGGACGGACCGCGGTGCCAGCCTTCGGCGATGGCCAGCACGAGGCCGGACGCTTCGATGACCTGCCCGGTCACGTCGGCGGAGTCGGGCGACGCCAGCCAGGTGATCACCGGCGCGACCCAGGTGGGCGCGAAGTTCCGACGGATCTCGTCGGTGATCTCGAGGTCGCCGGTCAGGCGCGTCGAGCGCGCCGGGAGCGATCGCGTTGACGGTGACGCCGTAGCGCGACAGCTCCTGTGCGGCGATCTGCGTGAACGTCGCGATACCGGCCTTGGCGGCGCCGTAGTTGGTCTGGCCGACGTTGGCGTACAGGCCGGACACCGAGGTGGTGTTCACCAGCCGTGCGTCGACCGGCTCGCCGGACTTCGATCGTTCCCGCCAGTAGGCCGCGGCGTGGTGGCTCGGCGCGAACGTGCCTTTGAGGTGGACCCGGATGACGCCGTCCCACTCTTCTTCGGTCATCGAGAAGAGCATGCGGTCGCGCAGGATCCCGGCGTTGTTGACGAGGACGTCCAAGCCGCCGAACGTGTCGATCGCCTGCTGCACGAGGCTGGCGGCGCCGTCCCACGAGCTGATGTCGTCGGTGTTGGCGGCCGCCTCGCCGCCCGTCGCGGTGATCTCGTCGACGACCTCCTGGGCCGGTCCGGTGTCGGTACCGGTGCCGTCGCGGCTGCCGCCGAGGTCGTTCACGACGACCTTGGCGCCGTGCCGAGCGAGCGACCGCGCGTACTCGCGTCCCAGGCCCCGCCCGGCGCCCGTCACGATGCAGACGCGACCTTCACACATGCGCCCAGCGCTCATCTGCTGCTACTTCTCCCGGTTGGCCTGGTTCCAGAATCCATAGCACAGTCGTGTGCTCGACGAACCCGAGGGCGTGCAGAGGGGCACCGATGGCCTGGGACTTCTCGACCGATCCCGAATACGCGGAGCAACTCGCCTGGGTCGAGACCTTCGTACGCGAGGAGTGCGAGCCACTCGACCTCGTCATCGAGGAGTCGCACGACCTGAACGACCCCGTGCGCCAGGCGCTCATCCCGCCGCTGCAGCGGGTGGTCAAGGATCGTGGTCTCTGGGCCACCCATCTCGGGCCGCAGCTCGGTGGTCCCGGATACGGGCAGGTGAAGCTCGCCCTGCTGAACGAGATCCTCGGGCGGTCGGAGTGCGCACCCATCGTCTTCGGGTCGCAGGCCCCCGACTCCGGCAACAGCGAGATCCTCGCCCGCTACGGGACGCCCGAGCTCAAGGAGCGATACCTCGAGCCGCTCCTCGACAACCGGATCGTGTCGTGCTTCTCGATGACGGAGCCCCAGGGCGGCGCCGATCCCAAGGTCTTCACGACGACGGCGGTCCAGGACGGCGACGAGTGGGTCATCAACGGCGAGAAGTGGTTCTCGTCGTTCGCCGACATGGCCGCGTTCCTCATCGTGATGGCCGTGACCGACCCGGACGCGACCCCGTACGACCGCCACTCCATGTTCGTCGTCCCCCGTGAGACGCCCGGGATCAACATCCTGCGCAACGTCGGGCTCGGCTACGAGCCCGTCGGTGGCGGACGCGAGGGCTACGTCCGCTACGAAGACGTCCGCGTGCCGGCGGACCACATGCTCGGCCCTCGCGGCGGCGCGTTCGTGGTGGCGCAGACGCGGCTCGGGGGCGGTCGCATCCACCACGCCATGCGCACCGTCGGCCTGGTGCGGCGCATCTTCGACATGCTCTGCGAGCGCGCGGTGTCGCGGTACACGCAAGGAGAGGTGCTCGGCAACAAGCAGCTCGTCCAGGAGATGGTCGCCGACTCGTGGATGGAGATCGAGTCCTTCCGTCTGCTCACACTGCAGACCGCTTGGAAGATCGACCAGTACGACGACTATCAGGCGGTACGGGCCGACATCTCCGCAGTCAAGGCCATGATGCAGAAGGTGCTGCACGACGTGTCCGCGCGCGCGCTGCAACTGCACGGCTCGCTCGGCGTCACCCATGAGATGCCCTTCGTGGAATACCTCGTCGAGTCCTTCGTGCTCGGGCTCGCCGACGGTCCCACCGAGGTGCACAAGGTCACGCTCGCTCGTCAGCTGTTGAAGCGCTACAAGCCGGCACCCGACCGCTTTCCCTCCGAACACCTGCTCCGGCTCCGGTCCGAAGCGGAGGCGAAGGTCGCCGACCGGTTGCGTGGGATCCCGCGGCGCTGACGGGCACCGTCGTCAGGTGAGCAGGACGCGTGCCCGTTCCAGGAGGTGCGGCAGGACCGTCGCCATCTGCTCGACCTCGGGGTCGGGCTCGGCACGGCGGCGGTTGTGCTTGACGATCAGTGACCACGTGGCGGTGGACTTGAAGCTCGCCAACGCCCGGAACCACTCGACGTCGTTCACGTCGCGGCCGAGGGCGTCGGCGTAGATCTCCGAGAGGTCGCGGGCCGACGGGAGGTGACCCACGTAGCGGGTCTGGCGCCGGTACGTCTCGGGATCCGCGTTCGTGAGGAACCATCCGACGTCGACGCGCGGGTCACCCACGGTCCAGATCTCCCAGTCGATCACCGCGGTGACGGTCGCACCCCGCGCGAGGAGGTTCCCGAGCCGGAAGTCGCCGTGCACGATCGCGGGTCGGGTCGGTGTGGGCTCGCGGGCGCGGAGGATCTCGGCCACGTCGTCCCATCCCGGGGCCAGTTCCGGGTCGACCGTCTGCAGGAGCCGGCACCATCGGTCGATCTCCGCGGCGGGACCCACGATCGGCTCGTCGGCGAGACCGATCGTCGCCGGCTCGAGGTCGTGGAGCGCGGCGAGCGTCCGCGCCGCGTCGCGCATCCGCTCGCCCACGACAGGCTCGGGGTCCTCGCCGTCCACGTCGAACAGAGGTTCCAGCGACGAACCTTCCGTGAACCTCATGACGAACAACGGCGGGATCTCAGGCGGATCACCGGCGTCTTCCCACACCACCTCCGGAACCGGCACCGTCGTACCGTGCAGCAAGCGAAGGAGCCGAGCTTGTCGCAAGACGTCGCGATTGAGCACCGGCGGCAGGCCGGGAGGTGCAACTTTGACGACCACGCGCTGAGTGCCGATCCGCGCCGAGTAGGTGAGGCTCGACGCGCCGCCGGCGAGCGGCGCGACGTCGTCGGCGCCGAGGGGAGCGAGTCGGGCGCGGAGGACGTCGAGGCGGAGCGGCACTGTGGGCACGTGCGTAGTATCGCGATTCATGGCCGATGGCTGTGAGGGAAAGGTCGCGCTCGTCACGGGCGCGAGTCGGGGGCTCGGCAAGGCGATCGCGGATCGACTCGCGGCGGAGGGAGCCACCGTCGCCCTCACCGCGCGGACGATGGAGCCCAGCGACAAGTACGCCGGGTCACTGCGCGAGACCCTGGACGGCATCGTCACGGCAGGTGGCAAGGCCGTCGCGATCCAGGCCGACGCATCGCAGAGCGAGGAGCGCGACCGCCTCATGAGCGAGGTGATCGAGCAGGTCGGTGCGCCCGACATCCTCGTCAACAACGCGGCGGTGACGTTCCTCCGTCCACTCGACGAGTTCCCGGACAAGCGCGTACGGCTGATGCTCGAGATGCACGTCCTCGCCCCGTTGCACCTGACCCAATTGGCGATCCCGGAGATGCGAGCGCGCCAGCAGGGTTGGGTGCTCATGATGACGTCGGTCGCCGGCGACCGCATCGACGGCCCACCGTTCTCGGAGTTCGACCGCACGGCGGGCTTCGGCGTGTACGGCACCGTGAAGGCGGCCATGAGCCGGATGACCCAGAGCCTCGCGGCCGAGCTCCACGACGACGGCATCGCCGTCAATGCGGCGGCGCCGTCGAACCCGGTGGCGACCCCGGGCGCCGGCACGCTCGACCTGGCGAAGACCGACACGGAGGACATCGCTCTCATCACCGAGACGGCGTTCCGCTTGTGCACCGGTGACCCGGCCACGCTCACCGGGCAGGTCGTCCACACGCAACCGTTCCTGCGCGAAGTGGGTTGGCTCGAGGGTTGACGCGCGACTGCACGGATTGCCCTGCCGCGCATCCGGGGGAAGCACGCCTGGACGGCCTGCGACAGGTCGCGGAGGCATCGTCACGGCGCGCTGGCGGCGATCAACGCCGCGAGCTCCCCAGGGCGGGTGAGGAACGGCGAATGGTCGGTCGGCCATTCGACGACGGCATCCGCGCGTGTGGCCATCTCCCGTTGAGCGGCGGGTGGCAACGCACGGTCCTCGGTGCACACCACGTAGGTGGAAGGGATCGATTGCCACGCGGGCGCTCCCTCGAGCCGACCGCCACCGCGCATCGGGCGCAGCAAGGAGACGGCCTTCGCGACGGTCGCCGCATCGCTGTCGCCGTAGAAGAGCGCAGGTGCCTGTGCCGCGTCGATGGCGGCGCCGCCGTCGGTGACGACGACGGCGCCGAGCACCGGGCTCTCGTGTGCGGTCATGATCGACAGCTCGTCCTCGCCCTCGTCGGTCATGAACGCGGCGAGGTAGACGAGGCGGCCCACGCCGTCGACACCGGCCGCAGCCTGCGAGATCACGATCCCCCCGTACGAGTGACCGACGACCACGACGCCGGGCCCCGCACGCTCGACTGCCGACTCGATCGCGTCGCGCACCGTCGCCGCGTCGTCGACCAGACCGGTGAGCGGAAGCTCCACCGCGTCGTGCGACACGCCGAGCGCGTCGAGCTCGTCGACCACCTGCGCCCAGCACCACGCGCCGTGCCACGCGCCGTGGACCAGCACCACCTCACTCATCGCCGTCACCTTCCGTCGTCACGCGGTGCTCCGGCTCCGCGTCGCCAGAGGAAGGTGTCGCGGCGACGATCACCGGGAGGTCGCGGATCTCCAGGACGTCGTGCCAGTATCCCATCGAGCACCCTTCCCGTCGGCTTCGACCTCGTGGGGGTCAGGAGGAACCATCGTGCGTCTCGGTGCCGTGTTCCCGCAGGCGGAGTTCCGTCACCTGGGCCCCGACGAGCTCGTCGCCTTCGTGCAACGGGTCGAGGATGCCGGGTACGACCACCTCCTCGCATTCGACCACGTTCTCGGCGCCGACGCCCGCGCCCGACCGGGCTGGAGCGGGTTCTACGACCACCACGACCCGTTCCTGGAGCCGATCGTGTTGTTCGCGTACCTCGCACGGGCGTGCGGCCTCGAGCTCGTCACCGATGTGCTCGTGCTCCCGCAACGTCAGACTGCGCTGGTGGCCAAGCAGGTCGCAACCCTGGCCCTGCTGGCCCCCGGTCGCATTCGGCTCGGTGTGGGCATCGGTTGGAACGCGGTCGAGTACGAGGCCCTCGGGATCGACTTCGCGGCACGCGCCGCGCGAATCGAGGAGCAGATCATGCTGCTCCGGCGACTCTGGACCGAACCGAGCGTTGATCACGCCGGCGCGTCGGACACCGTGCACGCCGCCGGGATCGCGCCGCTCCCACCGTCTCCGGTGCCGATCTGGCTCGGCTCCGGCACCGACCCGCGGGCGGTCGCGCGCGTGGGGAGGCTCGCCGACGGCTGGCTCCCGATGCCGCACGTGCAACCGGGGGCGGAGTTCCAGGCGGCGTGGCACGCCGTGCGGTCCTCGGCCGAGGACGCGGGGCGGGACCCCGGGGCGCTGGGATTGGAAGGCCACATCCGCGCCCGCGCGGACGACGTCACCCAGGTCATCGAGCGGGCGGCGCGGTGGCGGGATGCCGGCGCGGACGCCATCGCGATCAACCCGTTGCGTGGAGATGCCCACTGGCCCGAGGGGCACCTCGACGTGCTGCTGCGGGCCGCCGACCTCGTGCGCTGAGCCCGTGGACGCGGCGGTGGGTGGGAGCGACGGTCGCCGCTCCCACCCACTGTGTGGGGCAGATCTCCGCTCAGCCTCTGAAGAACTGCAGTGCGGATCCGCAGCCGACGCCCTGGATCCAGGTGTTCTGGACACCCGGCACGTCGGGCGCGATGTCGTGCGCGGACACGATCACGTTCGACTTGAACGACGGGGTGGCGCCGTCACCGACCCGGAAGAAGTTTGCGTTGAACGCGACGGTGGTGGCGTCGGTGGTCACGGTCTTGGCCGCGTCCGTACCGCAGACGAACCGCTGCGTGGGGTTCAGGGTCGTGGAGCTCCAGTGGATTCCCTGCCCGGCCATGCAACCGGAGAGGGGACCCTGGCCGACCGTGTCGGTGCAACGGAACAGTCCGTTGGATCGCAACGAGCCGGTCGACGTGTCGTAGGTGCCGACGCCGGTCATCGCGACCGCGCCGGTGGGTGCGCCGGCGATGTGCGGTGAGAGGAACGCGAACGCGGTGCGTTGGGGAACGCCGGCGCTCGCGCTCGTTGCGCCGAGCAGTACCGGAAGCGCGGCGATGACACCGAGCGCCAGTAGGGCTACGAGCGCGGTTCGGGGTGTGCGACCGCTCGCGCGGGCGCGTCGAAGCATGATGAACATTTCGTGGTTCTCCTCATTCGGTGGGGGGCGGGGGATGTCGTGCGTACTACGGGCCGGGAAGCGACGTGGATTCCATGCAAGTGCGTCGCGCCCTCGTGCACAGTCCTAGAGTCACGACGAACGGGAGCGCGGGGAGGAACGCATGACCGTCGGGTACGAAGTTCGCGACGAGATCGCCTACATCTCGTTCAACCGGCCCGAGAAGCACAACGCGCTCCGCGACGAGGACCTCGCGGCGCTGGTCGACGCGTTGCGGCGCCTCGATACCGACGACGCCGTCCAGATCGGGATCCTGTTCGGGCAGGGCCGTTCCTTCTCCAGCGGCGGCGACGTCAATGACCGCCTGCAGCGCTCCATGGACGAAGGCACGACCAGCAACCGGACCACGGAGTACGAAGCCTTCCGCGACTGCGTGAACTTCAAGCCGGTGATCGCGGCGGTGCACGGCTACTGCCTCGGGCACGCCTTGGGCACGGCGTTGTACTGCGACCACCTCGTCGCGGCGCGGGACGCGACGTTCGAGGTGACCGAGATCAAGCTCGGTCTCCCGACGGCAACGTCCATCCCGCGGCTCGGGAGCTCGGCGTTCGCCTGCGAGGTCGCCATGACCGGTCGCCGGTTCTCCGCCGAGGAGGCGTGGCACGCAGGCATCGTCACCCGTCTCGTCGACGAGGGCCGGCACGTCGACGCCGCCGAGGAGCTCGCGCGGCAGATCCTGCAGAATCCCCAGTGGGCGGTTCGCCAGAACGTGCGGGTTCGGCGCGCGGTCCTGGCCGAGGAAGCGGCGCGGTACCACGCGGTGCCGGAGGGCTTCGACTGGGCGACGGACCGCGCGGCGCGCGATGCCGTCGCCAAGCTCGCGGCGGGTGGCGCTCACGACTCCTGACGATGCTGGTTAGGCTCGCCCGGACCGCCCGCGACACCGCCGCCCCGCATGTCCGGGGGTGGCCCTGAGGAGGAGCATGCCGAGCGCACGGGACGCCAAGGAGTGGGCCGCCTCGGGGGGCCTCCACGGGATCGGGAACTCGCTCTACACGCCCTTCAGCGGCACCGACGGTGACGCCATCGACCTGGACGCCTATCGCGCGCTGGTGCGCTATTGCGTCGGCGAACTCGGTCACCCGATGCTCTGGCTCACGAGTGGGATCGCCGAGTGGTGGTCGCTGACGATGGACGAGCGCAAGCGGCTGGTCGAGGTCGCGATCGAGGAGGCCCGGGCGATCGCACCCGACACGGTGATCCAGGCGTGCACGAGCGCGGCGGCGGCGAAGGACTGCGTCGAGCTCACCCAGCATGCCGAGGCCGCAGGCGCCGACATCTGCTACCTCCAGACGCCGCCCATGGAGGTGCACGGGGGTGAGGGGGTCCTGCGCTTCTTCCAGTACGTGGCCGCCCGGACCGACATCGCGCTCGGCATGTTCAACTCGCCGTCGTCCGGCTACGTCCTGACCCCGGACGACGTGGCCCTCATCGCCACCGAGGTGCCGGCGGTGTGCGCGACGAAAGAAGGCACGCTCGAGCACTGGCGGAGCAAGGCGGCGCACGCGCTGGCACCGGACCTCGTGATCTGGGAGTGCGACGGGATCGTGTACCGCGCCGGCTGGTTGCAGCAGGGCATCGTGGGGCCTGCGCAGCTCGGGACCGCCGGCTACCTGCACGAGACCCCCGACCAGCGGATCCTCACCGATTACTGGAACCTGATCTGGGACGGTCGGCTCGCCGAAGCGGTCGAGCACGCGCGCCAGACCGGTCTCGACCGCGTCGTCGAGGAGGTGTCCCACTGGTACATCCGCTACCCCGGCCGCCCGGACTACTTCAGCCACTGGGGTGAGGCGTTCCGGTACGCGGCCGCGGTGATCGGATTGCCGATGGGCGACTACCCGCACTCACGGCCGCCGCAGGCCATCCTGCCCGAGGTCGCCAAGGAGCAGATCCGCGGGCTCTACGAGAGCGTCGGCTTCGCCAAGCAGCTCACGAACGTCTGAGCGCGCCGCGGCTCGGTCCGGCGTCCGAACCCCGGACCGGCCTCGCCGGCTGGGTGGATCAGGCGAAGTCGCCGAGGGCGTCCCAGAGCTCTTCGGCCCGGATCGCCGCCGAGCTGTTCTCGTCGGGGGGCCGGGACGAGAGCGGGGTGCGCGCCTCTGCGCCGGAGCGGGAGCGAGCGGGCGCGGTCATGCCGAGATAGCGGGTGAGCACCTCGCTCACGGGGTGCATGAGCGAGGGCGCGATGGTGTCGTCGAAGCGGGGCATCTGATTCGAATCCGTCGGGGGGCGGGCGAGAGGAGCACCCATTGTCGCAGCTGCAGTGCTCCGACCACGAAATCGTCAGTCGGGCCTCAAACCTTGAGTCGCTCGAGCATCGGAGCCCGCCACTGTTCGGCGAGCGCCGGGTGGTCCGCCACCGACCGGATCCGGTCCGGCTCCTGGAGGTGGACATCGCGCATCGCCAGGTGGGCGTCCCGGACGCTGATCGAAGCGGGGTCCGGCGCGGCGACCTCGATCGGGCCGGCGGCGGGCACCTCGCCGGA
Organism: uncultured Actinomycetes bacterium; assembly: GCA_963809795.1. GTDB lineage: Bacteria > Actinomycetota > Acidimicrobiia > IMCC26256 > DASPTH01 > DASUAS01. Next base: position 103,275 of record CAWELN010000006.1, read on the forward strand.
TTGCAGCACCCGGAGGTACCAGCCGGTGCGGCCGGAGCCCCGGAGCAACGCCTGGATGTCGGGCCGATGCCGGTGGAGGGCGAGCTTGTAGCACGGCCAGCGGGGTTGGGTCACCTGGAGCAGCGCGTCGCCCCAGGACCAGACGTCGCCGATGAACACGGCGTCCTCGAGCACACCGATGCTGCTCACGTTCTCGCCGAAGGCGGCCGGCCCGAGGTTCTCGCCGAGCTCGTCGCGCCACGCCGGCAGATGCTCGGACGGGTACACGTACACCGCCTTGTCGACGCCGCCGTGGACGCTCAGGTCGGCCTGACCATCGCCCGAGAGGTTCACCTCGGAGAGCCAGAGCACGGCGTTCGGCGCCACCGGTGCCTTCCGGATCCCACTCCAGATGTTCTCGTCCCGGATGGTCGCGAGCGGGGTCGGCGTCCCGACGTTGACCGCCGCGATCTCGATCACCGTGGATCCCCTGCTGCCCTGGTCACTGCGAACCAGGAGTAGCAGACGCCTGAGGCCGGTCCGCGAAAGCGCTCCCGGCGATCCTCGCCGTGTTCTCGTGGTGGCGGTGGGCCCGTGGTGAAATGGGGCATGGCCGAGTGGGGCGTCGGGGGATCGTCGCTCGTGGGCCGGAGCGCAGCCCTGGTGGAAGTCGCGTCCCTGCTGGAGGAGCGCCACTGGTCTCGGGGCGGCTTCGTCCTGATCACCGGTCCGGCGGGCATCGGCAAGACGCGGCTCGCGGAGGAGGCCTGCGCCCGGGCGGTCGGCTACCGGGTGGTCTGGAACTGGTGCGGGGGGCCCGGCGAAGGGTCGCTGCACCCGTGGCCACAGGTGGTCCGAGCGCTGGCGGCGGGCAACGCGAGCGTGAGCCGCCTCGCGCGTCGCTCGGCGCACCTGTCCGCCGCCGGTCCCGTCGGTGCGCGACCGCTCCCGCTCGGCGGAGAAGCAGCTTCCGGTGTGGAGCGTCGGCAGTTGTTCGACGACGTGTCGGAGATCCTCGCGGCGGCCGCCGCCGAGGAGAAGCTCCTGCTCGTCCTGGACGATCTCCACGATGCCGGTCCGTCCTCCTTGGAGCTGCTCGCGGACGCGGCACCGACCTTCCGGTCGAACGGTGTCGTCGTTCTGGCCACGGCGCGCGACGACGAGTTCTCGTGGCGGTCGGCACCCGACCTCCGAGGACCGCTGGTCCGGCACGCGCATCGCGTCGCCCTGGGTCCTCTGACCGATGCGCAGGTCGGCGAGCTGCTGCGGTCAGTCGGAGGAACCGATGCCGATGCCGGCCTCGCCGACGTGGTCGCACGCCGTACAGGCGGGAACCCGCTCCTGGTGGTCGAGCTCGCGAAGTCGCTGCGCGAGGGTGATGACGCTCTGAACACCGCGGTTCCGTTCTCGGTGGAGGCGATGGTCGCGGAGCGAACGTCGGCGTTCCCGGCGGCGTGTCGGGCGCTGCTCGCGGTCGCCGCGGTCCTCGGTCCCAGGTTCCGGTTGGACGTGTTGGCGGATGCGGCCGACGTACCGCTGGCGGACGTCCGGGATGTCCTCGATGGCGCCGAACGAGCGGGCATCGTGAGCTTCACCGAGCCCGGCGAGGGCCGGTTCGCCCACGAGCTCGTACGCGACTCGATCTACGGATCCCTTCCCGCGCCGGAACGGACTCGTCGGCACGGTGAGGTCGCGTCGGTGCTGATGCGCCTGGGGGAACGCGGTCGTGGTGTCGGCGCGGCCGAGATCGCGAGCCACCTCGTGCTCGCGGGCACGGGGGATGCGGCCCGGGCCACGGATTTCGCGTGGCGGGCCGGTGACGACGCCCGCCGGATCGCCGCGTACGCCGATGCGGCGCGCTGGTACGACCAGGCGATCCGGTGCCTGGATCTCGCCGGTGGCGAGGACGGGCAGCGGTGCGAGCTGCTGTTGGCGTCGGGCGAAGCGCACCTCGGGGGTGGCGATCGCAGCGCGGCGCGCGCGGAGTTCACGCGTGTCGCGGCGCTCGCGCGGGAAGTGGCCCTCCCGACGTTCCTCGCCCGCGCCGCGCTGAGCCTGAGCTCCGGGTCCGCCGGCTTCGAGGTCGACATGTTCGACCGGGAGCAGATCGATCTCCTGTGGGAAGCGCACGCCGCGCTGCCGGAAGAGGAAGCGGTGCTGCGCGCGCTCGTCGCGGCGCGTCTCTCGATCGCGCTCACGATGATGGACCCCGAGGGGCAACGCGGCGCGTTGGCGCGGGAGGCGATCACCCTCGCCCGGGCCGCAGCCGACGACCGCGCGATCGTTCAGGCGCTCGCTGCACTCTGCGACGTGCAGGCGGGTCCCGACCATGCGTCGGATCGGCTGCGGTATGCCGACGAGATGTTGCAGCGCGCGACGACGCTGGGCGACTGGTCGCTCGAGCTGTTGGCTCGACGCTTCCTCCTCGTCGCGAACCTCGAGCTCGGCGACCTCGACGCGGCCGACGACCAGGCGCTCGCGTTCCGGCTCCGGGCCGCGCGAGCCCGTCACCCGCTGTACGAGTGGTACGGGCCGTTGTGGAAGGCGATGCGCGCACTGCTCGAAGGGCGGTTCTCCGAGGTGGACGCGGCCAACGCCGAGGCGGCCGCGATCGGCGAACGGGCGGGCAGCACGAACGCCGTCCTGCTCTGCGACACCCAGCGCTGGTGCCGGCTCGCCGAGACCGGTGATCGGGTCGGGCTCGAAGCGTTGGCCGCCGGCATCGAGGACGCCCCGCTCGACGCCGCGTGGGTCCAGGTGGTGCGGGCGCTCATCGCCGGCCAGCTCGGGCGCCTCGAGGACGCACGCCGCGCGTTGGACGCGGTCGCGCCGCGGCTCGCTTCGCTCCCGCGCGACTCCGAGTGGCTGGCCGTGATGGCACAGGTCGCCGAGGTGATCGCGATCATCGGCACGCACCCGGTGGGCGCCTGGGTCTACGACGCGTTGCTGCCGTATGCGAACCTCTTCGCCGTCGAAGGAATCGGTGCCACGGTCCGGGGGCCGCTGCACCGCCACCTCGGGCTGCTCGCGACCGCGTCTGGGCGCACCGACGATGCTCGGGAGCACTTCGCGGCCGCGCGGGCGCGGAGTCAGGCGCTCGGCGCGACCCAGCTCACCGCCCGGATCGAGGCGGAGGCGGCGGCGACCGCGCTCGTCACCGCGATCGACACCGAACGGCCGAACGTGTTCCGTCGCGACGGCGAGCTCTGGGTGCTGCGGTTCGAAGGCCGCGAGGTGAGGCTCCCGGACGCCAAGGGGTTGCGGGATCTCGCGCTGCTCGTCGCGGCACCGGGTCGGGAGATCGCCGCCCTCGACCTCGCCGGCGCCCCGGCCGGCGGTGACGCCGGACCGGTGCTCGATCGTGCGGCACGCGACGCCTACCGGCGTCGCCTGCAGGATCTCGAGGAGGAGCTCGACGACGCGGGCGCCATGGGCGACCTGGGTCGGACGGAGCGTCTCGCCGCCGAGCGCGACGCGCTGGTCGAACAGCTGACGACCGCCTTCGGGCTCGGGGGACGCGCCCGGCGAGCCGGTTCCCCGGCGGAACGGGCCCGGACGACGGTCACCGCCCGGATCCGGCACGTGATCCGCCGCATCGAAGTCGTCCACCCGGAGCTCGGGCGGCACCTGGACCGCAGCGTCCGCACCGGGACGTTCTGCGTCTACGAGCCCGGTGGCGCGGTCTCCTGGACGGTGTGAGGTCCGATCTCACCGGGTGCGACCGCGTCCCACGCCTCCAGGGTGAGCACACACCGAAGGAGAAGGAGGCTCACCATGCCGCGTACTTCCAAGGCCGACGCCCCGGTCGAGCTCGACGAGACGGTCATCGAAGGCCGCTACGTCGACCTCGACGGCTACACCGTCGGGTTCGAGACCCACAAGGCCGACATGGACCCGGCGGAGCTGTTCCGGGGCCTGCCCGATGATCGCTGCCAGTGCCCGCACTGGGGGATCGTCACCAGCGGCCGGATGGTCTTCCGGTACGTCGACCACGACGAGGTGTTCGAAGCCGGCGACGCGTACTACGGCGCCCCCGGGCACCTTCCCCTGCTCTTCGCCGGCACCGAGGTGGTGGAGTTCAGCCCGACCGACCGACTGAACGACACGATGTCCGTCGTCGGCGGGAACCTCGAAGCGGCCAAGGCGTCCGGCCAGCTCACGGCGGGCTGAACCATGGGCATCCACGACACCGACGACCTCGCGCAGATGATGATCGTCTTCCTCGAGACCGGTCACCCGCCGGATGGGCTGTTCGACGCCGACGTGTTCTGCGACTTCTCGCTCCCGCGGTGGCGAGTGCAGACCCGTGGTCTCGAGGAAGTCGTCACCTTGCGCAAGGACGGCCATCCCGGCCCGAGCACCGTGACCCGCTCGCGAGTCGACCCGACCCCGACCGGCTTCGTCCTGGAGTTCGAGGAACGCTGGGAGGACCCCGCCGGCCAGTGGTACGCGCGCGAGCTCCTCCGCGCCGACGTCGGGGATGACGGCATCGCGGAGCTTGCCGTCTACTGCACCGGCGATTGGGACCGGCAACGCCAGGACGAGCACGCACGCTCGGTGCAGCTCCTCCGTGCGTGAGCGACCAACGGGTCAGTTGCGCCCGGCCGCCCACGCCCGGAAGGCGGCCATCACCGGCTCCCGCTGCGCGGGCGTGAGCGCGTCGACATCCTGCTCGCCCAGCCGGCCCTCCATCCGGATGACGGCGCGGAACTGCTCGAGGACGCTCTCGCACCCTGGACAGATCGCGAGGTGCGCTTCGAGCCGGCGGGATTCGTCGCCCGGCAACGCGCCTTCGAAGTAGTCGGTGACGACTTCGACGAAGACGTTGCACGGGAAGTCGTCGACGGGCGGGGTCATGACGTGAGGCTGCTTTCGAAGTACGACTCGAGGGCGGCCCGAACCTTGGCGCGGCCCCGATGGAGCAACACCCGCTGGTTGGTCTCGGTCAACCCGAGCGCATTACAGACCTCGACCGACGTCCAGCCGTCGACGTCGCGCAAGGTCAGCACCTCGCGCTGCGCCGGGGGCAGGGAGTCGATGATCGATGCCGACGACGCCGAGCGTCTCGCCCGCGAGCAACCGCGATTCCGGCTGGTGCTCCCAGTCGAGCGGCAACGACGCCCAATGACCGGGCCACTCGGGATCGTCCGGTGGGCGGAACCGGTCGGGCTCGAAGGTCGGCGCCGCCCCGTCGGCCGCCGCGCCCGCAGCCGACGAGAAGGGGATCGTGCGCGACTCCTTCACGCCGCGCGTGCGGCGCGATGTTCATCACGATGCGGTACAGCCAGGTCTTCAAGCGATGATCGTTGCTCGAAGCCGTCGATGCCGCGCAACACGGCCACCCAGGTCTCCTGCACGACCTCGTCGGCGTGGGCGTCGGTCGCGACGTACATCCGCGCCGTGCGGTGCAGGGGCGCGTGGTACCGATCGAGCAACCACGAGAAGGCTCGCTCGTCGCCGTTGCGCAGCGCGTCGACCAGCTCCGCGTCGTCGGCGTAGTCGGGGGTCATCGCCGGACACGGTAACGAACCCGGCGCCGCGCTCATCTCCGCCATCATCTCGTCCGCACTTCTCGGCCGTGGCCTTCTGCTCGTTGGCGCGCGCCTCGTTCAGGTCACCGTCCCGCGCATCATCACGCTCGATTCGTCCGGCACGGTGCTCCCCGGCGCATTCTCCCTGGTGACCTCGAACATGGTCGCGGGGGCGGACAAGCGGAACCGCACGACGTCCCGGTCGGCGCCGAGCACTCCGAGGGACACCATGCGCGGCGAGTCCGGGTCATCCACCTTCGCCCACAGCTGGTAGGTGGATCCCGGATCCAGCGCCGGCAGGTCGTGGTCCATGAAGTATCCGGTGCCGTCCAGCATCACGATCTCGGCGTCACCGTTGCCCGCGGTCGCGCCGAGGCGGATCACGTGCGAGTCCTTCGACGCCCGCGCCGCCAGCGCTTCCTGCCGCATCGGGTCACCGTGCATCTCCGCCGCCAGGTCGTCGATGCGGTGCTGCTGGCGCACCACCTCGACCCCGAGCACCGCGACGGCCACGATGGCGGCGGCGGCGAGCAGCGCGGCCGCCACCCGCCCGGGCCGCCGCCCGCGTGGCGGCGGCGTCGCGGCCGGCGACGGGACCATCCGCAGCGGAGGGGCAGGGGGTTCCGTGGGCGCACCGAGCGAGCCCTCGATGGTCGACCACAGCGACGCGGGAGCCTGTACGCCTGCCGGGGGCAGGAGCGCGATCGCCTCGCGCAACGACTCGACCTCGGCACGCGCGGTCTCGTCGCGCGCGACGTACCGCTCGACCTGTGCCCGCTCCTCCCCGTCGAGCGCGTCGAGCGCGAACAACGGGAGGAGCTCGTCGAGCTCGACGCGGGTCAGCTCTCGGTCCACGGCGACGTGATCCCAGACTCGACGAGGGAGTCGCGCAGTCGGCGCAACCCCACCCGGATCCGACTCTTGACCGTGCCCTCCGGTTGCTCGAGGAGGGTCGCCACCTCGCGGTAGCTGTGCCCGCCGAAGTACGCGAGCTCGATCGCCTCCCGCTCGTCGTCGCTCAGGCCCTCGAGCGCGGCGCGGACCTGCTCGGCGACGGTGAGGTCGACGATCTCGCGCTCGAGCTCGTAGGCGGGTTGCGGACGGAGGCGATCGTGACGCTCCTCCCGCGCTCGCCGCGACGACTCGGCTCGCACCACGTCGATGGCGCGGCTGTGGACCGTCGCCATGATGAAGGCGCGCAGGGAGCCTCGGCCGGGATCGAACTTCTCGGGGTCGTTCCAGAGCCGGAGGAACACCTCCTGGACGATCTCCTCGGCCAGGGCCCGGTCGTGGAGGACCCGGACCGCGAGCCCGAACGCGGCGTCGCCGTAGCGGCGGTAGGCCTCGCTCAGCGCTTCCTCGCGGAACCGGGCGATCGCCACCACCAGGGCGGCATCGCTCGCGTCGCGCAAGTCCTGCTCCACGGTGGTCCTCTACCTCGTGATCGGCCGGTCCCCAAGAGTACGGAGCGGCCTGCATCCGGATGAGTCGCTCCAACGGGCGGCGGACGCGGCAACGGTCCGTAACGAACGGGAATGCGATCGACACTCTTCCGTGCTCCGAACACGATGGCACGGTGAGCACGATGAGGCAGTTGAGCAGCGATGGCACTGATCCCGAACCTGGAGCTCCTCATCATCTCGCCGGGCGCGGCCCGGGAACGGTGGGTGGCGTTGCTTGGAGCTCGCCGACGAGCCGGTCCCGCTCCGCCGGTACGTACAGCAGGGAGCCTCTACGACGTCGAGGACGAGGACCGCACGCCGATCGCGGCGGTGCTGGTGGTCGACCTCGCCGACGACGTGGCCGAGCTGCGGGCGGTCGCGGTCGCCGAACCGGCAGCAGGGCCGCGGCATTGGGACCTGGATCGTCACCGAGGTGTGCGATCGCCTGCGTGCCCGGGGGACGCGGCGCCTCGTCGTCGGGACGGCGAGCTCGGGCATCCGGCAGCTCGGCTTCTACCAGCGGCTCGGGTTCCGGCTCAGCCCACGTCGACCGTGACTTCTTCACCCCGGAACGTGGCTACCCGGCCGACGACCACGAGAACGGGATCCCGGTCCGGGACATGGTCTGGATGGACCGAGCGCTGTGAGCACGGTGCTCCCGGGGCAGGACACGCTCATCGCGTGCTGGAGCGCGCTGGCGGAGACCTCGCCCGGCGCCCGGGTGCACCGGTCCGCCCGGGCGGTGGTGGCCACGTTCCCGTCGTGGCTGCCGCTGAACAACGCGATCGTGCTCGACGACGATCCGGCGACGCGATCCGTCGTCGCATCCGAGGTGGCGCGCGTGTATGCCGACGCGGGCGTCGACGTGTGGGCGTTGTGGGTGGCGAGTTGCGCCATCAGCCTGGACGCGCCCGACCGCGCGCAGGAGGTTCCCGGGCTGGAGCGCGACACGACGACGCTCGTCATGCGAGCCCTCCTGTCTCCCGGGTTCCGCACCCACGACGAGGTCGTCGAAGCGTCGATGGCCGCGATCGTCCGCCTCGCGAACGAGGAGCCGGTGCCCGCGCATGAGCTGGGCGCGCCGGAGACCACACCCGGTCTGTCGGCGTGGGCGCTGGTGGTCGACCGGATGGCGGCGGTCTGCGCCTGGACCTTCCTCCACCACGCAGGACTGCGGCATCTACGCCGTCGGGACGCTGCCGGCCTGGCGACGCAACGGGTCGGCGCGCATGCTCCTGGAGCACGTGCTCGCCGACGCGCAACGCCGAGGGGGCCCGAACGGCGAGCCTGCAGTCGACGCGGGATGGGGCAACCGCTGTCACGAGTCGCTGGGATTCACGCCCGTCGGCCGGTACGAGGATGGGTCTCGCGCTGATCGTCTGGCGCAGGACGACTCGCGGTCGGGCACCCTGGCGGCTCCGAACATTCCGCAAGGGAGCGATGCAGGACCTGACACACACGGAAACATCTCCACCGACATCTCCGGAGGACACGCCATGGCAAGCCTGAACGCGAAGAGCTTCGACACACCGGACGAGACCCGGACGCCCGACAAGACGAAGATCGACGTGGTCGATCTGGGTGGGCCGAAGGCGGCACGGATGACGGCACAACCCGGATGGCGCTGGTCGGACTGCATCAAGCCGGTCGTGGGCGGCGACAGCTGCCAGACCCATCACCTCGGCGTCGTCGTGGGTGGCGTGCTGCACGTCGCGCACGACGACGGCACCGAGGCCGAGGTCTGCGCCGGCCAGGCGTACGAGATCAAGCCCGGCCACGACGCGTGGGTCGTCGGCGAGGAGCCGTTCGTCGCCTACGAGTTCGACGCGTCGGCAGCGGAGACGTACGCGCGCCCCACCTGAGCGGTCCGTTCTCGCTCGCTCTCCGCGACGGCCGCCGGCGGGACGCTCAGGAAGCGACCACCGGCAGTCGCTCCCAGCCGCGCACGGTCGGGGTGTGCGCCTGCTTCGCGTTGTCCCAGTCGACGTCCCAGTCGGACCAGCGCTGCAGCACCTCGTCGAGTGCCACCCGACCTTCGAGCCGGGCCAGCGCGGCGCCGAGACAGAAGTGCAGCCCGTAGCCGAAGCTCAGGTGGTGATCGATCGTGCGGTGGATGTCGAAGCGGTCACCGTCGGGGAAGTGCCGGTCGTCGCGGTTGCCGGACCCGTTGAGGATCACCATGATGCTGCCCTCGCGCACCGTCTGCCCGTAGTACTCGACGTCACGGTTGACCGTCCGGGCCTGGACCGGCGACGGCGCCTCGTACCGCAGGACCTCCTCGATCGCCTGGGGCACCAGCGACCGGTCGGCGGCGAGCTCCCGGCGCTGGTCGGGGTGCTCGGCGAGCAGCTTGCCGGTCCAACCGATCAGCCGCGTCGTGGTCTCGTTGCCGGCGCCGGCGAGGAGCATCACGTAGGTGAGGATCTCCATCCGATCGAGCTTGCGCGTCGTCCCCGTCTCGTCCTCGAACTCGGCGTTGAGGAGCTGGGTCATGAGGTCGTCGGACGGGTGCTCGGCCCGCCACTCGATGTAGTCGGAGAAGAGCTCGGCGCCGGCCAGCGCCAGGTCGCCCGCCGGCACCTCGGTGTCGTCGTCGAGACGCAGGCCTTCGTCGATCCGGTCGCGGATCGCCACCTGGTCCTCCTCCGGGATCCCGAGCAGCATGCCGATCGTGAGCATCGGCATCACCGCGCCGAGATCGGCGATGAAGTCGAAGCGGCCGCCGTCGACCAGCGGGTCGAGGGTGCGGGCGCAGAACTCGCGCACCTTCGGCTCGATCGCGTTCATCGCCTTGGGCGTGAACACGCGTGAGAGCAGACCGCGGTGCAGGTCGTGGATCGGAGGATCCTCCATCAGGATCAGGCCCGGCGGGATGTCGAAGCCGGCCATGATCGTCTCGAGCGTCGATCCCTTCCCCGACCGGTAGGTGTCCCAGTCGACGAGGGCCTTCTCGACGTCGTCGTAGCGGCTGAGCGCGTAGAAGTCGAACTTCTCGTTCCGGTAGAGCGGCGCCTCGTCGCGCATCCGCTTCCACAACGGGTGCGGATCCTTGTCGATCTCCTTGTTGAACGGGTCGTAGTAGATGTCGCTCTCGTTGGTGATCGTCACGGAAACGCCGTCCTTGTCTTTGGGGCTTCGGTCATGCGGGTGTGAGCGTCAATGCAGCGAGACCTGCACCACGTCGTCGACGACCTGGGTGCGGTACGTGCGCAACGGGCCGGACCAGCCGTCCTCGGAGGGCAGGACGCACTGGCCGGTCGTCACGTCGAAGATGGAGCCGTGTTCGGGGCATCGCAACAGCACGTTGCGCGTCAACGGTATCCCGCCGAGCGGCGTGGCCTGGTGCGGACACATGCTCTCGAACGCGCACCACGTCCCACCCGCGTTCGCGAGCGGTCACCGGCACGCCGTCGACGTCGACGGTGGCGGTCTCGCCCGGCTCCAGGTAGTCGGTCGGGGCGGCGTCGATGAACTCGTCGTCGTTGCTCATCCGATGAAGCGCCGCGGTCAGGCGTGCGCTCCGACCTTCATCGCCCGCTCGAGCGCCCCGCCCATGATGAGGGCCTGGTCCTCCATCGGGAGGTCCTTGACGACCTCCGAGTAGGCGAGTGGGTCCTCCATGCCCTCGGGGTGCGGGAAGTCGGAGCCGAACATGACGTGGTCGGCCGGGATGCCGAGGTCGAGGAGGCCCTTCGGGTCGGGTTCGTGGAAGGCGTGCACCCAGACGCTCCGGTTGAACACGTCGACGGGGTTCTCGTCGAACAGCACGGGCGCCTGGTCGTAGACGCGCTGCAGCTTCCGGTAGAACGGCCGGATCCAGCCGCTGCCGAACTCGACCGGCATGAAGCGCAGCTTCGGGAAGCGGGTGGCGAGACCGTGGCCGATGATCGACGCCATGGCGTCGACGAGGTTGTCCTTCTCCGACGACAGGGCGAGGAACGTCGGGTTCGAGCGCCGCGATCCGGCGGTGATCGTCATCTCCCGGTCGCCCAGTCCCTCCCACTCGTTGGTGTAGCGGGTGTAGCCCGAGTCGCCCGAGTGCATGCCGACGACGACGTCGAGCTCCTGCACCCGCGCCCAGAACGGGTCGAACTCGGGGAGCGCGAAGGACTTGCGCCCCTTCCAGGTCGGGACCGGCGCCACGCGGATGAGGAAGATCTTCGCACCGCGCTCGTGCACGAACTCGAGCTCCTCGAGCGCGCGCTCCGTGCCGGCGGCGAGGCTGATGATCGGCGTCGAGTAGATGGCGTCCGAGTACACGTAGGTCCAGTGCTCGTGCATCCACTCGTTGAGCGCGTGGATCACGATGCACACCGTGTCGGGGTCGTCGGCCAGGCGCTCCTCGAGCGCGCTCGCGAGCGTCGGCCACAGCAGCGTGCGGTCGATGCCCATCTCCTTCATGAGCTCGAGGCGCGGCTCCGGGTCGAAGAACGCATCGAGGCTCGGCATCGCGACCATCTTCCCGAACCCGGTCGCCGTCGCCGAAGCCCTTGCCACCCTTCGTCACGTCGTAGCCGGCGCCACCGGGGACGGCCACCTTCCCGAACGTCGGGTTGGGGATGTAGTCGGAGATCTTGTCGCGGATGGCGAGCTTGGTCCGGCCGTTGATGTCGACGTACTTGATGACACCCTCGTACTCGCGGCGGCAGGAACTTGGTGAGCGCGTCGCGGTTCTCGTAGAGGTGGTTGTCGGCGTCGAACGTCGTGTACGGCAGCTCCCGGTGGGTGATCTTGATGTAGTCCGTGCTGGCCACGGCAACCCCCTCATCGATTTGGACTGCGCCCAATTCTACTGCCCGAGATCCGCGGCACGCCAGGTGGGCGCCGCACGCCGCTCGCCCTCGTCAGGGCTTCCCGCCCTCACGGGCCCGCTGGGTGTAGGTGCCGGCGGTGAGCGCGGCGTACGACCGGGAGACGATGGTCTCGAGGATCCCGGCATCGACCGCGTCGACGTGTTTGAGGTAGATGCAGCTGACACCGGTCGTGTGCGGCCCGAGCCGTTCGAGCAGCTCGGTGTGCGCGCCCACCCCGTCGGTGACGTAGACGACGGTCGCCGCCTTCCGGGCGGAGAACCCGGCGGCGGCGGAATCGCCCTCGCGACCGCTCGCGTACTGGTAGTGGTAGCGGCCGAACCCGACGATGGTGCCCCACATGTGCGGCTCCTGGCCGGTCGCGCGCCGCATCAGCTCGATCATCGTCTCGGCATCGCGGCGCCGACCCGGTGAAGCGATCCCGTCGAGGTACGCCCGCACGTCCGGTCCCATGGACGAACTCTGCCAGCTCCCCGCCCGCGACGGGTCCGGCGACGATCTCGCGGTGCAGTCGCCGGATGGCGGTACCGTTTCGCGATGACGTTCGACCGGCTCGACCTCACCCCCGACGAGTTCGAGCAAATCAGCGGCTGGGAGATCAAGCCCGAGGGCGCGTGCCGGGGCGAGGTGTGCGTGCCCCTCCCGCCCCTCGACCTCGACGACGACGGACGCTTCGATGTCACCGTCGTGGCCGACACGCTCGGGATGCCGCTCGCGCACGACGACGCGCACGGCCTCTGGGCCCTCGGACCACGATCCGGCGATCGTCGCGTGCTCGACAGCACGGAGATGCCCGATCTCGTCCTCGACGACTTCGACGGGGGCGCCTTCGACTTCGCGACCCTGCGCGGGCGGAAGGTCGTGCTGCTCGCGTGGGCGTCGTGGTGAGGATGCCGCTTCGACCTGCCCGGGTGGCAGGCGCTGCACGAGGAGCTCGCGCCGAGCGGCGTGGAGATCGTGACCGTTGCGCTCGACACCGATGTCGAAGCGGCTCGACCGTTCCACGAGGCTGCCCATCCCACCCATCCGTCGCTGGTCGATCCCGGCCACGTGACCGTGGGGTTGTTCGGCATGACCAACGTGCCGTTCGCCATCTGGATCGACGAGGACGGCAGCATCGTCCGACCCGCCGAGCTGGCGTTCGCGCCGCGCCAGCAGCTCGGTGAGGGCGAGGACCAGTCTGCGCTGATCGCGCAGCTCCCCGAGCGCCAGCGCAAGATCATCGAGCAGATGACGACGAGCATGCGAGACCCGGAGCGGTACCCGGCGGCGGTGCGCGACTGGGCGGCTCACGGCCGCGACAGTCAGTACGCGCTGCCGAAGGCGGAGGTCATCGAACGGTCGCGGCCGCGCCCGCCCGAGTTCGGGCTGGCCGCCGCCCACTTCGAGCTCGCGCAGCACCTGCACCGGGCCGGCTTCCCGCGGGACGCCGTCCCGCACTTCCAGGAGGCGCACCGGTTGGACCCGACGAACTGGAGCTACCACCGCGAGGCGTTGAGCCTGGTCGACCCGGATTGGGGTCAGGTGTACGAACGCGACATGCTCAGCGAGGTCGAGGCGGTCGGCGCCGAGACGTTCTACCCGCCGCTCGACATGTGAGCCCGGCGACGGGCCGGGCGCGCCGCGCCGGGTCGCTCACCACCGCGGCCCTTCGAGGGCCTCGATGATGTGGCCCTGGACGAGGCGATCGACCGTCGCCGCGTCCGGGGGCTCCACCCGGCCGCCCGCGCCCTGTCTCCCGTTCACCGTGAAGAACATGGCCACCGACTTGTCCTGACCACGCCGGAACTCGACCGTGCACTCGCCGGGACCGTTCTGCTGCGTGAACGTGAACAGGAGGTCGGTGACGACCTCGCCGGTCTCGCTCATCGTGGTGGCGACGACGCCCTTGTGCCCGGCCGCGAGCAGTCGCTCGGCCAGATGGGACAGCGTGGGCATCCCCACCTGGTGCGCCCACTGGCCGAACCAGGCCATCGCCTCCTGCGTTCGCAGCTTCTCGTCCACCTCGGCGCGCAGCGCGGCCTCGTAGCGTTCCCGGGCCGCATCCAGCGCCCGATCGAGCTCGTCCATGCGTCGAGTCTCGCAGATGGCGCAGGGCGTCGGGACCGCCGGCCATCGGCGCTACCGTCGCGCGGGTACGCCCGTGCAGAGGAGCTGAGCGATGGCGATCGACCGTCAGGAATCCCCCTACCGCCGCGGCAACCGCTACGACCGACTGCCGATCCCGATGATCACGGAGCACTGCATCCCGGTCGACGCGGGAGCGGTCCAGCTGGTGGTCGAATCCCGCGTCCTGACCAACGAGATCATCCAGGACACCTTCGCGGGAGCGGTCGCCGCCGACGTCGCGTTCGACGACTTCGGCGCCACGCTCCACGTGTGCGGCACCGCCGACGGGCTCGAGCACCTCCGTTTCGACTGCTTCGAGAACGAGCCCCACTACCACTACATCGATCAGGGGGCGGTCACGAACACCGTCGTGCGCATCGACGAGCTCGCGGTCGGCGACCCGGTCGAGTTCTCCCTCGCGTGCGTCGAGCACCACCTTCCGGACATGCTCCGCCACTGCGGCGTCGGTGATCTGGCCGACGAGGTCGTCGGCCAACCCGAACGGGTGGGCGCGGCGGTGGCCGAGGTCCGCGCGCTGATGGTGAAGGCGCGCCAGCCGGTCGGCTGATCGCCGTCAGCGGAACGCGGGGAAGATCTCCTCGGCCGCCCACTGCAGGCTCTCGAGGTACTCGGTCAACGAGCGCGTCGGCGGAGCGGGCACCGAGGTCCACGTGACGCCGATGTCCTGGAGCTCACCGATGGCGTCGATCGTCGCCTGCTTCCCCTGCAGCACCGGTGCCCGCCCGAGGTCGTCGTCGAGCGGGCGGTGATCCTCGGACACCGCGAGCGTCGTCAGCGGCAGCGCCACGTCGAACGGACGGGTGCGGGCCTCGAACTCGGGCAGTGAGCGGATGAAGGCCAGGCACTCGGGCAGCTGGTCGGCGGTGATGAGCCACGGATACCAGCCGTCGTGACGCGCGGCGCGACGCATCGCCGCGCGCGAGTTGCCGCCGACCCAGATGGGCGGGTGCGGCTGCTGGACGGGCTTCGGTGCGAAGGCAACGCCGTCGAAGTCGACGTAGGTGCCGTGGTACTCCGGCTCGTCGCTGGTCCAGAGCTCGATCATCGCCGCGAGGTACTCGTCGGTCATGCGACCTCGCTCGTGGAACGGCGCCCGGAGCACCTCGAACTCGCGCTCCGCATGCCCGACACCGATCGACACGCGGACCCGGCCGCCGGAGAGGAGGTCGAGCGTCGAGACCGCCTTCGCGAACACCACGGGGTCGTGGTACGGCATCACGATCACCGCGGAATCGACGATCAGGCGCGTCGTGGCACCGGCCACGAAGGCCATCGCGGTCATGGCGTGCGACCAGAACGATCCCATCAGCTCGACCATGTCGGCAGGGATGACGATGTGCTCCGAGACGGCGATGGAGTCGAAGCCGAGCTCGTCGGCGGTGCGGGCCACCCGCTGGAAGTCCTGCGCGCCCAGCGAGGCCTCCCACTCGCAACTGATCGGGGGATAGCGGTTGAGGCCCGGGAGCCCGGTCGAGAACTTCATGGGCGCGGAGCCTCCCGGAGGCGGCGACGCACTGTCAAGAGCGGTGCGACTCAGGCGACGGTGCCGGGCTCCGGCGCGGTCGCGAACGACGGGTCGTCGCGGTCCTGGGCGCTGATGTCGAAGCGCACGACCCGCAGGCGCCGGCCGGCGAGGATCCACCCCAGGAACACGAGCATGACCGCGGCCGCGACGGCCACCGCCTCGCCCGGCCCGAACACCGAACCGATCGTGCCGCCGATGAGCGCGGCGATGGGCACGCCGCCCGCGGTGAGCATGGTGTAGAGGCCCATGACGCGACCGCGGAAGGCGTCGGGTGACACCGCGATCAGCAGGCCCTGGACGACGGTGCTCAACGAGAAGAACGCGAAGCCGTAGCCGACCAACGCCAGTGCGGTCACCACCAGCACCCGCGACGTGCTGATCACCAGGTACATCGCGGCGATGGCGCCGATCGACGCGGCGATCGCGAACCGGCGACGCTGGTCGGTCACGAACTCCCCGGCGACGAGCGCCCCCGCGATCGCACCGACGCCGGTGGCGGTCGTGAGCAGCGCGTACCCGGAGGAGCCGTCGTGCAGGAGATCGGTCACGATGACCGGGAGCAGCGCGGCGTGGTAGACGACGAACGTCGTCACGAACGTGACCAGCAGCAGGAAGCCGATCTGGTCGTCACGACGCGCGAACCGCATCCCGAGGGCGAGCTGGGTCCGGAGACGTTCGTGGGTCGCGTGGCGGCGGGTGTCGGCGCGCACGAAGGCCCACGCGACGACCACGGCGAGGAAGCTCACCGCGTTGAGGTAGAACGCCCACTGGAGGCCCCACGCGCTGATCACCAGCGCGGCGAGTGACGGCCCGGCCACCCGCGTGAGGTTGGTCATCACGCTCACCGACGCCACCGCCTCGGGGAGCTCGGCGGCGGGAACGATCTCGCCGACGACCGCGCTCATCGCCGGCTGGCTGAGCGCGGTCGCCACCCCGCCGGCCGCGGCGAGCAGGAGGAGGAGCGGGATCGTCTGGCTCCCCGTGGCGACCAGCAGGCCGAGCGCGACGGACGGCACGACCGCGACGATGTTGCCGACCACCACCACCGTGCGCCGGCTCACGCGGTCGGCGAGCGCGCCGCCGAACGGGGCCAGCAGCAGGAACGGCAGGAACTGGGCGACCAGGCTGAGCGCGACCGCGAACGGCCACGCGCTCAGCTGCCGGATGGCCCAGCCCAGCGCGACGTACTGGCCCCACGTCCCGAGCTGCGACACGCCGTTCCCCACCTGGACCAGCGCGAAGTCGCGATGGCGCATCACGAGGATCGAACGAGGGACCCGCGATCGGACGGCGACCATTCGGCGGTCACTCTTGCCGGGGTGCGCACCCGGGCGCCAGGTGCGCCAACGGCGCGGGCGACGTTGCGGTTCCGTGGCACCCGTGCGAGCATCGGAGCAGGGCACGGACCCGGCTCGACGAGCGAAAGGAACGGTGATGGCGACCGACGAGGGACTGCGCTACATCGACTCCGACGGCCACATCCTCGAGCACCCGACCGCGATGCCGGAGTACGCACCGGCCCAGTACCGCGACCGGATCTGGCACGTGGAGACCGACGAGGCGGGCGAGGAATGGCTCGTCTACGACAACCACCGGTCACCGGCCAACACCATGTCGGCGGCGGGCGTCGCGGGTGCGAGCGACGAGGACCGGGCCCGCGCCTTCCGCGGCGAGATGCGCTACACCGAGACGCGCCCCGCGGCCTGGAACGCCAAGGCGCGGCTCCAGGACATGGACCAGGACCACATCGACCTGGCGGTGCTGTACCCGACGATGCTGCTCGGGCTCCAGAGCGAGACCGACATCGACTTCGCCGAGGCGCAGGCCCGCGCGTACAACGACTGGTGCTCCGACCACGTCCAGGAAGGGGAAGGTCGGCTGTACGGCGCCGGCGCGGTGCCGCCGATGCACGAGCCCGACGACGTGCCGCGGGTGGCGGCGGAGATCCGGCGGGTGGCCGAGCTGCCGGGCATGGTGTCGGTGTTCATGCGCCCGAACCCGGCGGTCGACTGGCGACCGTTCAACGACCCCGTCTACGACCCGATCTGGGCGGCCGCGGCCGACACCGGTCTGCCGATCGCGCTGCATCCCTTCCTCGCCCCTGATCTCCCGGGCGCGTGCGTCGGCCTGCGCCTCGCCCGGCCCCGCAATCCCGACGGGAGCTACGTCGACGGCTTCGACCCGAACCGCGCCATCGACACGCAGGAGCAGCTCGACCACCCCGAATCGCGGCCGAGCACGCTGTTCACGCAGGCGATCGCCAACCCGGTCGACGTGATGAGCTGCATCGCCTACCTGCTGGCGGGTGGCGTCTGCGAGCGGTTCCCCGAGGCGAAGTTCATCTTCCTCGAGGCGAACGGCGGCTGGCTGGTCCCGTGGCTCGAGCGACTCGACCATCACTGCCGGAAGTTCCAGTGGGAGGTGAGCGACCTCTCGCTCCTGCCGTCGGAGTACATGCGGCGCCAGTGCTGGATCAGCTTCGACCCCGACGAGGCGATGCTGCGCACCACCGCCGAATCGCCGCTGGTCGGGGCCGACCGCATCATCTGGGCGAGTGACTACCCGCACCCCGACGCCAAGTTCCCCGGTGTCACCGAAGAGCTGGCGGAGGCGCTCGACGGCCTGACGTTCGAGCAGAAGCGGGAGATCACGTCGGAGAGCGCCATCGCCCTGTACGGCATCGGCTGACGCGATTCGCGCCGGGTCGCTAGCATCCGGCGACCATGCGCCAGCTCCTCAGTGACGTCGCGGTCGTCGAGGTGTCGACCGAACCGGCGGGGTCGTACTGCGCCAAGGTGTTCGCCGACCTCGGTGCCGACGTGGTCAAGGTCGAGCCCCCCTCGGGTGATCCGCAGCGCGGGCACCCCGAGCGTTTCGTCCACCTGAACACGAACAAGCGCGCCATCGCGTTGCGTGACGACGAGTCCGGACGCGAGCAGCTCATGGAGCTCCTGGGGTCGGCGGACGTGGTGGTCGAGAGCCACGGCGTGGGCGACCTGCAGGGCTTCGGCATCTCGCGCGACGAGTTGCGCGCGCAACATCCGGCGTTGGTCGTCGCGACCATCAGCGGCTTCGGGGCCACCGGCCCGTACGCCTCGTACCGGTGGTCGGACCTGGTGGCGCAGGTCGCGTCGTGGACGACCTTCCCCCAAGGTCGATCGCTCGAGGTGCCGGTGAAGGCCCCACGTGTCGTCGCCCTCTGCTCGATCGGCCACACCGCTGCGCTCGGCGCGCTGGCCGGCGTCATGCGCGCGCGTCACTCCGGTGCGGGCGCGCACGTCGACTGCGCGGCCTACGAGGCCCTCGGTGCCATTCCCGCGCGCGTGTGCCGGTACCTCGGCTGGGAGTACGGGGGGCACGAACCCCTGCAGCTCGCGGCCAACGCGGTCGACACCTTGCTCCCCACCGGGGTCTTCCCGTGCGCCGACGGCTACGTGTCGATGATGTCGACACCGCAGCAGCTCGACGAGATGCTCTCGGTGCTGGACGACGACACCCTCCGCGAGGCGTTCGCCCGTCCCGACGCGTTCGGGAACCCGGAGACCAAGGAGATCCTGGACTCCGTGCTGTACCCGTGGTTGTTCGAGCACACGCGGGCGGAGGGCACCGCGGCGGCGCAGGCGGCGGGTTGGCCGTTCGCCGGCGTGTACTCGCCCGCCGAGGTGCTGGAGGCCGACCACCTGCACCAGCGCGGGTTCTGGACCGAGTGCGACGACCCGACCATCGGGCCCGTGCTGCTGCCCGGCCCCCCGTACCGGCACGCGGAGGGTGGCTGGCAGCATCACCGTCCCGCGCCGGTCGCGCCGGTCGCGCCGACCAACGGCAACGGTGCGGCCGCGGTGCCCCGGCGGGCGCGCCCGGCGACCGCGCCGGAGCCTGCGACCGATCCCGAGGCGCCACCCCTGCTGGGGGTCCGGGTCCTCGACTTCACCACGGTGTGGTCCGGTCCCTACGTCACCCAGCTGCTCGCCGATCTCGGCGCCGAGGTGATCCGGGTCGAGAACCCGTCGGTGTTCCCGCCCACCACCAAGGGCTACCTCCCGCGGCCGAGCCCGACGATGCTGCTCGGCAGCCTCCTCTCGATGTACGCGCCGCCGGCGGACGGTGTGGTGGATCGGCCGTACAACCGTCACGCGATGAACAACTCGATCGCCCGGAACAAGCTCTCGTGCACGCTCGATCCGCGCCGTCCGGACGGGCGCGAGCTGCTGATGCGCCTGGTCGAGCAGTCCGACGTCTTCGTCGAGAACCTCAAGACCTCGACGCTGCACCAGATGGGCATCCACGAGTCCCAGTTGCTCGACCGCAACCCCCAGATGCTCGTGCTGCGCATCCCCGCGGCCGGCCTCAACGGCGACTGGGCGAACTACACGGGGTTCGGCGCGCAGTTCGACGGCCTCAGCGGGTTCGCGCAGCTCGTCGGCCACCACGACCTCGAGATGGTCGAGACCCCGCCCACGATGTACATGGACGCCGCGACCGGGCCGGCGGGCGCGTTCGCCGTGCTGGCCGCGCTGCACTACCGCGCCGCGGTCGGGCGGGGGCAGCTCGTCGAGCTCGCCCAGATCGAGAACGTGCTCAACCAGCTCGGCGACGCGTTCGTCGAGGTGCAGCTCGGGGGCGAGCCGAAGCGCACCGGGAACCGGGATCCCGAACGGGCGCCACAGGGCGTCTACCCGTGCCGGGGCGAGGAGCGCTGGCTGGCGATCAGCGTGCGCGACGACGACGAGTGGACCGCCCTCGCCCGCAGGATCGGCCGGGAGGATCTCCTGAAGGACAGCCGCTTCGCGACGACCGCGGGCCGGTACGCGCACCACGACGAGCTCGACCGTGCCATCACCGAATGGACCACCAGCCTCGACGTCATGGCCGCGTTCCACTCGCTGCAGGAAGCAGGTGTGACCGCGGGGCCGCAGTTCGACGAGGAGATGCTGGCGTCCGACCCGCACGTGGCGGCGCGCGAGTGGATTCGCCCGCTCGCGAGCCGGGACGTCGGCAGCTACCCGCACATCGGGTACGCGTTCAAGGGCGTGCCCCAGCTCTGGGAGCGCGGCGCGCCGGTCCTCGGCGAGGACAACGACTACGTGTACCGCGAGGTGATCGGTCTCGACGACGAGGAGTACCGCGAGCTCGTCGAGGCGAAGGTGATCGTGGAGGACTACCTCGACCGCGACATGAACCCGGTCTGAGCTCCGCGACTGATGGGTCTGCGATTCGGCCGATAAGTGTCATACCCCTGTGTTTTGATCGGTGCATGTTCGACATCGCCGATCACCTCGACGACCTGCGGTGCTGGCCGACGGATCGGTTGCGCAAGGAACGCGATGCGTTGGTGGACGAGCAGCGCCGGTTGCACACCAAGGAGCTGGCGGTGTTGCGGGTGCTCGACGAGCGCGGGCAGGTCGATCCGACGCTGGATGCGGCTGGTGAGTCGGCGCGGACGGTGCGCGACAAGCTGGAAACCGCGCGGGCGCTGGAATCGTTGCCCGAGATCGCGGCGGTCGCGTACGAGGGTGCGTTGAGTCCGGAGCAGTTGAGCTCGGTGACGAAGTTCGCCGACCAGGACTCGGATGCAGAGTGGGCGCGGCGCGCACCGAACGTGGCGCCGGCGGAGCTGGCCCGGCTGGCGCGCAACACGGTGAAACCGTCGACGGAGGATTCGCGGGTCGCGGTACGAGGCGCGGTCGTTGCGGATGTGGTGGACGCCGGACAAGGGGATGTTGCAGCTGCACGGGCAGTTGCCCGACGTGATGGGGGCGACGTTCGAGGCGACGATCCAGAAGCTGACCGAGCAGATGCCAAGCCGGCCAAGGGTCAGGCGTGGGACAGCTTCGAACACCGGGCCGCCGACGCGCTGGTCAGCTTGTGTGAGCAGCCCGCCACGGGCAGGACGAGACGCCGTCGTTGGCGTCCCGACCGGTGAGTGCAGGTGCACGTGCCCCCGCACGGCCCGGCGGAGATCGCCGGGATCCCGATCGCCGACTCGCTGCTCGAGCAGCTGCGGGCCAACGCGAGCATCGAACCGGTGCTGGTCGACGACGACGGTGTCCCGGTGGCGGTGGGGAAGCGCTTCACCGTGTTGTCACCCAAGATCGTGCGGGCGGTGCTGCTGCGCGACGGGTCGTGCCGGTACGGCAACTGTGAGATCCGATCCGGGCTCGAGGTCCACCACCTCCGGCCCCGCAGCTGGGGTGGCACCGACGACCTCGCCAACCTGGCGGCGGTGTGCAGCCCCCACCATCGGCTGCTCGTTCCCCACGGCGATCGGGTCCTGATCGGCAACCCCAACCAGCCCGATGGACTCCGACTCGTCACGCTCAGCGAGCTGACCGCCGAGCAGGTCCAGCAACTCGGCCTGCCACCACCGAGAGCCGGACCGACGGCGGCATGAACGTGTCAGGCGACGACGCCGCGCACCTTCAGGTCGACGATGGTGTCCCAGTCGAGCCCGAGGTCGGCGAGGATCGCGTCGCCGTGCTCGTTGAACTCGGGGGCCCGCTTCGGCACCGGCGGCTCCTCGTCGAACTGCACCGGCGCCGCAGTGAGTCGGAACGGCGTGCCGTCCGCGGTCTCGCAGTCCTGGACGTAGCCGTTGGCGACCGTCTGCGGGTCTTCGGCGACCTCGAGCGTGTCCTGCACGACCGTCCACTGACCGGAGAAGGTCTCCAGCCGCTCCCGCCACTCGGCCAGCGGCCGCTCGGCGATGACCTCGGTGAGGATCTCGATCGCGTCGGCGCTGTGCTCGAGCAGGCTGACGTGGTCGGCGAAGCGCGGGTCGGTGGCCAGCTCCGGCCGGCCGATCACGGCGGCCAGCTCCGGCCAGTACTTGCCGGCCTGCAGGCAGATGAACGCCAGCCAGCGGCCGTCCTTGGTGCGGTAGTTGTTCGTCAACGGGTTGCGGCGCACCGCGTCCTCGGGCGGCGGCATCCACGGGATGTTGCTCAGCAGCGACAGCGCGATGGCCTGGCCGTGGGCCCACATCGCCGACCCCAGCAGCGACACGTCGACGATCGTCGCCTCGCCGGTGCGCTCGCGGTGGTACAGCGCGCCCATCATCCCGCCGGCGATCGTCATCGCGCCGATCGAGTCGCCGAAGCCCGGGCCCGGTGGGCCCACGATGTGCCCGTACTCCGGACGGGACATCCCGATGGCGATGCCGGACCGGTTCCAGAAGGCCAGGCTGTCGTACGAACCCTTGTCGGCATCGGGACCCCGCTCACCCTGCCCGGTGCCCCGCACGTAGATGATGTTCGGGTTGGCAGCCCGGATCTCCTCGACGCCGATCCGCAGCTTGGTGCGCACCCTCGGGAGCTTGTTGGTCAGGAAGATGTCCGCGGTGGCGGCGAGCTGGTAGAGGATGTCCAGCCCTTCGTCGGTGGTGAGGTCCAGACCGAGGCTCTGCTTGCCGCGGTTCGAGTGCTCGAGCAACGCGTGGACGCCGCCGCCGATCTCGACCACGCCGCTCGAGGCCAGGCCCCGCATGGCGTCGCCCCGCTCGACGTGCTCGATCTTGATGACCTCGGCACCCCAGTCGGCCAGCAGGGCCGACGCCGCGGGCACGAAGGTGTGCTCGGCGACCTCCAGGACGCGGACGCCCTCCAGGACTGCGGTCATGGGTTCCTCCCGGTGAGATCGCGGCGCGATCCGAGAACGCTCTGGTGGGGCACCATTCTGCTCCCCGCGCCGTTGACCGCACCGACCGGCTCCGGGGCGACGAACACCGAGCTCTACGAGGGCGCTTCGTCCTTGAGGTTGGCGCGCAGCCAATCGCGGACCTCGGCGGTGTCCTCGTGCCCGTGCACCGCGATGGCGTGCGCCAGTGCGGCGTCGAGGACTTCGGATTCGGTTCCGGCGATGGTCAGCGTGCAGTTCGTCTCACTGGGAAAGTCTCGACAGTCGGCGATCTTGCGTGTCATGGGCCCCTCTCCCGCTCTCACGGCTCGAACTGATGGTCTCACGGTCCTCGATCAGCAGCAATGGCGCGACCGGTGGAGCGGCGACGCGCCCGATTCACGTGCGTGGTGCTCGTTCTGCTTCCGCCTTGAGGTTGGCCAACGTCTCCGGCATCCCGGTCTCCGCCATCGCCTTCATGCCGTCGAGGCGCGAGGCGAGGTCGCCCGCGGCGTCTCCCTCGGCCGCGAATCCGTCGGCATACGACGGGAGGACCTCCCAGGACTGCGTGACCTCGGTGCCTCCCGATTCGTCGCGCTGCAAGGTGAACCCCCAGCGGACCAGCGGCTGCTGCCCGTCGATGCCGTGGTTCACGAAGGCGAACTCGCGACCGCGTTCCGCGACCACGACGAGACAACGCGTCTGCCAGGTGAAGTCCCCGATCGCGTTGTCGCCGGTGAACCAGGACGGATCGTCGCGGTCGTACTCGCCACCGGTGCACACCGGGCTCCAGCGGCCCATGGCGGAGACGTCGGCGAGGAGGTCGTAGATCTCGTCCGGCGAGCTCGCGATCGTGGTGCGTTCGCGAAGGCGGTACGCGCTCGAGATCCATGGGCCCTCCGGTGTGTCCGACGCGGTCGGGGTGGCGACGGCGTGGGAAGGTACCACGGTGGACGCGATGAAATTCCGGCGGGCGCGCGGTCGGACCACGAGGAACTTCGCAAACCCGTCCTACGAGGAGGATCGAGATGGACTTCCGTGCCTACCTGTTCTTCGGTGGCGATTGCCGCGACGCATTCACCCGCTACCAGGAGGTCTTCGGCGGTGAGCTCGTGCTGCTGCGGATGGCCGACGTCCCGTCGGACACCCCGGTGCCGGCGGAGCAGGCCGACCTCATCATCCATGCCGCACTGACGCTCGACGGCGCCGTCCTGATGGGGTCGGACGACCCGAGCGACGCCTTCTCCGGGGTGCAGGGGATGAGCGTCACCTGCTCGGTCGCCGACGCCGACGAGGCGCAGCGCGTGTTCGGCGCCCTCGCCGACGGCGGCGAGGCCACGCAGCCCCTCATCGAGACGTTCTTCTCGCCGAGCTTCGGCCTGTGCACCGATCGGTTCGGTACGCCGTGGATGATCGTGGCCGACGCCCCCGAGACGCGCTAGCCGACGGCGTGCCATCATGGGTGGCTCGGGCTGGAGGTGAGCGATGGCCGGTGGAAGCGGATCGACGGTGCCGGCGGGTCCGATCACGTTCGTGGTCCAGCATCGTGCGCTCGTGCAGGACGGCGTCGAGTCCGGTGGACCGACGGTACGGGTGCTCGGCGGCGACGACGAGCACGAGTACCTGCGCTTCGACCTGTTCAACGTCGGTCCCCACTACCACTACGAGCCGCCGGCGGAGCAGGAGCGGATCCTGATGATCGACACCGTCGCCGAGGGCGACGTGGTCTCGTGGGGCGTCACGCGCCTCCGTGACCGGCTGGTGCCGATGCTGGTCGCCGCCGGCGGACAGGGCCTGGCCGACGCGCTCGACGAGCAGGTGCTGGCGCAGGCGGTCGACGACGTCGAGTCGCTCGTGCGGAACCCGCCCGCAACCGCCGACGACGGCTAGGGCTGGTCCCGCCGACTCGCGCCACCGGCGCGTTCGAGGTCCCGCAGCGCCTTGACCGCGGCGGCGGCGATCCCGGCGCCGTCGAGACCGAGCTGCGCGAGCAGGTCCGCGACCTTGCCGTGGGGAAGGTACGCGAGGGGCGTGCCGAGCACGACGACACGGGGGCCACGGTCGTCCCGTCGTCGCGCCAGCGCGCTCGTGATCAGCGACCCGATGCCGCCTTCCGCGATGCCGTCCTCCACGGTGACGACGAGCGGGAAGCGGGCCGCGGCCGTGAGCATGCGCTCGTCGAGCGGTACCGCCCGCACGTCCCAGATCGTCGGGCGGATGGCGTCGACGGCGAGGATCTCGGCGGCCTCCCGCGCCGCCTCGACCATCTTCCCGACCGCGAGGATGCACAGGTCGCGCCCCTCGAGCACCCGTCGTGCGCGCGTCCCGGTGCCGACCCCGTCGCCTGCGGCGGCGGGCGTCTTCGGCCAGCGCAGCGCGACCGGGCCCGAGGTGATCCGCAGGGCCTCCCGCAGCATGACGCCCACCTCGGCGTACGACGACGGCGCGAACACGGTCATCCCCGGGACCTTGGTGAGCAGCGCGAGGTCGTACACGCCGTGGTGGCTCGGCCCGTCGTCGCCGGTGATGCCGGCGCGGTCCACACAGAACACGACGGGGAGCCGGTGCAGGCCGACGTCGTGGACCACCTGGTCCCAGGCGCGGTTGAGGAAGGTCGAGTAGATCGCCACGACCGGCCGGAGTCCCTGCATGGCCATGCCGGCGGCGGCGGTCACCGCGTGCTGCTCGGCGATCCCCACGTCGAAGCACCGGTCGGGGTGGCGCGCGGCGAAGGGCAGCAACCCGGTGGACCCCGGCATCGCCGCCGTGAGCGCCACCAGTTCGGGGTGCTGGTCGGCGAGGCCCAGCAGCGCGTCGGTGAACGCGTCGGTGTACGTGACCGGGCGCGGCGATCGCAGCTCGCCCGAGTCGACGTCGAACGGGGAGACGTCGTGCAGGCACTTCTCGGCGTCGTCCTCCGCCGGTCGGTACCCCCGACCCTTGCGCGTGAGCACGTGCACGACGGACGGCCCCGGGTGCGCGCTCGCAGTCCGCAGCGCCTGCTCGGTGGCGGGGATGTCGTGGCCGTCGACCGGGCCCGCGTAGTCGAAGCCGAGCGCGGCGAAGAAGCGGGCCGCGTCGCCGTCGCGCCCGGCGACGAGCCGCGACACCGTGGGCGCGTACGAGCGGGCGTTGTCGTTCACGACCACGATCACACGCCGACCACTGCAGCCGAGGTTGTTGAGCGCCTCGTAGGCCATGCCGCCGGTGAGCGCACCGTCACCGATGACGGCAACCACGTGCCGATCGGAGCCGCCGGCGTCGCGGCCGACCGCGAGCCCGTACGCGTAGCTGAGCGAGGCCGAGGCGTGACTGTTCTCGATGACGTCGTGCTCCGACTCGCTGCGCGACGGGTACCCCGAGACGCCACCCGAATGGCGGAGCCGGGCGAATCCCTCCCGCCGGCCGGTCACGAGCTTGTGGGCGTAGGCCTGGTGGCCCGTGTCCCAGACGATCAGGTCGTGGGGGGAGTCGAAGACGCGGTGCAGCGCGAGCGTGAGCTCCACCGCGCCGAGGTTCGACCCGAGGTGTCCTCCGTTCGCCGCGACCGACTCCACGATCGCCTCGCGCAGCTCGTCGGCGAGCCGGTCGAGCGCGGTCGCGTCGAGGCCACGGAGGTCGGCGGGACCGGCGACGGCGTCGAGGACGGCCACGACCGGGCCGCTCAGCGGGTCGACGCCGCGGCCCGCAGCGACTCGCGCAGCGAACCCATCGTCGCGAACACCGCCGTCGGTTCGTAGCCGCAGTGCGCCATGCAGTTGGCGCACCGTTCGTCGTGCCCACGGCCGTAGCGGTCCCAGTCGGTGGTCTCGATCAGCTCCCGGTACGTGGCGGTGTAGCCGTCGGCCATGAGGTAGCAGGGGCGTTGCCAACCGAACACCGAGTAGCTCGGGATCGCCCATGCGGTGCAGTCGTACTCCACCTTGCCTTCGAGGAAGTCGAGGAACAGGGGACTGTGGTTGAGCCGCCAGCGGCGCCGGCGGTCGCCGGCGAACGCGTCGCGGAACAGGCGCCGCGTCTCCACGACCCCGAGGAAGTGCTCCTGGTCGGGCGCCTTCTCGTACGCGTAGCCGGGCGAGATCATCATCGCGTCGACCTCGAGATCGTCGTTCAGGTAGTCGAGGACCTCGCGCACCGTGCCGGGGGAGTCGGTGTTGAAGAAGGTCGAGTTGGTGGTGACGCGGAACCCCTGCTCCTTGGCCTCGCGGATCGCGCTGACCGCCGCGTCGAACACCCCGGATCGGCAGACCGACGTGTCGTGGCGCTCGCGCAGGCCGTCGATGTGGACGACCCAGCTGAAGTAGGGCGACGGCCGGAAGCGGTCGAGCTTCCGCCGCATGAGCACCCCGTTGGTGCAGAGGTACACGAACCGCTTCCGGTCGATGAACGCCTGCACCATCTCCTCGATGTCGGGGTGGAGCAGAGGCTCACCGCCCGCGATGGAGACCATCGGCGCGCCACACTCCTCGATCGCGGCAACCGCGTCGTCGACGCTGACCCGGCGCCGGAGGATCTCGGTGGGGAACTGGATCTTGCCGCAGCCCGCGCACTCGAGGTTGCACGCGAAGAGCGGCTCGAGCTCGACGATGAGCGGGAACTGCTTGCGTCGCGCCAGCTTCTGCTTCGCGACGTAGGACGCGACGCGGACTTGTTGACGCAAGGGGAGTGCCATCAGCGCACCTCCACGGGAAGGGTGAAGCGCATCGACTCCTGCACGACATCGCGCTCGACCACGTCGACGGGGCCGAACGCGGCGAGCGCTTCCACCACCCCCTGCACCAACGATTCGGGTGCCGAGGCGCCGGCGGTGATCCCGATCGTCGCGGCGTCGCGGACGAGGGCGTCGTCGAGCTCGGACGCGTCCTCGAGCAGACGGGCGGTGCAGCCGAACCGTTCGGCCACTTCGACGAGCCGGTTCGAGTTGGACGAATTGCGGGAGCCGACGACGAGCATGACGTCGCACTCCGCGGCCAGGGTGCGGACGGCCTCCTGCCGGTTCTGCGTGGCGTAGCAGATGTCGTCGGCGCGGGGACCGGTGAGCGCGGGGAAGCGCGCGCGCAGCGCGTCGACCACCTCCTGCACCTCGTCGACCGCGAGCGTGGTCTGGGTGAGGTACGCGACGTGCTCGGGGTCGGACGCCTGCACCTGGTCGGCGGCCGCGGGTTCGTCGACGACCTCGATCGCCTCCGGCGCCTCCCCGACCGTGCCCTGCACCTCTTCGTGGTCGAGGTGGCCGACCAGGACGATCCGATACCCGTCCCGCGCGAACCGGCGGGCCTCGGCATGGACCTTGGCGACGAGCGGGCACGTGGCGTCGATCACGCGCAGCCCGCGCTCGTGGGCCTCCTCGTGGACCTCGGGTGCGACGCCGTGCGCGGCGATCACCACCAGCGCGCCGTCGGGCACCGCGTCGAGCTCGTCGACGAAGCGCGCCCCCGGGCCTCGAGGTCCTGCACGACGTGGGTGTTGTGCACGATCTGGCGCCGCACGTAGACCGGCGCGCCGTAGCGATCGAGCGCGCGCTCGACGATGTCGATCGCCCGTTCGACGCCGGCGCAGAACGAGCGCGGACCCGCGAGCAGGACCGTGCGCCGGCGCGGTCGGTCGCCGGTCACCGCGCTGCTCCGGTGGGTGCGTCCGGCCCGTGGACGAACCGGCCGAGGGCCATGACCGGGAACACCTGCCGGTACAGGTGGTAGTTGATCGAGAAGTCGCCGGGGAAGCCGGTGCCGGTGAACCACGGCTCGTCCCACGTGCCGTCCGCCCGCTGCGTCGCCACCAGCCACCGCACTCCTCTGCTCGTCGCGTCCGAGCGCACGCCGGCGGCCAGGAGCGCGAGCAGTGCCCACGCGGTCTGCGACGCGGTCGAGACCCCGCGACCGCGCGCCGCGGCGTCGTGGTACGACCGGATGTCCTCGCCCCATCCGCCGTCGGCGTTCTGGTGCGTCTCCAGCCAGCGGACCGCGGCCTGCATCGGCGCCGCGTCCGCGGTGAGTCCGTTGGCTCGCAGCGCGGGCAGCGCCGCGCCCGTGCCGTAGACGTGGTTCACGCCCCATCGCCCGAACCACGAGCCATCGGGCTCCTGCTGCTGCTCGAGCCACGCCACGCCGGCGGCGAGTCGCCGCGGGTCGGCCGCGGTCTCGGCCGCCAGCATCTCGAGCACGTGGGCGGTGACGTCGGCGCTCGGTGGGTCCGTCACCTCGCCGAAATCGCAGAACGGGAGACGGGCGCAGGCGCGGCTGGTGTTGTCGACGTCGAAGGCGGCCCACCCGCCGTCGCGGCACTGCATGCCTTCCACCCAGCGCACCGCCCGTGCGACGGCGGCGTCGACCCGGGCGGCGTCGGGATGCTCGACGCGCCGGAGCGCCAGCACGACCTCTGCGGTGTCGTCCACGTCGGGGTAGTTCGCGTTGGCGAACTCGAACGCCCACCCGCCGGGTTCGAGCCGCGGACGGCGCACCGACCAGTCGCCGGCCACCCGCACCTCGTGCCGGAGCAGGAAGTCGGCCGCCCGCACGAGGGCCGGGTCGTCGGGCGGGACGCCGGCGTCGGCGAGCGCGACGACCGCGAGCGCGGTGTCCCACACCGGCGACTGGCACGCCTCGAGGCGCCGACCGCGGTCGTCGTCGATCACGAACCCCTCGAGGCCGGCCAGGCCGGCGCGCATCACCGGGTGATCGAGCGGGTAGCCGCGTACCGAGAGGGCGAGGAGCGAGTAGACCCACGGCGGCTGGATCCCGCCCCACGAGCCGTCGGCTTCCTGGCGGTCGAGGATCCAGCGCTCGGCGGCCGCCAGGGCGGACCTCCGCAGGGACCGGAACGGCCGGCGGTCGTAGCGGGCCAGCACGCCGTCGAGCACCCGGAACCCGCCTTCGAGCGTCCACGGCGTGGACCGCTCCCGTGGCACCGGCGCACCGTGCAGCTCGGCCAGGCTGAACGGCAGCGGATGCACGGGTCGCGCGGAGGCGACGATCGTCAGCGGCACGATGGTCTGGCGGGCCCAGCACGCGAAGTCGTACACGTTCAGCGGGCACCACGACGGGAGGAAGACGATCTCCGGCGGCAGCGTGGGGAGCATCGACCAGTCCCACTCGCCGAAGAGTGCGAGCCAGATCCGGGTGAAGACGCGGGCGCGTTCGATGCCGCCCGCGTCGCGCACGAACGCCACGGCCTTCTGCATGTGGTCGGCGTCGACGGGATCCCCGGCGAGGCGCAGCGCGGTGTAGGCCTCGATGGTGGTCGAGAGGTCGGGCGGGCCTTCGTGGAACGTCGCCCAGGTGCCGTCGGTGCGCTGCCGGGAGCGGATCCAGTGGGCGGCGCGCCGCGTGACCGCCTGGGTGCGGATCCCGAGGAGCTCCCGGAGGAGCAGATCCTCTGCGTCCATGGTGACGTTGGTCTCGAGCTCGCCCTTCCACCATCCGGCCGGGTCCTGGCGCGCGAGGAGCGCGTCCCGGCCCCGGGCGAGCGCGGCACCGACGTCGAGGCGGGGGACCGCAGCGACGGTCACGACTGGCGCTCCACCACGAAGTGAGCCAGCTCCACCAGCTCGGCCCGCACCCCGTAGTCGAGGTCGGCGGTACCGAGGGCGCGGAACGCGGCGTCGAGCTCGCACGCGGCGAACGACTCGGTGCACGCGCGACCGCCGCGCGCTTCGATGAGTGCCGCGGCCCGCGCCATCTCCGGCTCGGTCGGCGTGCCGTTCGCGAGGAGGTCGTGGAGCTCGCGCCGCTCGCTCACCGTCGCCCGCTCCCACGCGAACACGAGCGGCAGCGCCTTCTTGTGCTGGCGGAGGTCGCTCCAGGCCGGCTTGCCGGTCACGGCCGGCGATCCCCAGATGCCGAGGAGGTCGTCGACCGCCTGGAACGCGAGGCCGAGGTGGCGACCGTACGCGGCGAGCGCATCGACCAACGCGTCGCCGCCACCGGCCATCAGCGCGCCGATGGACGCGGCGCAGGCGAGCAGCGCGCCGGTCTTGCCCGACTCCATGGTGATGCACTCGTCGAGGGAGACCGCGTCGCGTGTCTCGAACGTCATGTCGAGGACCTGGCCGGCGATCATGGCGCTGGTCGCGCGGGTCAACGCCGCCGCGGCGCGGGCGCCACCGGGCGCGTCGGCGTCGAAGAGGACCTCGAGCGCGAGCGTCAGCAGCGCGTCGCCGGCGATGATGGCGTCGCCGACTCCGAACAGCGCCCACACCGTCGGCCGGTGACGGCGCTCGCGATCGTTGTCGATGACGTCGTCGTGCAGCAGCGAGAAGTTGTGCACGAGCTCGAGCGCGACCGCGCCGGGTACCCCTGCGGCGGCCGGCGCGCCCGCGGCCTCGGCGGAGAGCATGGCGAGCGCGGGCCGGACGCCCTTGCCGCCGCCGCCCGCCACCGGGGTGCCGTCCACGTCGGCCCAGCCGAAGTGGTAGCCCACCGGGCCGTGCAGCTCCGGGAGCAGCGTCGCCACCGCGGCGCGCATGGCCGGAGCGGCCACGTCGCGCGCCCGGGCGAGCACCGGCGGCGTCGAGGTGATCACGCGACCACCGGCTCCCGTCGCGGACCGCGCACCGCGCCCGCAGCCTCCGGCGCGGCAGCGAGGTCGGCGAGCACGGCGGCCGCGGCGGCGGTGCCGCTGCGCACCGCGCCCTCCATCGTGGCGGGCCATCCGGTGTCGGTCCAGGCCCCGGCGAGGTACAGGCCGGGCACCGCGGTGCGAGCGGGGGGCCGCAGCCGCCGGGTCCCGGGCACGGCCCGGAACGTCGCCGCGCGCTCGCGCGTCACGATGGTGTCGAGCACCCGCGCGGCACGGGCCGGCGGGAAGAGCTCTCTCAGCGCGTCGAGGATCTGGCGCGAGAGCTCGGCGGACGGCCGGCCGATCTGCTCGTCGGCGGCGGACAACGACACCGCCAGGCACTGGCCCTCCCCGATGCCCGAGGCCGCGGTGCGGTCGAACACCCACTGCACCGGCGTGCCGACCCCGGCGGCCAGCTCGAGCTCGGTCACCCGGCGGTCGAAGACGACGTGCACGTTGACGATCGGCGATTCGCCGAGCTCGGGAAGGCGGTCCGAGCCCGGCACCGCGCCGTTCGGCAGCAGCGCGGCGGCGGCGCGGTGGGGGACCGCGAGCACGACTGCGTCGGCGACGACGTACCCGTCGTCGAGGTCGACACCGCAGACCGCGCCGTCGAGGCCACGCGCGATGCCCACGACCGGTGCGTCGGTGTGGATCGACGCGCCGGACGCGCGAAGGGCGCGCGCGGCAGGGTCCGCGTGCAACGCCGCCAGCGGCACGCGGGCGTAGCCGATGTCGGCCGCGCGGCTGTCCGAGAGCAGCCCGGTGCGGAACACCATCGCGGCGAGGGCCAGCGACGCGTCCGCCGCGGGCAGGTTGAGCGTGGGTCGGGCGATGAGGTCCCAGAGCCCTTCGATGGCCGCGGGCGACTCGCCCTGCGCGGCGAGCCACTCGCCGAACGAGCGCTCGTCGAGCTCCGGCGCATCGGGGTCGAGCCGCCGCAGCCGCAGCGCCGTCCGCACGGCCGACCACCGCTCGGGGCCGGTGAGGTGGCGGTACCCCAGGAGCGTCCGCGCCAGATGGAGGGGCGCGGGCAGTGCATCCCGTGCGATCAGCTCGACCGGGCGGCCGGGCGCGACGACCGGGATCGACAGGCGGTCCTGGAGCACCACACCGTCGGACGCACCGATGCGAGCGAGGAATTCCCGGTATGCCGTGCAGCAACGCAGGAACACGTGTTGACCGTTGTCGAACCAGGCACCATGACGCTCGAACGACCAGGTGGCGCCGCCCAGGCGGGGGCGGCGCTCGAGCAGCCTGACCGCGGCGCCGGCGTCCGCGCACGCGAGCGCCGCGCTCAGGCCCGCGAGGCCGCCACCGACGACCACGACCCGGGTCCGGCTCACGCGCCGACCCGGTTCGTGACGGCGGGGGCGGACAGATCGAGCCCGGCGATGCTGCGCCCCGCGATCCACACCTTCTCCCACGTCGGGAGCGACACGCGTCCCTCGAGCACGGCACCGGGTCGGGCCGTGATGCGGGTCAGCAGCCGGCGGTAGATGCCCGCCATCGCACCGACGCACGCCCGGCTCCGGTGGTCGAGCAGGGGGAGCAGCTGCAACCCCTCGTCGAACCACTCCCGTGCCCGGACCGCTTCGAAGGCCACCAGCGCCGCGACCGAGTCGGCCGGTCCGGTCAGCTCGGGATCGGCGCCGAACCGGGCGATGTCGTCGGACGGCAGGTAGATGCGTCCCATCTCCCGGTCCTCGACGATGTCGCGCAGGATGTTGGTGAGCTGGAGGGCGACGCCCAGGGCGTCGGCGAGCTCCGGGGCCCGCGCCCCGTCGGTGGTGCCGAACACCGCCAGGGACAGCCGCCCGACCGAGCCCGCCACGAGGCGGCAGTACGCGACCAACGCGGGGAAGGTCGGGTACGAGGCACCGATGGCGTCGTGTTCGCAGCCTTCGACGAGCTCGTCGAACGCGTCCCACGGCACCGGGTAGCGGGCGCCGGTGTCGGCGAGCGCGACGAGCACGGGGTCGTCGTCGGGGGCGTGCCCGCGGCGCAGGCCGTCGACGTCGCGACGCACCACCGCGAGCTCCGCCAGCTTCTCGTCGGGCGCTCCGTCACCGTCGCTGATGTCGTCGATCCGGCGGGCGAACGCGTAGATCGCCGACATCGCCGATCGCTTCGGGGGAGGGAGCAGGCGGATACCGAAGGCGAAGTTCTTCGCCTCGTTGCGGGTGATCTCCTCGCAGCGTGCGTACGCGTCGTCGCGTCTCATGCCGCGACCCGACCGGCGACACCGACCTGCGCCGTCCGGTACAGCGTGCGCACGTGCGAGGGCCGCGCGTCGACCGCGAGCACGTCGTAGCGGGCCCGCTCGATCGCGTCGAGGGCTGCGAGACCACCGCCCGCGAACCCGGCGACCGCCACCCGCGCCCGACCCCGGAGGCTGCGACAGAGCGGCGGCGCCGCCCGGTGCAGCAACCGACGGGCGCGGTCGACCTCGTGGGCGACGGCCGCGCGGAGCGGGCCCGATGCCGCGGCGGCTGCGAGATCCGTCTCCGACGCGCCGAACCGGTCGAGATCCTCGGCGGGGAGGTACACGCGGCCGCGGGCATAGTCCTCGCCCACGTCCTGCAGGTGCTCGACGAGCTGCAACGCGGTGCAGACGTCGTCGGACCACGCGACCCGATCGGGCGTGTCGGCACCGAGCACGGCCAGCACGAGACGCCCGACCGGGTTCGCCGAGAGCGCGCAGTAGCCGCGCAACGACGCCCAGGTGTCGTAGCGGGTCACCACCTGGTCGACGCGGTTCGCCTCGATCAGCGCGCGGAACGGTCCGTCGTCGAGGTCCAGCTCGCGGAGCGTCGGGGTGAGGCGGACGAAGGCGGGGTGCGTGGCGGTACCCCGGTACGCACGGTCGAGCTGGTCTTCGAGCGCGTCGAGCGCGCCCATCCGGTCACCGGCCAGCTCGTCGCCCGTGTCGTCGACCACCCGGGCGACGCCGTAGATGGCGAGGAGGTGGCTCCGGACGGGACGCGGCAAGGCCCTGGATGCGACCGGGAAGTTCTCCTGCGCCGAACGCTCGCGCAGGACGGTGTCGTCGAGCCTCACCGTCCACCTCCGTGATGTCGAGTATTTCCGACCCGGTGGTCCAGATCATTGTATGCAACCGCCGCCCGCGCGCAAGCGGGGCGATCGCGGCCGGATCAGGGCTCCGGCGTCGTGGCGACCACGCGCGCCAGGGCGCGGCCGAGGCAGGTCTCGACGAGCTGCCCGGCGGCCACCCGCGTGTTCTCGGTGGGTGCCGCGCGCAGTCGGCGGGCGACTGCGTCACGGAGCGTCGCCGCGGCATCGCGCGCCACGCGCGCGTCCTCCGGCTTGCCGTGCACGCCGCGCAGGGCGGCCTCGACGAGCAGCGGGGCTTCGTCACCCAGCGCGCCGTCGAGGACGGTGGTGATGGTCTTGGCGGCGAGTGGGTGACCGGGCCGGCGGGCGTCGAGGGCGGCGACGAGGTCGTCGACGAGGGCGCGCGCGGCGGCCACGAACAGGTCTTCCTTGGAGGCGAAGAGCTCGTAGAACGTGCCCTTGCCCATGCCGACCTCGTCACAGATGTCGGCCACGCTCACGTTCGCGAACCCATGGGTCGAGAACGCCCGGCGCGCGACGGCGACGATGCGGGCCCGGGCCTCTGTCGTGGTGTCGTCCACGTCGGTGGCGATCACGTTCTCCCACATGCGCGCCCGGAACGCCTGCTCGTCCTGGGCGAGGAGCTGCGGCAGGATCCGCCCGATGGTCGCGAGGCCCAGCCGGCGGCGCTCCCGCAGCAGACGGATCAGCCGCAGCGCCTGGACATGGCGGTCGTCGTAGACGAAGCGGTTCCGCGCCGCGCGATCCGGTGGCGGGAGCAATCCGAGCCGTTGGTAGTGGTGGATTGTCGTGGCGGGCACGCGGGTACGCTCCACCAGGTCTCGCAGGGTGAAGGTCGCATCGACTCCCACGCAGGCACGCCCTCGTCGGAACGATGGCCTGGTCAGGAGGGAGTCGACGTGGATCGCGCGTTGTTGCTCACCGACTCCAACGTGTGCCTCCCCCGCGCCACGACCCGGCGACTCGGCATACGCATCGTGCCCATCACGATCCTCCTCGACGGCGCGTCGGTGGCGGACGACTCCGTCGATCCGACGGTGGTCTTCGACGCCATCGCCCGCGACGATACGGTGAAATCCAGCCCTCCGTCGGTCATCGACTACCTGACTGCCATCGAGGACGACGGCTACAGCGGTGCGCTCGTGCTGACGCCGGCCGCCGAATTCACGTCGATGTTCCTGCACGCCACGCAGGCTGCGGGGCTGGCGAGCAGGCCGGTACGCGTCGTCGACACCCGGACCGCCGCGGCCGCGCAACGGCTGGTGGTGCTCGAGGTCGCGCGTGCGTGCCGGCGCGGTGCCCGGCTCGAGGACCTCGAGCAGATCGCCCGTGACGCGGCCGGGCGCGTGGAGCTGGTCGCGACCCTCGACCGGGTCGCGACGATCGAGCGGAGCGGGCGCGTTCCGGCGCCGGTGCTCGCCGCCGCCGAACGGGGCGACGGATTCAGCGCGTTCCGGTTCCGCGACGGGAGCGTGATGCCGTTGCGGAGCGCGGGCGCCGACCCGTTGGCCGTGGTGCACGACGCGTGGGCACGGACCGGCGGTCCCGACTCGTCGGCATCGTGCGTGTTCCACGCGGGGGTACCCGAGGGCGCCCGTGCACTGCGCGCCCGACTGACCGGGAGGGAGCCCGTGATCCCGTTCAGCCCGGCCATGGCGATCCACACCGGTCCCGGCGTGGTCGGCGTGGCCTGGTTGCGCACGACCGCACCCGGGGTGCCGGCGTCCGCGGTCGGCTAGGACGCGGACCGACCCGACCCCGTTGCGCACCTCCGACGAGCCCCGGTGGGACGGTCGCATGGAACCGCTCGATCCCTTCGCGGCGGCCGAGGCCGCCGGCCTGCTGTACGTGAACGACACCATCCCGGGCATCCGGCGCGAGCGTGTCGACGCGCACTGGGTCTACCGCCGCCCCGACGGCACGCCGATCGACGACGAGGCCGAACGACGGCGCATCGACGCGATCGGCATCCCGCCGGCGTGGACCCACGTGTGGATCAGCCCGATCCCGGAAGGTCACATCCTCGCCACCGGCCGCGACGCCAAGGGCCGGAAGCAGTACCGATACCACCCCCTCTTCCGCGCCGTGCGTGACGCCACCAAGTTCCACCGCATGAGCGCGTTCGGGGTGGCGCTCCCGCCGTTGCGGCTCCGTATCGAGGCCGACCTCTCCCTCGCTGGCCTGCCACGCGAGCGAGTGCTGGCCGCCGCGGTCCGGCTGATGGACGAGACGTTGATCCGCATCGGGAACGAGGAGTACGAGCGGCAGAACCACTCGTACGGGATCACCACGCTGCACGACGAACACGTGCACCTCGACGGCGACACGATGCAGTTCGAGTTCCGCGCCAAGTCGGGCAAGGAGCAGCACGTGCGCCTGCGCGACCCGCTCCTGGCGCGCATCCTCTACGAGTGCGAGGAGCTTCCCGGTCAGGAGCTGTTCCGGTACGTCGACGATCATGGTCACGTCGTTCACGTCGATTCCGCCGACGTGAACGCCTATCTGCACGCCGCGACCGCCGCGACCTTCACCGCCAAGGACTTCCGAACCTGGGGCGGCTCGGTCACCGCGGCCGACGCGCTCGTCGGGCTCGGGCCGCCGCGCTCACCCACCGATGCGAAGCGCAAGATCGTCAGCGCCATCGACGCGGCCGCCGCTCGCCTCAACAACACTCGCGCGGTGGCCCGGAAGAGCTACGTCCACCCGCGCGTGCCCGAATCGTGGGAGGAGGGAGCATTGTTCGATGCCTTCGCGCACTCGGAGGCGAGCGAGCACCTCTCGGCGTCCGAGGCCGGGCTCCTGGGGGTCATCGCCGACGAGCCCCGATGACGCCCGCCACGCGCAGCGCGTCGATCACAGTTCCACGACGGCCGCGGTCAACCGGGTGACAGCGTCTCCAACGCCAGGATGAGCGCCTGGGTGCCGTCCTGCCCGTGGCCCTGCGCCTGCAGCGCGACGTAGAGCTGGTGCGCGAGCGCGAGGCCGGGAATCGCCAGCTGCAGTCGCGCCGCTTCCTCCAGCACGATCGTCATGTCCTTCACGAAGTGGTCGACGAAGAACCCGGGCGCGAAGTCGCCGGCGACGATGCGGGGTGCGAGGTTGGCGACCGCCCAGCTCGCAGCCGCACCGCTCGACACCGACCGGAGGACCGACGGCACGTCGAGCCCCGCGCGCGACGCATAGAGCAGGGCTTCGCAGACCGCGACGATGTTGCCGGCGACGAGGATCTGGTTGACCAGCTTGGTGTGCTGCCCGGCGCCGGCACCCCCCTGGTGCACGACGGTCGTGCCCAACGCGTCGAAGCAGGGTCGCAGCGCGGCGACCGCCGACGCGTCACCGCCCACCATGATCGACAACGTGCCCTCACGAGCACCGACGTCACCGCCGGAGACCGGCGCATCGACGGCGTGGACGTCGAGCTCGCTCGCGCGCGCGGCGATCTGCTCCGCGAGCGACGGCTTGCTCGAGGTCATGTCGACCAGGATCGATCCCGGTGCCAGCGCGTCGAGGACGCCGCCCGGACCGAGGACGACCTGCTCCACCTCGCTCGGGTAGCCGAGCATCGTGAAGACGATGTCGCTCGCGCCCGCGACCGCGGCCGGAGAATCGGCCCACGCCCCGCCCCGGGCGAGGACCGCGTCGGCCTTCGCCGGGGTCCGGGTCGTGAGCGTGACCGCGAACCCGGCGTCGAGGAGGCGTGCACACATGCTTCCGCCCATCACGCCGGTGCCGATCCAGCCCAGGCGGGTCCGGCCGGGCTGCGCGACCGTCGGCGGGGAGTGGGCGGTCATCGCGCTGGAGGCCTTCCGGCGTGGATCGCGGCCACCACCAGATCGAGCGCCCAGGTGATCGTGTCGGTCGCGTCCCCGGTTCCGAGCCCCCATTGCGAGACCAACCGCTCGAACGACGGCACGCTCCAGAGCACATCGAGCAGGCCGGCGGCCTGGTCGCGTTCGGTGTCGGTCCAGTCGGACCCCACGGCCGCGACCGCGTCACGCAGGGCATCCCGGCGCAGCTGGTCTTCGGCGACGAACGTCGGGTCCTCGACGACCGTGGGCGACACCGCGAACGAGCCCCGGGCCGAGAACACGAGCGCGGTGACGTCGGCGAGCTCGTCGAGCACGAGCCCTTCGTACGACACCCCGGCTTCTTCCTCGAGGTGGCGCATCACCGCGTCCCGGAGCTCCCGTTCGGTGGCGAAGTGGCGGTAGACGGTCCGTTCGCTGACGCCGGCGCGTTCGGCGACGGCCCGGAACGTCAGCCCGTGCCAGTCCCAGCCGGGGAGCTCGTGGACGAGGGCGGACGCGGCGCCGAGGATGCGCTCCCGCGTCTCCGCCACCTGCCGACGCCGGACCGGGCTGTCGTAGCGCCGGCGTTCCGTCGGGGCATCGGCGCCGGGCGCGGGGGCCGTTGACAGCTCTTCCATATTGGTGTCAGGCTACTGTCGCAGTTTGCGAGGGGGGAACATGGGGGAGCAGGACGAGCTGATCGCCGACGCCCGCGACCAGACGGGCCTCGGCGACTTCGGCGACGACTCGTTCCGCGAGGGGCTCGAGGTCCTCGTCCGGAGCCTGCAGGGCGAGGCGAAGCTCAACGCCATGGGGCAGGAGGCGATGCGGGGCCGTCTGGTGAGCCTGCTCGCGCAACGGCTGCAGATCGAGGACTGGTTCCGCCGGCACCCCGAGATGGGTGAGGAGCCGATCGAGGCGCCACTGATCGGCCTCGGGCTGCCCCGCACCGGCTCGACCGCGCTGTCGTTCCTGCTGGCCGAGGATCCCGCGGCGCGCTCGCTGCGGTTGTGGGAGTCGTCGGCGCCGGCCCCGCCGCCGTCGACCGTCGACGCGCCCGATCCCCGGATCGAGACCGCCGAGCTGCAGGTGGCGCAGCAGAGGCTGTTCTCGCCGCGCAGCGCGGCGCTCGTGCCGTCGACCGCCACCGGACCGATGGAGTGCCAGGAGCTGATGGCGCTCGACTTCAAGTCGCAGATGTTCCTGGCCTACGCGTACCTCCCGTCGTACTCCGACTGGTTCCTCTACGACGCCGACCTCACCTCCACGTACGAGTACGAACGGCGCGCCCTCCAGCTGCTGCAGTGGGGCGCGCCCGCGCGGCCGTGGCGGCTCAAGTGCCCGACACACCTGCTCTTCCTCGACGAGCTCGACCGGTCGTTCCCCGACGCGAGGTTCGTGATGACCCATCGCGACCCGGCCGACGTCATCGTCTCGGTCGCCGACGTCTACCTGGAGATCGGGGGCATGTTCAGCGAGGAGATCGACCTTCACTACCTGGGTGCGCTCAACCTCGAGCACTGGTCGGTGGGGATGGAACGGGCGTTGGCGTTCCGCGACCGCGGCAACGACCACCGGTTCTACGACATCGACTTCCGCACCATGCAGACGGACCCGCTCGGCGAGGTCACCAAGCTGTATGCGTGGCTGGGCGAGCCGGTCACGCCCGAGTTCGAAGCCGGGATGGCGACGTGGTGGCAGGAGTTCGCCGCGCACCGCGAGCCGAACGTGCACCCCGACCCGGCGACGTTCGGGCTCGTGCTCGACGACGTGCGCCCCCGGTTCGCCGAGTACACGAGGCGCTCGGCGCAGTGGACGGCGCACTGAGCCGGACCCGTTCACGCGTCGACGCCGAGCGTGTGGAGCAGTTCGAGGGAGTGGTCCCACAGCTGCCGCGCGGTGTCCGGGTCGGCGACGCTCGCGTCGAAGCCGCACCACGGATGCGTGTCGGGGCCCACGGGCAACGCCTCGGCGCAGTCCTCGAGCACCAGGCCACCGCGTCCCTCGAGCTCCGGCGCGGTCACCGCCCACAGCGTCGTGGCGGCCGCCTGCGCCGGGGTCTTGAGGATCGGGTTCAGGCTGCCGTCCGGGAGGATGAAGCCGATCCGGCGCTTGAGCTCGTCGCCGTGGAACCGCTGCAGTCCGGTCAACGCCGATCCCGGCAGCACCGCGTTGGCGAAGATCCCCTCGGGGCTCCACCGCCGCGTCGCTTCCTGCGCGAACAGGATGTTCGCGCTCTTGGACTCCGCGTACGCCAGGCCCGCGACGTGCTCGCGCGACTGCCACTGGAGATCGTCGAGGCGGACCGGCGCGCCCTTGTGGGCGGCGGAGCTGACCACCACGATCCGCGCCCCGCGCTCACGCATCGGCGCCTGCAACCGCAACGCGAGCAGGAAGTGCCCGAGGTGATTCGTCGCGAACCGCACGTCGAGGCCGTTGGCGAGGTGGGCGTCGGGGGTCTTGGACACTCCTGCGTTCGCGATCAGCAGGTCGACCGGTCCGGTCACGGCATCGGCGAACGCGGAGACCGACGCGAGGTCGCGCAGGTCGAGCGGCACCACGCGGAGCGCGCCTGACGCGGCGGGCGCGAGCTCGTGCGCGACGCGCTCACCCTTCTCCGGATCGCGCACACCGAGCACGACGTCGGCACCGGCGTGCGCGAGGGCACGCGCGGTCTCCACGCCGATGCCGGACGACGCGCCGGTCAGGACCGCGCGTCGTCCGCGCAGATCGACCGTGCGGGCGATCTCCTCGGCGGTGGTGTCGTACCCGAAGCGAGCCATCGCCCCGGGCCCCGGGTTCAGCTGACCTGGCTGCTGGCCGACGACCGCTCCAGCATGCCGGTCGCGCGCTCGTCGTCCCACGAGTACTGGACGATGGCCTGCTGCAGCCGGAAGTCGCCGACCATGCCGGCCGCGCCCACGCTCGCGTTCATCACGTGGAACGTCGACAGCGCCGTCTCACCCTGGATGGTCTCCGTCCTCCCGTCCTCGGTCTCGAGGGTGACCGACACGTCCTGCCCCTTGGCGGCCAGCGTCTCCAGCCAGGGCGCGTCGGTCACGCGCGCCGGGATGAGGGCACCGTCGCCCTCGAACAGGAACCCCTCGTTGAACGTCGCCTTGCCGTCGTCGCGCGGGGGATAGAGGCAGAGCCCGAACGCGCGTCCGCTGGGGAACACGGTGGACTGCCAGACGTGACCACGGAAGGTGCCGAGCCGCCGGATGCCGGCGCGGCGGATGCGCAGCCCCGCGCCGTCGAGCCGATGCTCCTCGTCGCCGACGCGCAGGGTCCCGGTCGTCCGGAACAGCTGTTCGAAGCGCGGGCCGCCCATCAGGTCACCCTCCTCCTGGTGGGCGAGCACGTAGCCCGCTTCCTCGAGCAGGCTGCCGCTCTCCCACGGTGGCACCGCCGACCTGATGTCCCACTCGATCTCGATCGGCACGGTCTCGCCGGAGCTGCGCCCGGCCTGCCACCCCTCCATCTGCGCGGCGGTGGAGGTCTGCACCGCCATGCCGTCGACCCGACCGCGCCAGTGGCGGTAGGGCTCGATCAGCTCGAACGACAGCGGGCCGGCGCCCAGGATCCTCGGCTTGCCGTCGGCGCCGCGGGGGTCGTGGACCTTGCCGGGGCCGAAGATGTTGAAGACGCGTCCGTCGGCGAAGGCGAGGTTCACCTGCACGTCGTGGGTCTCCCACTGGTCGGCGACGGCCTCCACGCCGATGCGGGGCATGCCGAACTCGGTGCCCCGGTCCCAGACCCAGGTGTTCACCGACTCGCGCATGTCCGGGTCGTCGGGCTGCTCCGCGAACACGAACTCGCGGTCGTCGGTCAAGCCACCGGTCAGGTCGATCGCCATGGGATCCTCCCCGTTATTTCGTGGCAGCACGATGTCACGAATATCCGCCGCCGTCAACGCCGAGGCGGCTCAGCGCATCGGCGCCAGCCGGGCCCGGAGCCAGCGCCCGATGTGCTCGAAGGCGAGGCCGGCGGCCGGGAAGTCGAAGTTGACGAAGCCGTGGGGCTGGCCCGCGTAGCAGACCTCCTCGACGTCGACCTCCTCGTCGCGGAGGCGGGCGGCGTACGCCCGGCCCT
This sequence comes from uncultured Actinomycetes bacterium, assembly GCA_963809795.1. GTDB lineage: Bacteria > Actinomycetota > Acidimicrobiia > IMCC26256 > DASPTH01 > DASUAS01. The sequence continues at coordinate 145,836 of CAWELN010000006.1, forward strand.
CGTCGCGCAGCATGTCGCAGCCGCCGAGCACCACCAGGGCCGGCGGGAGCCCGCGCAGGGTGGCGGCACTCATGGGAACCGCGAACGGGTCCTGGTCGAGGTCGCGCCCGCCGCTGTACGCGGCCCAGTACTTCGCACCGACCGCGCGGCTGATGACGAGACCGTCGAATTCCTCTGCCGACGGATAGGTGACCGTCCCGGACACCTGCGGGTAGATGAGCACCTGGCCGGCGAGCGGCGCGTCACCGGAATCCCGGAGCCGGAGTGCGACGGCGGCGGCCAGGTTCCCGCCTGCGCTCTCGCCGCACACCGCGACCGACTGCGGTGACACGTCGAAGCGGTCCGTGTTCGCCGACGCCCATCGCGTCACGCGCTCGCAGTCGTCGAGGCCCGCCGGATACGGGTGCTCCGGAGCCAGGCGGTACTCGACCGAGACGACGACGGCACCGGAGGCGTGCGCGAGCTCGCGCGCGACGTTGTCCATCAGCCCGATGCTGCCCATGACGTAGCCGCCACCGTGGAAGTACGCGACGACACCGGTCGGGGCGCCCTCGCCGCGGTAGATCCGGATGGGCACCCCGTCGACGTCGTCGTCGGTGATGGTCGCGATCTCGCGCGTCGGCGGGAAGCCGACCGGGCCCCGCGCCAGCTCGAGCAGCTCGGGCAGCAGCTCCTCGAACGGCGCGGCGCGCTCCGGGTTCGCCGCCGCCCACTCGACGACCCACGGATCGAGCACACCCTCGTCGGGCACCGGCTCGGGTTGTGACGTCACCTGCTACCCCCTCGCCCGTGGCGATGATGAGGATGATGAGGCGGAGCGTACCCACCCCGGACGACCACTGCGCCACGACCACCTGCTGCCACCCGCAGCACGCCTCGCCGCTCGGCGCGTGGCGGTACGGAGCCCTCGCCGCCACGCGCGGCGCCGTGCCTACGGTGTACGCGGAGCAGCGGGGGCACGGCAGGCCGCGGCCTCGCCGACGGGGGAATGCATGACGGACGATCCAACTCGACCGATCTCACCCGCGACCCGTGCGTGGTGGGCCTACGAACGGGCCGCCGCGTACGACGTCGTCGGGACGACGATCGCGGTCCCGGTGCGCGACGGGATCACGATCGCCTGCGAGCTGCGCCGCCCCGCGCACGGTGGCGTGCCGGCGGAGGGTCGGTTCCCGAGCGTCGTCGTGGAGTTCACGCCGTACGTGGTGCTGCGCGACTTCTACCTCGGCGAGGCCGACTTCTTCACCGCGCGGGGGTACAACGCGCTCGTCCCCGTCCTCCGCGGGGTGGGCGATTCGGGCGGACGGTGGGACCACGGGAGCTTCCGGCAAGCGGGTCGCGACGCGCACGACCTGATCGAGTGGCTCGCCGCGCAGCCGTTCTCCGACGGCCGCATCGGGATGTTCGGCGAGAGCTTCGGCGGTCAGACCAGCTACAGCGCGGCGGTCGAGTGTCCCGAGCACCTCGTCGCGATCGCGCCCATGCAGTCGCCGTCGTCCCTCTACCACGACGTGGTGTTCCCCGGTGGCATCAAGTCGACCGAGCGCGGCGAGATCGACAACTGGCCCGACATCGCGAACCTGACCACCGGCGGCGTGGTCGATGCCGACGCGGAGTACGCCGCCAACCGCGAGCACCCGACCTTCGACGGGTTCTGGCGCGACCGGTCGTTCGTCGGGTGCCTCGCGGACCTCTCGATCCCGGTCCTCGCGATCGGTGGTTGGAAGGACGGTTACTTCCGGTCCGGCACCCTCGCGAACATCGAGGCCGTGCCCCGGCATACCTGGGCGGTGTACGGACCGTGGGAGCACTTCTTCCCGGTCGCGCTCGTCGACGAGCCGGCGTGGTCGACCGGCGCCGCGGACGACGAGCGGGCGCACGTGCCGGCCGAGACCCCGCAGATGGCGCCCGGCGTCCTGCTGGCGTGGTTCGACCACTGGGTGGCGGGGATGCCCGACGTCCCGGTCCCGCCCGAGCCGACGTTCACGTCGTTCGAGGGCCCGGTCGGTGCCGGCGCCGGATGGCGCGAGCTCGATCGCTGGGACCCGACCGGGGGTGCGGTGGTCGAGCTCCGGCTCGGCGGTGACGGCACGCTCGCGGTGGGCGCCGAGCCGGGCGGGACCGTGGCCATCCACCAGCCCGGCGCGCCGGACGAGCCCGTGGACGAGGTGACCTTCACCTCCGCGCCGCTCGCCACCGATCAGGTGCTGCTCGGACATCCGAGCCTGACCCTCCGGGCCACGCTCGACGCGCCCGAGGCGCACCTCTACGTCGAGCTGGTCGACGTGGATGCGGACGGCGGCGAGACGACGGTCAACGACGGCTTCCTCGCTGCGACCCACCGCGGGTCGCACACCGATCCCGAGCCGGTGCCGGTGGGGGAGAGCACGGAGCTCCGCGTCCCGATCCGCGCCGGCCACCACCGGTTCGTCGCCGGCCATCGCGTACGCCTCCGGGTGAGCGGCGGCGCGCCTTCGAAGCTGACGTCACCACCCGCACCGGTCACCGTGACGATCGGGACCGACGGCACGGCCGTGCTCCGTCTCCCGGGGTTCACCCCCGATCGGTGACCGCGGGCGACTGCTCGATCAACGAGCGCGGATCGTCTCGCAGCGCCTGCAGGGCGAAGCCCGCGGTGCTGCGGTATGACTCGGTCACGGCGTCGATCTCGGCACGAGTGATCACCGCATCGATGTCGTCGAAGCCGTCCGGCGCGCGCTCGTGCACGAGCTGCATCGGCACTTCGGGTCCGAGACCGCGGTTCGCTTCCACGATCGCCGCGGTCGGCGGGAGGCGCGTCGACTCGTAGTGCTCGAGGGCGGCGACCACGTCGTGGTCGGCGCGCAGGCAGCCGGCGAGGACGCGGCCGTCGAGGATGGCCTGGGACGCCCCGTTGGACCCGATGGGATACATCGGATGGGCGGCGTCGCCGAGCAGGGTCGATCGACCGAACGTCCACCGGGGCACCGGATCGCGGTCGACCATGGGGAAGAGGAAGGTGCCGGGCGCGGACCGGATGATCGCCGGTACGTCGAGCCACCCGAACGTCCAGTCCTCGAACGCGGGCAGGAAGTCGGCCAGCTCACCGGCGCGGTTCCAGTCCTCGGTCGCACCGAGCTCCGACTCCGGTCGACGGAGCTCGGCGACGAAGTTGAACGCCTGCCGGCCGTCGGGAAGGTCGGCGATCGGGTAGCCCACGAACTTCTGGTCCCGGTGGCCGGCCCAGATCATCGAGCGACCGTCGAGCACCGGCTCGACCTCGGCGATCCCACGCCAGAGCAACGAGCCGCTCCACCGCGGTCCACCCTCGGCCGGGTACCGCTGGGCGCGCGCGGTGCTGTGGATGCCGTCGGCCGCGACCACGGCATCGCCCGCCACGACGAGCTCGTCCTCGCCCGGCCGCGCGTCGAACACCGCGCCGGCGCGGTCGGCGTCGGCATCCACCGTCAGCAGACGGTGGCCGAGGTGGAGGTGCTCGCGGCCGACCCGCGCGTCGAACGCGTCCAGCAGCACCTCCTGCAGCACGCCGCGGTGGACCGAGAGCTGCGGCCACGGGTAGCCGGCGGCGACACCGCGTGGCTCACGCCAGATCTCACGACCGTGACGCGAGCAGTACACGAGGCTGGTCGGCTCGACCGAGCGGCGGCGCAGTGGCGCCAGGATGCCGAGCGCGTCGAGCTCGCGCACCGCGTGCGGGAGCAGGTTGATCCCGACGCCGAGAGGCTGAAGGCTGCGGACCCGCTCGTACACGTCGACGCGCACACCGATCTCGTGCACGCTGAGCGCGGTGACCAGGCCGCCGATGCCGGCGCCGACCACGATCGCGCGAGGTGTGGGCGCGGCCATCGCCTCAGGCGATCTCGTGGACGTCGATGCGCACCGTGTCGCGGCGGCGCTCGCCCGTCGACACCGCGAGGAGATCGTTCATCCAGGCGAGGCGCGCCGACGACGTCGACAGGCGGACGTGCGTCCGGAAGTAGTACTCCGACGGATCGACCGGCTCGCCCCGGGCGATCCGTTCCGCCACCGCCGCGCTCGCCTTGCGGAGCCCGGTCGAGCGCACCTCGATCGGCTCGCCGTCGTCGCTGAGGAGCAGGTAGTGGGCGTCGATCTCGATCACGCCGTCGCCCCGGGCGAGCTGCCAGTCGACGCCGCCGGCGGCGATCGTGCCCCGCAGGCCGTCACGCCCGTGGAACGACCCGCCGTCGAAGACGACGACCCGGCGGCCACCGAGGGGGAAGGCGGCGAGATCCACCAGCGGCTGCACGAGGACGTCGATGGTCATGAGCGGGCGGAGCTCCATGGTGGGGCACGGTACCGACTGCGCCCGGCCCGGATCGCACACGTTGGTGTCATACTTGCGGCACCAATTCGCAGCGCGGACCATGGCCCGAGGGGCGGTCGGTCGGCTGCGCCGAGAGGAGCGGCGAGTGGCTGGGTTCGAGGAGATCGACTTCTTCACCGACGAGGCCCTGCTGGAGGACCCGTACCCGTACTTCGACTACCTGCGCTCGCAGTGCCCGGTGGTGGCGACGCCCCATCACGGCGTGGTGGCGGTCTCCGGGTGGGAGGAAGCGACCGAGATCTATCGCGACCTCGCGACGTTCTCGTCGTGCAACTCGGTGATCGGTCCCTTCGCGCAGTTCCCCGTCCCGCTCGAGGGTGACGACGTGAGCGACGTCATCGACCGCTATCGGGACCAGCTCCCGATGAGCGAGCACATGGTGACGATGGACCCGCCCGATCACACGCGCGAGCGCGCCCTGCTGATGCGGTTGTTGTCGCCGATGCGGCTCAAGCAGAACGAGTCGTTCATGTGGCGCCTGGCCGATCGGCAGCTCGACGAATTCGCGAGCCGCGGCAGCTGCGAGTTCATCAACGCCTACGCGCAGCCGTTCGCCATGCTCGTCGTCGCCGACCTCCTCGGGGTGCCGGAGGCCGATCATCAGCGGTTCCGCGAGGGGTTCGGCCTGCTCGGCACCGCCGGCGAGCTCGGTGTCACCGAGCAGGGCGAGGTGGAGATGAACGCGCTCGGGTGGCTCGACGACTGGTTCGCGAGCTACATCGAGGACCGGCGGCGTTCGCCCCGCGACGACGTCCTCACCGAGCTGGCGCTGGCGAAGTACCCCGACGGGTCGACGCCGGAGGTGACGTCGGTCGTCCGCACCGCGACCTTCCTGTTCGCGGCGGGGCAGGAGACCACCGCGCGGCTGCTCGCGACCAGCTTGAAGTACCTCGCCGAGTCCCCGCCGCTCCAGGACGAGCTGCGCGCCGACGCGGGACGCATCCCCGACTTCGTCGAGGAGGCGCTCCGCATCGAGAGCCCGGTCAAGGCCGACTTCCGCCTGGCCCGGCGGCCCACCCGGGTCGGCGACGTCGACATCGCCGCGGGCACGCCGGTCATGCTGCTCAACGGCGCCGCCAACCGCGACCCGAGACACTTCGAGTGCCCCGCCGAGTTCCGGCTCGACCGGCCGAACGCCCGGGAGCACATCGCGTTCGGGCGCGGCGCGCACTCGTGCCCGGGAGGGCCGCTGGCGCGCGTCGAAGCCCGCGTCAGCCTGGAGCGCATCCTCGACCGGATGCGCGACATCCGCCTCTCGGAGGCGCACCACGGTCCTCCGACCGCGCGCCGCTTCGACTACGAACCGACGTGGGTCCTCCGCGGGCTGAGCTCCCTGCACCTCGAGTTCACGCCGGGCGCGCCGTCGTCCTGAGCCGGCGTCCACCTCGTCGGCGGTGCGCCCGGCGCGGCGATCCTCGATGGGCATAGGGTCGGCCGTTCGACGAAGCGTCGTTCGACGCCGCGAGCACAGCCCGGGAGGTGGGTGGTGAAGCTCGACCTGGAGGCCGCGTTCTCGCTCGACGGGCGCACCGCGGTGGTGACGGGGGCGGCCGGCGGCATCGGTCGCCAGACCGCGATCACGTACGCGGCGGCGGGCGCGAGCGTCGTGCTCGCCGACGTCGACAAGGCGGGGCTCGAGGAGACCGAGTCGCTCGTCGAGGGGGCGCTCGTGGTCCCCACCGACGTGACGCAGCGGGGTCAGGTCGACGACCTCGCGCGCGCCGCGCTCGAGGTGAACCGACGACTCGACGTGTGGGCGAACGTCGCCGGGATCATCCGGTACTCCGCGGTCGTCGACACCGATGAGGCCGAGCTCGACGCAGTGCTCGCGGTGAACCTCAAAGGCGTCTTCTTCGGCTGCGCGGCGGCCGGTCGCGTCATGCAGGCCGCCGGGCGCGGCGCGATCGTCAACGTCGCGTCGGCGGGAGGTGAGCTCGCGGCGCCGATGATCGGCGTGTACGGCATGACCAAGGCGGCGGTGATCCAGCTCACCCGCACGGTGGCCGTCGAGCTCGGCCCGGCCGGAGTCCGTTGCAACGCGGTGGCGCCGGGCTGGGTCGAGACGGGGATGACCGCGGCGGCGTGGACGGGGCCCGACGGGGTCGTCGACGAGGCACAGCGTGCGCAGGTGCGCGGCTCGCGCCAGGGCGGCAGCCCGCTGGGGCTCGCCGGCGAGCCGGCGGACATCGCCTACGCGATGCTCTACCTCGCCAGCGACGCGGCGCGGTTCGTCACCGGTACGGTCCTACGCCCCAACGGTGGCGTGCACATGGCGTGAGCGTGAGCGAGCCGGGTACCCCGGCGAGGAGCGAACGCCCGATGGTGGAGGCGTGAGCGTGAGCGAGCCGGGTACCCCGGCGAGGAGCGAACGCCCGATGGTGGAGGCGTGAGCGTGAGCGTGAGCGAGTGCCCGATGTGGAGGCAGTGCACGATCAGCGAGCGGAGGGGACGACGATGACGTTGCTCGACCGGTTCGGGTTGGAGGGCAAGGCCGCGCTGGTGGTCGGTGGCGGGTACGGGATCGGGCGCGAGACGTCCCTGCTCCTCGCCCAGGCGGGCGCGCGGGTCGCGGTGGCCGACCTCGATCCCGTCCGGGCGGCGAACGTCGCCGACGAGGTGGGTGGCGTGGCGGTGGTCGGTGACGTCACCGATCCCGCCGGTGCCCGCAAGGTCGTCGACGACGCGCACGCGCGGCTCGGTGGCCTCGACCGGGTCGCGAACATCGTCGGTCTGGCGACGTTCGTCGAGGACATCTTCGCCATCGACACCGAGGTCTGGGAGCACGACCTCCACATCAACCTCGTCCACCACCTCGACGTGAGCCGGGCGGCGGCGCGCCACATGATCGACGACGGCACCGGTGGCGCGTTGGCGTTGGTCGCGTCGGTCAGCGGCTTCTACGGCGCGGCCGGGCACGCCGCCTACGGCGCGGCCAAGGCGGGTGTGATGTCGCTGGCGCGGGCGATGGCGAGCGAATGGGGCCCGTACGGCATCCGCGTCAACTGCGTCGCGCCCGACGTGATCATGACCCCGCGGCTGCTCGCCGGGCAGGTCGTGCCCCCGGAAGGGACGCCGCCCGGCGACGAGGTCCTGCTCGGTCGGTGGGGGAAACCGCAGGACATCGCGGGACCATTGGTCTTCCTGCTCTCGGAGCTGTCGTCGTTCATGACCGGCCGCACGCTGGTCGTCGACGGTGGGTCCATGGTCCACTTCCCGCACGGGGGAGTCGGCGCCCGGCGTCCGTCACCCTGACGAACCGTCGGGATCGGATGCCGCCCGCTCGATCACCCCGTGCCGGATCCCTCGTGTGCACACGTCGGCTTGTCATGACGCGCCGCGTACGTTAGGCCTTCGTCCAACGCACGCGCGTGACGCGACTGCGTCGCTCGGAGCTGCGCACGCATCCCAGGAGGTCTCCCGTTGAGCGAAGGTGCGTTCGAGGGCATACGCGTCGTCGAGCTCGCGCAATGGGTCTTCGTACCGGTCGCGGGCGCGTTGCTCGCGGACTGGGGCGCGGACGTCGTGCGGATCGAGCGGCCCGAAGGCGACCCCTATCGGGGCCTCATGACCCAGGGGATCGGCACCGACAGCGGCGGCGTCAACCTGTCGATCGCGCTGGCCAACCGCGGCAAGCGCTCCGTCGCGCTCGACCTCCGACACGAGGAGGGCCGCGCGATCCTGCACGAGCTGCTCGAGACGGCCGACGTGTTCCTCACGAACTTCCGGCCCGGCGCGCTCCGCCGCCTCGGCCTCGACGCCGAGACGCTCACCGAGCGGTACCCGTCGCTCGTGTACGCGCGCGGTCACGGCTACGGCGTCCGGGGCCCGGACGCCGACCAGCCCGGTTACGACTCGTCGGCGTTCTGGGCACGCGGCGGGATGGCGCACGTCCTGACGCCCGCGGAGCTGGACCAGCCGATCGGTCAGCGCGGGGCCATGGGCGACCGGAACGGCGCGATGGCGCTCGCGTTCGGCATGGCGGCTGCGCTGCTCGAACGCACGCGGACCGGGCGCGGTTCGGTGGTCGACGTCTCGCTGCTCGGGATCGCGATGTGGACGCTCTCGTCGGACGTGCTCTCCGCCCTGCAGGGTCAGAAGCCGCGCGCGATGTCGGCGTCGGGAAGTGGGTACGTCAACCCGCTCGTGGGCTCGTACCGCACGAAGGACGGTCGCCACATCCAGCTCGTGTTCCTCGAGGCGGATCGCTACTGGGCCGACTTCTGCGCCGTGCTCGGGCGCGACGACCTGGTCGACGACCCCCGCTTCGTCGATCTCCAGGCGCGGCGCGAGCACGCCGACGAGTGCGTCGCGGTGCTCCGGGAGGAGTTCGCCGGCCGCACCTTCGAGGAGTGGAAGTCGCGGCTCGCCGGCATCGATGCGCCGTGGGCGCCGGTGCAGGCGGTCGAGGAGCTGCTCGACGACCCGCAGGTCGTCGCCAACGACTACATCGGCGACGTCGTCGTCGACGGCGGTCCCGCCTACCGGCTGCCCGCGGTGCCCGTGCAGTTCGACGAACGGCCGCCGGCCCTGCGCCGGGCGCCGGAGCACGGCGAGCACTCGGAGATGGTGCTCCTGGAGCTCGGGTACTCGTGGGAGCGCATCGGGGAGCTGCGGGACGCCGGCGTGATCCCGTGACCGCGGCGTCGGGGGTTGCGAGCTAGCACGTTTCGTGATAGGTAGAACGTGGTTCTGCGCGCTCCGGCCCGGCCGGGGCGGAAGGGGGAAGCCACGTTGGGCGCCATGATCGACGAGCGTCGCTCGTACGTCGCCGGCCGCTGGGTCGACGGGGACGAGGCGATCGGGGTGGAGAACCCCGCCGACGAATCGCAGGTCGCCGAGCTGGCCGCCACGCCGCTGCCGGAGTTCGAGCGGGCGATCACCGAAGCCCGCCGCGCGTTCGACGACGGCACGTGGGCCTCGATGGCGCCCACCGAGCGGGCCCGCCGGGTGCGGGCCCTGGTCGACCACGTCGAGGCGAGTGGCGCGGCGCTGGTCGAGACGATCGTCGCCGAGGCGGGACAGCCGACGATGTTCGCCGAATACCTGCAGCTCGGCACGGGTGTCGCGCTGGCCCGATCGACGATCGACCTGTACCTGTCGATGGCGCACGAGCAGGCGAGCCCGGTCCCGGTCGACGAGCTCGTCCGCGGTCGGGTGGCGTTGAGCGTCCGTCGTCACGAGCCGGTCGGCGTCGTGGCCGCGATCACGCCGTACAACGCGGCCGTGATCATGGCGTTCCAGAAGTTGATCCCGGCGCTCATGGCCGGCAACTCGGTGATCCTGCGGCCGAGCCCGCTCACGCCCATCTCCTCGCTGATCTTCGGGGCGGCGGCCGAGGCGGCGGAGCTGCCGCCCGGCGTCCTCAGCGTCGTGGTCGAGGCCGGCGCCGCCGGCGCGGAGCTCCTCACGACGCACCCGGCGGTGGACATGGTGTCGTTCACGGGTTCGACCGCGGTCGGGAAGCAGATCCTGGCCCAGGCCGCCCCCACGGTGAAGCGGGTGGCGCTCGAGCTCGGCGGGAAGTCGGCCCAGATCTACCTGCCGGACGCGGTCGATCGCGTCGGCGCCGGTGCGGTCGCGGTCGTCGCCGCCACCGCGGGGCAGGCGTGCGTCGCGGCGACGCGCATGGTGGTGCCACGGGACCGCAAGGACGAGGTGCTCGACGCGGTCAGCGGGGCGTACGCCGCGGTCGTGGTCGGTCCCCCCACCGACCCGACCGCGATGATGGGTCCGGTCATCAGCGCCGGCCAGCGCGAGCGGTGCGAACGCTTCGTGGCGCTCGCCGAGGAGCACGGCGGCAAGGTCGCGGCGGGTGGACGACGGCCGGCGGCGTTCGAGCGCGGGCTACTACTTCGAGCCCACGGTCCTCGACCTGCCCGACAACGCGAACCCGGCGGCGCAGGAGGAGATCTTCGGTCCCGTGATCGGCGTCCTCGCGTACGACGACCTCGACGACGCGGTGCGCATCGCCAACGACAGCGTCTACGGCTTGTCGGCGCAGGTGTACGGCGCCGACGTGGCCGCCGCGACCGCGGTCGCCCGCCGTCTGCGGACCGGCGCGGTCAACGTGAACACCGGCGTGTTCAGCGCCTACGCGCCGAGTGGCGGGTACAAGCAGAGCGGCCTCGGTCGGGAGCGGGGGCCCGACGGCATCCGTGCGTTCCAAGAGGTCAAGCACCTGGCGATCGGAGAGCTGCGATGACGGACACGACGACCTACGACCTCGACTGGTTGATCTCGGTCGACGACCACGTGCTCGAACCGCCCAACGTCTGGGTCGATCGCGTCGCGGCGAAGGATCGCGACCGTGCCCCACACATGGAGCTCGAAGACGGGCTCGACTACTGGGTGTACGACGGCAAGCGCTACCCGAGCTCCGGGCTGAGCGCGGTCGCGGGGAAGTCGAAGGAGGAGTTCAGCCCGGAGCCGTTGCCGTACAGCGAGATGCGGCCCGGTTGCTACGACTCCGTGGCGCGCCTGGAAGACATGGATCGCGCCGGCGTGCTGGCGTCGCTGTGCTTCCCGACCATCACGCGCTTCTGTGGGCAGCTGTTCATGGAGGCGAGCGACCGGGAGTTCGGGTTCGTGTGTCTCCAGGCGTACAACGACTGGATGATCGACGAGTGGTGCGGGAGTGCGCCGGGCCGGTACATCCCGTTGACGCTGATCCCGATGTGGGACCCGCCGCGGGCAGCCGAGGAGATGGCGCGTTGCGCGGCGAAGGGCGCGACCGCCTTCTGCTTCTCCGAGAACCCGGCGCCGCTCGGGCTCCCGACCATCCACGACGTCAACGGCTACTGGGACCCGGTGATGGCGGCCGCCAACGACCTCGAGATGGTCGTGTGCATGCACGTCGGGTCGTCGTCGCAGGTGCCGACGATCGCGCCGGACTCGCCGTTCATGGCCAACCTCGCGTGGGGCGCGAACCGCACGTCGGGGACGATGCTCTCGTGGCTGTTCAGCGGCATGTTCACCCGGTTCCCGAACCTCAAGATCGCGCTGTCGGAGGGCGAGATCGGGTGGATCCCGTACTTCCTCGAGCGGGCCGAGCAGGTGCTCGACAAGCAGCGCTACTGGGTGCAGCGCGGTGTGCAGTTCATGGAGCACGCCACCACCGAGGTCGACCTCGACTCCATCGACGTCCGCGAGCTCTTCTCGGGGCACGTCTTCGGGTGCTTCATCGACGACGCGCACGGCATCGCGAGCATCGACGAGATCGGTGAGGACAACATCATGTGCGAGACGGACTACCCGCACTCCGACTCGACGTGGCCCGACTGCATCGGCGTGGTGCAGCGCCTCGTCAAGGACCTGCCGGAGCCGGTGCAGTACAAGATCCTGCGCGGCAACGCGGAGCGGCTGTACCGCTTCACGCCGGCCGCGCCGCCGGTGCCGGCCCATGCCTGACGCCGGGCACGCGTGGACCGTGGTCGTCGACCGCGAGGTGTGCATGGGGAGCGGCATGTGCATCGTGTACGCGCCGGGCACGTTCGAGCACGACGACGAGACGAAGGCGGTCATGATCGACCCGCCGGGTGATGCGATCGAGGCGGTCCGCACCGCGGTGGAAGCGTGCCCGACGGGCGCGCTGCGGCTGGTGCTCGACGACGAGGAGGGATGACCAGGATGTTGCTCGACGGCAAGTCGGCAGTGATCATGGGGTCGGGGTCGGGGGTGGGCCGGGCCTCGGCGCTGCGGTTCGCGGAGGAGGGCGCCAAGGTCGTCGTCGCCGACGTCGACCTCGACCGCGCCAAGGAGACCGTGCGCCTCGTCGAAGTGGCGGGCGGCACCGCCATCGCCGACCGGTGCGATGTGTCGAAGGAGGCCGACGTCGAGTCGACGATCGCGCTCGCGGTCTCGACCTTCGGTCGGCTCGACATCGTCTTCAACAACGTCGGCGTGCCGACGCCCCGGCCGGGCCTGATCTTCGAGGAGCACACGTCGGAGGACTTCGACCGGCTGTTCGCGATCAACGCCAAGGGCGTGTTCCTGGGCTCCAAGCACGCGATCAAGCAGTTCAAGGCCCAGGGTGGCGGTGGCGTGATCCTCAACACCGGGTCGGTGGCCGGACTCGTGTCGTGGGGCGGCAGCGTCTACGGCTCCACCAAGGGCGCGGTGCACCAGCTCACCAAGGCCGCCGCCATCGAGGGCGCGCCGTTCGACATCCGCTGCAACGCGATCTGCCCCGCGGGCATGCCCTACACGAACTTCACGAACGCCATGGGGATGACGGTGTCCGAGGAGGACAAGGAGCAGATGGCGTCGGGCGTCGGGTCGATGCACCCGCTCGGCCGGCCGATCCTGGCCGAGGACTGCGCCGAGGCGGCGGTGTACCTCGTGTCGGACATGGCGAAGAACGTCACCGGCGCGCTGCTGCCGGTCGACGGCGGCTACGTCGCACGATGACCGCGACGGGCGACGCCCAGGTGCTCGATCGCGAGGAGCTGCGGCGACTCTTCGACCTGCGCAGCAGCTACAACGCGCGCTCGGGCGGGGGGTACACCGACGACCCGTACCCGAAGTGGCACGCGCTGCGTGAGCAGGCGCCGCTGCACGCGGGCATCGTCCACGAGCTCACCGGCTATTCCGGTGACTGGACGTTCCAGGGTCTCCCGTACCCCGAGCAGCCGCACTTCTCGACGTTCAGCTACGAGGTGTGCGACGCCGCGTTCCGGGACCCCGAGGTGTTCGCCTCGGCACCGGCCGAGGAGCCGGACGAGAACCGCGAATCCGCGGTGATGAACAGCATCCTGATGATGGGCGGGGTCCAGCACCGGCGCTACCGCTCGCTCGTGCAGCCGTCGTTCGTGCCGGCCAAGGCGCAATGGTGGATCAACAATTGGATCGAGCAGACGGTCCACGCGTTGATCGACAACTTCGTCGACGACGGTCGTGCGGAGCTCAACGTCGACTTCGCGGCCGCCATCCCGGTGCTCACCATCACGGGCAGCTTCGGGGTGAGCGTCGAACAGGCGCTGATCATCCGCGAGTCCATCATGAGCGATCCGGTGAAGGTCGTGGAGATCCTGGCGCCCATCGTGGCGGCTCGACGCGAGCGCGCCGAGGACGACCTCATCAGCGTCCTGGTCGAGGCCGAGTACACCGACGAGGACGGTGTGTTGCACCGCTTGTCCGACGCCGAGATCTACTCCTTCGCCATGCTCCTGCTCGCGGCCGGCTCGGGCACGACGTGGAAGCAGATGGGCATCACCCTGGCCGCCATCCTCGAGCGTCCGGAGGTGCGCGACGGGGTGCGCGACGACCGGGCGCTCGTGCGGCCCGCCATCGAGGAGTCGCTGCGCTGGCAGGCCACCGACCCCATGTTCTCGCGGCACGTCACGCGCGACGTCGAGTTCTACGGGTTGCAGCTCCCCGCGGGCTCGGTGATCCACCTCTGCCTCGGCGCCGCGAACCGCGATCCCTCGCGCTGGGAGCGGCCCGACGAGTACGACATCACCCGCCCGCCCAAGCCCGCGCTCGCGTTCGGCAGCGGCCCACACGTGTGCCTGGGCATGCACGTGGCACGCGCCGAGATGGCGGTCGGCATCAACGCGCTGCTCGATCGCCTGCCCAACCTGCGGCTCGATCCCGACGCCGAGCCGCCCCGCTACATCGGCATGTACGAACGCGGTGCCACCGCCATCCCGGTGGTGTTCGGATGACCGGCAACGAGCCCGGCTACCAGGCGCCCGACATCTCGCTGGTCGGCGAGGAGCACATCCGCCGGTACCGCGAGACGGACGGCGAGGTCGGCTACCTCTGGAACGGCGTGCCGACGCTCCTCCTCACGACCACCGGGCGCCGCAGTGGGGAACCGCGCACCTCGGCGCTGATCTTCGCGCGCGACGGCGACGACTACCTCGTGGTCGCGTCGATGGGTGGCGCACCGACGCACCCCACCTGGTACCTCAACCTCACCGCGAACCCCGCCGCCGAGATCCAGGTGCTCGGCGAGCGGATCCCGGTCACGGCGCACACCGCGTCGGAGGAGGAGAAGCCGCGCCTCTGGCAGATCGTGACCGAGGTGTGGCCCAACTACGACGTCTACCAGACCCGCACCGACCGCGTGATCCCGGTCGTGGTGCTGTCACCGTCGTGAGCTCGGCCGCCGCCTCCGCCGAGCCCTGGGCCGAACGCGCCGCCGACCGCTCGCCGGCCGGGCAACGGTCGAGGGCCCGGCAGATGGAGCAGGCGACCCTGATCGTCGATGCCGCGCGCCGGCTGATCGCCGAACGGGGCGGGCGCTTCACGACCCAGGAGCTGGTCAAGGAGGCCGGTGTCGCGCTCCAGACCTTCTACCGGATCTTCTCCGGCAAGGACCAGCTGCTCCTGGCGGTGTTCGAGAACCTGATCGCGGAGAGCTGCGCGGAGTACGAAGCCGCGGCCGCCGATCTCCCGGATCCGGTGTCGCGGTTGCGCTACTACGTCACCATCCCGATCGCGGGCCTCGGCAACCCCGACACCGGCATCGGTCCCCGCTTCGTCACCGCCGAGCACTGGCGGCTGCACGAGCTCTTCCCGGACGAGATGATCCACGCGACCAACCACTTCACCGACCTGGTCACGCGTCAGCTCGAGCTCGCCACCGCGGAGGGTCTCCTCGCCTCGAGCGACCCTCAGCGTGACGCGTGGTTCGTCACCAAGCTGGTGATGGCCGTGTTCCACCACTACGCCTTCGCCGACACCGAGCCCGACACCCGCGCCATCGCGGACGACCTCTGGGGCTTCTGCGCCACCGCGCTCGGCGCGGGCCCTGACCGGACACCGGGCGTGTCCGGCGCTAGACACGACTGAACACAAGGAGCCAGATCACCATGGGGGGAAACGAAGTGCGAAGGAACTCACGACGAGGCGTGCGCCTCGGGCTCTGTCTTGCGGTCGCCGCCGTGCTCGGCACCGTCGGGCTGACGACCGCCAGCGGCGCGTCGGTCCCCACGGCGGACGAAGGCGTGACCGGCAAGACCATCACGCTGGGCTTCATCTATCCGGCGACCGGTGTCGCGGCGTCGATCTCCCAGAACGGGTTGAAGGCGTTTCAGGCGCGCATCGACCGTGAGAACGCCAAGGGTGGTGTCAATGGGCGCACGATCAAGGTGATCTCGCGCGACGACGCGTCGTCGGGCGCGAACCTCACCGCGGCCCAGGACCTGGTGGAGAACCAGCACGTGTTCGCGGTGGTCAACGAGTCGCCGTTCGCGTTCCTGTCGTACCGGTGGTTGCTCGACCACAACGTGCCGATGATCGGGAACGGCGTCGACGGCACCTACTACCAGCAGAAGGGCAACGAGGACATCCTGTCGTCGACCGGGAACGGCAACCCCTTCGGTGACCTGACCTACGACTTCCCGGCCCGGATCATGAAGCAGCTGGGCGTCAAGAAGGTCGGCGTGCTGGCGTACGGAGCGGCGTCGTCGTCGGTCGCCAGCGCCAAGGCGTTGATGAACTACGCCGTCCCCGAGGTGGGCCTCGATCCCGCCTACACCAACACGTCGATCGACTTCGGCAGCTCGGACGTCGGTGCACCCGTGCTCGGCATCAAGAACGCCGGTGCCGACGGCGTCTACCTGCCGATGGCGGCGGCGACGAACGTCGCGGTCGCGCAGGGACTGCAGCAGAACGGCGTGAACATGAAGGCGGTGATCATGGGCACCGGCTACGGGCAGGACTTCCTCGACTCCCCGGCGGCGAAGGCGCTGCCCGACAGCACGTACTTCTCGGTCGGCGGGAAGCCGGTGGAGGTCAAGGACGCGGCGACCAAGCAGTTCCAGGCCGACCTGAAGAAGTACGCGAACGTCACGGGCGTGCCCGACTACGGCATGTACACCGGCTACATCCTGGCCGACTACGCCATCGACGGGTTGCAGAAGGCGGGCAACCCGCCGACCCGCCAGGGCCTCATCGACGGCGCGCACAGCATCGGCCTGTACGACCAGGCCGGCCTGGCCTGCCAGCCGGTCGACGTCAGCCTCGCCGGTCGCGGCAAGGTGCCGACGACGGGTTGCGCCTACGTGGTGCAGCTGAAGGGCGGCAAGTTCGTGCCCTACCCGAAGAACGGCAAGCCGGTCCAGGGCAAGCTGGTGGGATCGGCGGACGCGCTGGCCGCCAACAAGAGCGGCGCCGCCGCCGAGCCGACGCCCACCACCGCCGCCCCGGCCTCGCCGTGAGCGCCACGACGGTCGCCATCCCCGAGACGCTCGGCGAGGTGTTGACGCCGAGCTGGCTCACGTCGACGCTGTCGTCGCGCTTCCCGGGGATCCGCGTCACCAACGTCATCCCGGGCCCGATCGTCGAGCGGGTGTCGACGAATGCCCGGTTCCGGGTCGAGTGCGAGCCCGAGGTCCCGCCCGGGCTCTCGCCGACCCTGTGTGCGAAGGGGTACTTCTCCGAGCCCGGACGCGTGAGCGCGCAGGCGGGTGTGCCCGAGGCGTGCTTCTACCGGGACCTCGCCGACGACACCGGCGTGCGCACGCTCAAGGGGGTGTGGGCCGGCGTGGATCCGGTGACGCAGCACGGCGTCGTCATCACGGAGGACGTGATCGAGGCCGGCGGTGTGTTCCGCGACGCCTTGACCCCGTGCACGGTCGAACAGACCGCGGACCTCCTGGCGGAGCTCGCCCATTTGCACGCGTACGGGTGGGAGAATCCCGAGGTCGCGAGCGCGCCGTGGCTCGAGCCCCGGATCGGCCAGACGGCGAAGGTGCGCGGGGTCAAGGAGATCCGCCACAACTTCGACGGTGCGCCGGGCGTCGGTGTACCCGACGACATGCGAGATCCGCAGCAGCTCGTCGACGCGTTCAACGCACTCGGCGCCGACCAACCCGGTGCGGGGTGGACCGTCATCCACGGTGACATGCACGTCGGCAACACGTTCCTCGACGGCGAAGGTCGCCCGGCGCTCATCGACTGGCAGCTCGTGCAGCACGGGCACTGGAGCATCGACGTGGCGTACCACATCGCGTCGGCGCTCGTGCCGGCCGCGCGGGCCGAGGCCGAGCGCGATCTGCTCCGGCACTACCTCGAGCAGGTCGCGTCCGGCGGCGCCGTCGGCGTGCCGCCCTTCGACCAGGCGTGGGAGCAGTACCGCCGTGCGATGCCGTACGGCTTCTTCCTGTGGGGGATCACGCAGTTCGTCACCCAGGACATCATCGGGGTGCTGCTGCACCGGATCGGCACCGCCGCGTCCGAGCTCGAGTCCTACGAGGTGCTGCTCGGGGACGGCTGACCCGCGCGGTGGCGGACGCGCTCAGTCGAACACGGTGCGAGTGGCCCGGCGCAACTCGGCGGCCATCGCCGACGGCCCGCGTGCGGCGAGCTCCGCGTTGAACACCTCGAGCGCGAAGTACGGGTCGGCGTCGATCTCGGCCAGGACGCCGAGCAGTGCCGCGATGTCGACGCAGCCCTGCCCGGGCGCGGGGCGCGCGGTCAACGCCTCGGTCAGGTAGTCATGGGTGCCCGACGGGCCGGGCGCGGCGTCGCACACCTGCACGTAGGGGATGCGATCGCCGGGGATCTGCCGCAGCAGCTCCAGGTTGGGTCCGCCCGGTTGCCGCTGCCAATGGAGCATGTCGATGACGATGCCGCCGTTCGCCGCCCCCGACTCCTGCACGAGCTGCCAGGCGGTCGCGAGGTCGGGGACCGCCGACCACGGGAGGAACTCGATGGCGACGCGGACACCGTGCTCCGAGGCGCGTTCGCACAGCGCCGCGAAGCCCTCGGTCGCGCGGGCGGCGTCCATGGTCGGGGCCATGGTGCAGGCGAGGAGGAGATCGGCCCCGAACGCGGAGGCGACGTCGAGCTGCAGGTCGGCATCGGCGACCGCCGCCTCCGGTCCCTCCGTCCACCGGGTGGCCGCTTCCACCGCCCGCACGGAGACACCGGCGTCGTCGAACATCATCCGGGCGGTGTCGACGCCGTTGCCGGTCGCGTAGAACGACCAGAGCGAGAAGGTGGGGAAGTCGGCCGCGGCGGACGCCCGCGCCAGGTCACGCAGTCCGGCGGCATCGCAGGTCATGGGCTCGGGGAGCAGGGTCGCGGGGCACATGCCCACGGCGTCGGCGCGGAACGGATCGGCGGTCACCACGCGCTAGCCGTAGAGCTGGCCGCACGGCGAGACCACGTTGCGGCGGCCCCATCGTTCGCACTCCGAGCACCAGGCCAGCGCGAACTGCCAGTGCCGGATCGTGGTGCGGCAGTGCGAGCACACCATCGCCGGCGGCGACCAGATGCGGCTGCCGTCGCGCTTGATCACCATCTCCAACCGCGGTTCGAATTCGCGGTCCGCGGTGCGGAGATCGCAGAGCACGCACGTCGCGTCGCGCGCGACATCGTCGCGGCGGGACTGCTCGCGCGCGGCGTGCTTCACGTCACGCTTGTCACCGTCGCCGCGGCCGGAGTGACCCTCCGATTCGCACGGGTCGAGGAAGACGGTGTCGTCGAGGGTCCCCGCCGGCGCGGGTGAGATGCCGAGCGCACACGACGCGCCCTGCACGAAGGCCCACGCGCGCCGTTGCTCCGCGCGGTCGGGAAGACCGTCCATGGTGAGGCGGACGGCGCGGCCGGCGCGCAAGAGATCCACCACCTCGGTCAGCTGGTCGAACTGCACCGGGCGCAGCACCGCGGAGTCGCCCCCCACCTCGGCGCTCGGCGTCGGCGGCGGAGCCGCGGCCGGTGCGTGGGCGGAGATCACCCGCACCGCGGACGGCGGTTGCGCCCGGTCCAGCGGAGTGGCGGAGCTCCGGCGATCTCGTTCGCTCATCGCAGCACCTTTCGAGCGGACCATCCCCGGGACACTCCCCGCGACCGTACGGGCTCGGCCTCGCCCGTGTCGACCCCTGGACCGGCGGTGTGGGCAGCCGGTCGCGGTGCGCGCGAACCGGGTGGGGGAGCCCGCTGCCCCCGTTGACTGGTCGAACCTCGTGCCCCGCGATCCGGTGGCGGGGACACGACCTAGTGTCGGCGCCGCAGGCCATCCGGAGGGACGAACGTGTGCGCACAACTCGATTCGGACGCGCTCGTGGCGAGGGCGTGCGAGGAGACCGGCCTCGACGATCTCGGTGACATCCCGTACCGGGAGCCGCTCGAGGTCCTCCTGGCCTCGCTGAACCGCGACGCCGGGCTCGACGAGCCGCGGCTCGCGGCTGCCGGTGACTCGATCACCGGCCTGCTCGTCAAGCGGCTGCGGCTGGTCGACGACCGCACGACCTACCCGGCCATCGCCGACGAGAAGATCGTGGCGCCCCTCTTCATCGTCGGGCTCCCGCGCACGGGCTCGACCCATCTCCATGCGTTGCTCGCGCAGGTGGACGGGATCCGCGCGCCGCGGATGTGGGAGATGACGTCGCCGTCGCCGCCGCCCGAGCAGGAGACCTACACGACCGATCCGCGCATCGCGCAGTTCGAGGCGGCCGTCGCCGCGACACCTCCGGAGATGATGAAGCGGCATCCGGTGTCGGCGACGAGGCCGGAACAGTGCAACGCCCTCAACGACTGGAGCTTCGTCAACCAGGCGCTCATCGCCTACTACAACATCCCCACCTACCGCGATTGGCTGCTCGGAACCGACTACACGGCGGCCTACGAGGCCCACCGGCGGACGTTGCAGCAATTGCAGTGGCGGGTCCCGGGTCAGTGGGTGCTCAAGTACCCGAAGCACCTGGTCGCGCTCGACCGTCTGCTCGCGGCGTACCCCGATGCCCGCATCGTGTGGACCCACCGCGACCCGGCGGTCGTGGTGCCCTCGGTGGCGAGCCTGACCGGTTACATCCGCGAGGCGCAGACCGGTTTCGTCGACGAACCGAGCTTCGGCCGGGAATGGGCGGCGCACGAGGAGCTGGTCCTGCTCCGCGGTCTGGCGGTGCGCGACCAGGTCGGGAACGACGACGGTCGCTTCTACGATCTGCACTACCAGGAGCTGATGGCCGATCCGCTGGGCGCGATCGTGGGCATCTGCGCTCACTACGGGATCCCGTTCGACGACGCCTCGGCCGAGGCCGTCCGCCGCTTCGTCGCCGACAACCCGCAGACGAAGCACGGCGCCCACGACTACACGGCGGAGCAGTTCGGGCTCGACGCCAACGGGTTGCGACGCCGTTTCGCGCCCTACATCGAGCGCTTCGGCGTGCAGACGGGGGCCCGCGCATGATCTCCGGCGAGAAGATCCTCGTCACCGGGGTGTCCGGCACCGTCGCCGGGCCGCTGGCGCGGTCGCTCGCGGCCGACAACGAGGTGTGGGGTCTCGCCCGGTTCGCCGACGGCACCGCGCGGCAGGAGCTCGAGGACGCGGGCATCACGACCCACGCCGTCGACCTGGGGACCGACGACCTCGCCGGGCTCCCGGACGACTTCACGTACGTGCTGCACCTCGCGTGGACCAGGGCCGACCTGAGCGAGCTCGAGATGTCGCTGCGCACGAACGTCGAGGGGGCCGGCCTCGTGCTCGAGCACTGCCGGCGCGCCAAGGCGGCGTTGGTCATGTCGGGGATGGGCATCTACTCGCCTGCCGCTGACCCCTGGCACGCGTACAGCGAGCGCGATCCGATCGGCCGGGCGGCGACCGCGTACGCCCCGACGAGCCCGGCGTCGAAGCTCGGGCTCGAAGCGGTGGCCCGATTCTGCGCCCGGGCGTTCGACCTCCCGGTCACCATCACCCGGCTCAACACGTTCATGGGGCCGCCGGCGTCGTTCCCCGGCATGCACATCGGTGCGGTGCTCGCCGGCCGACCGATGGTCGCGCCGTGCGATCCCACCCCTCACAACCCGATCCACGTCGACGACATGGCGTGGCAGGTCGAGCCGCTGCTCGACGCCGCGAGCACGAGGGCGTGCATCGTGAATTGGTGCGGCGACGACGTCACCACCGCGCAGGACTGGATGCGGCAAGCCTCGGAGTGGTCGGGTCGACCGGGCACGCTCGAGATCCGCGAGGTGCCCTGCAGCCCACCGGGCGCGCTCGCGGACGCGACCCGGCGTCGCGAGCTCACCGGGCCCTGCCGCACCCGCTTCGAGGACTCGTTCCGGTCGCTGTACGACACGATGACCGCGGGCTGATGCGATGAACAAGCGTCCTCGCCCGGTCAGCCGGGCGGAGCGGTGGACGCGGGTGGGCACTGCGCCCCGAGGCCGTTGAGCGACAGCAGGTCGCATTCCGTGCGCAATGCCACCTTCCAGCGCCCGTCGACGAGCACGGCGTACCCGACCCGGTCCCTCAGGATCTCGCCGTGCCCCGGAATGGTGAGCGAGAACTGCACGATGGCATGGGTCGAATCGATGAACCTCGTGGCCAGCACGCTGATCGTCGCCCCTGCGAGCTGCTCCGCCGTGTACCCGAAGCGAATCGCGTTCTGCCGCGCCGATTGCGTCAGGGATTCGATGCCGGCGGCGTTCTGGATGGCGTCGGCCTTCTGGCGAGGGTCGACGCCTCCGTCGAAGGCGGAGTGGAACGCCTGGTCGATGGCCGCCATGGCCGCGCCGACGTTCGCCGGCTCGAACCGTGGTGCCGGGCTCGCGAACCGCGGCGCGCCGTCGTCGAGGGCGGCGTTGACGGCGGCGCCGTGCTCGTCGCCGGCATGGCCCACGACGTAGCCGGCGAGCACTCCGATCACCAGCACCGCGACCGCCGCCGCGACGAGCACCCGCCGCTGGCGCGAGAGACGGCGTTGCGTGCGGACCAACAGCTCCTCGAGATCGACACGGGGCGTGACGGAGCCCACCCGCCGTTCGATGCTGTGCCCGAGGTACCGCCCGAGCTCGTCGTCGTTCATCGTTCGATCACCCGTCGCAGTTGGGCCAGACCCCGGTGCACCAACGAGGCGACCGTGCCCTCACGGCACCGCAGGACCTGTGCGATCTCCGACTGCGGCAACCTCTCGTAGAACTGCAGGACCAGCGCGGCGCGCTGCCGGTAGGGGAGTGTGGCGAGCGCGTCGAAGAGCTCGTCGACGTCGAGGTGCGCGGCGTCGATCAGCGGGACGTTCTCCAGGGTCCGCTCGCGCCGTGCGCGCCGCGATGCGGAGCGGCACACGTTCACGACCGTCTGCCGCAGGTACGGGCGCGGGTTCTCGATGCGGCTCCAGTGCGCGTGCACGCGGAGGAAGGCGTCGTGGACGACGTCCTCGGCGACGACCTCCGACCCGGTCAGCGCCCAGGCCAGCCGGACCATCGGTGTGAGGCACTCGTGGTAGAGGTCGACGAACGAGGGGAGGAACTCCGTCTCGTTCGCGCTCGTCGATGGATCGTGCTTCGCCGGTTCTGACACGCGTGCCTCTCGAGGACGACGCTCGGAGTGTCGCATACGAACGGACGAGGCGGCGGCCCCGCGTCACGCCCGATCACGCGTGGACCCTCGCCCCACTCAGATGCATCCTTTCGTACAATTCGGACGCACACTACCGGGCGTCGAGCACGCCGACATTCATCGCCGATTCAGGCGTCGGGGGTCACGCTCGCCGGGTGCAGCGCACCGCGGGACCGGGTCGCGTCGACACGCGGCCGATGGTGATCGCGGGCTCGGTGACGCTCGTCCTGGCGGTCACCCTGCAGCTCCTCACGCTCCGCCACGGGGGACACGGCTCGATCAGCGACCTGCCGCATCTCTTCCTCAATCGCGGGATCCGGCCCGGTGTGGTCCCGTACGTCGACCGGCCCATCGAGTACCCGGTGTTGGCCGGGTTCCTGCTGTACACCGCGTCGCTGGTGTGGACCAGCCCGATCGGCGTGCTCCTGGTGACCGCGGTCGCCGCCTCGGCCGTCTTCCTGACGGTGACGGTGCTCCTGGTCCGTCGCTTCGGTGCTCGCGCGTGGCGGTGGGCGATCGCCACCCCCATCCTGCTCTACGCGTTCCAGAACTGGGACCTGTTCGCGATCGCCGCGCTCGTCGTCGGTCTGCTCGCCTTCGAACGGCATCGCGACGGCACCGCCGGCATGGCCTTCGGCGTCGGTGGCGCGATCAAGCTGTTCCCGCTCGTCGTCGTCCCACCGCTCGCGATGTACCGCTGGACGCACGGTGACCGACGCGGCGCGCAGCGTCTGCTCGTCGCTGCCGCGGCGACGTTCGCGCTCCTGAACCTGCCGGTCGCGGTGCTCAACCCATCGGGGTGGTGGTGGCCGTACGCGTTCCAGTCGCGACGCGACCCGACGTGGGGCACGGCCTGGCTCTACGGGTTTCGCGCGCTCGGCCTGCCGATCCACGGCCCTGCCGGCGCGCACCTGGCGACCGTCGTGAGCGCGGCGGCACTGCTCGGCGGCATGGCGTGGCTCCTGGCGGTCACCGTGCACCGACGGATCGATCCCTTCGGGGCCGCGGCGGCCGCGGTCGCGATCTTCGTCCTGTGCAACAAGGTGTACTCACCGACCTATGACGTCTGGCTCGTGGCGTTCTTCGTCATGCTGCCGTTGAGTCGGCGGCTCTGGGTCTCGTTCTGCGCCGTCGACGCCGCGGTGTTCGTCACCGTCTACGGCTACTTCGCCGGCATCGACTCGATCGGCTTCGTCCGCACGGTGCTCCCGCTCCTGGTGCTCGTGCGCACCGGCGTGCTGCTCACGCTCATCCGACGCGCAACTGCCTCACCGGCTGCCACCATTGCACCGGTCGTGGCCCTGACCGGCCGCGGCCCTCGGTGAGGGTCAGCCGGTGCCGACGACGAGGTGCTTTGCCTGTTGGAAGGCGCGGATGCCGGGCACGCCCCGCTCGCGACCGATGCCGCTCTGCTTGTGCCCGCCCATCGGAGTGAACGCGTTGGCGGCCCCGGTGTTGATCTGCACCGTTCCGGTGCGAATGCGCGCCGCCAGCTGCGTGGCGAGGGTCAGGTCCTTCGCGTAGACGCCCGCGGAGAGGTCGTACTCGGAGTCGTTCGTGATCGCGATCGCCTCGTCGAGGTCGCGGTAGCCCTGCACGGTCACCACCGGGCCGAAGATCTCGTGCTGCGCCAGCGGGTTGCGGTTGTCGTCGACCTCGACCAGCGTCGGCTCGTAGAAGTAGCCGCGCTCGAGGTGCCCGGGCCGGCGCCCGCCACACGCGACGCGCCCACCGGCGCGCACCCCTTCGGCGACGAGTCGTTCGATCCGCTCGCGCGAGGAAGCCGACACGACCGGTCCGACGACCGTCGACGCCTCCCGGGGATCGCCGACCGTCAGGCCCGCGGCCGCCGCCGCCACCGCGTCGACCACGGTCGCGACCTGCTCCCGGGGGACCAGCATGCGGGTCTGCAACGAGCAGCCTTGGCCGGCGTGGGCGAAGAACACCGCGAGCGCACCGCCGACCGCCTTGGCCGGCCCGTCGGCGACCGCGTCGGGCAGGTACAGCTGGACGCTCTTGCCGCCCAGCTCCAGGATCAACCGCTTCATCCCGGGCGCCGCCTGCGCGGCGATGGCGCGTCCCACCGCGGTGGATCCGGTGAAGCTCACGAGGTCGACGTCGGGATGGGTCGAGAGGCGCTCGGCGCCGGCCGCGCCCTGCTCGACCACGACGTTGAGCACGCCGGCCGGCAACCCGGCTTCGTCGGCGGCCTCACCGAGGACGATGGCCTCGAGCGGGGTCTGCGGGCTCGGCCGGAGCACGACGCTGCAGCCGGTCATGAGCGCGGGCACGACCTTCCAGAGGTTGGTCGTCAACGGGAAGTTGGACGGCGTGATCGCGCTGACCACGCCCATCGGCTCGTACCTCCGGGTCGAGAGCCTGACCGTGTCGCCCGCCAGGTACTCGCGCATCGGCATCTCGTTGTGCTCCCAGTCGGGAAGGGTCCGGGCGAGGTCGACGAGGTCGCGCCCACTGCTGAGGCCCATGCCGATCTGGACCATCTCGGCGAACCCGCGGGCGCGCCCGCCTCCGCGATCACCGTTTCCAGGAGCACGTCCTTGCGCGCGTCGAGCGCGTCGGCGAAGCGGTGCATGACCGCGGCGCGCTCGTCGCTCGTCGCACGCGCCCACGGACCGTCGTCGAACGAGCGTCGCGCCGCCGCGATCGCGGTGTCGACCTGCTCCACGGACGAGGCCTCGACCTCGGCCACCGGCTCCTCGGTGGCCGGATCGATGATGGCGAACGCCCCGGCATCGCCGGTGACGAACGCACCATCGACGTACGGGCTACGGCTGGCGACGAGATCGCTCATGGATGCGCTGCTCCGGAAGGTCGGTGCACCCAGCGGGTGCGGTTGGTCAGAGGGGTTCGCGGCTGTAGAGCACGGCACCGCCCCAGTGCGGCGACGAATGGCAGGCCAGCCCGACGTTGGCCGACGGCAGCTGGCGCTCGCCCGCGCGCTGCGCGAGCTGCAGGTAGCACTCGAGCATCTGCGGGACGCCGTGCATCCGGCCGTTGCCGAGTGCGCCGCCACCGGAGAGGACCGGGAGCCCGCCGTCGCGCGCGCGGATGCCGCCGTCCTGGACGAACCGGTGCGCCTCGCCCACGGGGCAGTACCCGAGCGCCTCGAGCCAGAAGTAGATGAACGGGGAGAAGCCGTCGTAGAGCTGCGGGACGTCGACGTCGTCGACCGACAACCCCGAGTGCTCCCAGAGGCGCGCGCACGTCTCCGCCGCCACGTCCATGATGTCGTCGAGTGGCCAGTGCATCGGCAGGCGGTGCCGGTCCGGGTGGCCCTGTCCGTAGCCGGCGACGTACACGGGTGGGTGTCGGAGATCGCGGGCCCGTTCGGCGGTGGTGAAGACGAACGCCGCCACGCCGTCGACGGGGATGTCGCAGTCGTACATGCAGATCGGGTCGGACAGCACGCGGGTGTCGAGGTACTCGTCGGCGGTGATCGGCCGGTCGTACCAGTACGACCACGGGATGCGGGCGCCGTTGGCCCGCGCCTCGACGACGACGTTGGCCATGGACTCGCGCGCGGCGCCGTAGCGCTGCAGGTACTCGTTGTAGGGCAGCGCGATCATCGACAGCGGGCCCCAGAACCCCTGCGGTGCGCCCCACTGCGCGCTCCCCGCCGCCCGGGTCATGGGGTTCGTGTGGTAGCGACCGCGCGCGGGGTTGTGCAGTGCGCGGTGCACGAGCACGACGTCGGCGGCGCCGCTCGCGATCGCGTTCACCGCCAGGGTCACGGACCCGGGGATCTGGCCGTATCCCTGGAACCCGGCGCAGAAGCGCGGGTTCACACCCAGGGCCTCGGCCATCCAGTTCGCGGTGACGATCGAGACGCCGTCGACCGAGGCCTGGCCGCCCGACGACGGCAGGATCGAACCGGTGGTGAACCCGTCGACGTCGGCGACACCCAGACCGGCATCGGCGATGGCGGCGCGCGCGGTGTCGACCGCGACCGCGCCGAGCGGTCGGTCGGCGTGGCGCACGATCGGGCTCTGCGCGTAGCCGGCGATCGCGACGCGGTTCTGGGCGGTGAACCGCGGGCTCATGTGGTCTCCAGCGCAAACGCAGGAACGGCCATGCCGTCGGCGAGCTGATCGAAGGTCACGGTGACGCGGTCGCCGACGGCGAGCGGCGCGTCGACGCCGTCGACCAACCGGCCGATCATCCGGACGTTCGACTGCGCGTCGAGCTCGACGTCGACGAGCACGTAGGGCACGTCGTCGGCGAAGCCGGGCAGGAACGAGTCGCGCACGATCGTCCACGACCGCACGGTGGCGCCGCCCTCGACCGGCTCGGTGGTGTAGTCCGGTTCGGTGCTCCCGCAGTTCGGGCAGACCGCGGTCGGCGGCAGGGCGTACCGACCGCAGACCGCGCAGCGGGGGAGCGCCAGAATGCCGGCGGCCGCCGCGGCCCAGTAGCCGGCGGAGAGGTCGTCGGGCACGGGGAGGGGCTTGGTGACCTCGGGAGTCACGGGTGCCGACCTCCGATCCGCTCGGTGGCCACGCGGGCCGCGTCGAGCAGGCGGCCACCCAGCGTCGCCACCTCGTCGCGGCTCAACTCGTGGCTCGGGCCGAGCACCATGAGCGCGTACGGCACCTTCCCGGCCGCGTCGAAGACGGGCCCCGACATCTGGTTGACGCGCTGAGGCCCGTCGTTCGCCACCGCGACCGGCAGGTACTCGCGCGGTGAGATCTCACTGATGAGCGCGTCGCGCACGTCGAGGTGGGCGGGGTCGGGAGCGTGATCGGCCAGGTCTTCGAGCATGCGGAGGAGGTCGGGGTGCACGCCCGCCACCGAGATGGTGTAGCCGCGCTCGCGCGCCGCCGCCAGCGCGGCGACGGTGTGGGCGCGCTCGGCGACGCCGAGCGCCGCACCGGCGCGGTCGAGCCAGCCCTGGATGGCGGCGTCGCCGCCCCATGCGACGAAGACCGCGCCGAACGGCGGCGCGAGAGGTACCGACTCGCCCACCCGGGCCCGGAGACCGAACGCGGGACCGCGGTCGTACACCCGCTCGACGCGGGTCTGGCCGCGCGCGCACGAGGCGATGGCGACGCACGACGCGGTGGCCCGCGCCAGCTCGTCGGCGACCGGCTCCAGGGCGGTGAGCGGCGCGCCCGCGACGCGCGCGGCTTCGCCGAGGGTCCGGCACGCCGGACCGAGCGAGTAGCGACGTTCGTCGTCGCGTTGCACGAGGCCCCGCTGCGCGAGGGCCAGGAGCACCGAGTCGCAGCTGGCCCGGGGCACGCCGACCGATCGCGCCACCTCGGACACCGAGAAGGCGTCCTCGGGGTTCGTCGCCAGGTGATCGAGCACGTCGCAGGCCCTCAGCACGGCGGGCGACGGCGGGACGGGCATGCGGCGCTCCGGAATTGACGGTGTCGAGGCGTTGTCGCTAGCATTCTGTCGAACGCGCTCGGATATTAGCGTACCGCCGCCACGATGCAAGCCCGAGCGCACGACCCGAGCGCACGACGAGGAGTCGCCATGGACGTCCACGCCCCCGAGCTCGACTGGCTGGTCTCGGTCGACGATCACGTGATCGAGCCGCCCAACGTCTGGGTCGACCGCTTGCCCGCCCGGTACCGCGACGCGGGCCCGCGCATGCTCGCCGACGACACGTGGGTCTACGAGGACAAGCGCATGCCGACGTCGGGGTTGTCGGTCACCGCCGGGAAGCGCAAGGAGGAGTTCACGCCGCTCCCGGTGCCGTACTCGGAGATGCGTCCGGCCGCGTACGACCCGATCGCGCGCGTGGTCGACATGGACCGCGCCGGGATCCTGGGGTCGTTGTGCTTCCCGTCGTTCCCGCGCTTCTGCGGCCAGATCTTCTGGGAGGCCAAGGACAAGGACCTCGCGCTGTTGTGCGTGCGCGCGTACAACGACTGGATGATCGACGAGTGGAGTGGCGCCGCGCCGGGTCGGTTCATCCCGCTGATCATCATCCCGCTCTGGGACCCGGTCGCCGCGGCCGTCGAGATCGAACGCTGCGCAGGCAAGGGTGCGACCGCGTTCGCGTTCTCGGAGAACCCCGAGCCGCTCGGCCTGCCCACCATCCACGATCCCGACCGCTACTGGGACCCGGTGATGGCCGCCGCCCAGGACACGCAGACCGTCGTGTGCATGCACGTCGGGTCCTCGTCGACCATGCCGGTGATCTCGACGGACGCGCCCGGCCTGGCCAACCTGACCTTCGGCGCGGTCCGCGCCGCCGGGACGATGCTCGCCTGGCTGTTCAGCGACTACTTCGAGCGGATGCCCGGGCTCAAGATCGCGCTGTCGGAGGGGAACATCGGCTGGATGCCGTACTTCATCGAGCGCGCCGAGCAGGTGATCGACAAGCAGCGACACTGGGCCAAGAGCGTCGGCACCGCGTTCTACAACAACGAGGTCCAGACCCGGCAGGTGATGGCCGATCTCGACCACCTCGACGTGCGGGCCACCATCCGCGACCACATCTTCGGGTGCTTCATCGAGGAGTCGTCGGGCCTGCGCTCGCTCGACATCATCGGTGAGGACAACGTGATGCTGGAGACGGACTACCCGCACAGCGACACCACGTGGCCGGACTGCATCGGCGTGGCGAAGAAGCTGCTCGCCGACCTGCCCCCGGAGACGCAGTACAAGATCCAGCGCGGCAACGCGGAGAGGCTGTTCCGCTTCACGCCGGCCGTGCCGCCGCACGCATGAGCGGAGTGTCCGCGAGCCGGGTATCCCGGCGAGCAACGCAGCGGGGGCCGAGCGCCCCGGAGCGAAGCGACGAGAGCGGGCAGGCATGAGCGGAGTGTCCGCGAGCCGGGTATCCCGGCGAGCAACGCAGCGGGGGCTGCCGGTCGACGGCGGCGACGTGGCGAAATGATCCGGTCGGACGTGTAAGGCTCGCCCCTCGTGCGGGGCGACGGTGCCTCGCCGGCCCGAAGGGATCACCATGGAACTGCAGGGATTGCGCACCATCGCGGTCGGAGGTGCGTCCGGGATGGCGAAGGCCACCGCCGAGCGCATCGTCGCCGGGGGCGGGAAGGTGGCGATCCTCGATCGACCGGCGAGTGACGGCGCCGAGGTGGCGGCCGCGCTGAGCGGCTCGTTCCACCCGTGCGACGTGACCGACTTCGAGGGCACCGAGGCCGCCATCACCGACGCCGTCGCCGCGCTCGACGGGCTCGACGCCGTGGTCAACACCGCCGGCGGCGGGGTCGCGGCGAGGACCGTGACGCGCGAGGGTCCGCTCCCGCTGGAGACGTTCCGCCAGGTCGTCGACCTCAACCTGATCGCCACGTTCAACGTCGCCCGCCTGGCCGCGTGGCAGATGAGCACCAACGAGCCGAACGGCGACGACGAGCGCGGGGTGATCATCAACACCGCGTCGATCGCCGCGTTCGAGGGCCAGATCGGGCAGGTGGCGTACACCGCGGCGAAGGCCGGGATCGCGGGCATGTCGCTGACGATGGCCCGCGACCTCGGCTCGCTGGGCATCCGCGTGAACACGATCGCACCGAGCCTGTTCGCCACCGGCCTCACCGCCGGGATCCCCGAGGAGTTCGAGCGCGGCCTGACCGCCGACGCCGCGTTCCCGAAGCGCATGGGCCGACCCGACGAGTACGCGCGACTGGCCGTCGCCATCATCGAGAACCCGATGCTCAACGGTGGGACCATCCGCCTCGACGGGGGCCAGCGCTTCGCGCCGAAGTGATCAGGCGGAGGCGGTCCTGACCAGGTCGTCGGCGACGCGATCGAGGATCCGGGCCAGCTCGGCCGGCACCGAGACCGCGGGCGTGTGCCCGGAGTCGAGGTCGACCACCGACGTCGCGCCGCAGTTCTCGACGAGCTTCGCCTGGAGCGCGCGGGGCTGGATCCGGTCCCGCAGGCAGCGCACGAACGTGCGGCCGGTCCCGTCGCGCACCCCGCGCCACGAGACGACCTGGCTCATGTAGTTGAGCGAGTCGATCGGCGTCGCCACGTCGATGGTGATGGCCTTGACGCCGGGGATGGCCGGGTCGGGATCGAGCATCGCGCCGCGGAGCTCGACGCGTGCCTGCTCGAGCCGCGCGTCCATGTGGTGGGCTGCGTCGGGCCGCACGTCGGTGACGACCCGCTCGCCGTCGGGCGCGCACAGGCCGGCCACGAACACGAGGTGGTCGACGCGGTCGGGGAGGCGGGCGGCGACACCAGGGAGCACCACGCCACCCGCGGAGTGGCCGACCAGGACCAGCGGACCCGTGGTGGCGTCCGCGACGTCGGCGGCGACGCTCGTCGCGGCCTCGTCGATCGTGACCTCGGCGATGGACGCGACGCGGTCCCGCCGTCCGGGGAGGTCGACCGCGACCGACGGGTGATCGAGTCGGGCCTGGACCTCGCGCCACACCTCGGCCGTGTGGCCGGCGCCGTGGACGAGGACGATGGTCGGGCGGTCGGACCGCGGCGCGGACCCGCCGTGGGGCACCCCTCAGCTCCGCAGCGTCTCGCTCCAGGCGACGCCGCGATCGGTGCTCGGTTCCTTGGGGAGGCCGAGCGCGCGCTCGGCGAGGTTGTTGCGCTGCACCTCGTTGGTGCCGCCGCCGATCGAGATGCCGTACCGCGCCAGCAGCTCGGCTTCGACCCAGCGGCCGACCTCGTCGTCCTCGAGCAGGCCGGCCGGACCCGCGATCGCCACCGCGAGGTCACCCGAGATGGCGCGGTTCACGGCGATGAACAACTTCAGGATCGACGGGTCGACGGGCGGTCGCTCGCGTCGGCGCACCGCGGTCATGATGCGGTCGGCCAGCAGACCGAGCGCCTTCTCCCGTGCGTAGTAGTCGGCCAGGCGCTGCCGTACGACCGGGTCGTCGGTGCGGCCGAACTCCTGCGCCAGCAGGAGCAGGTTGGCGAAGGTGCTGCTCCCCGAGCCGCCGATCATCGCCGACTCGTTCGACATCACCGTGCGGGCGGCGGCCCAACCACCGTCGATCTCGCCGAGCACGGCGGTCACCGGCACCCGCACGTCTTCGAAGAAGACCTCGTTGAAGTGCGCGGCGCCCGTCGCCTGGATCAACGGGCGCACCTCGATGCCCGGGCTGTGCATGTCGACGAGCAGGAAGGTGATGCCGTGGTGCTTCGGGGCGTCGGGGTTCGTGCGCGCCAGCAGCATGCCGTGGTCGCACCACTGCGCGGCGGAGTTCCACACCTTCTGCCCGGTGACGACGAAGTCGTCGCCGTCGCGCACCGCGCGGCACGCGAGGCTGGCGAGGTCGGAGCCCGCCCCGGGCTCGCTGAACAGCTGGCACCAGGCGTCCTCGCCCGACAGGAGGCGGGGGATCAGCGCGCGCTGCTGCTCGTCGGTCCCGAACGCCATGAGCGTGGGGCCGAGCATCATGATGGTCGAGCGGATGAACCCCGACGACGCCTCGTAGCGGGCGGCCTCTTCGTCGTAGATGCGCTCCTGCCAGGCTTCGCCACCCTGGCCGCCGACGTCCTTCGGGTAGGTGAAGCCGGTCATGCCGTGCTCGAACCGGGTGCGCTGCCAGGCGCGACCGGCCTCGAAGGCGCGTCGGGCGCCCTCGGGGTCGGTGTGGAAGGTCACCGCCCACGGGCTGGTCTCCTGCTTCGGATGCGAGTTGGCGGCGAGGAACCTGCGCACCTCGGCGCGGAAGGCCGCCTGCTCCGGCGGGTCGACCGACTGGGCCTCTTCGATGGTGCTCGTCACGCGAGATCAGCTCCCGACCGTGGTGGGTGATGCGGGCAGTCTAGGAACGGGCCCCCCGCCCGACCACGGCCGGAGCGGTGACCGCGGCGCGGTCACCCGCACGCGAGGAGGCTGGTCCGGAGGCCGCACGAGGCATGGATCAACCGCGGGTCCACGATGGGGTGGCCGGCCTGCGCGTCGAACCACGCGTCGACGAGCGACCAGTGGTAGCCGTGCATCATGTACGGGCCGGTCAACCCGTCGAGGTCGACGAACTCCTGCTCCCAGACGTGCGTGTACTCGGGACCGAGTGAGTCGGTCATCGTCTCGACCCGGCTCAGCGCCGAGTTCCGGATGCTGTCGATGTACCGGGGCATGTCGGCCAGGTCGCGCTCGAACCGTTCGACCAGGGCGGGGTCCGTGTCCCGGTTCACGTGGAGCAACAGCGTGCGCTGGATGCCGTCGGTGAGGTCCGGTTGCCGCAGCGTCGCCGGGCCCTGCGGGTAGCGGACCGTCTCGACGTGCGCGGCGCATGCTTCGACGAGCGGGCGCACCACCGACTCGACGTAGGGATGCGCCCGCGTCCGCGCCGCGGCCTCCGCGTCGGCGAACGCGCCGAGCAGCATGACGTCGCCCGCCCGGTGGCTGTTGGGTGTGGTCCGAGCGGCATCCACGGCGAGCACGTCGATCTCCCCGTCGGCGGCCCGCACCGACTCCACCAGCCGGTCGACGCACTGCGGGTCGGCACCCGGCTGCAGGTGGACGAAGCTCGTGGTGCGGATCACCGGAGCACCGTCTCGTCCTCGGGATCGCACATCAGCCTGCGCTCGCGCCGCGTGATCATCGGGTCGACCCCGTCCCAGAAGGCGAGCACCCGCGGATCCCCGGCCGCGACCGTCCGCATGCGCCAGAACGCGGCGACGTCGGCCAGGTCCCAGAGGTACAGCAGCTCGGTGGGCCGGTCGAGCAGCTCGACCGCCGGAGTCATCCAGGTGCGCAGCAGGTGCATGTCGAGCTCCGCCATCAACGGCACGAGCTCGTCGCGCACCCGGCGGTGGACGTCGTCCAGGCGGCCGGGCGCGACCGAGAGCACGTCGAGGACGCTGATCATCGCGAGCACTCGACCACTCCCGCCGCCGGCGCGTCAACCCGGCGCCGGGCGCGACTCAGACCCCGAGTGAGGCGAACGAGTCGTGCGCGGCCGCCGCCGCACTCAGCCGCTGCAGCAGGACCTGGATGATCGCGGGCTTCACGACGAGGGTGATCGCCCACATGAAGTACCCGTACGCGATCCCGGCGCGGTACGCGTCCATCGCGTCGTCCCACGAGGGCGGGTCGACACCGAAGGACCGCAGCGATTCCAGGTAGTGCTCGAGGAGATCACGCTCGGATCGCTCGCGGTCGGCGGTCGTCAGCGCGGACGCGATGTGGTATCCGACGTCGATGCCCCAGTGGCCGCGCTGGACGACCTGCCAGTCGACGAGCGCGGGCGCGCCCTGCGCGTCGAGGAAGAGGTTGCCGACGTGCGCGTCGCCGTGGATCACCGTCCAGCCGGGCCCCTCACCGCGCGCGGCGAGCGCGCGCAATGCCGTGGCGAGGCGCTCGGCGTCGGCGACCTCGGGTGCGACGTCGACGCCGACGGGGCCATCGAAGTTGGCCTGGATGTCGTCGACGCCGCGGTACGCGAAGTAGGTCGAGAGCCGCGACGCGAGCCACGGCTCGTTCATCAGCTCGTTCGGTCCCCAGCTGTGCGCGTGCAGCCGCGCCAGCTCGGTGAGGCTCTGCGCGGTCTGCTCCGGCGAGTAGGGCGACAGCGCGTCGAGGAACTCGCCGCCCGCGGCGACCACGTCCTCGGTGATCACCACGCCATGGCGGTTCTTCGGGTCCACGTCGGCGTAGGCGGCGCGCAACGTGCGGACCCCGGTGGCCTCGGCGAGCACCGCGTAGAACCGGGCCTCGGGCTCACCCACGTGCACCATCGCACGGCCCTTCTCGCCGAAGTAGCCCTTGACGCAGAGGGTCGGCGCCAGGCCGTCGGGCAGGCCGCCGGCGCATTCGATCCTGAAGCGGGCGTTGGTGGAGAGGCGCTCCACCACCGGGCCCGGGACCACACCGGTGACCTCGATGCCCGGGAAGCGCAGGCCGAGCGCGTCGGTGAGCCAACCGGGGTCGAGCGCCTGCTCGATCGTCTCGGGCACGGGCGGTGCGGTGTTCGTCATGTCAGTGGCTACTGCCGAGGTACGCGGTGGTGAGGAGGTCCATGTCGGCCTCCTCCCGCGGGCCCGTCCAGACGATGTTGCCGAGCTCCATGAACGCCAGGGTGTCGGCCACCTTCAGCGCATTCTGCGCGTGCTCCTCTACGAGGAGGATGGCGCAGCCCCGGTCGCGCAGCTCGAGGATGGCGTCCATCACCGCTTCCGACGCGAGGGGCGCGAGACCGAGCGTCGGCTCGTCGGCGATGAGCACGATCGGCGGATCGGCGAGGGCCGGCGCGAGGCTCAACATCTGCTGCTCGCCACCCGAGAGGAGGCCGGCCACCTGCTTGCGCCGCTCCGAGAGGATCGGGAAGCGCTCGTAGGCGTTGGCGCGAAGGGCGTCGTCCCGCAGGAGCACGGTCAGGTTCTCTTCCACGGTGAGGCCGGGGAAGATCCCCCGGGCCTCGGGCACGAGGAGCACGCCGTCGCGCGCGCGCCGGAACGACTCGGTGTCGGTGATCTCCTTGCCCTCGAGGAACACCTGGCCGATCGAAGCGTCGACCATGCCGGCGGCGACCGCGCAGAGGGTGGATTTGCCGGCGCCGTTGGCGCCGAGCAGCGCGGTCACCCGGCCGCGGTCGACGCGCAGGTCGACGCCGTGGAGGACCTCCGCATCGCCGTAGCCCGCGACCACCCCCCGCAGGGCGAACGCCGCGTCGTCGGCGGGCTCGAGCGCGACTTGTCGACCGTGGATCGCGGCCAGCTCCGAGCGTTCCGCCGACTCTTCGGTGCGGTGGTGTCGCTCGTGCTCGGGGACCGCGCCCCCGTGCACCTCGGCCTCGGCCGCGGAGATGCGGGCCAAGCGCGCCTTCTCTCGCTTCCGGCGCAGCTTCTGCTGGCCGGCGAGGGCGAGGATGCCGTCGGGCTCCTGTGCGAGTTGGATGGCACCGAGGCCCGACAGGATGGGCACGAAGAAGACGGACGTGATGAGGGCCTGCACATCGCCGCCGCTCAGGAACGACCACGACGAGATCCAGTGGAACACGGCGGTGCCGGCGGCGAACGCGAAGCCGGCGAGCAACGCACCACCGGGGCGCCGAATGCCGAAGGTCACCGCGAGCGCGAGCCAGATGAGCCCCGGCAGCACCGGCGCGCTCGCGTTGGTGAACTGGAACGAGAACATGCCGAGCATCGCACCACCGACGCCCGCGATCGCGGCGGACAAGGCGAAGATCAGGATCTTCGACCGGTTGAC
Source organism: uncultured Actinomycetes bacterium (assembly GCA_963809795.1). Taxonomy (GTDB): domain Bacteria; phylum Actinomycetota; class Acidimicrobiia; order IMCC26256; family DASPTH01; genus DASUAS01. The sequence continues at coordinate 181,593 of CAWELN010000006.1, forward strand.
CGCGATGCCCGACGCCTCGGCCGCGACCTCCGAGCTGCGCACGGCGAGTGCCTCGCGGCCCGACGGCGAGCGCATGAGCGCGTGGATCACCAGCGTGAGAAACCCGAACACCGCGAGGAACAGCAGGATCTGCTCCTGGAGGAGGCTGAAGTCCATCTTGGGCAGGCGCGCGACCGCGCCGGTCCATTCGAGCTTGTGCACGAGCAGGTCGTTGAGCCAATTGAGGCCGGGAACGTCCAGTGTCGGAGCGCGGATCGTCCAGCCGCTCTCGCCGTTGCGAATGGACTCGGTCGACCACGGGACGAGCGCGAGGAAGAACGCCCACGCCAGGGTGCCCAGTGCGAAGTTGACCCCTCCGAGTCTGGTCAGCGGCAACGCCAGCAGCGCGCCGAGCGCGGCGGCCGCCAGCGCGGCGATCACCACCGCCCAGAAGAAGTTCATGTGGCCGTGGTCGAACACGCCGGGGATGTCCACGCCGAAATCGTGGGTGAGCGCCCACCCGGCCGCGAAGCCGCCGGCGGTCACGAAGCTCGCCTGCATGAGGCTCACCTGGCCGCCCATCCCGGTGACGACCACGAACGACAGGAAGATGATCGCCATCGCGAGGCTCTGCGCGATGACGGTCTGGTCGTAGGTGTCGGCGCGCAGCCAGTCCCACCCGAACCAGCCCAGCGAGAAGGCGATGAGGATGAACGTCCAGATCGCCCACGGGAGCCGGCGGCGGAGCTTCGACATCCCCTCGCGGTGGTCCGGTGGCGGTACGTCATCGGCGACCGAGCCCCCGCGCCGCGACCGGTTCCGGCCGCCGATGAAGAGCAACAGCACGATGACGAGCAGGAACGGCACCGACGACTTGAGGCCGCTGAGGTTGCTCAAGAACTTGGGGAGGATGTCGTCGCTGTAGCCCGCGACGAGGTTCTGGACCACCCCGAGGAGCAGCCCACCGATGAAGGCGATCGGAATCGAACGGAGGTCGCCGAGGACGACCGCGGCGAGCGAGCCGAGCACGACCAACGTGAACACGATGTCCTGCAGCTGGAAGAGCGGCGCGATGAGCACGCCGCCGAGACCGGCGAGGACCATGGTCATGATCCATGCCGCGGCCGATGTCCGTGCCGCGTTGACGCCACGGATGTTGGCGAGGGACTCGCGGTCGACGACGGCGCGCATCTCGAGGCCGACACGCGTACGCCGGATGACGAACCACAGCACGATGGCGGCGAGGGCGGCGACGACGAAGACCGCGATCTGGTCGGAGTTCAGCACGACCCCGCCGATCTTGTAGTTGTCGTGGGGCGTGGGACCGATACCGGGAACCGGCACACCTTCGTTGACCGCGTCGTTGCCCCGGAGGCCGAGGTCGAGCACGTCGTTGCCGACGGCCACGACGAGCCATTGGATCAGCGCGGGCAGCGCAACGAGCAGACCGATGGTCCCGACGATGCGCGCGTACACCGGCGCCTTCGCCAACCGCCGGAGCAGGATGCGGTCGAGCAGCAGCCCGAGCACCGGGGCGAAGATGAACGCCGAGATGATCAGCGCGGGCACGATGGGCACGCCGAGGCCCGTGTTGAGCTGGTAGTAGAGGTAGGCCGTGGCGAAGGCCACTGCGCCATGGGCGAAGTTGAAGATGCCCGAGGTGCTGTACGTGAGGACCAGGCCCGACGCCATGATCGCGTAGATCGCGCCCGTGACCAGGCCGGAGAAGGTGAGGTTCCAGAACTGGGTCATGGGCTCAGTCCGCGTCCGCGTCCGCGGGCGGTGTCGGGTGTGACGGGGTCGGGCGTGACGAGCCGGAGTGGTCGGCCTCGCCGAGGTAGGCGTCGCGCACGGCCTGGTTGCGTTGCACCTCCGACGGCAGACCTTCCGCGAGCACCGTGCCGAGGTCGAGGACGACGACGCGGTCGCTCTGCTCCATGACGAAACCGGCGTTGTGCTCCACCAGCAGGACGGCGCAACCGCTGTCGTCGCGCACCGCCTGGATCTGCTCGCCGAGACGCACGACCTCGGTCTCGTCGAGGCCTGAGGCCGGCTCGTCGAGCAGCAGGAGCTTCGGTTCGTCGACGATCGCGCGCGCGAGCTCGACCATGCGGGCCACCCCGATGGGCAGTGAACCGGCGAGCTCCTTGCGCACCGCGGTCAGCCCGCAGCGCTCGAGCACCTCCTCGACACGGCGGCGACGTTCCTTCTCGCGGCGGCGGCGCGTGGGGAAGTACGCGAGGTCGGCGACGAACCCGCCACCGCCTCCGTGCCACTCGAGCGCGGCGAGGACGTTGTCCTCGACCGTCAGCCACCCGAACGCCTGCACCCGCTGGAAGGTGCGCCGCAGCCCGCGGCGGGCCCGTTGGGTGCTCGACGTCGACGTCACGTCGTGCCCGGCGAGCAGCACCTCGCCCTCGTTCGGGGCCCGCACGCCGGAGATCACGTCGAAGAGCGTCGTCTTGCCCGCACCGTTCGGACCGATGATCCCGAGGACCTCACCCCTCCTGGCGTCGATGCTCACCGCGTTGAGCGCGGTGATGCCACCGAAGCGCACCGTGATGCCTCGGAGGGTCAACATCAGCTCGTCGCCGGACCCTGGGACGCGCCGGTCCTGCTCGGTTGTGACCGTCACCAGTCGTTCCCCCTGGAGGTGCTGGGCTGATCGCAGAGCTTCGCGCACCACGCAAACGCCGCGCTCGGGCGCGGTTTCGCACGCGGCCGGGAGCAACGCGAGGGCCGGGGTCGGCGGACCCCGGCCCTCGCGCGGATTCACTCCGTTGACGCGTGTCAGGACGGGTAGTTGGCGCCCTTGAACTTCGACGGGATCGGGAAGGTCTTCGTGGTGCACGTGTACGGCTGTGAGAGGGTGAACCCCGAACCGTCGTCGTTCACGTGGTCCAGCACGTTGCACGCCTGATCCGGGATGTTGTACGAGCTCGGGTACTTCGTCGGACCGATGGTGTCCGGGATCTGGTACGTCATCCCCGACGCCGCCTTCTGGACCGACGCGGACGTGAGCGTCTTGCTCGACTTCAATGACAGCTTCACGGCCTGGATGAACATGTCGGCCGCGAAGTATCCGGCCGCGAGCGTCAGCGAACCGGGTGTACCGGGCTTGAACGCCTCCACGTCGGCCTTGAACTGGTCGACGCCCTTCGACTTCGTCTCGTACCCCGCGAACTGCATGAACACGTACGAGCCGGCCAGGGCCTTCTGCAGCAGCTTCGAGTAGTAGGGCGAGATGATCGTCCCCGTGAAGCCCGCGGGCTTGAGCCCGTTGAACAGCTGCAGCGAGATGGTCGGGGGTGCCTGCGAGTAGATCACGTCCGGCGCCTTGCCGCCGTTCGAGGTGAGCATCGCCTGGATGTACGGCGAGTAGTCGCCGACCACCGCGGGCGGGGCCGGAATCGTGCCCTTGGCGTACACGACGTTCATCCCCGAACCCTGGGCGGCGGATGCGCTCTGGGTCACCCCGGACTTGCCGGACTGGGAGTCGGTGCCGATCAGCGCGATGCTCGGCTTGCTGATGCCCTTCGACGCCAACTCCTGCTTCAGCAGCTCGAACGTGCTGCCGTAGGCCTTCGTGGCGTCCAGACGCAGGATGCACCCGTAGGTGCTGAAGCCAAAGCCCTTCACACCCTTGTCGGGACAGTACGTGGCGTCGTAACCGGGCCCGAACCACGGGATCTGCTGCTGGGTCAGGAAGTCACCCGGCGTTGCCAGCGACACGTTCGGGACGAGCGCGAAGATGCCGTCCTGCGTGACCAGACGACGCGTCTCCGAGAGCGCCGTCGCCGGGTCGTTCTTGTCGTCGGCGAACTCCGTCCACTGGAACTTGTATCCCTTGACCTCTTTGGTCTCGTTGGCGCGCTGGAAGCGCGCCTGCGCACCGATCGCGGCGTCGCCGTAGTTCGCCACGTACCCGATGCCGCCGACCTTGATCGTGCCGTCGGTGGCGGTCACCACAGCAGGCGTCGACGCGCCGCTCACGGTCGGTGTGAGCCACGCGGCCACGAGGCATATCACCGTGGCGACGAGTACGAGCCCCGCGCCTCGTTTCCTGCTTGCAGTCATAGCCCCCCCTTGGTCTCGGCCGCGGGCGCGGCCGTTCGGAGATGTCTATACCAATCTCGTCGCCAGCAGGGTGCACCTCGCGACCACGACGTACGGGGCCCGGCCCGAGCCGACTCGACGCCCGCGGTGCTCCGTGGAACGACGCACGGCCCCCCTTGATCACGCCTCGATCACACTGGCGACGCCCAGTGACTGGGCGGCAAGCTACAGCATCGTTCTCGTGGCGGCAAGAGCAGCGTTCTAGTACGGTCGTCGCCGATGACGGTGGCCGCGCGTGCGCAGGAGATCGGCGCCGACGCCGCATGGGAGGGCAAGCGCTGGGAGCTGCGCTCCGCGCTCCGTGCCGGCCGCCGCGCCCAGGAGGCTTCCCGCCGCACCGGGCGCGATCCCGCCGGGCAGCTCATCCGCGCCGGGCAGGCCCTCGTGCTCGACGGGGAGGGGCAGTTCACCGTTCGCCAGCTCGCCGACCGCGCCGGCGTGGCCCTGCAGACCTTCTACCGCCACTTCGGGAGCAAGGACGAGCTCCTGCTCGCGGTGCTCGAGGAGAACGTCGAGGACGGCGTCGAGGAGATGGAGGCGATCGCCGCCCGTGAGGCCGATCCGGTCGAGCAGCTGCGCGTCGTGATCCAGCTCCCGATCCTCATGAGCATGGAGCCGGAGGCCTACCACCGCCTGCGGTTCCACGCCCGGGAACGCCTCCGCCTCTCGGAGCTGGATCCGGCGGAGTCCGAGCTGGCGTTCGCGCCCTACCGACGGGTCGTCGAGGACCACATCCGCCGGGTCGACCGCGCCACCACGCGTGTCGCCGCGGATCCGGCGCGCGACGCCGACCTGGTGATGCGCCTCGTCGTCGCGTACGCCCACGCCATCGGCATCGGTGCGCTGCCGTGGTCGGCCGACGAATGCGCGGAGCACCTCTGGGAGTTCTGCCGCGCCGCGCTCTGGCGCACGCCCGAGGCCGTGCCCGAGCCGGTCGAGTCAGGGGCGTGAGCGGACTCACCTTCGGTGTGGTCCCCGGCGCCGGGCTCGACGCCGAACGTCTGGCGCACCTCGAGGAGCTGCCCGTCGACGCGCTCTGGATGGGTGGTCACGTGGCGTCCACCAATCCGAGCCCCGAGGTCATGATGGCGCTGGCCGTCCTGGCCGCGCGCACCCGTCGCGTGCGCGTCGGCACCAGCATCCTGCTGCTCCCGTTGTACGCGCCCGCCATCATCGCCAAGCAGGTCGCCGACCTCGACCGCGTCACCGGCGGCCGGGTCGCGCTCGGGGTCGGGATCGGCGGCGAGTACCCCGGGGAGTTCCGCGCCTGTCAGGTCCCGATCGAGGAGCGGGGACCGCGCACCGACGAGGCCATCCCCCTGCTGCGCCGGCTGTGGACCGGTGAACCGGTCACCCACGACGGTCGCTTCTACGCGATGGACGACGTCCGCATCCACCCCGCGCCGGCCCAACCCGGCGGACCGCCCATCGTCGTGGCGGGGCGGCAGCGGCCGGCGATGCGCCGCGCCGCGCACCTCGGTGACGGGTGGATGCCGTACCTCTACTCGCCCCGCCGCTACGCCGAATCGGTGGCCGTCATCCGCGACCACGCCGAGCGTGTCGGCCGGTCGCTCGACCGCTTCGCATGGTGCGCGTTCGTGTTCGTCGGGCTCCACGCCGACGGCGAGCAGGCGCGCGCCGACGCCGCCCGCTTCCTGGGCGGGACGTACCGCCAGGACTTCCGGTCGATGGTCGAGCACGTCGCCGCGGTGGGCGACGTCGCCGAGGTGGCCGCGTCGCTGCAGCAGTTCGTCGACGCAGGGGCGCGCCACCTGATCTTCGCACCGGCATCGCCCGACCCGGGCGCGACGATCGAGCGGTTGTTCGACGACGTCGTGCCCCGGCTCCGGGACGCCGCATGACCCGTCCGTCCGTCGTGCTCCGAGGAGGACCCGAATGACCGAACCCACGTACACGCCCCCCGACCTCTCCCTGTTCGGCGACGAGCACGTCCGCCGCTACGAGGAGACCGACGGCGAGGTCGGCTACCTCTGGAACGGCGCCACCATCCTCGTGCTCACCACCACCGGACGGAAGAGTGGCGAGCCCCGCAAGTTCGCCCTGATCTACGACAGCCGCGGCGACGATCTCGTGGTGGTCGCCTCGAAGGGCGGAGCGCCCGACCATCCGGGTTGGTACAAGAACCTGCTCGCGCACCCGGACGCTTCCGTGCAGGTACGGGGTGAACGGTTCGACGTCCGCGCCCGAACCGCCGAAGGCGCCGAGCGGGAGGAGCTCTGGCGGCTCATGAACCGATCGTGGCCGAACTACGACACGTACGCGACGCGCACCGACCGGGAGATCCCGGTCGTGGTGCTGGAGCGACGATGACGGCGACCAGCGACTACGACGCCCTCGACCGCTCGCGCCTGCGTGAGCTGTTCGACTTGCGCAGCAACGTCTACGCGACGCGCGGCGGCGCGTTCGAGGACGATCCCTATCCGGAGTTCCACCGGTTGCGGGAGACCGGTCCGGTGCACGAGGGCATCGTCGGGGAGCTCGTCGGCTACCGCGGCGAGGCGTTCTTCCAGGGCCTGCCCTACCCCGACCGCAGACACGTCTCGTGCTTCGACTTCGCCACGTGCGACGCGGTGTTCCGCGACGGCGAGACGTTCGTGGCCGGCGACCCGATCGGCGACGACATGATCGACGCCAGCATCCTGTTCATGGACGGCGCCCGGCACCGCCGGTACCGCGCGCTGGTGCAGCCGTCGTTCCTGCCGAAGCGCGCCGCGTGGTGGCAGCAACAGTGGATCCAGCGGACCGTCGATGCACTCGTGTCCCGGTTGGAGGGCACGGGTCGCGCCGACCTCAACGTCGAGTTCTTCTCGGCCATCCCGCTCCTCACCATCACCGGGAGCTTCGGCATCTCCATCGCCGAGGCGCTGACCATCCGCGCCGCGGTCACCTCCGACGGTGTCGGGATCGGCGAGTTCCTCCGCATCGTCCAACCGGTCGTCGAGGCGCGCCGGACCGAGCGTCGCGACGACCTGATCAGCGTGCTGGTCGAGGCCGAGATCACCGACGAGGACGGCGTCACGAAGCGCCTGACCGATGCGGAGATCATCTCGTTCGCCTTCCTGCTGCTCGCGGCCGGATCGGGGACGACCTGGAAGCAGATGGGCATCACCATGACCGCGCTCCTGCAGCAACCGGAGCTGCTCGCGGCGGTCCGGAACGATCCGGAGACGCTGAGGCCGGTGGTCGAGGAGTCGGTGCGATGGACACCGACGGACCCCATGTTCAGTCGCTTCGTCGCCCGCGACACCGAGTTGGGGGGCATCGCCGTGCCGACGGGCTCGGTCGTGCACCTGTGCCTGGCTGCCGCCAACCGCGATCCGGCGCGGTGGGACGATCCCGACCGGTTCGATCCCGGCCGGCCGGTGCAGTCGCACCTCGGCTTCGGGAGCGGTGCGCACATCTGCCTCGGCATGCACGTCGCCCGGGCCGAGATCCTCGCCGCGGTGGGCGCGCTGGTCGAGCGACTCCCGAACCTCCGGCCGGATCCCGACGCCCCCGCCCCGCGGATCATCGGGATGTACGAGCGGGGCCCCGACGCGGTGCCCGTCCGCTTCGACTGACATCTCCCCGTCGCTCGCGTCCGCTCACTCCGTCCCACCGGCGAGACGGGCGGAGCCCGCTCTCGCCTGACATGTCCCCGTCGCGGAGGCCTCAGCGGCCCCGGAACCGCGGCGGGCGCTTCTCGGCGAAGGCGACGGTGCCCTCCCGCGCGTCCTCGCTGTCGAAGACGGCCGCGGCCTTGGCGCGGAAGGTTGCGATGTCGACGTCGAGGAGCCGGGCGGCGTCGAACGCGATCTCCTTCGCCAGCACCACCGCGAGCGGCGCGTTCGCCGCGATCTTCTCGGCCAGGCCGAGGGCGGTCGGCACGACCTCGAGCCCGGGGACCACCCGGTTCACCAGGCCGTGGTGCAGCGCGCGGGCGCGTCCATCAGCTCACCGGTGAGCGCGAGCTCGAGCGTGACCGCAGGTGGGAGCCGGAGTGCGGCCCGGCTCGTCGCGCCCACGCCGACCAACCCTCGCTTCACCTCCGGCAACCCGAAGGTGGCGTGGTCGGCGGCGACCACGAGGTCGCAGCCCAACATGATGCCGAAGCCGCCGGCGACGGCGGCGCCGTTCACCGCGGCGATGACCGGCTTCGGGTACACGCGCTCGACGAAGACCGAGGGACCGGGACCGTCGTCGGCGGTGATGCGATCGCCCGACGCGAAGGCCTTGAGGTCCATCCCCGCGCAGAAGGCCTGATCGCCGGCTCCGGTGAGCACGACCACGCGCACGGCGTCGTCGTGCTCCGCGCTCGTGAACGCCTCGCCGATGCCCCGGTAGGTCGCACGGTCCAGCGCGTTCCGCTGCTCCGGTCGGTTGATGGTGACGAGCCGGACGAATCCGGTGGTCACGACGTCGACAGTCATGGGCGGATGATCTCGTAGCCTCAGCGGATGGGCAAGGCGCGGCTCGAGGCGTTCAGCGACGGCGTCTTCGCCATCGCCATCACCCTGTTGGTGCTGACCATCACCACGCCAAACGACTACCACCACCTCGGCTCCGAGCTCGCCGATCGTTGGCCCGCGTACGCCGCGTACGTCGTCAGCTTCGCGGTGATCGGCATCATGTGGCTCAACCACCACACGATCTTCGGGCACTTCGCGCACGTCGACCGCAACCTCGTCTACCTCAACCTCCTGCTGCTCGCGACCGTCGTGTTCATCCCGTACCCGACCGGCATCTTCGGTCAGGCGCTCCAACGCGGCGAGGGCGAGCGGGTGGCCGCGGTCGTCTACAGCGTCGCCATGACGGTGAACGCGTTGGCGTGGGCCGCGCTGTGGCTCTACGGGTCGTCGCGCCGGCGGCTCCTCGACGACGCCTTCCCCGAGGCGCAGCGCCGGACCGCCACCGTCCTGTTCACGATCGGTCCCGGGTTCTACGCGCTCACGATCGTGGTCGCTCTGATCAACGCCTACGCCTGCCTCGCGCTCCACGGCGCGCTCGCCGTCTACTACGCGCTGGACCCACTCTCGCGGTGGGTCTCGCGGCTCACCGAGTAGGGCTGGTTCGTCGGCCGTAGGCTGCGCGCCATGACGTACGGCATCGTGGTCGAGCTCGACACGGGGGCGCTGCTGTTCTACGGCATCCCGTTCATCATCGTCGTCGGTTGGTTCAGCAGCCGTCTCCTCGGCGTGCACCGGGGTTGGGGCCGGTCGTTCGTCGCCGGCTTGTTCGGCTGGGTCTTCGGCGTCAGCATCGCCGCGTTCATCGAGGACGAGAACATCAAGAACACCCACCAGCTGAACCACGTGCTGCTGTTGGCCCTGTTCTTCGGCGTGCTCATCTCGATGTTCGTCGGCCTGATCCTCGACGTCATCTTGAAGCCGCGCACCACGAAGCACCACCGGTTCCGTTGGCTCCTGCACCCGATCGCGACCATCAAACGGAAGTTCGCGCCCCTGGGGCGCTCCCGCGAGATCCTGCGCTACGCGCGCAAGCGGGGTCTCACGCACTACGCGTCGGCGTCGAAGCTGGCGACGCCCGAGTTCGCCCGCCGCCTGCGCCTCACGCTGGAGGACTGCGGCGGGATGTTCGTGAAGTTCGGACAGATCGCCTCCACCCGGACCGACCTCCTCCCCGAGGTCCTCACCACCGAGCTCGAGACGCTGCAGTCGTCGGCCCGCCCGGTCCCGGCCGACGAGATCCGGGAGGTCATCGAGCGTGAGCTCGGCGCCACGGTGGAGGAGGAGTTCGCGTCCTTCGACTTCGAGCCGTTGGCGGCGGCGTCGATCGGCCAGACCCACCGGGCGGTGCTCAAGACCGGCGAACGGGTGGTGGTGAAGGTGCAGCGGCCCGGCATCGAGGACGTCGTGCATCGCGACGACGCCGTGCTCCGCCTGGCGGCGGGGGTCATCGACCGGAGGGTGGAGGCGGCGCGGCAGCTCGGCGTCAAGCGCCTCGCCGAGGAGCTCATCACCTCGCTGGAGCGCGAGCTCGACTACGGCGCCGAAGCTTCGAGCGGCGTCGCCTTCCTGGGCCACCTCGAGGGCAAGGAGGGCATCGCCGCCCCGATCGTCTACCAGTCGTTGTCGACCCGGCGCGTCCTGGTGATGGAGGAGATCGACGGCGTCACCGTCGCCGACCACGGGGCGGTCGAGGCGGCGCCACCGTCGGCCGACGTCCTGGCGACCCGCCTGCTGCAGTCGTTCCTCGACCAGGTGCTGCGCGACGGCTTGTACCACGCCGACCCTCACCCCGGGAACATCTTCGTCGACCGCATCGGCACGCTCTGGTTCCTCGACTTCGGAGCGGTGGGGCGCCTCAGCCCGATCGTCCTCGAATCGCTCCAGGAGATGGCGATCGGCTTCCAGCTCAACGACCCCGTGGTGCTCGCACGCGCGAGCGTCCATCTGGCCGGGGGCGACGAGGGCGGTGACAGCCGCGCGCTCGAAGCCGACATCGGCCTCGTGCTCAGCGAGGGCCTCGGGTCCGGCAGCTTCGACCCGGCGGCGATGAGCATGATGCTCGACATCATGAACCGTCACGGGCTCGAAGTGCCGGGCGCGATGACGGTGCTGTCGCGGGCGTTGCTGACGCTCGAAGGGACGCTCCGGACCATCAACCCGTCGTTCAACATCGCCAACGAGGCGACCGCGCTGCTCCCCGAGCTCGCCGGGCAGCAGTCCGAGATGTTGCAGCAGCAGCTGGAGAAAGAGGTCGTCCGCGCGTTGCCGTCGCTGCGGACGCTTCCGGGACACCTGGAGGCGGTCGCCACGCAGCTGCGCAGCGGACGCCTCACCACGCGGATCGAGCGGTTCTCGGGGCACGACCGGGCGGTCGTGGACGCGTGGATCGACCGGGCGACGTTCGCCGCGGTCGGCGTCATCGGGCTGCTCAGCGCCGCGCTCCTGCTGATCGCGGCGGCGATCGTCGGCAAGACCGACGACGACTTCCGGTCGACGTTGCAGGTCTTCGGCTTCTTCGGGGTGGTCGTCACCGCGGTGATCCAGATGCGAGTCGTGGCGCAGATCCTGCGCCGTGACGACGGCGGGACCAACCGACGGGTCTGAGCGCGCGGTTTCGCCCGCGCCGCGACGATTGCACCGGTCGTCGTTCGGGTACCTCTCCCGAGATGGAGACCAAAGAGCTCATCGAGTTGCTCAACGACGACCTCGAGACGCGAGTTCCAGTCGATCGTGCAGTACGTGCGGCACGTCGCGACGATCAGCGGCGCCGAGTTCACGAGCACGGTCGCCGAGCTCAAGGTGCACCTCGGGCAGGAGCTGCAGCATGCGACGACGCTCGCCGAGCAGGTGAGCTTCCTCGGCGGTGAGCCGAGCACGCGCGTGCCCGACGTCGCCACCGCCGCCGACTCGCGGGAAGCGCTGGAGGCCGACCTCGCGCTGGAGACGCGGCAGCTCGAGCGCTACCGCGAGCGGGTGCAGCAGGCGACCGACCTCGGTCTTGCCGATGTCGCCGAGGCGCTGCGCCCGCTGCTCACCCAGACGCAGGAGCACGTGCGCGACCTCAGCGCGGCGTTGGGCCGGTAGCGGCGTCCTTCAGTCCCCGGTGCGGGCGAGGACGAGCGGCACAGGTCGTCCTCGCGAAACCCGTCACGACGCGATGACGGCGTCCCGAGTCCTCACGATGTCGTCCGACACCGCCGCGCCAGGCGCAGCGTACCGGCGCCGCGACAGGTACCTTCCACCCCCACACCCACCACGGGAGGCAGCCCGAGATGTCGGCGTTCGACCCGGCGCGATGGTCCGACTTCGCACTCGCGCAGCTGGGCGCTTCCGCCGCCCTGCTCGGACTGGTGTTCGTCGGGCTCTCGATCAACCTGCGCGACGTCGTCGGCTCTCGCCAGCTCGTGAATCGCGCCGCGGAGGCGGTGATCGGGCTCGCCGCGGTCCTGGTCACCGCGACCGCGGTGCTGATTCCCGACCAGTCGCGCGGCGTGGTGAGCGCCGAGCTGCTGGTGATCGCGGTCTTCACGTTCGCGGTGACCGCCAGGCTCCAGCGTGGCGCGGGCGGGCAGACCATCGACCCCGAGGGTCACGGGCCGCCGCGCGCCTCGATCGTCATCCGCCGCGGTTTCGGTCTCGGCGCACCGGCCCTGCTCGCGGTCGCCGGGATCTCCCTGGCCGCGGCAGGCGGGGGCGGGTTGTACTGGTGGCCGGCGGCGATCGTCGCCGCCTTCGCCGGCGCGTTGTTCAATGCCTGGGTGCTGCTCATCGAGATCCTGCGGTGACGAACCGCGATGGTTCCGAGCCCCGCGCGACGGGTACGTCCTGACGATGACCGTCGTCGTCACCCATGAACCCGACCACTCGCGCTACGCGCTGCGCGTCGACGACGAACTGATCGGGATCGCCGACTACGTCGTCCGCGACGGCCGGGTGGTGTTCCCGCACACCGAGATCCTGCCGACCCATCGGGGCCGAGGTCTCGCCGCGCAGCTCGTGCGGTACGCGCTCGACGACGTGCGCCGCTCGGGACGACCAGTGGTCGCGAGCTGTTGGTACGTCGCCGACTTCATCGACGATCACCCCGAGTACCGCGACCTCGTCGCCTGATCCGGTCGCCGTACCGCGACCCGCCCGGCCCGCTACGGTGCGACCCAGTGAGCATGGTCCGGGCGGGCGCCGACGTCACCGAGCCGGCGTCGCCGGCGCCGGGTGGATCCCGCGCCCGCGCGCTGGCGGGCGGGGCGCACGCGCCGCGGCGGGTGCACGCGTTCACGGTGTGGGTCGTCCTCGGGGTCCTGGTCGGCACCGCGGTGCTCGTGGCCGTCACCTTCGTCGTGCACGACAAGAACGAGGACCGCCTCCTCCGGCAGCGCGCCCACGAGGTGGCGGCGGTCGCCGAGGGCGGCGCGGCCAACCTCCAGTCGCCGCTCGCGTCGGGCGCGGTCCTGGCCGAGACCACCAACGGGTCACCCACGCCCTTCATGACCCTCATGACCCCGATCGTGAAGACGGGCCAGCCGTTCGTCTCCGCCTCCTTGTGGCCCAAGGGCACCACCACGTCGACGCCGCTCGTCGTCGCCGGCAAGGCGCCCCTGCTCGCGGACGAAGCGCCGGGGACCGTGCGAGCGTTCCTCGACGGCGCGACGCAGCGGTCGACGTTCTCGGTCCGGTCGTTGCTCGACCAGCGTCAGCGACGCTTGGGTTACGCGCTCGCGGCCGGGCCCGGCGCGCGCTACGTCGTCTACGCCGAGGCGAGCCTGCCCGCGCACCGCCGGGCCCGGATCGCGTCGGATTCTGCGTTCTCCGACCTCGACTACGCGATCTACCTCGGTCGCGACCAGCGCCCGAGCGCGCTGCTGGCGTCGAACTCGGGGCACGGTGTGCCGGCCGCCGCGCGACAAGCGTCCTCGGTGGTGCCGTTCGGCGACAACCACCTGTTGTTGGTGGTGTCACCCCGCTCCGAGCTCGGAGGGGGCCTGTTGGCCGCATTGCCCTGGATCCTCCTCGGGCTGGGCCTCGTCGTCGCCGCGGTCGCCGGGGTGCTGACCGAGTACCTGATCCGACGGCGCGAGCACGCTGAGGTCCTCGCGGCGCGGCTCGAGACCGTCGCCGACGAGAACCGCCGCCTCTACACCGAACAACGCGAGGTCGCGGAGACGCTGCAACGCAGCCTCCTGCCGCAGGAGCTCCCGACCGTCGCCGGCCTGGAGGTCGCGGCACGTTACGAAGCGGGCGTGGCCGGCACCGAGGTCGGCGGCGACTGGTACGACCTCGTGCCGCTCTCGTCGCGGCGGCTGCTGTTCTCCGTCGGCGACGTGTCCGGGCGCGGGATCGAGGCCGCGGCCACCATGGCCTCGCTGCGCTACTCGATGCGCGCCTACGCGCTCGAGGGCACGGCGCCGGCCGACATCCTCTACAAGCTGAGCCTCTTGATGAACGTCGCCCGCAACGAGCTGTTCGCCACGGTCGTCTGCGGTCTGATCGACGTCGACGACGCGACGATGGTGGTGGCGCGAGCTGGACACCCGGACCTGTTGGTCGTCGAGCCGTCGGGGAGCCGCTTCCTCGATGCCCCGCTGGGACCAGCGATCGGCCTCTTCCGCGGGCGTCAGTACGAGTCGATGACCGTGGCCCTGACCGAAGGCACCACGTTCGTGGCGTTCACCGACGGGCTCGTCGAACGCCGCAACGAGCACCTCGACGTCGGGCTCGAACGCCTCCGCGTCGCGAGCCGCGCCGGCGCCGACCTCGGTGAGCTGGTCGACGAGCTGGTCGAGCGGGTCGCGCCCGACAGCACCGACGACCTCGCGGTGCTCGCACTGCACTGGAGCGGCCGGAGGGCGAGCTCGGCGACCGACGTCAGCGGCGCGGGCACCGGCGGTTTCCGAGGTGCCGGGAGTGGGCAGCTACGGGAGGGTCCGCGAGCTGGGAAGGACGCGCGAACGGAACCGAGACCAATGGAAATCATCGAGACCCACCTCCCCAGCTCGACCGAGTCCCCGCTGCTGGCGCGCGCCTTCCTGCGGGCGACGCTGGAGACCTGGAAGCTCGACGGCTTCGGGGAGATCACCGAGCTGCTCGCCAGCGAGCTGGTCTCCAACGTCGTCGTGCACGTAGGAACGCCGATGACCGTGCGCATCACCCGGCATCCCTCCGCCATCCGGGTCGACGTCGAGGATCCGAGCAGTGTCCTCCCGGAGCTGCGCCACCCGGGCATCGACGAGGAGCACGGTCGCGGCGTGCTGTTCGTGAGCGAGCTCGCCGCCGACTGGGGCGCCGAACGTACCGACGGCGGCAAGACCGTCTGGTTCGAGATCGACACTTCGACCGCCACTGCCGAGGCGCACGACAGCTGACCCGGCGGCCGGTTCGGACCGGTCAGTCGTCGATCCAGCCCTCGAGGCCGGTGATCTCGAGCGCTCGCCGGGGGACGTCGGCCGGACGCCGGATGCGGAGGTCGCCGTGGTCGTCGCGCAGCCGTTGGGCAGCGCCGGCGAGCACGCCGATGCAACTCGAGTCGAGGAACGTCACGTCCTCGAGATCGACGACGACGGCACCGGACAGGTCGGAGAGCGCGTCACGCAACGAATCGCGGCACGCGAGGTCGAGCTCGCCGCGCGCGACCACGACGGTCGTCGCGCCGTCGACCGATATGGAGAATTGCGGCACCGTGGACATGAGCTCGATCTTCCGAGGTTCGACCCGGATTCGGACGTGCTCCGGCCGAGCCGGAGAGCGCCGAGAATCTATCGCACTGCGCGGCGCTCAGGAGTGGAAGCAGTACACCGCGTAGGGTGTTGATGACCGGGATCGCCACGTTGCACGCGTGGTGCCGGATCAAGGCATGGGGAGCGACACCTCGTTGCCCCGGGCCTTCATCGCCGGCGCGTCCTCCGGGCGCAGCGCACCCGTGGTGACGAGCGCGTCGACTGCGTCGTGCCATCGCGCCACGTAGGCGGCGCGGGTCGGGAACCGCGCGCGCACGACGTCGTCGTCGAGTGGACGGGCCGAGCCGAACAGCGGTGCGCGGCCGGTGCCGAACGCGACGCCGTGATACTCGTGGGTCGGGGCCTCGAGCTCGGGAAGGCGGATACCGCCGACCACGTTGCCGAGGTCGTCGCGGCGGAGCGTCGGGCGTCGCCCCACGTCGACCGCGATGCGCGGCTGCGACGGCGCGGGCGTGCCGTCAGCGAGCCAGCCGTGCAGCGCGCGCAGCGCGGCCTCGTGGACCGGGCCGATGCTCAGGCGATTGACGATCCGTCCCCGGGCGTCGGGCGGTTCGGTGCGGCTGCGCGCCACGCCGTGCGGCGTCCCCGCCACCTCCCAGATCCGGAGGTGCTCGGTGTCGGTGACGGGCAGCCCGGCGAGGTGGTGCGCCTCGAACTCGCTGTTGACCACCACCACCGGCGTGCTGAGGTCGGTGCGGATGGTGGTGCGCACGCCGGTCGCGATCGCGCCCTCCTCGGGTCGGGGCGCGCGGCCCTCCCACACCGAGAGCAGGAACCCGTCGAACACGGCCGCGTCGCGGTGGAGGGCATTGAGGTACGCGACCAGACGCATGGCGGACTGCGAACCACCGGTGGCGATCAGCCGGTGCACCTCCAGCCCGGCCAGCGGATCGACGATGGTCGGTCGCCGTGGACCGAGCGCCCGGCCGGCCTGGCGGAAGATGTCGAACGACGCCTGGTCGCCCGGGTGGTGCAGGTCGCAGTAGCGCTCGGGGTCGTGGGCGACGAGGGCATGCCCGCGCCCGCCGTAGCGTTCCATCCCCGCGGGGAAGCCGTGGATCCCGACCTCCTGCGCGCTCACCCCGACCCACGCGTAGCCGCAGTACAGCTCGTCACCGGCGGGGGTCCGGGGTTCGGCGCCGGCCGACACGTTCTGCCAATTGACCACGACGGTGCCGTTGAAGTGGCTCGCGCGCTCCGGGCGCACGACGAGGAGGCGGGTGCGGTACGGCGCCGCGGCGTACGGCGCGACCTCCCAGCGACCGTCGGCCGGTGCGCCGTCCGGCGCGGTGAGCTCGTAGCCGTGGGCGATGCCCTCGAGCACGTACTCCTCGACGACGTACCCGCGCGCCGCGAGCTCGTCGGCGTCGGGCGCACCCCACGGCGGGCGTGGTCCGGTCAGCGGCGCGACGACGGTCGGCGCCTCGGTCACCAGGGCATGGTGGCGCCGCCGTTGGGCCGCATCACGATGCCGGTGACGAACCGGGCCGCCGGCGCCGCGAGGTAGAGCGCGGCGAACGCGATGTCGTCGGGTTCGCCGGGAATGCCCATCGGCGACAGCTTGGCGCGCATGGCGATGTACTCCCGCTGCTTCTCCTCGTCGAGGGTGCCGTCGGGACGTCGTGCGTGCCGTTCGTTCATGGGCGTGTCGATCCACCCCGGCGCAATGGCGTTGACCCGCACCTGGTGCGGGGCCAGCTCCATGGCGAGTGTGCGCGACAGCTGCGCCACCGCCGCCTTGGCGGTCGCGTAACAGACCAGTGCGGGTGTGGGGATGTCGATGGCACCCGAAGCCATGTTGATGATCGAGCCCGACCGCTGGTCGACCATGACCCGACCGGCGGCCTGGCAACCGAAGAACACGCCCTTGAAGTTCACCGCGAGCACGCGGTCGAGATCGTCTTCCGAGGTGTCGAGCACCAGGCCGTCGACGATGATCGCCGCGTTGTTCACCATCACATCGAGGTGGCCGTGCTCGTCGACGACGCCGGCGACCAGGTCGTCGACGTCGGTCCGGCGGGTGACGTCGACGGTGCGAGCCGACGCGGTGCCGCCGGCGCTGCCGATCAGCGACGCGGTCTCGGCCGCGCTGTCGCCGTCGATGTCGGCGCACACCGCGGTGGCGCCGGCCTCCGCGAACCGGCTGGCCATGGCCCTCCCCAGGCCCCGTCCCGCGCCGGTGACGATGGCGACGCGGCCCGACAGGTCGAACGCTTCGGAGATCGTGCTCATGGCGGCCGAGCGTACGCCCCCGCCGCCGAGCATCCGTCAGTTCGACGTCGTATGCGACCTGCTACTGCCGGGTGTTCGCCAGTGCGGCGGCGATCGCGTCCCCGAACGCCGCCGCCAGCACCGCGTGCCCGTGGTCGCCGGGATGGACGCCGTCGGGCAGGTCGTCGGCGCCGAGCAGGTCGCGGCCCTCGACCAGCGCGATCCGCTCGTCGCCTCCGGCGATGCGCTCGCGTACGACGTCCTCCATGGCGACGCGCAGGTCGTCGAGCGTGGCCCCGAGGTCGTTCGGTGTGGTCTCGGCGTCGGGGCGGACGATCGGGCTGGTGACGACGATCGGCGTGTCCGGGTGGCCGGCGCGGACGAGGGTGAGGAAGGCGCGCGTCTGCTCGCGGAACATCGCGGTCGAGAACGGGATGCGGCTCCAGCAGTTCGTGCCGTGCGAGATCGAGACGACCGCCGCGTCGAGCGCGGCCAGCTGCTGGGCGGACACGATCTCGCCGCGCGCCGACCCGGCGTAGCCCAGGTTCACCACGTCGAGGCCGAGCTGCCGACCGGCGCGCGCGGGCCACGCACCCACCGGCCCGCTCGCGATCCA
This sequence comes from uncultured Actinomycetes bacterium, assembly GCA_963809795.1. Taxonomy (GTDB): domain Bacteria; phylum Actinomycetota; class Acidimicrobiia; order IMCC26256; family DASPTH01; genus DASUAS01. Next base: position 199,715 of record CAWELN010000006.1, read on the forward strand.
GCCCTCGGCGATGGAATCGCCGTACGCCAGCCACCGGGGACGGACGGGCGCGGGCTCGAGCGTGCCGCCGAAGGCGCGGACCGCGAGCACCACCGGCCGCATGCCCTCGGGCAGATACACCACCACGGGGTCATCCGGCGCGCGATCACCGAGCTCACCGAGGGTGAAGCGCGCGGTGCCCGGTCCCAGCCGGGCGGGCACGTCCAGGGTCCGGTCGCCGGCCACGGCCGTGAACGCGGTACCCGCGCCGTCGCCGCGGTACCCGAGGTCGTCGGTCACCGTCTCGTAGTCGAGCTCCAGGACGTCGGCGTCGCCGACCAGCTCGAGCCGGACGCCGACCGGCAGCCGCGCCGTCGCCACCGTGTCACCGGGGAGGCGGTCGAGGTCGGTGGGATCGGCCCGCGGGTAGGGGATGGCGTCGGTGCCCGGCCACGCGCAGCCGCGCACGAACGGGTCGGCGGGCGACCCCGCGGTCACAGGTCGGCCATGGGGTAGGGGAACTTCGCCCCGACGCCGCCGTCGACGGTCAACGTCTGGCCGGTGACGTAGGCGGCGAGGTCCGACGCGAGGAAGAGGAGCGCGGCGGCGATGTCGGCCGGCTGGGCGACCCGCCGCAGCGGGGTGTTGGCGATGTTGCGCTCGCGGCCCTCCTCGCCGAGGAAGGCGGACACGCGGGGCGTCCAGACCACGCCGGGCGCGACCGCGTTGACCCGGATGCCCGCGGGCCCGAGCTCGACGGCACCGGTGCGCACCAGCGACATCAGGCCGGCCTTGGCGGCGCCGTACGCCGAGTGGCGGGGCGCCGACGTGATGCCCGACACCGAAGCCACGAACACCATCGCGCCACCGTTCGCCTGCATGGCGCGCCCGCCGTACTGCATGGCCAGGAACGCATGCCGGAGCACGATGTCGAAGTGCCAGTTCCAGTCCTCGTCCGACATCTCGGTGAGGTCGGCGTACCGCGCCATGCCGATGATGTCGACGACGCCGTCGATCCCGCCGAGGGCTTGTCCCGCGTCGTCGAACAGGCGAGCCATGTCGTCGCGGTCGTACGCGTTGCCGGAGAGCGGCGTCGCGTCCACCTCGGTGGCGATGTCGGCGGCGAGGTCGGGGTCCTGGTCGACGCAGGCGAGGCGGGCCCCGACCGAGGCGAGCGCGTGCGACGCCTGCCGGCCGATGCCCTGGCCCGCCCCGAGCACGACGAAGCGACGACCGTCGAGGCGCAGCAGACCGGGGTAGTCGGGGACGGGGGAGTCGTCGGTGCGGGTCATCGCGCGCCGACCCGGGCGTCGACGGTCGCCTTCTTCCCGGCGCGGCGCGGCTTCGGCACGGCGATCTCGTACACGACGTCGAGGTTCACGACTGCGCTCCTCACGGTTCCGGGGACGGCCGCCGACGCTATCTCGCGTCGCCATCGCGCTCCGGCGAGCGCTCGACCACGGGCATCGACCCGGTGTCGTACGGTCTCGGGCGACGACGGAGCGGGCGCTCGCGGCACGCCGCTTGACATAAGCCAGGGTGATTAATACGCTCCGCGGTCGCCGAGCGTCGAGGGGGACGGAGAGCACATGCGAGCAGTCCGGGTCGTGCAGCACGCCGCGCCGCTGGAGGCGCTGGAGCTCCAGGACATCCCGGTGCCCGAGCCGGGCCCGGGCGAGGTCCTGGTCGAGGTGGCGGCGGCATCGCTGAACTTCGGTGACATCGCCCGCTGCCGCGGCACGGTCGCCAGCGTGATGGGTCAGGTGCCGTTCACGATCGGCATGGACGTGTGCGGCACCGTGACCGCGGCGGGCGACGGCGCCGAGCAGTGGGTCGGCAAGCGGGTGGTCGCCAGCACGAACCAGTCCTTCGGCGGCGTCGCCGACTTCGCGCTCGCCGGGGTCAACGGCGTGTTCGACGCGCCCCCGGAGCTCGACGACGTCGAGGCCGCCGCGTTCACGCTTCCGTTCCACACCGGGTACCTGGCGGTGCACAAGCGGGCGCAGCTGCAGGCGGGGGAGACGCTGCTCGTCGTCGGCGGGGCCACTGCCGTGGGGACGGCGATGATCCAGCTCGGGACCGCGGCGGGCGCGGACGTCATCGCCATCGCCGGCGGCCCCGACAAGGGCAAGGTGTGCCGTGATCTCGGGGCCGAGCCGATCGACTACCAGACCGAGGACCTGTTCGACCGGGTGATGACGCTGACCGACGCGCGAGGCGCCGACGTGGCCGTCGACATGGTGGGTGGCGAAGGGACCGAGACCATCTGGACGTGCATGGCGCGTGAGGGCCGGTACGTGCCGGTCGGGTTCAACGACGACCCCGAGTCGGGGCTCACCGGCCGTCCGTTGCGCCGGGTGTCGATGGGCAACATCACCGTGATGGGCGTGATGATGGGTTACAACGACATGCCGTTGGAGATGCGCCGTTTCGGCATCAACACGTTCCCGCCGTCGGTCGGGCGCGAGGTGCACGCCGCACTGCTGGAGCTCGTTGCGGCCGGCAAGATCCGCCCGTACATCGGCCGCGTCATCGTGATGGAAGAGGTCGCGCAGGCGCTCGACGACCACGAGCAGCGGAAGACCAGCGGTCGCACGGTGGTGAGCGTGCAGGCGCGATGACCGAGCTGCGCGCCGAGGCGCTGGTCGCCGACGCGTGCGCGGCGACCGGGCTGGACGACTTCGGGACCGACTCGTTCCGCGACGGGCTGACGGCGCTCTGCGACTCGCTGAACTCGGACGCACAGCTCAACGAGCTCGGTGACGCCGCCTTCCCGGGCATGCTCACCGGCTCGTTGGCGAACCGGTTGCGGGTCGTCGACTGGATCACGCGGCACCCGGACGTCGCCGGTGAGGCGATCGAGCGACCGTTGATCGTGATCGGCATGTTCCGCGCCGGCACCACGCTGCTGAGCCGGCTCCTCGACCAGGATCCCCACAACCGCGCGCTCCTGATGTGGGAAGCCGGCGACAGCGTTCCGCCGCCCACGCCGGCCGACCATCGCGCGGGCCCGCGCGTCGACGCGGTGCACGCCAGCAACGCGATGCTGGCGCAGATCAACCCGATGATCGAGGTGGTGCACCACGAGCAGGCCGACGAGGCCACCGAGTGCATCACCGTGATGGGCCAGGACTTCAAGAGCCTCACCTACGAAGCGATCGCCAACGTGCCCGGCTACGACGAGTGGCTGCTGGGCGTCGACCAACGATCGGCCTACGAGTACCACCGCTCGGTGCTCCAGGTCCTGCAGAGCGGCGGCGTGCGCGGGCGGTGGACGCTCAAGAGCCCGCACCACGCGATCGCGCTCGAGTACCTCACCGCGGTCTACCCCGACGCCCGGCTCGTGCTCCTGCACCGCGACCCCGTCGTCCTCACCGCGTCGGTCTGCAGTCTCATCACCACGCTGTCGTCCACGTTCTCCGATGCCGACCACCGCCCCTACATCGCCCGACACTGGCCGGCGATGCTCGACGAGTCGATCCGTCGGATCGAGGTCTTCCGCGCCGCCCACCCGGAGTTCCCGATCCTCGATGTGCAGTACGCGGATCTCGTCACCGATCCGAGCGCCACGGTGACCTCGATCTACTCCGCGTGCGGTGACGAGCTCGACGATCTCGGCGCGAAGGCGATCGCGGACTACGTCGCTGCGCACCCGAAGGGCCAGTTCGGCGCCCACCGCTACGACGTCGCCGAGTTCGGGCTCGACGCCGGGGAGCTGGCCGAGCGGTTCGGGGCGTACATCGACCGCTACGACATCCCGCGCGAGTCGTCGGGCTGACCGGCCGGGTGCTCGGCGTCCGGCAGGCGCAGCTTCCCGCGCAGGTCGACGGGACCGCGGTACAGCAGCTCGAAGTCGCGGCGGGCGAAGCGCAGCTCGCCGTCGGTGCCGATGACCATCGTGTCGTCGTAGACGCCGAGCAGCTCGCTGCCGGTGCCGTCGGCCCGCCACTGGAGCTCGCGCACCTGCCAGGTCGCGAGCGCTCGATCGGCGTCCACCGACGTGATGCGACCGTTGAGGATCTCCTGCACGCACAGGCGAAAGTTGCTGCGACTCTCGCGGAAGCGGCGGGCGATGTCGTCGCGGCCGACGATCGTGGGCGCGCCCGGCATCGACCACACCGCATCGTCGGCCCAGGTGTCGGCGAACAACGCGGGATCGTTGCGCAGCACGGCCTCGGCGTAGCTCCCCACCAGGTTGCGCACCCGATCCGTCATCTCCATGGCGCGGACATGATCGCACGCGGGTACGTTCGCCTCGTCGAGCCGAGGAGGAGCAGGTGACGGACCCGGATGGAGCGGCGGTGGTGGTCGGGGGCGCGTCGGGCATCGGGGCGGCGGTGGCCGACCGGTACCGCGCCGCCGGTCGCACGGTCGTGGTGTGGGACGTGAAGGGTGAGGCCGACGTCGACTGCGACGTCACCGACGAGGAGCAGGTCGACGCGGCAGTGGCGTCGACGCTCGAACTCGTCGGTGACGCACCCACCGAGCTGACCGTCACCGCCGGCGTCGGCCACTCGGGGCTCCTCACCGACGTCGACCGGGCCGAGTGGGACCGCGTGCTGGCGGTGAACCTGACCGGCCCGTGGCTGGTCATGCGGGCGTGGGCCCGCCACTACGCGGCGCACGAGCTGGCGGCGTCGATGGTCGCGACGTCGAGCGTGAGCGCACGCCTCGTCGACCGGAGCATGGGCGCCTACTGCACGTCGAAGGCCGGGCTGAGCATGACCGTGCGCGTCGCCGCCGCGGAATGGGCGCCCGCGATCCGGGTCAACGCGGTGGGCCCGGGCGTCACCGTCACGCCGATGCTGGGTGGCGCGCCGGTCGGCTCGGGATGGCTCGAGGACGTCGCCCAGCGCACGTCGCTCGGGCGCCTCGGCACCGCCGACGACATCGCGGACGCGATCCTCGCGCTGCACGCGCTGCCGTGGGTCACCGGGCAGGTGCTCGAGGTCGACGGCGGCCTCGGTCTGCACAGCCCGATCAACGCCTGGGGTGCCGCGCACGGTTCGTGATCGTCGAGTCCGGGCCCGGGCCCCGAGTGACACCCCGCAGGGCGGACCACGCAACGATGCTCAGGGAACCTCGACCAGCCGCAGGAGCAGCGCGAGGAGCTGCTCCTCCGACTCGCTGATCCCGGTGAACTCGAGCCCGACTCTCTTGGCTCCTGACGGCAGCTGGGTGGAGTGACGGACCTCGCCGCTGACGGCGATGTTCCGAGGCGTGTCGCCGAACGCGTAGAGCTCGAGGGCCACGATCCCCTCGACGGTGTCGTGGGGCGCGATCTCCAGCGCCGCACCACCGCGTGAGATGTCGAGCACACGGCAGTCTCGCCAGCCGAGATCCGACGAGCCCTGCTCGAGGAAGCGGGCCGCCCACGTCGGCGGGGCCTCATAGCGCGGGAAGGCCCGGCGGTCGGTCGGTGTCATCGGAGCCCTCGGAGTCTTCGCCGCGGCGGCGCGCGCTGGGTCCATCGACACTCCGGTGCAGCAGCTTGAGCGCTCCGGGTGCTGACCGTGGGTCAGGCCAACATCGAGTCCGCCACCCGCTCCTCGTAGTAGCGGGCGTCGCCGAGGTGGTTCTCCCAGAACTTCGAGCGTCGCGAGTAGAGCGACAGGTCGTGCTCGAGGATGAAGGCGACGCCGGCGTGGACCTCGTGCGCCTGTCGGTGCAGGTGCGCGGCGGCTCGCTTGCCGAACGCGACCGCCAGCGCGGCTTCGCGTTCGAACGGCCTGCCGGCGTCGATGCGGAACGCGGCCTGCTTCGCCAGCAGGTCGGCGCGATGCATGTCGATGAGGATGTCGGTGACGAGGTACTGGACGGCCTGGTAGCGGCCGATCGGGCCTCCGAACTGCTCACGGTCCTTGGCGTACTGGTTCGTCATGTCGAGCACCGCACGCGCCGCGCCCACGATGGTGGCGACCTGCAGGACCGCGGCCTTCAGCGTCGCCTCCGAGAGGGGCGCCCACCCGCGACCCTCCGCACCGACGAGCTGCGCGGCCGGCGTGGACACCTCGTCGAAGGTCACCGCGTACAACGCGTGGCCGGCGATGTTCGGGATCTCGTCGCAGGTGATGCCGTCGGCCTGAGCGTCGACGAGCAACAACGAGATGTCGTCGGCGCCCGCGGCGCGGGTGGTGCGCACCGCGCAGAGGAAGTGGTCGGCCGAGCGCGCGTACGGCACGAGCAGCTTCGTCCCTCGGACGACGAAGTCGCCCCCGCGCGGCTCCGCCGAGCACGTGATCGCGTCGAACCCGAACGAGCCGTCGCCCTCGACGATCGCGGGGCTGATGATGCAGTTGCCCTGCGCGATCTCCGGCAGGAGCACCCGCCGCTGCTCCTCGGTTCCGGACGCGAGGATGATCTCGCCCGCGGTCGCGACGGTGTCGAGGTGGGGGCTCGGCACCAGGAAGCGCCCCATCTCCTCGTAGATGGGGTAGAGGTCGAGGAAGCCGCCGCCACCCCCGCCGTACCGTTCGGGGAAGCTGATGCCCAACCAGCCCAGCTCGGCCAGCTCGTGCCAGCCCTCGGGCGAGTACCCCAGGCCGCCGTCCTCGATGGCGCGCACGACCTCGGACGGGTAGCGCTTCCGGAAGAGCTCGTTCGCGGACCGTTGGAGCAGGAGCTGGTGGTCGTCGAGCGTGAGATCGATGGCCATGGCGCGGCGCTAGCGGGGAAGGCCGAGCGCGCGTGTCGCGACGACCATCCGCTTGACCTGTGACGTGCCGCCGGCGTGGTTGCCGAACGACCGGCGGTAGATGCGGTCGATCTCGCCGGCGAGCGGCGCCCACTCACCCGACTGGATCTGCCCGAGTGGTCCGAGGATCTCCATGCACCGCTGCGCGAACTCGGGTTGGAATTCCTTCGTGATCGCCTGGTGCAGATGACCGCCGTACCCGCACGCGCCCTCGTACTGCAACAGCCGCTCGACCTCCACGCCGATGGCGAGGTCGGCGAGCTGCATGCGCACGACGGGATCATCGGCGAGGGGCCGTCCGTGCCGCGTCGTGGCCCGGCAGTACTGCACGAGTTGGTCGAGCACCCACGCCCGGCCGGTGGGTCCCGGCTCGTACTCCTCCTCGGGCCCGGGGTCGTCGTCGGCGAACGTCGGGATGGGGTTCCCGCCGAGCCCGAACCAGACCTGCTGCCACCCCTGGTTGAGCTCGCCGAGCATCCGGTCGGCCGGCACGCGCAGGCCGTCGATGAGCACGAGGTTCTGACGACCGTCGGCCAGGTTGTCCAGCGGCCGGAGCTGGAGCCCCGGGGCGTCGGTCGGGGAGAGGAAGTAGCTGATGCCCTTGTGGCGCTTCGAGGCGTCAGGATCGGTGCGGGCGGCGATGATCATCCAGTTGCAGTGGTGGCCGGCCGTGCAGAACGTCTTCTGGCCGTCGATCACCCACTCCTCGCCGTCGGGCACCGCGCGCGTCCGGAGCGACGCCAGATCCGAACCGGAGTCGGGCTCGGTGTAGCCCTCGGCCCACATGATCTCGCCCGCCGCCATGCCGGGCAGGAACGCGGCCTTCTGCTCCTCGGTGCCCAGGCGCAGGATCGCCGGGCCCACCTGCATGCCGATGCCGGCGAAGCCGCCGGCACGCCGGCGATCGAACTCCTCCTGCACCACACGCGCTTGGCGCGCCGACATCTCCGCACCGCCGTACTCGCACGGCCACGTGGGCTCGAGCCAACGCTTCGCCCCTTGCTTCTTCCAGAACTGGCGGTAGAAGGCCCACCGGTCGGGATCTTCCTCGAAGTCCCACTGGAACCCCTCGAGCTCCGGCGGGAGCTCGTCGTCGAGCCACGACCGCACCTCGTCGCGCAGGACCTCGAGCCGGGGCGTCGTCGTCAGCGTGATGTCCATCGGCTCAACCTATTCCGAACCCGGCGCCGCGCTCCACCGACGGACTTGTCGCCGTCGTGCAGATGATTCGCGGGCGAGAACGGGTACAGGGAGCAGGACGGTTGCGACTCGGGAGGACGAGTCACCATGGCGAAGCTCACTGCGAAACAGCGCGAGCAGCTGCCGGCCAAGGCGTTCGGCCTGCCGGAGCGAGCGCGCTCGAAGAAGGCGAGGAGGGAGTCGGGCAACTACCCGATGCCCGACCGGGATCACGCCATCAGCGCGATCCGACGCTCGGAGAGGGAGCGCCGACGCGGCAACCTGACGAAGGACGAGTTCGAGCGCATCAATCGGAAGGCCCGCAAGATCCTCAGGAAGAAGAAGCGCAGATGAGCGTGAGCATCCCGCGCTGAGATCGGGCACACTTCTCTCCGATTGCGTCCGAGGGGGGCCTCATGAGTGCGCCGAAGATTGGCAGTGTCGTTCGGGGATCATCGGAAAGCTACGAGAGCGAACAGGGACCTTCGTACGCGCCGGGGGTGAGCGCGGAGACGGTCGGCGCGAAAGCGTTGTTCCTCGGTGTGGTGACGATGGATCCAGGTGCGCGGACGAAGTCACACATCCACGCGCGGCATGAGTCGGCGTTCTACATGGTGAGCGGCGACGAGGTCGAGGTGTATACGGGTGATCGGCTCGAACACATGGAGATCGCACACCCTGGCGACTACATCTTCGTGCCGCCGCAGGTGGCGCACGTCGTGGTGAATCGCAGTGACACCACCGCGGCCGTGTTCGTCGGCGCACGGAACGAGCCGACGGCACAGGAGAGCGTCATCATGCTCCCGGATTTGAACGCACTGGTCCCGTAGCCCGAAATTGAAAACGCCGTTCGCGTATCGTGGTCGGGATGAGCGCGGACGCCGCCCCGCCGACGGGGGTCCCGGCGCGCCAGGTCTCGCCCGCCCGCCGGGCCAAGTACCGGGCCGAGCGGGAGCAGATCATGCGGGCGGCCTACCGGCTCATCCAGCAGAACGGCTCCCGCGAGACGTCGGTGCACGACGTGCTCCGCGAGACCGGCTTCTCGACCCGGGCCTTCTATCGCCACTTCCGCTCCAAGGACGAGCTGGTCATCGAGATGTACCGGGTCGACAGCGACCGCGTGACCGACGCCCTGGTCGCGGCGGTCGCCTCGGCGCCGACGCCGCTCGACGCGCTCACCGCGTGGATCGATCAGAGCCTGGCCGTCGTGTACGACGCCCGCCGGCTGCGGCACGCGGCGGTGCTGGCGTCCCCCGAGGTCGCGAGCGCGCACGGGTTCACCGAGGTGCAGGTCGCAGGGCTCGAGGCCCAACGCGCACCGCTCGTCGAGCTCCTCGGTGAGGGAAGGCGGCGAGGAGTCTTCCCGCTCGCCCAGCCCGACGCCGACGCGTTCGCCATCCAGGCCGTCGTGCTCGCGCACATGCGCTCACGCCTGTTGGGGAGGGACGGGCTCACGCGCGCCGAGGCACGAGACCACACCGTCGAGCTCTTCCGGCGCGCCCTCGGCGCCTGAGGTCCGATCGGCTCGGGCCGATGCTTCAACCGGCCGAACGGACCTCCACGGTGCCGTCGACCGATCGGCACTCGTAGGCCGGCAGTGGGAAGGTCGACGGACCGCGCAGGAGTGCCCCGTCGGGCACGTGGAACCGGCTGCCGTGCCACGGGCAGGTGAGCACGTCGCCGTCGAGGTCAGCCTCGGCCATCGGCGCGCCGCGATGGGGGCACTGGGCGTCGAGGGCGACGATCGTGCCGCCGTGACGGAAGACGATGACCGGTGCGCCGTCGACCATCGCGCACCGCGGGTCGTCGGAGACCTCCGAGACCGGCATCACCGCCGTCCACTCGGATGGCGGGTGCCGGAACGTGGTGTGGTCGACGCCGAGCCCGGCGCGCCCCAGCAGGTGACCGCCCAGGTAGCCGCCCACCGTCGCTGCGGACGCGCCCACGAGTCCCAGCGCGACGCCGCGCCAGTGGCGGCCGCGCTTGCGCTCCACCCACGACGCGCCGTAGCAGAGCAACGCGGCCGTGTTCGCCGCCGCGTGCACGAAGCCGACGCGCCGGTTCGGACCCATCTCGTCCGACCAGTCGGACGCGCCGGTGGCCGCGGTCGGCAGCGCCGCGAGCACGCCCCACGCGACCAGGCGGGTGGCCGCCCGGCGTGAGTGCCGTCCGCCGAGGAGATCGAGAGTGAACGCCGACGTCCAGAAGCCGATCGGGAGGTCGGTGAGCACCGGGTGAACCGCGTGGCCCAGCCACGTCCCGCTGAGCACGTCCTTGACGGGTCCGCTGCCGATGACCCCGGCGACGCGTTCGCGGACCGCGCCCGCCACGCCGTCGAGGGCCGACTGCTCGCCCAGCTGCTCGACCAGGCGGGCCAACGCGGCGCCGGGTGCAGCGAGTTCCCTGTCGTCCATCGCAAGTGCGCCTACCCGGTGGTCGGGGCCGGTGAAACCTGGTCGGCGCCGCTCAGCGTCGCACGCGCTCGCGCCGGGCGCCGGCGCGGCGCAGCAGGAACAGGATGACGACCCCGAACCCGGTGCGCCGCAACCGGTCGAACCGACCCGGCGCGGCTCGGTGCCGGTGCCGGTGCCGGTGCCGGTGCCGGTGGGGAGACGTCGATCGACGGCGGCTCGTTCGGCCCGATCGGCGGTTCGGCGGCGGCCGCGGCCCGGGCCGCGTGCCGGTGGCGTTCGAGGTCGCGGCAGAACTTGTAGGTGAACGCGCCGAAGACGACCGGGAGCACGAACACCAGCACCCGGAACGTCCACAGCACCGCCGACAACGAGACGTCGAGCTGTTGCGCCCAGATGTCCTGGCCGCCGGCGAGGAGCAGGACCGCGTAGAAGGTCAGGACGACCACGCCGAGCGCGGTGCGGACCGGACGTTCGCTCGGTCGGTCGAGCACGTGGTGCTCGCGGTGATCGTGGGTCATCCGCTGCTCGAGGAAGGGCCAGAGGAAGAGCAGGCCGAAGGTGATGGTCGGGAGCGCGATCGCGGGCCAGAAGAGCTCGGACACGTTGTACGGACCGAGGTGGAGGTACACCGGCGGCATGATGCGCAACGCGCCCTCGATCCACCCCAGGTACCAGTCCGGCTGCGCCGCGGTGCTCACCGCCGACGGCGAGAACGGGCCGTACAGCCACACCGGGTTGATCTGCGCCAGCCCGCCGAGCAACGCGAGCACGCCGGCGATGACCGCGAACAGGCCGACGCTCTTCGCGGTGTACGTGGGCCAGAGCTTGGAGCCGACGACATTGCGCTCGGTGCGCCCCGCGCCCGCGAACTGCGTGTGCTTCTGGCGCCACACGATCGCCAGGTGCACGCTCAGCAGGATCGCGATCGCGGCCGGGACCAACAGGACGTGGATCACGAAGAGGCGCGACAGGATGTCGTGGGCCGGGAACTCACCGCCGAAGAGCAGGAACGCCACCCAGGTGCCGATCACCGGGATCGCCAGCGCGATGGAGTACGCGATCCGGAGGCCGGTCCCCGACAACAGGTCGTCGGGGAGCGAGTAGCCGGCGAAGCCGTTGAAGATGGCGAGGATCAGGAGTGTCACGCCGATGACCCAGTTGATCTCGCGTGGTCGTCGGAATGCGCCGGTGAAGAAGACGCGGCAGAGGTGGGCGACGATCGTGGCGAGGAACACCAGCGCGGCCCAGTGGTGGATCTGGCGCATGACCAGCCCCGCGCGCACGTCGAAGCTCAGGCGGATGGTCGACTCGTAGGCCTGCGACATCTGGACGCCGCGCAACGGCGCGTAGCTGCCGTGGTACACGACGGTCTTGTCGCTCGGGACGAAGAAGAACGAGAGGTAGATCCCGGTGAGGACGAGGAGGACGAAGCAGTACATCGCGATCTCGCCCAACATGAACGACCAGTGGTCCGGGAACACCTTGTCGAGCGACGACCGCGCGAAGCGCGACGCACCGAGCCGGTCGTCGAACCACCGGACGAGGCGCCGGATCACCACGGCTCGACCGCTGACTGTGGACGCCGCGCCGCTTCGATCCGGTCCATGTTGGTCAGCCAGCTCGCGAACAGCGCCGCCGCTCCGACCACGAGTGCAGAGCCGCCGAAGCCCCACATGAGCGCGCCCGCGACCTGCTGGTCGCGCAACGCGGTGGCACCGTGTCCGTACGGCGCGTACCAGGGCGTCCGGGCGAGGGTGAGGAGGATCCCCAGCGCGGTGGCCGGCAGGGTGGCGGCGAACACCGCCAGGACTCCGAGGCCGCGTCGGGACCGCCGGCTCGCCCCCAGCGCCATCCACCAGAACAGCGTGGCGGTGGCGACGAAGGTGACGTGCTCGAGCGCGTGGACTTCCGTGTGCGCCACCGCGGCGTCGTAGAGCGCGGGGACGTGCCACAACGCCAGCGCGGCGGTGCTGAGGAAGAAGGCGACGACCGTCCAGGCGAGCCAACCCCGGGTCGACGTCTGCGAGCGGTTGATCCGGCGCACCACCGGCCGGACCTTGCGGCGCATGTGGTCGGGGAGGGCCTGGGTCATGACCGTCACCGGCTCGCCGACGGCGAGGAGCGGCGCCGCGACCGCGAGCAGCAGGAGGTGCTGGACCATGTGCCAGGGCAGGTCGCGCGCCGCCGCGCTCTCGAGGGGCGACTCCAGGGCCACGAGCAGGGTGACCACGGCCGCGCCGAAGGCGGCGGCCTGCGCGGAGCTCACGAGGCGGACGGTGCGCGCATTGGCCCACAGTCGGCGGATGCCGACCGCGTAGGCGAACGCGCCGACGAGGATCACGAGCGGCAGGAGGCGGTCAAGCACGGCCGGTCCCGATGAAGAAGATGTAGCTGCCCTCGAACAGGATCAGCAGGAGGTTCACGCCGTTGACCGCGAGACCGACCAGGCCGAGGAAGCGCATCCGCCCCTGTGGCGTGGGGGCCTCCTCGTCGTCGCCGTTGCCGGCCTTGTACAGCAGCCACGAGAGGTACAGCGCGAGGACGGCCAGCGCGATGCACACCACGTTCCCGACGTGGAACAGCCAGAAGTAGCCGTTGTCGTGCACGAACTCGACGATCGAGGCGAAGAACACGAGGTGCGCGATCCACGCCAGGATCCCGGCGGTGACGGTGAACCACACGAGGGCACCGCGGTCGGGGAAGTCGCCGACGCGGAGGTTCATCGGAGGTGGGGGGAGAGGAAGAGGGCCGCGAACACGAACAGCCACACGCCGTCGACGAAGTGCCAGTACAGCGCGAACACCTCCGGCGTCACGTGGTGCTCGGGAGTGACCCTCCCGGTCCACACCTTCACCTGCACGGTCGCGCTCATGAGCAGGCCGACGAACACGTGGATCGCGTGCAGGCCCAGGATCACCCAGAACAATGACGCGTAGGCGTTCTCGCGCAGGCCGAACTCCTGGTTGAGGTAGTCGTACGCGGTGTTGCCCAGGAACGCGAGGCCCATGAGGAACGCGATCGCGAGCGTCACCGCCACCTGGCGCATGTGACCTCGCTCCAGCGCGTGCTCCATCCAGAAGATCGGGATGCTGCTGGCGAGCAGGACGATGCTGAACACGACCGAGCGGTGGAGCTCGGGCAGCGGGATGCCCGGCGGAGGCCAGCGCGGCGAGCCGGCGCGCACGAAGAAATAGGCGGCGAGCAGGCAGAGGAACACCATCCCCTCGGTGGTGATGAGGACCACCATCCCCCACCACGCGGTCGGATAGCCGCGGGTGGGCGGGACCGGCTCGATGCGGATCGCCGGTGAGCTCACCGGAGGTTCTCCGAGGTGCGCCAGAGCCAATGGACCACGGCCGCGGCGCCGATGAGCACGCCGACCACGCCGATGACCGCCGCCTCCACCAGCAGCCCGACGAAGAGCAGCGCGATGCCGACCGCGGTGATGAACGGCAGGTAGGTGGGTTCGGGGATGCCCAACACGTCCTGCGGTCGCGCGTCGAGGCCCTCGGTCACGGGCATCTGCTTCTCGAGCGCGCCGACGACCCCGAGGGCGCGGGTCGCCGGTTGCCCGTCGACCACCTCGACCGACGCCGGCGGATCGTCCCAGAGCGGGTGGCGCCCGTTGACGACCGGAATGGCGGCGAAGTTGTACTCGGGTGGGGGCGACGTCGTCGACCACTCCAGCGAATCGGCGTGCCACGGGTCGGCGGGCGCGCGGGCACCGCGGAACCGGCTCCGCGCGAAGTTGAACAGCGTGAGGAGGGTGCCGACGGCGAAGACGAACGAGGCGATGCTGATGATCAGGTTCAGCGTGTCCCAACCGAGCCCGGAGTCGTAGGTGTAGATGCGACGCGGCATGCCGAGGAAGCCGAGGATGTGCATCGGGAAGAACGCCACGTTGAACCCGATGAACATCGTCCAGAAGCTGATCTTGCCGAGTCGCTCGTCGAGCATGCGCCCGGTCATCTTGGGCAACCAGTAGTAGAGCGCTCCGAAGATCGGGAACACGACCGCGCCGTTGAGCACGTAGTGGAAGTGCGCGACGACGAAGTAGCTGTCGGTCACCTGCCAGTCGAACGGGAGCACCGCGACCATGACGCCGGTGATCCCCCCGAGCAGGAAGATCAGCAGGAAGCCGATCGAGAAGAGCATCGCGGTGGAGAACTGCACGACGCCCTTCCACATGGTTGCGATCCACGCGAAGAACTGGACGCCGCTCGGCAAGGTGATGATCAGGCTGGCGGCGGAGAAGAACGACAACGCGAGGGCGGGGATGCCGGTGGCGAACATGTGGTGCACCCACACACCGAAGCTGATGAACGCCACCGTCACGAGTGCGGTCGCGACCCACACGTAGCCCGCCAGGCGCTGGCGTGAGAACACCGGGATGATCATCGAGACCATGCCGGTGGCCGGGATGAACAGGATGTACACCTCGGGATGGCCCCAGAACCAGAAGAGGTGCTGGTACAGGAGCACGCTCCCGCCGCCGCGCACCGAGTAGAAGGCGGTCCCGAACAGCCGGTCGAGCTCGAGCAGCGCGGCCGCCACCGTGACCGCCGGCACCGCGAAGATCACCATGAAGGAGAACACGAGCATCGACCACACGAAGATCGGCATGCGGTTCAGGGTCATGCCCGGGGCGCGCAGCTTGAAGATGCTGACGATGAAGTTCACCGCGCCGACGGTGGTGGAGATGCCGACGAAGATCACGCCGAGGCCCCAGAAGTCGATGTTGATGCCGCTCGAGTACGGCTTCGACGTGAGCGGGGTGTAGGCGAACCAGCCGCCGTTGGGCGGGTGGCCGACGACGAAGCTCGACAGCAGGAACAGCCCCGAGAGCAGGAAGATCCAGTAGCTGAAGGCGTTCAGGCGTGGGAACGCCATGTCGCGGCTGCCGAGCATCAGTGGGATCAGGTAGTTGCCGAAGCCCGCCAGCACCGGCGTGTTGAACAGGAAGATCATCGCGGTGCCGTGCATCGTGAAGAACTCGTTGTACGTCTCCGGGCTCAACACGCCTGCGTTCGGTTGCGCGAGCTGGACGCGCATCACCAGCGCGAGCGCACCGGCGAGGAAGAAGAAGATGAAGGCGGTGTAGATGTAGCGCAGCCCGATCCGCTTGTGGTCGACGGTGTTGAAGAAACCGGGGATGCCGGGCGCGTCCTCCCAGCGTTCCTCGAGCTCCTCGACGACCTCGGGAGTCGGCTTCTCGGTGACCGCCATCGCGCTCCTACTTCAAGCTCTCGAGGTACGCCGCGAGCGCGGCGACATCACGGTCGGGCAGCGACTGGAACGAGGGCATCTGGACGCCGGGCTTGATCGCCTGGGCGTCGCGGATCCAGGCCCGCATGTTCGGGGGCGTGTTCTCGATGGCGCCCGCGCCGAGCAGCCGGCGCGAGCCGACGTCGGTGAGGTCGGGGCCGACCGTGCCCTGCGCATCGGTGCCCCCGATGGTGTGACACCCCGCACACGCTTCGCGCTGGAAGACCAGCTCCCCGCGGGCCGCCTCCTCCGACGCCGGCTCGAGCGGGACCCGCTCGCGACGGGCCAGCCAGCGTCCGTAGTCGGCCGGCGTCTCGACGACCACCTCCACGCCCATGTGTGCGTGTTGCAGCCCGCAGAACTCGGCGCACCGACCCGGGTACCGGCCGACCTTGTCGGCGGTGAACTCGAGGTTGTTGGGCTGGCCCGGGATCGTGTCCATCTTCCCCGCGAGCTGGGGGACCCAGAAGCTGTGGATCACGTTGTCGGAGGTGAGGTGCAGGCTGATCGGCGTGCCGCGCGGGATGTGGATCTCGTTGGCGGTGACGACGCCGTGGCCCGGGTAGCGCACCTCCCACCACCACAATTTCCCGACCACGTCGATCCGCACCTCGCCCGGCGACGACGTGCGCAGCGCGCTCGTGGTGTCGACGGTCACGACCGCGAGCACCACGAGGATGAGGAACGGCACGATCACCCCGCCGATCCAGATGAACCAATTGTCCTGCAGGCGCGACGACGGGCGACGGCGTCGACCACGCGTGGCGGCATAGAGGATGCAACCGGCGACCACGACGTAGACCGCGGCGGCCAGCCCGAACATCAGCCACCACACGCCGGCCACCCGATCGGCTTCCGAGCCTTTGGGATCGACGATGGAACGCCCCCCGCCACAGCCCGCCGCGGCGATCCCGACCGCGACCGCGAGCGCGCCCAGCCGGCGCCGGTGGCGCGCGCTCACGGGCGGTTCCAGAAGCTCGGGCCGATCGGCTCGTGGAAGTCGCTCTGCGCGACGACGTAGCCCTCGTCGTCGATCGCGATCGGCAACTGGGGCAGCGCGCGCGCCGCGGGCCCGAACACGGGCTGGGCACCGTCGAGGACGTCGAACGCCGACTGGTGACACGGGCACAGCAGCTGCCCGGTGCTCGGCTCGAAGAGGCCGACCGGACAACCGGCGTGCGTGCAGACCTTCGAGTACGCGATGAGCCCGTTCGGGGCCCAGTCGGCGCGCTCCGGTGGAAGGTGGAGGCGCTCGGGCCGGACCCGCATGAGGACGACCTGGCCGTCGGCCGAGTCCGGGTGGCCGGCGGGGAACACGGTGACGAGTCCGTCGAGGGGCACGTCGCGGGCGCGCACGGCCCGGCCGTCTTCGGTGATGGCGCGGCGGCCGCGACGCCATGGTGTGCGCAGCAGCGTGTTGCCCGGCGCGGGCCCGAGCGATCGGATGGGGAACAGCGCCGCGATCCCGAGCGCGCCCAGCGCACCGACCAGCCCGCCGATCAGCAGCCGCCGCCGGCTCATGCCCACCGGACGCTCGAGCGTCTCCTCGAGTGCGGCCAGCTCGTCGTCGGAGCTGGCGAGCTCGTGGCGTTCCTGGGCGAACGGGCCCCGGGGCATCAACCAGTGGGCCCAGACCACGAGCCCGGTGCCCAAGGAGAGGAGCCCGACGCCGAGGAGGGCACCTTCGGCCTGTGGTTGGCCGCCGAGCGCGTAGACGACGGCCAACGACAGCGCGCAGAGCATGGTGACCACGAAGCAGGCGAAGGCGATGCGCGCCGCCGACACCGCGTGCCGGGGGTCGCTCACGAGCGCGTCCCGATCCAGCGCACCGCGACGACGAGCAGCCCCAGGCCGACGAAGACGGCCACCGCACCCTCCGCCAACGGGCCCAGGTGCCACAGCGGCGCGCCACCGCGGTCGTCGGCGTGGTCGAGGTACCGCACGTACCGCACGAGCGATTGCAGCTGCTCGTCGTCGACTGCCGCGTGACCGAACGCGGGCATGTTGCCCGGACCGGTCCGCACCGCCTCCGCGATCTCGGTGGGCGTCGCCGGATGGGTCGACGGCGCCTCGCGCCCGAGCAGCGCGCCGCCATCACCGGACCACGCGTGACAGGCCGCGCACTGCGATCGGTAGACCGTCCCCCCGGCCGCGAGGTTCCCGGCGTTGAGATCGACGTGCGGAATGGTCGGGTCGCCGCCGGTGAGGCCCACGGTGTAGTCGACGAGGGCGCGCCGGGTGGCGGCGTTGTACTTCGGTGGGCGACGAGCCTGCGCCTCGGAGGCCGAGACCCGGTGCTGCTGCTGCGCGGTCGCATCGCCGGTCGGCACCGGCATGCGCCCGGTCGACAGCTGGAAGTCGATCGCGGCGGCGCCGACGCCGTGCAGATCCGGTCCGAGGGCCGTGCCGCGCGCATCGGCGCCGTGGCAGGTGGCGCAGTCGCGCAGGTAGATCTGCTCGGCCGACTTCGGAGGGCCGGCCGCCACGACCACGTGCTCGGTCGACGTCCCGGGACGAGCGAGGACGGCGATGCACAGCACCGCACAACCGGCCGTGAGGACCCCCGTGAAGGCCGTGATCCGATCGCGCACGAACCCCCCTCGGGCCGGCCGCCGCCGTGCCCCTACCCCGGCGCGCCACCCACCAACCCTCTGGGATTCGCGGCCGTTCGGCGTTCGCCGCCGTCCGGTGACCAGGTCGTCCGTCGCCACCGCCCGTACTCGCGTAGCGTCACCACGCAGCCACGCACCACCCACCATGGGGGCCACGATGAGCAGCCACGACACTGGCGCCGGCGCCTCGCCGGTCGAGGACGGTGGGGGACCGATCGGGCTCGGACGTCCACCGCTCATCGTCGTGATGGGTGTGACCGGGGCGGGCAAGACCACCGTGGGCCGGCTCCTGGCCCGCGAGCTCGGAGTTCCGTTCCTCGACGCTGACGACTTCCACTCGCCGACGGCGATCGCCTCGATGCGTGCCGGCCACCCGCTCGGCGACGAGCAACGGCTGCCATGGCTGCGGCGGGTCAACGCCGCGCTGCGCCGGCAGCCCGACGGCGTCGCGTCGGCGTGCTCGGCGCTCGAGCGGTCCTACCGCGACGTGCTCCGCGACGGGGTCGACGGTCTCCGCTTCGTGTTCCTCGACGTCGACGCGAACGTGCTGGCGGAGCGGCTGCGGTCGCGCGTCGGTCACTTCGCCGGCGCCGACCTCCTCCCGAGCCAGCTCGCCACGCTGGAGCTCGGGGACGACGTGCTGCCGGTGCGCGTGCCGTCGACCGCAACACCGCAGGTGGTCGCGTCCTCGGTGCTGCACGCGCTCGGGCTCACTCCACCGTCGACACCGCGGGAGTGACGCGCGATCCCGCTACGGGCGGGGGCCGGTGGCTCCTGCGTGCATCGGCGTGGGAGGCTCTTCGGGTGAGCGGTTGCGGTGTCCGTACCCGGCGTTTCTCTCCCCGTATCCCCGGGTAGTCGGCGAGCATGGCGCGGGGACGCAGCGATTCGCTGCAGCGCTACCGGCAGAAGCGAGACTTCGAACGCACGCCCGAGCCGGCCGGCGAGGTGGCCGACGGCGACGGACGGCCCCGGTTCGTGGTGCAGCGGCACCGGGCTCGCCGTCTCCACTACGACTTCCGGCTCGAGATCGGTGGCGTGCTCGTGAGCTGGGCGGTGCCGAAGGGCCTGACCCTCGATCCCCGCCAGCGGCACCTCGCGGTCCGGGTGGAGGACCACCCGCTCGCGTACGCCGACTTCGAGGGTGTGATCCCGCGCGGCGAGTACGGCGGCGGAGACGTGATCGTGTGGGACCGCGGCACCTGGGACCTGGACCGCGACGACGGACCCGATCCAGGCGCTGGCCGACGGTGAGCTGCACCTCGAGCTCTTCGGCGAGAAGCTCCGGGGCCGCTTCGTGCTCGTGCGCACGGACCGCAAGGACGGCGGTCGTGAGAGCTGGCTCGTGCTGCACAAGCGCGACGACGCCGCGCGCGACGGATGGAACCCCGAGGACCATCCGCGCTCGGTGCTGAGTGGACGCGACAACGACGAGGTGGCCGCCGACCGCGACCGCGTGTGGGACGGTCACGGTGAGGCGGGCACCGCGGCCGCCGTCCCCGAAGGGTTTCGCGCCGCCACGGCCGAGGAGTTGGCTGCGCTCGACGCGCTCCCGGCGAAGGGCACCTGGACCCTGCAGGGCCACGAGCTCGCGCTCACCAATCTCGACAAGGTGCTCTTCCCCGCGCGTGAGGGAGGTGTCGACGTCACCAAGCGCGGGTTGGTGCGCTACTACGCGCAGATGGGCCCGTGGATCCTCCCGTACCTCGCGGAGCGTCCGCTCAACCTGCACCGGTACCCGGACGGGGTGACGCGCAAGGGCTTCTGGCAGAAGCAGGCGCCGAAGTACGTGCCGGCGTGGATCAGGCGGTGGCGCAACGACGAGGCGGACCCTGATGAGAGCACCGAGTACCTCGTGCTGGACAGCACCGCGGGGCTGGCCTGGCTGGCGAACCACGCCGCGGTCGAGCTGCATCCGTGGACGTCGAAGATCCCCGAGGTGCACCACCCGACGTACGCGCTCGTCGATCTCGATCCGGGCGAGGACACGAGCTGGGACGACCTGCTCGTGCTGGCCCGTCTGCACCGGACGGCCCTCGAGCACCTCGGCATGCGCGGCTACCCGAAGACCACCGGACAACGGGGTCTCCAGATCTGGATCCCCATCGAACCGGGCTCCACGTTCGACGAGACACGGGAGTGGGTGGCGCAGCTGTCGCGGGCGGTCGGCGGCGTCGCGCCGGACCTGGTGAGCACGAAATGGGAGAAGCGGTCACGTGAGGGTCGGGCGCGCCTCGACTACACGCAGAACGCGATCAACAAGACGCTGGTGGCGCCGTACAGCGTTCGGGCGGCACCGGGTGCGCCGGTGTCGGTCCCCATCACCTGGGAGGAGTTGGACGACCCCGACCTCCGCTCCGATCGGTGGGACGTCCACAGCGCGCCCGAGCGCGTGTCCGCGATCGGCGACCCGATGGCGCCGATCCTCACCGACCCGCAGCGTCTCGTGCCGCTCACCTGATGTTCGGACAGGTTTCGCAATTCGCCCCTGAGGGTTAGCTTGACGGTGTGGATGCGGGACGCATCGTGCTCGCCGAGGACGACCCGGCGCTGCGCGATCTGCTCGCGCGCCGCCTCACGTCAGAGGGGTACGACGTGCGGCTCCTCGACACGCCTCGGCGTCTGGCGGAGTGCGGCGACCTCGACGCCGACCTGGTGATCAGCGCCTTCTCCGACCACGGACCCACCATTCACGACGTGCGGCAGCACTCCGACGTGCTGTTGGTGGCGATGATGCCCACCAACACGGGGGTCATGGACGCGCTCGACGTGGTCGACGCGGGTGCCGACGACGTCCTGGTCAAGCCGTTCTCACCCCGTGAGCTGGTCACCAAGACGAAGGCGTTGCTCCGACGCCGGGCCGCGGGGCAGACGCGGCTGCGCCCGCTGATGTTCGACGGGCTCGTCATCGACCTCGCCGCCCGCGAGGTGTCGGTGAACGAGAAGCTGGTCGACGTGCCCGCCCGCGAGTTCGACCTCCTCGTGTTCCTGGCCTCGTCGCCGCGGCAGGTGTTCACGCGCGTGCAGATCATGCAGCACGTCTGGTCGGTCGACGACGGCATCGGCACCGCCACGGTCACGGAGCACGTGCGCCGGTTGCGGGCGCGCATCGAGGCCAACCCGGCCGAGCCCCGCTGGATCCACACGGTGTGGTCGGTGGGCTACCGGTTCGTCCCGTAGGCGGGCCCGAGCGTGGGCCGGGCGAGCAACGACGGGTTGTGACGGTGCCAGCCAACCCGCCCGGTCACACCGCCGCGGCGCCGAATCACAACGTTCGGCGGAAGTGCGTGGGTCGAGCGGGCGGCTCGAGCAGTGTCGCTCGCGGTCGGCGGCGAGTCACTCAGGGGCAGCCGGCGTCGAGCTCGAACCAGAGGCAGGTGCCGCGGCCGGTGTGGTCCCCACCCCAGCGGCGGGCGAGCGAGTCGATGATCGCCAAGCCGCAGACGATCTGGCGGTCGCCGGAAGGGGCCACGTCGATCGGGAGCGCCACGTCGTCGAGCGAGAGCTCAGCGCGCAACGTGTGCGCGGCGAGATCGAGCGCGAGGACCATGTCGCCTGCGTCCTGACCACCGTGGTCCATCGCATGCGTCACGAGCTCACTCGTGAGCAGCAATGACGTGAATTGCAGGTCGCTCGCGTCGCCGTTGGTAGCGCCGTTCGCGGCGAGGAACTCTCGGACGTGCGCGCGAGCAACGCTCGGGGCACGAGTGCTGGGAAACAGTTGGAACGACAGCGTCGGGCTCATCGAGACCTCCGGCGTTCGCGCTTGCCAACATGGTTCCCTAGCGTCGCGCACCCGAATCACAACTTTCCCGCGTCGTGCGTGAATGCACGCCGCCACCGACGGGTACGCACGTCGAGAGGTCGCCGAGGCGCACGTCGGTTGTTGACGTCGCCGCCCGTCGCCGATCCGCTGTGCCCGCGCTGCTCGACGCGGAGGATGCCGATGATGCCGATCATGCGCGAGGCGTCGCCGCGGCCGTTTGACCGGGCGGGACGCGGGGTACCGCTCGCTCGATGCTGGACGTCCACACCAACGGATCCGTGTTCGAGGTGAGCGGGTCGCTCGATGCCGAGAGCGCGCCGCGATTCCTCGAGGCGGTGCGGCGGACGGACGGCGACATCCGGGTCGACGGTTCGCGGCTGCAGCGTCTCGACGGTGCCGGCCTCACCGCTCTGGTCGTGGCGCGCCGAGTGTGCCGGGAACGCGGGCGGGAGCTCGTCGTCGTCTCGGTGCCACCCGAGGCGCTGCGCCGCCTCCGCGCCCGGCGCGAGATCCTGCGCCTGTTCGCACAGCCGGTCGCCGCCCCCGCCGCGACGCGCGCCGACGAGCCGCACGACGCCCTGTCGCCGGCGCGAGGACGGACGCGGCGGCAGTCCGTGCTCTTCCTGGGTCTGCGCCGCCCGCGTCGCGCCCACCGCCCGGCACCACAGGAGGAAGACCTTGGCTGACGGCTTCGAGATCCTGAGCGAAGACCACCGTGAGGTCGAACGCCTCTTCGACACCTACCGGCACGACCCCGAGGACTCGATCGCGTACGACATCTGTGGCCGCCTCGGGGTCCACACCCGGATCGAGGAGGCCGCCCTGTATCCCGCGTTACGGCGCTACGTCGACGGTGGCGACGACCTCGCCGACGTGGCCGAGCAGGAGCATGCCGCGGCGAAGAGCATCATCGCTCGCATCTACGACTCGCCACCTGGGCAGCTGTTCGACCTCGTGACCGAGCTGCGCAGCGAGGTGGAGCACCACGTCGAGAGCGAGGAGTCGGACCTCTTCCCGGAGATGCGCGAGTCGGGCGTCGACGCCGGTGTGCTCGGCGCCGAGATCGCGGGTGCCCGCCGCATCGCGGAGGCGAACACCGCACCCTGAGCGGGTCAGCTGGCGCGCCGTCGCGTGGTCGATGCCGTCGCGTCGGCGGTGCCGGCGCGCTTCCGGCGGGTCAGGAGGGCGCGGGTGCGGCGCTCGTCGGCGCTCAGGCGGGCCCGATGCGGCGGTGTCGTCGACCAGACCTCGCGCAACTCGCCGGATCCGAACGCGGAGAGCACCTTGGGGTGGATGTAGGAGGTGCGGCAGACCGTGGGAGTGTTCCCGAGGTCCTGCGAGACCGCGCACACCACGTCCTTGACCACCGCCTGCTGGTCGCGCTCCTCCGCCGGGGGATCGAGCGGACCGAGCGCGGCGGCGGCCGACACGGTCGCCACCCACGTGCGGAAGTCCTTGGCGGTCACCTCGGCGTCGGCAGCCTCGCGCAGGTAGTCGTTCACGTCGTGCGAGTGGACCGCCGCCGGTGCACCGTCGTCGTCGACGTACTGGAACAGCCGTTGCCCGGGGATCTCCTGGCACTCCCGGAGCACGCGGGCGACGCGCCGGTCTTGGGCGTGCACCTCGTGCCGCAGCCCGCTCTTGCCGGTGAACACGAAGGTGATCTCGGCCCCGGAGACGCGCGCGTGCTTGTTGCGCAGGGTGGTGAGCCCGTACGCGCCGTTGTCGCGTGCGTACTCGTCGTTCCCGACCCGGATGAGCGTCGTCTGCAGCAGCTGCACGACGGTCGCGAGGACCTTCTCGCGGGGAACGCCCTTCAGGGCGAGATCGGCATCGACGCGTCGCCGCACCGCGGGCAACGTCGACGCGAAGAGCGGCAGGCGGTCGAACTTGACCCGGTCGCGGAACGTGGTCCAGTCCGTGTGGTACCGGTACTGCAACCGTCCTCGTGCGTCGCGACCGACTGCCTGCAGATGCGAGTTGGCGAGGTCGCTGATCCGCACGTCGGTCCACGCGGGAGGGATGACGATGCCGCGGATCCGTTCCAACGTCGCGTCGTCGCCGACCCGCGAGCCGTCGGCATGGTGGTAGCTGAAGCCACGACCCCGTCGTACCCTCCGGATGGTGAGGTCCTCCGCCGACTGGTGCCGGAGCGAAGGAACGGCGATGGGGCTCATGGCTCGGGATCGTGCCCTCGCGCCGGACCGCCGAAACGCCGCACCCGCGCTCTTTGCGCGGTGCAACCACGGTCGACAGAATGACCAAGCCCTGCCTCCGACGCGCAAGGACGACCCGATGGCTGCCGAACTCGACGCCGACGAACTCGCGGCGCGCGCGACCGCGGCCGCGCAGACCTGGGCGCCCGGGTGCACGATCTCCGAGGTGCAACCCCTCACCGGCGGAGCCTCGAGCCTGACGTTCACCGGGCTGGTGACCGGCGGGCCGACCGAGGGCGAGCGGGTCGTGTTGAAGGTCGCGCCGCCGGGGCTCGAGCCGGTCCGCAACCGCGATGTCGCCCGGCAGGCGCGGCTCATGCGGGCGCTCGCCGGCGCGCCGGGCGTGCGGGTCCCGACGGTCTACTTCGAAGACGACGGCGCGCCGCCCGCGGTGTCGCCGTTCCACGCCATGAACGTGGTGCCGGGAGAGTGCCTGGAGCCGATCCTCACCGAGGTATCACCCGACCGGCTGCCGCTGATCCCCGAACGCGCCTTCGGCGCGGCCCGGATGCTGGCGGCGCTCCACCGCGTCGAGCCGGACGCGGTGGGCCTCGGAGCGGAGAAGCGCTACACGCTCGAGGGCGAGATCGGTCGCTGGACGCGCGCGTTCGAGACCGTGGACGACCGCATGAACGCCCGCTACCAGGAGGCCGAGCAGCTCCTGTTCGACACCATGCCGCCTGCGTTGGCGGATGCGGTGTGTCACGGTGACTACCGCCTCGGGAACATGCTCTGCGACGGGACCGAGGTCGCGGCGCTCATCGACTGGGAGATCTGGTCCCTCTCGGACCCCCGTCTCGACCTCGCGTGGTTCCTCTTCTTCACGCCGGAGGCGAAGCACCCGATGGCGTCGAACCCGGGCCCGACCGGGATGCCGGCAGCCGAGGCGTTGCTCGACGCCTACGTCGAGGAATCCGGCGCGGTGCCCGCCAACCTCGAGTGGTTCCACTGCCTCATCCGCTACAAGGAGGCGGCGGCCACCGCGCTGCTCATGAAGCGACTGGTCAAGTCGGGCGGCGACGCGGGGAACGCCTACGAGACCATCCCGGCGCTCACCGTCGAGTGCATCGAGCGCTTGCAGGGATTCTCACCGGAACGCTGACCCGAACGCCGACGCGGGCATACCGAGCGCAAACGAAGCGCGGCGCGGGCGCACGGTACCCGCCGGGAGCCGGCTTCAGGCCATGCCGTCGACCACGAACATCCGCGCGTCGCAGGCGGCCTCGCGCAGCGCCCGGGCGGCGGTGTACTGCTCGCCGCGGTACCACTCGCGGGCGGCTTCGAGGGTCGGGAACTCGAGCACGACGACGCGCGCCGGCGTCGCGCCCTCGAACGTCTCCACCTCACCTCCGCGGGCGAGATAGCGGCCGCCGGCGGCCGCGACCGAGGGGGCGGCGAGCGCCTTGTACCGCTCGTACTGCTCGGCGTCGGTGATCACGGCCTCGTAGACGACGTACGCGCTCATGGCCGGTGAGGTTACGGCGCGCATGGCCCCGCCGTTTTGACGCCCAACTTCTGAGAACACTATTTTCAGTTTCATGAGCATCAAGGACCAGGCCGCAGTGGTGGGCGTCGGCGCGACGCCGTACTACAAGCGGGGCCAGTCGTACCCCGAGACCGAGCTCTCGATGATGTGCACCGCGATCCTGGGCGCGCTCGACGACGCCGGGCTGACGGTGAACGACCTCGACGGCTTCGCCATCTACTCGTTCGCGTGCGACCCCGCCGAGGTGGCGTCCGTGCTCGGGGTGCCCGAGGTGCGCTTCGCCGCCAGCCTCACCTCCGGCGGCGGCGGCTGCGCCGGTGCGCTCGGGCTCGCGGCCGCGGCCATCCACGGCGGCATGGCCGACGTCTGCGTGACGCTGATGTCGCTCCAGCAGCTGCACAAGCGCCTGGGGGGCTCCGAGATCGACGGGGTGCTCGCGTACGCGTCGATGTCGGAGGGTGGAGGCAGTCCCTACGGCGGCAGCGGCATGCCGCCGAGCACCGCGTTCAGCGCCAATTCCGGATTGCTGTCGCCGGGGCACAGCTTCTCCGTGCTCACCCAGCGCCACATGCACCTCTACGGCACGAAGCGGGAGCACTTCGCCGAGGTCGCGATCTCGCAACGCGAGAACGCGATCAAGCGTCCCACCTCGTTGCAGAAGCAGCCGCTCACGCTCGACGAGTACTTCGCGGCCCGGATGATCTCCGAGCCTCTCTGCCTGTTCGACTACACGCAGGAGACCGACGGCGCGGTGGCGGTGATCACCACGTCGGCCGAGCGCGCCAAGGACCTGCGGCAGCCACCCGTCTACATCCTGGCGTCGGCCAACGGCGGCAGCGGCCGCTGGGGGCCGGCCATCTTCCGGTACTTCCAGGCTCCGGACGACGAGTTCGCGTCGTCGGGTCACCGACCGGTGGCGAAGCGTCTCTACGAGATGGCCGGCATCACCCCCGCCGACGTCGACGTGGCACTGCTCTACGACCACTTCTCACCGCTCGTCGTCATGCAGCTCGAGGACTACGGGTTCTGCCCGATCGGCGAGGGTGGACCCTTCGTGGCCGAGGGCAACATCCGCTACGGCACCGGCACCATCCCGGTCAACACCCACGGCGGGAACCTCTCCGAGGCCTACATCATCGGCATGACGCACGTGCGCGAGGCGGTGGAGCAGATCCGCGGCACCGCGATCAACCAGGTCGAGGGCGCCGAGGTCGCGCTGGTCACCGGCGGTCCCGCGGCGCTGCCCGTCAGCGGTACCCTCCTCGCGACGAGCGCAGCATGAGCGAGCAGGGCGTGTTCCCGTCGATCCTCACCCACAGCCATGCCGACGACTCGACGCGGCCGTTCTGGGACGCGGCGAAGGAGAACCGGCTGGTCGCGCCGCGCTGCACGAACTGCGGCACGTTCCGCCTCCCGCCGCCACCCTTCTGCTTCGTGTGCCAGCACCGGGAGGTGGAGTGGGTCGAGCTGCCGGGCACCGGCACCGTCTACAGCTTCACCGTGGTGCGCCACCCGCTGGCGCGCATGCTGCACGACGTCGTGCCCTACGCCTCCGGCATCGTGGAGCTCGACGGCACGCAGGGCGCCGGCGCGCGCATGATCGTCAACATCATCGACTGCGACGTCGACACGCTGGCGATCGGCGATCGGGTCGAGATCGTCTGGGAGCACGTGAGCGACGACATGTCGGTCCCGCGCTTCCGACCGGTGTCGACGTGACGCGCATGGCGCACGCCGAGGACCTCGACGCGATCACGACGCTGCTGGCGGCGTACTGCATCCGCATGGACCGCGGCGACGCCGAAGGGTGGGCCGACCTCTTCACCGAGGACGGTCAGTTCTTCGCCTTCGGGCGCAGCTTCGACGGCCGCGAAGGTCTGACGAACATGGCCCGTGAGGCGCGTGGCGGGGTGCACCTCGCCTCGGCGCCGCTGATCGAGGTCGGCAACGACGAGGCCACTGCGCAACAGAACTTCGTCTTCGTCGAGCAGGTCGGGCACAAGCTGCGCATCGGCTTCTACGACGACGTGCTCGTGCGTACGCCCGACGGATGGCGGTTCCGTACCCGCCGGTGCACGTTCCTCTCGGCGACGGGACCCTCGGAACGGCCCTGAGGGGCGCGGCGACACGGCTCGGCCGGTGCGTACGCGTCTCGGGTCCGGCGACGGCGATCCTTCACCGTCCCTTCACCCAGAATTCGCCCAGGTCATCGGCGGTTCATCCTGCCCTCCGTCACCATCGACGGAGATGCCTCGAGAAGGAGCTTCCGTGGATGTGACGACCGCGTCACCAGCTGCTCACACCGTCCGCCTCGTCGACCTGCTGGCCGAGCTCGAGGCGGCCGACGCGACCGACGGCGCGTACGAGGAAGTCGTACTCGACGGCCAACTGTTCCGGGAGATCGTGTCGACGCTCCGCTTGGTCGCGTGCAGTGGCGACACCCCGAACGACAGTGGCGCCTCGTCGTACTCCGTCGCACCGAACGTCGGGCCCCTGATCGCAGCCTCAGAGTCGGAGTTCCTGCTTGCCGTCGGTCGCGCGCTCGAGCACGAGGAGACCGCCACCCACCGCAAGGCCGCGGTGCAATGGGCGGAGATCCTCGGGGCGCTCCGAGTGATCTCCGACGGAGGCTGATCGCCCCGCCGTCGGAGCTCCGCGCGTCACGCGCTGGTCGCTGCTCATTCGTCGAGCTCGGGGAGGACGGCGCCTGAGCCGTGGCGGTGGGTCGTCAGCGGTCGGGTCGCGAGCCCTGGGACCGCCTCGAGCTCCGGTGTGCTCGCGGCGAGGGCGGCGACATGTTCGCCGTATCGGCGTGCCAGTGGCGCGGCGGTGAACCCGTGCGCGACCACGCTCAGGAGCACGGTCAAGGTGACCGCGGCGAGCACCGCGTTGGCCTCCGATCCCTTCAGTGAGTCGAACGCGATCACCGCGAACACGACGGATGCCAGGCCGCGCGGCCCGAACCAACCGATGAAGGCGACCGTGGTGCGCGTGAACCCCTCGCCGATCAAGGCGAGCGCCACGGGAACCATGCGCACCACGGTGAGGGCGAGGATCGCGAAGACCGCGGTCTGCCACGTCACCGCGTCGAGGGCCGTCACCATCACCGCGCCGAAGAGGAACCAGACGACGAGGGAGAGGAGCTTGCCGCTCTGCGAGTCGAACTCGAGCGTCGCCTCCTGCTGGGTGGGCCCTTGGACCACGGTCCCGAAGGCGAGCCCGCCGACGAACGCGCTGATGAACCCGTTGCCGCCGAGCTCGATCGACAGTGCGTAGGCCAAGAGCGCCAACGCCAGGACTCCGAGTCCCCGATACGACGGCGACGCGAACCCATGGCGCATGCTGAGCGTGAGCAGGAAGCCCCCACCGAGGCCCACGGCCGTGCCGACGAGCACCCCGATGCCGAGATCGCCGAGCGAACCGCCGAGGCCGGTCGACGAGTGTGCGACGGTGTCCGCGACTGCGCCGGCGATGAAGAAGCTCACGAACGGTGTGGCGATGCCGTCGTTCAGCCCACTCTCGACGTTCAGGATCCGTCGGATCCGCGCCGGCACGTGCTCGTCCTCCACGACCTGGGCGCCGAGCGCGGCATCGGTCGGTGCCACCGCCGCGGCGATGACCGCCGCCGCCCACGGGTCGAGATGCGGAAAGAGCACGACCGCCACGGCCGTGCCGACGGCCATGGTGAGCGGGAGTCCGACGAGCAGGAGGCGCAGCTCGACCCCGGCGTCGCGGCGCAACAACACGCGGAGATTGACCCGCGCCGCGTCCGAGAAGAGCAGGAGTGCCAGCGTCACCTCGGCGAGGCTCCGGAGCGTCTCCGCGTGCACGTTGACGTCGATCGCCGACACGGGGTCGTTGGCGAGCACCAACCCGACGACCACGAATGCGATCGGCGCGCTGATGTTGAGCGCCTCGAACTTGGCCGAGACGAGCCCCCAACCGATGAGCGACGCCGCGATGGCAACGATCAGGCCCGTGTCGAGAGTCTCCACCGCTGCTCCTTCTGCGTGCTCAGGATGCCGAAGGCAGGGCTGCTTGACGTCGTGACCGATTCGTCGCTGAACTCGCCCCTCCCCATACATTGCCCGCTCCGGCGTATTTGGGCGAGCGCCACGCGGCGCCTCGCGGTCGCGTCGCGGAGCTACCGGCTCGGGAGCGAGCGTGGGAGCCCGAACCACGGGAACACGCTGTTCTCGAAGCGGGTCATGGCGCAGATCCGGTCGCCGGTGAGGGTGAGGACGAACAGGCCGGTCCCGTGGCGGGTACCGCTGGGGGCGCGCAGGTAGGTGCCGAGCGCGGGCTGACCGTTTGCTCGCGTCGGGACGAGGTCGAATCTGCGGCCGGGGCGGAGGATGCCGGCGAGGAAACGGGCCACCACCTCGCGACCCTCGTATTCGAGGGGCATCGGTGGCATCGACACGAAGACGTCGTCGGTCAGCAGGGCCAGCAGCGTGTCGAGATCGGCGGACTCGTAGGCGCGGACGAACTCGGCCACCAGCGCCTGCTCGGACGCGGAGTCGGGCGTGGGAGCAGCGTCGCGCGCGTCGGTCGGCGAGCGCCGGCGCTGCAGGCCGGCACGCGCCCGCTTGAGGGCGCTGGTGACCGACTCGACGGTCGAGTCGAGCATGTCGGCCACCTCGTTCGCGTGGAATCCGAGGACGTCGCGCAAGACGAGCACGGCGAGCTGGCGAGGCGGAAGGAGCTGGAGCGCGGTCACGAAGGCCAGGGAGATGGACTCGGTCTGCTCGTAGCGGGCCTCGGGGCCGAGCGGCACGCCGATCGCGTCCTCGAGGAGGGCGTCCGGATAGGGCTCGAGCCACACCACCTCGCCGAGCCCGGTCGGGTCGGGTGGGTCGACTCCGGGAATGTCCCATTCCTTCGCCGGGCGTCGGCGGGCCGAGCGGAGCGCGTCGAGGCACCGGTTGGTGGCGATCCGGTAGAGCCAGGTGCGGATCGAGGCGCGGCCCTCGAACCCGCTGAGGCCCTGCCAGGCGGAGAGGAGCGTGTCCTGGACCGCGTCCTCGGCGTCCTGCAGCGAGCCGAGCATCCGATAGCAGTGCACCTGGAGCTCCCGGCGGTGCGGCTCGGTCAGCGCGCGGAACGCCTCGCCGTCCCCGGCGCGCGCCCGGGCGATCAGCTCGGATGGCATCAGCTCCACTCTCGCGTCACCTCTCTCCCACGTGCCTTCCACCGCGTGTCGCGCTTCCTCCAGAGATGGACGCCGGCCGCGCCGCGAACTGGGCGGTCGGTCGACGCCCAGTTCGCCGACGTCGCGGCGTCGGCACCGGTGGAAGCTGACGACACCAACAAGGAGAGACCGAAATGGGAAAGATCGTGATCAGCACGAACGTCTCGCTCGACGGAGTGGTGCAGGACCCGGACGGTGGGGAGGGCTTCGAACGGGGCGGCTGGTTCGTCCGGTTCGGGGGCAAGGACCTCGAAGCGTGGGCCAAGGTCTCGTACGACGAGACGCTGGGCACCACGGCCCTGTTGCTGGGTCGGCGGAGCGACGAGTGGTTCGCCGAACGGTGGCTCTCCCGGTCCGGCGAGCGGGCGGACACGTTGAACGGGCTGCCCAAGTACGTCGTGTCGTCGACCCTCGAAGCGCCCCGCTGGAGCAACGCCACGATCCTGTCGGGCGACGTGGTGACCGAGGTGTCGAAGCTGAAGCAGGACCTGGACGGGGACATCGTCGTCTACGCCAGTTATCAGCTCGGACGCACGCTCATCGAGCACGACCTGGTCGACGAGCTGCGCCTGGTCGTCTTCCCGGTGGTGCTCGGGGCCGGCGAACGCCTCTTCGGCGAGACCAGCGACATGAAGCCCCTGCGCCTCGTCGACAGCCGGACCATCGGCGACGGGCTCGCCCACCTCACCTACGAGCTCGTCCGAGAGGCGTAGCACCGAGCGACGTCGGTCGGCGAACGACTCAGCGGGGCACCGCCCTACCCGGGCGGTGCCCCGGCGCCGACCCGCGCGACCTCATCGGTCGACGAGCGGAGCGAGCTGGTCGGCGGCGAAGAACTGGTGCAGCAACTGGATGGCGACCGACCCCTCGCCGACGGCGGACGCCACGCGTTTGACCGAACCATGTCGAACGTCGCCCGCGGCGAAGACGCCGGGCATGCTCGTCTCGAACAGGAACGGTCCGCGCTCGAGCGACCAGTCGCGCTCGGCGATGTCGGGGCCACTGAGGACGAAACCCTGTTCGTCTCGGCGAATCGTGGACGGGAGCCACTCGGTGTGAGGTCGCGCGCCGATCATCAGGAAGAGTGCGTCGGCGGCGACGACCTCCTCGCTGCCCTCGGCGTGATTGCGAAGCGTGAGGTGCTCCAGCCGCAGGTCGCCACCTCCGCCCACGACCTCGGTCTGGAGGTGCACCTCGACGTTCGGGTCAGCCTCGACCTGTTGGACGAGGTAGTGCGACATCCCTGCGCTGAGCCGTTCGGCTCGCACGACGAGGGTCACGTGTGCGGCGAAGCGGGAGAGGTGCAATGCAGCCTGCCCCGCCGAGTTCGCTCCGCCGACGATGAACACCTCTCGGCCGACCACGCCTTGCGCCTCCGATGCCGCCCCGCCGTAGTAGACACCGGCACCATTGAGGTCTTCGAGCGCGGGGATCCCCAGTCGCCGGTAGCTGACGCCCGTCGCGAGGAGCACCGCGCGCGCGGTGACCGGACCGCTGTCGGAGAGGACCACCGAGAGCTCACCGCCGTCGTGCCCGAGGTCCGTCACCCGTTGCATGAAGGCGAAGTTCGCCCCGAAGACCCACGCCTGCTCGTAGGCGTTCTGCGCCAGGCGGCTGCCGCTCACACCCTGCGGGAAGCCGAGGTAGTTGCGGATCAGCGAGCTCGAGGTGGCCTGCCCGCCGAGGCCGCCTTCGTCGACGACCAGGGTGCTGAACCCCTCGGACGCGCCGTAGACCGCGGCGGACAGACCCGCGGGCCCGGCACCGACGATCACCAGGTCGAAGTGCCTGCGGCCCGGGCTCACCGGCGAACCGGCCGCCAGGGCGAGGTCCGCGTTCGTGGGGTTCTGCAGCACCGTCCCGTCCGGGAAGACCACGAGCGGAAGTGCCGTGACCTCGCCGGCTTCCGCGACGAGCTCGCGTCCGAGATCAGAGTCGGTGAGGCAAAAGGAATGTGGCAGCGCGCAGCGCCCCAGTGCTTCACGGAGCTCGTACGCCCGCCCCGACCATGATTCACCGACCACGAAGACGGTGTGGGGCGACGAGCGCTCCGCATCCGCCCATTCGAGCAGCAACGCCGAGATCTCGTGATGGAAGAACTCGTCCGGTGTCGACGCGGGCCGGATCACGTAGTGGTCGATGCGTCCACTGGCGATGGCGTCGAAGAGCGCTTGACCAATGGTCGGATCGCCCTGCTCACCCCACGCGATCATGATCGCTCGTCGCGCGTGCGGGTGGAGACGGCGAGCCTCGTCGAGCAGTTCGTCGCCCGTCACTCCCTCGAGCCGTAGTCCTGCGAGCACGAGTGCGACATCGTCATCGGACTCCGCCAAGTTCCTGAGGAGCGCACGAGCCTCGTGCGCGGTACCGAGGCACTCGACTCGGTACTGCCGCTCGTAACGATCGCGCAGCTCGACCTCGACGCTGCGCAGGGCTTCCTGGTCGCCGTCGACCGCGAGCAGCACCGGATTCGCCATGGCGGGGAGAATACCGCCGCGGTCGCGTCCGAGCGCTCGCTCACGTCAGTGGTGGACTGCGGCAATGGTGCGCATGTGATGGTCTCCTCAGGAGTGGGTGACGATCAGGTCCGGCACGCGGACAACACGACCGCGAGGCCGGGGAGCTCCAGGGCACCTTCGGCCTCGTACGGCGTCATCGCGTCACGGAGCAGGTCCTGCAACCGCCGCGTCGTCGCGTCGTCGAGCCCGTTGAGGACCGCGACGACGGGCCCGGCGATGGTGAGGTTCCGCTGCCACCACGCTTCGAACGACGGTGATCGCAATGGCGCGGCGACGCGTTCGAGCGTGATGTCCGTGAATCCGGCGTCGATGAACAGCCGCCGCAGCCGGTCACCGTCGGAGAGCCCGAACGGGCCGGGGACACCGGGTGGCGGCAGGACGATGCCGGTGACATCGGTGACGGCGTCGAGGAGCAGGCCGAGCCACGGGTTGTCCTGCTTCGGGCCCCAGACCGACACCGCGGCACGCCCGGTCGGGCGCAGCACGCGGTGTACCTCCCGGACTGCATGGGCAGGGTCGAGGGCGAACATCAGGCCCTCGCGGCAGAGCACGACGTCGTAGGCGCCGTCGGGCTGCTCGATGTCCTCCAGGTCGAGCACCTGGGTGCGCACGTTCGCGAGCTGCCGGGCCGTGGCCCACGCTCGCGCGATCTCCACCATCTCCTGGACCACGTCGGAGATCACGACCTCACCATCGCGATCGACCCGCTCCGCCGCCGCGAGCCCCAGGCCCCCGGGCCCGGACGCAAGCTCGAGGACGTGGTCACCAGGACGAAGGTGGATGGCGTCGAGCATCGACCGCGTGATCGCCGCGGTTCGTACGTCGACGTCGTCGGCGCTCGCGCCCCAGGCGCCGGCCACGTTGGCCCACATCCCGTGGATGAAGGCGCGCACCTCGCTCCGCTCACGTGTGTCCGTCATGATTCGCTCCTTCCGCCGTTGATTCGTTACTCGTAGAGAGTATTGAATTATGCGGTAGAGTTGTCAAGTGGCAGCAGCGAACACCGGCCGGCGCCCCTACAACTCGCCGCGTCGACAACAACAGGCGGCCGCGACGCGCCGAGCGATCCTGGAGGCAGCCGAGCGGCTCTTCCTGCGCGACGGCTACCCGGCGACGACCATGGAGGCGATTGCGGGCGAGGCCGACGTGTCGCTGAAGACGGTGTACCTGCCGTTCTCGACCAAGAGTGGGCTGCTCCGCGCGCTCTGGGACCTGCGCTTGAAAGGCGACGAAGGCGAGACCCCCGTCAACGAGCACGAGTGGTTCCGCGAGGTCCTCGCCGAGAACGATCCCGTCCGGAAGCTGCGCCTCAACGCGCGCAACTCCCGCGCCGCGAAGACGCGCATCGGCGCGATGTTCAAGGTCAT
Source organism: uncultured Actinomycetes bacterium (assembly GCA_963809795.1). Classification (GTDB taxonomy): domain Bacteria; phylum Actinomycetota; class Acidimicrobiia; order IMCC26256; family DASPTH01; genus DASUAS01. Next base: position 234,403 of record CAWELN010000006.1, read on the forward strand.
CCGGGGCGCGGCCGAGATCGATCCGGACTGCCGGGCGCTCTGGGAGCTCATCCAGGCTGACTTCCACGCCAACCAGCAGACGATCGTGGAATCGATCCATCGCGGCGGTGGACTCCGCCGCGGCCTCGGCGTGGCCCGGGCCGCCGACATCCTCTGGACCCTCAACCACCCCGACGTCTGGTTGCTCCTGGTCGGCGAATGCCGCTGGTCACCGCGGGCGTACGAGACCTGGCTCGCGCAGACCAGTTGCGCGCAACTGCTCGGCACTCCGATCTGACGCGACTCGAATCGCCGGGACCAGGACGTTCGGAGTTGCGGCGGTGGGCCGAGTGTTGCAGCGTGGAAGCATGACCACGACGCCGTCCCACGCGAATCCCGACGTCAGGCCGCCCTCGTTCACGCCGGGCGCGGGGCTCGGCGTCGACCGTCCGCGCTGAGCGATCGCTCGCGATGGCCGGCACCAGCAAGGGCGAGTCGCGGGCCGGGGTGCCGCTGACCAACCTGGACCAGTCGTTGTTCGATGGCGCCGACGCCACCAAGCGCGATCTGGTCGACTACCTCGACGGCGTGCGCGACCTCATCCTGCCGGAGCTCGAGGAGCGGCCGCTGTCGGTCATCCGGGTGCACCGCGGTCAGGAGGCGTTCATGCAGAAGAACGTCCCGAAGTACACGCCTGACTGGGTGCCGACCGTGCAGCTGTGGGCGGAGGCCTCGAAGCGCGAGGTCGCGTACGCGCTGTGCAACGACCGGCGCACGCTGCTGTGGTTCGCCAATCAGCGCGCGGTCGAGTACCACCCGACGCTCACCACCGTCGAGCGGCCCGACCGCGCCACCCACCTGGTGCTCGACCTCGACCCGCCGGAGGCGGACGCGTTCGCGACGGTGGTCGCGGTGGCGCGCCTCGTACGGCAGGCGCTCGACGACGTCGGGTTGCGAGGCGCGGTCAAGACGAGTGGTGCGAAGGGTCTGCACGTGTTCGTCCCCGTCGACGACGCGCTGCCCCTCGAGGACTCGGCTGCCGTCACCCGTGCCATCGCCACCCGCGCGGCCGGCCTGGACCCCGACATCGCCACCACTGCGTTCATCAAGGAGGACCGCGAGGGCAAGGTGTTCGTCGATTCCACGCGGGTGGCCGGCGCGACCGTCGTCAGCGCCTACAGCCCGCGGGTGCGGCCCGGGGTGCCGGTGTCGTTCCCGGTGGAGTGGGACGAGCTGGACCGCATCGCTCCCGGCGACTTCACCGTCCACACCGCGCTCGAACAGCTCGAGGGTCGGACGCCGTGGAACGACCTGATGGCCGATCGGCAGTCGGTACCCACCTCGCTGGTCGAGGAGGGTCACGAGATCCCGGTCGCCCGGGTGCACGCCATGCACGAGGGCAAACGCCGGGCGCGGGACCGCCGCACCCGCGGTTGACCGTTGGTTGGCCCGCCGAGGAGGCGGGTAGCTCCGAGTGGTCCCCCCAAGTGCAAAGGAGCAGGCGATGGTCAACGTTGCCCTCTACGTCCCACTCGAAGCCAAGCCCGGCAAGGAAGCGGAGCTCGCGCAGTTCCTGCGTGACGGTCAGGCGCTGGCGGAGCAGGAGCCCGGCACCACTGCGTGGTTCGCGCTCCGCATGGGCCCGACGACGTTTGCGATCTTCGACGCGTTCCCCGACGACGACGCCCGGCAGTCGCACTTGAACGGTCAGATCGCCGCCGCGCTCATGGAGAAGGCCGACGACCTCCTCGCGACGCCTCCGTCGATCAACTCGCTCGACGTGATTGCGAGCAAGCTGCCCAGCTGACCCGCGGGCGCGACCGCTACGCGTCGAACGGTCGTCCGGTGGCGCGTTCGATGGCGTCGGGGATCTTGAACACGCGGAGCGCGTTCTCACGCAGGAACTTCGGCCACACGTGGTCGCGGAAGGGCACGTTCGGCAGGTCGGCGAACTGGCGCTCGAGCGTGAGCCCGGCGGGGAAGTAGCCGCAGAACATGATCTTGTCGGCACCGCGGGTGTTGGCGTAGTCGATGATCGCCCTCGGGTAGTGCTTGGGTGCGAACGCGCTGGTCATGTAGTGCAGCCCGGGCCACTTCAGCATCAGCTTCACCGCGAGGTCCTCCCACGGCTCGCCGCCGTGCATCATCACGATGGTGAGGTCGGGGAAGTCGTAACAGACCTCGTCGAAGCGGAACACCTGTTGTGGCCAGCTCGGCATGCGCGGACCGACGATGCCGCCGTTCACGCACATCGGGATGTCGAGCTCGACGCACTTCGCATAGAGCGGGTACATCTTCGGGTCGTCGATCGCGACCTGCGGCACGCACCCGGACGGGAACACCATCGCCGAGACGACGTCGTGGTCGGCCTTCGCGTCCTCGATCCGGCGGATGGCCCCCATGACGTCGTTCGGATCCACCGACATCCCGATCACGAAGCGGTCGGGGTACCGTCGCTGCGCCTCGATGCCGTTCGGCGACAACCCGACGCGCGCGATCCGGATGCCGAACTCGTCCATCTTGTCGACGACCCACTCGACGACGTCGGTCCCCTCGGGGACGATGTCGGGCACGCCCTTGAACATGTACTGCACGGGGAATTCCATCTCCCGCACACTCTCCGCGTCCTTGAGGTTGGCGCGGAAGAAGTCGTAGGACGCCACCTTCTGCTCGATGGAGGTGTGCGGGAAGCCGATCCCGAGGTCGACGATCCCGAGGTCGGTCGGCATGGTCACGCGACCACCCCCGCAGCCCGCAGGTCGCTGATGTCGTCGCCCATGCCCAGCTCCTCGAGGATGGCGTCGGTGTGCTCGCCGAGCCCGGGTGATTGCTTGCCGAGCTGCGCGGGCGTGCCGCGGAAGCGGGTGGGGTGCCGGGGTACCCGGGTCCGCCCGACGATGTGATGGTCGTCCTCCTCGAACAACCCGATCGCGACCGCGTGCTCGTCGCGGGTGAGCTGCTCGGGTGTGAGGATCATGGCGAAGGGCACCCGCTGGGCCTCGAAGCGGGTGGTCGCCTCCGCCTGGGTCAGGTTGGCGGCCTGCGCGTACACCATGTCCATGATCGGCTCCATGACCTCGCGGTGCTTGCGCCGCTCGCCGACGGTCGCGACCCGAGGATCGTCGTAGCCCTCGACGTCGAGCGCGCGACACATGCCCGCGAAGTCGCCGTCGGACGTCGGTGTGACGATGCCCCACCCGTCCACGAAGCGCATGGGCCGGAAGCCGGCGACGAACGACGAGTTCATCGACCGGTCGGAGTCGAGGAGCATCTCGTTGCCGGCGGAGTCGGCCCAGAGGAACGACACCACCGCGTCGGCCATCGACAGCTCGAGGTGCTGCCCGTCGGCTCCGTTGGCCCGCGCCAGCAGCGCGGCGGTGATCGCCTGGCACGCGTAGAGCGCGGTGACCTTGTCGGCGGCGGTCTGGCGCAGGAACACCGGTACGCCGGTCTCGGGGTCGGCCTGGTTGGTCGCGAACCCGCCGTACGCCTGGATGACGGTGTCGTACGCGCTGCGGTCCCGGTACGGGCCCTCGGAGCCGAAGCCGGTGAGTGACGCGTAGACGACGTCGGGGTTGAGGGCCCGTACGTGCTCGTACCCGAGGCCGAGCTTGTCCATCACGCCCGGCCGGAAGTTCTCGATGACCACGTCGGACTCGGCGGCGAGGCGCAGCGCGATCGCGGCGCCCTCGGCCTGGTGGAGGTCGAGCACGATCGACCGCTTGCCCCGGTTGCACACGAGGAAGAGCGCGCTCATGTCGTTCACCGACACGCCGATCCAGCGCGCGATGTCGCCGATGCCCGGGCGCTCGACCTTCACGACGTCGGCGCCCTGGTCGGCCAGCAGGGCGGTGGCATAGGGCCCGGTCAATGCGATCGCGAACTCGAGGATGCGGATTCCCCGCAAGGGCCCGGGTGCGGTGCTCACTCGACTGCTCCTCGTGATGATGACATCGGCAACGGCAGCGAGAGACTACGGCGACCGGCTCATTCCGCGCCGAGCAGCGTGCGGCAGGGGTCGAGGCCGGCGATCTCGATGTCGTCGCGCCGGCGGGCCTCCCACCGGTCCCGGGTCAGGATCCACTTCAGGTTGCGGGCCGGGGCGCCCTCACGGGCGAAGAGCACCGAACCGTTGGGCTCGTACCCGTTGGCCCGGCTGACCGCCGCCGACGCGGGGTTGTCCTCGAACGACGCGCTGTACGCCTCGGTCGCCCCGAGTCCCTCGAACGCGAGGTGCAGCACCGCGGCCCGCATCTCCGTGCCGAGACCGCGGCCCTGGGCGCGCTGGACGAGCCAGGAGCCGGTCTCGACCGTTCGGGTGACCGCGAACTGCTCGGCCATGACGTCCTGGATGCCGACCGGCTGCCCGTGCTCGACGACCACCAGGGGCAGGGACCAGCGCGCGGGGAGAGGGCACCGCGCTGCGACCAGTAGTACTGGAGCATGTTCCGCTCGAGCAGGGGCGACTCCGCGCGCGTCCACGGTACGTAGAACGGCATCGCGTCGCGGTCGTGGATGCCTTCGGCCGCCAGCGCCACGACCGCCTCGTAGTCGTCGTCGGTGGGGTATCGCAGCTCGAGTCGGGGTGTGCGGACCCGCAACCCGAAGAGCGGCCAGTGCTGCTCGGACACGACGCCCATCATCCCATCGCCGGCGTCGGTGATGCGCCGACTTTCGCCCGCCGTGTCGCGCGGCGCTCAGTCGAGCTCGGTGGCGGCGCCGGCGAACTGGCTGTTGTAGAGCCTGGCGTACGCACCGTCGCGCTCGAGCAGGTCGTGGTGGTTGCCCTGCTCGACGATGGCGCCGTTCTCCATCACCAGGATGGTGTCGGCGTCGCGGATGGTCGAGAGCCGGTGGGCGATCACGAAGCTCGTGCGATTCGTGCGCAGCGCGGCCATCGCCTTCTGGATCAGCACCTCGGTGCGCGTGTCGACCGAGCTGGTCGCCTCGTCGAGGATGAGGATCGTCGGACTGGCCAGGAAGGCGCGCGCGATCGTGAGGAGCTGCTTCTCGCCCGCCGACACGCTGCTGCCCTCGTCGTCGACCACGGTGTCGTATCCGTTCGGGAGCGAGCGCACGAAGTGGTCGACGTGGGTGGCCTTGGCCGCCTCGACGATCTGCTCTTCGGTGGCCTCGGGATTCCCGAACGCGATGTTCTCGCGGATCGTGCCCTCGAACAGCCAGGTGTCCTGCAGCACCATGCCCACGTTGGCGCGCAGGTCGCGGCGGCGCATCTGGGCGACGTCGTTGCCGTCGAGGGTGATGACTCCACCGTCCAGCTCGTAGAAGCGCATCACCAGGTTGACCAGTGTGGTCTTGCCGGCACCGGTCGGGCCGACGATCGCCACCGTGGCGCCGGGCTCGGCCACGAGCGAGAGGTCTTCGATGAGCGGGCGGGTCGGGTCGTACGAGAACTGCACCCGGTCGAACTCGATGCGACCCCGCGGGTGGTCTTCGGTGAGCGGCTCGGCGGGGTCGGGGCTCTGCTCGTCGACGTCGAGGAGCTCGAAGACCCGCTCGAGCGACGCGATGCCCGACTGCAGCACGTTGGCCATCGCGGCCAGCTGCGTGAGCGGCTGGGTGAACTGGCGCGAGTACTGGATGAACGCCTGGATGTCGCCGATGCTGATCTGCCCGGCCGAGTAGCGCAGACCGCCGACGACCGCGATGGCGAGGAAGTTGAGGTTCCCGAGGAACATCATCGCCGGCTGGATGGTGCCGGAGATGAACTGCGCGCCGAAGCTGGAGACGTAGAGCTCCTCGTTCTCCTCGTCGAACCGGCGCTGCACCTCGTCCTGTTGGCCGAACGCGCGCACGAGGTTGTGGCCGGTGAAGGCCTCTTCGATCTGGCCGTTGAGCGTGCCCGTGTACCGCCACTGGGCGATGAAGCGCTTCTTCGACCGCGAGGTGATGGCCTTCATCGTGAGGACCGAGATCGGAACGGTGATGAGGGTGATGATCGCCAACAGCGGCGAGATCGAGATCATCATGATGACCACGCCGATGATCGTGAGGCCCGACGTGAGCATCTGGCTCAGCGTCTGCTGGAGGCTCTGCGCGACGTTGTCGATGTCGTTGGTGACGCGGCTCAGCAGATCGCCACGGGGTTGGCTGTCGATGTAGGCGATGGGCAAGCGGTTGAGCTTGTCCTCGACGTCGCTGCGCAACTTGTGCATCGAGCGCTGCACGACGCCGGCGAGGATGAAGCTCTGCGTGTAGGAAAGAGCCCCGGCGCACAAGTAGACGACCAGCGCCTCGAGCAGCACGCGGTTCAGGTCGGCGAAGTTGATGCCGGCGGGGGTCTGGATGCCCGCGACGATGATGTTGGTGGCGTGCCCGAGGATGCGGGGCCCGATGACCGTGAGCGTCACGCTCACGACCGCGAGCACCAGCACCGCGATGACGCGGAGGCGTTCCTGCCGCATGCGGCGCAGGAACCGGCGGACCACGTTGCCGAAGTTCTCGGACCGCTCGACCGGCATGCCGACGCCGAAGCGGGTCCCCGCGTTCACCGCCACTCGCTGGCCGGCGGCGGGGATCTCGTCCTGCTTGCGCTTCTTCCCGTTGCTCGAGCTGCCGTTGCCGCTCGCGCCGTTGGTGCCGTTGGTGCCGTTGGAGGTCATGCCACCTCCTCCTCGGCCACGAACTGGGACTCCACGATCTCCTGGTACGTCGGGCAGGACTCGAGCAGCTCGCGGTGGGTGCCGAGCCCGACGATGCGCCCTTCCTCCAGCACGAGGATCTGGTCGGCCCGCACGATCGTCGAGACCCGCTGCGCGACGATGACCGTCACCGCATCGGTGGTGACCGGTACGAGCGCGGCGCGCAGCCGCGCGTCGGTGGCGAGGTCGAGGGCGGAGAACGAGTCGTCGAACAGGTAGATGGCGGGTTTGTGCGCGAGGGCGCGCGCGATGGCGAGTCGTTGCCGTTGCCCGCCGGACACGTTCGTGCCGCCCTGGGCGATCGGCGCATCGAGCTGGTCGGGCTTCGCCTCCACGAAGTCGCGGGCCTGGGCGACCTCCAACGCCTCCCACACTTCGGCGTCGGTGGCGTCCTGATTGCCGAAGCGCACGTTGGTGGCCACCGTTCCCGAGAAGAGGAACGGCTTCTGGGGGACGAAGCCGATGAGGCGTTCGACGAGGCGTTGGTCGAGCTCGCGCACGTCGATCCCACTGATCAGCACTTGACCGTTGGTCGCGTCGAACAACCGCGCGATCAGGTTGAGCAGCGCGGTCTTGCCCGAGCCGGTGCTCCCGATGATGGCGAGCGTCTGGCCCGCCTCGACCCGGAAGTTGAGGTCGTGCAGCACCGGCTGCTCGGCGCCGGGGAACGCGAACTCGGCGTGCCGCAGCTCGAGCGTCACCGCGCCGGGGAGCTCGGTGACGCCGTCGGTGGGATTCACCACCGAGGAAGACGTGCGCAGCACCTCCTGGATGCGCCCGGCGCACACCGAGGCCCGGGGGCCCATCATGAGCACGAAGGTGCTCATCATCACGGCCATCAGGATCTGGATGAGGTAGCTCAGGAAGGCGACCAGCGAGCCCACCTGCATCTGCCCGGAATTGATGCGGCCCGCACCGAAGTACACGGCCGCGACGCTCGAGATGTTGATGGTGAGCAGCACGGCCGGGAACATCACGGCCATCATCCGGCCGGTCTTCAGCGACGTCTCGGTGAGATCGGCGTTGCCCTTGCCGAAGCGCACGGCTTCGTCGGGCTCGCGGACGAAGGCCCGCACCACCCGCATGCCGCTGATCTGCTCGCGCAGCACCTGGTTCACGCGGTCGATGCGGTTCTGCATCTTCGTGAACTGCGGGTGCATGCGGATCGCGACCTGGCCCACGCTCAGCAGCAGGATCGGAATGGCGACCAGGAGGATCAGCGAGAGCGGGCCGTCTTCCCGGACCGCGAAGATCACCCCGCCGATGATCATGATCGGCGCGGTGACGAACAGGGTGAGCGTCATCAAGGTGAAGACCTGCACCTGGGTGACGTCGTTGGTGAGACGCGTGATCAACGACGGGGCGCCGAACTGGCCGACCTCGCGAGCCGAGTACCCCATCACGGTGTGGAACAGGTCGCGGCGCACGTCGCGCCCGAAGCCCATCGCCGAGCGGGCGCCGAAGAACGTCGCCGCGACCGCGAAGCAGACCTGCACCAGGGTGACGGCGAGCATCACCGCGCCGACCTTCCAGATGTAGCTCGTGTTGCCCTTCAACGCGCCGTTGTCGATGATGTTCGCGTTGAGCGTGGGTAGGGTGAGCGTCGCCACCGACTGGATCGTCTGGAAGATCAGGACGAAGCCGAGCCACTTGCGGTACGGCGCCAGGTAGTCGCGCATCAGCTTGATCAGCACGGCGACTCCTCGGCGCACGGGCGGCGGATGCCGTCGAGGAGCACCGCGACGATGTCTTCGGACGTGAGCGGTTCGTCGGTGCCGAAGGCCGGGTGCACGCAGGCGAACGTGAGCCCGCGCAGCACGCGTGCGGCGTCAGCCGGTGCGCGCGAGAGCTGCTCGGCCTCCGACTCGAAGATCGCGGTGAGCGCGGGGAGCTCGGTGCTGCGTTGCTGCGTCGCGCCGCGGGTCGTGCCCGACGCCACGCTCAACACGTTGAACGCGTACAGCACGCGCTCGCGCAGGATCCCGACCGCGGCGATCAACCGGTCTTCGAACGAGAGGGTCGGGTCGATGGAGCGGATGGCGGCCTCGGTGGGCGCAGGGTCGAGCGCAGCCTCGATGACCGCGTCGAGCAACGCGGTCTTGTCCTCGAAGACGCGGAAGATGGTGCCTTCGGCGATGCCGGCCGCCTGCGCGATCTCGCGGGTGGTGACCGCCGCCCCCTGCTCGAGGAAGAGCGGAAGGGTGGCGGCGACGATCGCCGAGCGTCGCTCCGCGAGCGGCAGGGCCGCAGCCCGCACCCGTCCGGTCACCTGGGTCATGGGCCCGAGTATAGCTGAGTGAGGACTCACTCAGTCAGGGAATTCCGTGGGAAACGGTGTGCTCGGGCCCGACGTGGCAGGGTGCGGGACATGGGCGACGTTCGCTGGATGTTCCACGCCACCGCCATGGGGCCCGACTACGACGCCATCCTCGGACCGCTGGAACGCCTGTTCGGGTGCCGCGTGCTGCACCGCCAGCAGCTGGAGGAGCCGGTCGGGCGGGACGGCGGCATGACCTGGATCGGCGACAACTCGATCGAGATCGGGTCGCCCTACGGCGAGGGATCCTCGGTCGCCAAATTCGTCGAGCGCCTGGGTGGCGGGATGCACTCGTTCGCGGTCCAGGTCGACGACCTCCCCGCCACACTGCGCCGGATCGAGCCGCTCGGGGTGGAGGTGGCCGTGCGCCTCGCGCCCGACCTCGCGTTCACCCGCCCCGGTGGCACCGCGGGGCTGGTGATCGAGTGGGGAAGTCATGTGCAGGACGACGACCCGCGCTTCGGCGCGCCGGTCCCCGTGTTCGTGGTGCCACCGGTGGTGAACGTCGAGCTGATGGCCTTCGTCGCCGCGCTGGTGCGCGATCCCGCGCGCGACGGCGAGCGGCTCGCCGAGGTGCTCGACACCGACCTGGTGGCCTACGACCACGGGACGGCACCCGACGTACCTCACTTCGCCCTCGACCTGGGCGACTGCATGCTCGCGCTCTACCCGGTACCGCCCGACGAGACCACCAGCCGCGCGGTCTGGGGTGGCCTTCACGACCGGCCGCGCTGCATCGCACTGGCGTTGACGGTGACCGATCTGGGCGCCGCGGAGCGCGCGCTCGCCGCCGAGCAGGTCGTCGTCCACCACCGCACCGGCGACGGACGGGTCGTGCTCGATCCGAGCGTGCTGCCGTTCCCGGTGCTGCTCACCGAGGAGCTGCTCCCCGGCGATCCCCGCACCCCGACGTCACTGGAGGACTGATGGCAGAGCGCGACGAACGGCTGTGGAACCTCCTCGAGCCGTCGACCACCGCGGTGCTCACGATGGAGCTGCAGAACGGCATCGTCGGTGCGGGCGGCATGCTCCCGGCGTTGCTCGAGGAGCTTGCGCGCGCGGGCACGCTCGACACCGTGCGCCGGGTCTGCGACGCGGCACGCGCCGCCGGCGCGCGCGTGGTGCACTGCACCGCGGTGTCACGCGCCGACGGCGCGGGTGCCAGCAACAACTGCAAGATCTTCGCCCTCGCCGCGCGCCAGCGCCGTGAGCAGGGTTACGGCGCGACCGATCTCGGCACGTCCGGCGCCGACCTCGTCCCGGGCCTCGAGGACCCCCGCGACATCGTGGTGAGCCGGCTGCACGGGATGACGCCGTTCACCTCGACGTCGCTCGACCAGATCCTGCGCAACCTCGGGATCCGCACCGTGGTGGCGACGGGTGTCTCGGTCAACCTCGGTGTGTTGGGCATGGCGATGTCGGCCATGGACCTCGGCTACCAGGTGGTGATCCCCCGCGACGCAGTGGCCGGCGTCCCGCGCGAGTACGCCGATGCGGTGCTCGACAACTCCCTGTCCCTCATCGCCACGCTGGTCAGCTCGGAGCAGCTCCTGGACGTGTGGCAGTCGGGTCGCTGATCTCGCCGAGCAACGGCGCGACCTGTTCGGCCATCTCGAGGTCCTCCCGGGCCTCCACCACGAAGGTCCGCACGGACGCGCCTTCGCCGGTGATCTCGCGCACCGGTTCGGCGCTCGGCCGGTCGTCGAGCGCCAGGCCCAGCCACTCGAGCCGCGCCGCAGCCAGCTCCCGCACCTCCGGCGCGTGCTCGCCGACACCGCCGGTGAACGCGAGCCCGTCGAGCCCGCCGAGCGCGGCCACGCACCCACCGATCGCGGTGACCAACCGGTGCACGTACACGTCGACCGCGAGCCGCGCGTCCGTGTCGCCCGCGTCGCAGCGCGCGAGCACCGCGCGCATGTCGGCATCGCCGCACAGGCCCAGCAGCCCGCTCTCGTGCTCGAGCACGCGTCCGATGTCCTCGCCGTGGTCGGCGTGCTCCGCCATCCACAGCACGGCGCCGGGGTCGAGCGCGCCCGAGCGAGTCGCCATCACGAGCCCGTCGAGCGGGGTGAAGCCCATGGTGGTCAGCACGCTCCGACCGTCGCGCACCGCGCAGAGCGAGGCGCCGCCGCCCAGGTGCGCCACGACGAGCCGGCGCACGCCGGGGGCGAGGGCACCCACGCGCCGCGCCGACCAGGCGTGCGAGATCCCGTGGAACCCGTACACCACGACGCGCTCGCGCCACCGCGCCGGGAGCGCGTAGGTGCGCGCCGCGCGCGGCACGGTGGCGTGGAACGAGGTGTCGAAGCAGGCGAACTGGGGCACGTCGGGGCGCGCGGCGCGGCAGCGGTCGATCAGCTCGAGCGCGGGGGGTTGGTGCAAGGGCGCGAGCTCGATCAGCGCGCGCAGCTCGGCGACGAGCTGATCGTCGAGGAGCGCCGGCGCCGTGCGCGCCCCGCCGTGCACGACGCGGTGGAGCACCACGTCGAGGTCCTCGACGCGGGCCAGGGCGGCTTCCAGCGTCTCGAAGGTCTCGGTCGCGGGAGGATCGAGCAACGACACCTTGAGCGACGTCGAGCCGGCGTTGACGACCAGCGCGCGCACCGATCAGCCGGTCCAGGACCAGTCGACGACGTCGGCGATGTCCTCGCCGTGCTCGCGCGTCCATTCGCGCGCGCGGAGCCGGGCGTCGACCAGGCCCTGGCGCAGCGCGGCCGCGCGCGTCCCCAATCCGGGGACGCGGTCGATCACGTCGATGGCGAGGCGGTAGCGATCGAGGTCGTTCAACATGACCATGTCGAACGGCGTGGTCGTCGTGCCGTTCTCCTCGAACCCGTGCACGTGCAGGCCGTCGTGGTTGCGGCGCCGGTAGGTGAGCCGGTGCACGAGCCACGGGTAGCCGTGGAAGGCGAAGATCACCGGGCGGTCCTCGGTGAAGAGGTTGTCGAATTCGCGGTCGGGGAGCCCGTGCGGGTGCATGTCCTCGGGCAGCAGCCGCATGAGATCCACGACGTTGAGGACCCGGACGCGCAGGTCGGGGAGGGCGTTGCGCAGGATCGACGCCGCCGCCAGCGTCTCCAGGGTCGGGACGTCGCCCGCGCAGGCGAGCACGACGTCGGGGTCGAGGCCGGCCTGCTCGGTACCGGCCCACTCCCAGATGCCGATGCCACGCGCGCAGTGCGCCAACGCGTCCTCGGCCGAGAGCCAGTCGGGGCCGGGCTGCTTGCCCGCGATGACCACGTTCACGAAGTGGCGTGACCGGAGGCAGTGGTCGAACACCGAGAGGAGCGTGTTGGCGTCGGGCGGGAGGTACACGCGCACGATCTCCGGCTTCTTGTTGAGCACGACGTCGAGGAAGCCGGGATCCTGGTGGCTGAAGCCGTTGTGGTCCTGGCGCCACACGTGCGACGACAGCAGGTAGTTGAGGCTGGCGAGCGGGCGGCGCCACGGGATCTGCGCGCTCGACTCGAGCCATTTGGCGTGCTGGTTGAACATCGAGTCGATGATGTGGATGAACGCCTCGTAGCACGTGAAGGCGCCGTGACGGCCGGTCAGGAGGTACCCCTCCAGCAGGCCCTGGCAGAGGTGCTCGGAGAGCACCTCCACCACGCGCCCTTCGGGATCGAGCCGCTCGTCGAACTCACCGACCGCCAGCTCCCACCGCCGACCGGTCACCTCGAGCACGTCCTGCAGGCGGTTGCTCGCCAGCTCGTCGGGTGCGAACAGCAGGAAGTTGTCGGGGTTGCGGCGCGTCACCTCGCGCAACCAGCCCCCGAGCACGCGGGTGGCCTCGTGCATCGAGCCTCCGGGCGCGGGCACCGCGACGGTGTGATCACGCCAGTCGGGGAGGTCGAGGGCGCGCAGGAGCACCCCGCCGTTCGCGACCGGGTTCGCGCTCATCCGTCGCGTGCCGCTGGGGGGGAAGTCGCGCACCTCGGGGCACGGTCGGCCTTCGTCGTCGAAGAGCTCCTCCGGCCGGTAGGCGCGCATCCACGCCTCGAGCACCCGCCGGTGCTCGTCGTCGGTGCGAGCCGCGGGGAGCGGCACCTGGTGCGCCCGGAAGGTTCCCTCCACCGGCTGCCCGTCGACCACCGGTGGGCACCCCCAGCCCTTCGGCGTGCGCAGGACGATCATCGGCCACGGGCCGACGTCACCGTGGCGGCGCGCCGCGATGGCGTCGAGGCAGGCGTCGACCGCGCTCGCCATCTGCTGGTGCACGTGGGTCGGGTCGTCTCCGGCGACGACGCGCGGCGCGTAGCCGTACCCGCGGAGCAACGTGAGCAGCTCCCCTTCGGGGATGCGGGCCAACAACGTCGGGTTGGCGATCTTGTACTGGTTCAACGCGAGGATCGGCAGCACCGCGCCGTCGCGCTCGGGGTGCAGGAACTTGGCTGCGTGCCAGCTGGCCGCCAGCGGCCCGGTCTCCGCCTCGCCGTCGCCGACGACGCAGAACGCGACCAGTCCCGGGTGGTCGAGCACCGCGCCGAACGCGTGCACGAGCGAGTACCCGAGCTCGCCACCCTCGTGGAACGACCCGGGCGTCTCGGGCGCGCAGTGGCTCGGGACACCGCCGGGGAACGAGAAGCGGCGCATCAGGGTCGTCATGCCGCGCTCGTCGCGGCTCACGTCGTCGTCGACCTCGGACGTCGTTCCCTCGAGCCACGCGCACGCGTTGGGACCGGGCCCGCCGTGGCCCGGTCCGGCGACGAACACCGCGTCGAGGTCGCGGGCGACGATGGCGCGACTGGCGTGCGCGTACGAGAGGTTGAGGCCCGGGACGGTGCCGAAGTGCCCGAGCAACCGCGGCTTCACGTGCTCGGGACGCAGCGGCACGCGCAGCAGCGCGTTGTCGACGAGGTAGATCTGACCGACCGCCAAGTAGTTGGCGGCGCGCCACCAGGCGTCGAGGTGTCGCAGCTCGTCGGGACCGAGCGGTCCGGGCACGTCGCCGAGCGTGTAGGGCGTCGGGGCGATGGTCGGACCGCCGGTCGAGCGCTCGTCGTCGGCGCTGGTGTCGCCGCCCGTGGTCCGGAGCTCGGTCACCAGCCGAGGGTAACCAGATCCGCGGGGGGTGCGAACCGGGCGACCGCCGCCCGGCGGGGTCAGCGCGCCGACGCCAGTGCGACGAGGTTGTTGGCGCTGGCGGTGAGCCAGCACGAGACCGAGAAGGTCACCGCGAGCGCCGTCCACACGAAGAGCCGTCCGTCGCGTCGGGCGGCCCAGTACATGACGTAGGCGAACAGCACGAACGGGAGCACCACGCGGGCCACCAGGGTGACGCCGACGCCGAGCTCGGCGAAGGCCAGGCGCGCCAGCGGATTGGTCTCCCGGAGGCCGGCATGCAAGCCGGCCAGCGTCGTCAGCGCGTCGAGACACCCGGAGACGAGCACCGCCGCGGCCAGCACCGGCCCGACGGTACGGACGCGCACGTACGCGGGCGCTGCACTGGTCACCCCCAACCAGTCCCCGCCCGGCCCAGGTGGAAAACCTCCCGGCTCCGGGTAGAACGCGGCGATGGAACCCGTGGTCCCGTCGCCATCCCGGCTCAGCCGGGAGGTCCGGCGCCTCGACCGCGTCGTCGGGAGCTCGGCCGCCGCCGGAGTGGTGGGCTTCGTCGTCGGTGGGTTCGTGGTGGCGCTCGTCGTCGCCGGGTTCCCGGAGTCGTGGGAGGTGGCGTTCTCGACCGTGGCGGCCGCGGTCACGTTGGTGATGGTGTTCGTGCTGCACCACGCCCAGCGCCGGGAGCAGGCGGCGACCCAGCTCAAGCTGGACGAGATCGTGCGCGCCATCCCGCAGGCCGACGACCACTACGTGCACCTCCAGGCCGCGCCGGACGACGAGCTCCGCGAGCTCGAGGAGCGCCACATCGAGCAGCACCAGGCGGCCCGGGCCGACTGACCGCCGGGGCCGGCGTCACGGGGCCCTCTCCGGGTCGGGTGTACTGGAGGGGTGACCGAAGCGACCCGGCGCCGTCCCTTCCGCGGGCTGCTCCGCACCCTGCGCCGCACCCGCGACCTGGTCGTGGAGCCGGGGCTCCCGCCCGGTGACGCGACCCGCGTCGCCAAGGCGATCGACGAGGTGCTCGCGCAACCGGAGACCAACGCGCAGCGCGCCGCGGCCGAGCGGCTGGTGGTCGCCTATTCGGGCCTCGACGCCGTCGGCCGGCGGCGCTTCCTCGAGGTGCTGGCCGGCGAGTTCGGCACCGACCCCGTTGCCCTCGACCGCGCCGTCGACCGGGTTCGGGTGGCGCGCACCACGACCGACCGCCTCGCGGCCGAGCGCGAGCTGCGCCGGGCGGTCATCCCCCGGTACGCGGCGTGGCTCCACGTGATCACCGGCCTCCCGGACGGCGTCGCCTTCCTCGTCGGCCTCCGCGGCGACCTCCTCTCGATGCGCGGCCGCGATCCCGCCCTCGGCCTGCTCGACGACGAGCTCACCGGGCACCTCTCGACCCTGTTCGACGTCGGCCTGCTCGAGCTGCGCCAGATCACGTGGGACTCCCCGGCGTCGGTGCTGGAACGGCTCATGGCCACGGAGGCGGTGCACGCGATCAGCGGCTGGGACGATCTCCGGCACCGGCTCGACGGCGACCAGCGGTGCTACGGGTTCTTCCACCCCGCGCTCCCGAACGAGCCGATCGTGTTCGTGGAGATCGCGCTCACCCACGGCCTGGCCGACAACCTGCCCGAGCTGCTGAACCGCGACGTCGCGATCGACGACGCCGACACCGCGATCTTCTACTCCATCACGTCGGCGCAGCCGGGACTGGCGGGGGTGCACCTCGGCAACGAGCTCATCAAGCAGGTGGTCGACGAGCTCCGCCATCACGCCGACCACGTCCGCACCTTCGCCACCCTCTCGCCGCTGCCCGGCTTCCGCGCCTGGCTGGTCGCCCAGGTCGAGGCGGGTGCGCTCACCCCGGCGGAGCTCGAGGCGCTCGGCCCCGGCGCGCGGACCCTCGTGACGCTCGCCGACCGCTCCTGGCTCGAGGACCCGACGGTGGCCGATCGAGTCCGCCCGGGCATCATGTCGGCCGCCGCGCGGTACCTCACGACGGTGCAGGACGGGCGGGCGACGGACCCGGTCGCGAACTTCCACCTGTCGAACGGCGCCTCGCTCGAGCGGCTCGACTGGCTCGCCAACCCGGCGCCGTACGGGATCGAGGAGTCGCTCGGCGTGATGGTCAACTACCGCTACGACCGGTCGAAGATCGCCAGCAACGCCGCGTCGTACCTCGCCGACGGATCGGTGAGCGCGTCGGGTCACGTGCGGAACCTGGTGAAGACCACGAAGCTCTAGACCGCTGAGCAGGAGATGCAGCGGAGCCGTGCCCGGAGGGCGGGACGGCGGAGCGGAATCGACCATTGAGCCAGGTGATCGAGATGCAGCACCCGACCTCCGCTGGCGCCCGCCCCCGACGGCGGAGCATCCTCTTCCGACGAGTGGCAGCAGGGGGACCGACCGGATGACGACCGACACGGGTGCAGGCGCCGCCGTCCAGGACTTCGACGCGATCGTCGTCGGCGCCGGCCTCTCGGGCCTCTACGCCCTGCACCACCTGCGCGAGCTCGGCTTCTCGGCGCACGTCGTGGAAGCGGGCGACGGGGTGGGCGGCACCTGGTACTGGAACCGGTACCCGGGGGCCCGGTGCGACGTCCCGAGCATGGAGTACTCCTACGGCTTCTCGCCCGAGCTCGAGCAGGAGTGGGACTGGTCCGAGGTCTTCCCGGCGCAGGAGGAGCTCGAGCGCTACTTCAACCACGTGGCCGACCGCTTCGACCTGCGGCGCGACATCCAGCTCGGCACACGCGTCACCGCCGCGACCTACGACGAGGACCACGCGCGGTGGCTGATCGAGACCGATCGGGACGACCACTTCCGCTGCCAGTTCCTCGTGATGGCCACCGGGTGCCTGTCGCAGCCGCTCGAACCGCAGATCCCGGGACGCGACACCTTCACCGGCCTGTCGCTGTTCACGAACGCGTGGCCCGAGGAGGAGCCCGACCTGCGCGGCAAGCGCGTGGGGCTGATCGGCACCGGGTCGTCGGGGGTGCAGGCCACGCCGGTGATCGCCGACGAGGCCGACCACCTGTACGTGTTCCAGCGCACCCCGTCGTACGCGTGGCCGGCCGGCAACAAGCCGCTCGACCCCGACCTGCAGCGGACGGTGAAGGCGCAGTACCGCGAGCTGCGCGAGCAGCAGCGGAAGATCTACGGCGGCGTCGTCGGGACGAGCGGCGCCATCGCGGTGCCGCTCCCGCGGGACGTGGCGATCCTCGACGCGACCGAGGAGGAGCGCGTCGCCGCGGTCGACGAGCTCGGATGGGCGGCGTGCCGGGCCTGGAGTGACGTCCTGCGCGACTACGAGGCCAACGAGCTGGGCGCCGAGCTCTACCGGGAGATGCTGCGCCGCGTCATCAACGATCCCGAGACCGCGGACGGCCTCTCGCCGCGCCAACTGCCCATCGGATGCAAGCGGCCGATCCTGCACACCGACTACTACGAGACCTTCAACCGCGACGACGTGACGCTCGTCGACCTGCGACGGGGTGGCATCGAGGAGATCACGCCCACCGGCATCCGCACCGGGCAGGGCGACTTCGCGCTCGACGTCATCATCTTCGCCACCGGGTTCGATGCCATGACCGGCGCGCTCGACCGCATCGACATCCGCGGACGCGACGGTCGACTCCTGCGCGACGCGTGGGCCGACGGGGCCCGCACGCTGCTCGGCATCCAGACCGCAGGGTTCCCGAACTTCTTCACCATCACCGGTCCGGGCAGCCCGTCGGTGCTCGCCAACATGGTCGTGTGCGCCGAGCAGCACATCGAGTGGATCGGTGCCTGTCTCGTCCACCTGCGCGAGCACGGGTACCGCGCGGTGGAGGCGACCGTCGACGCGCAGGACGCGTGGGTCGACACCGTGAACCAGGCCGCGGTGGGCACCATGTACACCGCGCCGACCTGCAACTCCTGGTACCTCGGCGACAACATCCCCGGCAAGGTCCGGGTGTTCCTGCCCTTCGTCGGCGGGCTCGACAAGTACATCGAGCACTGCGACGAGGTGGTCGAGGCCGGGTACAAGGGCTTCGCGTTCTCGTGACCGACCGGCCCACCGTCGACTTCGACCTCTTCGCCGCGGTCACGCGCGCCGAGTCCGACGAGTCCTGGCGAGTGCCACGCGAGCGGTGCCCGGTCGCGTGGACCGAGCACCACGGCGGGTGCTGGGTGATCAGCGGCTACGACGAGGTGGCGGCCGCGTTCCGCGACTGGGAGCACTTCTCGTCGGCGCGCACCGATCCCGAGATCAGCTCGATCGTCCTCGGCGACAGCCGGCTCCCGCTCCTGACGCCGGAGGAGATCGATCCGCCGGACTGGTACCCGCTGCGGCGGATCCTCTCCGAGCTGCTCGCGCCGCGCGCCGCCGAGCGGCTGCGTCCTCGCGCCCGCCACTGGACCACGCACTTCGTCGACGCGTTCATCGAGACGGGAGCGTGCGAGTTCACCCACCAGCTCTCGGTCCCGGTGCCCGGCGCGGTGACGCTGGAGTGGTTGGGCTTCCCGCAGTCCGATTGGACGATGATCGCGGGTGCCTTCCACGACGTCGCCGCGTACTCCCGGGGCACGCCCGAGCACCGCAACGCGCAGATGGAGTTCGGCGTGGTGATGGCGCGCATCCGCGAGGAGATCGCGGCGCGCGAGCTCGAGCCACGCGACGACGCCATGACGGCGATCTCGCACCACGAGATCGATGGCGCGCGGATCCCGCGCGAGGTGGCGGAGTCGATCGTGTTCATGACCGTGGGCGGCGGGGTCGACACCACCACTGCGCTGATCGGCGCCGCGCTGCTGCACCTGACGCAGTTCCCGGACGACCGCCGTCGCCTGCTCGAGGAACCCGACCTCCTGGTGACCGCGACCGAGGAATTCCTGCGCTACTACCCGCCGGCCCGCACGCACGCCCGTACCGTCCGCGAGGACATCGAGTTCGCCGGGTGCGCGATGCGCAAGGGCGACCGGGTGCTCCTCAGCGAGGTCTCGTCCGGGCGCGACGAGGCCGCGTTCCCCGCCGCCGAGCAGTTCGTGATCGACCGCAACCCGAACCGTCATCTCTCGTTCGGCGTCGGCATCCACCGGTGCGTGGGATCACATCTCGCCCGTATCGAGTTCGCCGAGGTGCTCACCGCGGTGCTCACGCGCCTCCCCGACTTCGAGATCGACGAGGATGCGGTGGTGGAGTACCCCAACTGGGCGAGCATCGGCGGCTGGGCGAAGCTGCCGGCCACGTTCACGCCGGGTCCGCGGCTCGCAGGAGGGAATCAGCGGTAGACCCCTTCCGCGAACATCCGTCAGAACGCTGACGTATGCGCAGCTCAACTGACGGATGCTCGAGGTGGCGCGGCGCGGCGCGGCGCGCGCCCGCCCGCGGCCGCGCTCCTGAGCCTCGTCGCCGGTCAGTGACCGGAGTTCGTCGAGGTCGAGGCGGTGGTCGACGTCGCGACCGTGGGCGTGTCGTCGGAGGAGGCCGCCTTGGCCGCGTCCTGGGCCTGGTCGCGGACGTCGCCGGCGCGCTGCTTGGCGTCCTCGACGACCTGCGACGCCGCGCCCTTGGCGGTTTCGGACACGCCACGCGCCGCTTCCTTGGCGCTGTCGAGCACGCCGCTGACCGGCTCGCGCAGGTCGGCGGCCTTCGGGGCGAACTTGTCGTACAGGGCCTTGGCGCCGAACGCCGCCAGACCGAGCACGACGAGACGGAAGAGGAATCGCATGGAGGCTCTCCTTGGACGGGATGGCCGTGGACGGGATGGGTCGAAGCCTGGTCCTACCCGACGAGACGGGTTCTCACGCCTCGATCCGGAGGTACTCGTCGAGACCGGAGAGATGGATGGTGCGCAGCGCGTGGAGGGGCAGGGCGCGCCAGGTGAGCCGGCAGCCGGACTCGTTGGCCAGGCGCTGCACGCGCGCCATCATCGCCAGTCCCCGGGACTCGATGAAGGTCACCGCGCGGCAGTCGACCTCGATGATCAGCTCGCCGACGTCGACCAGGCCGCAGAGCTGGTCGCCGACCGGACCCGCCGACACGACGTCGAGGTCCCCTTCCAGTTCCACGACGAGTCGGTCGTCATCATCCACTCCGGCCTCGGGCGGCTCAGTGTGCATCGGGGCTCGGGCGATCCAGGCCCTCGAGCGCGGCGGAGTCCTCCACCGTCGCCGTGGGGCCGTAGTTGAGCACGAGCGTCCCGCGTGTCGCACAGTTCGGACAGGTGAGCGCGACGACGGCGAGCATGTCGTCGGGGTCGGACGCGCCCTCCAGGCGTCGCAAATCATCCACTACGGCCGCATCGGCCGCGAACGCCTGATGACACGCAGAGCACGCGATGCGCCCGTGACCGGTGCCGTCGACCTCCCTGGCGGCGAACTCGCCGGAGTAACCCTCGTCGGCCAGCGCGCCGAGCACGTCGAGCAGGGTCTCCGCGCCGCGGGCGACACCGGTGAGCTCTTCGTCCACGGCCCGAAGATGCCCGCTCGCGCGCCGGTGCAAACGGGTCGCGCGGTCGGCTCAGTAGTCGGTGTCGCGGTGGCCCAGGCGCGGCAGCACGAACCACAGGAAGAAGTAGGTCCCACCGGCGAGCGCGGCGATCACCGCGGCGATCAGGCCGTCGTACACGACGCTGACCACGAGCAGGATGGCGCCGCAGATCGCCAGGGCGACGGTCACGAGACCCGCCAGAGCCAGGACGTTCGCGGCCCGGAGCAGGTCGTGCTTCATGTGCTTCCGGAAGACGGTCCGGTGGTAGGCGACGGGCGCGGTCAACAGCGCGGTCGACAACGCGGCGAGGAGCAGCACGGCGACGTACAGCCGATGTTGCTCGGGGTCGAGTGACGAGAACGCGTTCGTGAACGGCATCGCGAGGAGAAAGCCGAAGAGCACCTGCACGCCGAGCCCGGCGACCCGGAGCTCCTGCAGGAGCTCGGCGAGGTTGCGGTCGATGCGCTCTGCTTCGGTCTCGTGCCTGCCCGACTCGGCCTGCTGCTCGACGGCGGGCGGTCGCGGTGCGTCGTTCGTCGACGTCATGGCCTTCTTTCTACCCCGGGACGGGCGCACACCCGTGCAGCCCCGGTAGCGTGCGGCCGTCCGCGAACGGGGGGTGAGGCATGAGCGAGCTGCCGGCAGTGCTGAAGGTCGAGAGCCTCGGAGAGGGCCGCTGGTCGGCCCCGCACCCGGCCGACGACCCCGAGGGTCGCGACGTGGTCTTCAGCGGGCAGGTCCTGGCGCAGATGATCATGGCGTCCGACGCCGCGGTCGAGAGCCAGAAGGAGGTCAAGTCGATCCACGCCATCTTCGCCCGGGCGGGGACCTACAGCGCCGGACTCATGGAGCTGCGGCTCGAGCCGATGCACTCGGGCCGGGCCTGGGGGAGCGACACCATCACCGCCTACCAGGGCGACCGGCTGCTCTCGCGCGGCCTCGTGCTGCTCAACACGGTCGAGCCCGACCTGATGCGCCACTCCCCGTCGATGCCCGACGTCCCCGGGCCCGAGGACTCCGCTCCGAGTCCGTCGATCACGGTGTTCCCCGGCGCCGAGGCGCGCCTGGTCGACCGGCCCGACGCGGTCGGCGCCGACGGATCACCGGCCATGTACTTCTGGACGCGCGACGCCGGAGTCGTACGACTCGGTGGCGGCCAACCAGGCCGTGATCGCGTGGACCCAGCCCGGCTTCCTCATCGGGCTGGCGATGCGTCCGCACTCCGACACCGTGAACATCGGCGATGCGCACCGCTCGATCTCGACCGGGGTCATCTCGCACACCGCGCACTTCCACGACCACGGCGACGTCGGCGAATGGATGCTCGTCGCGCAGGAGGCGAGCTACGCGGGCAACGGTCGCGTGTTCGGGTCGGGCGCGGTGTTCACCAGCGATGGGCAGCTCGTGTCGACGTTCGCGCAAGACAGCATGGCGCGAGGCGTCGAGAGCCCGATCGATCCCAAGCGCGGCATGTAGCGCGCCCGACGTTCCGAGGAGACACATGGCAGGGTTCGACGTCGGGGTGCAGCTCCACCCGCAGGCGACCACCATCGACGAGCTGCGCGCCACGTGGCGCGCCGCCGATCAGCTCGGCGTCGACAGCATCTGGACGTGGGACCACTTCTTCCCCCTCTACGGTGATCCCGCCGCGCCGCACTTCGAAGCCTGGTCGCTGCTGGCGGCGATGGCCGTCGACACCAGCCGGGCCCGGCTCGGCCTGCTCGTGGGCTGCAACTCGTACCGGAACCCCGACCTCGTCGCCGACATGGCGCGCACCGTCGACCATCTCTCGGGCGGGCGTCTCTCCCTCGGGCTCGGCGCCGGCTGGTTCGAGCGCGACTACCAGGAGTACGGCTACGAGTTCGGCACGCCCGCGAGCCGCCTGCGGGCGCTGGGTGAAGCGCTGCCGCGCGTGAAGGCGCGCCTCGCCCGCCTGGTGCCCGGACCGGTGGGACCCCTGCCGATCCTCGTCGGTGGCGGTGGGGAGAAGGTCACCCTGCGCCTGGTCGCGGAGCACGCCGACGCGTGGAACACCTTCGGGCCGGCGGAGAGCTTCGCCCACAAGAACCGGGTGCTCGACGACTGGTGCGACCGCGTCGGCCGCGACCCGAAGGCGATCGAGCGGACGGTGGGGATCGGCGCGCAGGAGATCGGAGACGCCGAGAAGTATGTCGACGCCGGCGCGTCCCACCTCATCGTGATGCTGGGTCACCCGTACGACCTGGCGAGCGTCGAGCAGCTCCTCGCCGCGCGCGGGTGACCGGCAATACGCTGCCCGCGGTGAGCAGCACCGAAGACGACGCAGGAATCGGCGACGAGCTCCAGGCATGGCTGGAGCGCAACTGGGACCCCGACCTCGCGGTGAGCGAGTGGTGGGAACGGGTGGGGGAAGCCGGGTGGACCGCGCCCCACTTCCCGCTGGAGTGGGGCGGGCGCGGCTACACGCGCCGGGCGCAGGTCACCGTGTACCAGCGCGTTCCGCGCCTTCGGCGCGGTGCCGCCCCCCAGCGGTCTCGGGATGATGATGGCCGCGCCCACGATCCTCACCCACGGGACGCCCGAGCAGATCGAGCGGCACGTGACGCCCGTGTACAACGGGAGCCGGGCGTGGTGCCAGCTGTTCAGCGAGCCGGGCTCCGGGTCCGATCTCGCCGGCCTCACGACCCGTGCCACCCGCGACGGGGACCGCTGGGTGATCTCCGGGCAGAAGGTCTGGAGCTCACAGGCGATGGAAGCCGACTACGGCATGCTCATGGCCCGCACCGACTTCGACGCGCCCAAGCACGCGGGCATCTCGTGGTTCGCGTTCCCGCTCGACCAGCCCGGGGTGACGATCCGGCCGCTGCGGGAGATGACCGGACGCGCGCTGTTCAACGAGGTCTTCTTCGACGACGCCATCGTCGACGACGCCGACCTCATCGGGGGTGTGAACAACGGCTGGGCCGTCGCCAACACCACGCTGCTCTTCGAGCGCACCGGCATCGGCGCGGGCGGCGGCGGTGGCGGCTTCCCGCCGCCGGGCACCAAGGGCGGCTTCCTCGGCATGCGCGCGGGCGACGCGGCGCAGGTCTCGCCGCCCGAGGAAGGTCGGGGGCTGGTGGTCGTCGGAGCTCATCGACCTCGCCCGGCGGTACGACCGCACCCGTGACCCACACCTGCGCCAGAAGCTCGCGCAGGTGATCTCGCTGTCGCGCATCGGGGAGTGGAGCGCAGCTCGCATGCGGGCGGGCGCGGCGCGCGGGGGCAACATCGCCGGCGTCCCCAACATGGCGAAGAACCAGCAGACCATCATGATGAAGCTCGCGGCCGGGACCGCGCTCGACATCCTCGGCCCCGAGGGTCTGCTCTGGGGCGCCGACGCGCCCGAGGACGGCCGCTACTCCGAGCTGTTCAACTTCGTGCGCTGCATGTCGATCGCGGGCGGCAGCGACGAGATCAACAAGAACGTGATCGGCGAGCGCGCGCTCGGCCTGCCGCGCGAGCCGAACCCGGACAAGGGCGTGCCGTTCCGCGAGGTGCTGGCGCGCACCAAGCCGGGCTCGCCCGCGTGATCGGGCAGGTGGGTCGACCCGCGCCGCGGTGGTAGAACGAGTTGGAGTCGTACCGGTACAGGGGGAGTAGCCGCATGGGACGCAAGTACCAGGTCATTTCCGGTGACGGGCACCTCGAGACACCGCCCGACTTCGTCGCCTACCTCCCCGAGAAGTACAAGGACCGGGCGCCGAAGCTGATCACGCTCCCCGACGGTGGGGGCGACGCCTGGCTGATGGAGGGCATGCCGCTCACGTACGCCAGCCAGAACCTGCGGGGCCGCGGCAAGGTGAAGTTCGCGGGGCAGAGCTACTTCAAGGACGACGGCTCCCGCACCGACGGCGCCGGCGACGGTGCCCAGCGTCTCCGCGAGCAGGACGAGGACGGCATCGACGCCGAACTGCTCTTCGTCCCGGTGTTCGCCAGCCGGTTCCTCGAGAAGATCCCCGACCACGATGCGTACCTGGCGATGGTGCGTGCCTACAACGACTGGCTCGCCGACTACTGCGCGATCGCGCCCGACCGCCTCATCGGCAACGCGCTGATGCCCGTCTCCGGCATCGACGACGCCGTCGCCGAGCTCGAGCGCGTGCACGCGCTGGGCTTCAAGTCGGTCCAGCTGCTCAACAGCCCCAACGGCGGCAACGCGCCCAAGCCCGAGGACGACCGGTTCTGGGAGAAGGCGCTCGAGCTCGACATGCCGCTGTCGCCGCACATGTCGTTCGGTGGCGTGATGAACACCGGTGGCCCCCGCCACGACACCGCGCAATGGCCGGTCGAAGCGGGCATGACCCAACACTCGCAGACCGCGCCCGCGCCCACGATGGCGCAGCTCATCGTGAACGGCACCTTCGAGCGGTTCCCCGAGCTGAAGCTCTACTTCGCCGAGATCAATGCCGCGATCCTCCCGGCGTCGCTCTACTACATGGACCGCGACTACCTGGAGTACAACAGCTGGTTCCAGCTCGAGCTCCCGAAGATGCCGTCGCAGTACATGAAGGACCACGCGATCTACGGCATGGTGCGCGAGCCGCTGGCGGTGAAGATCGGCCACGAGCTCCCGAACGAGATGCCGCTCGAGCTCTTCTGGTGGGGCAGCGACTTCCCGCACTCGGTCGGCACGTTCCCGCACTCGCGGAAGTACATCGAGGAGACGTTCGCCGACCTCGACCCCGCGGTGCGCCACACGCTGCTCGTCGGCAACGCCGCCGAGCACCTGCACCTCGACCTCGACGCCGACATCACCGAGACCCCCGCCGCCGCCTAACCCCCCCCACCCGATCATCCGGCAGTTCGCGGTCGTATGCGCGCCTGTACTGACGGATGCTCGGAGGGGGATCAGGCGCTGGGGCCGAACCGCTCGACCTTCACCCGCTCGGCGCGCACCCCGAGGTCGAGCACGAGATCGCCGACCGCGTCGGTGAACGGCGCCGAGCCGCACACGTAGACGGTGGCATCGGCGCGCAGGTGGGGTTCGAGGTCAGCCGCGGTGAGGCGCCCGGCGGGACGGGTCGACGACGGCGGCGCCTGGCGGGTGTAGACGACGGTGGCGTCCGGACCCGGGAGCTCGGCCGCGTAGTACAGGTTGTCGGGCGACCGCACCGACACGACGAGGTGCACGAGGTCGTCGCGCCCGGTGGCACGCGCCAGCCGCAGCATGGCCATCAGGGGCACCAGACCGGAACCGCCGCCGAGGAGCACCGCGGGCTCGGTGCCGTCCCACACGAAGTAGAGGCCGATCGGGCCCCGGACCTCGAGCTCGTCGCCGACCTCCACGACGTCGTGCAGGAACATCGACACCTCACCGTCCTCGAGCCGCTCGACCGTCAGCTCGATCTCGCTGCCGCCGTCGGGCGCCGAGGCGACCGAGTACGAGCGCGACGCGGTGTAGCCGTCGGGGGCGGTGAGCCGCACCACGTAGTGCTGCCCGGCGCGGTGCCCGGTGGGCACGCCGAGCGCGAGGCGGAAGGTCTTCGCGGTCGGCGTCTCGTCGCGGATGGCGAGCACCGTCGCCGTCTGCCACGTCGCCGCCACGGTCAGTCGCCCTGGTAGCGCTGCTCGAGCCAGGGATCGCCGTGGTCGTGGTACCCGTTGCGCTCCCAGAACCCGGGTTCGTCGTGGTCGAGCAGGCGGAGCCCCGACACCCACTTCGCGCTCTTCCAGAAGTACAGGTGGGGGACCAGGAGGCGCGCGGGCCCGCCGTGGTCGCGCGGGAGCGGTTGGCCCTCGGCCATGAACGCGACCCACGCCTTGCCGTCGGTCACGTCGGCGAGCGGCAGGTTGGTGGTGTAGCCGGTCGACGAGAACGCGAGCACGTGCGTGGCCGTCGGGAGGGGGCGGGCCGCCGCGAGCAGCGTGTCGATCGACACACCCTCCCACTCCATGCCCAACTTCGACCACGTGGTGACGCAGTGGATGTCGCCGTGGTACGCCGACGGCGGGAGCGCGTGCATCTCGTCCCACGTCCACGTGGTCGGCTGTTCCACCAAGCCCTCGACAGTGAAGGTCCAGTCGGCGGGTGCGATCTTCGGCGTCACCTCGGCCGTCAGGACCGGCCACTGCCGCCCGGTGTCGTACTGACCGGGCGGGAGCCGCGGATCGCGCGTTGCCTGGCCCCGTCCCTTGAACCCACGGGTGAGTTTCATGCTCGACTCCTCACGTCGACGCGGCGGACGGGCGCGGGGGTCCCGCCTGCGTGTGCTCCGCACCGGGCGGGTCCACCGCCCACTCGGGTGGTTGTTCCCACGCCTCGCCGTACACAAGCTCGCGGATCGGTCGGCGACGGACCGGTCCGTGGTGGCCGACGGGCTTGCCGATGGTGATGGTGGCGGCGAGGAAGATCTCCTCGGGCACGCCCAGCAGCTGCTTCAGCTGTGCCTCGACCGCGTAGTGCCAGCCGGTCAGCACCCCGCCGTAGCCGAGGGCGCGGGCGGCGAGGAGCAGGTTCTGGCACGCGGGGTAGACCGACGCGCCCTCGAACGGTGTCGGTTCGCGGTACCGCACGAGCGCGGGGAGCACGAGCACGGGCACGTGGTCGAACTCGTCGACGTAGCGCTGCATCGCGCGCGCCATGCGTGCCTTGGGGGAGTCGTCACGCGCGCCCGACCCCTCGTCGTAACGATCCGTCACCCGCTTGCCGCCCCACGCGCGCCGCGCGCCCTCGGCGATCATCGCCTTGGCTTCACGTGCGTTGGGCCCGTCGGTGAGCACGAGGAAACGGAACGGCTGGCGGTTCGAGCCGCTCGGCGCGCGGGTCGCCGCGAACAGCATGGCCCGCAGTGCCTCCGGGGGCACCGGGTCGTCGGTGTAGTGGCGGATGGCGCGCGTGCTGGTGAGCCCTTCGAGCATGCCGACGATGTCGGCGGGCAGCGGGGTCGCGCTCAGGTCGTCGCTCATGGGTGCCACTCCGGGTCACGGCGCTCCAGGAACGCCCGGGGTCCTTCATCGCTGTCCGGGTGGGCCCAGTGACGCTGTACCCAGTCCCACCCGTCGGCCATGGCGTCACCCACGACGTCCTCCTCGAACCGGCGGTACACCGCCCGGGAGCGCCGCACCGCCTCGGGCGACGCCTCCGCGATCCACCCGGCCAGCTCGTGGGCGCGCGGGAGGAGCCGGTCGGGGGCGAGGACCTCGCTCACCAGTCCGACCCGCAGGGCCTGCTGGGCGTCCCACCGCTCGTGGCGCCCGAGCAGCACCATGCGGGCGAGCATGCCCAGCGGGACGCGCAGCCCGAGGGACGGGGCCTCGATCCCGCTCACCTGCCCCACCCCCACGTGGGGGTCGGTGAACCACGCGTCCTCGCTCGCGATCGCGATGTCGGCGTCGGCCACGTAGTGGAGCCCGCCGCCGGCACAGACGCCGTTCACCGCCACGACCACCGGCACCTCGAGCCGCCGTCCCGGGAGGAAGCTCAGCTCGCCGTCGACGCCGTCGCCGAACGGGCGGCGCTCACCGTCGAGGTGCTCCATGTCGGCACCGGCGCAGAACCCCTTGCCGGCACCGGTGAGGACCACGCAGCGGACGGACCGGTCGTCGCGCACCTGCGTCCAGAGGTCACGCATCTCGCTCCGCATCGGGTCGTCGAAGGCGTTGCGCTGCTCCGGTCGGTTGAGCGTCACGGTCAACACGTGGCCGGTCTGCTCGACGAGGACGGTCTGCGGGGTCATCCGACGGCACGCTACAACGCTCGGGTGGGGCCGATCCGGGGCGCGGAGCGTGGCTGGCGGCGTCCAGCCCCGGACGTGGCTAGTGTCGCTCGGCAGGCAGTGAGGGGGCCGCATCGATGGAGCTCATGGAGGCCAGCGTCTACGTCGGCGACGGCGCGCTCGAGGTCCGCGACGTGCCGGTGCCGGAACCGGGACCGGGTGAGGTGCTGATCGAGATCGCGCAGTGCGGCATCTGCGGTACCGACCTGCACTTCGTCCTCGAGCGCATCGCGCGCCCGGGCTCGGTGCTCGGTCACGAGTGGTCCGGCACCATCGCCGCGGTCGGCCCGGACGTCGAAGGTTGGTCGGTCGGCGCCCGGGTGGTGTGCGGGCCCGAACCCGGGTGCGGTGAGTGCCGAGCGTGCGTGCGGGGCCGGCCGTCGGTGTGCCTGCGGCGGCCCCCGGTCGACCACCTGTCGTTCCGCGGCGCCTTCGCCCGTTACGTGGTGGCCCCCGCCGAGCAGCTGCTCGCCGTCCCCGACGATCTCCCGTCGCGCGCCGCCGCACTCACCGAGCCGACCGCGGTCGCCATGCATGCGGTGACCCTCTCGGGCGCGACGCCCGCCGACCGGGTGCTCGTGACGGGGGGCGGACCGGTCGGGTTGCTGGTGACCGCGGTGCTGCACGCCCAGGGCATCGACGACGTCACCGTCTCCGAGCCGGCGCCCGCCCGCCGCGAGCGCGCGTTGCAGGTGGGCGCGGCCCGTGTGGTCACGCCGGACGAGCTGCCGACCCCGAGCATGGGGTCGCCCGTGCCCGAGCCCTTCACCGTGGTGTTCGAGTGCTCGGGGAACGCGGCCGGGGGCGAGTCGGCCATCGAGCAGCTCGACTTCGCCGGCGTCTGCGTGCTGGTGGGGACCGGTCACGACTTCCCCCGCCTCAACCACAATCGGGTGATCGTGCTCGAGAACACGATCCTCGGCTCCTACAACTACGACGCCGACGGCTTCGCGGCGGCGCTGGCGCTGTTGGCGTCGGGGGCGATGCCGCTCGACGCGCTGGTGGAGCCGGTCGACGTGTTCCTCGACGAGCTCCTGCCCGTCATGCAGCGTTGCGCGGCCGGCGAGCTGCCGGGCAAGGTGATGGTCCGTCCGCGACGATCGGGGGAGTCATGAGCGACGACGAGCGATTCGCACCACGGTTGAACCACGTGGCGATGACCATGGCGCCCGAGTCGCTCGACGACGCCGGTCGCGCCGAGATCAAGGCGTTCTACGGGGACGTCTTCGGATGGACCGAGGGTGACAACAGCGGCGAGTCCGGGAACCCGCTCATCATGATGACGGGGGAGGTCATGCAGTTCGTCTACCTGCTCCCCGGCGATCCGGCCCTCGCGTGCCCGACCCTCGACCACTTCGGCCTCCAGGTCTCCTCGGTCGACGAGATCGAGGCCATCGTCGCCAAGGCCAGGGCATGGCAGGAGAAGGACGACCGGGTCACGATCATCGACGTGAAGGCGCGGGAGTCCGAAGGGCCGCGTGGCGGCTACGTGCTCACCAGCGCGTACATCGGCTATCTCCTCCCGATGATGGTCGAGCTGCAGCACCTCGCGCTCACGTCGTGACCGTCTCACCGGCGCGGTCGATCCCGCGGACCGTCGCCGACGTCTTCGCGCCCGTCGTCGCCGACGACCCCGGCCGCGAGGCCCTGGTCACCCGCTCCGGCCGCTGGTCGTACGCGGAGCTCGACCGCCTCGCCGCCCGCGCCGCCCACGCGCTGCACCTCCTCGGCGTCGGGCGCGGCGACCGCGTCGCCGGCGCGCTCCCGAACGACCTCGACGTGATCCTCGCCTTCCACGGCGCGATGCGCATCGGCGCGATCTGGGTGGGGCTCAACCGCGCCCTGGCGCCGCCCGAGAAGCGGTACCTGCTCGACGACAGTGGCTCGTCGCTCCTGCTGTGCGACGACGCGACCGCGCAGCAGGTGGCGGGAGGCGACGCGCCGCGTGTCGTGGTGGTCGAGGACGGCGCGGGCGAGTGGTACGACGCACTCGCCGCCGCACCCGATGCGCCGTTCGATGCCGAGGTCGACCCGTACGCGCCCGCGGGCATCGCGTACACCAGTGGGACGACGGGGTACCCGAAGGGCGCGGTGCACAGCCAGTACAACCTGTTGCTCCCGGGCGCGATGCTCGTCAGCAGCCGCGGCTACGGGCCCGCGCTGCGCAAGGGCGACTTCCTCCCGTTGACCATCCTCAACATGCAGGTGCTCACGACCCTGCTCACCGCGCAGGCCGGTGGGTGCTCGATCGTGTTCGATCGGAGTGACGCGGCGGGCGTGGCCGAGTGGATCCGCACCGAGCGGGTCGACACCTGGAACGGCCCACCCGCGCTGGTCCACTCCCTCGCCGGTGACGACGCGGTGGCACCCGACGACCTCGCCACCCTCGACGAGGTGTGGAGCGGCGGCGGCGACTGCCCGGAGCCGGTGCGCGCGGCGTTCGAGCGGAAGTTCGGCAAGCCGGTGCTCGCGACCTACGGGCTGAGCGAGGCGCCGACGGTGGTGTCGATCGACCCGCGCGACGGCACGCACCAACCGGGCGGCAGTGGACGGCCGCTGCCCCACCTCGCGGTCCACGTGGTCGCCGACGAGATCTGCCTCGCGCCCACCACCACCGGTGAGTGGGCCGGCGTCTACCGCCCGATGCTGGGGTACTGGCAGCGTGACGACGCCACCGCCGAGACGCTGCGCGACGGTCTGCTCCACACCGGCGACCTCGGGTTCGTCGACGACGCCGGCTTCGTGCACATCCGTGACCGCAAGAGCCTGGTGATCATCCGCGGTGGCGGCAACGTCTACCCGGCCGAGATCGAGCGGGTGCTGCACGAGCGGCCCGAGATCGAGGCGTGCGCGGTCGTCGCCATCCCCGACGAGCGGCTGGGCGAGCGGGTCGCGGTCGCGATCCAGCTGCGCGACGGCGCGACCGTCGACGAGGACGAGCTGCGTGCCTACTGCCTGGCCAACCTGGCCCGGTACAAGGTGCCCGAGCGCTGGCTGTTCGTGGACGACTTCCCCCGGAACTCGATGGGCAAGATCCAACGCCGCGAGCTCCCGCGCTCTTCACTCCCTGAACGACGCGGTCAGACGCTGCGGAGGGTGCCACCGTCGACGGCGAGGGCGGCGCCGGTGATCCAGCTGGCGGCCTCGCTGGCGAGGAACACCACCGCGGCCGCCACCTCGCGCGGGTCGCCGAAGCGGCCCATCGCCACGGGGTCCTTCTCCATCATCTTCGCCATCACCTCCTCGGGGGTGACGCCCTGGGCCTCCGCGGCCGACGCGGCGGTGTCGTTGATCGCCTCGGTGATGGTGACGCCCGGGATCACGCAGTTGGCGAGCACGCCCTGGGCCGAGAACGCCTTCGACAGGTTCTTGGAGTAGTTGAGCAGCGCCGCCTTGGCCGCCGAGTACGGGCCGAAGTAGCTGCCCGGCTCGACGCCGTACGTCGACGAGAGGCTCACGATCCGGCCCCACCCGCGCTCGAGCATGATCGGCAGGCAGGCCGTCGTCATCCGCACCGACGAGAAGAAGTTGAGCTCGAACCCCTGCGCCCAGTCGTCGGGCGTCAGCTTCTGCAGCCGGATCGGGTCGCCGCTGCCGCCGACGTTGTTCACCAGGATGTCGAGCCGCCCGAGCTCGTCGACCGCCCGCTGCGCGATCAACGCCGCCGCGTCGTGCTCGAACAGGTCGGCCACGACCTGCACGACCCGTACGCCATGCGCGGCAGCCTCGTTCGCGGTCGCCTCCAGCATCGACTCGGTGCGGGCGTTGAGCACCAGGTGTGCGCCCTCGCGCGCGAAGTCGAGCGCGATCTGGCGACCGATGCCGCGGCTCGCGCCGGTGACGATCGCGACGCGGTCGCGCAGCCCGAGCTCCATCAGCCCTCGGTGGCGACGCGCTCGGCGTAGGCCATGGGCAGCAGCTCGACGAGCTGACCGTCGGGGTCGCGCACGAAGATGCCGCCGCCGATGTCGGTGTCGGTGAGCACCTCGCCGCCGTGCTGCTCGACGAGCGCACACGTCGCCGGGATGTCGTCGACGCTCAACGAGATGTGCGTGAGGCCGATCTCGTTCATGGTGCGCGGCCGGTACGGGGCCGGCGCCGCGCCGGAGCCGGCGAAGTGCAGCAACTCGAGCACGAAGGTTCCCTGCCGCAGGTAGCAGGCTCGGAACCCGAGCGGCGCGTCGAGGCGCAGCAGCTGGTTGCTGGGCTCGTCGTCGAGCTCGAGGATGCGCCAGAACTCGAAGCCGAGGGCCTGCTCGTAGAACGTGCGCGACCGTTCGAGGTCGGTCACGCACTGGCCGAGGTGGTTCATCACGTTCGTCATGACGGCTCGATCACCACGCGCAGGACCCCCGTCGACTTGTCGGCCGCGACCCGGAACGCTTCCGCGGCGTCGTCGATCGGGAACCGGTGCGTGATCAGCGCGTCGACGAGGCTCGGGGTCGACGCCAGGAGGTTGGCGGCGTCCTCGAAGTCGCGACCGCCCGAGTGCCGGCAGTAGCCGAGCGTGGGCACCGTGCGCAGCTCCTTCATGAAGCACTGCAGCTGCGGCCAGGTGGTTTCGGGACCGAACACGCCGAGCACACCCATCGAGCCTCCGGGCGCGGCCAGCTCGGTGCAGCGGTGCAGCGCGCTCTCGGAGCCGGCGGCCTCGATGACGACGTCGTACACCCCCGACGGCTCCGTGGCCCCGAGCCGCTCGCCCAGCTCGATCTGGTGCGGATAGCGGGCCTCCAGGGACACCTCGGCGGCGCCCATCGCGCGCGCCGATGCCACCGCCATCAGCCCGATGGCGCCCCCGCCGACCACGCACACCCGCTGGTCCGGGCCGGCGCCGGCGAGGCGACAGGAGTGCCAGGCGACCGCGGTCGGCTCCACCAGGCAGGCGTCGGTCGCGGCCAGGCCTTCCGGCAGGTCGACCAGCGACCGGGCCGGCGCCCGGAACCACTCGCTCATCCCGCCGTCGGCCATCACGCCCCAGGGCGGTGGTGCCGGTGGTCGCGCACAGGTTGTAGCGGCCCTCGAGGCAGAGGTCGCACTCACCGCAGCCGAAGATCGCCTCGATGGCGACGGCGCGCCCGTCCTCGGTGGTCCCCGCCAGCTCGTGCCCCAGCAGGAACTGGCTGCCCATCTCGATGTAGCCGAAGTCCGACGCGCAGATGCTCGCCGACCGGATGCTGATCAGTTCACCGGCGCCGTCGGGTTCGTCGACGTCGACGACGGCGACACCGGGTGGGGTGGAGCGGACCGCGCGCATGTGGAACTCCTGGCGTCAGGCGACGACGTAGTCGTCGGGATCGGGGGCGAGGGTGCGCTGCCAGTACTCGAGCAGCGTGAACGGCCAGTTCTGGGCGACCCGTCCGTGTTCGTTCTTGTACCAGCTGTTGACGTCGGACCAACCCCATGCCATCTCGCGGTTCTGGGCGTCGACGCGCTCGTTGAACTCGTCGTGGACGTCCTTGCGCACCTCGAGCGACGCGTGGCGACCGCGGAGCAGGAGCTCGAGGCACCCGAGGATGTACCGGGCGCCGCATTCCGAGAAGTAGATGATGCTGCCGTTGATGACGATGTTGGTGTTCGGCCCGTAGAGGCAGAAGAAGTTCGGGAAGCCGGGAATCGTGACCCCGAGGTAGGCGCGGGCGTCACCGTCCCACTGCTCGTGCAGGTCGACGCCGCCGCGCCCGGTGATCTGCATCGGTGTGAGGAAGTGCGACGCCTGGAAGCCGGTGCCGTACACGATCACGTCGACGTCGTGCTCGACGCCGTCGGCGGTGACGACGCCCGACGGCGTGATCTCGCGGATGGTCTCGGTCACCAGGGTGACGTTGTCACGCTTCAACGTCGTCGCCCAGACGCCGTTGTCGCGGAGGAGGCGCTTGGCACCGGGCGGGTAGGTCGGGACGACGTACGGCAAGAGGTCGGGCCGGTCATGGAACTGCTGCTCGAGGTACGACGCGAGCATCGTGCGCATGAAGTCGTTGGTCGCGCTGACGGAGCCGTTCGCGGTGTCCCACTCGGGATCGACCCTCACGCCCGGCAGCGCGCCGTCGCCCATGCGCCAGAACATCCAGAAGCGGTTCCACTCGCTGTACGTCGGGACGTGTGCGTACAGCCACTTCTGCCCGTCGGAGACGGGGTCGTGGTAGTCCGCGGTCGGTCCCATCCAGGGCGGCGTCCGCTGGAAGAGGAAGAGGTGTTCGGCGCGGGGCGCGATCTCGGGCGTGAACTGCACCGAGCTCGCACCGGTACCGATGACGGCGATGCGCGCACCGTCGAGCGGTACGTCGTCGTCCCACGCGGCCGAGTGGAAGGCGGCGCCGGCGAAGCGGTCGCGACCCGGGATGTCGGGGAAGCTCGGCCGGTTGAGCTGGCCGACCGCGCTCACGACCGCGTGCGCGACGACGGTGTCCTCGGCCCCGTCGGCGGTGCGGGTGACCAGCGTCCACGAGCCTTCCGTGTCGTCCCAGGTGGCCGAGCGCACCTCGGTGCCGAACCGGATGCGCTCCTCCAACCCGAACTCGCGCGCGCAGGTGCGGAAGTAGTCCAGCAGCACGTCCTGGGTGGAGAAGTGAAGGGGCCAGTCGTGCCGTTGCGCGAACGAGTAGCTGTAGTTGTGGTTGGGGTTGTCGACCCGACAGCCGGGATACCGGTTCTCGTACCAGGTGCCACCGACGTCGGCGTTCTTCTCCAGCACCACGAAGTCGATCCCCGCCTGGGCGAGCCGGTGTGCGGTGAGCAGGCCGGACATGCCCGCGCCGATGATCGCGACGCGGAGCTCGACGTCGGGCGCGACGTCGGCCTTGCGCCACTGGGGCGCGCGACGATCGTCACCGCGGAGCGCGAGCTCCTCCTCGAGCAGGGGGAGGTACTCCTCCATGTCGGAGCCGCCGACCACGTGTTCCATGATCCGCAGGAGCACGGCGCGGCCCGGCGGCGGCGCGGCCCGGCACCCGCCGTCGCGGAAGCGGACGAGGGTCGCCGACGCGATCTCGCGCGCGGTGGCGAGCTGCGCCGCGCTCAACCCACCCTGGGGGAGCGCCATGAGGGTCGGGTCGGGGCGCAGGTCGTCTCGCAGCAGCGAGAGGTCGCCGGTGACGTACGCCAGTGCCGGCAACAGTGGCGGCACCTCCGCCTCGGCCACGAAGGCGCGGATCTCGTCGTCGGACGCGGTGATGGGATGCACGCGCGGACCGCCCGTCACAGGTCGGCGATGGTGCAACCGCCGTCGACCACCACGTGGGTGCCGGTGATGAAGCTGGCGTCGTTGCTCAGGAGGAAGCGGGCGGTCGTGCCGATCTCGTCCGGGCGCCCGAGGCGGGCCATGGGCGCGTGCCCGGCGAGGCGCGTCCGGAGGTCGCCGAGATCGGGGAGCATCGGTGTGTCGATGAAGCCCGGGCAGATGGCGTTGACCCGGATCCCCTCGGTCGCGAATCGCACCGCCATCGAGCGGGTCAACCCGAGCACCCCGGCCTTCGACGCCGCGTAGGCGGGGTTGACGCCCTGGGCGATGATGCCGTGGATCGACGCGATGCCCACGACCGCGGCGTCGGGCGCGTTGGCCCGCAGCTGCGACAGGAACGCCTGCACCACCATCGCGTAGGCGCGCAGGTTGACCTCGAGCAGCGGGTCCCACGTCTTGTCGGTGAGCTCGGGCAGGTCGACCGCGTCGGGGACGCCGGCCGCGTGCACCAGCCCTCCGACGGCGCCCACCGCCGACGCGGTCTCGTCCGCCGCCTCCTGCAGCGTGTCGGTCTCACGCACGTCGACGGCCATGCCGACCGTCTTCACCCCGTGCGCGGCGGCGACCGCGTCGGCCGCCGCCGACGCCCGGTCCTGGTGCAGGTCCCAGACGGCGACGGGCCGGCCGACCTCCGCCACCGCGTGCGCGGTGGCCAGGCCGATCCCGGACGCGCCCCCGGTGATCACCACCCCGGACTCGGGCTGCAGGTCGAGCGCCGCCATGTGTGGTCCCCTTCCGGCTGCGCCCGGTGGCAGCCCGGACGCAGATCATGCCAGGAGTGGGCGATGTCGGCCCGTCCGCGACAAGATCCCCGCATGACCGAGACCTTCCTTGCGTTCACGGCCGAGAAGACCGACGACGGGTTCCGCCGCGGGGTCACCGAGCTGAGCGTGGACCACCTGCCCGCCGGCGACGTGGTCGTCGACGTGGAGTGGTCGAGCGTCAATTACAAGGATGCGTTGGCCGCGACGGAGAAGGGGCGGGTGGCCAGGATCTCGCCCTTGGTGCCGGGCATCGACCTCGCCGGCACCGTGCGCGAGAGCAACGTCGCGGGCGTGGAGCCGGGCGACGCGGTCATCGCCCACGGCTACGACCTCGGCGTCTCGCACCACGGAGGGTACGCCCAGGTCGCCCGCGTCCCCGGGGAGTGGATCGTCCCCCTGCCCGACGGCCTCACGACCCGTGACGCGATGCTCGTGGGCACCGCCGGCTACACCGCCGCGCTGTCCGTGCTCGCGCTGCTCGACCACGGGATCGTCGCGGAGGCGGGCACCGTGCTCGTCACCGGGGCGACCGGAGGCGTCGGCAGCATGGCGGTGGCGATGCTCGCCGGTCTGGGGTTCACGGTTGCCGCCGGCAGCGGCAAGCCCGACGCCGAGCCCTTCCTCCGCGCGCTCGGCGCCCGAGAGGTCATCCCGCGCGACGAGCTCACCGACCTGAGCAAGCCGCTCCAGCCGCCGGCATGGTCGGGCGCGGTCGATGTGGTCGGGGGTGCCACGCTGGCCCACGTGCTGGCTGGTCTCGCACCGTTCGGCGCGGTCGCCGCCAGCGGCAACGTCGGCGGCGCCGAGCTGCCGACCACGGTGTTGCCGTTCATCCTGCGGGGCGTCACGCTGTACGGGATCGACTCGGCGCACACCCCGATCGAGCGCCGACGCGAGGTGTGGGGGCGCATCGCCACCGACCTCAAGCCGGCCGGGCTCGAGCGGATGGAGCACGTGGTCGACCTCGCCGGGCTCGAGGGCGCGCTCGACGAGATCAGTCGCGGCGGCGTGACCGGGCGCTATCTGGTGCGGCTGCGCGACTGAGCACCACGGTCAGGGTCCTGTCCTCGAAGCGGTCGCGTTCGGGTTCGGCGCGGAGCGGCCGCGACGCCGGCTGAGCCCTTGACAACCCGTGCTGCGAGTACCGACGATGGGCAATCCCCTGGCAGACCTGGAGGTTGGCGCAGGCGGTGTACGGGAAGCGGAGCAAAGGAGTTGCTGATGTACGCAGCCGTCCGGAGGTACGAGGGCATCACCGACGATGCCGAAGCGGGACGCCTCGTCGGTGAGAGCTTCATCCCGCTCCTCGAGCACGTGCCCGGTTTCATCGCCTATTACTGGATTGACGCCGGCGCCGGCGCGATGGCATCCCTGAGCGTGTTCGACGACCAAACCGGAGCCGACGAGTCGGTCAGGCTCGCGCACGAATGGGTTCAAGAGAACGCCGCCGCGCTCATCCCGAACCCGCCGCAGGTCACGGAAGGTCTGGTGGTGGCGAGCGGTACGAAGTAGCGCGGCGCCGGTCATCCTCTGCGTGGCGGTCATCGGACCGCGCTGCTCACGCGGGGAACGGTTCGAGGCCCATGCGGGCCCGCACCTCCGGGCGGCGCAGCGGCGGCACGGTCTTCGGAGGTTGGCGGCGGGCAGGGAGCCGCTCGAGCAGATCGGTCGCGAGGGACGCGATCTCGAGCGACACCGCGCGCATGTCCTCGGCGGTCGCGCCCGTCGGCTTGGTGACGCCTGTGATCTTGCGGACGAACTGGTAGGCGGCGGCCTCGATCTCCTCCTGCGTCGCAGGCGGCTCGAGCCCTCGGAGTTCGGTGATGTTCCGGCACATGTCGTGCAGCCTACGACGCGCCGTCGAACGCAGCCTGGAGCGCGGCGATGTCGAGCTTCTTCATGCCGTACATCGCCTGCATGGCGCGGTCGACCGCGTCCCGGTCGGGGCTGGTCAGCATCTGCTCCCAGCCGGCCGGGCAGACCTGCCACGACAGGCCGTACTTGTCCTTGAGCCAACCGCAGGGGCCCTCTTCGCCGCCGGCCGAGAGCGTGTCCCAGTAGTAGTCGATCTCCGCCTGGTCGGCGCACTCGATCAACAGCGAGATCGCCTCGTCGAACGTGAACTGCGGACCACCGTTGATCGCGGTGTACTGCTGACCGTCGAGCTCGAAGTTCACCGTGAGCACCGCGCCGGCGGGCTGCGGTCCGCCCTCGCCGTAGTACGTGATGTCGGTGACCTTGGAGCCGGGGAAGATCGACACGTAGTACTCGGCGGCCTCGAGGCCCTGCGTGTCGAACCAGAGGTTGGGCGTGATCCTGGGCATCGCACTGCTCCCGTCGTCGGTGGTCACGGACCTTGTAGCAACCACGACCGCGTCCGACCATCGAACTCATCGGCCGCCCCGAGCGTGACGGGAACGAGTCAACGAGCGCGGCGCGTGCCGCGGCCCGCCGTTAGCGTTTCCGCATGTTGCCCCAGACGACGGGCGAGATCTTCCTCACCGACGGCGGGGTCGAGACCGACTTCATCTTCAACCGTGGGATCGACCTGCCCGACTTCGCCAGTTTCGTCCTGCACGACGACCGCGACGCCGAACTGATGGTGCGCGAGTACTTCCGCGGCTACCTGCGTCTCGGCGAGGCCTACGACCGCGGCCTCGTGCTCGAGACCCTGACGTGGCGCGCCAGCTCCGACTGGGGCGAGCGACTCGGCTTCGACGCGACCCGGCTGCGCGACGTCAATCGCCGGGCCGTCGACTTCCTCCTCGGGCTCCGGGAACGGGAGGCCGGGTCGACCGTCGTCGTCAGCGGGTGCATCGGCCCGCGCGGTGACGCGTACACCGATCTCGGATCCATGGATGCCGACGCCGCCGAGGCCTATCACCGTCCGCAGGTCGAGGCGCTCACCGACGCCGGCGCCGACCTCGTCACCGCGCTCACCCTGACGAACCCGACCGAGGCGATCGGTGTCGTCCGCGCCGCCCAGGCGTGCCACGCGCCGGTCGTGATCTCGTTCACGGTCGAGACCGACGGCGTTCTGCCCGACGGCACCGCGCTCGCCGAGGCGGTGGTCGCGGTCGACGCCGCCACCGGTGCGGCGCCGAGCTACTTCATGGTGAACTGCGCGCATCCCGACCACTTCGGCTCGGTGCTCGAAGCCGGTGATCCCGCGCTGGCCCGCATTCGTGGTGTCCGGGTCAACGCGTCGCGTCAGAGCCACGCCGAGCTCAACGAGAGCGAGGTGCTCGACGCCGGGGATCCCGAGGAGCTCGGCGCGCAGCTGGCCGGGTTGCACGAGCACCTGCCGCACCTCGACGTGCTCGGTGGCTGCTGCGGCACCGACGACCGGCACATCGAGGCCATCGCCGTCGCGTGCCGCGGTCGCTGACGGTCACCAGGGCGCGTCGGGCCAGGTCTCCCTGGTGCGATTGCTGGTCAGCCATTCGCGTTCGGCCTCGACGTAGTCGGCCGGCAGATCTGTCGGGCGGGCGCCGAGGTCGAGGTCGATCCGGTGCACGAGCAGCTCCCGCCGGCGCCGTAGGAGCGTCGTCGTCACCGGCTGCGGCCCGTTCCACAGCCAGATGCCCGGCCGCGACCACGCGTCCGCCGGGAGCTGCCGCCACGCGTCCACGAGCGCGTCGTGCGCCGACACGAAGTCGGCGACCAGCGTCGCCGCGTCGCGGTCGGCGCCGGCGTCGATCTCCGCCACCCGTCCCGCCATGCCGTCGGGGTACTGCTCGCGGGGTTCGTCGGCGAGTGCGCCTTCCACCATGTTGCGGATCCCGTCGGCGTTGCGGGCGAGGTGGGTCACCAGGTGCCCGCGGGTCCACCCCGGGAGGCGCGACCCGGCGCGCGCCTGCTCGTCGGTGATCGGGGTGAGGGTCGCGAGCACCAGTGAGCCGGCGCGGTCCGCGGCGTCGATCCCCGCCTCGATGGAGTCCACGGCGCGGAGCGTACCGCTCGATCACCGCGCCGGTTCGAGGGTCCGCCGGTGACGAAACGTCCGGATTCTCCGGACCGGCGAAGTGGGGCATGCGCCAAGCGTCACGCTCAGTGAATCCGCGTGTGCGCGCGGCGGGCGCGGGCCGTACGATCACGAGATATGGCAGGAGTTCCCGAGGGTCCGATGCCCGAGACCAGTGGCTCCGGGATGGTGGGCGCCGACCGCTCAGACGACGAGGGCGTCGCCTGGAGCGCGGCGACCCTCATCCAGACCGGAGACGCGGAAGCTGGCACGGTCGCGCGCGATCCGGAGGCGGGAGACGAGATCGAGGAGCGCGCCGCGACCGACGACGCGCTCGACGACGCGGTCGACGAAGCCCTCGAGCTCGACCTCACCGCCCCCGAGCTCGCCGAGGCCAACGGCAGCGCGCCCGTGTCCGAGCGGGCCGCCGAGCTCGAAGGCGGGCACTGGCGCGAGCGGGCGGTCGTGTGGCGCGAACGAGCCATGGCCGCGGAGCTGGTGGCGAAGATGCTGCAACGCAATCTCGACGACCTCCGCGCCAACCTCGATGATCTCCGGCTCAAGGTGGAGAGCGCGGAGGCGAAGCGCACCGAGCTCGCGGCCGCGGAGACCCCGTGGCGCCGCTTCGTACGGGACATGTACGCGAAGTACATGGGCTGACCGCGGTGGGAAAGAAGTCGAAGGCTCCGAAGCAGTCACGCAAGCAACAGCTCGCGGAGCAGATGGTCGTCGAGCAACAGCGAACGGCAGAGGTGCTCCAGTCGCTCTCGACCGCAGTCAGCACTCAGCAGTCGTCGTCGGGAGATCGGTTGCTGGAGGAGATCCGCAAGTTGCTCGACGACGTGCTCGTCGCGCAACACCGCACCAATCAGCTGCTCGAGCTCGCGTTGCGCGCCGGATTCGACGACGACGAACAGGCCCGCAACTCGTAACTCCCGCGTTCTGCGTGCAGGGTGTCCTGGCGCGCGGTTGGCGGTGGGCGTCGAGAGTCGGTCAGGCTGCGGGCGCGTTCGGGGCGGGGAGAGGGCGCGATGAGCATCCAGACGTCGAGGAGCGTG
Organism: uncultured Actinomycetes bacterium; assembly: GCA_963809795.1. Lineage (GTDB taxonomy): Bacteria > Actinomycetota > Acidimicrobiia > IMCC26256 > DASPTH01 > DASUAS01. The sequence goes on from CAWELN010000006.1 coordinate 275,653, forward strand.
ACGGACGACGCGACGGGTCGAGCGCCGGTGCTCGTGGTCGGTGCCGGCCCGACCGGACTGCTCCTCGCCGCGGAGCTCAACCGGCGTGAGGTCCCGTGCGTGCTGATCGACGAGCGGTCGGGACCGCAGCACTGGGACCGTGCGACGGTGGTCCATCCGCGCTCGCTCGAGCTCTTCGAATCCCTGGGAATCAGCGAGCAGTTTCTCGACGTCGGCACTCCACAGCGCGGCGCGAAGATCCATTCGGGCGGCGAGGTCCTCGGTGCGTTCGACCTCACCACCTCCGGGAGCAGCTATCCGTACAGCCTCGGCGTTTCCGAGGAGGTCACCGAGTCGATCCTCACCGAGTACCTGGGCGCGCAGGGCGGCGAGGTGGCCAGATCGTCTCGCCTGATCGGCCTGACCGCTCGTGCCGATGGGGTCGCGGCCGAGATCGAGCGCGACGGCGAGCGCATCCAGATGGACGCCAGTTGGGTGGTGGGGTGCGACGGCCTGCACAGCCCGACCCGCGAGGCGAGCGGCATCGGATTCGACGGCCACGACCTCGCCGCGCCGTGGGCGGTCTTCGATGCGACGCTGGACGGTTGGACCGAGACGTTCGACCTCACCTTCGTCTATCTCGAAGCGGTCCCGGTCATCCTCACCGCGCTGCCCGGGCGACGCTGGCGCGCGTACCTGCGGCCGAGCTCGCCGACTTCGGATCTGGTCGCCGATGCGACCTCGACGATCCGCCGGTACTTCCCATCGGTGTCGTTCGTCGACGTCGAGAACCCGACACGTTTCCAGTGTCACACCAAGTTCGCGACCACGTACCGCGCCGGGCCGGTCCTCCTCGCCGGCGACGCCGCACACCTGTGCTCGCCCGCCCAGGGCCACGGCATGAACACCGGGCTGCAGGACGCGGCGAACCTGGCTTGGAAGCTGGCGCTGGTCCACCAGGGTCGGGCCGAGCCCGTGCTCCTCGACAGCTACGAGGCGGAACGGCTTCCGGTCGCGCGGACGGTCGGCCTCGAGGGCGACGACTTCGAGCTCGCGCAGATGGCCACCGACGCGAAGGAACGGAAGGACCGTGACCGGTCGCTGCGCGCCATGCTCGCCGACCCGACGGCGCGCCAGCACGAGATCGTCGCCGAGGCCGAGCTCGACGTGGAGTACTCGGACTCACCCATCGTGATCGGCGACGCCCATCGGGGCCTGGCGCCCGGACAGCGCCTTCCCGACACCATCGCGACGCGATGGTCGGAGACGGAGTCCGGGCGCCTGCACGAGCACACGCGTCACGCCGGCCACACCATCGTGCTCCTCAATGGTGCGGATGCGGACCGTGGCGCGGTCTCCGAGCTGCTCGGCACCCTGCTCGACGTCGTCGCGGGCTCACCCATGCTCGACGCGGTGATCGCGCTCGGGATCGGTGAGCACCCGTCCGAGGCGGCAGGGCACATCGAACCATCCGCCGCCGCCCTCCTCGCCGTCGACGAGATCACCCTCTTCGCGGTGCGCCCCGACGGGTACATCGGCCTCCGCGCCGACCACGATCACCTCGCCGCGCTGGCGCGGTACCAGGCACTCGTGCTCGGGCATTCGTGAGCTCGAGCGAACACCGCCGTCGTCGGCGTCACCGCCCCGGCGCTTGACCGCCGCGGCGCGGCGCGTCATGGTTCGTCGACACACCTACCGCGAGAGGGGAGCGGGCCGTGGACTATGTCGCCCGTCTGACGTTTCAATCCGCCGCGAGCGCCCAGGACCGGGATGCGGCACTGGCGAGACGAGCATCCTGGAACTACCCGGCCGGGGTCCAGGTGATCGCGGAGTACTGGCCGCTCACGGCCGACCTGTCGGTCGTCGCGATCTTCTCCGCCGATGATGTCGGCGCGATCTGGGAGCTCCAGGCGGAATGGAGCGACGTCTTCGACATCGACATCGCACCGGCCGTCTCGGCCGAGGAAGGGCTCCGCATCGGGCCCGACGTGTTCGGTCGGCTCCAACGTCTCCAGCAGTAGGGGTCGGCCGCCGGAGGTTGCAGGACCGCTCCGATGCCGATGCCCAGTCCGGTGCCGTTCGAGATCGCGGTGCCGGCTGACGCGCTCGACGACCTGGTCCTCCGCCTCCGTCGTACGCGCTACGCCGACGACTTCGGGAACGACGACTGGACCTTCGGGGTACCTCGCTCGTACCTGAGCGGGATCGTCGACCACTGGATCGAGCGCTTCGATTGGCGTGCCCAGGAACGGGCCATGAACGGCTACGCCAACTTCCTCGTCGAGATCGACGGGATCCCGATCCACTTCGTGCACGAGCGCGGACGCGGTCCTGCGCCCATGCCGTTGATCCTCACCCACGGGTGGCCGTGGACCTTCTGGGACTACGAGCGCCTCATCGGACCGCTCTCGGATCCGGCGCGATTCGGTGGGGACCCGAACGACGCCTTCGACGTGGTCGTGCCGTCCCTCCCGGGCACCGCGTTCTCGAGTCCGTTGCGTACCACCGGCATCGGGGTCGTGACGACCGCCGAGCTGTGGCTGCGGCTGATGCGCGACGTCCTGGGCTACGACCGCTTCGCCGCCGGTGGTGGCGACTCCGGCGCGTTCGTCAGCGTGCGGCTGGGGCACGCGCACGCCGACCAGGTGATCGGCGTCCACCTGAACTTCCCGGCCACGGTGTCGATGGGCGCGCTCGCCGCGATCGCTCGTGAGGACTACACGCCCGAGGAAGCGCGGTGGCAACAGCAGGCGCCCCCACAGGCCCGGGGCACCTCCGCGCACATGGCGGTGCACATCGAAGATCCACAAACGCTCTCGTGGGCGATGAACGACTCGCCGGCCGGGCTGGCGGCGTGGCTCATCGAACGTCGCCGCAACTGGAGCGACTGCGGCGGCGACGTCGAACGCAGCTTCACCAAGGACGAGCTGCTGACGGGTGTGAGCCTCTACTGGCTCACCGGAACGTTCCACACGTCGGTCCGCTTCTACGCCGAGTCGTTCCGTGGACCATGGCCCCTCGTGCACGACCAGCAGCCGCCGGTCACGGTCCCGACCGCCGTCGCCGTCTTCCCACGTGAGCTGCTCCGCGTGCCGCGACGCTTCATGGAACGCCAGGTGAACCTGGCGCGCTGGACGGTCATGCCGCGTGGGGGCCATTTCGCCCCGTCGGAGGAGCCGGAGCTCATGGTGGACGACATTCGGGCGTTCTTCCGCGAGCTGCGCTGACCCGGCCGCGCACCCCTCGGTCCTACGACCGCTGGTGCGCGATCTGGAAGATGTTGCCGAACGGGTCGCGCACCATCGCCCGCCGGTCGCCGTAGGGCACGTCGACGGGTGCCTCCATGCTCTCCGCGCCGGCGTCCATCGCTCGGCGATAGACCTCGTCGGCGTCGTCCACGTAGACGTAGAGGAACGCCGGGAAGCGGTCGCGATCGGTGGCCGGACTCACCATGACGATCGAGTCGCCGACCAGGATCTCGGCCGGGCGGCCCGCGTGGACCTCACCGGTCCCGCCGAACACCGCGCGCAGGAAATCGACCTGGGCCGCGACGTCGGGCACGACGATTCGTGGCGTCACCGTGTGGAACCCCTCCCGCGGACCAGTGTTGGACGCCACCGAACTGTCCTTTCGTCGCCCGGTCGGTACCGATGATCCGGGTGCCGACCAGGACGTCATCGGGTGCCGACGGGACCGAGCACCGGTTTCACGTCGAGCACGGGCGTACCGCTGATGGCTTCCAGGTTGCGAACGCGGAGCCGGGGGCCGTCGATCGCGAGGATCTCCACCTCGTGCAGTCCGATGGGGTTCGGGCGATCCGGCGATCGGGTGCTGAAGACGCCCAGCCGCGGTCGGGTGGGGTCGCCACGGGGATGCACCTCGAGCACGTCGCGATCCCCGCGGTCGAGCCACGTCAGGACGATCACCCGCTCGCCGACCACGAGGTCGCGCATCGCCGGGAGGTACTGCGATCCCATCGCGATCCAGGCATCGAGCTCACCTTCGTCGCCCTGTGCCGGAGCGGCAGCCAGGTCGACGAGTGGAGACTCGACGCATCCCGATGACCCGAAGCTCGTAGTGCATGGGCTCCAGCATGCCCGGTACGAGGGTCGGTCGGGAGTTCGAGGTGTTGGTGAGTCTCGCCGAGCGGGTGGCTCAAGCGAGTCGGCCGCGACGCCGAGAAACGAGGGATGCAGATCTCCTTCGACATCGCCGGTACGCCCGCGGAGTTCCGCCGCCAGAGCAGCTCGGGTAAGGCCGAACTGCTCGTCGGGGACGACGTGGTCACGTTGCAGAGCCCGCTTCGCGTCTCCACGCACTTCAGCTTCAAGACCACGCAGAAGTGGCGCTGCGAAGTCGGCGGACATGTCGTCGAGGTCGTGAAGGTCCGCCCGCGGTTCGTCGGCGGGCTCCGCGAGAACTCGTACATCATCACGGTGGACGACAACCAGGTCGCCGCCGCCGCCGGCATCTGAGCGCCGACGCCCGGAAGCTTCGGGGGCGGTGGCGCGGCGCGCTCGCGCTCATGTTCCGCTCATTCGATCGGTTGCTCCCGGAGCCCGCGGAACGGTGTCGACGGTACCGGCATAGCCTGGTGTGGCGTGATGGATCACCGGGAGCTCGCACGACGGCGCACGTCGTTTCCGCAGCCGTCAGGCCTCCTGGCGGTCACCGCGGTGCTGCTCGCCGGGCTGGCGCCGCTCGCCGTTCGTGTGCACTCCATGATCGGTCCGCTCCACGTCGATCGCTGGGTCTCCGGACACCTCGCCGAGCGACTGCCGGTCGCCGGGTTCCGGCTGGGTTACTCGGGATATGACGCGATCGCGCGGGCGGGGGCTCCGGCGTTCGTCGTGGTGGCGATGGTGCTCGCGCTCGGTTGGGCGATCCATCGGCGCGACGTCGAGGGCGGGCTGCTCGCGGTGGCGGGACCGGGCGTCGCGTTGGTCCTGGCCGAGCTCGTGGCCAAGCCGCTGATCGGTCGCCAGGACCCGGCCGGCAGCTGGAGCTTTCCTTCCGGGACGGTGACGGTAGTCGCGGCGTCCGTGGCCGTGAGCGTCATCCTCGTGTACCGATGGGCCGGTCTGACCCGAGCGATCACGACCGCGCTCGTGCTGGTGGTGGTCCCGATCGTCATGTGCGTGGCGGTGGTCGAGGTGCATTGGCACTACGCCACTGATGCCGTCGCGGGTCTCGCGCTGGGCGCGGCAGTGGCGTGCGGCCTCGCCGCGGTGCTTGCGGCGCTCGAGGACACGTACCGCCGCCCTCACCTGGCCGATCTCAGTCCGTAGCGCGCGTTCGGTCGTCGTCCGTCCCTCACTACGGAGACACGGTCAGCGTCGCCTTCATGCCCTGCGCTTCGTGACTGTCGACGGTGCAGTAGAGGGTGTACGAACCTGGCGCCATCTTGGCCTTGCCCGTCTTCTTCCCCCCGGCATCGGTGGTGAGGAGGAAGCCCGCGAACTTCGGGTCCTGGATCGCCAAGGTGTGACCCGTCGCGCCGCCATAATTGAACTGCACGACGCCCGCTTTGGCCGCGAACTCAGTGGCGTTGAATTTGATCGACGGCTCGGCCATCACGTCGACGCTGCTCGTGGGTGTTCCGGTCGCATACTGGAACCCGGTGGTCCCGGCCTCACCCGTCTCGAGGCTCGGGCCCAGCGACACGAGACTGCCGATCGACAGCACGAAGAACGTCACGCCGAGGATCACACCCAGCGAGGCGGTCTTGAGTCGCGGCGCGGCGGCGAGGAGCGACGCACCGACGAGGATCGTGAGGGTGATCACGATGCCGAGCACGAGGGCCGAATCCTCGTTCCCCGCGAGGAAGACCCGCGAGATGTCGAGCACCAGGACCGCGACGATGAGGATCGCGAACAGGGGAACGAAGAACGGCAACAGCGCTCGGGCCTTCAACGGCGTGTCCGCCGCCGGGGCGTCCGCCCCCAGGGACTCGCTCTCGACGAGCTCGGGGAGCTCCTCGGACTCGGGGAGGTCGCCGGGTGGGGCGGTGTCGGTCATCGCGGGGCCGATCTCTCGACGCATGGCGCGCAGCCGGAGGTGACGACACCCAGAGTGCCCGATCGGCGATGTCCGGCAACCATCGGCGCGCCGGGAGTCAGACCAACCGTCGGCCCGCGTACCGCTTGATCAGCCACGAAGCGAGCGCGACCACGATGATCGAGCCGATGAGCGCCCCGATCACCCCACCCCAGTCGAACTTGTCCTCGTCACCGATACCGAGCAGCTCGGTGAAGATGAAGTAGCCGACGAGCGCACCGAGCAGCCCGAGCACCGTCGACGCCACCCAGGACCTCCACCCGCTCATGGCCCGGAAGGCATCGTTGGGAACCAGCGCCCGTGCGATGGCTCCGCACACGAAGCCCAGCGCGAGTGCGGCGATGAAGCTGCCGATGTCCATGAACGTCCCCCCGGTTCGGCTGTCCTCGATGCCATTGTTTGCCACCGGGCGCCGGAACGGAAACCCGTGGCACCGGATCAGACTGTCCGGCGACGGAGGAGACGACGTCGGCCGACGGCGCAGACCTCTCAGCGACCGGCGTCGAGTCGTCGGCGGATGTCGGCGCGGAGCTCACCCTTGGCCACCTTCCCGCCCGACGCGCGTGGCAACGCCTCCAGCACGACCAGCCGCTCGGGGAACCACTCGGGTGACACCCCCTTCGTCCGGAGGAAGTCGACCACGTCGGCGAGCGCGAGGGTCGCGCCCGGCTCCAACTCGGCGTACAGGCACACGCGCTCGCCGAACACCTCGTCGGGCATGGCCACCGCGGCGGCGACGGCGACCGCCGGGTGCTCGGCCACCTCGGCCTCGACCGCAGGGGCGCTGATGTTCTTGCCGCCCCGGATGATGATGTCGGACGTTCGCCCGACCACCCGCAGGTAGCCGGCGGCGTCGATGGTGCAGAGGTCGCCGATGCGCATCCACCCGTCGGCGGTGAACAGCTCGTCGTCGGCGGCCGGGTCGTCGAGGTAGCCGAGACAGGTCGCCGGGCCCTTGCACACCGGGTGCCCGGGCGTGTCGGGGGTGGTGATGTCGCGTCCGTCGTCGTCGAGGAGGCGCACGTTCATCTCGACGATCAGCCGGCCCGCGGTCTGGAGACGGTGCTCGCGGTCGTCGCGCATCGTGGTCCGGCTCAGCGCGCCGGTCTCGTTCGACCCGTAGAACTGCAGCACCCGAGCGCCGGTGACGTCCTCGAAGCGCGCCGCCCGCTCGTACGGCACCGCCTCGCCGCCGGTGAACATGCAGCGCAGCGACGAGAGGTCGTGCCGCTCGATGTCGGGCGACTTCAGCATCATCAGGAACTGGGTGCTCACGCAGGCCAGCACGGTGACCCGTTCGCGCTCGATGGCGGCGATCACCGCGTCGGCATCGAAGCGCTCGTGCACGACCGTCGGCGCACCGAGCACCGACGGGGTCACGTGCGACGTCCAGATGCCGAAGCCGAACGGGGCCGGGATCGCGCTGAGGAAGACGTCGTCGGTCGTCATGGCGCCGGCTTCGGCGGCGAGCTGGTGGAAGTACATCCACCGGTTCTCGGTGTGCAGCACGCACTTCGGCATGCCGGTGGTACCGGACGTCGAGTTGATCAGGAAGAGGTCGTCCGGTCCGTAGGCGCGCCCGGCGACGTCGCCCTCGCCCGCCCGCGGATCGGCCGGGCGCCCCTCGTCGTCGACCACCACGTGGTGTTCGAGCGCGCACCCCGCATTGCGGAGCACGTCGACCAGGTCCGCGGTGGGACGTCCCCGGTGCTGGTCGAGCGTGACCAGCGCCGCGGCGCGGGTGAGGCCGACGAGGTGGCGGATCTCGTCGTCGCCGGCCCGGTGCCCGAGCCCGACGACGGTGAGGCCCGCCCGCTCCGCGGCCACGAACGCGACGTGGACGGCAACGCCGTCGGGGAGGAGGACCGCCACCCGCGCCCCTCGGGGGAGCCCGGTGCCCACCAGCACGCGGGCGAGCGCGGTCGCCCGCTCGTCGTAGTCGGACCAGGTCGCGCGGCGGCCGTCGGCCACGATCGCGTCGCCGGCCGGTCGCTCACGTGCCCACGACGCCACCGCATCGCCGACGGTCGTGTCACCCCACCACCCGGCGGCGCGGTACTCGGCGGCGACAGCGGGATCGGGCGGCACCGGATCCTTCTACTACGCCGCGTCGTAGTGTGCCGATGGACGAGAGGAGCACCGATGACGACCACACCGACCGAAGCGGCCCGGGTGCGTAGCCGGGTCGACCACCCGATCATCGACGCCGACGGCCACTTCGTCGAGCTCGGGCCGCTGCTCCAGGACGAGGTCATCAGCTACGTCGAGGACGCCGGGGGCGCGGCCCTGCGCGAGCGGTTCCTCACCACCGCCGCGAGCTTCGACACGTCGTCGAGCCTCGCCGACCGGGGGGACCCGACCGTGCGGCACCAGTGGAAGGCGATGCCGTCGTGGTGGGGCTGGCAGACGGCCGGGGTGCGCGACCGCGCCACCGCGCACCTCCCGGCCCTGCTCTACGAGCGGCTCGACGAGATCGGGATCGACTTCACGATCCTCTACCCGTCGATGGCGCTCGGGTACTTCGAGGTCGCCGACGAGGAGCTGTCGTCGGTGCTCTGTCGCGCCGTCAACCGCTACCACGCCCGCCTCTTCGAGCCGTACCGCGACCGCTGCACGGTCGGCGCGCTGATCCCGATGAACACGCCCGCACAGGCCGTTGCCGAGGTGGAGTACGCGGTGCGCGACCTCGGCGCCAAGTCGGTGCTCATCGCCGGGTACGCGCGCCGTCCGATCGGCGCCGGCGGCTACCGCCTCGACATGTTCGGCCTCGACAGCGACTACGACTACGACCCGCTGTGGGCGACCTGCGTCGACCTCGGCGTCTCACCCGTGGTGCACAGCGCGCTCCAGCAGCACCGCGTGACCCGGTCGATCTCCAACTACGTCTACAACCATGTGAACGGTCTGGCGGCCGCCCACGAGTCGCTGTGCAAGTCCCTGTTCCTCTCGGGGGTGACGAACCGGTTCCCGGAGCTGCGGATCGGGTTCCTCGAGGGTGGGGTGGCGTGGGCGTGTGCGCTGTTCTCGGGACTCGTCGGCCACTGGGAGAAGCGCAACCGCGACGCCATCGTCGAGCTCGATCCCGACCGGCTCGACGTCGACGCGCTGCTCGAATACTTCGCCGAGTACGGCGACGACGTGGTGACGTCGCGCATGGGCGAGTTGCGTGAGTACTTCACCCGCCCGGCGGCCCGTCCGGCGCAGGTCGACGAGTTCGCCGCCGTCGGCATCGAGAAGGCCGACGACCTGCGCGCCCGGTTCGAGCCCAACTTCTACTTCGGGTGCGAGGCGGACGACCCGCTCGTGGCGTGGGCGTTCCGCGACGACGTGAACCCGCTGGGCACGCGCCTGCGCCCGGTGCTCGGGTCCGACATCTCCCACTGGGACGTGCGTGACATGACCGAGCCGGTGGCGGAGGCGTTCGAGCTGGTCGAACACGGTGTGATCACCGAGCGCGACTTCCGGGACCTCACGTTCGTCAACCCGGTCCGCCTCCATGCCGGGCCCAATCCGATGTTCTTCGCGGACACGGTCTGCGCCACTGCGGCCGCCGACGCGCTGGCGGAGGTGGGGGAGTGAACCGCGACGACGCCCGTCCGCTGCGATCGGTCGTGTTCGCACCCGGCGACGACGCCGACGCGCTGGCGTCGACCCGGGCGTCCGGCGCCGATTCGATGGTCGTCGACCTCGAGGAGCCGCAGACGCCGTATCCCGAGTCGGCGCGCGAGCGCGGCCGCAAGGTGGCCCGCGAGTTCTTCGACTCGCTGGTGCCGGGCGAGCGCCCGTTGGTGTTCGCGCGCGTGCAGCCGCCGTCGACGGGGCAGACGTTGAAGGACCTCAGGGCGGTGGCGGGGCCGGGCCTGGCCGGCGTCCTCCTCCCCAAGATCCAGAGCCCGGCCGACGTGCACGCGCTCGACGCGCTGCTCACCTGCACCGAGGTCGACTTCGAGCTCGAGCCGGGGCAGCTCGCCATCTACCCGATCCTCGAGACCGCGCCGGCGATCCGGCTGGCGTACGAGATCGCGACCGCGTCCCCGCGGGTGTCGCACATGGGCGGCGCGCTGTCGCGCTTCGGCGACATCCACCAGGCGCTCGGCTACCGCTGGACCCCGGAGGGCGAGGAGACGCTGTTCCTGCGCTCGAAGGTGCTCGTCGACGCCAAGGCCGCCGGGATCCGCTACCCGATCAGCGGCATGTGGGGCGGCGCGCTCGACGACCTCGACGGGCTGCGCGCCTTCGCCACCGGCCTGCGCAACCTCGGGTACTACGGGATGATGCTCGGCAGCGCCGAGCACGTGCCGCTCGTGCACGAGGTGTTCACACCGACCGCCGACGAGATCGCCTACTGGCGGGAGCTCGACGAGCTGGCGAGCGAGGCCGAACGCGTCGGCAGCGGCCCGATCCGCCACGGCGATCCGCGCCAGGGCGAGGCGCACGTGGTGCACATCGCCCACGTCGGCTCGGCCCGCAAGAACCTGGACTGGGCCCGCGACCTCGGCGTCCTCGACTGAGCACGCGTCGGCGTCACGAGTGGCGGGATGCGGACCACGGATGACGCCGGTTCGCTCAGGGGGCGGGGGCGGTGATGGCGCCGATGAGCTCGAGGATCCGGGTGGGCGGCAGGTGCTGCTCGAGCACCTCGGCGCCGAACGGTCGCAGCGCGTCGGCGACGGCGTTGCACAGCGCGGCGGGCGCGCCGATGGCACCGCCTTCCCCGACGCCGCGGAAGTCGAGTGCGCCCTGCGGTGCTGACTCGAGGTGGTGGATCTCGATCGGAGGGATCTCCGCGCTGGTGGGCAGGAGGTAGTCGGCGAGGGTCGACGTGAGGAGCTGACCGTTCTCGTCGTAGACCGCGCGTTCGTACAGCACGCCGCCGATGCCCTGCGCCACCCCGCCCGCGATCTGGCCCTCGACGATGGTGGGGTTGATCAGCGCGCCGCAGTCCTCCACCACGAGGTAGCGGTCGATCGCGACCCGTCCCGTGCGCGGGTCGACCTCGACCCAGCAGCAGTGCGTCGCCTGCGACCAGCCGCCCTCGGGGATGGCGAAGTCGAAGCTCGCCTCGATGCCGGGGGCGGTGCCGGCCGGGAGGAGCGCGGTGGCGCGATAGGCGACGTTGGCGATGTCTCCGAGGGGCCGGCGCGAGGCGGGCACGCCGCGTACGGCGACGGTGCCGTCGACGACTTCGACGTCGGCCGGGTCGGCTTCGAGCAGGTGGGCGGCGAGCCCGGTGACCTGCTCTCGGATGTGGGCCACGGCGCCGATCACGGCACCGCTGGCCAGCGTCGCGGCGCGGCTGCCGCCGGTCCCGACCAGGTTGAACGGCGTCACCTGGGTGTCGCCGGCGACGATGCGGACGCCCTCGAGTGGCACTCCGAGCTCGTCGGCGGCCAGTTGCGCCAGCGTGGTGTGGTGACCCTGGCCGTGGGGCGACTGGCTGGTGAAGACGGTCAGCGAGCCGTCGGGCTCGAGGCGGGCGGTCGCCCGCTGCGCGCTCCGGGGCGCGGCACCCGCGCCGAGCGCCCGGGTGTAGTCCGGTGGACCGGGAGAGGGCTCCACGAACGTGGCGAACCCGAAGCCCCGGTAGCGCCCCGCCGCCCGCGCCTGCTCCTGGTCGCGCCGGAACCCGTCGGGATCGGCGCGTGCCATGGCGGCCTCGAACGTCTCGCGCGCGGTGACGTGAGCGAAGGACACGTCGGTGGCGAGTCGGGTCGGGAACTCGTCGGACGTGAGCAGGTTGCGCCGCCGGACCACCTCGGGCGGGAGGCCGATGTCGGCGGCGATCTCGTCGAGCATGCGTTCACGAACGAATGTCTCTGCTTCCCAGGGGCCGCGGTACGCCACGTAGGTGGCCTTGTTGGTGGCGACGACCTTCACGTCGAACTCGAGGTCGCGCAACCGGTACGCGCCCGGGAACAGCACGCGCACGATCGTCGGGAAGATCGTCGGCGGCAACGTCGTGAGCTGGTACGCGCCCTGGTCGAACACCATGGCCACGCGTACCGCCCGCACCGTGCCGTCGGCGTCGTACGCGGCCTCGACGTCGAAGCGCTCCTCGCGCGCCTGCCCGGCCGCCTGCAGGTTCTCGAGCCGGTCCTCGATCCACTTCACCGGCCGGCCGAGCACGACGCCCGCCGCGCACACCGCGACGTCCTCGCGGCTGACGTAGGCCTTCTGCCCGAAGGAGCCACCCACGTCGTCGGTGCGAACGTGGAACCGGTGCGCGGGGATGCCGAGCAGCTCGGCGACGAACAGGCGGAGGCCGTGGGGGTTCTGGTGCGCGGCGTGGTAGGTGAGGTCTCCCGTGTCGGGGGAGTGGTCGACCAGGCCGGCCCGGCCCTCGAGGGGAGCGTTGCATTGGCGGTGCTGGGAGAAGCGCCAGCGGCCTTGCCGCTCGGCTCGAGCGAACATCGCGTCCGGCTCGCCGTAGACCCAGTGGCCTTCGAACATGACGTTGTGCCCGACCTCGTCGAAGATCGCGGGTGCGCCGGGGGCCACCGCGGTGTCGGTGTCGGCGAGCACGGGGAGCGGGTCGTACCGCACCTCGACGAGCTCGCACGCGTCCTCGGCCACGGAACGGCTCGACGCCACGACCAGCGCGACGGGATCGCCGACGAAGCGCACGCGGTCGCTCGCCAGCGGGCCGAACGACGGCGTGCGCAACCCGTCCGGTCCGGCGCCGCGCATGACGCCCACCACGCCCTGCAGGTCGGCGGCGGTGAACACCGCGTCGACGCCCGGCACGCGGCGCGCTCGGGTCGTGTCGACGGCCGTGACGCGTGCGTGCGCGAACGGGCTCCGGGTGAACGCGGCGTGCCGGAGCCCGGGAGGGTTCACGTCGTCGACGTAGCGCCCCCGCCCTCGCAACAGCCGGGCGTCCTCCACCCGTGGCACCCTCGCCCCGACCAGCCGGCTCATGCGCCCGCCGTCTCCCAGTGCACCGCAGGCCCCCCGTGCGCTCGTCGACTGGCCGGGACCCACGGTATCTGTACCAAGATGGGCGACCGGTGAGGTCGAGGTCGGCGTTGGTGGTCGGGGGATCCGGCGGCATCGGGTTGGCCGTCGCCCGCGGCTGCGTGGAGGAGTCGCTCGGCGTGACGTTGGTCGCCCGCCGGCAGGGCCGGCTCGACCGGGCCACCGCGTCGCTCGGTGATGCGGTCAAGGTCGCGGCGGTGGTCGCCGACGCCGGGAGCCCGGTCGCCCTCGACCGGGCGGTGGCGGAGCACGAGCGGGTGCACGGTGGGCTCGACGTCGTCGTGGTCGCGGTCGGTGGCGGACGCCCGGGCACCGCGGTCGAGACCTCGGCCGAGGATCTGACCGCGGCGCTGGCGCGCGACGTCGGCGTGCCCTGGCAGGTGCTCCGTTCGTCGATCGGTGCGCTCCGCGACACCGCGCAGGCTCAGGGCATCGCCCGGTTCGTCGTGGTGGGATCGGTGGCGGGACTCGTACCGGTTTCGGGCTTCGCCGCGTACAGCGCGGCCAAAGCCGCCTTGCGGTCGCTGGCACTGTCGGTCGAACGCGACGAGGGTGGGGCGGGGATCCGTGCGACCGTGATCGAACCCGGGTACGTCGAGACCCCGCTCACCGCGACGATCGCGGTGCCGCCCGGCGACATGCTCGTGCCCGACGACGTCGCGCACGCGGTCAGGTTCCTGTTGCACCTGTCGCCGCGTGCGTCGGTCACCGAGCTGGTCCTGGGTCGCATCGGCGCGGGGCGGCACGAGCCGTGAGCGAGCTGCGCGACCTGGTGACGCCGGACCGCCGCCGACTGGCGTACCTCGCGTCCGGCGCCTGGGATGGCACCACGCTGCCCGGACGGGTCGCCGCCCACGCGACGGCGCGACCCGACGCGCGCGCCGTGCTCGACGAGCACGGCGCCCACCTCACCTACGGGGACCTGTGGGCTCGCGCGACCTCGGTCGCCGGCTTCCTGGGCGAGCAGGACATCGGTGCCGGCGACGTCGTGTCGGTCCAGCTGCCGAACCGCCTCGAGACCGCCGTGGTGGCGCTCGGAGTCCTGGCATCGGGCGCGGTGATCAACCCGCTGCTCCCGAACTACCGGAGCCGCGAGCTTGCGCACGTCTTCGAGACGGCACGGCCCCGCGCCATCTTCGCTCCCGGTACGTACCGTGACTTCGACCACGAGCGGCTCGTCGTCGACACCGCAGCCCGCACCGGCGTGAACCCGGTGCACGTGGTGTGCGACCGGTCGCCATCGGTCGGCATCGCGATCGACGACGTGCTGGCGCGGGGGGCCGCCTTCGGCCCGATCCCGGAGCGCGACGCCGCCGCGGTGTCCGAGCTGATCTTCACGTCGGGCACGGAGGCGACGCCCAAGGCGATCATGCACACCGAGCAGACGACCAACTTCAGCGCGCGCGTCGCGGCCCGCGACATGCAGATCACCCGCGAGGACGTGGTCTGGATGCCGTCGCCGCTCGGGCACAGCACCGGGTTCAACTACGGCCTCCGGTTCGCGCTCTATCACGGTCTGCCCCTCGTGCTCCAGGACCGGTGGGACGCGGCGGCGGCGGCTGACCTCGTGCAGCGGGAGCGGTGCTCGTACACCCTCGCGGCGACGACGTTCCTGCGCGAGCTGGTGGCCGAGTCGGCGCGTCGTGGCGCGCGCCTGGACGTGCTCCGCTGCTTCGGTTGCGGTGGCGCACCGGTCCCTCCCGCGCTGGTCGAGGAGGCGGCGACCCAAGGGATCCGCGCGCTGCGCCTCTATGGCTCCACCGAGGCGCTGGTCGCGACTTGGAACCGTCCGGACGCGTCGCGTGACGCCCGCGTGCACACCGACGGCACTCCGATGAGCGGGGTCGAGGTCGAGCTACGCGAGGAGGAGATCTTCGTCCGCGGACCGAACACGTGTGTCGGCTTCTTCGCCGATCCGGAGCGCACCGCCGCGACCTTCGACGACGAGGGATGGGTGCGCTCGGGCGACCTCGCCACGCTCGACCACCGGCAGCAGCTCACCATCGTCGGCCGCAAGAAGGAGCTGATCATCCGGGGCGGGATGAACATCACGCCGCGCGAGCTGGAGGATCTGGTCAACGGGTTCGCCGAGGTGGCGACGGTCGCGGTGGTCGGCACCGCCGACGAGCGGCTCGGCGAGGTCGTCTGCGCGTGCGTGGTGTTGCATCCGGGCACCGCTCTCGACCTCGAGACCGTGGTCGCGCGCCTCCGCGCCGCCGGCGTCGCCACCTACAAGCTCCCGCAACGGCTCGAGGTGCTCACCGAGCTGCCGACCACCGCGTCGGGCAAGATCCAGAAGCACGAGATCCTTCGTCGCCTCGAGGAGCGCGCATGACCCCGCCCGAATCCGGCCCCCTCGTCACCCGGCGCGACGCCGTGGAGGGCACTGATCATGTGGCGGCGACGCTGGTGCTGAACCGACCGGAGCAGCTCAACGCGATCGACTGGCCGATGCTCGACGCGATCGACGCCGCGCTCGACGACCTCGCCGGCGACCCCTCGGTGCGCGGCGTCCTCGTGACCGGCGCCGGCCGGGCGTTCTCGGCGGGCGGGGATCTCGTCGGCTATCAGACGCTCCAGCGCGACCGCGAGCGGTTCCCGCGCTTCGTCGGCGAGCTGCACCGCATCTTCGGCCGCCTGCGCACCTTGCCGGTGCCGGTGGTGGCCCTGGTGAACGGCGTCGCGGCCGCCGGCGGCCTGGAGCTGGTCCTGAACTGCGACTTCGCCCTCGCCGCGCGCTCGGCCCGCATCGGCGACGCCCACCTCAACTTCGGGCAGATGGGCGGCGGGGGCGCGCTCACGCTCCTGCCGCGGGCGGTGGGCAGGGCCCGGGCCAGCGAGCTGGTGTTCACCGGCCGGTTCCTCGACGCGACCGAAGCCGCGGAGTGGGGCCTGGTCAACCGGGTGGTCGACGACGACGCGCTCGACGACGCCGGCGCCGAGCTGGTGGCGAGCTTCGCGAGCAAGAGCCCACTGGCGATGGCCAACGCCAAGGACGTGATGACCTCGCTCTGGGACGACAACGGCAGCGTGGCGGCCGGGTTGCGCTACGAACGGGAACGGAACTCGTACTACTGCCTGACCTCGGACGATGCCGTCGAGGGGCTCGCCGCCTTCGCGGAGAAGCGACCACCGGAGTTCCGGGGCTCGTGACCCTCCCCGCACCGGTGCCCGATGAGGACACCCGGCCGTTCCTCGATGCGCTCCGCCGCCACGTCGTCGTCGTCCAGCAGTGCGACGCGTGCGGACGCGTCCGCTTTCCGCCCATGCCCGCGTGTCCGTGGTGCGGCGCGCCCGATGGTCACTGGATCACTGCCTCGGGGGAGGGGCGCGTGTACTCGTGGGTCGGTGTCCGGCGCGCGCTCACTCCCGGACTCGAAGCCGAGGTCCCGTACACGATCGCCACCGTCGATCTCGCCGAAGGCGCCCGCGTGTTCGGCCGGCTCGAGGGCCCCGAGCCGAGATCGCCCGGTGGCGCGGTCACCGCGACCTTCGTGGATCACGACGACTGGACCGAGCTGCGCTTCCGCCCGGTCGAGGTGGACGAGTGAGCGACGGGCGCCACGGCCGCGGTGGTCGGCGTCGGCTACACGCCGTTCTCCCGCGATTCCGGACGGTCGGTGCTCGACCTCGCGCGCGCGGCGTCGGCCGATGCGCTCGCGGACGCGGGTTTGCGGGGCGCGGACGTCGACGGGATCGGCAGCTTCATGGTGATGCACGACTCGGTGAAGTGCCAGGCCGTCGCCACCACGCTGGCGGTGCCGGGGCTGCGGTGGTCCGTCGACCTCGACTTGGGCGGGCAGGCACCCTGCCACCTCGTGGGCCTGGCGGCCTCGGCGATCGAGTCGGGGCACGCCGACGTGGTCGTCCTGTACCGGGCGATGAACGGCCGATCGGGCCCGCGGGTCGGCACCATGGCCTTCGACGGACCGGCGGCGTCGTGGCGCTATCCGATCGGGTACGACGCGTACCTGATGTACGTGGCGATGTGGGCCCAACGGTTCCTCGCCGAGACCGGGCAGGGCGGCGAGGATCTCGGTGCGGTGGCCGTGGCCCAACGCGCGTACGCCGTCGACAACGAGCGCGCGGTGCGCCGCCGTCCGTTGACCACGGACGAGTACGCGGCCGCGCCCCTCGTGGTGTCCCCGTTCCGTGCCGACGACTGCACCATCGAAGTCGACGGGGCGTCGGCGCTCGTGCTCACGACCGTCGACCGGGCGCGGGACCTCGCCCGTCCGCCGGTGCTGGTCGCGTCCTCCGTGTACCGCGCCGGACCGCGCTCGGGGCTCGACATCGGGGACCATCTGCTGTGGGACGACTACACGCGCAACTACACCGGCCTGCTGCGCGAGGAGCTCTTCGCCCGCGCCGGCCTGGCGTCGGGCGACGTCGACCTGGCCGAGATCTACGACTGCTTCTCGAGCACCGTGCTCATGGGACTCGAGGGGCTGGGCTTCTGCGAACGGGGCGGCTCCGGTGCGTTCGTGCGGAGCGGTGCAACCCGGCGCGACGGCGCGCTCCCGGTGAACACGCACGGCGGGCTCTTGGCGGAGGGCTACCTGCACGGGATGAACACGGTCGCGGAGGCGGTCCTCCAGGTGCAGGGCCGAGGTGGGGTTCGTCAGGCGCCGAGGCACGAGGTGTGCGCGGTCACGTCGGGCGCGCTGATGGACGGCTCCGCGCTCGTGTTGACGGCGGATCGATGAGCGCGCTGCTGATCGTGGTGATCGACGTCGATCCCGAGCACGAGGCCGAGTTCAACCGCTGGTACGACGAGGAGCACCTCCCCGAGAAGCGGGCCACGCCGGGCTTCCGGTCGGCGCGCCGCTACGCGAGCCATGACCGCCCCGGCCGGTACCTTGCGGTCTACGAGGTCGACGACGCCGACGTCGTCACCAGCCCCGAGTACATGGCGCAGCCGATGAGCGCGTGGGCGCAGGTCGTGATGGCCACCTGGAATCTCGTGGAGCGCTCGGTGTGGACCGAGCTCGACGAGTCGTCGACGCCGATTCCTACGACACCACCTCCGCCCGCGCGGCCATGATGGCGCCGAGGCGCGACTCGACCTCCGGGATGTGGTGGTCGTCGGTGAACACGTACGGGCGACCGAGACGGATCGCGTCGACCACGTTCGCGGCCACCTGGTCGGGCCCCACCGTCCCGAGCGGGTTCAGCGCGGTCTTGATCATGCCGGGCATCACCACGCTCACGCCGACGGGCGCGTCGATCGCCGCGAGCTCGGCGCGCAGGCCGTCGGAGAGGCCGAGCACCGCGTGCTTGGACGCGGTGTAGGGCCCGATGCCCGGGATGGCGGTCACCGCGGCCATCGAGGCGGTGTTCACCACGTGTCCGGGCTCGCCCGACGCGAGGATGCGGGGGACGAACGAGTGGATCCCGTGGATCACGCCCCAGAGGTCGACGTCGATCACGCGGTGCCATTCGGAGAGCGGCAGCTCCCAGGAGTTGCCCTGGACGACGATGCCGGCGTTGTTGACCGCGACGTGCAGCTTCCCGAAGTGCTCGATGGCGGCAGCCGCGGCGCGCTCGACGGCATCGGGATCGGTGACGTCGACGGTCATGGCCCGGACCGCGGCGCCGCCGTCGGCCAGGCGTTCGGCGTGCGACGCGACGAGCGCGTCGTCGCGGTCGGTCATGAGCACCCGCATGCCCGCGGCGACGAACGCCTCGGTGACCGCGAGGCCGATCCCGCTCGCCGCGCCGGTCACCACTGCGTTCCGGTCCGTGAGGTCGTTCAGATCCGTCGTCATCGCGGGCGCCCTCCTCTGTGACGGCAGGGGCGGACGCTAGCCCAACCCGGTCTCCGTCCATGAGGCCGCAGATCTGCAGCTGGGTACGTTTGACGATGACGTGGCTGCTCAACCAGGTGTGCGTTCATGGCTGACCGGGACGACCTCGAGTTCACCTATTCGTTGATCGACCGCGTCTTCCGCCTGAGCATGGGAGAGCTGGCCGACTTCAGCGGCGCCATGTACGACGGTGACTTCTCGCTCACCCTCGAAGAGGCGCAGACCCGGAAGCACGACTACATCGTCGAGCGGCTCGGCATCGGACCGGGCCGGCGCATGCTCGACCTCGGTTGTGGTTGGGGCCCGTTGCTCGACGTCGTTCGGCGTCGCGAAGGCCGCGGCGTCGGGGTCACGCTCTCGTCGGCCCAGGCGGAGGCGTGCCGTCGCAACGGTCTCGACGTCCACCTGTTCGACGGCCGGCTCCTCACTCCCGGGACCTTCGGTCCCTTCGACGCGGTGGCGAGTCTCGGCGCCTTCGAGCACTTCTGTTCGCCGGAGGAGTACCGCGCCGGGCACCAGGAGTCGGGCTACCGCGACGTCTTCGCCCGCGTCGCGAGCGTGCTCCCCGACACCGGCCGCTTCTACCTGCAGACGATGGTGTTCGGACGGAACATGATCCCGCTCGACGACGTCGACATCGACGCCCCGCGCGAGTCCGACGCGTGGTATCTCGCACTGCTGGGCCGCCAGTTCCCCGGCTCGTGGCTCCCGATGGGGCTGGAGCAGATCGTCGAGTGCGCCGAGCCGCACTTCCGCCTCGTGTCGAGCTCGAACGGCCGGCTCGACTACCTCGAGACCATCCGGCAGTGGCGACAGCGGTTCGCGGCGCCGAGCGTCAGGAAGTCGCTGCTGAAGCTCCGGCTCGCCCCCCGCTGGCTCACCAGCGCCGACTTCCGGCTCGCGTTCACCTCGGGCGTCAGCGCGAACAGCGTGTGCTTCGAGCGGGAGCTGCTGGACCACTACCGACTCGTGTTCGAGAAGCACTGACCCGTACCGGCACTACGTGGCGCGCAACGCGAGCGTGAACAGCGTGGCGGCGCCGAGGGCCGCGGTGACCCGCACGTGGTTCCCGGTCGTCCAGGTCGACACGTAGTGGCGCCAGTGCTCCCCGGCACCCGGCCGAGTCGGATCGATCGTGTCCAGCGCGTTGTTGCGAGGAACGTGATATCCGAGCGTCAGGCCGAAGGTGCCGACCAGGTAGCACAGGCTGCCGGCGAGGAGATACGGGCCGTACGGCTCGTCCCACCGGACGATCGAGGTGACGGTGAGCGCGGCGCAGGCGACGGCGGATCCGACGAACGCCGACATGAACCCGGGCATCACCGCGGTGACGTTGATCGATTGCATGGCGACGATGCCTTGAGGTTCCGGGACGCGCGCCAGCGCCTTCATCACGAACGAGGAGAACGCGAACAGCGAACCGGCGACGAGCCCACACCCGAGCGCGGTGGCGAGCACCAGGACGAAGAGGAAGCCGTCGATCATCGGGAGATCCGATCGGCGTCGCTGCTCCAGACGCCCGATGCGGCGGCGTCCGCGGCGTACTCCCGGAAGTCACGCGGCGCACGACCGAGCGCGCGCTGCACGCCGTCGGTGAGCGAGGCGTTGCGGCCGTCGAGGATCTCGCGGAACAGGTCGGTCAGATCCGTCACGAAGGCGGGAGGCAGGCCTTCGTGCGCGAGCGCGGCCGCGAACGCTTCGGAGGTGATCGGCACGTAGCGGACGTCGCGTCCCGTCGCCTCGCCGATCTCGGCCGCGGCGTCCGCGAAGGTGAGCAGCCGCGGCCCGGTCACCTCGTACCGCTGCCCGACGTGGCGATCGTCGGTCAACGCCGCCACGGCGATGTCGGCGATGTCGTCGGTGTCGACGAACGGCTCGGCCACGTTCCCGGCCGGGAACGCCAGCTCCCCGTGGAGCACCGACTCGACCAGAAACCCCTCACTGAAGTTCTGGCTGAACATGCTCGCCCGCACGATCGTCCAGTCGACGCCGGAACGCTCGACGGCGCGCTCGGCGCGCTGCGCGCCGTCCTCGTTCCGGCCCGAGAGCAGGACCAGGCGCCGAACGCCGGCGTCGACCGCCACGCGCGTGAACGCGGCCACGCGATCGGCGGCGCCGGGAAACGCGAGGTCCGGCGCGTAGCTCACGTACGCCGCGTCGACACCGCTGAGTGCAGCCTCCCAGGTGTCGCGGCGGTCCCAGTCGAACGACGGGTCGGCGGCGCGGGATCCGATGCGGACGGCGAGGTCCCGAGCCCGTAACCGCTCGGCGACCCGACGCCCGGTCTTGCCGGTCCCGCCCGCCACCAGGGTCAAGGTCGAGGTGTTCGTGCGTTCGGTCATGCCTCGCAGTGAAACACCCGAGCCTGAGACGATCCATAGTTGGAAGGCTCGAATTCATGTCCATGCGTCTACGATGCGGCGATGGACGCACTCGTCGGCCTGCTGGACGGACCGAGGGCGAGGAGCGCCTTCGTGCTGCGCTCGATCATGAACCCGCCGTGGTCGGTGCGGGTGCAGGACGAAGCGCCGCTCTCGCTGGTGGCGATGGTTCACGGCGAGGCGTGGGTGGTGTTCGACGACGGTGACCGCACCCGGCTCGGTGCCGGCGACATCGTCGTCACCCGCGGGCCGGAGCCGTACCTCTTCGCCGACGACCCGGGCACGCCGCCGCAGGTCGTGATCCATCCGGGCGAGCGCTGTACGACGCCCGACGGTGAGGATCTCGCCCAGACGATGGATCTCGGTGTGCGCACCTGGGGCAACGACCCCGATGGCTCGGTGATGATGCTCATCGGCACCTACCTCGACCCGGGCGAGATCGGTCAGCGGTTGCTGCGCGCGCTCCCTCGTCTGGTCGTGCACCGCAGCGACGTCCGGGACTCGCCGCTCGTTCCCCTGTTGGCGGCCGAGATCTCGAAGGACGAGCCCGGCCAGGAGGTCGTGCTCGACCGCCTGCTCGACCTGCTCCTGATCGCGGTCTTGCGGGCGTGGTTCTCGCGTCCGGAGGCGGAGGCGCCGGCGTGGTACCACGCCACCAGCGATCCGATCGTCGGTCCCGCGTTGCGCATGTTGCAGAACAACCCTGCGCACCCCTGGACCGTCGCATCGCTCGCGGCCGAGACCGGTGTGTCGCGCGCCGCGCTCGCGCGCCGGTTCACCGATCTGGTGGGCGAGCCGCCCATGACGTTCCTGACCGGCTGGCGGATCGCGCTCGCCGCCGACCTGCTGCGCGAGCCGGATGCGACCGTTGGTGCCGTCGCGCAGCAAGTGGGCTACGGCAGCGCGTTCGCGCTCAGCACTGCCTTCAAGCGCATGCGCGGCCTGAGCCCGAGCGAGCACCGGCGAGCAGCACGTCCCTC
Organism: uncultured Actinomycetes bacterium; assembly: GCA_963809795.1. Taxonomy (GTDB): domain Bacteria; phylum Actinomycetota; class Acidimicrobiia; order IMCC26256; family DASPTH01; genus DASUAS01. The sequence goes on from CAWELN010000006.1 coordinate 297,832, forward strand.
GCCGACCACCGCGCGGACGGACGCGTGACCGATCGCGGTCCCAAGCGTTGCCGGGACGATCACGGCGCCAGCCCGGCGGGTGAGCGATCGACGGCGCCGAGCGGCTCAGCGCAGCTCGGTGTGGGTCTGCAGGAACGCGGTCGCGTCGTCCCAGGAGGCGCGGTCGGCGTCCTCGTTGCGCATCTCGCCCCACGGTGCGGTGAAGGCGTGCGTCGCGCCCGGGTAGCGGCGCACCTCGGCGTCGACGTCCCAGCGATCGATCCGAGCCCGGAGGTCCGCGAGCAGCTCCGGCGGCATCACGAAGTCGTCCTCGCCGTAGATGAACAGCGTGGGGCAGGTGAGCTGCCAGAGCAGGTCGACGGGATGGACCGGCGTGGTCGGCCCGAGCTCGTCGAACACCGGTTGGCTCGGGAAGAACAGGACCGCGGCGGCCAGGTCGCCACGGAGGCACGCCGCGAGCCAGGCGAGGGTCCCGCCGGTGCAGTAGCCCCACACCGCCACGCGTCGCGGATCGATCTCCGGCGATGCCTGCAGCGCGTCGACCGCACCTGCGAGCTCACGGGCTGCCCGGGTGAAGTCGAGTCGGGCGATGTGCTCGATCACCTCGTCGAACTGGTCGTAGCTCTCGCGGTTCGTCGGACCGTGGCCGTGGTAGTAGTCCGGCACGACCGATGCGTAGCCGAGCTCGGCGAGACGCCCTTGCACGCCATGGATGAACGGATTCGGGCCGTAGGCCTCGGCCCCGAGCACGACCGCCGGATGCGGCCCGCGACCGGCGGGCATGACCAAGGAGAGCGAGCCGTCGAGCAGCGGAGCGGTCAACGCGGCACCATCGCTACGGCAGGTGGACCGGAACGTTGGCGAACCCGCGCACCGTGCTGGTGTGCACCCACTCGAGCTCGTCGTCGACGACGTCCCAGGTGGGGAAGCGGGCGAGTGTCTCCTGCAGCGCGATGCGCGACTCGAGCCGGGCCAGCGCGGCGCCGATGCAGAAGTGCGTGCCGTAGCCGAACGAGAGGTGGCGGTCGATCTTGCGGTGCACGTCGAAGCGGTCCGGGTCGGCGAAGTGTCGCTCGTCGCGATTGGCGGCACCGTTGAGCAGGATGAGCTTCGACCCTTCCGGGATCGTCGTGTCGTGGAAGCGGACGTCTCGCGTCACCCACCGAGCGTTCACGGGGGACGGCGCCTCGTAGCGCAGGAGCTCTTCGATCGCGTTCGCGGCGAGGCCGGGATCCGCGGCGACCAGCGCCCGCTCGGCGGGGTTGCGGGCGAGGATGACCGCGGTCCAGCTCAGCAGGCGCGCCACCGTCTCGGTGCCGGCGATGGCGAGCATCTGGATGAACATCTCGAACTCGAGCTCGGTGACCGGCCGCGTCGTGCCGTCGTCGTCCTCGATCTCGCTGTTCACGAGCGCGGAGATCAGGTCATCGGTGGGATGGCGGCGCCGTTCCTCCATGATCTCGGGCAGCATCTCCAACATCACCGTGCCGACCGAGCCGTCGCTGCGCAGGTCGGCCGGGATGCCTTCCTCCGACACCTTGAACCCGGTCTCGCCGCGCTCGTGATGGAACATCTCGTCGATTCCGAGGCGCCACTCCCCGGCGTGTCCTTCCGGGAAGCCGAGCAGCGCGAGGATCACCGTCGGAGGCAGGAGGGCGCCGAACCGGTCGACGTAGTCGAAGCCCTCGCTGCCGACGAACGGGTCCAACAGCGTCGCGCACAGGCGTCGGACGCGGTCCTCGAGGTCGGCGATGGCGCGCGGCGTGAATGCTCGGCTCACCAGCTTGCGGAAGCGGGTGTGGTCGGGCGGGTCCATCCAGATCATCATGGGCGCCGTCACCGGCTTCGAGCCCATGAGCTCGATGGTGGTGGCGTGCGCCGAGCTGTAGGTCTCGGTGTCGAGCATGGCGGGCAGCACGTCGTCGTACCGAGTGAGCGCGTAGAAGTCGAACTGCTCGTTGCGGTAGACGGGCGCCTCGTCGCGCAGCCGTTTCCACACCGCCTGGGCGTCGACGTCGACGTCGTAGTCGTACGGGTCGTAGTAGAGGTCGGGAGCGGTGGTCGAGGTCATGCCGTCCTTCCGTCCAGGGCGCCTTCGGCGAGCAGCTCCATGGGGTCGCGCATGCGCACCATCCCGAGGTAGCCGCCGCCGTCGGCGATGGCGTCGTGGACCGCGTAGCCGAGGAGCTCCTGGGCGGCCGGCGACAACGTCCGGGCGACCGCGGGTGGTACCGCCAGAGAGTTGTTCTCCTCGGTGCGCAACCAGCCGAGCGTATAGCTGACGTGCACGCCGAGACGCCATTCGTCGGCGGTGGCGTTGGTACCGGCGAAGTGGATGGTCGAGCCGAGGTAGATCACCGCGCCGCCGGCCGGCAGCTCGGCGGCGACGATCTCGTCATCGAGGGGCTGGCGCCCGCGCGGCCACCGGTGACTGCCGGGGACCACACGCGTCGCGCCGTTGTCGGCGCGGAAGTCGACGAGCGCGACCAGCGATGCGATCTGCAGCTCGTCGTGCGGGCGCGGGAAGTGCGGCCACACGTCCTCGTCGCGATGGGGGATCTGGGCTTCCGCGCCGGGACCCCGCGCGATCAGGTGACCGAGGTTGAGGCGATACCGCGAGCAGGACGGCAGCAGGATCTCGTCGCAGACGTGCCGGTAGGTGTGATGGGTCATCACCTCGTCGGCGAACGTCGGCGAGACCGCGGCCAGCGCCGAGACGTGCTTGGTGCAGGGCCCGAAGAAGGCCTGGATCATCGGGTTGATGGTGCGCATCCCGGGCTCGGCGGCGGCGACCGCGTCGGCGACTTCGGCGTTGACCGCGTCGACGGTCGCCTCGGGGACGAATCGGTCGACGAGGACCGCGCCGTCGGCGCGGAGGGCGTCGGTGATGGCCGCGTCGTCGGTGGTGTCGGCGAAGCGGGCGATTGGAGCCACGGGCTACTCCTGCGCCCGCGGGAGCACGACGTTGGCGACGTGCTCCAGGTACGGCCACGCGATCTCCGGCGGGATGCCACCGCAGAGCGGCATGAGCATGAGCATGCCGCCGTTGCGCACGATCTCGGCCGCCTCGTCGGTGCTGTAGATCTTGTGGGCCGGCGACGTGGCCCGCAGCTCGTCGACCGTCTGCGCGTGCGAGATGCTCGCGGTGGTCTCGTCGCCCGGGTTCCAGGCCCCGTACATCTTCACGTCGTGCAGGATGTACTCGCCGATCTCGTCCCACGCCTTGTCGACGTCGTCAGCGACGAACATCGTGGTGGGCGTGTCGTGCGAGGGCAGCTGGGTGATCCCCGGCTCGTGCCCGTGCTCGCGACACGACGCTTCGTAGGCCTCCAGCATTCCCGGGAGATTGCTCTGGGCCAGGAAGCCGAGGCCGTAGCGGCCGGCGCGCTTCGCCGCCGCGATCGAGCCGCCGCCCCACATGATCGGGGGTCCGCCGGGCGTCACCGGCGGCGGCGTGATGTGGATGCGCCGGCCCTCGTGCACGAACGGCTCACCCGTGCGTGCCTCCAGCAGCAGCTGCAGCTTCTCCTCGGCGATGCGGCCGCGCTGCTTCATGTCGAGGCCGTACTGCTCGAACTCCTCCGGGCGGTAGCCGATGCCGAACACGTACGACACCCGACCGCTGCTGATGATGTCGAGGACGTTCATGTCCTCGGCGAGACGGATCGGGTCGTAGAACGGCAGCAGCGCGGCGGCCAGGCTGATGTAGAGCTGCTGCGTGCGCGCCGCGATCGCCGACGCCAGCAGCATGGGCGAAGGGATGTAGCCGTCGGGCGAGGTGTGGTGCTCGGAGATCACCGCGGCGACGCCGCCGCGGCTCTCGGCCCAGGCTGCCATCTCGATCGCAGCCCGGTAGAGGTCGGTGGTCGAGCCGCCGAACTCGGGCGCGCGCATGTCGAAGCGCATCGTGAACATGCGGAGCAGGCTTGCGCGCCGGATGCCTGCGCGTCAAAGCGCGGACGCAGTGGGTCGCGGGCGTCCCGACGTCGGGACCCGAACCGATCAGAACGTGAGCACGCCCCGGGCGAGGGTGCCGCCGTGCATGTCCTCGACCACGGAGTGGAACTGCTCCATCGGGTAGGTCTTGCTCACCATCCGGTCGAGGTCGAGCAGGCCCTTCTTGTAGAGGTCGACGATCACCGGGATGTCACGCTGGGCCCGCACCCCGCCGGCCCGGCTCCCGATGATGCCGCGGTCGACCTGGGTGAGGTGGGTGATGGGGATGTCGTAGGTGACGCCCGGCGCCGGCACGCCGACCTGCACGCACACGCCGCCCCAGTCGAGGACCTGCACCGCCTGCGACGTGACCGCGGGGTGGCCGACGCACTCGAACGACCAGTTCACGCCGCCGGCGCCGAAGGGCCCCTCGGGCATCTCCGGCGTGAACGGCAGCAGCTCGTGGATGGCCTGCACCGCGTCGGTCTCGGCCGCGTTGATGAAGTGCGTCGCCCCGAGCTCGAGCGCCAGCTCGCCCTTCGACGCCACGGTGTCGACGGCGATGATGTGGTTGGCGGCCTTGATGCGCAGGGCCTGGATGGTGGAGAGCCCCACGCCGCCGGCGCCGAACACCGCCGCGTTGTCGCCCACCTGCACGTTGGCCCGATTGAACACCGAGCCCATGCCGGTCACGACGCCGCAGGCGATGAGGCACGCCGAGGTGAGCGGCACCTCGGGGTCGATCGGGACCGCCTGCACCTCCTTCACCAGGGTCATCTCCGCGAACGACGAGGTGGCGGCGAAGTTGCCGGCGGGCTCGCCGCCCACGGTGAAGATCTCCCGGCGGTTGCCGAGCGTCTTGCGGCACCACGTGGGCTTGCCGACCGAGCACTGGTCGCAGATGCCGCAGTTGGAGACGGTGGCGATGACCACGTGGTCGCCGGGCTTCACCCGGGTGACCAGGGAGCCGACGGCTTCGACGACGCCGGCGCCCTCGTGGCCCATCAGGGAGGGGGCGGGCCACGGGATCGTGCCGTCGAGGAGGCTCACGTCGCTGTGGCAGACGCCCGCCGCCACCACCCGCACCAGCACCTCGTTGGGGCCGGGATCGATCACCTCGACGTCGTTGCGGACCTCGGCACCTTCACCTGTGAACACGATTCCACGCATGAGCAAGACCCTACCGCCCGAACCTGACGACCCGTCAGAACGCGATGGAGTGGCCGCTCGCGCGTTCCTGGCGTCACGCCCTCTCCTCACCGGCCGCAGGCCAGTGAGGTTCGGACGGAGGTGTTCGCCAGCCAAGGGTCGAGGCGTGGTCGATCAGAGTCCGGGTCGCGCGAGCAACCATCGGCCGGGTGTCATCGGCGCGATGAAGGAGCGACCAGGCCCAGAGGGGAACCGGGGATCGGACCGGCCGGCGGGTCAACGTCGGCGGCATCGGCGCCGAGTGGCGCTTCGGCGACTCGAGCACCGGCCGCCGCAATCGGGCCACGTGGTCGAAGAAGGCAGCCCCGGTGATGCCGCCATCGTCGATGTTGGTCACTGACGCCTGGTTGGCGTTCGCGAACGCAGAGGCGTAGCGGTTCCATGACCACCACGACGCTTCGTCGACATCGACGAGCACGGTGATCTCGGATGCCGGCACGCTCTCGTGACGAGTCGCCTGATGAGCGCGTGGCATGACTGCCTCCAGGCGTCTCGTACCACAAGAGGTGGGCGGCCAAGTTGTGCCGTTCGAGGTCGGCCTCCTCGATCCAGGCGATGGCCAGGTCGAGGCTGCCTTCGGCCACCCGTGCCGCTTGAGTGTGTGACGGGAGGACCCATTCGTCGACACGGACCCGGAGGTCGGGCATTGCTGCTGCCTCCGGGGGAAGCCAACTGACGTAGCCCAGCCGCAGCGGTGACTCTCCGCCGGTCTTTTCGAGTTCGATCAAACGCCCGTGCCGCCGCGCCCAACACCTCTCGAGCATCGGTCAGGAACTGGCTGCCGGCGGGCGTCAATTCGACGTGTCGGCGGTCGCGGACGAGGAGCTGGGTCCCCAGCTCACGTTCGAGATTGCTGATCTGCTGCGAGAGCGACGGTCCCGCAAGGTGAAGCCGCTCTGCGGCCCGACCGAAGTGCAGCTCCTCGGCGACGGCGACGAAGTAGGTCAGCTGCCGGAGCTCCACGCGGTCGATGGTAGAGCCGCGGGTGATAGGCGGGGCCTACCTCAGCTTGGTCACAAGTCGTGGACCCGACACGCGGACAAGGGTTGACTCGGATGCAGGACCTCCGCCCTGCGAAGCGCAGGACGAATCTGAGCTCCCGACCCACGCGATGTCATCCGGAACGCGATGCGTCGCAACCACCACACCGAAGAAAGCACGAGGCAGCCATGAGCCAAACCGAAGTCACCAACGTCTCCGGCGAGACGAGCGTTCGCAGTGTCAGCATGAAGCTCGAAGTCGACGTCATCCCCGTGTCCGACGTCGACCGAGCCAAGGGGTTCTACCAGCAACTGGGTTGGAGGCTCGACGATGACGTCGCGCCGTTCGACGGGCTCCGCATCGTCCAGTTCACACCCCCCGGCTCGGCAACCTCGATCACGTTCGGCACAGGGACTCACCACGGCCGCGCCCGGTTCGGCCGAGGCCAGTCTCACCGTCTCCGACATCGAGGCGGCCCATGACGGACTCGTCGGCCGTGGCATCGACGTGAGTGACGTGTGGCACGGCCCGCCGTTCCCCGTCGAGGCGCGGCAACCCGGCCCCGACCCCGAGCGCACCAGCTACGGGTCGTTCTGCTCCTTCACCGATCCCGACGACAATCTGTGGCTCGTCCAGGAGGTCACCACTCGGCACCCAGGCCGGATGGACCCCTCGGAAACGGCCTTCGCGTCCGCGGACGACCTGGAGAACGCGCTGTGGCGTGCCGAGGCCGCCCATGTCGAGCACGAGAAGCGCACGGGGCGTTCGCACCTGCTTCACCGGTCGAGCCAAGACGAGAACTGGCCCGCCTGGTACGCCTCCTACATGGTGGCGGAGCAGGCCGGGAGTGATCTGCCGGCGTAACCGATTCGCGCTCACCCCGGCCGTCACTGGTGTGGCGGCGGGCGGCGCATCCTCATGCTCGAACCCGCGCAGCGGGAACCCAGAAACGGAGCGAAGCGATGCCTTCTCTCACCGTCGGAACCGAGAACGACGCCCCGATCGAGATCCACTACGAGGACCACGGCAGCGGACAGCCGATCGTGCTGATCCATGGCTACCCGCTGAATGGCAACTCGTGGGAACGCCAGGAGCGGGATCTGCTCGCCCATGGCTATCGAGTGATCAGCTACGACCGCCGCGGCTTCGGCCGCTCGAGTCAGCCGACCGTCGGCTACGACTACGACACCTTCGCTGCCGATCTGCAACGTGCTGATCGAGCACCTCGACCTGAGCAACATGGTCCTCGTCGGCTTCTCGATGGGCACCGGCGAGGTCACGCGCTACCTCGCCACCTACGGGTCGAAGCGGGTACGCAAAGCAGCACTGCTCGGCACCATCCCGCCGTTCGTGCTCAAGACCGACGACAACCCCGAGGGCGTCGACGGCAAGGTCTTCGCCGACATCAAGGCCGCGCTCGCCAACGATCGCTACGCATTCTTCGAGGACTTCCTCAACAACTTCAACAACGTCGACGTCCTCGGCGGCACCCGAATCAGCGACCGCGCGTGGCAGGCCAGCTTCAACGTCGCGGCCGGCTCCTCGCCCTTCGCGAGCTACGCATGCGTCGATACCTGGCTGACCGACTTCCGGCCTGATCTGCCGAAGATCGACGTCCCGGTACTCGTCATGCACGGCACCCAGGACCGCATCCTTCCGTTCGACTCGACCGCGGCGCGGCTTCCGGCGCTGATCGCCGATTGCACGCTCGTCCCGGTCGAGGGCGGTCCGCACAACATCGGCTGGACGCACGCCGACGAAGTCAACGCCGCGCTGCTCGCGTTCCTCAGTGAGCAGAGTAGTCGACACCGCCCCGGAGGCTCTGATGAACTCAGCAACGAAGACCGCGCAAGTCAGGCTCGACCGAGTGACACCTTCATACGGTCGAGTCGTCCTCGACCATCCGCCGCTCAACCTCATGGGTCCGGAATTCGTTTTGCAGATCCGCGAGGTCGTCACGGAGCTCGAGCACGACGACCGAGTGAAGGTGGTGGTCTTCGAAAGTGCCGTCGACGGCTTCTTCCTGAACCACTCCGACTTCCTCGCGAACTTCGAGGATCTGACCAGCATCCCGCAAGGTCCGACCGGCCTCGAGGCATGGCCCGACGTCCTGGTGCGCCTGACGCGCGCGCCGTTCGTGTCGATCGCGCTGATCCGGGGCCGCGCGACCGGAAACGGCAGTGAGCTCGCGCTCGCCTGCGACATGAGCTTCGCGAGCCGAGAGAACACGCGCTTGTCGCAGTGGGAAGTGGGCGTCGGCCTCGTCGCGGGTGGAGGGCCCATGGCGCGATTGCCCCGGGTCATGGGACGGGGACGCGCCCTCGAAGTGCTCCTGAGCTCCGACGACATCAGCGGCGCCGATGCCGAGCTCTTCGGCTACGTGAACCGTGCGCTCCCGGACGCCGAGCTGGACGATTTCGTCGACGCACTCGCAACCCGCATCGCCTCCTTCGACAAGTGGGCGATCGCCAACACCAAGCGCCTCGTGAACGAAGCCAGCCTGCCGCCCGACGTCGAAATCCGAGCGGGCTGGGACGCCTGCATGGCCTCCGTCAAGCGACCCGCGGCGCAGGAACGAATCAAAGCCCTCCTGGCGCACGGGCTCCAGCAGCCCGGAGACGTGCAAGCTCGACTCGGCTTCTACCTGGGACAGCTGGGCCTCGAGGACGAGCGCTGAAATCCCAACCGCCTCTCTCACTTTTGGAAGGAAGCACACGACCATGGACTTGCTCACCGCCGCCAAGAACATCGCTCACCGCGTCGAGGCCGAGTCGTCACGACACGACGTACCCGTCGCGGTCACCGTCATCGACATCCACGGCAACGTCGTACTCACCCACCGCATGACGGGAGCGCCCGCGTTCTCCCTCGAGCTCTCCGAGCGAAAGGCCTACACGTCCGCCCTCGTCGGCATGCGCACCGCGGACCTCGTCCCCCTCGTGCAACCAGGCGCGGAGCTCTATCCCCTCCTCGCCGTCTCCGGCGGTCGATACTCCGCGATGGGCGGCGGCGTGCCGCTCACCAGCGACGGCACGCTGATCGCCGGCGTCGGAGTCAGCGGCGGGACGACCGAGCAGGACGTTGCCATCGTCGAAGCCGCGATGATCGATCCCAACCCCCCGGGCCCGACCGGGCCATCGGCGGCCCGGGTGCCGGTCGGGTACACCGAACAGAAAGCCCGCGTCGGCGACGTCGCGATCAACTACGTGCGGGGCGGGAACGGGCCGACGCTGGTGTTGCTGCACGGATACCCGGAGAGCTGGTACGAGTGGCGTGAGCTGCTGCCGGAGCTCGCCAAGCAGTACACGGTGATCGCGCCGGATCTGCGCGGTGCCGGGGCCAGTGATGCCCCCGCCGACGGATACGACAAGAAGACCATGGCCGCCGACATCCACGGGCTCCTGACCCAGCTCGGCCTGGCCGACGACATACGGCTGGTCGGCCATGACATCGGCACGACGGTCGCCTACGCCTACGCCGCCGCGCACCCCAGCGAGGTGACCAGGCTGGTGCTGTCCGAATCACCGCTGCCCGACGAAGGCCTGTACCAGTTCCCGTCGCTGACCTCGAACGGCCCCGGCTTCTGGAACTTCGGGTTCTTCAGCAACCTCAACGGTCTCCCCGAAGACATCATCACCGGCCACGAGGACATCTGGGTGGCCCGGTTCATCGACGCACTCGAGGTTCACAAGGACGCCATCGGCCCCGCGCAGGTGCGGGAGTACGCAAGCCATCTGCGCGACCCGGCGCACCTGCGCGCCAGCTTCGAATGGTTCCGAGCGTTCCCCAAGGACGTGAAGGACAACGCCGAATACATCAAGACCAGGCTGCCCATGCCGGTGCTCGCGGTCGGCGCGCAGGGCAGTCTCGGCGACGTCGTGCCCAACCAGATCCGCCGCTACGCCACCGACATGACCGGCATCGTCATCGAGGACTGCGGCCACTGGATCTACGAGGAGCAGCCACAGCAGATCCTCGAACCACTCTGCCAATTCCTTCGGTAGCACCGACACGTCGGCTGCCCGCTGTGGGTCGATGGGCGGAGGACCTACGTTGGAAGGTTCCAGGGTGCCCTCGCGTGTCGGGAGGTGTTCGGCTCGCATGTCACCGCGCGTCGCGACACTCGTGTCGGTCAACGTCGGCATGCCACGGGAGGTCAGTTGGCAGGGCCGGACCGTGTTCACGGGAATCTGGAAGGAGGCGGTTCAAGGTTCGCGACTGGTCCGGCGGCTGAACGTCGACGGCGACGGCCAGGGCGATCTCGCCGGGCACGGAGGCGAGCAGCGCGCCGTGTACGTGTATCAGCTCGACTCCTACGACTATTGGCGCGAGCAGCTCCACCGCGACGACTTCGTCTTCGGCCAGTTCGGTGAGAACTTCACGGTTGACGGGCTCGGCGACCACGAGGTGTGCATCGGCGACCGCTACCGCATCGGCTCGGCGTTGTTCGAGGTCACACAGCCACGCGTGACGTGTTACCGGGTCGGTGTTCGCATGGACGAGCCGCGCATGCCCGCGCTGCTCACCGGTCACGGTCGCCCCGGCTTCTACCTCCGGGTCCTCGAAGAAGGTGCGGTGCGAGCCGGCGACGACATCGTCGAGGTCGCGACCGGGACGGAACGGATGACGGTCGCGACCCTCAACGCACTGCTGTACGTGGACCGCCGCCCCGACCCCGAGCTGCTCGAGCGAGCGCTGCGGATCCCTGCCCTCAGCCCGGGCTGGCAGGCCTCGTTGCGCGCGCTGCTCGAGCAGCACCGCCGCGGTGCGCAAGGCGGCGGGAACGCGGGCCTGGCATCCGCGGGTCCGCCACCGGCATGGCCCGGCTTCCGGACCCTGCGGGTGGTCGCGAAGCAATCGGAGAGCGCCACCGTGCTCTCACTCGAGCTCGAAGCCGACGACGGCGCGCCGCTGCCGCGCGCGCGTCCGGGACAGTTCGTCACCCTCAAGCTCGAACCCGGTGGCGACGCGGCCCCGATGGTGCGCAGCTATTCGCTGTCGGGCCCGCCGGGCAGTGCGCGCTACCGGATCACGGTCAAGGTCGAACCGCACGGAGCGGCCGGCCGGTACCTGCGAGCGACGGTCGACGTCGGTGACCACGTCGAGGTCGCGGCACCGCGCGGACAATTCACGCTCGACGAGGACGCACGGCCCATCGTGCTGGTCAGCGCGGGCGTCGGCGTGACACCCGTGCTCGCGATGCTCCACGCACTCCATGACAGCCGGTCGACGCGCGACATCTGGTGGCTCCACGGCACGCGCAACGGCCCCGAGCACACCTTTGCCCAGGAGACGAGGTCGCTGCTGGCGACGCTCTCCCATGCGCACAGCCGCGTGTGGTACAGCCGACCCGGTCCTGACGACCGCCCTGGCACCGACTACGACGAGGTCGGACACATCACGCCCGAAGGCATCGCGGCAACGGGAGCGCCGACCGACAGCGAGTTCTACCTGTGCGGCCCGGCTCCGTTCATGACCGCGATCCGTGCGGGCCTCGATGCGCTTGGCGTGTTGCCCGCGCGTGTGCACACCGAGGCGTTCGGGGCAGAGGCTCCGATCACGCCCGGCGTCGTCCCGCACGCCACTCGGCCGCCACACCCGCCGGAAGGCGACGCGGGTACCGGCCCGCTCATCTCGTTCGTGCGGACAGGCTTGAACGTCCGCTGGGACGACACGTTCGCCTCCATCCTCGAGCTCGCCGAAGCATGCGACGTGCCGGTCCGGTGGTCGTGCCGGACCGGGGTGTGCCACACGTGCGAGACGGGGCTGCTCGACGGCGCCGTCGCCTACACCCCGGAACCGCTCGAGCCGCCGGCGACGGGCAACGTCCTGGTGTGCTGCTCTCAGCCGGGTACCGACCTCGCGGTCGATCTCTGAACGAGTGCCGTCCACGACGGGCTCGGTTCAGAAGGCCATGAAGCCGCCGCCGTCGACCATCAGGGTCTGGCCGGTCATGTAGCGCGCCAGGTCGCTGGCGAGGAACACGGCCACCGGGCCGATGTCGGGCTCGGGGTCGCCGATGCGGCGCAACGGTGTGCGTCCGACGAGGAGTCCGTCGGTGAAGACGGGGCTGGTCTCGGCCACCGTCTCCATCGCCGGGGTCATGGCGACGGGCCCGATGCAGTTGACGCGCACACCCGCGGGGCCCCATTCGCGGGCCAGGCTCTTGGCCAGCCCGCGCTGCGCGGCCTTGGCCACGCCGTAGGCGGGGAGGTAGGGACTGCCCTCGACGCCGGCGGCCGACGTCAGCAGGATCAGTGATCCCTGCGCGCGCTCGAGGTGCGGGTACGCAGCGTGCGCGCACAGGTACGACGCCCGCACCGCGGTGCCGAGCATCGCCTGCCAGGTGTCGTCGGGGACGTCCTCGATGGCGCGTGGATCGCCGACGGGCGCGAGCGCGTTGTGCACCATCACGTCGAGCGCGCCGAACTCGGACACCGCGAGGTCGACCGCGGCGTCGACGTCGGTCCGGTCGGTCACGTCGCAACGCACCGACCGCGCTTCGCCGCCCCTCGCCGCGATCTCCGCGGCGACGACGTCACCCGTCTCCGTCCGCCGAGCGGCGATGACGACCCGAGCGCCGTGCGTCGCGCACGCCAACGCGATGCCCCGGCCGACGCCGCCACCGGCACCGGTCACGATCACGGTGCGGCCATCCAGCAGCGCGCCCGCGGTCACAGGCCCATCCAGGTGCCACCGTCGGCGACGAGGGTGCCGGCGGTGAGGAAGTGCGCGTCGGGGTCGTCGAGCAGGGCGATCAACGGTGCGAGGTCGGTCGACGGGTCGCCGGCGTGCCCGAACGCCGGCGTCGACAACGAGATGGCACGGGTGAGCGCATCGGCGGTGCCCGGCTCGACCCAGTGGTGTGGGGCGGCGGCGACCGTGTTCACGGTCACGCCGTCGGCGCCCCACTGGCGGCCACAACCCTTGGCCAGCACCCGCACGCCTTCCGCGACCGCGGCCAGCATCGAGAACTCGGCCGCGCCGGCCATGCCGACGGTCGGGACCACGAACACGAGGCTGCCGGCGCTGGCTCGCAGCGGCTCGGCCGCGGCACGGGCCAACCACCACGCCGCGGTCAGGCTCCGCTCACACCCGGCCGCCCACGCGTCCTCGTCGAGGTCCATGAACCGGTGCGGCGCCACCGTGCCCGGCGCCAACCAGGTGTGCACGACCTGGTCGATGCCGCGCAGGCGGCGGTGCGCGGTCGCCAGCGCGTCGACCACCTCCGCTTCGGACCCGAAGCCGCACTCGAGCGGGAGGGCGGCGACGCCGAGCTCGTCGAGGCCGTCGAGCAGCCCGTCGGCGAGCGCGCCGGTCCCGGTGACGACCGCGCTGCGGCCGGTGATGGGTCGCACGTCAGGCGAGGGCGGGCTCCGCCCGCCTCGCCGGTGGGACGGAGTGAGCGGATGCGAACGACGGTGACATGTCAGATGAGCATGATGGCGCCGCCGTCGGCCATCAGGGTCTGGCCGGTCATGTAGCGACTGGCGTCCGACAGCAGGAACTGCACGACCGGTCCGATGTCGTCCTCGGCGTCGCCGTCGCGGGGGATCGGCTGGTTCGCGTACGTCTCGGCGAACATCCGCGCGCGCACGGGATCGTCCTCCTCGGGCGGCACGCGGTGCGCGGCGGACACCGGGCACAGGCAGTTCACGGTGATGCCGAACTTGCCCCACTCGCGGGCGGCCGAGCGGGTGAGGGCGCGGATCGCCTCCTTCGACGACGCGTAGGGCGCGTACCCCACCGCACCCAGGAGCGCGGCGTTCGAACCCATGGTCACGATCCGTCCTCGCCCCTGGTCCCGCATGTGCGGGAAGACCGCCTGCATGCCCCAGAGCGTGCCTTTGGGCCCGGTGTTCAGCAACACATCCATGTCGTGCTCGGTGATCTCGGCGAACGGCGTGACCGAACGGAAGGTCTGCGCGTTGGCGACGAGACCGTCGACGCGTCCGAACTCGGCCAGGGTGCGCTCGACCAGCGCGAAGGCGCCGTCGCGGTCGGCCACGTTGAGGGTCGTCGACAGGTGGGGCGCGCCGACCTTCTCCAGCTCGGCCGCGGTCTCCTCGAGCGCTTCCGGCTTGCGGGCCGTGATCACGAGCGTCGCGCCGCTCCGGGCGAGGTGGAGCGCGATGCCGCGTCCCACGCCCTTCGACGCGCCGGTGACGATGACGACGTTCCCGTCGACCGAGTCGTCGACTCCGCTCATGCTCTCCCGCTCTCGTCGCTGCGCTCCGTTGCTCGCCGGGATACCCGGCTCGCGGGCACTCCGCTCATGTGCGGTACCTCCAGGCGACGTGCGCGCTGCGGCCCCGGATCTCGGCGGCGCGCGCGTCGGCGTCGACCATCGGGTGACCGTCGGGCAGGTGGTCGGCCAGCTTCGCGAACGGCACGACCTCGGCGTGGATCGTCGGCGGCGCCGGCGGGCGGAACCAACGCGCGGTGGTGAGCACCTCGGCCCGGCCCTGGGTGTCGAGCCAGTTCGCGGAGCCGGGGTCGCGCCCGGCGATCACGACCCGCACGACCCCGTCGGCGTCGGGCGTGACCTGCCGGTGGTTGCGACTGGTCACGCGGGTCGCGTAGTCGAGCGGCTCGTACCACGCCCGCGAGTAGCAGCCGATGCCCCACAGCGCGGCCGCGTGCGGATCCAGCTCGACCACGATGGCCTCGTCGTCGCCCAGGCTCACGAAGCCGTGGCTGTAGATGATGTCCTGCACACCCCGCCCGGAGACGTCGGGCACTCCGAACCGGTTGCGCTCCTGCGCGTCGCGCATGCGTTCCTGCAGGTCGCGGAAGTAGATCACCGAGTGCTCGACCTCGTGCGCCGCGCTCTCCAGCATCGCGGCGACGCGCGCCGCGGTGACGGTCGGCGCCGACGTGCCCTCGGTGTCGAGTCGCTCGATGACGAACGTCGCCGGTTCAGCCGGGGCCCACTCGAAGTAGTAGTCGCGCACGTGGACGAAGCCCGGGCCCGGCGCCAGGGGCAGCCACGCGCCCGACTGCTCCTCGCCGCCGAGCAGGATCTCGAACGCGTCACCGGGCCGCAGCCCGAGCGACGACGCCGAGACCTCGGTGCCGATGTTGGCGCCGCCGCTCTGCGTCGTGCCGCCCTTCAGTTGGAGCACGAACTCCTCGCACGATCCCATGCGGCCCGACACCCGGTACGTGCCGGCGCCGTCGACGGTCGCGCGTCGCGCCACCTGATCGACGTTCGGACCGCCCCACGCGTAGGTGGGGTCGGCGCTGCGGAAGAACGCCGGGTAGTCGGCGTCGCTGTAGCCGGTGGCGTAGGTGAGCCAGCACGCGGTCTGGGTGGCGAGGTGCCGCATGCCCTCGGCGCGATCACGCGCATCCCCCGGGAAGTCGTCGGCCAGGATGCGGTCGCCCAGCGCGGCGAGGCGCTCGCAGAACGCCCGCCACGCGGCACCCGACACGACGTCCGACGCGTCCATCAGCGGCGTTCGCCCACGTAGATCGCGGTCGCCTCGACCGTGACCTTCCCGTCGACCACGACCTCACCCGACGCGTGGCTCTTACGCCCCTCGCTCCCGGTGTAGCGGCCGACGATGTCGACCGGGACCCCGTACGGCGTGCCGCCCTTCAACGAGGTGGTGAGCGCGACCGTCATCCCGGTGGCGCCCGACACGAGGACGGCGACGCCGAGCACCTCGTCGAGCGCGCACGCGAGCACCCCGCCGTACACGCGCCCGGGTGAACCCGCGTGCTGCGGGCCGAAGGTGCACCGGGCGCGGACCTCGACCGGCGTGGGCGGCGAACCGGGCGGTGGCTCCTTCGGTCGGTGGATCCACTCGATGGGGGGAGCCTGCGGGTTGAGCCGACCGGACCCGGCCTGGGTCAGGCTCTCCACCCGACCGTCGGCGTGACGAGCCAGGAACAGTTGCTCGGCGCGTCGCGCGGTGCCCAGCAACCCGGTCAGCCGGCGCAGCTCCGCGGCCGCGTCGGCGCGCGTCCCGGCGTCGACGTCGGTCATGACCACCGCTTCCACGAGCTCCCGGGTGGCGGCGACGAGGTCGAACGCCTCGGCCGGGATCCGCGCCGGATCCGGGAGGGAGTCGCCGAGCAGCTCGGCGACACGCGCGGCAGAGACCGGCTGGTTCATCTGGCCGACGTTACACAGGGGCCGGTAGCGTGCGCCGATGACGCTGCCGGCCGACGTCCGTACCATCCTCGACGACCTCGTCTTCGGTGAAGGACCCCGGTGGCACGACGGTCGGCTCTGGTTCAGCGACATGCACGACCACCGGGTGGTCGCCACCACCCTCGACGGTGATGCGACGACGATCGTCCGCATCGAGGACGACGAGCCGTCCGGTCTGGGCTGGTTGCCCGACGGTCGCCTCCTGGTCGTCGCCATGGAGACCCAGCGCCTCCTCCGCGTCGAGCCCGACGGCGAGATCGCGGTCCAGGCCGACCTGTCGTCGGCGGCGCGGGGCTCGCTCAACGACATGATCGTGAGCGCCGACGGCACCGCGTACATCGGCGACATGGGCACTCGGATCCAGGACCTCGGCACCGACCGACGGCCCGGCCAGACGTTCCGGGTGGGCCCCGACGGCAGGTGGGAGTGCGCGGCCGACGACCTGCAGTCGCCCAACGGCCACGTGCTCACCGACGACGGCCGCACGCTGATCGTCGCCGAGAGCGGCGGGATGCGCCTCACCGCCTTCACCGTGCGCGAGGACGGCACCCTCACCGACCGGCGCACCTACGCCGAGCTGGTGCCCGAGCGCGACGACGTACCGGTGGCGCCGCCCGACGGCATCTGCCTCGACGCCGACGGTGCGGTGTGGGTGGCCGACCCGATCGGCGCCCGCGTGTTCCGGGTACGCGAGGGCGGCACGGTGACCGAATCGATCGCGTACGACGACGTGATCCCCGTCGCGTGTGTGTTGGGTGGGCCCGACCGGCGCACGCTCCTCATCTGCGTCGCGGCCGATTGGAAGGCGGACGCGCTCGCCGGTCGCCGCACCGGTCGCATCGACGCGTACGACGTTGCCGTGCCCGGCGCCGGCCGTCCCTGACCGCCGCGACCGGCGCGTCAGCGCGGGAACAGGTGGCGCAGCGCGCGCGGCGCGCGGAACGGCTTCCACTCACCTTCGGGCTGTGCGAGCCGGTCGGTGATGGCGATGACCGCCGCCGGGTTGTGCCCGAGCCCGCAATGACTGCCGTACACCTCGATGTTCTCCGAGCACGGACCGTCGTCCTCGAGGCACCACTGCCAGCTGGTGACACCGTCGGTGCGCGTGTAGATGGCGGTGGCGGGAACCTCGAGCAGTGGCTGGCGGTACTCCGCGCGGAGCATCGGCTCGGTCGGCGCCGCGTGCCACCGCTCCGCCAGCTTGTAGAAGAACGCGGCGTGGGTCTTGTAGCGGTCGTCGAGCAGCAGACGGAACGGCGAGCCCAGCGTGATCACCTGCCGCACTGCCTCCGGATGGTGCCGCGCCGCCTCGCGCCCGAGGATCCCGCCCGCGCTCCAGCCGATGACGCTGACCTTCCGGCCGGTGCGCTCGGCCAGCTCGAGCAGCCGCTTCGGGCCGCCGTCGAGGATCGCCGCGGTCGGGCCCAGGTTCTGGCCCAGGCCCCAGCCGTGGCTGGAGTACCCGAGCACGCGCAGCACCGCCCGCAGCGGGCTCGTGTACGCGTCGGTCGCACCGAACGGTGGGAGCACGAGGACGGGATGGCCGTCGCCGCGGGGTTGTGCGAGCCAGAGCGGCCACGAGGCCAGGAACAGCCCGAGCTCGGGCCAGGCCCGCATCTCGAGCGCCAGCAGCGCGAGGGACGGCGCCCCGGCCACCGGATCGTCGTCCACCGCTGCCACTGCGACGAGCGTACCGCCCTCCATCTCGTACGCTGCGCGCCACATGATGGTCGATTCCGCTTCGCCGTCCCGCCTCCGGCAACGGCTCCGCTGCATCTCCGCGTGATGGTCGATTCCGCTTCGCCGTCCCGCCTCCGGCAACGGCTCCGCTGCATCTCCGCGTGATGGTCGATTCCGCTTCGCCGTCCCGCCTCCGGCAACGGCTCCGCTGCATCTCCGCGTGATGGTCGATTCCGCTTCGCCGTCCCGCCTCCGGCAACGGCTCGCTGCATCTCCGCATGATGGTCGAGCTCGCGGCATCTCCTGATGGCCGTGACTCTGTTGCACGTCCACCACACGACCTCGCCGTCGGTGCACGCGATGTTCGACGCGGTGCAGTCGGGCGCGACCGATCCCCAGATCGAAGGTGTCGACGTGGTGACGCGCGCCGCGCTCCAGGCCTCGGTGAGCGACGCGTTGGCGGCCGACGGCTACCTGCTCGGTACGCCGGCCAACCTCGGCTACATGTCGGGCGCGCTCAAGCACTTCTTCGACCAGATCTACTACCCGTGCCTCGAGGCGACGATCGGTCGCCCCTTCGGCGTGTACGTGCACGGCAACAACGACACCACCGGCGCGCTGCGCGCGATCGAGGTCGTCACCACCGGACTCCGGTGGCGCGGGGTGCAGGCCCCGGTGTCGGTGATCGGCGCGCCGACGAGCGCGGACCTCGAGGCGTGCTGGGAGCTCGGCGCCGCGGTCGCGGCGGGGCTGGCGCTCGACTGACCTGGCGCGTCAGCGCAGGCTGTCGACCGGCACGACCTCGCACTCCGCCATCACCGGGTCGCTCTCCGGCAGCAGGTAACGCCAGAAGATCGTGCCGACGCGGTGGCCGCCGGTGTCGAGCCAGTTGGGCACGCCCGGATCGCGGTGCGCCACCACGATCGCGTAGGAACCATCGGAGTCATACGAGATCTGCGCGCTGTTGAGCGAGCTCTGGCGGTGCACGTACTCCAAGGTCTGCATGTGCCGGTTCCAGAGCATCACGTTGGTGAAGCGCGACGGCGGGATCGTGCCCCGCATGACCAGCGCGTCGTCGGGGCCGAGGTTCCACCGGCCCATGGAGTAGAAGATGTCGACGGCACCGGCGGCCTCGACGCCCGCGTTGCGGAAGCTCCACGGTTGGCCGACGTGGTTGGGTTCGCTCGCCATGAACGGCGCCGGCGACGGCGTGCCGGGCAACGGTTGCCCGAGGGTGCACTGACGCAGGAACGCGACCCCGTCGCGCAGACGGCCCGCGAACGTGGCGTCGTCGAGGGGCGGTGGGGGCGGGACGTCGTCGAGGCACTCGATCCCGATGCGCACCGCCACGGTGGGATCGTTCTGCGCCGACCGCTCGCGCAGGAAGTAGCTGCGCACGATGATCATGCGGGCGTCGGGATCGAGCTTCACCCAGTTGCCGTCGTGGGGCTCGGCGCTGAACACGATCTCGTAGGAGCCGTCGGGGGCGAACGTGAACTGGCTGTCGTTGATGTCGGCGAGCACGCGCCCGTTGAAGCCGCCGTCGACCGCCGCCGAGTGGACGGTGAACGAGATGTACGCCTCCTCGCTCCGGACGCCGTACACGCGGTACGACCGACCGCCGTCGATCCGGGCGAAGTGGTAGATGGAGTCCGGGTTGTCGCCCTGGAGCTTGCGCGCCGGGGTGACGATCGTCGCCATACGCGGGTGGTCGGGATCGGCCTCCATGAAGAACTCGGACGCGCCCGACAGGACCTCGGTCACGTAGCGGAAGCCCTCCACGACGTCGAGGTCGTCGGTGAAGCGCTGATCATCGAGGACGTAGCCGTCGCGGATCTCCTGCAGCGCGGCGATCAGCTCGTCGAACGCCTCGGTCGACTTCGGTGCACGGTTCATGCGGAATCTCCTTGGGTACCGAGCGCGACGGCGCGGGCATCGGGCACGGG
The DNA here is from genome assembly GCA_963809795.1 of uncultured Actinomycetes bacterium. Classification (GTDB taxonomy): domain Bacteria; phylum Actinomycetota; class Acidimicrobiia; order IMCC26256; family DASPTH01; genus DASUAS01. The sequence goes on from CAWELN010000006.1 coordinate 317,743, forward strand.
GACGACGCTCGCATAGTCGATGAACGACCGCAGCGTGTTGCCACCGTCCACCGTGAGCAGCTGCCCGGTCACCCACGACGACTCCGGGCCGGCGAAGTAGCGCACCGCCTGCGCGATGTCGTCGGGCTGGCCGTGGCGCTGGATCGGCTGTTCGGCGAGGAACGCATCCCTCATCTTCGGATTGCGGAACATGCCTTCCGTCGCCGCGGTCTGCGTCAACCCCGGTTGCACCGAGTTGACGCGCACGCCGAGCGGGCCGAGCTCGTCGGCCGCGACGCGCACCAATTGGTCGACCGCGGCTTTCCCCGCGGCGTACGAGGCGAGGTACCGGGTGGAGAACACGGCCGCGGTCGACGAGATGGCGACGAACGAACCGCTGCCCGACCGGACCATCGCCTGGCCTGCGTACTTGAGGAAGAGGAACACCGGGCGCACGTTCCCGTCGACCTCGCGGCTGAAGGTGTCGTCGTCGAACAGGAGCACCGGTGACATCCCACCGCCGCCCGGGACCACGACGGCGATCTGCAGCCGGCGTTGGTCGTCGGACGCGGCCTCGACCGCGTCCCGCACCGAGGAGCCGTCGAGGGCGTCGCACACGCAGTACGCGACGTCCAGGCCCTCGCCGGCGAGCGTGGCCGTCGCGTCCACGAGCTTCTGCTCGGTGCGGCCCGCGATCGTCACCCGCGCGCCGTCCCGCGCCAGGGCGCGGGTCGAGGCGAGGCCGATGCCCGAACCGCCGCCCACCACCACGGCACGCTGCCCTGCGAGTGCTCCGTCCATCGGCTCCTCCTAGCGGGGCTGCGGGTTGGCCGCGCGCGTCTCGGTCCAGTCGACCCGCAGCCGGCGCTCGGCGAACTTCCAGACGCCGTCGTCGTCGGTGCGGTAGGTGTCCTCGTAGCGGATGAACATCACGTAGTCGGTCCCGCCGTGGTCGTCGGGGGTGAGGTGGTGCGCGATGCAGTAGACCTCGCCCGTCGCCTCGCCGTCGCCGATGTCGTACGTCGACTGACCGAGCATGTGGAAGGTCTTCGGGTATCGCTTGATCGCCTCCGGGACCTTCGCCAGCCGCTCCGCGCCGCGGATCCGGCGGGGCTCCTCGGTCTCGCTCGGGTCGTGGATCGTGATGACCGCGTCGGCATGGAACAGCGCGATGAAGGTGTCGACGTCGCGCCGGTCGACGCCCTGGGCGTAGCGCTCGGCCAGCGCGCGCAGCTGCGCCTGCGTTGCGGCGTCGTCAGCGGTCGGCATGCGTCCTCCCCAGGGTCAGGGGGAGACTACGTGCTTCGTCCCGCGTACACCCGTGGGTGCTGCTCAGAAGTGCAGCTGGCCGTAGGTGTTGCAGAGCCCCGCCGCGTTGATGGCGAGGAACGAGGCGACGATGAGCACCACGTTCCACCGCACGAGGTGCCGGCGCCAGCCCGTGAGCACCCGCGCCCGCATCGGCGGGGGCATGTACCACTCGGGCAGCGCCGCGGTCGTTCCCGGATCGGTCAGCGTCCAGAGCGAGACGGCATCCGGTGGTACCGGAGCCTCGGGGTCGGCGGCGAGCGCCTCCGCGACCAGCTCGGCATCGGCCACGGCGGCAGTCGGGTCGGATTCGGTGAGCTCCACACCCGTGGTACGGAGGCGGACACCTGGGCGGATGAGGCGTACCGTGAATCGGTGCAATTCAGCCCGGAGCTGCGGGCCCCGGTGTTGGCGGGCGAGGTCACGCTCTCGTTCCGGCTCTGGACCCGCCCCAAGGTGAGGGTCGGCGGTCGGTACCGCGTCGGGCCCGCCGAGATCGAGGTCGACGACATCGAGCTCGTGCCGTTCTCCACCGTCAGCGCGGGCGACGTCCGGCGTTGTGGCGAGGCCGACCGTGAGTCGTTGCGACGACGCACCGCCCACGCGGGGCCGGTCGCCGACGACACGCTCGTCTACCGGATCGAGTTCCACGTCGTCGACGGTTGACCTGGGAGCTGGAGATGGAGCGGAGCCGTGCCCGGAGGGCGGGACGGTGCAGCGGAATCGACCGTTGAGCTGGCACGGCGATGGTCCGGTGGTCAGGGCTTCTCGAGCCGGGCCCGCAGCTGCGCCAGGCGTTCCTGGAACGCGGGCTGCTGCATCGACCAGTCCTGGTGCGGGAACTCCAGCTCGAACGCCTCCGCCGAGGTGTCGACGCCGGCCGACGCATCGAGCACCGCCTTGGCCCGCGCCACCAGCTCGCGTGGCCGGTCGGCCGCCCGCCGGGCCAGGGCGACCGCGGTGGCGAGCAGCTCGTCGTCGTCGATGCAGCGCCACGCCAGGCCGACGCGCGCGGCGTCCTCGCCGGACAGCGATTCGCCGAAGATGACCAGCGCGGCGGCGGCCTGCCGTCCGACCAGCCGTTGCATCCGCCAGAGGTGGCCACCGCCGGGGTGGATCCCGAGATCCATGAACCGCGGATCGAAGCGCGCCTTGGGCGAGGCCAGGATGACGTCACAGGCGAGGGGCAGGTTGACCCCGGCGCCGATCACGGGCCCGTTCACCGCCGCCACCGACGGGATGGTCAGCCGGGTGAGGGCGAGGAACCCGGCGTACATCTCCCGCAGCGACGCCCGCGGTTCGAGGAGGTCGTCGACCGATCCGCCGGCGCAGAAGGCCGGGGGAGTGGCGGTCAGCACCAGCGCCCCGACCCCGGGATCGGCGGCGGCCTCCTCGACCGCCGCCGCGAGCTGGGTCGTCACCTCGAACGACAGCGCGTTGCGCCGCGCCGGGTCGTCGAGCACGACGACGGCGACGTTGCCGTCACGCTCGAGGCGGACGCGGGGCTCGCTCGGTGTCCATGGGTGGTGCATCGTACGGCGGGCCCTCCGGTGGCGGGCCAGAATGACGCGATGCCCTACCTCCCGAGCGACGCGGTCACGCGCATCAAGGCCGGACTCGACCACCCGGTGATCGACTCCGACGGTCACGCCATCGAGTACCTCCCATTGGTGCGCGACATCCTGCAGGCCCAGGCCGGCGACGACGCGGTCGCGGCCATGGACCTGGTGACGAGCGGCGGGTCGGCCGTCCGCGGCCTGTCGCCCGAGCAGATGCGCGGCGCCGGACTCGTCCGCACGTCGTGGTGGGGCCTGCCCACCCGCAACACCCTCGACCGTGGGACCGCGCTCCTCCCGGAGCTCCTGGCCGAGCGACTGCCGGAGCTCGGCATCGACCACGCGGTGCTCTACCCGACGTACGGGTTGGTCCCGGCCGCGCTCGACGACGCCGCCATCCGATGCCCGCTCGCGCGCGCGTTCAACACCTTCTACGCGGAGGCGTTCCGCGACCACGCCGACGCGCTCACGCCCGTCGGCATCATCCCGATGCACACGCCCGACGAGGCGATCACGGAGCTCGACCACGCGACCGGTGAGCTCGGGCTGAAGGCGTTCATGTTCGGTGGGCCCATCGGCCGCCCCGTGCCGGGCGTCGACCCGCCGTCGCGCGCGGCGCGCTGGCTGGACTCCCTCGGCCTGGACTCGCAGTACGACTACGACCCGGTGTGGCAGCGGTGCGTCGACCTGGGCGTGTCGCCGACGTTCCACACCGCAGCCATGGGGTGGACGATCCGCGCGTCGGTCAGCAACTACGTGTTCAACCACATCGGGATGTTCGCCATCGCCGGTGAGCTGCTCGCGCTGTCGCTGTTCCTCGGTGGCGTGCCCCAGCGGTTCCCCACGTTGCGGTTCGCGTTCCAGGAGGGCGGTGTCGCGTGGGCCGCGGCGCTGTACGCCAACCTCGTGAGCCACTGGGAGAAGCGCAACCGTGACGCGGTCGAGCACTACAACCCCGCGCACCTCGACCGCGGCCAGCTCGCCGATCTGTTCGAGCAGCACGGATCGCCCCGCTACCGGGATCGGCTCGATCGGCTCGACGACGGCCTGCGCATGCTCAGCCTGCCCGACGAGGACCCGGCGACGCTCGACGAGTTCGCCCGCTGCGGCATCCGCGACGCCGACGACATCCGCGATGTGTTCACCACCGCCTTCCACTTCGGGTGCGAGGCCGACGACCCGATGACCGCCCTCGCGTTCGACACCCGCCGCAACCCGGGTGGTGCCCGCCTGAAGGCGTTGTTCGCGTCCGACATCGGGCACTGGGACGTCCCCGACATCCGCGAGGTCCTCCCCGAGGCGTGGGAGCTGGTCGAGGACGGCCACGCCAGCGCGGCCGACTTCCGGGCCCTGACCTTCGAGCACGCGGTGTCGCTCTGGGCCGGCACCAACCCGTCCTTCTTCGCCGGCACCACGGTCGAGGCTGCGGTGCGCGACGAGCTGGAGCGCGTCAGCGTCCGGGGATAGCGTCGCCGCCATGACGACGATGGTGCTCGTGCACGGAGCGTTCCACGGCGCGTGGTGCTGGGAACCGGTTCGCAGCCTGCTCGACGAGCAGGGGATCCCCAACCTGGCGCCCGAGCTGCCGCTCACCGGGCTCGAGGCCGACGCCGGCGCCGTGCGCAGCGCTGCTCGACGCGGTCGAGGGGCCGGTGGTGCTGTGCGGCCACTCCTACGGAGGCATGGTGATCTCGCGGGCGGCGAGCGGCCGCGACGACGTCGACCGGCTCGTGTACCTCTGCGCGGTCCAGGTGGCCGACGACGCCGAGATGGCCGCGATCATGCAGCCCACCCCGTTGATGGAGCATCTCGTGCACGGCGACGACGGGTCGCTGGCGGTCGATCCCGAACACGCGGCGGCGGACTTCTACCACGACTGCGCCGCTGACGTCGCCGACGCGTCGGTGGCGAAGCTGCGCCCCATGCCGAGCGGGGTGGACACGGACGCCATGAGCGGCGCCGACGTCCCGCCTCCGGCGTGGACCCAGATGCCGTCGACCTACGTGGTCTGCACCGACGACCGGGCCGTGCATCCGGATACGCAACGCGAGATGGCGAAGCACGCCGACGACCGCGTCGTCTGGGACACGAGCCACTCACCCATGCTCTCGCGGCCGGACCTCGTCGCCGACCTGCTCGCGGCGCTCGCCGCGCAGTACGAAGGAGTGCGCTGATGACCACCGTGCAGACCGTCACCGGTCCCGTCGACGCCGCCGACCTCGGGCGTACGCTCGTCCACGAGCACATCCGCATCTCGTACTACGGCGAGGAGCTCGACCCGCGGTACTCGTGGGACCGGGCCGAGACCGTGGAGCGTGCGGTCGACAAGATGGGTGAGCTGCTCGACGCCGGCTTCCGCACGTTCGTCGACCCGTGCCCCATCGAGCTCGGGCGCGATCCCGAGCTCTACGCGGAGATCTCGGCGCGGTCGGGGATGCGCATCGTGTGCACCACCGGCTTCTACACCGAGCACCTCTCGTCCGGGCTGCCGTTCTACTGGCGCGCCCGCGATCCGGAGGAGATCGCCGAGCTCTACGTGCGGGAGCTGGTGGAGGGCATCGCCGGGACGGGCGGGATCCGCGCCGGGGCGATCAAGGCGGCCACCGGCGTGGAGGTGACCCCGGCCGAGTCGCGGTGCCTGACCGGCGCCGCGCTCGCCCAGCGCGAGGTCGGGTGCGCGATCATCACCCACACCGAGAACTCCAAGCACGGCGACGTGCAGCAGGACCTCTTCGCCGACGGCGGCGCCGATCTCGGTCGTGTCCTCATCGGTCACCAGGACGAGCAGACCGACGTGGCGCCGATCCGCAAGCTCGCCGAGCGCGGCACCTTCGTCGGTGTCGATCGCATCGGACTCGAGATCCTCGCGCCCGACGAACGTCGCGCCGACCACGTGGCCACCCTGGTCCGCGAAGGCTTCACCGACCACGTCTGCCTGTCGCAGGACCACATCTGCGCGCTGACCGCGCCCCGGTCGTCGTTCTGGGTGCCGCCGGAGTATCGCGACGCGGCGGCGACGCGCCGCCAGGAGATCGAGTGGCAGGTGTGGAAGCGGCCGTACACCTACATCCTCACCGACTTCGTTCCCCGGCTCCTGGAGCGCGGCGTCACCGATGCCGACGTCGAGACGATCTTCGTCGACAACCCACGGCGGTTGCTCGCCGGCGCCTGACCCGCCAGGGTTCTGGATGGCCCGGAATGGGCACCCCCTGCCCGTGGCCACCGATTCGGTCCGAGCTGGCGCCGAGTCCGTGCTCGGCGACCGCAAGCACCGCGCCGCCATCGTCGCGCTCGCCGCGGTGCTCGCGCTCGATGGCGCCGACCGAACCGCCCTGGGCGCGCTCGCGCCGGCGCTCAAGTCCGAGTTCGGCGTGGGGAACACGGCGATCGGGCTGCTCGCGAGCGCGTTCGCGATCGTGGGCGCGCTGGCGATCTTCCCCATCGGGATCCTGACCGACCGCGCGCGCCGCATCACCATCCTCGTGGTCTGCATCGGCATCTGGTGCCTGGCCATGGGCGTCGCCGCGGCGGCGATGTCGTTCGCGGTCCTCTTCGCCGCGCGCGTCAGCCTCGGTGTCATGAGCGCGGCCGGCGGTCCGCCGGTCACGTCGCTCGTCGGCGACCTCTTCCCGGCCGACGTGCACGGGCGCGTGCTCGGTTGGGTGAAGAGCGGCGAGCTGGTCGGCGCCGGGGTGGGGTTCCTGGTGGCCGGCGTCGTGGTCGCGCTGACCTCGTGGCGCGGTGTGTTCGTCGTGCTGGCCCTCATGGGCCTGGCGGTCGGTTGGGTCATCGCGCGCGTGCCGGAGCCGCGCCGGGGCGGCGAGAACGACCTTCCCGGACCCGGCGGCCGCGGCATCGACGCGCCCACGCACCTCGCCGAGCTCGTCGAGGAGCAGGGCGTCGAACCCAAAGAGGACGTGATCCTCGAGGGCGACGTGTCGGCGATGCCGCTGCGCCCGGCGATCGAATACGTGATGCACGTCCGCACGGTGGTGATGATCATCATCGCGTCGGCCCTCGGCGACGTCTTCTTCACCGCGCTGCAGGTGTTCGGCGTGCTGTTCCTGGTCGACCAGTTCGGAATCTCCGCCTCGACGGCGTCGATCCTCATCCCGCTCGTCGGCGTGGGTGGTTTCGTCGGTGTGCTCGCGGGCGGGCGCGGCGGCGATCTGCTGATCGAACGGGGCGTGCTCACAGGCCGGATCAACATCGGCGTCTGGAGCTACCTCGCGGCCGCGATCACGTTGGTGCCGGTGTTCGTGGTGTCGTCGCTCGCCGTGGCCCTGCCGTTCCTCGTGGTGTCGGGTGCATTGCTGACCGCGCCCATCGCGCCGCTCGAGGCGGCGCGCCTCGACGTCGTGCACCCGCAGCTGCGGGGCCGCGCCGAGAGTGCCCGCATGATCGCCCGGGTCGCCGCGCAAGCCGCGGCACCGCTGCTGTTCGGCCTACTCTCGAGTGAGCTGGGCGGCGGTGGCGCCGAAGGGCTGCGGCTCACGTTCCTTCTGCTACTGCCGTTGCTCGGTGCGAGCTCGATCTTCCTCATGATCGCCGCTCGTCACTATCCGCACGAGGTCGCCGCGGTGGAGGAGTCGCACGTGGAAGTGATCGACGATGCTTGACGTCGGTCCCGACGCCCACGACCACGCGCAGGAGGCGAGCGTGCCCCCGTCCGACCCCCGACGCCAGGAAGCGCCCGCGGCGCACGAGGAGCACCACGGGCACCTGCGCCACGAGCACCCCCGGTGGTCGGTCGGGCGGGTGGCGTTCCTGGCCATCAGCGCCATCTGCATCTACCTGTTCGCGCCGAGCATCGCGGAGGTGTTCTCGGCCTACGACCGCCTCGGCGACGTCGAGCCCATCTGGCTCCTGCCCGCGGTGCTGTGCGCGCTCGGCAGCTTCGCCTGCGTCTGGCTGGTGCAGGCGATCGCGCTCGGCACGCGCGACTGGTTCTCGGTGGTCACCACCCAGCTGGCGGGGAACGCGTTCAACCGCATCACGCCCGGCGGTGGCGCGACCGGCACCGCGTTGCAGGCGAACATGCTCGCCGATGCCGGCTTCGGCGTCGCGTATGCGGCGACTGCGCTCACCGTGCAATCGGTGCTGAGCACCGCGGCCATCGTCGCCCTCCCCGTCTTCGCACTGCCGTTCGTGCTCTTCGGCACCCAGGTCCCCGACGGCCTGCTGCAGGCGTTCTGGATCGGCATCCCCGTGTTCCTGCTCATGGTCGCGATCGGCATCGCGCTGTTCGTCGCCGATCGCCCGCTGCTGTTCCTCGGCCGGGTCATCGCGTGGGTGCGCTGCAAGTTGAAGCGCGGCGCGTCGATGGATCGCACGCTCGGGGCGCGGCTGCTCGAGAGCCGCGATCGCATCCGGAGGGAGATCGGACCCCGGTGGGAGGTCGCCCTGGGTGCGTCGCTGGCGCGCTGGTTGTTCGAGTACGGCGTGCTCGTCTGCACGCTGTGCGGGCTGTCGGCGAACCCGAACCCCGCGTTGGTGCTGCTGGCCTTCGTGGTGGCGTCGGTGCTCGGCCTGCTGCCGTTCACGCCGGGCGGCCTCGGCTTCGTCGAGGCCGGCTTGGCCGCGACGCTGGCCGTCGCCGGCATCTCCACCGGCGACGCGCTGGTGGCGACGCTGGTCTACCGGATGCTCACCTTCTGGCTCCCCATCCCACTCGGCGGCGTCGCGGCGTACGTGTTCCGCCGGCGGCACCCGCACCAGGTGCCCGCGGGCGCGGCACCCGCGACGCCCTCCTGACCGCGGACCGCGGTGCGGTCGGCGGTCAGACGGCGCGGCCCAGGAAGCAGAGCAGCTTCGTCTGGGTGTCGGCGCCGTCCGGCGGTTCGACCGCGGGGCCGAACGCGCCCGACGCGCGCAGGGTCTCGCCGGCCGGCTGCATCCAGGTCCACGCCACCGCCACCGCGTGTTCGTCGAGGTGCTCGTCCTGACCTGTGGCCCGGGCGAGGTCCCAGGTGTGGACCAGGGTGTCGCTGCACACCATGCGGCTCACCAGGTCCTCGAACGGCATGTCGCCGAAGCGCGGGCTGACGATGCGGGTCGCCCGTTCCGGGTCGCGCAGGACCTGGCGCATGGCCGTGGTGACGGTCGTCCAGGCGCCAGCCGCGTCCTCGCCGGCGTCCGGCTCCGCGGCCGCCTCGTCGAGCAGCGCCAGGGCGACGCGGTGCACGCCGACCACGTGCTCCAGGATGTCGCGCACCGTCCACTCGGGACACGGCGTCGACGCAGCCCAGTCGGTGGCGGCGCACCCGGCGACCCGGGCGTTCAGGCCTTCGGCGATGGTGGTGTAGCGGTCGGCGACCTCACGTGGCTCCATGCCGGCAGCTTCTCATCACCGGTCCACCCTCCTGCAAGCACCTCGCCGGTGTCCTGCAAGCGCGCCAACGGACGATCCCTGGACCATTCGGCCCGTGGAGGGATCTCGTCATGGCATTCGTCGGCCGAGAACGCTGGTCGCGGCGCACGAGCTTCTGGCTCGTGGTCGCCGCCCAGGTGCTGCTCTTCGCGGGCAGCAACTTCCCGACCCCGCTCTTCCCGATCTACGAGGATCGCTACGGCTTCGGCCCGGGGACGGTCACGCTGCTCTTCGGCGTCTACGTCCTGGTCCTGTTGCCGACGTTGGTGCTGCTGGGACCGGTGGCCGACCGCGTCGGCCGCCGTCCGCTGCTCGTGGCCGGGATCGCCTCCACGGTCCTCAGCTCCGTCGCCTTCGCGCTGGCCCGAGGGGTGGCCTGGCTGTTCGCGGGCGAGATCATCTACGGGATCGGGGCGGGAATGGTGATGGCGTGCGTGGCCGCCGCCATCCGGGAGCTCCATCCCGCTCAGGACAGCGCGGGGGCGGCGTTGGCCGGATCCGTCGCGATGGCCGCCGGTCTCACCCTCGGCCCCCTTGTCAGCGGAGCGTTGGCCTCGGCCGTCTCGTGGCCCACCGTGTCGCCCTACGTGGTCGACATCGTGCTGGCGTCGGTCTTGGCCGGGTTGCTCGTCCGCATCCCCGAGCCCCGGCCCGTGACGCCGCGGACCATGCCGCGGTCGCGTGCGCTCCACGTCCCCGCCGGGATCGGGCGCGCCCCGTTCATCGCCGCCGCGGCTGCCGGCGCCGCGAGCTTCATGGTCGTCGGCTGGGTGTTCGGCCTCTCGCCCTCGTACCTGCACGAGGAGCTTCACGTCCACGTCACGGAGCCCGTCGTGGCCGGGCTGTTCGCGGCGGTGGTCGTCGGCATGAACGGTGTCGCGCAGCTGGCGCTCCGCCGGTACCGAAGCCCGGGCGCCATGCGCGTCGCGCTGGCCGGGGTCGTCGTCGGCATGGGCGTCATGGCGTCGTCGACCCTCGTCGACTCGCTGCTCCTGGCCGTCGCGGGCGCACTGATCGCCGGCCTCGGCACCGGTGTCACCCAGATGAACGCGATGGCGACCGTCCAGCACGTCGCGCCCGCGCACTCGCGTGCCGCGGTCACGTCCGCCTACTTCACCGCCTGCTATCTCGGCTTGAGCGTGCCCGTGGTCGTCGCCGGCGTCGCCGCCGACGAGTTCGGGCTCGGCGCCGTGACCTTCGCGTTCTTCGCCGCACTCACCGCGCTCGTGGGGGTGGTGCTGCTGTCGACCCGGCACGTCGCGAACCCCGCGACCGGCACCGGGGCGGAGCTGATCGAGCTCCCCGGCGACTCCGCTCGGCTCCGCCGGACCGCCTGACCCCTCCGGCGGGCGCCTGACCCGGCAACCTTGGTCACGAACCCTGGCAGCGGCCGATCTTGTCGGTGTTGAAGGTGCCGTCGGCGCAGCGCAGGTTCGGGTTCTCGTGGGAGAAGACGCCCTGAGGGCTCTCCCACCCGGGCACGACCCATGCGTGCACCATCCAGCCGGTGATCTGCATGAAGAACCCGCCAAGCGACCGGCACTGCTCCTGGGTCACGTCGGAGTCCGGCGGGGAGAGGACCTCGGCCCCCCTCGTGCAGATGTTGCTGTGACGGTGCCAGTGGTCGTTCGGGCCCGCGAATCCTTCGGGTGCGGTGTTGCCGATGCCGTAGTACATGAGACCCACCATCTGGGAGGTGGGGCTGGTGCCGTCGTAGATCAGCGCCAGTGGCCGGCTGGGATCGAAGCCCCCGCCGAAGATTCCGGCGAAGCCGCCGAGGTAGTGGGCGCCACTGCCGGGACCGAACCCGCCGATGACGTGGTAGCCGGCGGCCACCGCGCTGGCGACGGTCGGGTAGCGCATCGCCGTCGCGCGCGCGACCACGAGCTGCTGCTGCAGCGTGGCGCGCGTCGCGGCGTCGAGCGGGACGTCGGGCTGGCTCTCGGCCGCGATGTCCTGCGCCTTCACTCCCTCGATCGGGTGGCCGTTCAGGTCCGTCGGTGTGGTCGAGCCGTGGTCGTGGACGTGCGCCGCCGGCGCGGCGCTGCCGGCCGCGGGCGCGGCGATGGCGGGAGTCGCTCCGTGGGTGTGCCCGCCGCCGCTGCCGTCGGCGATCGCGGGGCTGAAGCCGAAGCTGGAGAGCGCCGCGACCACGATCGCGATCACGCCCGCGATGGCCCAACCCGCGGACAGGCGGATCCGCTTGCGGGCGATCCCGCCGCAGATGACGAGCAGCCCGAGCCCGATGGCGAGGGCCTCGAACGCGGCACACAGCGCGTCGGCGAACCCGATCGACTCCGGTGTCCCGTCGGTGCCGATCGCGATGCCCACGGTGCGCGACACGATCCACACCAGGATCACCGCGAAGTTGAACACGATCATCACCTGGATGGAACGCCGCGCCGGTCCGAGCACGAGGAGCGCGGCGAGCATGACCTGAGCCCATGCAGTGAGCCCGAAGAAGAGACCGTGCGTCCACGACACTCCGGCGTGCTCGCCCATCGCCGCGAAGTGGATGCCGGCCGCGCCGAGCAGCAGCACCGCCATCGACCACCGCAGCACCCACGCGACCGCGATCGTGCGGCCTCGGGGGTGCGGCGCAGGTTCGGTGCGGACGGGACTCGGGTCGAGCTGGACCAGCGTGGCCTGCTGGTCGCGATCGAGAGTCTGCACTGAGGCCCCCCTCTGCAGGATGGCGGGAGCGTAGCCCAATTCACCCGAAGCGGCCGGTCCGCCGGCTGGTGGTGCTCCGGGAACCGCTCCACCGCGCGTCGGCGCTCGTCAACGATTCAGGAGAGTCCGAGATCCGTCCGGCGCGGGCTCCGCCGAGCGCCGGGGCCACCGGCGCTCGCTCATGCGATCACAGGTAGTCGTCGTGCAGGAGGTTGTTCGTCGCCCACCAGCCCGGGACCGCGGGCAGGAAGCTGGCGACGAGCTGGTCGGCGAGCACCGCCGCGACCGCGATCTCCGTGGGCACACCCACCGCCGCCAGCGCACCCGACATCCCCACCGACGACACCGCGGTGTTGCCCCCGGGAATGGGTACCAGCGACGCCAACGTCGAGATGATGATGTTGAGCGAGAGCAGCGTCCAGAAGTTGATCGAGCCACCGAACGCCTCGATGCACGCCCAATAGACCGCGGCGTACATCGAGCGCGTTGATCGCGTTCCCGCCGAGCAGCAGGGCGACCCGGCGCGGCGAGCGCACCGCTTCCCAGAGCGTCGTGGCCGCCGCCTTGGTGGGCGGCATCACCACCTTCCGGAGCTTCGGGATGCCGAGGACGAGACCGACGACGAGGACGAGCACGACGATGACCAGGAGGACGAACGTCAGGAGCTTCTGCGTGTCGATGGGTGCGACGTGGATCTTCGTCGGCGCGAGCAGGAGCGCGACACCGAGCAGCAGGACCTGGGCGACGATGTTGCCCACGTTGATCAGCAACCCACCGGACGCGACCGCGGAGGCGAGGTCGACGCCCTGCTTCTGCAGGAACCGGATCTGCGCGGCCATGCCGCCCACCGCCGGGACGGCCAGGTTCGAGAACGACATCGAGAGCTGCAGCTCGGCGGTCCGGATGAGCGGCAGGTTGATGGGCACCGTGCCCATCAGGGCGATGGCGGTGGCGAAGTTGGTGAGGAGCGAGATGATCATCGCCACGATCAGCCAGCCGATGTCGGCGCTCGTGATCGTGTCCCACAGCTCCTGCGGGCTGCCGACCTGGCTCAGCAGGGCGAAGATCGCGATGAGCGTGCCGACCGCCATCATGAGGTTGGTGCCGCTGACGCGGTGGAGCTCCTGGAGCGGAGGGAGGTCGCACCCGGTCGCCGACGCGGCGGCCTCCCGGACGTCGGCCACCTGCTTCGAGCGTTCCTTGCGGTGGCGGCGGTCGGTCCGCATCTCCCGGCTGAGCGCCGCGGGTTGCACGTAGGGCAGCGCTTCGATGACCGCGTCGTCACCCATGCCGGCGCGGGCGGCGGCGACGGCGCGGTCGTCGCCGACGACCAATGCCGTGCTCACGAGCAGCTCGGCGACGTCGGCAGCCCGCCGTCCCGGCGCCGCGGCACCGGTCGCGAGCTCGAAGCCGTCGATGCCGACCGTGGTGCCGTCGACGACGACGTGGTTGTCGTTGAGCCGGCCGTGCGCGACCCGCGCCGCGTGCAGCGACGAGACCTGCTGCCACAGGTCGGTGAGCATCGCGTCGCTGACGTCCGCCGGATCCGTGTCGCACAGGTGGACGCCCGGGAGTGGGCGGCTGGCGATGAGCGCGGCGCCCGGCCCGGCGGTGCCGGCGACGACCACCGGCGGCACGGTGACGTCGGCGCGCTCGGCCAGGAGCAGCGCGTAGGCCTGCGCCTCGACGTCCTCGAGCCGGGTGGTGTGCAGCGTGGGACCGCCGTCCTTGTACGCCAGCGCGCGCCAGAACTTCGACATGAGCTGGGCGTCGGCCTCGTCGCGACCGAGGACCCGCACCATGAGCTCGCCGGTCGCGTCGCGGGCCGACATCGCGGTCCCCGTGCTCGGTTGCTTCGGCAGGAGGTGCACGTCGTTGGCGTCCACTCCGAGCTCGCCGAGCGTCGCCGCCACCTGCCTGGTCGTGGGTCGCCCACCCGGCGACCCGAAGGCGAGGTGCACGAATGCCGCGAGCGCCCACCCGAGCGCGACCGCGGCGAGCGCGCCGTCGGGCAGCGTGGTGCCGAGATAGAGCGACGCGATCGCGATGAGCAGCACGAGCAGCTGCCCCAGACGCCGCACCGGGCGGGTCAGGTAGGGAGACGCGACCGAGATCACGGCGACGATCACCGCCAGGCGCACGGCCGGGAACGCCGCCGAGTCGTTCCCGACACGGGTCACGACGTCCAGCGTCTGCTTCAGGCTCGCGTTCTCCACGACCATCGCGCCGATCGCCCGACCGACCACCCACGCCAGCACGCCGCCGATGGCCATGTCGCGGGCGAGCCGCCAGCGGCGGGCCACCAGCGCAGCCACGACCACCAGTCCGAGCGACCACAACGCGCCGAGCGCGTACAAGAGACGGAAGAACGACTCGAGCTGGTTCGGCAGGCCGTTCAGCGTCGTGAACAGGTTCTGCTCGAACGCCCCGGGGTCGTCCTGGTGCCAGATGGCGAAGACCAGGATGCCGACGCCGATCACCAGGCGGATCCAGTCGCTGGTGCGCCGGCGGTACGGCTGCTCCGACGCCGGGCCGAACGAGTGCGAGCGCCACGTGGCGACGCGCGACGGGCGCGGGGCGTCGGCGGGCGGAGCCTCGGTGGCGGCGGTCATACCCGGCGTAGCTTCGCAGACCGGCGCCGCCCGGTCACGGAATGCGGCAGGTCAGCGTGGGAGGACGACGTCCGGCAGAGGGTGCCGGTACAGCTTGGCTGCGTTCTCGCAGCACATCATGCGCAGCTCGTCGTCGGGGATGTGCCCCCACAGCTTCTCGATCACCAGCTGGGTGTCGGGCCACGTGCCGTCGCCGTGCGGGAAGTCGGTCTCCACCATGATGTTCTCGACGCCGATGCGGTAGCGCGTGTCGATGGTCGACGGGTCGTCGATCGTGCAGAACCAGAAGTTGCGCTGCAGGACGTCGGCGGGGCGCTCGTCCCACCCGGCGCCGTAGCCCGAGCGGTCGATGATGTTGTCGAGCCGGTCGAGCAGCATCGCGACCCAGCCGATGCCGCCCTCGCTCATCGCGATCTTGAGCGTCGGGTGCTTCACCGGGTACTCCGACCACAGCCACTCCGCCGCCGCGTGCAGCGAGAGCTGCCCGAAGAGCGTGGCGCCGATCTGCAGCCCGGGTGCGTCGGGCGGTCCCATGACCGAGCCCGAGCTCCCGACGTGCAGCGACACGACGGTGTCGGTGTCGACGCAGGCCTGGATGATCGGGTCCCAGTGGTCGCGTTGCCACAGGTCGGGCAACCCGATCGCGTGCGGTCGCTCGGGCATGGAGATGCCGGTGAAGCCGCGCTCGGCGTTGCGGTGGATCTCTGCCACCGCGGTGTCAGGGTCGCTGAGGAACGCGATGCCGAGCGGGACGATGCGCGTGGGGTGCGCGAGGTACCACTCCTCGTAGAGCCAGTCGTTCCACGCGCGGATGCACGCCTGGCCCAGCTCGGGATCCTCGGCGTTGAAGAAGACGCGGCCGCAGAACCCGGTGACCATCGACGGGAAGTTCACCGCCGCCCACACGCCGTTGATGTCCATGTCGCGGACACGTGCGTCGACGTCGTAACAGCTCGGCCGCATCTGGTCGAAGCGGAACGGCTCCTTCTTCTGGGTGGGCTTGCGGCCGGCGATCGCGTTCATGCCGACCTGCGTGAACTTCTGGTTCTCGAACTCCCAGATCTGGAGACCATCGCGATCCGCGACTCGAGGGGCGCGGTCCTGGAGGTGCTTCGGGAGCCGACCCTCGAAGGTGTGCGGCGGTTCGACGACGTGGTCGTCGACCGAGATCACCGTGTACTTCAGCTCCTTCGGGAGCGGTTCGGGAAGGAACAGATCCTCGGTCTCGCTCATGTGCGGCTACCCCCTCGAGGTCGTCTCAGACGTACTGCCAGCGCCGCTCCGGTGCGGGCCCGCTGGTGCGCTCGATGCACTGGACGTCGAACCAGATCGGCAACAGGTACTTCACGTAGAAGGCGTGTGTGGTCACTGTAGGTGAGACCAGGTCGTCGTAGACCTTGAGCCGCAGCCGGTCGTCCTTCTCGGCGAAGCGCTGGCACTCCTCGAGCACCGCGTCGACCTCCTCCCGCGTCTCCATCAGGAGACCGAGGTGGTCGTAGCCGGGCGACGAGATCGGCTCCTTGCCCTCGGCCAGGAGGATGAACTGGCCGTCGTCGGGAAGGAGGAGGTGGCAGAGCTGGCCCACGACCTCGGTGTCGAGGGAGCGCCAGCCGAGCACGTCGCAGAAGAAGGAGTCGACCTCGTCGCGGAATGGCTGCGTGAGCGTTCCCTTCGCGAACGAGAGCTCCATGTGGTTGAAGCGCATGTTGGCCATGACGACCTCCCGGTCAGCCGATTCCCATCAGGTCAGAGAGCCCGGTGCGGGTACCGGCGAGGTACCCGCCGTCGACGGGCAACGCGACGCCGGTGACGAACGATGCGTCATCGGACGCGAGGAACAGCGCGGCGGCGGCGATCTCGTCAGGACGACCGAACCGGCCCAGCATGTGGTCGTCGCGGTACTGATCGCGGAACCGGGCCATGTGGTCGCTGCCCATGACCGCGCGGAACATGGGTGTGTCGATGAAGCCGGGGCAGATCGCGTTCACCCGGATCCCGGCCCGCCCGTAGTCGATGGCCATGTTCTTGGTGAGCATCACCACGCCCGCCTTCGACGCGTTGTACGAGCTCCCGCCTTCGGTGCCCTGGAGGCCCTCGACGCTGGCGATGTTGATGATGCTGCCCGACCGCTGTTCGAGCATCGGTCGCAGCGCGTGCTTGTTGACGAGGAACGTGCCCTTGAGGTTCACCTCGAGCACGCGGTCCCACTCGGCGCTGTCGACCAGGTGCACGGGACCGCCGCCGGCGACGCCCGCGTAGTTGACCACGACGTCGAGCCGGCCGTGGTCGGCGACGATCGAGTCGACGAGCGCGGCGATGGCCGCTTCGTCGCGCACGTCGAGCATGCGCACGCCGTCAGCCGCGGTGACATCGGCGCCCACCACGACCGCGCCTTCCTTGGCGAAGCGGTCGGCGGTGGCGAGGCCGAGCCCCGACGCCGCGCCGGTGACCAGCGCGACCTTCCCGTCGATCCGGCCGCCTGTCACTCGAACTCCGGCAGCACGTGCTTGCCCATCAGCTCGATGGTCTGCATGACCTTCTCGTGCGGGATCTTGTACGGGTTCACCAGGCACAGCAGCAGGTCGCACCCGACCGCCTCGTAGCGCTTGGCGGCCGCGATGCACGCGTCCGGGTCGCCCATCACCGCGGAGCCGGAGTCGCGCAGGTAGTCGATGGTGAGCTGACCCATCGCGCCCTCTCGCTTGTGCTTCAGCGCTTCACCCGTGTACTGGTACGTGCCGAGCTGGCCGCCGGTGATGCCGCGCTCCTCCTGCCACTCGGCGACCGACGCGATGAGGCCGCCGCCGTGCTTCGGGTACCACTCGAACGACTCGCGCGCGACCTCGGTGGCTTCTTCGTTGGTGGGCGCGCAGAGGACCATCGTGAAGGTGGCCGCGGTCTCGTTGACGAACTTGCCCGCCGGCTGGTCGCACGCCGCGAGACCCTTGCGGTACATCGCGATGTTCTCGGCCAGCTGCTCGGGCGGCAGGCCGACGGTGAACGAGCAGAGCCCGATGCCGCGCTGGCCGATCTCCTCGTGGCCGGGGAGGCTGCTGGTGGCACCGAAGATCGGCGGGTGCGGCTGCTGCAGCGGCTTCGGCAGCACCCGGCGGGGCGCGCCCATCTGCCAGTACTCGCCCTGCGCCTGGTACTCGTCCTCGGTCCACGCGCCGACGATGTGGCCCAGGGCCTCGCGCCACATGAGGCGCGTCTCGTCGGGATCGACGTCGAAGCCCTCCAGCTCCGCGCGCGTCGACGAGCGTCCGGTCCCGAAGTCGACCCGGCCGTCGGAGACGAGGTCGAGCACCGCCACCGACTCCGCGGTGCGGATCGGGTGGTTGTACGGCTTGGGGAGGAGGCGCACGCCGTACCCGATGCGGATGTTCTTGGTGAGGGCCGCGACCGCGCCGTAGAGGACCTCGGGGTTGGAGCAGTGCGAGTACTCCTCGAGGAAGTGGTGCTCCACCGTCCAGAAGGCGTGGAAGCCCATCTGGTCACCGAGCACCGCCTGCTCGATGGTGTCCTTGTACGCCTGGTGCTCCTTGCCGGGCGTCCACGGCCGGGCGACCGGGATCTCGTAGAAGAGCGCGAACTTCACGGGCGGACCTCCGGGCCGGCGTTAAGCACCGGACATTAACGCGCCCGGGGTCCGGGCGAAGCGGGGTCAGGTGAACCGGGGCCGGCGGGGCATGCCGCTGTCGCCGCCGGTCGTCGCGGTGGCGAGCACCTGGTGCACCTGGTTGTCGTCGTGCTCGAAGCCCACCGCGGCCGCCGCCATGTAGAGCCGCCAGACACGCGCGCGGCCGGGCCCGACCTCCGCCACCGCGTCGTCCCAGTGGTCCTCGAGGTTGCGGACCCAGCACCGCAGGGTGAGCGCGTAGTGCTCGCGCAGGCTCTCCATGTGCCGGGCCTCGAACCCGGCGCGCTGGATGGCGGACACCACGTTGCCGATCTCGTGCAGCTCGCCATCAGGGAACACGTAGCGCTCGGTGAAGTTGCGATCCAGCCTCCCCGGCGCCCAGCGGTGGTGATGCATCTTCCCCGCGTGATGGGGACGGCTGATGCCGTGGTTGAGGAGACGGCCCTGCGGCCGCAACAGGCCGCGGCAGCGGGTGAAGTAGGCGTCGAGCTCCGACAGGCCGACGTGCTCGAACATGCCGATCGAGCTGATGGCGTCGTACGGCCCGTCGTCCACGTCACGGAAGTCGGCGAAGCGCACCTCGATGCGGTCGCCCAGGCCGCGCTCGGCGGCCCGCTTGCGGGCCAGCTCGGCCTGCGGACGGGACAGCGTGACGCCCACCGCGTCCACGCCGTGGTGCTCGGCCGCGTGCAGCAGCATGCCGCCCCACCCACAGCCGACGTCGAGGAGCCGCATGCCGGGCTGGAGGTCGAGCTTGCGGCAGATGAGCTCGTGCTTGTTCGCCTGGGCATCCTCCAACGTGGTGGTGTCGTCGTCCCACACCGCGCAGGAGTACGTGAGCGACGGCCCGAGCACCATCCGGTAGAAGTCGTTGGAGAGGTCGTAGTGGTGCGCGATGGCGGCGGCGTCGCGCTGGCGCGAGTGGCGCCGGCCCTGCATCCGCGCCTCCTCGGGCGGCGGCGGGAGCGGCTTCAGGCCCTTCCACCCGACGAGCTTGGCGGCAGCCACGACCTGTCGGGGGCCGAGCCGCAGCTCCTCGATGTACTCGGCGACGGCCATCACGTCGAAGATGTCGCCGTCGACCTCGAGCTCACCGGCGACGTAGGCGCGCCCGAACCCCAACTCGTCGGGGGCGGTGACGATGCGGCGGAGCGCGTCCGGGGAGCGCACCACGATGGTCGTGCGGGCATCGGACGGCCCGAAGCTCGACCCGTCGTAGGCCCGGAACGCGACCGGCACCTCGTCGCCGAGCACGTCGGACAGGAGATCCGCAACGCTCATGATCACCCGCTCTCGTCGGGCGCGTCCCATGGAGGGCATTCGCGCCATCGCCGTGCGGGATACCCGCCCAGCAGGTCCTCTGCACATTTCGGGCCACGAGGATTGCAGACTCGGGCGTCGCCTGCACGCAGCGATCAGGCGCGGACGAGCATCGCCACCAGGATGAAGTGGCAGGCCGCGGCGGCGACGGTCATCGCGTGCCACACCTCGTGGTACCCGAACACCAGCGGCCGCGGGTTGGGGCGCTGCAGGCGCAGCCCGATCGCCCCCAGGGTGTAGAGGATCCCGCCGGCGAAGAGCAGCAGGAGCTCCTGGGTGTCGAGCGACCGCACGACCGCCGGGAGCGCGATCACCACGATCCAGCCCATGCCGATGTAGAGGTACCCGCCGGCCCGGCGCAGCGCCCCGAACCGGGCCAGGGCGAGCGTCACCCCGACCACCGCCACGGTCCAGACCACCGCCAGCAACGCGATGCCCCACGCCGGTTGCAGCGCGAGGAGCGTGAGCGGCGTGTAGGAGCCCGCGATGAGCACGAAGATCATCGCGTGGTCCATGCGCTGCAGGCGCGCCCGCGCCCGCGGCGCCCAGTTGCCGGTGTGGTACGTGGCGCTGGTGCCGAACAGGCCGGCGAGCGACAGGGCGAAGAGCCCGGCGGCCACGTGGGCCGACACGCCCTGGCTCCAGAGCACCAGCGCCAGCCCGGCCGGGATCGACACCACGAAGGCGGCCAGGTGGATCCGACCCCGCCACTGCGGCTTCGGCGAGGACGCGTCGGGCTCCATCGGCATCACGTCAGGCTACGGGCCTGGGGAAGGGGCCCGCGCGCGACAATGGTCCCTCCCCGTCCGCAATTCCCTGGAGCTCCCCCGTGTTGACCGTGCAGGACCTGGTGGTCGAGGTCGGGGGCAAGCGGATCGTCGACCGTGCGTCCCTGCAGGTGCGACCGGGCGACAAGGTCGGCCTGGTGGGTCGCAACGGCGCCGGGAAGACCACGCTCCTGCGGGTGCTCGGCGGCGCCGCGTCGCCCCGGGCCGGGGTCGTCCGCCGTGGCGGCGCCACCGGGTACCTCTCCCAGGACCCCCGTGGCGACGCGGTGCCCGACGACACGACGGTCATGGCCCACGTGCTCTCCGGGCGCGGGCTCGACGAGCTCCAGGCGCGGCTCGAGAAGTTGCGGGTGGCGATGGACGAGAATCCCTCGAGCCGCAACATCGAGCGCTTCGGGGCCGCGCAGGAGCAGTTCGAGTCGGCCGGTGGGTACGCAGCCGAGGCGGAGGTGCGCAAGCTCGCGGCGGGCGTCGGCCTGCGCGAGGACCGGCTCGACGTCACCCTCGGTGCCCTCTCCGGCGGTGAGCGGCGACGCGTCGAGCTCGTGCGCATCCTCTTCGGCGGCAGTGACCTGCTCCTCCTCGACGAGCCGACCAACCACCTCGACGCCGACGCCCGCACCTGGCTGCTCAAGTTCCTGCGCGCGTACCGCGGCGGGCTGCTCGTCGTCAGCCACGACCTCGACCTGCTCGACGAGGCGATCACGCGCGTCGTCCACATCGACCGCGAGTCGGAGGAGGGCACCGGCACGCTGGTCGAGTACAAGGGCACGTACTCCCAGTACCTCGCGGCGCGCGACCGCGACGAGGAGCGCCAGACCGCGATCGCAGCCAGGCAGAGCAAGGAGATCGCCCGCCTCAAGCGCGCGCGCCGACGCGATGCGGGGCCAGTCGGCCAAGCGGGCACGAGTGGCGCGCAACTTCGACGGCAGGGTCGCCCGGCTCGAAGCCGAGCGCGTCGCGGGACCGCGCGCGGAAGCGGGCCAACGCGGTGCGGTTCCCCGCGCCGCCGACCGCGGGTCGTACGGTGCTCACCGCCACCGAGCTCTGGAAGTCGTTCGGCCCGCTCGACGTGTTCGCCGACGTGTCGTTCGACGTCGGTCGCGGCGAGCGCCTCCTGGTCATGGGACTCAACGGCGCGGGCAAGACCACGTTGCTCAAGGTGCTGGCCGGGCAGCTGGCGCCCGATCTCGGCACGGTCGAGCTGGGGCTCCACGTGGCGGTGGGCTACTACGCGCAGGAGCACGAAGGGATCGTCGAGGGCCGCACCCTCCTCGACCACATGCGCGACGCGTCGACGGTCGGCGACGGCGCGCTGCGCAACCTGCTCGGCATGTTCGGGCTGAGCGGCGACAAGGTGTTCCAGGATGCAGCCACGCTGTCGGGGGGCGAGAAGACCAAGCTCGCGCTCGCGCAGCTCGTTGCCGGGCGCCACAACGTGCTGCTCCTGGACGAGCCCACCAACAACCTCGATCCTGCGTCGCGGGCGGCCACCGGTGAGGCCCTGGCCGCCTGGCCGGGCACGATGGTCGTGGTGAGCCACGACGAGGAGTTCGTCCGTTCGCTCGCGCCCGATCGCGCGCTGCTGATGCCCGACGCCACGCTCGACTACTTCGACGACGACATGCTCGACCTCGTCGAGCTGGCCTGAGTTTCCGGTACCGCCGGACCGGGTAGCTGCGGCGGGTGACCGACAACGGCGCCGCCCGGGCGTTCGACTGCATCGTCGGCGACCTCGAGTACCCGATGTTCGTCGTGGCCGCGGCGGCCGACGGCGACGCCGACGCCTGCCTCGTGGGCTTCACCACGCAGTGCAGCATCGAGCCGCCGCGCTTCGCCGCGTTCCTCTCGAAGATGAACCGGACCTATGAGATCGCGACGCGGGCCACCGTGCTCGTCGTGCACCCGATCCGCCCCGACCAGCACGAGCTCGCCGAGCACTTCGGCGGCACCAGCGAGAAGGACGATCCCGCCAAGCTGTCCGAATGGCCGTGGCGCCCCGGACCGGGCGGCGTGCCCGTGATCGAGGAGTGCGACTGGTTCGCGGGCACCATCGAGGCGCGCCTCGATGCCGGTGACCACGTGGCGTTCGTGCTCGCGCCGTTCGACGGGCGGTGCCGGCACGACGGCCAGCTGGGCTACCAGGAGGTGCGCGACATCGACGCCGGGCAGCCGCCGGGCGAGCCCGACTGACCCCGGGAGGCGCGCCATCCGCTCGGTTACGTTGTGGCGCCATGGCCGAGCGCACCGAGCGGACCCTCAACCTCGCCGACCTGTTCGAAGTCGTCGTCGACGCCGCTCCGGCGCGGCTGGCGCTGGTCGCCGGCGACGAGCGCCGCACCTACGCCGAGCTGGAGGCGCGCGCCAACCGGTTGGCCCACCACCTGATCGCCCGCGGCATCGAGCCCGGCGACTGGGTGGGGATCTACTCGTGGAACCGCGCCGAGTGGGCCGAGGCGATGATCGCCTGTTACAAGGCCCGCGCGGTGCCGATCAACGTCAACTACCGCTACGTCGAAGCCGAGCTCGCGTACCTGTTCGACAACGCCGACCTCCGCGGGCTCATCTTCGAGCGCGAGTTCTCGCCGCTGGTGGGGAAGGTCGCGCCCGAGCTGCCGCAACTCGACGTGTTCGTCGTCATCGAGGACGGCACCGAGCCCGACGGCTCGCTCGCCGGGCTCGACGTGGTCTCGTACGAGGACGCGCTCGCCGCCGCCGACCCCGCACGCGACTTCGCGCCGCGCAGCAGCGACGATCTCTACGTGCTCTACACCGGCGGCACCACCGGCATGCCCAAGGGCGTGAAGTGGAGGAGCGAGGACATCTACCTCGGCGCGATGAGCGGTGCACGCGGCAACGCGCCGCTCGACTCACCCGAGGACCTCGCGCAGTACGCCGAGCAACCAGGCTCGGTGTCGTTCGCGCTGGCACCCTTGATGCACGGTGGGGCCCAGTGGAGCCTGTGGTCGTTGCTCACCACCGCGGGCACCGTCGTGCTCTGGTGCGGTCGGGGGTTCGACGCCGATGCGATCCTGCGCATCACCGAGCAGGAGCACGTGATCGGCATCTCGCTCATCGGCGACGCCATGGCGCGTCCGCTGGTGGAGACCTACGCCGCCGACCCCGCCCGCTACGACCTCTCGGGCCTGGCCCTCATCGGGAGCGGCGGCGCGATGCTCTCGCAGGGGGTGCGCGAGCAGCTGGAACAGCACCTCCCGCACGTCCGGATCGCCGACAGCTTCGGCGCGTCGGAGACCGGCTTCAACGGGACGAGCAGCGGGGTCGCGACCAGGTTCGCGGTCGGTCCGGGCACCACCGTGCTCGACGACGCCCTGCGCCCGGTCCCGCCCGGCTCCGGGGTGGTCGGCCTGCTGGCCCGCTCGGGGCACATCCCGCTCGGCTACCACAAGGACGACGCCAAGACCGTGACCACGTTCCTGGTGGACCCCGACGGCAAGCGCTGGGTCGTGCCCGGCGACCTCGCCACGGTGGAGGCCGACGGGGAGATCACCGTCTTCGGGCGGGGCAGCCAGGTCGTGAACACCGGGGGCGAGAAGGTGTACCCCGAGGAGGTGGAGGCGGCGCTGAAGACGCACCCCGAGGTGTTCGACGCGGTGGTGGTCGGTGTGCCGGACGAGCGGTTCGGCGAGCGCGTGGCCGCGCTGGTCGTCTGGCGCGAGGGCCGCGAGCCCGACGTCGACGCGTTGCGGGCGCACGCCCGCACGCTGGTCGCGGGATTCAAGGTGCCGAAGGAGATCCACGTGCTCGACACGATGCAGCGCACACCGGCGGGCAAGCCCGACTACCGCTGGGCGAAGGCGCGGGCGACCGCGCTCGCCGTCGAGGCGGGGTCGTGAGCACGCCCGAGTTCCACCTCTACCTCCCCCAGATGCGTCTCGGTCTCGACGCGATGGTCGAGAAGGCTCGCGCCGCCGAGTCGGCCGGCTTCGTCGGCATGGCGGGGATGGACCACCTCGCGCCGCCGATGGCCGAGCAGCACGACATGTACGAAGCGCTCACGACGAATGCCTGGTTGCTCGCCCACACCGAGCGGCTCGTCCAGGGTCAGCTCGTGTTGTGCGACGCGTTCCGGCACCCCTCGGTGCTGGCGCGTGAGGCCGTCACCCTCGACCACGCGTCCGGGGGTCGGTTCGAGCTCGGTATCGGGTGGGGCTCGGTGATCGAGGAGTTCACCACCTACGGCGTGGGCCCCACCAGCGCGCGCGAGCGGGTGCAGCGCCTGTCCGAGACCCTCGACATCCTGCGCGGGCTCTGGTCCGGTGAGGCGATCGACTACGACGGACAGTTCTTCCGGCTCGAAGCGGCGCGGCAGGTGCCGACGCCGCTCACGAAGATCCCGATCGTGATCGGCGGCACCGGCAAGCGCACGATGGAGCTCGTCGCGGCGCACGCCGACTGGTGGAACGTGCCCATCCACCAGCTCGACCGGCTCGACGCGATGCGACCGTCCGCCGGCGCCGCCCGCGTCTCCGTGCAGCAGATGTTCGCGTTCGTCCCCGAGGGCGTCGAGCGCGCCGCGATCGAGGAGCCCGCCCGCCGGCGCTTCCGCCACCAGACCCTCGTCGTCGGTGGTCGCCAGGAGATGATCGACCACTTCTCCGCCATGCGTGAGCGCGGGGTCGATCGCTTCTACGTGTGGTTCGCCGACTTCGCGCCGCCCGCCACGCTCGAGGCGTTCGGTGCCGAGGTGATCAGCGCCTTCGACTGACACGCCCCCGTCGCTCGCCTGACCGTCACACGTTCGGGCCCTCGGCGAGCATGTCGTCGGGCCGGTCGTCGTAGTCGCGGATGAGACCGCGATGGCGGAAGGCGACCGGCGCCCGCGCCGCCTGCATCGAGAAGCACAACGGCCGGAGCCCGGGCATGTCGGCCAGGGTGGGGTACTGGTCGAGATCGAGGCCACGGCTCATCCCGATGCTGGAGGCGCGCCGGAGCACCACCGCCGCCTCGGCGTCATCGGGCGCGAGGGTGGCGTCGGCCCACTTCGCGAACCCGCGCGGCGCGTCGGCGTACGGGCTCGGAGCGACGATGGCGCCTCCCTGCAGGACCCACTCGAGGCGCCGCTCACCGTCGCGGTCGAGCGTGATCGTGTGCTCCTCACCGTCGAGCAACCCGAACGGCACCACCGCGTCGTACTGGCGCGTGTGCGCACCTCCGGCGACGACCCGGGCGGCGTGCGCGACCGCGAGACCGGCGAGGTCGAGCTGGTGCGTGCAGTGCTGCACCGACTCGGTCCAGTGCGTCACCGCGAGGCAACGGTCGGACAGTGGCATCCCCGCCAGCGTCCGCAGCGGCTCCGCCGCGGCCGCGCACGTCGACCACGGCGCCCGCACGGACCCGCTGGTCACGGACTGCACCTTGGTGTCGTCGTGGTGCAGTGTGACGGTGAAGTAGTGCTGATCGTCCTCGAGCCCGCCCTCGACGACACCCGGTTCCCGTGACACCACGCGGATGCGACGGCGGTAACGCCCGTACGGGAAGAACGTCGGAGCCCCGGACGACGGCACGGTGCCGAGGGTATCCGCGGCATCGCTTGGTGCCGACCGCGGGTCGGTCATAATGCGCAGGCGCGACGCGCGCAAGCCCGGTACACGGAGGGGAGCACCGGCATGAGCATGCGCAGCACGTTGTCCGCGGAGGAACAGCGCGCCGTCGCACAGGCGTACGCGAGCTCGTGGTGGCTGTGGCTCGTCGCCGGGATCCTCTGGCTGCTGCTCGGATTCATCGTCCTGTCGCTCCGGCCCGTCTCGATCTCCGTGTGTGTGATCCTGATCGCGGTCGCGTTCTGGCTCGGCGGCGTCACGTCGTACGCGTTCGCCATGGTGCTGACCGGTGGTTGGCGGTGGGTGGCCATCATCGGCGGCACCCTCGCCATCGTCGCCGGCATCGTCGCGCTGGTGTGGCCGGAGCCGACGCTCGTCGTGATCTCCATCTTCGTGGCCTGGTACCTCCTCATCCGCGGGACCCTCGACGTGGTCATGGCGTTGTCGCACACGCACGTGCGCGGATGGTGGATGCCGTTCATCGCCGGGCTCATCGGCATCTTCCTCGGAGCGTGGGCGATCGGGAACCCCGACCGCTCGGTGCTGCTGTTCATCTCGATCATCGGGATCTGGTCCATCTTCAAGGGGGCCGCCGACCTCGTCGCCGCGTTCGCCTATCGCAGTCTGCAGGAGGACGTCGCCGCGTGACCGATCCTGAACACATCGAGACCGCCGACACCGCGGGGAGGACCGACGTGGTCTCCGGCGGCCCGAGGCGCGCCAAGCGGTGGCAGAGGATCCTCTCGGTCGTCCTCCTGGTCGTCGGATTCATCCTCGTGCCGCTGTCGGCGATCGCGATCTGGTCGCACAACCAGCTCACCAACACGGATCGCTACGTCGAGACGGTGTCGCCGCTCGCCGACAACAAGGACATCCAACAGACCGTCGCCGCCGTGGTGGTCAACGCGCTGTTCGAGCGGGCGAACGCGCCCCAACGCATCGAGAGCGCGTTGCCGAAGCGGGCCAAGTTCCTCGGTGAGCCCATCGCCACCGCGATGAGGAGCTACGCGACCGACGTCACCGAGAAGCTGCTCGCGTCCAGCCAGTTCGAGAAGCTGTGGGACGGCGCGAACCGACGAGCGCACAACCAACTCGTCGCGCTGCTCACCGACGACCCGAGCAAGGCACATGGCGCGGTCACGCTCGACAAGGGCCAGGTGCAGCTCGACCTCGGCGTCGTGGTGAAGCAGGTGCAGGCCAAGCTCGTCGGCGCCGGGCTCACCTTCCTCAACAGCGTGAACGTCCCGCCCGTGTCCACCACGATCGACATCATCAACACCGAGGGGCTCGCCGAGGCGCGCAGCTACCTGTCGATCCTCGACACGTTGGCGTGGGTGCTGCCGTTCCTCGCCATCGTCTGCCTGGTGGCCGCCGCCGTCGTCGTGCCGACGCGACGGCGGGCGACGATCCGGGCCGGCATCGTGCTGACCGCGTCGTGCGCGTTCACGCTCGTGCTCCTGGCGATCGGCCGATCGCTCTACCTCGACGCCGCCACCAGCCCCCACGTCTCGAAGGACGCCGCCTCGGCGGTGTTCGACATCCTCGTGCGCAACCTGCGGTACGGCCTCATCGTGCTCGGTGTGGTCGGCCTCGTGATCGCACTGGTGGCGTACTTCGTGGGGCCGTCGGCGCCGGCGGTGAAGGCGCGGGCCCTGGCCGCCGCCGGGGTCTCGGGCGCCCGGCGGAAGGCGGGGGACCTCGGCTACGAGAGCAACCCGTTCGAGCGGTGGGTTGCGGCCCATCGGCGCGGCCTCGAGCTCGCGGTCGCCGGGATCGCGGTGCTGGCGCTCATCCTGTGGGACCGGCCCGGCCTCGGCGCGGTGCTCTTCGTGCTCGTCGTCGCGCTGATCCTCGTCGGGTTCATAGAGTTCTTTGCGCGTGGCGCGACTCCGGAACCCGTCGACGAACCCACTGCCGCCTGACCGTCGCCCTCCCGGGAGCCGACGGTGACCCGGCAGGTCGAGGTCTGCATCGTCGGTGCCGGGCTCGCCGGGCTCGCCTGCGCCCGGGCGTTGCACTTCCGCGGCGTCGAGTGCGCGGTGCTCGAAGCGTCCGACGGCGTCGGCGGGCGTGTGCGCACCGATCACGTCGACGGCTTCCTCCTCGACCGCGGCTTCCAGGTCGCGCTGACCGGTTACCCCGAGCTGCACCATCAGCTCGACGTGCCGCGACTGCGCCTCCAACGGTTCGAACCCGGCGCGCTCGTGCGCGTCGGGCGCGCTTCCACCGCGTGTCGGATCCGCTCCGCCGGCCCGGGCACCTGTTCTCGACGCTCTTCGCGCCGATCGGGACGCCACTCGACCGCGTTCGGCTGCTCCGCCTCCTCGTCGACGTGCAGCGGGGCACCGCCGCCGACCTGTTGCGCCCGCCGTCCCCGCCGGAACGTGACCGGTCGACGCTCGAGGAGCTGGACGCGCGCGGCTTCTCCGACGGCATGATCGACGAGTTCTTCGTGCCGTTGTTCGGTGGCATCCAGCTCGACCCCCGCCTCGAGGTGTCGAGCCGCCGCTTCGCCGTCGTGCTGCGCATGCTCGCGGGCGGCGACGCCGCCGTCCCCGCCGCCGGGATGGGCGCGATCCCGGAGCAGCTTGCCGCCGACCTCCCCGACGGGGTCGTGCAGCTCGGCGCCCGGGTCGTGGCGCTGGCGGGCACCACCGCGGAGGTCGACGGGGGCGAACCGGTGCAGGCCCGGGCACTGGTCGTGGCGACCGACGGCCCGGTGGCGGCGCAGCTGCTCGATCTCCCCGACCCCGGCTCCCGTCCGGTCGCGTGCGTGTACTTCGGCGCCGATCGCGCCCCTCGCCCGGAGTCCCTGGTCATGCTCGACGCCGACCGTTCCGGGCCCGCGAACGACGTCGCGGTCATGAGCAACGTCGCCCCCACGTACGCACCCCCGGGTCGCGCCCTGATCGCGACGCAGGTCATCGGCACCATCGAGCGCGACGACCTCGAGCTCGACGTCCGTCGTCAGATGCGCAACTGGTTCGGCGGCGAGGTCGACGATTGGGAGCACCTTCGTACGTATCGCATCGCGCACGGGCATCCCGACCAACGACCGGGGTTCTCGGCGCGCCGTGCCGTACGCCTCGGTGCAGGTCGCTTCGTGTGCGGCGACCACCGTGACACCGCCGCGATCCAGGGGGCGCTCTTCTCCGGGAAGCGCACCGCCGCCGCGGTGCTGGCCGAGCTCCGGGGCGATGCCGCCGCGTAGCTCGACGGCGCGCGCACTCGACCGGCTGCGCGGTCGACGGTGGCTCGTCGCGGTGTGCGTCGGGGTCGCGGTGGGGGAGACGCTGCTCGTCTCGTCGCTGCTGTCGGCGTCGAGCGTGGCCCTCGCGACGCAGGCGTCGGCGCCGCCACCGTTCGACCTCTTTCACGACCTCCGGTGGCTCGTCGTCTATCACGAGAGCTGGTTCGGCTTCGCCTTCGAGCTGCTCCTCGTGCTGCTGCTCCGGTCGGTGCTGCTCACCGTGCTCGTGCGCGCCGCGTGGCCGCGCGACGTCGTGCCCGAGCCACTCGCGGTCACCGCGCGGCGCAGCGCGATCTACGTCGTCGTGGTGTCGTTGCTGCTCGCGCCGTGGGTCGGGTTGATGTTCGCGATGGCGGTCGTCTCGCTGTCGTGGTTGTTCTTCGTCGCGGTCCCGGTCGTGTTGATGCTGGCGGTGCTCGTCGCCGGTGGGGCGATCCGTTCGAGCTGGTGGCGGGGGCCGGTGTCGTGGCCGGTGGCCGGGGTCGTCGTCCTCAGCTTCGTGGCCATCACCGGCTTCGGGAGCGTGTTGAGCACGTGTCCGGCGGTCTGGCGGCTGCCGGTGGCCGCGGTGGCCGGGCTGGTCAACGCGTGGCTGTGGGTGCGCCTGGTGCGCGCGGTCGTGGTCAGGCCGGTGACTCGCTTGCGGGTGCCGGTGGTGCCGGTCGGCGTGGCCGGGGTGTTCGCGCTCGTGATCGTGGGCACGGTCGCCGGGTTCGTGTTGTCGAGCCACCCGGTGACGCGGCTGGTCGCACCGGCGGCGGAGGCCGCGACCGAGTGGACGCCGGCGGCGGTCGCGACGGCGACGACGCCACTCATGGTCGTCACCGGGTTCAACACCCAGTGGGACGGCGTACCGTCGCAGTCGGTGCACCTGGCGGTGCCGCAACGCCGGTTCTCGTACCGTGGCTTCGACGACGATCGTCCGCTCCCGTACGGGCGCGACGACACGCACCGTTCCATCCGCGCGCTCGTGGGCGAGCTGCGCCGGCAGGTCGACGCCTACCACCGCGACACCGACGAACCGATCACGCTGGTGGCCGAGAGCGAGGGTGCGCTGCTCGCCAAGGCCTACGTGGCGGCGACGCCGCACGCGCCGGTGCGCAACCTCGTGGTGGTGAGCCCGCTCGTCGAGCCGGGCCGCGTCTACTACCCGCCCGCCGACGGCGAGGGGTGGGGCGTCTTCGGCAAGTTCGAGATGGAGGGCCTGTCGTGGGCGCTCGGCGGCCTCTCGCCGGTGGCGATCACGCCGGACACGCCGTTCCTGCGCTCGATCGTCGACGACGCGCCCGCGTACAACACCCTGATGTCATGCCCGTTGCCGGGCGTGCGCCAGGCCGCCGTCCTCCCGCTCGACACCGGCGTCAGCGCGCCCGCGCCGCGGCGGATCGGGATCCCCTTCACGGTGGTGCCCGGGTTCCACGGCGGCATGCTCGACGACGCATCGACGGCGGCGGTCGTCGAGCGCGTGCTCGAGGGCCGTCCCGTGCAGGAGCACGAGGGGTGGTCGTTGACCGAAGGGGTGATCCAGGCGGGTGCGTCGGCGTGGCAGGTCCCCGCGCTGGCCACCGACGTGAACCACGAGTGGGATCGGGAGCCGGCCGAAGGCGACTGCGCCGCGGTGCGTCGCCACCTGCAGTCGTCGTTGGCGCCCACGCGCTAGCGGTCGCGTGCGCCCGCGGGCGGGCGTGCTACTGGGCCTTCGACTTGCCCTTCGCCTTCTGGGCCTGCTTCCAGGCCCGCACGCGCTGCAGGTTCTCGGGCGAGTCGATGTCGGCCACCGAGCGCGGCTCGGAGTCGGAGAACGGCACTGCGCACGCCTCCCAGCCCTTCGGTGCGACCTGCAGCCGCTTGCCGAGGATGGCGAGGAAGATCTTGGCCTTCTCCTCGCCGTAGCCGGGGAGCGCCCGGATCCGGTCGAACAGCACCTGCGGGTCGTCGACCCCCGTCCAGAGCTTGGCCGCGTCGCCGTCGTACTCGTCGACGAGGTGCACGCACAGCGCGTGGGTGCGCTTGGCCATCGAGCCGGGGTAGCGGTGCAGCGCGGGCTTCTCCCTGAACACCGCTTCGAGCTCCTCGGGTGGCATCGCCGCGATCTTGGTGGCGTCGAGCCCGCCGAGGCGGTCGCGCAACGTCGACGGTCCCTTGAACGCCCACTCCATCGGCACCTGCTGGTCGAGGAGCATGCCGATCACGAGCGCGAGCGGATCGGTGACGAGGAACTCGTCGGCGGCAGGGTCTCCGGTGATCGGCATCGTCGCAGTCGCCATGAGGTCAAGCCTACCGAGGGGACACCAAATTCGACCTGGTTGTCGGTAGTGTTCCCCCGATGTCCGCCCAGGAGCCGCCCGAGGATCCGGACGCAACCAGCGCGGTGCCGGTCGGGCCCGAGCCGGAGCCGACGGGGGCAGGCGGGTCCGGGGGCGCCGGCGGCTGGGGCCGGGCGCCGCGTGTCGAGCCCTTCGCAGTGGCCGCGTTGGTGTGGGCGGTCGTCAGCATCGTCGTCCCGGTGCATCGGCACCATCGTCGCGTTCGCGCTCGCGGCGCGCGCCGCCGACCTGATCCGGCGGTCGCACGGGGAGAAGTCCGGGTCGCAGTACGTGAGCGCGGCGCGGATCGTCGCCGGTGGTGTGCTCGCGCTCTGGATCATCGGGTTGGTGGGATTCCTCGCCCTGCGCGACGACTCGTCGAGCAACAACGTGGCGGTGCCCACGCAGCCTCCGACCACCTCGATCGCACCGGCCACGTCGACGACGGTGCCGCTCACCACCACGAGCACCAAGCCGCCGCTCACCACCACGAGCACCAAGCCACCGCCCACCATCACGGTGGTGCCGCCGCCGCCCACGACCGCCCCGCCCACGCAGCCGCCGACCACCGGGCCGCCACCCACGACGGTCGCCCCCACGACGGTCGCGCCCACGACCGAGGCGCCGACGACCACGGAGGCGCCCACCACCTCGAAGCCGCCGCCCACGACCACCCCCGACGAGGCGAAGGCGGCGAAGGTCCAGGCCAAGCTGGAGCAGCGGGTGGGCCCCAGCAACCGCGGGGTGCCGGCCGACGAGCGGTTCGTCGTGACCTACACGCAGGGCAAGGACCTCCTCGTCACCTGGGCGATCAACAACGGCGCGGTGGGGGAGCACCCGACGGGCACACCCACGTGTTCCGCCCCACCCACGGAAGCGCCGGCATCCTCCACCTCGACCAGCTCGACGAGCTCGACGACCACGACCACCACGACGACCACGACCGTGCCCGGCCCGCCGCCGTCGAGCGCGGCCGGTCGCACGACGCCGGAGCAGGCGCGCTTCGAGGCCAAGCAGATGCTCGCGTCGATCAAGGGCCAGCTCACGTCGCTGAAGCTCGACGTGCCCGGCGTGCAGTTGATCGGCACGTACCCGATCGAGGGCACGTCCGAGTCCACCGTCGTCCAGGTGCGCTACTCGAAGGCCACCGTGCAGGCAGGGATCGGCGACTACAAGAAGGCCTTCGACGTACCGCCGGCCGAGGCGGTGCAGTGCCTCAACCCCGCGTTCGACCTCTAGGCACGCTCGCGTAGGAGATCACGGATCTCCGACACACCGCCTGCGCCAATCGTGCGCGCTCCCCCTCCGAACATCCGTCAGTACAGGCGCGCATACGACCGCGAACTGCCGGATGATCGGGTGGGTGCAGGGGTCAGGTGAGGCGTTCGACGACCATGGCCATGCCCTGGCCGCCGCCGACGCACATGCTCTCGAGGCCGTACCGGGCGCCGGCGTCGTCGAGCCCGTTGAGCAGGGTGGTCATGATGCGGGCCCCGGTCATGCCGAACGGGTGCCCGAGCGCGATCGCGCCACCGTGCACGTTGAGCTTCTCCCACGGGATGCCGAGCTCCCGGGCCGACGGCACCACCTGCGCCGCGAACGCCTCGTTGATCTCGACCAGGTCGATGTCGTCGATCGTCAGCCCCGCCCGTCCGAGCGCCTGCCGGCACGCCTCGATCGGACCGAGCCCCATGATCTCGGGGTCGAGCGCGGACACGCCACTGGCGACGATGCGCGCCAACGGTTGCACGCCGAGCGCCTCGGCCCGCGCCGCGCTCATCACCAGCACCGCGGCGGCGCCGTCGTTGAGTGGGCACACGTTGCCGGCGGTGACGGTGCCGTCGGGCCGGAACACCGGCTTCAGCTGCGACAGCCCCTCGACCGTCGTCCCCGCGCGCGGTCCGTCGTCCTTGCCGACGACCGTGCCGTCGGGGGTGGTGACCGGCGTGATCTCACGCTCGAAGAACCCGTTCTCCTGTGACGCGACCGCCCGCTGCTGCGACAGCGCGGCGAACTCGTCCATCTCCTCGCGCGTCACCTTGGCGTACTCGGCGACGTTCTCGGCCGTCTGGCCCATCGCGATGTAGATGTCGGGCAGACCCGACAGCGGCTCCCACGAGCTCTCGCCACCGCCGCTGCGCGACTTGGTGCGCGCCTCGGAGTCGGCGAACTTGGCGTTGTGCGTTCCCGGCCCGCCGTCGGACATGCCCGACGCGAACCGGCTCACCGTCTCGACGCCCCCGGCCACGAACACGTCGCCCTCGCCGGCCTTGATCGCGTGCGCCGCCATCCGGATGGTCTGCAGCGACGACGAGCAGTACCGGTTGACGGTGACGCCCGGCGCCCCCTCGAGCCCGGCGAGGAGCGCGGTCACCCGCGCCACGTTGTACCCGGACTCGCCCGCGGGCTGCGCACATCCCCAGATGACGTCCTCGACCTCACCCGGGTCGACGGCCGGCGCCTTCTCGAGCAGCGCCTGCACGATCGTCGCGCCCAGATCGTCGGGCCGCAGATCGACCAGCGAGCCCTTGTTGGCCCGTCCGATCGGGCTGCGGGCGGTGGCGACGATGACAGCTTCCATGCTGGCCCTCCTGGCCTGGGCCCAAGGGAACGGCCGACACCGGACGTGGTGGGCAAGAAT
This sequence comes from uncultured Actinomycetes bacterium, assembly GCA_963809795.1. GTDB lineage: Bacteria > Actinomycetota > Acidimicrobiia > IMCC26256 > DASPTH01 > DASUAS01. The sequence goes on from CAWELN010000006.1 coordinate 351,750, forward strand.
CTCTCCGTGGGCGCGCTCGGCATCCTACTGCTGTCGTTTCTGGTGGGCTCCGTGCCGACCTCGAACCTGGTCGCCCGCGCGTCCCGGGGCGTCGACCTCCGCGAGGTCGGGCCCGGCACCGTCTCCGGCACGTCGCTGTACCGCGTCGCCGGGTTCCTCCCGCTCGCCGCCGCCGGCATCCTCGACATCGCCAAGGGCGCGCTCGGCCCGCTCCTCGCCGGCACCGATCGGCCGGTGCTGGCTGCGTTCGCCGGCGGCGCCGCGGTGATCGGCCACAACTGGTCGCCGTTCCTCAAGGGAGCGGGTGGTCGGGGCATCGCGCCCGCGGTCGGCGCGCTCCTCGTGAACGCGTGGCCCGGCGCGGTGCTGGTCCTCGGCGGCCCGATGGTCGGGCGCTGGTTCGGTCAGACGGGTCTGGGTGGCTTCGTCGCCGAGGTCTCGCTCACCCCGGTGCTCGCGATCACCGACGGGCGCGACGGTGCGATCGCGGGCGCCTGCATCGCGGTGCCCATGATCGTGAAGAGAGTCGTGGGCAACTCCCGGCCCCCGCCCGGCGACGGCCGCGGCGCCGGGCGCGTGTACCTCCACCGGCTCTTGTTCGACCATGACCCCTCGGCGGGTACGCAGGGACTGTCGTGAGCTTCGTGACCCTCGTCCGCCGGCCCGGCTTCCGGGACCTCCTCGTCGGGCAGGGCGTCTCGTCGCTGGGCGACTGGATGGGCACCGTCGCCCTGATGGCGCTGGTGCTCCAGCTCACCGACTCGCCGCTCGCGGTCGGGGGCATCCTCACCCTGCGCCTCCTCCCGGCGGCGGTCGGCGCCCCGCTCGCGGCCAAGGCCGCCGGGCGCTGGGACCGTCGGCGCACCATGCTGGCGATGGACCTCACCCGCGCCGGAATGGTCTTCGCGATCCCGTTCGTCCGCGCGCTCTGGTGGATCTACCTCTGGGGCTTCCTGCTCGAGGTGGCGAGCATCGTGTTCCTCCCCGCCGCGACTCGTCGATCCCCGACCTCGTCGACGGCAACGAGGATCTCGCGCTCGCCAACGGACTCATCCTCGGCACCTCCTACGGCAGCATCCCGATCGGCGCCGCGCTGTTCGCAGCCGTCGCCGCGCTCCCGGTGCAGCTCGCCGGCCGTCCGTACGCGCTGGTGTTCTTCATCGACGCGGCCACATTCGTGGTGTCGTTCCTCTGCATCGCGCGCCTCACCCAGCTCGGCCCGTCGACGGCGGCCGAGGCGGACGGCGACGAGCACACCGACCTCCGCTTCCGTGACGCGTTCGCCATCCCGCTGGTGGCGGCGGTGATGCCCGCCGCGCTCGCGGTGTCGCTCGGACTCGGCGCGCTGTTCTCGCTCGGCATCGTGTTCGTGCGCGACGTGCTGCACGCGTCCGACGCCGAGTTCGGGGTGCTGATCGCACTGTTCGGCGTCGGGGCGGTCCTGGGGCTCGTCGTGTTGCAACGCCTCCCGGTGGGCAACCTCCTCGCCCGCACGCGCGTCGGCGTGCTCTGGATCGGGGTGGTCGTCGCGCTGTTCAGCCTCGCGCCCGCGCTGTGGGTCGCGCTCTTCGGCGCGGTCGCCTTCGGCGCCGGTGCCGCGTTCTCGCTCGCCGCGGGTATGGGCGCGATCCAGTCGTCGCTCGACGGCCGTCAGCGCGTCCTCGCCTTCACCGCGTTCCACGTGGTGCTGCGCGTCGGGCTCGCGATCTCCGCGGTCGGCGCCGGCATCGCCGGGGATCTCCTGACCAACGTGCACTGGCCCGTGGTCGGCACATTGCAACCGGCCCGCCTGGTACTGCTCAGCGCGGGCATCCTGGTGTTCGCCAGCGCGAGCCTCGTGCGGGTCCGAGGTGAGGACGCATGACCGTCGCCATCGTCACCGACAGTGCCGCCGCCGTTCCGCCGCCGCTCGCGGCCGAGTGCGGCATCACGGTGGTGCCGATGTGGCTCGTGTCCGACGGCGAAGCCGTGCGCGAGGGTGAGCGCACCCTGGGCGAGCTGCTCGGCGACGCCCGGATCACCACGTCGGCGCCCACCCCGGGCGAGTTCGAGGACGCGATCCGGGCCGCGCTCGAGCGCGGTGCGTCCGACGTCTTGGTGCTCACGATCGCGTCGGCGATGAGCGCGTCGCACGACGCCGCCGCGGTCGCGGTGCGCGACGTCGGCGAGCACGCGCGCGTCGTCGACACGATGACCGCGGCCGGTGCGCAGGCGCTGGTCGTGTTGGCGGCGGCCCGCGCCGCCAACGCCGGCCTGTCGCTGGACGACGTCGCGCGCGTCGCAACCGACGTCGCGGCGCGAGTCCGGCTGGTGGCGACGGTGCCCGACCTCGAGCATCTGGTGCGGAGCGGCCGGGTTCCCGGGATCGCGGGCTGGGCCGGGCGCACGCTCGGGCTCAGCCCGTTGTTCGAGTTCCGCACCGGCAAGGTGCACCGGCTCCGTCCCGCGCGCGGGGTCGACGCCGCCTACGACCGGCTGGTCGCGCGCTTCCGTCGGGACGCCGTCCCCGATTGTCGCCCGCACGTGGTCGCGCTCCACGCCCTGGCCCCCGAGGCCGCGGAGGCGCTGCTCGACCGAGTCGGCGACGCCGACCCGGTGGAGTCGTTCACCAGCGAGTTCGGCTCGGTGATGGTCGTGCACGCCGGCCCCGGTCTCGTCGGCCTGGCGTGGTGGTGGGAACCGGTCAGTCCCGACGCGTGACCGTCGCCGTCACCCAGTCGACGGCCGCGGTGATCACCGGCAGCGCGGCGTCGTCGTGCGCATGCCACGCGCCCGGCACGAGGTCGAGCCGGCGAGGCTCCGCCGCCGCTTCGTAGAGCGCTCGGGCGTTGCTGCTCGGCAGGAACGGGTCCTTGATGCCGTGGACGACGGCGAGGGGGACGTCGAGGTGCGTGACCAGGTCGATGGGCGGCGCGGGCCGTCGCCGCGGCGAGGCCAGGCGCACGCCCAACCGGCGGGCCGCGAACGCGCGGCCGGGCGGGGTGGACGTGATGCCGGCGCTCAGCACCCCGCGTGCGTTCCGGGGGAGCTTCCAGCGCGCGGGCGCACTCACCGTGACCACCCCGGCGGCGGGCCGGACGCCGGACCCCGACTGCTCCGCCGCGTGGCGCAACACCGCGATCGCGCCCATCGACATCCCGACGAGCACCACCGGTCCTGACGCCGGGTTGGTCGCCTGTACCGCAGCGGCGACGTCGTGACGTTCGAGGTCACCCAGCGTGCACTGGCCCTCGGAGTCACCGTGGCCGCGCGCGTCGTACGTGACGACGTCATAGCCGGCGGCACCCAGTGCGGCGGCGAGCGCCTCGACGTCGGCGTGCGTCGCCGATGCGCTGAACCCATGGGCGACCACGACGCTGCCCCGGGGCGCGGCGACGCAGTGAGTGTGGGCGGCGAGGCGGATCCCGTCGACCGTGGTGAGGATCGTGGCCGCCACGCGGCCACGATACGTGGTCGGGAAACGGTGCGCAGCCGCGGCGGGGGTCGCCCCTAGCATCGGCCGGATGCCCGCCCCGCCCGACGACGACACGTCCGCGGCCGACGCCGCACCCGCGCTCGACGTCCCGGCCGAACGGGCCCGTCGGCTGGCCGACCTCGACGCGCTGCGGGCACGCGGTGTCGACCCCTACCCGGTCCGCTTCGACCGCGACCGCACTCTCGCCGAGCTGCGGGCGGAGTTCGGCGACCTCGAGCCCGGCGTGGACACCGACGTGCACGTCCGGGTGGCCGGGCGCATCCTGCTGCTGCGCCGGCAGGGGAAGCTGACGTTCGCCACCATCCGGGACCAATCGGGCACCGTGCAGCTCTTCGTGTCGCGGAACGTGATCGGGGAGGAGGCGCACGACGCGTTCGACGAGCTCGACCTGGGCGACTGGGTCGGCGTCGAGGGCACGGTGATGACCACCCGCAAGGGTGAGCTGTCGGTCAAGGTCACGCGGTGCGAGCTGCTGGCGAAGGCGCTGCGCCCGCTGCCCGACAAGTGGCACGGACTCACCGACGTCGACACCCGGTTCCGCCAGCGCTACGTCGACCTGATCATGAACGAGGACTCCCGCCGGGTGTTCCAGGTGCGGTTCGCCGCGGTCGCCGCCATCCGGCGCGAGCTGGCCGAGCACGGCTTCGTGGAGGTCGAGACCCCGGTGCTGAGCCACGAGCTCGGCGGGGCCACCGCCCGGCCGTTCGTGACCCACCACAACGCGCTCGACGTCGACCTCTACCTCCGCATCGCGCTCGAGCTGCACCTGAAGCGGCTCGTCGTCGGCGGGTTCGAGCGAGTGTTCGAGATCGGTCGCGTCTTCCGCAACGAGGGCATCGACACCACCCACAATCCCGAGTTCACGATGCTCGAGGCGTACCAGGCATTCGCCGACTACCACGACATGATGGAGCTCACCGAGCGCCTGGTCGTCGCCGCGGCCCGCGCCGCGCGCGACGGCGACACCGTGCTCGAGATCGGCGGCACGACCGTCGATCTCGCCGAGCCGTGGCCGCGCGCCACCCTGGTCGATCTCATCCGTGAGCACGTCGGTGTCGACATCCATCCGTCGATGACCACGGAGGCGGCGCGCGCGGTGCTCGACCAGCTGCACCTCTCGTACCGCGACGAGTGGGGGGCGGGGCGGCTCACGCACGAGGTCTACGACGAGCTCGTCGAACCGAAGCTGATCCGGCCGACGTTCGTGCTCGACCACCCGCGTGAGACGTCACCGTTGGCACGGGTCCATCGTGACGACCCGACGCTCGTCGAGCGCTTCGAGGTCGTCGCCAACGGATCCGAGCTCGCGAACGCCTACAGCGAGCTCAACGACCCGATCGACCAGCGGACGCGCTTCGAAGCCGAGGCGCGTGCCCGGGCCGCGGGCGACGCCGAAGCGGGCACCGTCGACGAGGACTACCTGCGCGCGCTCGAGTTCGGGTTGCCGCCGACGGGGGGCATGGGGCTCGGCATCGACCGGCTCACCATGCTCCTCGCCGGGGTCACGAGCATCCGCGAGGTGATCCTCTTCCCGACGCTGAAGCCCGAAGTCTGAGCGTTCCGACCAAGGAGTCGAGTGTTGTTCCGTCGTCTGTTCGTGACCATCGGTGTCGTCGTGGTACTCGTCGTCGTGCCGCTGGCTTCCGCCCACGCGGCCACGTCGCCGAATACGTGGGCACCCAAGTTCTGCCAGGCGCTGCAGCAGTGGCAGACGACGCTCACCTCGGAGTCGAAGACCGCGAACACCACGCTGGGGAAGGCCGCGGCCGGTGATCTCACCGGGATCCGCAACGAGTTCGTACGGTTCCTCGGGAAAGACGTCGCGGCGACCCAAACCGCGATCCGGAGCATCAAGAAGGTGGGCGCGCCCTCCTCGGCGAACGGCAGCAAGATCCAGCGGAAGGTCATCGCGTCCTTCCAGTCGGCGTCGGACGTGTTCGCCGAGGCGAAGACGTCGGCCTCCAACCTCTCGACGACCGACGCCACGTCGTTCGTCACCGACGCGACGAAGATCCAGCAGGACCTGAATGGTGCGAGCGACGCCTTCCAGACGAACTTCTCCACGGTGCAGAAGCTCGACTCGAAGGGCGAGATCGGGCAGGCCATCACCAGCGCCAAGGCCTGCAAGTTCCTCACCGGTTGATCAACGGCTCAAGCGCGACGGTCGATCGACCGATCGTCTGCGTCCGCGCTCCAGTCAGGCAGGGAGGTTCCTGATGGTCCGTCGTCTCCTCGTACCCGCGCTCGTCGCCACCGGCCTGGTCGCCACCTCGTTCGGCACCGCGCATGCGGCCACCGTGTCGCCCGCGACGTGGGCGCCGAAGTTCTGCACCGCCGTCATCGACTACCAGACGACGATCTCGCACGACGGCGAGTCGTTGACGTCGCAGCTCGAGAACGTGACCGATCTCGCGAGCGGACGCGACCAGATCGAGTCGTTCCTCGGTGACATGGTCACGGCCGCCAAGACCGCGAAGCGTCAGATCCAGTCGGCCGGGGCGCCGTCCACGCCGAACGGCGGGAAGATCGCGACGGTGTTCGCCGCCGGCCTCGACGCGTCGGCCAAGGCGTTCGCCAAGGCCCAGGCCGAGGCGGCAAGGCTGCCGACGACCACTCCCGAAGCCTTCAAGATCAAGGGCAAGCAGCTCGGCCGGCGCCTCACCGCCGCGGGCGACGAGCTGAGCAAGAGCTTCAGTGGCATCGGCAAGCTCGACAAGGGCAAGAAGCTGGAGGCCGCGGTCAAGGCGGCGCCCGAGTGCGAGTCGCTCACCTGATCAGCCGACCAGCTCCTCGCTGACCTCCCAGAGCCGTGCCGCGGCGGCGTCATCCTGCGCGGCCGCGCTGGGCGTGGCGGGGGCGGACTTCACCCAGTACCCGCCGGTGATGCCGGCGAGCTCGGGCGCGGAGGCCACGTAGACCTGGGTGCGCGCGCCCTGTTCGGGGGACAGCGCGAACGGCTTCAGCAAGGGGAACAACAGTGCGCCGAACCGGCCGGTATCGCCGTCGCGACCGAAGCTGCTGGCCACGAACCCGGGATGCACCGCGTTGGCGGTGACGCCGGTGTCGTCCCAGCGCCGGGCCAGCTCGCGCGTGAACAGGATGTTGGCGAGCTTGGTCTTGCCGTAGACGCGGAAGCCCCGGTAGTGCCGCCTCGACTGCAGGTCGTCGAAGTCGAGACCCCGGCGCGCGCTCGAGTGCGCGTCGGAGGCGACGTTGACGACGCGTGCGTCGTCGCCGGCCACCAGCTGGTCACGGAGCAGTTGCGTGAGCAGGAAGGGACCCAGATGGTTCACCTGGAAGGTCATCTCGTTGCCGTCGTCGGTCTCGCGCCGGGAGTTGAGGATGAGTCCGGCGTTGTTCACCAGGACGTCGAGCTGGTCGTGCTCGTCGCTCCAGCGCTTCGCGAACTCGCGTACGGACGCGAACCGGGCGAGATCGAGCGGCATCACGTCGACCGCGTCGTTGCCGCTGCGCGTCCGGATCTCCGCCAGTGCCTCGGTGCCGCGCGCAGCGTCGCGCGCGGTGAACACGACCTGCGCGCCCATTGATGCCAGAGCGACCGCGGTCTCCTTGCCGATCCCGGCATTGCCGCCGGTGATCAGCACCACTCGGCCGTCCAGCACCTCGGTCATGGCCCGAATCTAGGAGACGCAGCGGAGCCGTCTCGGAGAGTGGGACGGCGCCGCGGAGTCGACCAGTTGAGCGGAGACGCAGCGGAGCCGTCTCGGAGAGTGGGACGGCGCCGCGGAGTCGACCAGTTGAGCGGAGACGCAGCGGAGCCGTCTCGGAGAGTGGGACGGCGCCGCGGAGTCGACCAGTTGAGCGGAGACGCAGCGGAGCCGTCTCGGAGGGAGGCACGCCTATGATCCGCCGGTGTCCGGTCTCCCCCTCGAGGGTGTGCGCGTCGTCGACCTCACCACCGTGGTGTCCGGCCCCTACGGCACGTTGCTGCTGGCCGATTTCGGTGCCGACGTCGTGAAGGTCGAGGCGCCCGAGGGCGACCTCGCGCGCGACCTGGGCCCGCGCGTCAACGCCGGCATGGCGGCGGTGTTCCTCAGCTGCAACCGGGGCAAGCGCAGCGTCGTGCTCGACCTGAAGTCCGACGCCGGACGCGCCCAGCTGCTCGAGCTCACCCGCACCGCCGACGTGGTGGTGCACAACATGCGCCGGGACGCCGCCGAGCGGTGCGGCGCCGATCCTGCCACCCTCACCGCCGAGAACCCGCGACTCGTGCACTGCGCGATCGTGGGCTTCGCCGAGGGCGGCCCGTACTCCGACCTCCCCGCGTACGACGACACCATCCAGGCGGTGTCGGGCATCGCCGGCGCGCAGGAGTGGACGGCCGGCGCTCCGACCTACATCGCCAACGCGATGGCCGACAAGATCGCGGGGCTGACCGCCGCGTTCGCCATCGCCGCCGCGCTGCGCAAGCGCGAGCTCGACGGCAGCGGTGCGGTGATCGAGGTGCCGATGGCGGAGCTGTTGGCGTCGTTCGGGCTGGTGGAGCACCTCTGGGGGCGCACGTTCGTGCCCCCACGGGGCGACGCTCGCTATCCACGGGTGTCGTCACCGGCGCGCCGGCCCTTCCCGACCGCCGACGGTCACCTCGCGGCGGTGGTCTACACCGACCGCGACTGGGCGCGCTTCTTCGCCATGATCGGCCGGCCCGAGCTCGCCGACGATCCGCGCTACGCGACGCTGTACGACCGCACCCAGCGCCTGGAGGAGCTGTACACGCTCGTGGCCGAGCACCTCGCCGGCGGCACCACCGCGGAGTGGTTCGCGCGCTTCACCGAGGCGGGCATCCCGTCGGTGCCGTACAACCGCGTCGACGACCTCTTCGACGACCCGCACTTCCGCGCCGTCGGTCTGCTCGAGGAGATCGACCATCCCTCCGAGGGGCGTCTGCTGCAGTGCCCGACGCCGGTCACGTTCGACGGCGTGCGCCGGGCGCATCCGCGGCCCGCTCCGTTGCTGGGCGCCGACACCGACGCGCTGCTCGGCGAGGTACGCGGGACCGCCGACGCGTCGAGCGAGCGCGCGTAGCCGATCGCCGCCGGGATCGGGCTCAAGGTGCGGAGTCCTCCCGCAGCCACTGGTCGACGGGCGCGAAGTCGTCGGTGATCACCGGCGCGTGGTCGATGAAGCGGTCGAGCGCGGCACCGTCGACGACGACGTCACCGTGCACCGCGGCAAGCTTCCGAAGCTGTGTGCGGTCGATCGGGCGGTGCGCCGCGACCAGCACCACGTTCGCACCCGCCTGGTCGTCGAAGACCGACCGGGGCGCAACCGCGGCGACGTACTCGAAGCGCTCGCGCAACGTCGCGAGCTGCGCGCGCGCGAAGCGGAACGACGGGTAGTCGATCACGTTCTGCACGTACACCCCGCCGGGCCGCAGCACACGGTCGACCTCGCGCAGGAACTCACGGGTGGTCAGGTGCCACGGGACCGAGAGGCTGCCGAACGCGTCGCCGACCACGAGGTCACGCGAGTCGTCCGGTTCGTCACGGATGCCGAGGCGGGCGTCGCCGATCCGCACCTGCAAGGCGCGGGAGGTGCGCAGCCCGAGCTCGTCGCGCCCGAGGTCGAGCACCGCGGGGTCGATCTCGAGCACGGTGCTCCGGCTGCCGGGCCGGGTCGCCGCGAGGTAGCGCGGGAACGTGAACCCGCCGCCCCCGATGTGCAGCGCGTCGAGCGGGCGGCCCGCGGGGAAGGCGGTGTTCACCGCGTCGGCGAACGAGCGCGTGTAGTCGAACTCGAGGTGCTCGGGATCCGCGAGGTCCACGTAGCTGTGACGGACGTCGTCGAGCCAGAGGATGCGGCCGCTGGCACGGAACGGGTCGTGCTCCACCCGCATGCAGTAGTACGCGCTCTCGACCTGGCACGGCTCGGTGCTGGTGACGCCCCACGTGAACCCACCGGCTGCCAACACGACGATCAGCGCCATCACAGGGAGGTGGCGTCGCCACAGCCCGACCGTGAGCACGAGACCGAGCACCACGAGGGTGATGCCGATGACGTCGATGATCGTCCGCGTGGGCGTCGTCGCCACGAGCACGAACCCGGTCACGAAGGTGCCGACCAGCGCACCCGCGGTCGAGATGCCGCTCAGGCGGCCGACGATCCCACCCGTGCTCGAGAGGTGATGGAGTTGCAGCTTCACCACCATGGGCGTGACCGAGCTCAGCACGACCGCGGGCAGGAAGAACGCGGCGAAGCTGAGGGTGAGGGTCGACGCGCTGACGCCCTCGCCGGTCGACCCGCCGAGGTGCCGGACGATGGGCACGGTGCAGATCGCGAGGACGCCGCCGAGCGCGATCACCGGCCCGAGGAGCCGATGGGGGTCGATGCGGTCGGCGACCCGGCCACCGGCCCACGCGCCGAGGGCGATGCCGGCGAGCACGGTGCCGATGATCGACGTGTAGGTCTCCAGGCTGATGCCGACGTACGGCGCGAGCAGTCGCCCGGCGAGGATCTCGAGCATCAGCACCGCGGCCGAACAGACGAACACGATCGCGCCGGCGAGCAGCGGCCGGAGCCTCGCCGGTCGACCGTCGGCGGGCGGGCCCGGGTCGTTCACGGGTCCGGGCGGAACCGGTCGCCGTCGACGATGACCTCGCGGCCACACCACTCCTCGCCCGTCATCGCGGCGGCGACCTCGGTGTCGTCACAGCGCACGACCACGCGGCGGTCGTCGCCGGTGCGACCGAGCGCGGTCGCGTAGCGAGGCTCACCACCCTCGTGTGCCACCGTGTACGCATCGATCGAGGCGAGACCCCGGTGGTCGCCGACCACGTCGAACGCCGGCGTGGCCGCGGCGACGTCCGCGCTGATGTCGGCGAAGGTGAAGCCCCCCTCCGGCGGCGTGGTGGACCACACGGACGTGCCGTGCTTGGTGATGATGCCGCTGATGAAGGTGAGCAGGCCCGTCGTTCCCGGCGCATCGCGCAGCATCGCCACCATGCGGGCGAGGGCCTGGAAGGAGGCGTTGTTGAGCGGGCCGCCGCCGAAGGTCATGCCGCCGCCGACGCTGAGCGGTCGACCGTCGTCGTCGAGCGGAAGGCCGAGCTCGCGGGCCTGGATGCGCACCGCCGAGGGGAAGCAGCTGTAGAGGTCGACCACGTCGCAGGCCGCCACGTCGATACCGGTGAGGTCGGCGATGCGCTCGGCGGCGAGGCGCGCGGCCGGTGCACGGTGGAGCTGCGCCCGCCGCGAGATGGCGAGCATGTGGTTCGATTCGACCGCCGCCAGCGGATAGACGCGGCGCTCGGCGGGGACACCGGCGCGGTCGGCGGCCTCGGTGGAGCACAGCACGAACGCGGCGGCCTGGTCGACGTTCCACTGCGAGCAGTGCCACTTGGTGTACGGGGCCGCCAGCATCGGGTTCTTGGCCGACGGGTGCTCGAGAAACGCCGGCGCAACCGGGTCGCGGCGCCACGCGTCGGGATTCGACGCCGCCACCTCGCTGAACTGCGACCACAGCTTGGCCGTTGCCCGCGCGTTCTCGGCCACCGACTCCCCGAGCGACGACCGGAGCGCCGTCTCCAACGCCGAGTACATGAGCGGTGCGCTCATGAAGCCGGCTGCACGTTCGGGCGCCGGGATGATCTCGTCGGCGGGACGGATCGCCTCGTCGGGCACGACGTCCTCGGCCTGGACGGTGTCGACCGGCACGGTGCCGAGGATGCGGCCGCGCAGGTCGCGGTACTTCGCTTCGCCACCCACGACGACGGCGACGTCGAGATCGCCGCTCGCGATGGCACCGCACGCACGAGTGAACGGGGTGAGCTGCAGCACGCCGAGCTCGGCGATCACCGTGCGCGCGTCCGCGCCGATGCGTTCGGCGACGATGCGACCGGGGTCTCGATAGCGCCAGGAGCCGCGCGGTACGAACACCGCGTCGGCCGCCGCGAGCAGCGCCGGAGCCCGGGCGTCCTCACCGGCACGCTGGACTGCGGTGGTCATGAGCGCGAGGGCCTCGGCGGCGTCGGCGGGGTCGTCGAAGCGCTGGTGCGCGATCCCCGCTCCGACCAGCACCGGCGTCCGCGCGTCGAGAGCCACGGCTACTTCCGCTGGAAGTTCGGCGTGCGCTTCTCGGCGAAGGCCTTCGGGCCCTCCTTGGCGTCGGCCGACGCCATCACCGCCATCCCGATCGGCTGCTCGAAGGCGAACGCCTCCTCCTCGCTCATGAGCTCGGTGGCGCGCAGCGTGCGCAGGATCGCCTCCACCGCCAGCGGCCCGTTGGCGGCGACCTGCGCCGCGACCTCGCGCGCCTGCTCGAGCGCAGTGCCGTCGGGGACCACGTAGCTGACGAGTCCCAGCGCCTTGGCCTCGGGGGCGAGGATGTGCCTGCCGGTGAGCAGGATGTCGGCCGCGGCCGCGTACGGGATCTGCCGGCGCAACCGCACCGCCGATCCGCCCATCGGATAGAGCGACCACCGTGCCTCGGACACGCCGAACCGCGCGCTCTCGCCCGCGACGCGGATGTCGGTGCCCTGCAGGATCTCGGTGCCGCCGGCGACGGCCACACCCTCGACCGCGGCGATGACCGGCTTGGTCGGTCGGTAGGTCTTCAAGAGGCCGCGGTAGATGAAGCCGGGGTCCTCCTTCATCCGGGTCTCGGTGTCGATGGCGTCGGGCTCGGCGACGTCACCGGCCAGGGCACGAAGATCCATGCCGGACGAGAAGTCGCCCTCGGCGCCGGTGAGGATGACGCACCGGATGCCGTCGTCGGCGGAGACCTCCTCCCACGCGTCGGCGAGCAGCGCGAACATGGTCAGCGTCATCGCGTTCTTGCGGTGCGGGCGGTTCAGCGTGACGATCATCACCGCACCGTCGCGCTCCACTTCGACCTGGGCCACTGGGTCTCCTCGTCTCGACCGGAACGCGTGGAGCCTGCCAGGATCAAGAGCCGATCGACAACACGGGGGGAAGCATGAAGTTCTGGGCATCGACCGCGTTCTCACCGCCCGAGCACTACGTCCCGCTCGCGAAGGCGGCCGATGCCGCCGGGATCGACGGCATGCTGATGTCGGACCACGTCTTCTACCCCCGGGACCTCACGACCCCGTACCCGTACTCGGGCGACGGATCGCCGATCTGGCCGCCCGACACCGCGTGGCCGGACAACTGGGTGACGATCGGCGCGATGGCGGGAGCCACCGAGCGGATCCACTTCGCGACCGCGGTCTACATCGCGCCCGCGCGCGACATCTTCACGGTCGCCAAGGCGGTCGGCACCGCGGCGGTGATCTCGGGGAACCGGGTGCACCTCGGGCTCGGCGCCGGGTGGATGCGAGAGGAGTTCGAACAGACCGGCCAGGAGTATTCGAACCGCGGCCGGCGCCTCGACGAGATGATCCCCGCGTTGCGCGAGCTGTGGCGCGGCGGATGGGTGGAGCACCACGGCGAGCACTACGACTTCGGGCCGCTCCAGATCGAGCCGGCCCCGAGCACGCCGGTGCCGATCTGGGTGGGTGGGCATTCGGAACCGGCCCTGCGTCGGGCTGCGACCTTCGGCGACGGGTGGATCGGGAACGCGTACCCATTCGACGAAGCGGAACGGCGCATCGGCGACCTGCGTCGGCACCTGACTGCCGTGGGACGGGCCGACGAACCGTTCGAGATCGTCATCGGGCTCTATGACCCGCCCACCCCCGACGTGGTCGCCCGTGCGGAAGCCCTCGGGATCACGGGGCTGATGTGCGTGCCGTGGTTCACCGACGCTCGTGACGACGACAGTGGCGTTGCGGGCGCGAACGCCGGTACCGAGCTCGCGCGCAAGATCGAGGCCACCTACGAGTTCGTCGACACCTGGGTCAAGCCGCTGACCGGATGACGTGCTGCGTGGTGCCGGGCGGCGCTCAGTCCTCGAGCTGGCCGACCGGGATGGAGCGCTCCATCATCCCGTAGGTCTCTTCGCCGTCCCACCGGTAGCGGACGCCGGCCTGCTGGAGCGCGGGTGCGAACTCATGGTGCGTGCCACCGGCCATGCACGCCGACACGATGGTCTCGCCCTCGATCCGTAGATCGCCGTCGGCGGTGCGCAGGGTGACGACGACGTCCTCGCCGAAGGGCTGGAGGCGCCGCAGCCACGGCGCGTCGACCAGGGTGGCCGGGATCATGCGCTCGCCGTCGAACACGTAGGCCTCGTTGTAGGTGGGCTGGCCGTCGGGCCGCTCGGGGAACGCCAGGCCCCCGAAGCCGCGCCCACTCGGGAACAACGCGCTCGGCCAGCAGTGGCCCCAGAAGCCGCCGACGTCGCGCACGCCCTGGCGGTGGATGCGCAGGCCGGTGCCGGTGAACGACCATTCGTCGTCGCCGGCGCGCACGGTGCCGCGGGAGGTGCACAGCTGCTCGTAGCGGGGGCTGATGAACGCACCCGCGAACCCTTGGTGGAACACCTCGGCGGCGTCGTCGTTCATCGTCCCCGGCACCCAGGGTGGCGCGGCGATCGTGAGCTCGACGTCGACCCGCAGCCGGATGCGGGGGCCGTCGAGATCACCGCGCGCCAGCGCGTGGGCGGTGGTGTCGAGCGCGGTGCCGTCGTAGGTCACGGTCAACGTCTTGAACGGCTCGACGTGACGGAACTCGAGGCCACCGGCCGCGAACGTTCGGCAGACGCCGTCGGCGTCGACAGGGGAGCGCCCCTCGCCCGATTCGCGTACGACGACCGTCCGCCCGTCGGGGAACCCGAGGTTCACCTGGAGGTCGCGCTTGTCCCACGACTCCGCCACCGCTTCGATGCCGATCCGCGGGAGCCCGATCAGTCCCGCATCGTCGGAGATCCAGGCCGACGCGCTCTCGCGGAACTGGGGGTCGTCGGGCCGTGCCGCGAGGAAGTGATCGCTGGACGGGTCCACGCCACCGGTGAGATCGATCGTCATGCGCGGACCTTAACGACGCCCGCGCCCCGCGGGCCAACGCCCTTCGGAGCGAGGTCGGTTCGGCTGCGGTCGCCGCGGCGCCCTTCGACGAGAGGGGGCACGGGGCGCGGCCATCGGCTCATAGGGTTCCTCGGACTCGAACCGCCCAACACCGTGCCGAGGTCGAATGCCGGCTCGGGCTCTCCAGGGAAGGAAGCGGCGCATGGACCTCATGCTCACGGACAAGGTTGCGGTCGTCACCGGCGCAGGCAAGGGCATCGGGATGGCAGTCACGCGGGAGCTCGCCGACGAGGGCGCGTGCGTCGTCGCCGGGTCACGGTCCGCGTCCGCCCTGGAGGGCCTGGACCGCGTCACGGCCGTCGCGCTCGACCTCTCGACCCCGGATGCCCCCGCCGCGCTCGTGCAACGGGCCCTTGACGACCACGGCCGGGTCGACGTCCTCGTCAACAACGTCGGCGCGGTGAAGCTTCGACTCGACGGCTTCCTCGCCACGACCGACGACGACTTCGCCTGGGCGATGAACATGAACTTCTTCACCACGCTGCGCGCCACCCGCGCGGTGCTGGGGCCGATGGTGGCCCAAGGCGGCGGATCCATCGTCAACATCTGCTCGGTCAACGCCTTCTTCCAACCCGACGGCGGCACCATCGACTACGGCGCCGCCAAAGCCGCGGTGCTCAACCTCTCGAAATCGTTGGCTCAAGAGTTCGGCCCCCACGGCATCCACGTGAACTGCATCTCTCCCGGCCCCGTGGCCACCGATCTCTGGTTGGGCGAGCACGGCGTGGCCGAGACCGTCGCCGCCGCGACCGGCGTGGACGCCGACACCGCCCGTGACGCGGTGGTCGCGGGCATCGGCGGGTTCGCCACCGGCCGCTTCACGACTCCTGAGGAAGTCGCGACGCTCGTGGCCCTGCTCGCATCGGAGCGCACGGCCAACGTGACCGGTGCCGACTACGTCATCGACGGCGGCCTCATCAAGACCACCTAGCTGTTCACCTGGAGGCCGACGACCTCGTGCCGTGCGGCGCTGAGGCGGCGCTGAGCGCGCACGCCCCTACCTCTCCTCACACTGTCTCGGCCGCGTCCGGTGGCCGCTTGCAACTGCTGCGAGCGCGGTGGTTACTTCGTCGAGGGGGGCGACGGCGTGCCACCGATGAGGTGTTGGTGGAGTTGTTCGGTCATCTGGTTGATCGCCCGGGTGAGGTTCGTGTTCTCGACCAGGAGGGTGTTGACGTCCTGGTAGTCCCGGTCGGACTTCACTTGCTGGAACGCGGCCTGGCGGTTCTGGCCGATCATGACGAACGTGGACAGGAAGATCGCCTCGAGCGACACCGCCAGCGTGAGCGTCGGCCACGGATTGTTCTCGAACACCAGCATCCACACTGCGAAGATTGCGATGTGGAGGTAGACGAAGTTCATGGAGCCCGCGAAGGCGGTGATCTTGTCGGCGACGCGAAGCTGCGCGTCCGCGGCCCGCTTGTTGAATTGTTCGACGACCGCGGGATGGTGCAGGACGTTGGGATCGAGCGTGCGCATCGGGTGGACCTCCTCAGGTGACGAGCCAGAGCGCGAAACACCGTGGGCGCGTCCCAGAGCGCTCAGGGCGCGGTGAGATCTTCTCGTTGTCTGTATCGCTGCTGAGGGTGCGCGGGTGCGCCGGCTCAGGTCTTGGCGCCGGCCGCCAGCTCGTCGGCGTCCATTCGCGCCAGGGTGGCGTCGAGCACTGCGTACTCGGCTTCCTCGATTGCCCCGTAGGCGTAGTCGATTGCGAACGAGGCGTCTTCCTCGGCACTGTCGGCGTCTCTCTGCGCAGTCTTCAGATCGTGTGTGGCTCGCCGCTCGTCCACGTGCTTGCGGATCGTGTCGAGGTGCTCTTGCCACGAACGCTGCATGTCGTCCCACCAAGCCGAGAGATTTCCTTTGTCGGTCTCGGCGTTCTTGTGGAGCTGGTCGGCCTGCGCCTGCGCCGATTTGCGCGCCTGCTTCACGTCCTGCTCGAGCTCGGCCTTCGCCTTGGTCTTCGCCGCCGCGGCTCGATCCTCGGCCTCCTTGGCTTTGGCGGCGAGCTTGGTCAATTGCTCTGAGAGCGTCATCAGCAACGTCCTTTCACGGGGAGGACGGAACACGGGCTGGTGATCGTCAGATCGCGGCGCGCAGAACCCTTGGCTCTCTGATCCACTCCAGCCGCTCCCAACACAATGCGCTTCGGCACACCTGAACGCCAGCCCCAAATCGACCTCTCGATGAAGTCCCGGGTTCGGGCCGGGATTCATGCGTCGGCCGCCCTGAGCACCGGGTCGCCGTCAGTTCGGAGTCGTGCGTTTCGTCAGGTGACCGACTCGGCGGCCACCTTCAGGTGACCGAGCCACGACGCCAACGAAGCATCGAGCATGGCTTGCATTCCGCCGGCGTCGGCGTTCACGGGCTCGCCCGCGAACGATTCATTGGTTTCGACTCGCACGCCAGTCGGTGTCG
This sequence comes from uncultured Actinomycetes bacterium, assembly GCA_963809795.1. GTDB lineage: Bacteria > Actinomycetota > Acidimicrobiia > IMCC26256 > DASPTH01 > DASUAS01. The sequence continues at coordinate 368,589 of CAWELN010000006.1, forward strand.
CCCGGAAGATCCACTCGTGGATCCCGGTGATGCCGTCAGCCGTTCCGCCCCAGAGAACTCGTGATCGTGGGTTGACCTCGTAGATGGTCGAGGTGACGGTGAAGCCGTAGCTCGTCCACGTGAACGCAGATCCCGGAACGAACGCGCCATCGGCTCGAGCGGCGGTGATGTCCGTTTGCCACTCCGGCCAGTGGTCAACGTCCGTATGCAGGTGCCAGACCGTTTCGAGCGGCGCCGAGATGTCAACGCCGTGGCGCGCGACCACAGGAGCCCCACTGTCGATGTCGCTCGGATTGCCCATGACTCTCCCCAGACGTCCTCGTGGCGGCGCGGACGCGACGGCTCGCGGCCCAGGGCACACCGGAGTGGAGCTGAGGGGAATCGAACCCCTGACCCCTTCCATGCCATGGAAGTGCTCTACCAACTGAGCTACAGCCCCGAGAACGAGCGGGGGTCAAGAATAGCGGGTAGGTACAGCCCTCCAGGAGACGGACGCTGGGACGCCCGAGTCTTCTGGACACATGGACGGGTTGGGCTTCTCCGAGGTGGGCGCACTCGCGTGCACATCGGACACCTAGGTGTCGTCGCGGTGAGATCTCCATGCGTCGGCGCGAAACGCCACATCGACCGTGACTTCGCCTTCGATGCCGAGCAACTCGCTGAGGAAGCGTCGCGCGGCGGCGAAGACCTGTTCGCGTTGGTCGTCGGGCAGGGTGATGATCCAGCTCAACGTCCCGAGCAGGCCGATCAACTCGTCCGCGTTGAGCGCTACGTCCCACGAGAACACGTGCTGCTCAGGTGTGCTGAACGGCATCCCGGCCGGGATCTTCAGCACGAACTCCGGGCGTAGCGAATCGCTGAAGATCAGATCACCGAGGTCACCCGCACTCGGACCAGCACCCTGCTCGGAGCTGACATCCGCATTCTCCGTCGTCCGTTGCGCAAGCAATTCGCGGGCGTGAGCCATGAACCCGCCATCCGGATCGGGTCCCGACCAGACGGCTCCGAGCAGCCCTCCCGGTACCAGAACGCGAGCGGCTTCGGCGACGGCCGGGACCGGATCGACCCAGTGCCAGGACGAAGACGCGAGGATCGCATCGGCGGAACGATCGGGCAGCGGGATCGATTCGGCTCGTCCGTTCACCGCGGTCGCGCGTGGTACCTGTGCGCGGAGGACGGACCGCATCCTGTCGTCGGGCTCGACGGCCACGACTTCATCGGCTCGGTCGATCAGGAGTCGGGTCAATGCCCCGGTGCCGGCTCCGAGATCGACGACGCGTGCGACGCGAGTGGGAAGGAACCACTCCACCGCGGAGGTGGGAGGCCCCGGCCGAAACCGTTCGTACTCCGCCGCGACGGCGCCGAAGCTGCCGGCCCGCTCGTCCTTGCTCAGCCCAGTCCCGATCTCCGCGGCTGGTCGCGGCATCGTCCATGGTCCCCATCGCCACATGCTGCCTGATCCAAAGGGTCCGCCTACTCGTCGGGATCCCAGAGGGTCACTGCGCTTGGTGCCGACTGGGTGATGCTCGTGGCATCGAGCGTCACCATGGTCTCGGGGATCTCTGCGTCAGCCCACTCCACATAGATGTTCATCGGGCCGGGGGCCGGGAGTGGGAAGCAAGACATTCGCCAACGCGATCGCGACTCGTTCGGTCTTCGCCAAGAGCGCGTTGATCGGCACGGGTGCTCCGAGGATCGCTTCGGACGGGCGATCCCACAGTGGTGGACGCCATCCGGTCGGCTGTTCCTGCGGCTCGGGGAGCGGCGGGAGCGGGTCGAAGAAGGGCATGAACCACCGTATCGGGACGGCGAACCGCGCGGCGCGGCCATCGTTTGAGGTGCCCGAGTCGGGCAGGCTGTGGAGGTGAGCGAAGCGAACGAGCATGAGTCGAGCAAGGTCGAGGCGTACATCCCATTGCCGGACGATCCGCGGTACTCCCGCGTCGCCGCCCGGCAAGGCTTCGAGGACATCGCGGTTGCGTATGACCGGGCTCGCCCCGGATATCCAGGTGCGCTCTTCGACGCGTTGGAGACGGGTTGCGGGTTGCGCGCGTCGGATCGAATCCTCGAAGTGGGTTGTGGCACTGGACAGGCCACTCGCTCACTCGCAGAGCGCGGGTACGAGATCACGTGCGTCGAGCTGGGCGAGCACCTTGCCTCCCTTGCCCGCGAGAACCTAGGGCACTACCCGAACGTCACGATCGAAGTCGGGTCATTTGAAGACGCGGATCTCGGTTCGGAGCGCTTCGACCTGGTGTTTTCAGCGACCGCGTTCCATTGGGTGGATCCCGAGATCGGCTACGCCAAAGCCGCTCGTGTCCTCGAGCCGGGCGGGCACCTCGCGCTGGTCACCAACGCGCATGTTGCCGGTGGCACCCAGGACCTGATCGCGGACGCGGTGCAAGACATTCATCGCCGCATCGCACCCGAGGTCGGACCATGGCAGTTCGCCACCGTGAGCGAGGTCGCGGGGCGAGCGTCGGCGACCAGTGACATCGCGGAGTTGTGGAGCAGGGTGGATCGAAGCTTCGTGCCACCTCCTCCGGTCGATCACCTCTTCGAGTCGCCAACGGTGTCGCGGTTCCCCTGGACGGCGGTGTACGACCGTGACGGGTACCTCGCAATGCTGGCCACGCAGTCGATCTACGTCCTGATGGAACCTCAACGGCGCAGGGAGCTCCTCACCAGCATCGGTGACGTGATCGATGACCGTCTCGACGGCCACATCACCAAGCAGTACCTGGCCATACTGGCGGTTGCACGCAGGCGAGCGTGAAGCGGTTCGGACGCCGTCCTACGGCCCCGAGGAACGGACACGAACACCGGTGAGGGAGCGCGCGATCCCGGCCCGGTACGCTCGCCCGAGCATGACCGAGACCTCGCCCTCCTCGCCCGAAACGCCCGCGTTCCGCTACAACGCCGCGCTCGCGAACCGGATCGAAGCGAAGTGGCAGGACCGCTGGGACGCCGAGCGCACCTTCTGGACGCCCAACCCCACCGGCGCGCTGGCGGGCGGGTTCGCCGAGGTCGCCGACCGCCGCAAGCTCTACGTGCTCGACATGTTCCCGTACCCGAGCGGCACCGGCCTGCACGTCGGCCACCCCCTCGGCTACATCGGCACCGACGTCTACGCCCGGTTCATGCGCATGCGAGGCCACAACGTCCTGCACGCCATGGGCTACGACGCCTTCGGCCTGCCCGCCGAGCAGTACGCGGTGCAGACCGGCCAGCACCCGCGAGCCACCACCGAAGCCAACGTGGCCAACATGCGCCGCCAACTCCGAGCGCTGGGGCTCGGCCACGACCCGCGGCGCAGCATCGCCACCACCGACGTCGACTACTACCGGTGGACGCAGTGGATCTTCCTGCAGCTCTACGGCGCCTGGTACGACGACGACCAGGACCGGGCCCGGCCCATCGACGAGCTCCTCGAGGAATTCGAGGACGGCAGCCGACCGGCCGAGAGCGCGGCCAACCCCGAGGCGCAGCCGTGGCGCGAGCTCGACGGCGACACCCGCCGCGCGGTCGTCGACTCGTACCGGCTCGCATACCTCGACGAGGCACCGGTCAACTGGTGCCCCGCGCTCGGCACCGTGCTCGCCAACGAAGAGGTGACCCCCGAAGGGCGCAGTGAGCGCGGCAACCATCCGGTGTTCCGCCGCCCGCTGGAGCAGTGGGTGCTGCGCATCACCGCCTACGCGGACCGCTTGTTGGCCGATCTCGAGCTCCTCGACTGGCCCGAGTCGATCAAGCTGATGCAACGCAACTGGATCGGTCGCAGCGTGGGCGCCGAGGTCGGCTTCCCGGTCGAGGAGCACACCGGCGTCGGCATCGACGTCTTCACGACCCGGCCCGACACGCTCTTCGGCGCCACCTACATGGTGCTGGCGCCGGAGCACCCACTGATCGAGCAGATCGTCCCCGACCAGTGGCCCGAGGACACGCCGTTCGAATGGCGAGGCAGCTTCGGCCTCGACAAGCTGCCGACCGAGGCGGTCGCCTCATACCGCGAGTTCGTGGCGCAGAAGTCGGAGCTGGAGCGGCAGGCCGAGGGGAGGGAGAAGACGGGCATCTTCATCGGCGCGTTCGCCAACAACCCCACCAACGGCTGGGGCATCCCGGTGTTCATCGCCGACTACGTGCTGATGGGCTACGGCACCGGGGCCATCATGGCCGTTCCCGCGCACGACCAGCGCGACTTCGAGTTCGCGCACGAGTTCGACCTGCCGATCGTCGGCGTCGTACGGCCCCCCGACGCCTGGTTGCGCGAGCGCGAGGTCACGGCGGACACGCCGGCCGACGAATGGCCCGAGGCCTACGCCGGCGACGGCGTCGGCATGCACTCGGCCAACGACGGGGTGTCGCTCGACGGCCTGCCGACGGCCGACGCGAAGGATCGCATCATCGGCTGGCTGGAGGAGGTCGGCGCGGGCGAGGCGGCCGTCACCTACAAGTTGCGCGACTGGTTGTTCAGCCGGCAGCGCTACTGGGGTGAGCCGTTCCCCGTCGTCTACGACGCCGACGGCGTGCCGCACGCGCTCCCGGAGTCGATGCTCCCGGTCGAGCTGCCCGACATCACCGACTTCGAGCCCCGCATCCTCGCCGAGGACGACACCGCGCTCCCGGAGCCGCCACTCGCGCGCGCCGACGACTGGGTGCACGTCGAGCTCGACCTCGGCGACGGCCCGCAGCGCTACCGCCGCGAGACCAACACCATGCCGCAGTGGGCGGGGTCCTGCTGGTACTACCTGCGCTACCTCGATCCCACCAACGCCGCCGCCCTCGTCGATCCCGAGATCGAGCGCTATTGGATGGTCGGAACCGGTGCGCCCGCCGCGGGCGGCACCGACCTCTACGTGGGCGGTGCCGAGCACGCCGTCCTGCACCTCCTCTACGCGCGCTTCTGGCACAAGGTGCTGTACGACCTGGGCCACGTCTCCACCCCGGAGCCGTTCCACCGCCTCTTCAACCAGGGCACGATCACGGCGGCCGCGTTCACCGACGAGCGCGGCGCCTACGTCGAGGCCGCCGAGGTCGAGGAGCGTGACGGCTCGTGGTTCGCCGCCGGCGTCGAGGTCGTGCGCCACGACGGGAAGATGGGCAAGAGCCTGAAGAACGCGGTCGCGCCCGACGACATCTACCGGGACTACGGCGCCGACACGCTGCGGCTCTACGAGATGTTCATGGGCCCGCTGGACGCCAGCCGACCGTGGAGCACGCAGGACATCGTCGGCGTGCACAAGTTCCTGCAGCGGTTCTGGCGCAACGTCGTCGACGAGGACACCGGTGAGCTGCACGTCGTCGACGTGCCGGCCGACGACGAGACCCGCCGGTTGCTGCACCGCACCATCGAGAAGGTCGGCCACGACATGGCCGAGCTCGAGTTCAACACGGCCATCGCCGCGCTGATGGAGCTGAACAACCGGCTGACCCGCGTCGTGCAGGACGAGGGGAGCGCGCCGCGCGAGGTCGTGCGGGCGATGGTGCTCATGCTGTCGCCGCTCACGCCGCACGTCGCGGAGGAGCTCTGGGCGCGCCTCGGCGAGGCGGGCTCGCTGCCGTTCGCCGATTTCCCGGTGCCCGATCCCGCGCTGCTCGTCGACGACACCGCCGAGATCCCCGTCCAGATCAACGGCAAGGTGCGGGCCCGGGTCACGGTCGCCACGGGCGCGTCCGAAGCCGAGCACGAGGCGGCGGCGCGGTCGGACCCCAAGGTGGCCGAGCTGCTCGCCGGCGCCACCGTCCGCAAGGTCGTGGTGGTTCCGGGCCGCATGGTGAACTTCGTCCTCGCCTGAACCCGCACTCTCTCCGGGAGATAGCCCTTCCGCGGGGTACGGGACGCTGGTACCGTCACCACCGCTCCTCCCCGGCACTTCCTCCGGTTTCGCCGCGCGCTCCGGCGCGCCGTGCCCGGAGGTCCGCTCGTGGCCGAGCTCTCTCCACCATCTTCACCGTCGTCCACCGAGGAACGCGCGTTCTGGGAGCGTGAGTTCCACGACGAACCCGAACCGCCGCGCCGCGCGCGCCCGCGCCCATTGCCGCGCCGCGAGCGGCGGCTCGCACGCGTGGCCGACGGTCCGCTCACCCGCCTGATCGACCGGGTGCACGACTGGCGGGCCGACGCCCGCTTCGGCGTGGTGGTGCTGGTGCTGGTCGCGGTGGTCGCCGGCGTGGTCTGGTACCGCATCGGTGTCGGCGGTGCGAGCGCGGGCGAATCGGCCGCGCCGCGCGCGGTCACGACCACGGTGTCGACCACGACGCTCGACGACCCCACGCCGTCGACGGGGCCGAAGGGCACCCCGGCTCGGCTCGCGGTTCACGTGGCCGGCGCGGTGACCCACCCGGGGGTGGTCGAGCTGCACGCGGGGGCCCGGGTCATCGACGCGGTCGAGGCGGTGGGCGGCGCGTTGGCCGACGGCGACCTCGACCGGCTGAACCTGGCCGCCAAGGTCACCGACGGCGAACGGGTCTACGTGGCCAAGGTCGGGCAGGCCGACCCGGGAGTGGTCGACGGCGGCGCCGCCGGCGCGTCCGGCCCGGGTGACGGCACGGGCACCGGCGGCGGCGTCGGGGCGAAGGTCAACCTCAACACCGCGACGCAGGCGCAGCTCGAGGAGCTGCCGGGCATCGGGCCCACGTACGCGCAGTCGATCATCTCCGAACGTGAGCGCCGCGGCGGGTTCACGTCGGTGAACGACCTGCGCAGCGTCCGCGGCATCGGCGACAAGCGCTTCGCCGAGCTGGCGCCGCTCGTGACCGTGTGAGCCGTTGAACCGTGCGCTGCCGTACGGGCCGCTGGCCGTCCTCGGCGCGGTCGTCGTCGGCATCCTCGCGGGCGAGGCCGCCGGCGGCGGGCCCGCGGTCGGAGCGCTCGTGGTCGGCATCCTCGGCGTCCTCGTCGCGTGGTGGCTCCGCCCGTCGCCGGAGCGGATCGGCGTGGCGCTGGTCGCGTTCGCATTGCTCGGTGGCGCCGCCATGCAACGGGCGCTCCACGGGCTCGACGTCGTCCCCGCTCGGGCCCGCGATCGTGCGACACGCCGACGCGCGTCTCGTCGCCACCCTCGTCGACGATCCCGACGCGGCGCGGTTCGACGCGCGGGCGCTGGTACGAGTCGACCGGTTCGACGGCCGCGGCGGCGGCCACCGGCGCGTCCTGGTCGAGGCCTCGGGCGACGTCGCCGGCCACCTGCGCCTGCTCGCCGCGGGGGAGCGGGTGGCGCTGCGCGGATGGTTCACACCGCTCGAGGGCTTCGACGAACGCTGGCGGTGGAAGCACGCCGTCGGGGCCTTCCACGCCACCGACGTGCTGGGTGTCGCACCCACCCGGTCGCCCCTCACGAGGCTGGCCAACGACGCCCGGGAGCTGGTCCTCGCCGGTTCGGAGCACCTCGGGCCGACCGATCGGTCGTTGCTGGCCGGCTTCCTCCTCGGTGACACCCGCGGCGTGCCCGAGGCGCTCACCGAGCAGTTCCGCGCCGCCGGCCTCACCCACCTGACCGCGGTCTCGGGGGAGAACGTCGCCTTCGTGCTCGCGCTCTTCGCGCCGCTGCTCCGCCGGCTCGGGCTGCGCGGCCGCGTGCTCGCGGCGCTGGCGTTGCTGATCGCGTTCGGCACCATGACCCGCTGGGAGCCGTCGGTGCTCCGGGCCATCGCGATGGCCGTGCTCGCGCTGGTGGCCGGGCACCTCGGCCGTCCGGCGGCGGGCGTGCGGGTGCTCGCGTTGGCCGCGACCGCGCTGCTGCTCGCGGACCCGTTCCTCCTGCACCAGGTCGGGTTCCTGTTGTCGTGCGCGGCGAGCCTGGGCATCACGCTGCTGGCGCGCCCGATCACCGCGCGGCTGCGCGGTCCGGAGTGGATGCGCGAGGTGCTCGGCGTCACCGCCGCCGCGCAGGTCGGGGTGGCGCCGGTGCTCATCCCCGTGTTCGGCTCCATGCCCCTGGTCGCCCTGCCGGCCAACCTGGTCGCGGTCCCCCTCGCCGCACCGCTCACGATGTGGGGTCTCGTGGCCGGCGTGCTCGGCGGCCTGGCCCGGCCGCTGTCGCCCGCGATCCCGCGCCTGCTCGAGCTGCCGACGGTCGGTCTGCTCCACGCGCTCATCGCGGTGGCCGACCTCGCGTCGAGGGTGCCGGTGGCCGTCGACGGTCGGGCGGCGTGGGGTCTGGTGGCCCTCGGTGCCCTCACGGCGGCCGGATGGCGCGCGCGTAGGCTCCGCACGCATGCCCGCGTCCCGGTACCGCCTCGGTGACGAGGTCCACGACCTCACCACCCGCACGCTGGTGATGGGCATCCTCAACCGCACCCCCGACTCGTTCTACGACCACGGCGCCACCTTCGAGCTCGAGTCGCTCCTGCAGCGCGCCGCGGTGCTGGTCGACGACGGCGCCGACCTCCTCGACGTGGGCGGCGTGAAGGCCGGTCCCGGTCCCGAGGTCGGCGAGGCGGAGGAGCTCGACCGCGTCGTGGCGCCCATCGCCGCGCTGCACGAGCGCTTCGACGTCGCCATCTCGTGCGACACGTGGCGCGCCGCGGTGCTCGACGAGGCGTGCAAGGCGGGCGCGGTCGTCGGCAACGACATCAGCGGCTTCGCCGACCCCGACTACCTCCCCGTCGCCGCCACCCACGGCGCGTCGGTGGTGGCGACCCACATCCGGTTGCAGCCGCGCGTCCCCGATCCCGACCCGCACTACGACGACCTGCTCGCCGAGGTCACCGCGTTCCTCCTCGACCGCGCCCGGCGCGCCGAGGCCGCCGGACTCGCCCCCGAGCAGGTCGCGCTCGACGCCGGCCTCGACCTCGGAAAGACCCCGCCGCAGAGTGCGGTGTTGTTGCGGGAGAGCGATGCGCTGGCCGCGCTCGGCTACCCGCTCCTGCTGTCGGCGTCGAACAAGCGGTTCCTCGGGGAGCTGCTCCATCTCGACCTCGACGCCCGGCGGGCGGCCTCGCTGGCGGCCGTCGCCTACGGCATCGTCCACGGCTGCCGGATCGTGCGGGTCCACGACGTCGCCGGGTCGGTCGCGGTGTGCCGCATGATCGAAGCGCTGCTGGAGCCGTGAGCGGATGAGCGCCGGCGCCTACCTGGTGAAGGGGACCGACCCGTCGTTGCGCGACCGCGTCGTCGACGACCTCGTCGCCGAGCTGCTGGGCGACGACGACCGCAGCCTCGCCCTCGAGGAGATCGTCATCCCGGGGCGCGCCGGGCCGGGCGAAGAGTCCGACGCAACCGCCGGCGCCGAGGGTCGCGAGGCGGCGGTGGCGGCGCTGCTGAACGCGGCCGGGAGTCCGCCGTTCATGACCGCGCACCGCGTGGTGGTGGCGCGCGACGTCGGCGCGCTCACCGCCGGCGACGTCGACGGCATCGTCCGCTATCTCGAGAACCCGCTCGACACCACCATCCTGGTGTTCGTCTCCGGCGGCGGCACCATCCCGGCCGCGCTGAGCAAGCAGCTGAAGGCGGTCAAGGCCCAGGAGCGCGCGCCCGAGAGCGAGAAGACGGACAAGGTCCTGATCGGCTCCGCGCACGAAGCAGGGCTCCTGCTCTCGCCGGACGCGGCGACGTTGATCTCGTCGCACCTCGGCGAGGACGCGGGCCGCGTCGCCGCGCTGGTCGACGTGCTCGCAGCGGCGTACGCGCCCGACGTGCGTCTCGGTGTCGACGAGGTGACGCCGTATCTCGGTGAAGCGGGCGCGGTGCCGTCGTACCTCCTCACGAACGCCATCGAAGAGGGCGACCCGGCCGTCGCGCTGGAGACCCTGCACCGCCTCCTGACGGTGTCGAGCGCGCAGCAGCCCAAGCCCATGCACCCACTGCAGGTGATGGGCCTGCTCAACGGCTACTACCGCCGCATCCTCCGGCTCGACGACCCGTCGGTGCGTTCCGGCGCGGACGCGGTGGCGGCGCTCGGTGGGAAGGTGAAGGAGTACCCGGCGCGCAAGGCGCTCACCCAAGCCCGGGCGCTGGGTCCGGGTGGGATCCGCCAGGCGTTCGACGCGCTGTTCCAGGCCGACCTCGACCTCAAGGGGGCGCGGGGCATCCCCGAACAGGCGGTGATGGAGGTGCTGGTCGTCCGGCTGACCCGGTTGGCCGCCCGCAGCGGCAGCGGAAGTGGAAGTGGAAGTGGAGGTCGCCGTCGATGAGCGTTCGTCTCCGTGATGTCGTGATGGGGCAGCTCGACGCCCTGCGCCACGAGCCGACGGAGAAGCGGATCCGGGCGACCCTCGGTGGGCAGACCGTCGTCGACAGCACGCGCGCGCTGCTGGTGTGGGAACCGAAGCGGGTCGTCCCCACCTACGCGGTGCCGCTCGAGGACGTCGCGGCGCAGGTCGTCACCGCGGCACCGACCGAGATGGCGCGACCGGACGGTGTGCCGGCGAAGGGAGCGTCACACCTCGGGGCGCGGCTGGTGTACGACCCCAGCGTCCCGTTCTCGGCCCACACCACCGACGGCGAGGTCATGACGGTCCGCGCGTCCGGCTCCGATCGGTCGGCGGACGCGTTCCGTCCCGCCGACCCCGACCTCGCGGACTACGTGCTCCTCGACTTCGCCGCGTTCGACGCGTGGTACGAGGAGGACGAGCGGAACGTCGCCCATCCCCGCGACCCGTTCCACCGCGTCGACATCCTGCACAGCTCCCGTCACGTGCGCGATCGAGCTCGGGGGCACGCTGTTGGCGGAGAGCACCGCGCCGTACCTGCTGTTCGAGCCGCCGCTCCCGGTCCGCTACTACCTCGCGGCCGACGACGTGCGCACCGACCTGCTCGCACCGAGCGATCACCTCACGTACTGCGCCTACAAGGGGGAGGCGTCGTACTGGTCGGTGGGGGACGAGCAGCACCTCGCGTGGTGCTACCGGCACCCGCTCCGCGACGCGTCCGAGATCGTCGACCGGATCGCGTTCTTCAACGAACGGGTCGACCTGATCGTCGACGGCATGCGGCCTGACCGGCCGATCACGCCGTGGTCACCACCTGCCTGACCGGGTTGCTCGACCGCTCAGCTGGCGCTGGCCTTCTTCATCAGACGGGAGGTGCGGCGGGCGGCCTGGTTCTTGTGGATCCGGCCCTTGGCCGCGGCCGAGTCGAGGCGCTTCTGGGCGAGACGGACGGCGTCGGGGGCGTCCTCGCTCCCGGCCTCGAGCTCCTGGGTCGCCCGCTTCACCCGGGTCTTGAGCTCGGAGCGCACCGCCTGGTTGCGCAGCCGCCGACGCTCGTTCGAGCGGTTCCGCTTGATCTGGCTCTTGATGTTCGCCATGGCGCGTGCGGTGCTCCGGTTTTCGAGATCGGGAGGGGGCGTTCGAGCGAGGGATCAGGGTAGCAGCAGCCCAAGGGTTTCGTCCGTCCGGCTCCCGGGCGTGGAGAATGAGGTGTGCCCGGGCTCGATCGGTTCCGCAATTTCAGCATCGTCGCCCACGTCGACCACGGGAAGTCGACCCTCGCCGACCGCGTCCTGGAGCTCACCGGTGCGGTCGACCCCCGCGACATGCGGGCCCAGTACCTCGACTCGATGGACCTCGAGCGGGAGCGGGGCATCACCATCAAGGCGCAGAACGTGCGCCTCCAGTGGGACGACCACGTCCTGCACCTCATCGACACGCCCGGCCACGTCGACTTCGGCTACGAGGTGTCGCGCAGCCTGGCCGCGTGCGAGGGCGCGCTCCTCCTCGTCGACGCGTCGCAGGGGATCGAGGCCCAGACCCTCGCCAACTGCTACCTGGCGCTCGAGCACGACCTCACGATCGTCGCCGCGCTCAACAAGATCGACCTGCCCGCGGCCGAGCCCGACCGCGTGGCCGGCGAGATCGAGCACGTGCTCGGGATCCCCGCCGACGAGATCCTGCGCATCTCGGCCAAGACCGGTGAGGGCGTGCCCGAGCTGCTCGACGCGCTCGTGGCCCGCATCCCGGCGCCGAAGGGCGACGCCGACGCGCCGCTCCAGGCGCTCATCTTCGACTCGATCTACGACGCCTACCGCGGCGTGGTGAGCTCGGTACGCGTGTTCAACGGCACGCTCGGGAGCGGCTCCCGCCTCCGCTACGTGCAGGCGAAGGCCACGCACGACGCCGAGGAGATCGGGGTGCGCCTCCCGGTCCCCACGCCCGTCGGCGCGCTCGGTCCGGGCGAGGTCGGCTACCTGATCGCCGGCATCAAGGACGTCGGCCAGGCCCGCGTCGGGGAGACCGTCACCACCGCGGCCCATCCGGGTGAGGCGCTGCCCGGTTACCGCGACCCGAAGCCGATGGTGTTCTGCGGTCTCTACCCGGTCGACGGCGACGAGTACGCCGAGCTGCGGGAGGCGCTCGAGAAGCTGCGGCTCAACGACTCGTCGTTCACCTACGAGCCCGAGACGTCGGGCGCCCTCGGCTTCGGGTTCCGCTGCGGCTTCCTCGGCCTGCTGCACATGGAGATCGTGCGCGAGCGGCTCGAGCGCGAGTACGACCTCTCGCTGGTGGCCACCGCGCCCAACGTGGAGTACCAGCTCGAGCTGGTCGACGGTCGCGTCGAGATCGTCGACAACCCGTCGTCCATGCCCACGCCGAACGAGATCGCGAGCATCGAGGAGCCCTACGTCAACGTCACCGTGCTGACGCCGACGGAGTACATCGGGCCGATCATGGAGCTCTGCCAGCAGCGGCGGGGCGAGATGTCGCGCATGGAGTACCTCTCGGAGGAGCGGGTCGAGCTCGTCTACGTGTTGCCGCTCGCCGAGATCGTCATGGACTTCTTCGACCAGCTGAAGTCGCGCACCCGCGGGTACGCCAGCCTCGACTACGAGCCGGCCGGCTACCGGCCGTCGAACCTGTCGAAGGTCGACGTGTTGCTCAACAACGTGCCCGTCGACGCGTTCTCGACCATCGTCCACCGCGACAAGGCGTACGACTACGGGCGGCGCATGACGGAGAAGCTGCGCGAGCTGATCCCGCGCCAGCTCTTCGACGTGCCGATCCAGGCCGCGGTGGGTGGTCGCATCATCGCCCGCGAGACGGTCAAGGCGAAGCGCAAGGACGTCATCGCCAAGTGCTACGGCGGCGACATCTCGCGCAAGCGGAAGCTGCTCGACCGCCAGAAGGAGGGGAAGAAGCGGATGAAGCAGATCGGCCGCGTCGAGGTCCCCCAGGAGGCGTTCGTGGCCGCGCTCCGGCTGGACGACTGATGCCGAGCGCCGGATCGGCCTTCGGCGTCTACGTGCACATCCCGTTCTGCGCGTCACGCTGCGACTACTGCGACTTCGCGACCTGGACCGATCGCGCCCATCTGGCCGACGAGTACGTCGACGCCTGCGTGCGCGACCTCGGACGGCGGGCACCGGCGCCCGCGAGCAGCGTGTTCTTCGGCGGCGGCACGCCGTCGTTGCTCGACGCCGCCGCGCTCACCCGGATCCTCGACGCGATCCCGCGCGCGGCCGACGCCGAGGTGACGGTCGAGTGCAACCCCGACTCCGTCGACCTCGCCAAGCTGTGCGCGTACCGCGCCGCCGGGGTGAACCGCGTGTCGTTCGGCGTGCAGTCGATGCGCGCGCACGTGCTCGCCGCGCTGGGCCGCACGCACGACCCCGACAACGTGGCCCGCGCCGTCGACTGGGCGCGCGCCGCCGGGATCGAGCGCCTGAACCTCGACCTCATCTACGGCACGCCGGGCGAGCGCGTCGCGGACTGGGAAGCGACCCTCGACGCCGCCCTGGCGCTGGAGCCGGGGCACGTGAGCGCGTACGCGTTGACCGTCGAGCCGGGTACCCCGCTCGGCCGGGCGGTCGCGGCCGGCCGGCGGGAAGCGCCCGACGACGACGACCAGGCCCTGAAGTACGAGGTGGCCGACGACCGCCTGGCCGCCGCCGGCCTCGCCTGGTACGAGATCTCCAACTGGGCCCGCCCGGGCGACCAGTGCCGCCACAACCTCCTCTACTGGGAGGGCGGTGACTACGCCGCCATCGGCTGTGCCGCGCACGGCCACACCGCCGGTCGCCGGTGGTGGAACGTGCGCACGCCCGAGCGCTACATCGCCGCGGTGCGGGCGGGCACCTCGACCGAGGCCGGGAGCGAGACCCTCGACCCCGCCGCCCGCCGGGCGGAGACCATGGTCCTGGCCGTGCGCACCGCCGGTGGGATCAAGCTTCCGGGCCCCGGGGCCGATCCTCATGGCATGGTCGCGTGCATCGACGAGCTCATCGACGTCGGTCTCCTGGCCCGGGAGGGGGACCGGGCCGTCCTCACGCGCCGCGGCCGGCTCCTCGGCAACGAGGTCGCCGCCCGGCTCCTGCTGGCACTCGAGGGCCGGGCCCTCCCGGCTGGCACTCGGTAGAATCGAGTGCCAATGGAGCTCGACGAGCGGAAGGCCGCCATCCTCCGGGCCATCGTGGAGGAGCACATCTCGACCGCGCAGCCGGTGGGGTCGCAGACGATCGCGCGCTCCCGTGGCCTCGGCGTGTCGAGCGCCACCGTCCGCAACGACATGACCGTCCTCGAGCGCGAGGGCTACCTGGTGCAGCCTCACACCTCGGCGGGCCGCGTCCCGACCGACCGCGGGTACCGGTTCTTCGTCGACAACTTCGAAGGGCAGCCCGGGCTCGCGCCCGCGCAGCGCCGGGTCGTCGCCGACTTCTTCACCCTCTTCCAGTCGGCGCACCAGGTGCTCGAGGACCTGCTGCACGAGACGAGCCACCTCCTCGCCCGGGTGAGCACCCACACCGCGGTGGTGGTGGGCCCGCACTCGGAGACCCTGGCCTCGGTCCGCAGCGTCCAGCTGATCAGCCTGCAGCCGTCGCTGGTGATGGCCCTGGCCATCCTGTCGAACGGCAACGTGGAGAAGTGCCTCCTGCACGTGGCCGACGACCTCGACGACGCCTCGATCGCCACCGCCGGCGCGCTGCTCGACACGCAGCTCGCCGGCTCCCGCTGGGCCGAGCTGCCCGAGCTGCGGTCGGAGGCCGGCCCGGACGCCGACTCCCTGGCCGCGGAGGCGAGGGACGCCCTCGCGGCCCGCTCCCAGCAGGAGCTCGTGGAACCCCTCTACGTGGGCGGCGCCAGCCGCCTCGCGGCCGACCAGGAGGCGTTCCCGACCTCCACCAGCGCGGCCCGCCTCCTGGAGCTCCTGGAGCGCCAGGTGGAGGTGGTCTCGTTGGTCCACGACCTGCTCGACCAGGGCCCCACCGTCCGCATCGGCTCCGAGAACCCGATCGACGAGCTGCGCGACTGCTCCATCGTCGTGGCGCCGTACCGCGTCGACGGCGAGGTCGCCGGTACGGTGGGGGTGCTCGGGCCCACCCGCATGGACTACCGCCAGGCGCTCGCCGCGGTGGAGGCCATCTCGCAGCAACTCGGAGACGTCCTCTCGTGAACCGGCCACTTGCTGAAGGAAGCCGCGGCCATGGCTGACCACTACGAGGTCCTCGGCGTCGCCCGCAACGCCACCGACGACGAGATCAAGCGCGCCTACCGCGCGTTGGCGCGCCAGTACCACCCCGACAGCAACCCCGACCCGGACGCGGAGGCGAGGTTCAAGGACATCAACGTCGCCTACGAGACGCTGAAGGATCCGGAGCGCCGGCGGCGCTACGACGTGTTCGGCGACGACGGCACCCGTGCGGGCGCCGGTGCCGGTGCGGGCGCGCCGGGCGGCGACGCGTTCGGGTTCGGCGACATCTTCGACGCGTTCTTCGGCGGGGATCCGTTCGGCAACGGTCGCACCCAGGCGGGGCCGCCGCGCGCACCGGACGCCGAGGCCGTGGTCCACCTCGATCTCGGCCAGGCCGCGTTCGGCACCACCGCGACCGTCGACGTCCGCCTGCCCGTCTCGTGCGAGCGCTGCGAGGGGTCGGGCTGCGAGCCCGGCACCCACCCGGCGCGCTGCGAGGTGTGCGGCGGCGCGGGTGAGGTGCGCGAGGTGCGCCGTTCGATCCTCGGTCAGATCGTCACCGCCGCGCCGTGCGTCGCGTGCAGCGCGACCGGGAGCCGCATCCCGTCGCCGTGTCGGGAATGCAGGGGTGACGGTCGCGTCCGGGCGTCGCGTTCGATCGACGTCGAGGTCCCGGGCGGCGTCGACGACGGCCAGCGCCTCCGGCTCTCGGGACGAGGTCCGGCGGCACCGCGCGGCGGTGTGCCCGGCGACCTCTACGTCACCGTGCGCGTCGCGCCCGACCCGAGGTTCGAGCGCCAGGGCGAGGACCTGCTGCACGTGCGGACCATCGCGTTCACCCAGGCGGTCCTCGGCACGCATCTCGACGTCGACACGCTCGAGGGGCTGGAGGAGCTCATCGTCCCGCCGGGCACCCAACCGGGGCACGTCTTCCGGTTGAAGGGCCGGGGCGTGCCCGCGCTGCGCGGCCGGGGCCGCGGCGACCTCCTCGTGCGCGTCGACGTCGAGATCCCCACGCGGCTCTCGGCCGAAGAGGACGAGCTCGTGCGGTCGTTGGCCGGGGTCCGCGGCGAGGAGGTCGCCGCGCCGCAGGACAAGGGCGTCTTCTCCCGGCTCAAGTCCGCGTTCCAGTAGGCGGCCGTGGCCGCCACGCCGGCCCACATCGCCGCCACCGCGCACGTCTACGTCGACCGGCTCGACGACCGCATCACCGTCGACGGCGACGACGGCCATCACCTGCAACGGTCGCGCCGCGTGCGCGCGGGGGAGACGATCACCGCGGCCGACGGCTACGGGCGCTGGCGTGTCTTCACCGTCGCGACCTCGGAGCGCGGGCGGGTCGAGCTCCAGGCGGTCTCGCCGCTCGCGCACGAACCGCCGCTGCTGCCCCGCCTCACCGTCGCGTGCTCGTTGACCAAGGGCGAGAAGCCCGAGCTCGTGGTCCAGAAGCTCACCGAGCTCGGCGCCGATCGGGTGCTGCTCGTGGAGGCGGCGCGCTCGGTCGTGCGGTGGGACGACGCCAAGGCGGCGGCGGCGGTCGACCGGCTGCAGCGGGTCGCCCGCGAAGCCGGCGCGCAGTCCCGCCGGGCGCGGGTGCCGGTCGTCGACGGCCCGATCCGGGTGGCGGAGCTGGCGGAGCTCCCGGGGCTCGTGGTGGCCGCGGTCGACGGCGGCGACGCCGCCGCCCTTCCGGCGCCCCGGGAGGGGGAGTGGGTGGTGGCGATCGGTCCCGAGGGCGGATTCGCCCCGGACGAGCTGACCGCGATGGGCCCGGCCCCCCGCCTGGCGGTCGGCCCCTTCGTCCTCCGCGCGGAGACCGCGGCGATCGCGGCGTGCGCCGCGTTGCACGCCCGGCGTACGTTTTCCACCTTCCCCGTGATTTCTGACCGCAGAGAGTGGTGACGGGCGTCACTCAGTGATATGGTCGCCTGGGCGAGAAGGGGGCGAGGGACGCGTGGCTGGGGACATGATGGAACGCATGGATGGACGGCAGGTCGGCGAGCGGCTGCGTGCGATCCGCCGCCAGAAGGGCCTGTCGCTCCACGACGTCGAGGCGCGATCCGATCAGGAGTTCAAGGCGTCGGTCCTCGGGGCCTACGAACGGGGTGAACGCGCCATCTCGGTGCCCCGCCTCCTCCGGTTGGCCGAGCTGTACCGGGTGCCACCCGACCAGCTGCTGCCTCGCGGCGGGCACGACCTCGAGATCGACCTCACCGATCCGATCGGGGCGCTCGGCGACGGCTTCACCATCGACCTGGTGCGGCTCCACGAGATCGACGACGACGATGCGGCGGTGATCGCCCGGTACGCGGCGACCATCCAGCTGCAGCGCCAGGACTTCAACGGGCAGATGCTCACCATCCGCAGCGACGACCTGCGCGTCCTCGCCGCGGTGATGGGGCGCAGCGCCGAGGACCTCGGCAGCCGGCTCGACGAGCTCGGCCTGCGCGCGACGGTCTCCGCCTGATCACCCAACCGCACGGGTCGGTTCCCGCACGCGGAACGCCCGACGTCGTACCGGCGGCGGTAGGTCCCCGGCTACGCTCGTCTCGACGTGCCAGCACCGTCGTCGACCCAGGTCAAGATCCTCGTTCCGGGCAACCACCTCATGGTGGGCCTGCTCGGCCAGCGCGACGAATTGCTGCGCCTGGTGCAGGACGCGTTCCCCGTCACCATCCACGTGCGGGGCAACGAGATCACCATCCGCGGTGACGAGGCCGAGGCGGAGCGGGTCGGCCGGCTGTTCGAGGAGATGGTCGCGCTGCTCGAGGCCGGCCACGTGCTCGACCGCGACGGGGTCGGCCGGAGCATCCAGATGTTGAAGGCCGACCAACGGCCGACCGACGTCCTCACCACCGAGGTGCTGCGCGGGCGCAAGCCGGTGCGCCCCAAGACCGCGGGGCAGAAGCGCTACGTGGACGCGGTGCGCAACCACACCGTCACCTTCGGCATCGGCCCGGCAGGGACGGGCAAGAGCTACCTCGCGGTGGCGCTCGCGGTGCAGGCGCTCCAGGCCAAGGAGATCAATCGCATCATCCTCACCCGCCCGGCGGTCGAGGCCGGCGAGCGGCTCGGGTTCCTCCCCGGCGACATCCTGGCCAAGGTCGACCCGTACCTCCGGCCGCTCTACGACGCGCTCTACGACATGCTCGAGCCCGAGGTGGTCAGTCGCCTGATGGAGCGCGGCACCATCGAGGTGGCACCGCTCGCGTTCATGCGTGGCCGCACCCTCAACGACTCGTTCATCATCCTCGACGAGGCGCAGAACACCACCCCCGAGCAGATGAAGATGTTCCTCACCCGGCTCGGCTTCGGATCCAAGATCGTCGTCACCGGCGACGTCACCCAGATCGACCTGCCCGAGGGTCGCGGGCGCAGCGGCCTCCTTGCCGTGCGCGACATCCTCGACGGCATCCCCGACCTCGCCTTCGTGGAGCTCGACGCCCATGACGTCGTCCGTCACAAGATCGTGCAGGACATCGTGAATGCGTACTCCGCGAGCGAGCGGAGCGGAGCGGAGTCGAGGGAGCACAGCCGAGCGAGTGCCCGCGAGCCGGGTATCCCGGCTCGCAACGAGTGAGGCAATCGTGACGGTGTTCGCATCGGACGAGCAGTCGACCGTCGAGGTCGACCTCCCGCGGTGGTTGCGGCTCACGCGCCTCGTGCTGGCGGAGGAGCGCGCCCCGGCCGACGCCGAGGTGTCGCTGATCTTCGTCGACGAGGAGGCCATCACCGACCTCAACGGCCGGTTCCTCGGGGGCGATGGCCCCACCGACGTGCTCGCCTTCCCGATCGACGACGACCACGTGCCGAGCGGGCGCCAACCCGACGTCGGGGGCCGCGGGCCGGGGACGTCGACGGAGCCGGTCGACCCGCCGGTCGTCCTCGGTGACGTCGTCGTGTGCCCGACCGTCGCCGCCCGCCAGGCGCCGGCACACGCGGGCACGCTCGACGACGAGCTCGCGCTCCTCGTCGTGCACGGGGTGCTGCACCTGTTGAACTACGACCACGCCGACGACCACGAGGCGGCTTCGATGCAACGCCGTGAACGTGAGCTGCTGGATCGCTTCCGGCAGCTCGAGAGCTGAAGGCCGGTCAGATGGGCGGTGCCGACTGGGTGATCCTCGCGGTCGTCGTGGTGCTCTTCGTCCTCTCGATCTTCTTCGCCGGCGCCGAGACCGCGTTCGTGCGGATGAGCCGCATCCGGGCGATCGCGCTGGCCGAGGACGGCGACAAGCGGGCGGCGCGACTGGCGGAGATGCTGGGACGGCCCGAGCAGACGCTCAACGTGGTGCTGCTCATGGTGCTCGTCGCGCAGCTCACCGTCGCGACGCTCATCGGTGTCCTGCTCGAAGGCACGGCGGGCGCGCTCGGCGTGGTCCTCGGCATCCTGCTGCAGATCTTCCTGTTCTTCGTGATCGGCGAGGTCGCGCCCAAGACCTTCGCGGTGCAGCACACCGAACGCGCCGCGCTCGCGCTCACGCCCATGCTCTGGTTCCTCACCCATTTCGCGCCGCTGCGCTGGCTCTCGAACCTGCTCATCGGCGTGGCCAACGTGGTGCTGCCGGGCAAGGGCCTGAAGACGGGGCCCTTCGTCACCGAGGAGGAGATCCGCACCATGGCCGACGTCGCGGCCAGCGAGGAGTCCATCGAGGGGGAAGAGCGGCGCCTCATCCACTCGATCTTCGAGTTCGGCGACACGGTCGTGCGCGAGGTCATGTTGCCGCGCCCCGACATGGTGGCGGTCGACGCCAACGACACCACCGAGGACGCGATCGAGCGGGCGATCGAGCGGGGGTTCTCGCGGTTGCCGGTGTGCGAGGCGGGTTCGACCGACCACATCATCGGCCTCGTGTACCTCAAGGACCTCGTGCGCCGAGCCCGTGCCGGTGAGGGCGCGCAACCCGTGCGGGTCGCGGTGCGCCCGGCCATCTTCGTGCCCGAGCAGAAGCGGGTCTCGGAGCTGTTGCGCGAGATGCGCACCAAGCAGTTCCACATGGCGATCGTGATCGACGAGTACGGCGCCACGTCGGGTCTCGTGACCCTCGAAGACCTGCTCGAGGAGATCGTCGGGGAGATCGCCGACGAGTACGACGTCGAGCTGCCCGCGATCGAGCGGTTGGGCGACGGGTCGGCGCGGGTGCGCGGCAGCACGCCGATCGACCTGGTCAGCGAGGAGCTCGGCAAAGACCTGCCCGACGCGGAGTGGGACACGGTCGGCGGGCTCCTCCTCAACCTGCTGGGTCACGTGCCCGACGAGGGCGAGGTCGTGCGCTTCGAGGACCTCGAGTTCCGGGCCGAGCGCGTGCAGGGTCACCGGATCGTCTCCGTGCGCATCACGCCGCTCGCGTCCCCGTCCGACGACGCGGTCGACGAACACGCGGAGTCGGTGGCCGAAGCCCCGCCCGCGGGCCAGTGACCGAGTACCGCTCGGGGTTCGTCTCCCTGCTCGGTCGGCCCAACGTCGGCAAGTCCACGTTGGTGAACCGCATCGTCGGGACCAAGGTGGCGATCGTCTCCGACCGCCCCCAGACCACGCGCACGCAGATCCGGGGGGTGCGGACGACGCCCTCCTCGCAGCTGGTGCTGCTCGACACGCCCGGCATCCACAAGCCCCGCACGCTGCTCGGCGAGCGCACCAACGACCGGGCCCGGGCGACGCTCGCCGAGGTCGACGTGGTGTGCCTGCTCATCGAGGCCACCGGCAGCATCGGGCCCGGCGACCGGTTCGTCGCGCAGCTGGTGCAGCAGGTCGAGACCCCGAAGATCCTGGTGGTGAGCAAGACCGACCTCGCGTCCCGTGCCGCGGTGGGGGAGCAGCTGGCCGTCGCCACCGGCGAGCTGGGGGAGTTCGACGCCTACGTGCCGCTCTCGGGTCTGACCGGCGAGGGCGTCGATGCGCTCGTCGGCGAGCTCGAGGCGCGCCTGCCCGAAGGCCCCGAGTACTACCCGGGGGGTGTGGTCAGCGACCAGCCCGAGACGTTCCTCGTCGCCGAGCTGGTGCGGGAGAAGCTCCTGCGCGTCGCGCGCGAGGAGCTCCCGCACGCCATCACCGTCGTCGCCGAGGAGATCGAGCCCGAGCGCGACGACGACGTGCTGCGGTACGAGGTGAAGGTGCTCGTCGAGCGCGACTCCCAGAAGGGCATGGTGATCGGCAAGGGCGGTCGGGTCATCAAGGAGGCGGGCACCCTGGCCCGCGAGGAGCTGGAGGCGCTGCTCGGCGCACCGGTGTTCCTCGACACGTCGGTGAAGGTGGAGCGCGACTGGCAACGCCGCGCCCACGCGCTCGACCGTCTGGGGTACTGATCCGGTCGTTCGCGATCGTGTTGACCGGTCGGCGGGCGCCCGCGAGAGTGAGGCCGGGACCCACGACACCGCGACGACGGGGGGACGACGTGCGAGGACTGCTGTTCGGTGTGGCGCCGCGTGGCGGCGAGCCGGCCGACGCCGACAACCCGCTCCTGGCCGCGCTCGAGCGCACACCGATGGACCTGCTCGAGCTGCCGGATCCCGGCTTCCTCCTGCCGGACTGGGTGGTCACCCGCCCGCTGCTCACCGGCATCTGCGGCTCCGACGCCAAGCAGGTGTTCATGGACTGGGGCGAGGGCGGCGGCGACAACCCGATGCGTGAGTTCTCGTCGATGCCGCAGGTGCCCGGTCACGAGGTGGTGGCCGAGGTGGTCGCCTTGGGACCCGAGGCGGAGGGCGTCGACGTCGGCGACCGCGTGGTCCTGAACCCGTGGCTGTCGTGCGTGCCGCGCGGCGTGTCGCCCGTGTGCCCCGCCTGCGACGTGGGCGACCTCAGCTTGTGCTGGAACTTCCAGACGCCGCCCATCGCGCCGGGCATCCACACCGGCACCTCCAGGGACGCGACCGGCGGTTGGGCGACGCTCATGCCCGCGCATCCGTCGATGCTGTTCCCCGTGCCCGACGACGTGCCCGACGAGGTCGCGGTGTTCGCCGACCCGTTCGCGGTGTCGCTGCACTCGATCACCCGGCACCCGCCGACGCCGGGTGGGAAGGTGCTCGTGTACGGCGCGGGCGCGCTCGGGTCGTGCGCGGTCGCCATCCTCACCGCGCTCTACCCCGACGTCGAGGTCGGCGTCGTCGCGCGCTTCGGCGCGCAGGCGGACCTGGCCCGCAAGCTCGGCGCGCACGAGGTGTTCCCGCACGAGCCCGCGGAGGCGGTGATCGAAGCGGCCGCCGAGTGGTCGGGCGGCGTGCTGGCGTCGCACACCGGGCTGCCGATGGCCTTCCCCGGCGGCATCGACGTCGTGTACGACACGATCTCGAAGCGCGAGACGCTGGAGGTCGGCGTCCGGCTGCTCAAGGCGCACGGAACGCTGGTGAAGGCCGGCGTCCACGGCACCACCAACTGGGAGTACACCCCGCTCTACTTCAAGGAGCTGAGCTGGGTCGGCTCGAACGCGTTCGGCATCGAGGAGGTCGACGGCGTGCGCGAGCACGGCATCCACCACTACCTCGAACTCGCCCGCTCGGGGCGGGTGAGCCTCGACGGCCTGCTCACCCACACGTTCCCGCTCGACGAGGAGTGGCGCGACGCGTTCACGGTGCTGGCCACCCAGGACGGCTCCGGGGCGATCAAGGTCGCGTTCGACCAGCGCGCTTAGGTGCCGCTGGTCAAGCCGGTGGCGCGCTGGAAGGTGGCGGCGATGGTGCCGCCGGGGCGGTAGAGCGTGAGGGAGCTCCCGGTGACGCCGTACCGCGCCGCGAGCTGGAGCGCGGCCAGGTACCGGGTCTCCTGGTCGTTCAGCGCCGAGTCGGCGCAGGCCCGGAGCGTGGCGGCGAGCGGACCGATGTGGATGCGGTCGACGCCCCGCACCCGATAACCGCCGTCGAACGTGTTGCAGCCACCGTTGCCGGACACTCGTGCGTCGGCGAACTCGAGCGTGAGCGCGCTCCCCGGCTCGACCGACTGGACCGCGTTCCCGGTGTAGTAGCTGGTGGCGTTCCACCCACCGTGCAGCGCGGACTTGCCGATCGAGGCCCGGTACGACAGGAGGCTCCGACCGGCGCGGTCGCGCAACGTGAGCGTCGTCCCGCGGATGCGGAACGACACCACCTTCACGAGACGGGCCTCGTAGTCGGGGTCGGCATCGGCACAGGCGACCTTGGTCGTCACGACGTCGGGACCGATCCGCAGGCGTGAACCACTCGCCGTGTACGGCGCGCTGTACGCGTTGCACGCGTTCGCGCCCTGCACCCGAGCGCCGTCGAACACCGCGTTGACCGAGGAGGATCGCCGGAGCACCCAGTTCGTCCCGCGCAGCGACAGCGGTGCAGCGGCGGCGTGCGCGGCCACCGGCACCAGCGCGCAGAGCACCGCGACGAGCACGAGGACCCAACCTCTTCGCCGCATCGGTGGAGAGTAGGGTCCGCGAGGTGAGCGCACCGGGCACCCGCGACGAGCGCCGGGACGCCGGGCGCGCCCTCCGCGCCGAGGTGCCGCGCTCGGCCCACGCCGACTGGAGCGCGTCGGACCGCCGCGCCGATCCCGTCGACATCCTCGAGCAGCAGGCGTTGACGCGCGTCGAGGAGCTGGTGCCGGTGCGCTACGAGCGCATGACCGCGTCGCCGTTCGCGTTCTACCGCGGTGCGGCGGCGGTGATGGCCGCCGACCTGGCGATGACGCCGGTCACCGGCCTCACCGTGCAGGCGTGCGGCGACGCGCACGTCGCCAACTTCGGGACCTTCGCCACCCCCGAGCGCAACGTGATCTTCGACGTGAACGACTTCGACGAGACCGACCCCGGCCCGTGGGAGTGGGACGTCAAGCGCCTCGCCGCCAGCCTCCATGTGGTGGCGAGGGAGCACGGCTTCGCGCGCCGGGACCGCGACCAGGTCGTGACGACCGCGGTGCGGGTGTACCGCGAGTACATGCACCAGTACGCGGACATGAAGACCCTCGACGTCTGGTACGACCGCACCACCGCCGACGACCTGGTGGAGCACTTCCCGAAGCGGTACCGCGCCCAGGCGCAGCGCGACCTCACCCGCGCCCTGCGCAAGGACCACCTCCGGGCGGTCACCCGGCTCACCGCCGACACCGACGGCCGTTCCCGCTTCGTCGAGGACCCCCCGATCGTCGTGCACCTCGAGGCGGCCGGCCACGACATGGACGAGGTCGCCGAGATGGTCGACGACTACCGGGCCTCACTCGCCGACGACCGTCGCTTCCTCCTCGACCGCTTCCGGGTGGTCGACGTCGCCCGCCGGGTGGTGGGGGTCGGCAGCGTCGGGACCCGGTGCTGGGTGTGCCTCTTCGAGGCCACCGGGCACGGGGCGGACGACCGGATCGTGCTCCAGGTGAAGGAGGCGCAGCCGTCGGTCCTGGCGCCGTACGTCGGCGCGTCCCGCCTCGGTCACGAGGGCCGCCGGGTCGTCGCCGGCCAGCGGCTCACCCAGGCCGCGAGCGACACCTTCCTCGGCTGGTGCGAGGCGCCCGGCAGCGGTCGCCAGTACTACGTGCGCCAGCTGTGGGACGTGAAGGGCCAGGGCGACCTGACCCGGATGGAATTGGGCAAGCTCGCGCACTACGGGGCACTCTGCGCCCGGGCCCTCGCCCGGGCCCACGCGCGCACGGGCGACGCCGCCGCGCTGGCCGGCTACCTCGGGACCGGCGCGGTCTTCGACGAGGCGGTGGCCCGCTTCGCGGCGGCGTACGCGGCCAACAACCTCCGTGACCACGCCGCCCTCGTCGAGGCGATCGCGGCCGGGCGGGCGCCTTCCAGAAGTCGGTCGTAGAAGTTGCTGCGCCGGAGATTCATCCATGTAGAGTGCCGACGCGCCGGGGTGAGGCTCACCGATCGGACAGGGGACAGGGGCTCGTGGGAGACCCGGACAACCGGATTTCGGAAGGGGACATGACGCCACGCCGCTCTCGGGGACGCCGGCTCGTCCTCGCCGCCGCCGCTGCCGTCGTGGTCGTCCTGGCCGGATGCTCCGAGGTCAAGAACAACGGCCAGAACTCGCTGCAGCCCAAGGGTCCCCAGGCCCGGAAGATCGACAACCTCTTCATCCCGATCCTGGTGATCGCCATCATCGTCGGCATCGCGATCATCATCGCCACGGTCGTGCTGGCGGTGAAGTTCCGCTACCGCCCCGGGAAGAACGAGAACCCGAAGCAGATCCACGGCAACACCAAGCTCGAGATCGGGTGGACGATCCTGCCCGCGCTGCTGCTCGCCATCGTGGCGGTGCCCACGGTCGCGACCATCTTCGACCTGGCCCAGAACCCCGGCCCCTCGGCGCTGCAGGTCTCGGTCGAGGGCAAGCAGTGGTGGTGGCAGTTCTCGTATCCGGAGGAGAAGGTCGTCACCGCCGACGAGCTCATCATCCCGACCGGGCGCGACGTCTTCGTGAAGCTCAACGCCTGTGACGGCACCGGCGCCGCGAAGACCTGCAACGTGATCCACAGCTTCTGGGTCCCGGAGCTCTCGGGCAAGAAGGACGTCGTCCCCGGCCAGACCAACACGCTCACGCTGTCGGCCGACAAACCGGGCACCTACCTCGGGCAGTGCGCGGAGTACTGCGGCCTGTCGCACGCCAACATGCGCTTCCGCGTGATCGCCAAGAGCCCCGCCGACTACCAGCAGTGGGTCGACGAGCAGAAGCAGGGGCCGGTGAACCCCCTCTACGAGTCGGACGGCACCACACCCGCCGGCCCGACCCAGGAGCTGATCGTCAAGACGTTCCAGTGCACCAACTGCCACATCTTCGACGACTCCTCGAAGGCGACCTACGGGCCGAACCTCACCCACCTCGCCAGCCGCACCGTCTTCGCCAGCGGCTCGTACCCGCTGAACAAGCAGAACCTCACGCGCTGGGTCCGCGACGCGCCGTCGATGATCCCGATGTCGTCGCAGGGCTGCCGCCTCCCACCAGGCAAGGGGATCTGCGTGGGCATGCCGTCGTTCATCAACAACACGCCGCCGGGCATGCAGTCGATGACCCCGCAGCAGGCCGACGAGATCGCCGACTTCCTCCTGGAGCAGAAGTGACCACCCGCGTCCGCCGCCCAGTGCCGTCAGGAGCGCGCCGATGACCACGGTGACCCGTTCCCTGCCGAAGACCGTCGCGCGCCCGCTGCCGCTGCGCCGACCCACCGCGACGACCGGCTTCTGGAGCTGGTTCACGACCATCGACCACAAGAAGATCGGCATCCTCTACGGCGCAACCGCGCTGGTGTTCTTCGTGTTCGGCGGGGTCGAGGCACTGCTCATCCGACTGCAGCTCGCCGGCCCCAACGGCACCGTCCTCACCGCCGCGCAGTACAACACCATGTTCACCATGCACGGCACCACCATGGTCTTCCTGGTGGGCATGCCGCTCGCGGTCGCGTTCGGGAACTACTTCATCCCGCTCCAGATCGGCGCGCGCGACGTCGCGTTCCCGCGGCTCAACATGTTCGGCTACTGGGTCGTGCTCTTCGGTGGTCTGTTCATCTACTCGAGCTTCTTCCTCGGCGGCGCGCCGAACGGCGGATGGTTCGGCTACACGCCGCTGACCAGCACGCCGATCTCCGGTGGCGCGCTCCCGGGCATGGGCCCCAACTTCTGGTGTGTCGGCATCGCCATGCTCGGCATCGGGTCGACCACGTCGGCGATCAACTTCATCGTCACCATCCTCAACATGCGCGCGCCGGGGATGACGCTCATGCGCATGCCGGTGTTCACGTGGATGATGACGGTCGTCGCCTTCCTCACCGTCTTCGCCATGCCGATCGTGACCGCGGCGATGATCATGGTGTTCTTCGACCGCAACTTCGGCACCGTGTTCTTCGTGGCGTCGAAGGGTGGCGACCCACTGCTGTACCAGCACCTGTTCTGGTTGTTCGGCCATCCCGAGGTGTACATCCTCATCCTCCCCGGCATGGGCATCGTGTCCGAGGTCCTGCCGGTCTTCTCCCGCAAGCCGCTGTTCGGCTACTCGGTGGTGGTCTTCTCCGGCATCGCCATCGGGTTCATGGGCTGGGGCGTGTGGGCGCACCACATGTTCGCCACCGGGCTCGGGCCGGTCGCCATCTCCGCCTTCGGTCTGTCGACGATGCTCATCGCCATCCCCACCGGGGTGAAGATCTTCAACTGGTTGGGCACCGTCTACGGCGGTGCGGTGAAGCTCACGACCGCGATGCTGTTCTCTCTGGGCTTCATCGCGATGTTCACGCTCGGCGGGCTGTCCGGCGTGCTCCACTCGATCGTGCCCGCCGACACGCAGCAGACCGACACCTACTTCGTGGTCGCGCACTTCCACTACGTGCTGTTCGGCGGTCTGTTCCTCGGGATCTTCTCCGGCTTCTACTACTGGTGGCCGAAGATCTTCGGGCGGATGCTCAACGAGACCATCGGCAAGTGGAACTTCTGGTTGATGCTCATCGGGTTCAACCTGACGTTCTTCCCGATGCACATCCTCGGCCTCACCGGGATGCCGCGGCGCACCTACCGCTACCCGAGCGGCATGGGGTGGGACACGATGAACATGATCGAGACCATCGGCGCCTTCATCATCGCCCTGTCCGTGCTCATCTTCTTCGTCAACATCATCTTCAGCACCAAGCGGGGCAAGATCGCCGGGAACGACCCGTGGGACGCTCGCTCGCTCGAATGGTCGATCCCGTCGCCGCCGCCCGCGTACAACTTCGCCGAGATCCCGGTGGTCGAGGCCCGTGACGACTGGTGGCACCACAAGTACACCGAGGACGCCGAGGGCCGGCTGGTGAAGCTGCCGTCCGGCGGGGCCGACGACGGCGAGCCCGCCGAGGTCACCACCACGGGCACCACCACGACGACCACCGACGTGGCGGTGGCGAGCGCCGGCGGCGTCGCGGTCGCCGAGCCGGTGGCGCACGACGACGGGCACGGCATCCACATGCCGTCGCCGTCGTTCTACCCGCTGATCGTCGCCCTCGGCCTCCCGTGCCTGGGCTACGCGGCGGTGTTCACCGAGAAGCTCTGGCTGATCCCGGGGCTGCTCTTCCTGCTGTTCGGCATCTTCGCGTGGGGCCTCGAGCCCGGGACGGAGTCCTGATGAAGATGCAGTGGAGGCGTGGCCGGATGGCCGGGACGCCGCAACGGAATCGATCCGTCTGATGGCGACGGTCGAGCAGACCCCCACGGGGCCCGGCGCCGGCGAGCTGGTGCCCGCGCACCACGACGACCCCGGCACCGCGGCCAACTCCACCCACACCGGGGTGGCCAACGCCAAGCTGGCGATGTGGCTGTTCCTCTCCTCGGACTGCCTCTTCTTCGGGGCGTTCATCGCCACGTACCTGCTCTACCGCGACCGGGCCGGGCAGACCGGGCCGACGCCCCAGGACGTCTACAACATCCCGTTCACGTCGGTGACGTCGTTCATCCTGCTGATGAGCAGCCTCACCATGGTGCTCGCGCTGGCCGCGGTGCAGCGGGGCGACTACCGCCGGTTCCGCATCTGGATCCTGGCCACGGCGCTGTTCGGGGCGACGTTCATCGGCGGCCAGATCTTCGAGTTCACCGAGTTCACCCGCAAGGGCCTCAACGTCGACACCAACCTGTTCGGCTCCAGCTTCTTCATCCTCACCGGCATTCACGGCACCCACGTGCTCATCGGTATCGTGTGGTTGGTCTCCCTGTGGGGCCTCTCGATGCAGAGCAAGCTCTCCCAGGGGGATTCGGAACGGGTCGAGATCGCCGGGCTCTACTGGCACTTCGTCGACGTCGTGTGGATCGTGATCTTCACGGTCATCTACCTGCTCCCCAAGTGAGGCGTCGGGCATGAGTGACACCACGCAGGAGATCGAGGCGTCGGCGTCCGGCAGCCACGAGGTCGACCTGCCCCAGGGCGACCTGTCGTACCGCATGTCGCACCCGGCTCCGAACCTGCTGCCGGGTGAGGTCCGGGCCCACCCCGACCCCTGGCAGTACGTCGTGGTCGCGGTCGTGCTGGCGGTCATCACCGCGGTCGAGATCGCGGTGTCCTACACGGAAGGCGACATCCCCGACGGTCTCATCGTCGTGCTGCTGCTCGCGATGATGGTCATGAAGTTCATCCTGGTCGCGTCCTGGTTCATGCACCTGCGCACCGACCAGCCGGTGTTCAAGCGGCTGTTCATCGTCGGGGCCATCGCCGCCCCCGTGCTCTACCTGATCGTGCTGGCGATGTTGCACGGCGTGCTCGCCAACTGAGCGGCGTCGTGTTGGCTGCGGCGGTCCCGTTCCCCGCCTGGACGCCCCACCCCGACGTCTGGCTGCTGGTCGGCCTGTTCGGCGCCGGCTACGCGATCGCGATCGTTCGCCTCGCCCCGAGGTGGGCGGTCGCCGGGCAGGCGGTCGTCACCCGCTTCCAGGTGACGTGCTGGACGCTCGGCGTGCTGGCCATGTGGGTGGCGTCCGACTACCCGGTGCACGACGTCGCCGAGCGGTACAACTTCAGCGTCCACATGGTGCAGCACCTCATCTTCACGATGGTGGTCCCACCGCTGCTGCTCCTCGGGCTCCCGGCCTGGCTCCTGCGTCTGGTGCTCCGGCCCCGGTGGCTCTTCTCCACCGTGCGGACGCTGGCGCGCTTCATCCCGGCGTTGGTGATCTTCAACGTCGTGCTCGTCTTCACGCACTGGCCACTGATCGTCGACGCCGCGCTGCACTCCGGGCTCCTGCACTTCCTGGTGCACGCGCTGCTGCTCGTGTCCTCGCTCATCGTGTGGCTACCGATCGTGAGCCCGCTGCCGGAGATCCCGCGCCTGCAACCGGTGCTGCGGATGCTCTACCTGTTCGCGTGGTCGGTGGTGCCGACCATCCCCGCGTCGTTCCTCACGTTCGGCACGTCGCCGCTGTACAAGTTCTACGAGCACGTGCCGCACCTCTACGGCATGTCGACGCTCCAGGACCAGCAGACCGCGGGCCTGATCATGAAAATCGGGGCCGGACTCCTACTGTGGTTGATCATCGCCGTAGTGTTCTTCCGCTGGGCCTCCGAGGAAGACCGCGCGAACACGCCACGGCACGGACTCGACGAGATGGATCGTGAGCTGACTCAGATGGGGCTGAGGAGATGACCGACACGACCACGTTGGACGAGACGCCGGACTCCGAGGAGGAGCTCCCCGAGCTCGTCCCGAGCGAGTCGCTGGGCTCCGACGCGCCGGCCGAGGACACGCCGCTGAAGGCGCGGGTGCTCCTGCCGTTCCTGGTGCCGCTCATCTCCATCGCCATCGTCGCCGTGCTCGTGCTCAACATCTCGCGGGTGTTCCTCGCCGGCGACGAGGACGCCGCGTTGGTGATGGGCATCGTCATCACCTTGACGATCCTGGGCGGCGCCTCCATCATCGCCGCCGCGCCCCGGCTGAAGACGTCGTCGTTGGCGCTGATCCTCTGCGGCCTGTTCGTCGTGGTGTCGCTGGCGGGCCTGGTGTCGCTCGGGCCCAGCTTCGACGAGGGCGACGGGGGCGCCGCCGGGTACGTGCAGCCCACCGGCCCCGCCAAGGGCACGGTGGCGGTGCAGGCCGAGGCGTCGATCAAGTTCAACGCCACCGAATTCACCGCGCCGGCCGGGATCGTGCAGATCAACTACAGCGGCGCCACCGGCCACACCCTCGCCATCCAGGACCCGAAGTTCGCCGGCTTCCTGCTCACCACCGACGCCGGTGGCCCGAAGTCGGGCAAGGTCGAGCTGACCCCGGGCAAGTACACCATCTACTGCACCGTGCCGGGCCACGAAGCGCAGGGGATGAAGGCCACCATCACCGTGTCGGGTTGAGCGGGCCCCGATGACGAAGACCACCCGCCGCGTCCTGGCGGCGCTCGCCCTCGTGCTGGTCGCCGCGGTCCTGTTCGCCGCGTGCGGCGGCGGCGGTGGCGGCGGAAGCAGCAGCAGCGGCTACCAGGAGCCCAAGGGCCCGGCGACCGAGACCATCGCCATCCAAGCCGGCAACTTCTACTTCAAGCCCGACACGATCACGGCCACGCCGGGCATCGCCAAGATCTCGATGACGGCCGCCAACGGCATCCACGACCTCGTGTTCGACGGCGCCTACCCCGGCTTCCTGCTCGAGGCCGACGGCGGTGGTGGCGCGCAGTCGAAGAAGATCGACCTCAAGCCCGGCAAGTACACCTTCTACTGCGACATCCCCGGCCACCGCGCCGCGGGCATGCAGGGCACGCTCACCGTCAAGTAGGAGATGGAGCGGAGCCGTGCCCGGAGGGCGGGACGGCGGAGCGGAATCGACCGGTCAAGTAGGAGATGGATGCAGGGGAGCCGGCCGGCACTACGACGGCCAACGCACCCGCGACCGGCGTGATCGTCGCGGGCAGCGGGCCGGCGTGCTCACCGCTGGCCCAGAGCTCCACCGGCGCGCCGGTGCCGGGCACCTCGACCGTCACCGTGGTGCCGCGCCACGTACAGACGTCGGGATGCTCGACGTGCTCCCCGCGGAAGACCGACGGGAACGTGCGGAGGAAGTCGACGCGCGACACCGGGCCGACGACGCACACGTCGAGCAGGCCGTCGTGCACGCTCGCCGCCGGCGTGATCGCCATCCCGCTCGCGTACGTGCGCGTGTTGCCCACCGCGACCAGCCACGCGTCGGTGTCGATCACGGTGTCGTCGACGGTGAGATGGAAGCGCTGTGGTCGGTAGGTGGCGAGGGTGCGCAGCGTGGCCAGCACGTAGAGCGGCGCGCCGCTGGTCCAGGTGACCTGGTTGGCCCACTCGTTGGCGGCGGCGTCGAACCCGGTGTTGGCGACGGTGGTGAACCACGTCTGGCGGCCGTCGGCCGTGTGCACCCGTCCCAGGTCGGCGCGCACGACGTGACCGGTCCGCAGCACGTCGATCGCCGCGGCGACGTCGTCCCGCGGGATGTCGAGCTGGCGGGCGAAGTCGTTGCCCGAGCCCACCGGCACGATGCCGAGCACGCCGTCGTGGTCGGCGGCGACGCCGGCGAGCGCGCACACGGTGCCGTCGCCCCCGCACGCGACCACGGCGCGGCCCCGGGCGAACGCGTCGCGCGCCAGCGTGACCAGGTGGTCGGGGTCGGCCGACAGCTCGACCTCCAGGTCGAGGCCGGCGTCGGCGAGCGCGTCGGCGACGACGGGGGAGTCGGGCCCGCCCGCGACCGCGGCCCGCCGCGGGGTTCATCACCGCGGTCCAGGCCTCGGGCACATGCATCGGCGGGAGCGTAGTGGTGCGATTCGGGCGGGAGAGGGGAAGGGATAGGTTGCGCGGGTGACCGAGCTCGACCTCCACCAGATCCCCGGTCACGTCGCGATCGTGGCCGACGGCAACGGCTGCACGGTGGGCGAGGCGGCGCTGGTCGACGTCGTCGAGGGCGCGCTGGAGATCGGGTTGCGGTGGTTGACCGTCGACCTCGTCCCGAGCGCGCGCTGGAGCGAGCCGATCGGTGAGCTGCGGGCGCTGCTCGCCGACGCCGAGCGCGTGCTGCTCGCCCGGCGCGACGCCTGGCACGCCCGAGGGGTCCGCGTCCGCGCCATCGGGCGGCGCGGGGAGCGCCTCCCGCGCCGGCTCCGGACGACGCTCGACGACACCGAGGCGCTCACGGCCGCCAACCACGGGATGACGCTGACCCTCGGCGTCGACCACGACGGCCGGGCCGAGCTGGCGGCGGCGATGGCGGCGATCGCGGAGGAGGTCCGGGACGGCGCCCGCAAGGTGGCGGCGATCGACGGCGACGTGCTCGCCGCCCACCTCGAGGCCCCCGACCTCCCGGACCCCGACGTGCTGGTGCGCACCGCCGGCGAGACCCGCACCTCCAGCTTCCTGGTCTGGCAGGCCGCCTACTCCGAGTTCGTGTTCACCGACGTCGCCTGGCCCGAGTTCCGCCGCGCCGACCTCTTCGTCGCCGTCGCCGAGTTCCAACGCCGCGAGCGCCGCTTCGGCGCCGTCGACCCCACCTAGCTCGAACATCCGGCACTACGAGTGCGCAGACGTCAGCCTTCTGACGGATGTTCGGACCGGGAGGGCGAATTACACTGGTGTAGTGAACCTGTACCGGGACCAGGGGGTCGTGCTGCGCACGATCAAGCTGGGGGAGACCGACCGCATCGTCACCATCCTCACGCAGGGTCACGGGAAGATCCGGGCGGTGGCGAAGGGCGTGCGGAAGCCGGGGAGCCGCTTCGGCGCCCGGCTCGAGCCGATGAGCCACCTCGCGCTGCAGTGCTACCGGGGCCGCGAGCTCGACGTGGTCACCCAGACCGAGACCATCGACGCCAACCGCGCCCTGCGCGAGCACTACGGCTGCCTCACCCACGCCATCTCGATGCTCGAGGCCACCGACCAGGTCGCCCAGGAGCGCGAGCCCAACCCCGCGCTCTACCGCATGCTCGTCGGCGCGCTGCGCACCCTCGCCGAGCACCCCACGCCGCTCGTGAGCGCCGCGTTCTTCTGGAAGCTGCTCTCGCTCGAGGGCTTCCACCCGATGCTCGACCTGTGCGCCCGCTGCGGCGCCGACGACGGCCCGTTCACCGCCTTCGACCTCGAGGAGGGGGGCGTGCTCTGCGCGACGTGCGGTCGCTTCACCGGCCGTCGCATCGAGCCCGACACCCTGCAGATGGTCCGGCGCATCCTGGGCGGCGAGCTGCGCACCGCGCTCGCGGAGCCGCCCGGGCCCACCACGACGGCCACCGAGCGGCTCGCGCTCACCAGCCTGGAGCACCATCTGGAGCGCCGTCTGCGCAGCGCCGCGCTGCTCTGACCGCCGCGACGCCGAGAAGAGCGCACGAGAACGCCCCCACTAGGATCGCCCCCCGGTATGGCCAAGAACGACTTGATGGACCGCGTCGTCAACCTGGCGAAGCGACGCGGCCTGGTCTTCCCCTCGAGCGAGATCTACGGCGGGTTCCGCTCGACCTGGGACTACGGCCCCCTCGGTGTGCTCCTCAAGCGCAACGTGAAGGACGCCTGGTGGCGCAGCATGGTGCAGCTGCGCGACGACGTCGTCGGCCTCGACGCCGCCATCCTCATGGCGCCGAAGGTGTGGGAGGCGAGCGGGCACGTCGCGACGTTCACCGACCCCCTCGTCGACTGCCGCAACTGCAAGGAGCGCTTCCGCGCCGACGAGCTGCCCGACTCCGGGGCGTGTCCGAACTGCGGCATGAAGGACACCTTCACCGAGGCGCGACAGTTCAACCTCATGTTCAAGACCTTCGTCGGCCCGGTGGAGGACGACGCTTCGGTGGCGTACCTGCGCCCGGAGACCGCGCAGGGCATCTTCGTGAACTTCGCCAACGTGCAGACGACGACCCGCAAGAAGCCACCGTTCGGCATCGCCCAGATCGGCAAGTCGTTCCGCAACGAGATCACGCCGGGCAACTTCGTGTTCCGCACCCGCGAGTTCGAGCAGATGGAGATGGAGTACTTCGTGCCGCCCGAGGACGGTGCGCAGTGGTACGAGTACTGGTGCCAGGAGCGGTTCCGTTGGTACACCGACCTCGGCATCCCCGAGGACCAGCTCCGCCTGCGCCCGCACGCCACCGAGGAGCTGTCGCACTACTCGGCCGCCACCTCCGACGTGGAGTTCCTCTACCCGTGGGGCTGGGGCGAGCTCGAGGGCATCGCCAACCGCACCGACTACGACCTCACCCAGCACAGCAAGTTCTCCGGTCAGGACCTGACCTACTACGACCAGGAACACGACCGCCGGTACTTCCCGTACGTGATCGAGCCGGCCGCCGGCGCCGACCGCGCCACCCTCGCCTTCCTCCTCGCCGCCTACGAGGAGGAGGACGTCGACAA
Source organism: uncultured Actinomycetes bacterium (assembly GCA_963809795.1). Classification (GTDB taxonomy): domain Bacteria; phylum Actinomycetota; class Acidimicrobiia; order IMCC26256; family DASPTH01; genus DASUAS01. The sequence goes on from CAWELN010000006.1 coordinate 403,681, forward strand.
CGGCAAGGGCGGCACCGAGAAGCGGACGGTGCTGCGCCTGCACCACCGACTGGCCCCGATCAAGGTCGCGGTGCTGCCCCTGTCGAAGAACGAGCGGCTGGTGCCGGTGGCCGACGAGGTGGCGGCCCTGCTCCGGCCGGAGCTGATGATCGATGTCGACGTGGCGGGCTCCATCGGGCGCCGCTACCGTCGACAGGACGAGGTCGGGACCCCGTTGTGCGTGACCGTCGACTTCGACACCCTCGACGATCGGGCGGTCACCATCCGTGACCGCGACTCCATGACGCAGGAGCGGGTCCCGATCGATGGCCTGCTCGACGAGCTGAGGAAACGCCTCCAAGCATGAACGACAACTACTACGAGGAGCTCGGGGTCGAGCCCGGGGCATCGCGCGACGAGATCCGCGACGCGCACCGCCGGCGGGTCTCCGACCTCGAGGCCGCACGCGAGAAGAAGGGCATCTCCGAATCGCAGCTGCAGGCGAACCGCGACGAGGTCGCGCGCGTCCGCGCCGCGTGGAACGTGCTGTCCGACCCGTTCCAGCGCCAGCGCTACGACGCGCAGCTCGACGCGCCGGCCGACGGCGACGTCGAGCTGGTCGACGACGACGACGCCGGACCGCGGGCGGGCACCGAGCAGCAGCCGACCGGCTGGCGGAAGTTGCTCGCGCCGCCGCCGCCGAAGGAGAACGCGGGCGGCGCCAAGAACGGCAACGGCAAGAAGGCGGCGCAGCCGACGAACCGGCGCAACCGGCCCGAGCCGACGATCGTCCTGCCCGAAGGCATGCAGCTCGCCGAACCGCGGCAGCGGGGCATGGCGATGCTGTTCGACATCGCCGTCCTCTTGGTGATCTACACCGGCATCAGCTTCCTCCTGCCCGCGGTGATCCAGAGCGATTACTCCGACATCGTCAAGCAGATCGACAAGGTCGGCACGCTCCACGACAAGCAGAACGACCTCAACGACGCCAAGACCGCCAAGGACAAGGCCTCGGCCCAGACGGCCGTCGACAAGGCCGAGAAGGACGTGAAGGACGCCGGGATCAAGGTGCCGCCGAGCACCGCCAAGGCCTCCGACAAGAAGGAGACCGAGCTGCGCGACAGCATCGTGGGCACCCAGTACGCGATCGCGGTCACCATCCTCGTCCTCGGCCTGCTCTATCTCGTGCCGTCGACCGCACGTACGGGGCAGACGTTCGGGATGCGCAACCGCCGGATCAAGGTGGTGCGCGTCGACGGGTCGCCGGTCACGTGGTGGGCGGCGTTCGTCCGCTTCTTCATCCCGTTGGCCATCGCGTTCGTGCTCCTGATCCCGCTGTCGACGCTGGCACCGCTGCTCGGCCTGGCCATCGTCGGGTGGAGCTTCTTCGACCGCAACCGTCAGGGCATCCACGACAAGCTCGCCCGAACGGTCGTCGTCGCCGCGTAGTCTCGAATCTCGCGATCCTGATCACACCCGGTCAGACTGGAGTTGAGCTATGCCGTACGTGTTCGCCTTCGAGGAGGGCTCGAAGGAGCAGAAGTACCTGCTGGGGGGCAAGGGGGCGAACCTCGCCGAGATGACGAAGCTCGGCCTGCCCGTACCCCCCGGCTTCACGATCACGACGGACGCGTGCAAGGCCTACATGGCCGCCGACGACACCATCCCCGCCGGCCTCATGGACGAGGTCGCCGAGGCGCTGGTCGCGCTCGAGGGGAAGATGGGCAAGCGCCTGGGTGACGCCGCCGACCCGCTGCTGGTCTCGGTCCGCTCGGGCGCCCCGTTCTCGATGCCGGGGATGATGGACACCGTCCTCAACCTCGGTCTCAACGACGTGTCGGTGGGCGGCCTGGCCAAGCAGACCGACAACGCGCGCTTCGCCTATGACTCGTACCGCCGCTTCGTGCAGATGTTCGGCAAGATCGTGCTCGACATCGACGGCGAGCGGTTCGAGCGGGCGCTCGAGGAGCTGCGCGAGCAGCGGGGCGTCGCCACCGACCCCGAGCTCTCGGCCGAGGATCTCGAGGGTCTGGCCGACCGCTTCAAGGCGATCGTGCTCGCGGAGGCGGGCATCGAGTTCCCGCAGGACCCCAAGGAGCAGCTGCGCCTCGCGATCGAGGCGGTCTTCCGGTCCTGGAACGGCGAGCGCGCCCGCATCTACCGCCGCATGGAGAAGATCCCCGACGACCTCGGCACCGCGGTCAACGTGCAGACGATGGTGTTCGGCAACAAGGGCGACGACTCCGGCACCGGGGTCGCGTTCACCCGGGACCCGGCCACCGGTGAGAACCGGCCCTACGGCGACTTCCTGAAGAACGCCCAGGGCGAGGACGTCGTGGCCGGCATCCGCGTCACCGAGCCGCTCGACGCCATGGGCAACGAGTTCCCCGAGTCCCACCAGCAGCTCCTCGGGCTCATGCAGACGCTCCAGAACCACTACCGCGACATGTGCGACATCGAGTTCACCATCGAGCAGGGCCGGCTGTTCCTCCTGCAGACCCGCGTCGGCAAGCGCACCGCGGTCGCCGCGCTGCGCATGGCCGTCGAGATGGAGGAGGAAGGCCTCATCGACCGGCGCGAGGCGGTACTGCGCGTGCAGCCGGCGCAGCTCGACCAGCTCCTGCACCCGCAGTTCGACCCGGCGGCGGCGTACACCGCGATCACCAAGGGTCTGAACGCGTCGCCCGGCGCCGCGGTCGGCAAGGTCTACTTCACCGCCGACTCCGCCGAGCAGCACCACGACGACGGCGAGCACGTCATCCTGGTGCGGCCGGAGACCTCGCCCGACGACCTGCACGGCATGATCGCGGCCGAGGGCATCCTCACGTCGCGCGGTGGGCTCGTGAGTCACGCTGCGGTCGTCGCGCGTGGCATGGGCACGCCCGCGGTGTGCGGCGCGAGCGAGCTGCACATCGACGTCGAGGGCGGGACGGTCGAGGTCAACGGGACGATCATCCACGAGGGCGACATCATCTCGATCAACGGCACGACCGGCGAGGTCGTCGTCGGCTCGGTGCCGGTCGTCACCCCCGACCCGGGCGGGCCGTTCGAGACCCTGCTCGGCTGGGCCGACGGCTTCCGCCGGATGAAGGTGCGCACCAACGCCGACCTTCCCCACGACGCGCACGTGGCGCGGCGCTTCGGCGCCGAAGGCATCGGCCTCTGCCGCACCGAGCACATGTTCCTGGGCGACCGCCTGCCCCTCGTGCAGCGGTTCATCCTCGCCGATGACGAAGTGGAGGAGAGCGCCGCGCTCGCGGAGCTCGAGAAGCTGCAGCGCAGCGACTTCGAGGGCATCTTCGAGGCGATGGACGGCCTGCCCGTCACCATCCGCCTGCTCGACCCGCCGCTCCACGAGTTCCTCCCCGACGTCGAGGAGCTGCTCGTGCGCGACGCCAAGGGCGAGCTCGACGCGGAGGGGCGCAAGCTCCTCGCCGCCGCGCAGCTCTGGCGCGAGGCGAACCCGATGCTCGGCACGCGTGGCTGCCGCCTGGGGATCATCAAGCCCGGTCTGTACCGGATGCAGGCCAAGGCGATCATCGAAGCGGCGGTGGCGCGGGTGCGTGCCGGCGGCGAGCCGCACGTCGAGATCATGATCCCGCTGATCGTGACCGAGCCCGAGCTCGCGCTCCTGAACGACTGGGTGCGCGAGGTGGCGGCCGACGCGCTCGAGGCCGCGGGGGTCGACACCGTCGACTACCTCGTCGGCACCATGATCGAGACGCCACGCGCCGCGCTGGTCGCGGGCGAGATCGCCGGGGTGGCCGAGTTCTTCTCGTTCGGCACCAACGACCTCACGCAGATGACCTTCGGCTTCTCACGCGACGACGTCGAGGGCCGCTTCATGTCGGAGTACCTCGAGCACAAGCTGCTCCGCGCCAACCCGTTCGAGACCCTCGACCAGGAAGGCGTCGGTGAGCTCGTGCGGTTGGGTGTCGAGCGCGGCCGCGCCACCCGGGCCGACATCAAGCTCGGCATCTGCGGTGAGCATGGTGGTGACCCGGCGTCGGTCGAGTTCTGCGAGGAGGTCGGGCTCGACTACGTGTCGTGCTCGCCGTACCGGGTGCCGATCGCGCGCCTCGCGGCTGCCCACGCCGCGCTCGGCCACGACGGGCCGGGGAGCACCGCGTAGCGCTCGGGAGTCGTTCCTCTGCGGTCCCCCGGCGCGGGATCCGACTTCCCGCTAGGTTGTCGGCGATGACGCGCCCGCAGCTGACGGAGAGCGGACGCTTCCGATGGGATCGTCAGTTCGCCCGCACGGACGCATGGACCGGCACGACCTCGCGTCGCTGCGTCGATCTGCTCGTGATGCTGGGCATCGCCGCGGCCGTCGTCGACGTGGCGACCACCTACGTCGCCCTGGCCGTGTCGAACCACGTCGAACGCAATCCGGTCATGCGAGCGGCGTTCGACAACGTCGGCCTCGTGCCCGTTCTCGTGGTCAACCTCGCGCTGCGCGTGGCGATCCTCGTCTGCCTCGCCTACATCGCGGTCCGCGCCCGGCGTCCGGCGATCCGGTGGGTCGCCGCGGGCACCATCGGCGTGGTCGCGGTCTGGTGGTGCGTCGTCGTCTTCGCCAACGCGGTCGCCCTCGGCCGGGCCTGAGCGCGATGAGTGTCGCACCCCGGTCGTAAGTTCGGACCATGACCGACGTCGTCGCTGCCCCGCTCACCCGCCGCGCCCACGAGGGCGCCGAGGCCTTCGTCGGCGCGCCGGTACGCCACCGGGAGGAGCGGGAGGCCGAGCTGGCGGTCATGCTGGCCCCGGGGGCGACCCGGCCGGTGGGCGCCGGGGTGCGGTTGCGCCCGGAGGCGCCCGACCCGCTGCGGCTCTGCTTCGAGCGCGACCTCGACCGGATCAAGCACTCACGGCCCTGGCGGCGCCTGGCCGGCAAGTGCCAGGTGTTCGTCGCCCCGGAGAACGACCACCTCCGCACCCGCCTCACCCATGCGGTCGAGGTCGCCCAGGTCGCCACCGGGATCGCCCGGGCCGCCAACCTGTGCCTGCCGCTCACCGAGGCCATCGCGCTCGCCCACGACTGCGGCCACGGCCCCGCGGGCCACGCCTCCGAGGATGCGTTCTCGCCGTTCCTCCCGGGCGGCGGCTACGACCACGCGGTCTACGGCGCCGACGTCACCCTCCTGCCGCTCAACCTGTGCGTGGAGACGCTCGACGGCGTGCGCAACCACTCGTGGCGCCGGCCCGCACCGTCGACGCCCGAGGGCGAGGTGGTCGCGTGGGCGGACCGGATCGCGTACGTCTGCCACGACTTCGAAGACGCCGTCCGGGCAGGGATCCTCGAGCCCGCCGACCTGCCCCCGGCGGTGCGCGACGTCGTCGGCGCCCGGCCGTCGGAGCAGATCGGCGCGTTCATGCAGGCGGTGCTGGACGCCGTCGACCTCACCGGCGCGGTCGGGATGACCGAGCCCGCCGCGGGCGCGCTCGCCGACTTCCGCGCCTTCAACTTCGAGCGGATCTACCTGCGCCCGGCCGCGCGCCGTCAGGCGGCGCGGGTCGTGCGCCTGCTCGGTGATCTGGTCGAGCACTTCGCCGACGCGCCGCGCCGGATCCCGATGGTGCGCGACGGCGAGGTGCCGGCACCGGTCGCGGGCTCGCCCGAAGCCGCCGCGCTGGCGGTGCACCACGTGAGCGGCATGACCGACCGCTACGCGCTCGGGCTCGGCGTCGAGCTGCTCGGGTGGCGGCCCGACGACCTTCCCCGCGGCGTGTGAAACGCGTCGACGCGCCGGCGCCGCCCCGGCCATAGGCTCGCAGCCCGATGGGCATCCTCGACGAAGACGTGGCCCGGGTCCGGGACGCCACCGATCTCGTCGCCCTGGCCAGCGAGCACCTCGCGCTGAAGCGGGTGGGCAAGCGCATGGTCGGCCTGTGCCCGTTCCACGCCGAGAAGACGCCGTCGTTCGGGATCAACCCCGAGCTGAACCTCTACTTCTGCCACGGTTGCCAGGCGAGCGGCGACGCGATCACGTTCGTGCGCGAGGTCGAGCACCTCGACTTCGTCGACGCGGTGGAACGGCTGGCGTCCCGCGCCGGCATCACCCTGCGCTACGACGACAAGGCGATCGCCAAGGACCGCACCAAGAAGCAACGGTTGGCGGAGGCGGTCGCGGGCGCGATCGCGTTCTACCACGAGCTGTTGCTGCAGTCGGCCGACGGCGGTCTCGCGCGCCGCTACCTGCGCTCGCGCGGCTTCGACGGCGACGCGGCGCGGCAGTTCCAACTCGGCTGGGCGCCCGACGCGTGGGACCAGCTGAGCGTGCACCTGCAACGGCAGAAGTTCGCGCGCGACGACATCGTCGACGCCGGCCTCGCGTTCGTGAACAAGGTGAACAAGCTGCAGGACCAGTTCCGCGCCCGCCTCATGTTCCCGATCTACGACTCGCGCGGCGAGGCGGCGGGATTCGGCGGGCGCGCGCTCGGTGCCGACGGCCCGAAGTACAAGAACTCGCCCGAGACGCCGATCTACCAGAAGAGTCGGCTGCTGTACGGCCTCAACTGGGCGAAGGGCGAGATCGTCGCGCGGGGCGAGGTCGTGATCTGCGAGGGCTACACCGACGTCATGGCCTTCGCGCTCGCGGGCGCACCCAACGCGGTTGCCACGTGCGGCACCGCGCTCGCCGACGACCACTTCCAGATCCTGAAGAACCTTGCTCGGAAGGTGGTGCTCGCGTACGACTCGGATGCCGCCGGCCAGGGCGCGGCGGAGAAGTGGTACGGGTGGGAGCAGCACTACGAGATCCAGCTGCAGGTCGCCGACCTCCCGGCCGGTCGCGATCCCGCCGACGTCTGGCACGACGACCCGCAACAGCTGCTGCATGCGCTCGAGCGCGCCACGCCGTTCCTGCAGTTCCGGCTCGACCGCGTGCTCCAGGCCGCCGATCTCGCCACGCTCGAGGGGCGGGCGCGCGCGGCCGAGTCAGGGGCGGCCATCGTCGCGCAGCACCCGAGCGACCTCGTACGCGACCAGTACGTCATGAAGCTGGCGGGCGAGCTCGACATCGACGCCGACCGGCTCCGCGAGACGGTGGCGCGCCTCCGACGTGAACCCAGCGCGTCGCCGGCGCCGCGCCGCGCGCCGGCATCCTCGTCCGCCCCGGCGCCCGAGCGCCCGCGTCCGCCGACGCGCGTCGACCGGCGGGAGCTCGACGTGCTGCTGTACGCGGTGCACGAACCCGAGCTCGTCGTCGACTGGCTCGACGCGCGGCTGTTCGCCGATCCCGTCACGCGCGGCGCGTTCGAGGTGATCGCGTCGACCGACGACTTCCACCGCGCGCTCGCCGAGAGCGACGGTGCGGTGCACGAGCTGCTGGAGCGCGTCGCGGTCGAAGAGCCGGTTGCGTCCGACGAACCCGAGACGTTGCGCGCGCATCTGATGGCGAACACCATCGGTCCGGCCGCGCAACGGGCGCTGGTGGGGATGCTACGCGCCCACGACGAGCGCGCCACGTCGCTGAAATTGCTCCTGGACGCGCTCGCCCACGCGCGTGAGATGGGCGACTGGGAAGCCGTCCAGGAGCGCGGATTCGAGTTGCTAGGGTGGGTCGGCGAAGAAGCACGCGGGGCAGCCCCAGCGAGAGAGACACGGTGACGAACGCCGACGCATCCATGACGTCACTGCCGGCATCCCAGGCGCCTGGAGGCGACGTGCCGACCGACGACATCGACGACCTCGTCGCGCGCGTGCGCGAGCGCGGGTACGTCACCACCGGCGAGATCTTCGCCACGATGCCGAAGCTCGAGCCCGAGACCGCCGAGCTCGCGGCCATCTACGCGCGCATCAACGCGCGGGGTGTCGAGGTCGTCGACGAGATCGAGGAGGAGCTCCGACGCGAAGACGAGCGGCGCGCCGGCCGCGGCGAGGAGCCGGCGGCGCGGACGCCCCCGGCGCCCACCTCGGCGCCGGCGGCGCCGAGCTCGCTGCCGCGTCCGGGGGCGGTCCCGGGGACGTCCGCGGCCGCGCGCCACGCGCGGGCACCGCGGCCCGAGCGCGTCGAGGGCGGCAGCTTCGATCCCGTCCGCATGTACCTCAAGGAGATCGGGAAGGTCCCGCTGCTCACGGGTCAGCAGGAGGTCACGCTCGCGCAGCGGATCGAGGCCGGCGTGCACGCGACCGAGCGGCTGGAGACCCACCTCGACCTCTCCGACGAAGCGAGCACCAGCCTCGAAGCGGTCGCCACCGACGGCGAGATGGCGAAGAAGCAGCTCACCGAGGCGAACCTGCGCTTGGTGGTGTCGATCGCCAAGCGCTACGTCGGCCGCGGCATGGCGCTGCTCGACCTCGTGCAGGAAGGCAACCTCGGGCTCATCCGCGCGGTCGAGAAGTTCGACTACACCAAGGGCTTCAAGTTCTCCACCTACGCGACGTGGTGGATCCGCCAGGCCATCACCCGCGCGATCGCCGACCAGGCGCGCACCATCCGCATCCCGGTGCACATGGTCGAGACGATGAACAAGGTGCTGCGCGTGCAGCGACAGATGCTGCAGGAGCTCGGGCGCGAGCCGACGGTCGAAGAGGTCGCGGCGAAGGTCGAGCTCACGCCCGACCGCGTGCGCGACATCCAGCGCATCTCCTTGGAGCCGGTGTCGCTCGAGACGCCGGTCGGGGAGGAGGACGACAGCTCGCTCGGCGACTTCGTCGAGGACCCGTCGGCGATCGCACCCGCGACCGCCGCCGCCCGCGCCCTGCTCACCGAGGCGATCGAAGAGGCGCTCGAGGAGCTCAACGACCGCGAACGCGCGGTCGTGCGCCTGCGCTTCGGTCTCGACGACGGCCAGGTGCGCACGCTCGAAGAGGTGGGCAAGGAGTTCGGCGTGACCCGCGAGCGCATCCGCCAGATCGAGTCGAAGACCCTGGCGAAGCTGCGGCACCCCACGCGCTCCCAGCGGCTCCGCGACTATCTCGAAGAGCCCTGATCCGTCCCGCGGCCGCAGAGACGGCCCCGACAGCGTTCACCTCGAATTCACTGCGGCGTGGTCTTGCGTCCGCCAGGCACTTCCTACGTTGTGTCGCACAGCGGACTCCGAGGCAGCCGACTTTTCCTACCCCCCTGGCGAATGAAGCGACTCCGGGGTTCCGCTGACGGGTGTTGAGGCACCGCGCAGGGGCCCGGCTACGGCCGGGCCTCGTCGCGCACGGAGCTTCGTCGATTACGGAGATCGTCTTTCGGGCAGAAACGACGTATGACGGTGTTCGAGTTCACCTGTCGTGACTGCGGCTCGTTCGAGGTGGTCCCGGTGGGAGACCTTCTTCGCCACCTCGCCCGCGAGCCCGCGTTCCGGTGCCCCGAGTGCGGCGCACCCGTGTCCGTCGATGTGCTCTCCAACTTCGAGCCGAGCGACGAGGCCTGGTTCTCCGCCTTGAAGCGCCACCCCGATCCTGACCGCCCACGTCGGGAGCGGGTGCTCGAGGCCAGGGCCCCGAGTTCGTCACGGGTTGCCTGACCGCGGCGAACTTGCCGAGACAAGGCGGCGGTGACCGTCAGTCGGGCCGCCGCGCGACAGACGAGAAGAATGCCTCGTAGGCCGCGACCAGATCGTCGTCGGAGGGGAGGGTCACCGGATCGACGAGGGTCTTCGCGTGCATCAGCGCGAACTGGCCGGCCCGGGCGATGTCGGAGGCGAGCGCGGCGACGAACGCGTCGAGCTCGGAATCGGGAAGCGCACGGTTTACGAGTCCGTACCGTTCCGCCATCGCGCCGTCGAACGGCTGCGAACCGAGGATGACCTCGAGCGTCCGTGCCCGCCCGATGAGCGCAGGGAGTCGGGGCACGGCGCCGCCGCCGGGGCCGTAGCCGACGTGGACCCCGATCTGCTGGATGGACGCCCGCTCGAAGCTGGCGAACCGAAGATCGCACGCGAGCGCGAACTCGTTGCCGCACCCGAGGGCAACGCCGCGAATGACGGCGATGCTCACTACGGGCAGCCTCGCCAGACGCACCGTGAGGTCGAGCCAGGGCGGCAACCCGGTCGGACCCGGCTCCGACGGTGTGTCCGCGGCACGGGTCATGTCGTAGGGGCCGAGGAAGTGTTCCGGGATCGCGCTGTCGAAGACCACGACCTTGACGTCCGGATCGGCTTCGAGCTGCCCGACGAGCGCCTGCAGCTTGAGGATCATCTCCGGGTCGACTTTGTTGAGGGGCGGGTTGTCGAACGTGACCAGCCACAGCTCGGGACGTTCGACGGTGACGGTGAAGCTGTCGGGCATGGCGGTCTCCTCGTTGGTCTTGGAATCCGCGTGGCCCCTGGCCTCGTGCCCTGAGGTCGGGATCGAGCGGACCTCGCGTAGCAGTTGCTCAGCGAGCTCCCGGCACTCCGGGTCGTCAAGTTATCTCGGTGACGGTTCGAGCTTTCGGGTGGCGGCAAACCGTTCTCGCGCGGCGCCGAACGATCAGGCCCGCTAGCTTGCCGACGGTCCCTTCCGGTCGCGCGGTACCGAGGTTCGACGATGGCGGAGACGACGGCCGACGAGAAGCGCCGGCGGATGCAGGCGTTCAGCTGGTACCACACCGTGGACCTTGGCGATGGCGTCCTGACCCCTGGTCAATACGATCATCGCGATGTGCTCGCCAGTTACGGCATACCTGCCGTTCTGGCCGGAAAGACGGTGTTGGATGTCGGGCCAGCGCACGGATTCTTCGCATTTGAATTCGAGAACCGCGGCGCAAGTCGCGTTGCAACGCTCGAACTGCCGACTTGGACCGCCCACGATGGCAGCCATGCGCTGAAAGCCGCTTTTGAGGACGACGCGGCGGACGAGCACCACGAGGCATACCTACACGACGCCTTGCGCTTCGCCATACAGGCCCGCAACTCGCGAGTCGAGCAGCTCTTCGGCAACGTCTACGACTTGGCTCCCGAGACCTACGGCACCTTCGACGTGGTCTTCTGCGGCAGCATGCTCCTCCACATCACTGACCCGCTCCGAGCGCTGTACGCCATCCGCAGCATCACGACCGAGAACGCTCTGATCGCGACCTCGATCGACGCCAGCCGGTGGAGACGACGTACCCCCCGAGCCGTCTTCTATGGCCAAGTGGATGGTCAGACCTTCTGGGCGCCGAACATGGCATGCCTCGAACGATGGGCACTCGCCGCCGGATTCGCGCGGGTCGATCGGGTCTCGGAGTTCCGTCTCCGAACCGTCGACGGACAGTTCGACCAGCCCCACGGAGTCATTCGAGCCTGGGTGAAGTAGTTCATCAGCCGGTCGGCGGCGCCCTGCGGAAGCCCGACGGTGTACGCGGGAGCACGTTCGTCGTTCCAAACTGGCGGATGCGGTTGGATGGCGACCGTATCCTCGGACCGGCCCCTGCGGGCCACGGATCACCGGAAATCGGACCACGCGTCCTCGATGATGTCGCGCCGCCGACCAAGGATCGGCCGAGAGACCAAGAACTGCAAGGCGTTGCAACGGGGCCGTAGCTCAGTGGTCAGAGCAGGGGACTCATAATCCCTCGGTCGAAGGTTCGATCCCTTCCGGCCCCACGTGCCGAGCTCACCTCCACCCGCGGGCCCCGGGGGCCGCAGCAGCCTGCCGCCGGTCGAACGGCGCGGGCTCGTCGGCCGGCGCGAGCCGGTGGCCATCGTTCTCCGGGAGCACGACCCGGCGTGGGCGCAGCGCTTCGCGATCGAACGGCAGAAGATCCACGCCGCGCTCGGAGACCGGGCGCTCGTGGTCGAGCACATCGGCTCGACGTCCGTCGTCGGTCTCGCAGCCAAGCCCATCGTCGACATCTGCCTGGCGGTGCCGGACTCGTCCGACGAGGCGGCCTACGTGCCCGATCTCGAGGCGCTCGGGTACTCGATCCGGGTCCGCGAGCCGGACTGGCACGAGCACCGAATGTTGCGGACTGCGGCCCGCGACGTCCATCTCCACGTCTTCACCGCCGGTTCGGGTGAGATCGAGCGGCACCTGCTGTTTCGTGACCGGTTGCGCCGCGACTCCGCCGACCGCGCGCTCTACGAGTCGACGAAGCGGGTGCTCGCGCAGCAAGAGTGGGAGTCGATGGACGACTACGCCACCGCCAAGAGCGATGTCGTCGAGGAGATCCTGGCCCGGGCGCGGCGCGCCGAGTGGGAGTGAGGTCCCGGACGTGCGCCACGATCTACCGCGCCTTGCTCGGGACGGGCACTCACCGGTACGTCCTCTCCTCCGGTCGGCGCGATCGGGCATCCTGCCGGGATGGCATTCTCCCTCGACGGGCTGGTTCTGCTGCGCCGAGCCCACCGAGCTGCAGTTCCAGCGGTCCGGCGCCACCGAGGTGTCGTTCCAAAGTCGTTGCTAGCGCCGGCGCAAGCACATCCGCTTGCACCCGTGCTTGCGCCCGTGCAAGCACGGGCTCCGGAACAACAATGTGCGCGCGGCGGCGCGACCGAGCGGCGATGGATGTCACAGGGCAGTCGTATGGTCGGACCATGTCCGCCGCGCAACCACGCCGCCGAGAGCGGCGTGTCGCTGAACGCCATCGCGGTGCAGGCGCTCGCGGCGGCTGCGGGGCCCGAGTTCCTGCGTGACGTGCGCGCCGGCGGCACGCCGTCGTCGGTGGGCGACGAACGCCGAGTGTTGGAGCGTCCATCGGCCGACCGGATGCACCCGATCGTCACGCAGTACGTGAGCTACTGGGTCGACCGGTTGGGCGGGGAGGCGACGTCGCGGGTCATCCTGTCGATCTTCAAGCTCTGAGGCGGTCCATCACCCGGGCGCACTCGACGCCGTCGCGGAACGTCGGCTCGCCGTCGGGGACCTCCCCCGCACGCACCGCGTCGCGTACCACCTCCGCCCAGGCCCGCATCGGCACCAGGTGCGGATCTTCGACCGGCGCGTCGAAGGCGAAGACCTGGGTCGAGCCTTCGTGCGTGCGCAGCGTGATGCGCTGGTCGCCGACCGACTCGAGCACGCCGTCGGACCCGAGCACGGTGATGCGCGTCGGGACCGGCGCGGGCGTGACGAACGACGTGTCGATGGTGACGCTGGCGCCGCCCGCGGTGCGCATCCACGCGGTGAACGCGTCCTCGGCGGTGCACTCGAACCGGTTGCCGTCGCGGTCCGGCCGTTCGGTGACGGTCACCCGGGTGTGCGCGCCGGCGTCGGTCAGGTCGCCGAAGGTCCAGCGCAGGAAGTCGATCGCGTGCGAACCCCACGCGCCGATCCAGCCGCCGCCACGCGACGCGTCGAACAGCCACCCGTACCAGCGCAGCGGGATGCGAGAGCCGGCCGCGAACGCGCTCCACTGCACGTGCTCGACCGTTCCCACCACACCCTCCTGCACGAGCTCGCGGAGCCGAGCGCGTCCCGGGTGGTGACGGAACTCGAAGTTCAGCAGCGCGACCACGCCCGCGTCGCTTGCAGCCGCTTCCATCGCGAGCGCATCGTCCTCGTTGCACCCGAACGGCTTGTCGCACAACACGGCCTTGCCCGCCTCGACCGCGGCGACGACGAGCTCGCGGTGGCAGAACGGCGGCGAGTGCACCGCGACCACATCCACGTCGTCACGCGCCAGGAGCGCACGCCACGCCTCCTCGTCCCGCGGTGACACGACGTCGACGACCTCGCACCCCTCGGTCGCGGCGAAGACCGGCGCCACCACCCGCCGCCCGAAGCCCCGGCCGATCACGCCGACCCCGACCGTCGCCGTCGTCCCCATCCGCCCGCTCCTCGCTCGACCGCCGCTCCTGCGCGGCGAAGGTACTCCTGAGCGGCCGCTGAGCGGCGCGGTGACAGGACGGCCTGCCGGGGCGTCTACGCTTCCCCCTGGTGCTTGCTCGCCGGGCAGATGGTCCGCCGACCGAGTTCGGATGGGTTGTCCGCAATGGGCGAGAGGGTCGCCGATCGGCCGGCGTGTTGGATGCTCGTGCCCGCGGGCCGCGCCCACCACGACCCGGACGCCCCCCGACCGTCCCGTATCCCCTTGCTCCTCGCCGTGGCGCGTCGGGGCATCCCGGATCTGCTCGAGTCGACCATCGTCCCCGCGATCCTCTTCTTCGTCCTGGTGAGCACCCTCAACGCTGCCGTGGCCATGGCCGCGGTGCTCGCCTGGGCCTACGGCGCGCTGCTGCGCCGGATCGTGCGGAAGGATCGCATCCCCTCGCTGCTGGTGCTCGCCACGGTGGGCCTCACCGTGCGCACCGTGGTCGGGCTCCTCAGCGGGAGCACGTTCGCCTACTTCGTCCAGCCCGTCGCGACCACCGTGGTCCTCGCCGCCGTGTTCCTCGGCTCGGCGGCGATCCGGCGGCCGGTGATCGCCCGCGTCGCCCACGACTTCTGCCCGTTCGCGGCCGAGGTCGCCGACCGACCCGCGGTGACCCGTCTGTTCGGGAACCTCACCATGGTCTGGGCCGGCGCCCAGCTCCTCACGGCCGGGATGACGTTGGCGATGCTCGTGAGCATGCCGGTCGCCATGTTCGTGGCGTTCAAGACGGTGGCCGCGCTCGGGATCTCGGTGGCCGCGGTGGTCATCACGATCTCGCTGGCGCTGCGCACGGTGCACTCCGAGCAGCTGGTGTTCGCCCCCGCCTGACCCGCCGCCCGCATGGGTGCGGAATGCACCCATTGCCGCCGGCTCCGGTGCACCGTACCGTCGCCTGAATTGCAATCCCGTCGCATTTGGCGGGTGGCGACTCGGGGGGCGGAGTGCACATTCCCGACGGCTACCTCAGCCCCCAGACCTGCGCGGTGATGTACGGCGCCGCCGCGCCATTCTGGGTGGTTGCGGCGCGGCGGGTGCGCAGGGTGGTCAAGACACGTTCCGTCCCGCTGCTCGCGCTCGGCGCCGCGTACTGCTTCCTCGTGATGATGTTCAACGTGCCGGTGCCCGACGGCACCACCGCGCACGCGGTCGGCGCGGTGTTGGTGGCGGTGCTGCTCGGGCCATGGGCAGCGGTGATCGCGGTCAGTGTCGCGTTGGCCATCCAGGCGCTGTTCTTCGGCGACGGCGGCGTCCTCGCGTTCGGCGCCAACTGCTTCAACATGGCGGTGGTCATGCCTCTCGTCGGCTACGCGCTCTACCGCGCGATCGCCGGGCGCGTCGCCCTGACGTCGCCTCGGCGCGCCCTCGCGGCGGGTGTTGGCGCCTACGTCGGCATCAACGCGGCTGCGCTCTTCGCCGCCATCGAGTTCGGGCTGCAGCCGGACCTCTTCTACAAGACGACGGCGAATGGTGGCCACGTACCGTTGTACGCGCCGTTCCACCTGTCGCAAACCATCCCGACGATGCTCGGCGCGCACCTCCTCGTCGCCGGCGTCGTCGAGTTCGTCCTGACGGCCGGAGTGATCGCGTACCTCCAACGGGCGAACCTCCCGATCCTCCGGATCAACCACCCACGAGTGCCCGACGCGGCCGGCGAGCGCATTGGCGATGACGGCCGCGACGTCGCGCCCAGGCCTCGGCTCCGCGGCATCCTGATCGGGCTCGGGGCCCTCGTCGCCCTGGTTCCCCTCGGTCTGCTGGCGAGCGGCGGCGCGTTCGGCGAGGACAGTCCCTCGAATCTCGACCTGAAGCAGTACGGCCTCGACGCGGTGCCGACCGGGCTGCAGAAGTACAGCGACTTCTGGTCGAGCGCGCTGCTTCCGGGCTACGACGTCAAGCACGGCTCGCAGCCGAACCTCGGCTACTACGCGTCCGCCATCATCGGCACCGTCCTCATCGTCGGCGTCGTGTTCACGGTGTTCCGCGTCGCCGCCCTGCCTCGGCGCCGGCGCGGCGGCCGCGACGGTGACCGCACGGACGCCCACGTCGAACGCGACACGGCCGGCGTGTGATGGGCACCGCCGACGTCGCGACGACCGGGACCGCCGGGCGCCTCTCGCCCGACTGGCTGTTGCGGGGCGAGATCGGACTGTGTCCGTGTGGCTGCGTCGGAAAGCGGCGACGCGGTGGGTTCGTGGCGAAGACCCTCCGCGGGGTGTCCGGGTTCGTCCGCCGCGCGATGTTCTCCGACGACGTCGCCGCGACGCCGGGCCTGCTGCAGCGGCTCGACGCCCGGGTGAAGGTGCTCACGCTGCTCGGTCTCCTGGTCGTGGCCGCGTTCTTGCACTCGATCGCCGCGCTGGCAGCGATGTACGTCGTCGCCCTCGCGATTGCGTCGGCGAGCCGCCTCTCCATCAGGTTCTTCGTCGCTCGGGTGTGGCTCTTCGTGCCCGTCTTCACCGGGATCGTCGTGCTCCCCGCCACGCTGAACCTGGTCACGCCGGGCACGATCGTCGTCCCCTTGGGCCACTGGTTCGGCGGCCCGGTCGGACTGACCGCTGAGGGCCTGGAGTCGGCGGGGCTCATCGTCATGCGGGTCGCGGTGTCGATCTCGCTCGTCGTGCTCCTCACCGTCACCACGCCGTGGACGCGGTTGTTGCACGGGCTCCGATCGCTGCGGTTGCCGACGACGGTGATCCTCGTGCTGGCGATGGCGTACCGGTACCTGTTCCACCTGCTCACCTCGGTCGAGGACATGTACACGGCCCGCCGTGCGCGCACCGTCGGCCCCGACCGCGATCTGGGGAACGGGCGGAGGTTCGTCGCGGCGTCGGCGGGGGCACTCTTCGGGAAGGCGCACGGGCTCTCGGAAGAGGTGTACCTGGCGATGGTGGCACGGGGGTTCACCGGCGACGTCCGGCTGCTGGCCCCCGAACGAGTGAAGCGGCGCGACCTGGCGTGGTGCCTCGCCTGCTGTGCCATCGGCCTCCTCCTGTTGTGGGGTGACCATGTCCTCCGCTGAGCCGCGGTCCACGCCGCTCCTGGAGTGCCGCGACCTCGAGTACTCCTACCTCGGGCGGTTCCCCGCCCTCGACCGCGTCTCGTTGACGGTCGAGCGGGGGGAGAGCGTCGCCCTCCTGGGTGCGAACGGCTGCGGGAAGTCGACGCTGCTCAAGCTGCTCGACGGTCTCCTGTTCCCCGACGCCGGCGCCTACCGTGCGTTCGGCACCGACGTCACCGAAGACCACCTGGAGGACGACCAGTTCTCGCGCGCGTTCCGGGGCCGCGTCGGGTTCATCTTCCAGAACTCCGACGCCCAGGTGTTCTCGCCGACGGTGCGCGACGAGGTCGCGTTCGGACCCTTGAACATGGGCCTCGAACGCGACGCGGCGGAGGCGCGCGTCGACGACACGCTCGCCATGCTGGACATCACCGGGCTCGCCGATCGCCCGCCGTACCAGCTCTCGGGCGGCGAGAAGAAGCGGGTCGCCATCGCATCCGTCCTCGCGATGAACCCGGAGGTGCTCCTCTTCGACGAGCCGACCGCCGCCCTCGACCCGCGTACGCAGCACTGGATGGTGGAGCTCATCGCCGAGCTCCACGACGTCGGCCGGACGATCGTGCTCGCGACCCACGATCTCGAGGCGGTCCCACTGGTCGCCGACCGCTGCGTGGTGCTCGACGAGGACCACCGGGTCGCGAGCGACGGCCCGACCGGCGCGGTGCTCGAGGACGTCGCCCTGCTCCAGTCCACGAATCTCGTCCACGCCCACGCGCACTTGCATGCCGGCGCAGCCGCGCCGCACGCGCACGCACACGACTCGGGGCACCACTGACGTGGCGGCGTCGCTCGTCGAGCGGACGCTGGCGGAGATCCGGGCCGGTGGTGGGCGGGTCACGCCCGCACGGCGGGCGGTGTTGGCCGCCATCCTCGATACCGGCGGTCACCACTTCACCGCGGCGGAGATCTTCGCCGCGGTCGACGACGCCCGGCCCCGACCCGACCGCGCCACCGTGTACCGCACGCTCGATCTCCTCACCGAGCTCGGCGTCGTCACGCCCCTCCAGCTCGACGGCGACGCGACCGTCTACCACCGCGCCGACCACCGGCACGGCCACCTCGTGTGCACCGGTTGTGGCGCGATCGCCGAGCTCCCGGAGGCCGCGCGGCAGCTCCTCGCCGGGTCGGTCGAGGACGAGACCGGGTTCGTCGTCGACACCGGACGGGTCGCGATCGCGGGCTGGTGCCGCGCGTGCGCAGGGAAGGACCTCTGATGCACGAGCTCGCGCTCTGCCAGGCCATCGTCGACACGGTGACGCGCCACGCCGACGGGCACCGGGTGGAGCGGGTGGAGGTGCGCATCGGCCACTTTCGCCAAGTCGTGCCCGACTCGTTGCTGTTCTCGTGGGATCTCCTCGTGGACGGCACCGAGCTGTCGGGCTGCACGCTGGCGATCGACCACGTGCCCGCGGTCGTCGAGTGCGGCGCGTGCGGGGGCTCGACCACGCTCGACCTGCCGATCCTGATGTGCGGCACGTGCGGCAGCACCGACGTGGAGCTGGTGAGCGGTGAGGAGTTCCTCATCGCGTCGATCGACCGAGCGAAGGAGGTGTGTTGATGGGTCGGTTCCATCGTCACGCCGACGGGACGGTGCATACGCACGACCACGAGCACGACCACGAGCACCGCGACGTCGGCGACCACCGGGGCTACGTCGACACCGGCAACGAGCGGGTGGCGGTGCTCGAGACCATCCTGGCCGAGAACGACCGGACCGCGGACGAGAACCGGTCGGACTTCGCCGCCGCCGGCGTCGTGACCGTCAACCTGATGTCGTCACCCGGCGCGGGCAAGACCACGCTGCTCAAGCGCACGATCACGATGCTCGGGTCACGCCTGCGCCTCGGCGTCCTGGAGGGCGACATCGCGACGAGCCTGGACGCCGACGAGCTCAGCGGCCTCGGCGCGCCGGTGGCGCTCGTGAACACCGCCGCCGGCTTCGGTGGCGAGTGCCACCTCGACGCCACGATGGTTCGGTCCGGTCTCGGCCGGCTGCCGCTGCGCGACCTCGACCTGCTCGTGATCGAGAACGTCGGCAACCTCGTGTGCCCGGCGGAGTTCGACGTCGGTCAGCACGCGCGGGCGATGGTCTCGGCGGTCACCGAGGGCGAAGAGAAGCCGCTCAAGTACCCGGTGATGTTCCGGGCGTGCGACGTCGTCGTCGTCAACAAGATGGACCTGCTCCCGCATCTCGACTTCGACCTGGACCGGTTCGTGGGCAATGTCCGGGATGTGAATCCCGCGGCCCGTCTCCTCTTCCTCAGCGCGCGCACCGGTGACGGCCTCGACGAATGGTGCGAGTGGCTGGTCGAGACCAGCTCGAGACACGGAGGGCTCGGGCTTTGACACCCGACCAGGACCCGAGTACCAAGGTCTCAGGCGCGCCGGCGTCCGGTCCTCGGACCGTGATCGGTGTCGATGGGGGTGTGGCGGTGGAGCAGCTGGTCATCAGCTCCGATGACGATCCCCGTCGCATGACGCGCTTCGACCTCGCACCACCCCGCCACTTCGTGTTCCCCGCGGTCCTGCTCCTGCTGTCCGAGGAGCCGAGCTACGGCTACGAGCTGGTCAAGGGCCTCCGGACCTTTCGCTTCGGCACCGTCGACCGTCCCGCCGTGTACCGCGCGCTGGCCCAGCTCGAGAAGGACGGCCTGGTGGAGTCGCGGTCGGCCCAGTCGAAGGCGGGGACCGCGCGGCGCGTGTACCGGCTGACCGAAGCCGGCGAGATCGCCCTGCGGCGGTGGATGGGCGTGATGAAGGAGGAGCGCGACGGGCTCGACCGCGTGTTGCGCCGCTACCGCGCCACCGCGACCCCCCAGGCGCTGCTGGCCGACGCCGGAGTGCGGTCGGAGGTGCTCTCGGCGCCGCCGGTCATGGCGACGTCCCCCGCGTCCGACGGCGCCCCGACCACCGGCCTGCGCGTGGTCCCCGCCCTCGACGGCCGGCCGGTCGCGGCGCGGGCGCGGTCGACGGGTCCGACGTTCGGCACTGCGCGTACCGCCTGCTCCCCGACCGCTCGGCGGTGCTCATCGAGGCCCGGTCGAGCGTCGGGCCGATCACGTTCGGCGCCCTCGGCATCACCGGCACCATCGGGGTGCAGGCGGTCGGGGAGCAGGTGACGGCCGACGAGGCCGCGTCCGCCCACCTCGAGATCCCCGTCGCCGCGCTCAGCTCGGGGAACGGTCTCTACGACGCCGAGCTGCGCCGACGGGTGGACGCGGCGCGGTTCCCGGTCGCGACGCTCGACCTCGATCGCTGCCTGGTTGGGGGTTCGGGCGACCACCTGACGCTCGAGGGCCGCATCGACTTCCACGGGGTGACCCGCAGCCTCCAGGGCCAGGTGGCCGCCGCGATCCCGAGTCCCGGGCGGTTGGCCGCGACCGGCGACCAGGTCCTCGACATCCGCGACTTCGGCGTGTCGTCCCCGACCGTCCTGATGTTCCGGATCTACCCGCAGGTCACGGTGAAGCTCCAGGTCGAGGCCGAGCTCGCGCCGGACGACGAGGACGGAGGTCCCGAACGATGAAGGTGCTGATCGCGCTGGTGGGTGGCTACCTGATCGGCGCCCGCGCCGGCAGCCGCGACTTCGACCAGCTCAGCAAGTCGCTGCGCGCGCTCTACGAGTCGGAGGAGTTCGACGACTTCGTGAGCGCGTTGCGCACCCACGCCAGTCACACGTTGCGCGAGCTGGCCGACGTCCTCGATTCGGGGGGCGAGCTGGTCCCGACCCACGACCTCGTCGAGCGCGTGCGGCAGCTCGCCGCCCGCGACTGACGTGGTGTCAGGCGTCGGTCACGTCGCGGCCGATGCCGCGGAGCCCGACCACGTCGCCGGATGTGCCGATCGCGGGTTCGGCCCGGGTCGACAGGTTCCGGCGGGAGCCGTCACCGCGCTGGATCGCGTAGTCGACGTCGACGGCGCGACCGGTGGCGACGGCGCGTTCCAGCGCGTCCCGCACCTGCGACCGTTCCTCGGGGACGATGCGCCCGAGGTGCGCCTCGATGGTGCCCTCGAACTCGAGGGGATCGACCCCATGGATGCGATGGAACTCCGCGCTCCACTGCACGGTGCCGGTGGGCACGTCCCACAGCCACCGGCCGACGTGCGCGAGGGCCTCGCTCTCCTGCAGCCGCGCCTCGGATTCGGCCAGCAACTGCTGCGCGATGCGCTGCTCGGTGGTGTCCACCGCGATCGCCACCGCGCCGCAGCGCGCGCCGTCGGCGTCGACGACCGGGTGCAACGACAGCGAGACCGACACGGGCATCCCGGTGCGGCGCTCGAAGGTCGTCTCCCACCGGTCGACCCGGTCACCCGCCAGCACCGCGTCGACGAGCGTCGCGGCGTGCTCACGGAGGTCGCTCGGGAACAGAACGGGCAACGGACCACCGAACACGTGGTCGGCCGCGTAGCCGCAGAGCCGTTCCGCGCCGCGGTTCCAGAGCACGATGCGTCCCTGTGCATCCATCGCGAACATCGCGTCGTTCGCGGCGTCGACGAGGGTCTCGAGCATCGCGAGTCGTCGCGTCGTCGGGGAATCCGTCTGTACCGTGCGCGGGAGGCTACCCCGGTGTCCCGTCGTGCGCACCCGGACGCGGCCCGATGACGGCGCGACCCGAGACCACGGCCGAGGACCTGGCTGCGATCGCGCTCGCGTTGGCGCGCCGCTTCTCCGCCGGCGCCACGATGTGGTGCCTCGCTCCCGACTGGCCGGAGCACGCGCACCACGTGGCGGTCGAGTTCGTGCACCCGGTGATCATGGGCAAGCGCGCACTGCCGGCGGTCGCGGTGGTCGACGACGACCCGGTCTCGTGCCTGCGTGTGCAGGTGCGCCGCCACGACGTCCTGCTCGTGGTGGGCCGGGAGTCGAACGCGGCCCGGACCGTGCTCGAGCGGGCCCGGATCTGGGGGCTGACCACCGTGTGGATCGGGTGCGGGTCCCGTCCCGCGCCCGGGGCAGCCGATCACGTGGTCTGGGTCGACGACGACGGTCCCGCCGCGCCGTACGACGGCCGCCTGACCCAGCGGTACCACCTGCTCTGGGAGCTCACCCACGTGTGCTTCGAACATCCGGGCCTGCTCGCGTCGGTCGACGACTGTGCGGGCGAGGTCTGCATCACCTGCTCCGACGAAGGGAGCGTCGCCGAGGTGGTGGAGGGGGGGACGGCCCACGCAGTGGTGCGGGACCCACGGGGTACCACCACCGTCGACACGCTGCTGGTGGGCGCGGTCGTCCCGGGGGACCTGGTGCTGCTCCACGCCGGCACGGCCATCGCACGCGTCGACGCGGTCGGCGCGGTCGACGCCGGGAGGCCCTGACGTGGCCGAGGGCACCGACTTCCTGTATCCGTTCATCGAGGGCGACGAGCGCGACGCGGGCACCCTCCTCGTCGATCTCGCGGCGTCGGTGGAGGCCAAGGTCGCCGCCGGGGACGCGCTGCGCGAAGCCACGTTCGCCCGGCTCGGGACCGAGGTCGCCGCGACCGCGCGCTCGATGGCGGACCGCTTCCGCCGGGGTGGCCGGCTCTTCACGTTCGGGAACGGCGGGAGCGCCACCGACGCCCGCTCCCTGGCGTCGCTGTTCGGCCGCCCGCCCGCCGGTCGCCCGCTCCCGGCGCGGTGCCTGGTCGACGACCCTGCCGTGCTCACCGCCCTGGCCAACGACGTCGGCTTCGAGCTGGTCTTCACCCGCCAGCTCATCGCCCATGCCGGGCCCGACGACATCGCGGTGGGCATCTCGACCAGCGGCAACTCCCGCAACCTGCTGCGCGCGCTCGAGCACGCGGCGCGCACCGGCCTGCTCACGCTCGGGTTGGCGGGCTACGACGGCGGCGACATGCAGAGGTGCGGCGCGCTCGACGCCTGCTTCGTCGTCGAATCCGACAGCGTGCACCGCATCCAGGAGGTGCAGGCGGCGTTGGCCTGGCGCCTGTGGTCGGAGGTCCAGGCGTGCCTCGACGAGGACGCGACCGGTGTCTGACGCCGCCGCGCCGATGCCGGGCGACCGCGAAGCCGCGGTCCTCGACCGCATCACCGCCTTCCGGCGTCGTCGGCCGCGCCTCACCGACGACGTGGTGACCCTCGCGCACGGCGCAGGCGGGAAGGCGTCGGCGGCGCTGGTGGACTCGGTGTTCCTCGACGCGTTCGCGCACGGCGACCCCGGCCCCTTGCCCGACGCGGCGACGTTGTCGCTCGCCGGCGGGGTCCGACTCGCCTTCAGCACCGACTCGTTCGTGGTGCAACCGCTGCGGTTCCCAGGCGGCTCCATCGGCCACCTCGCGGTGCACGGCACCGTGAACGACCTCGCGGTGCAGGGCGCGGAGCCCCGCTGGCTGTCGGCGGCGTTCGTGCTCGAGGAGGGGTTCCCGATCGACGAGCTGCGCGGCATCGTCGCCGACATGGCCGACGCGGCCCGGGCCGCCCACGTGGAGATCGTCACCGGCGACACCAAGGTGGTCGGGCGCGGCGCGGCCGACGGCATGTTCGTCACCACCGCGGGCGTCGGCGTCATCCCCGAGGGACGAACGCTCGATGCCGCCCGCGTGGAACCGGGTGACGTCGTGCTCGTCTCGGGCACCATCGCCGACCACGGGATGGCGGTGATGCTCGCACGCGGCGACCTCTCGCTCGAGAGCGACATCCGCTCCGACACCGCACCCGTGGGCGTGCTGGTCGACGCGCTCCTGACCGCGGCGCCGCGGACGCGGTGGCTGCGCGATCCCACGCGCGGTGGCGTCGGCACCGTCTGCAACGAGCTGGCGCGCGACTCGGGCCTGGCCGTGGTCCTCGACGAGGCCGACCTCCCTGTCCTCCCGGCGGTGAACGGTGCGTGCGACCTCCTCGGGATCGATCCGCTGATGGTGGCCAACGAGGGCAAGGTGGTCGCGGTCGTGGCGCCCGAGGAGGCCGACGACGCGCTGCGGGCGATGCGCGCACACCCGTTGGGCGGTGACGCGGCGCGCATCGGGGAGATCGCGGCCGAGCCCGAGGGCATCGTCGTGCTCCGCACGACGTTCGGCGGCACCCGCATCGTCGACATGCTCGTCGGGGACCCGCTGCCCCGGATCTGCTGAGGCCACGGTGGTCCGCACGTTGCTGCGCGTCACCGGCACCGTGCAGGGAGTCGGCTTCCGCCCGTTCGTGTACCGGCACGCGGTCGCGCTCGGCCTCGTCGGCACCGTGCGCAACGACAGCGAGGGCGTGCTGATCGACGTCGAGGGCGACCCGGCCGGCGTCGCCGCGCTGGAGCGGGTCCTGACCGAGTCGCCCCCGCCGCTGGCCCGCGTGGCATCGGTGGAGGCGCGCCCGGTCGCGCCCGACGGCGAGCGCGACGACTTCCGCATCGTCGAGACCGACGCGGTCGGGCCGCTGGCGACCGCGGTGAGCATCGACACCGCCGCGTGCGACGACTGCCTGGCCGAGGTGGACGATCCGGGGGATCGCCGCTACCGGTACCCGTTCACGAACTGCACCAACTGCGGGCCCCGCTACACCATCACCCGGCGCGTGCCGTACGACCGGCCCACCACGACCATGGCCGGCTTCTCGATGTGCGCGCGGTGCCGGGCCGAGTACGACGACCCGGGCGACCGCCGCTTCCATGCCCAACCGAACGCCTGCCCGGACTGCGGGCCGCGCGTGTCCTGGCGCGATGCGCAGGGGGTGCCCGGTGCCGACGGCGACGACGCGCTGGACGCCGCCGTTGCCGCGCTGGCGAGCGGGGCGATCGTCGGCGTGAAGGGGATCGGTGGCTTCCACCTGGCCGTGCGGGCCGACGACGAGGATCGCGTCGCCGAGCTCCGACGGCGCAAGGCACGCGACGACAAGCCGTTCGCGGTGATGGTGGCCGACGTCGCCGCCGCCGACGCGGTCGGGATGCTCGACGACCGGGCGCGGGCGGTCCTCACGTCGCCGGCACGACCGATCGTGATCGTCCCGCGACGCGACGTCGGCACGATCGCGCCCTCGGTCGCACCGGGATCGCCCGACCTCGGGGTGTTCCTCCCGTATTCGCCGCTCCATCATCTCCTGGTGCGGGGCGTCGGGGCGCCGCTGGTGATGACGAGCGGGAACCGCAGCGACGACCCGATCGCGCACGACGACGCCGACGCCGTCGCCCGCCTGGGCCCGCTGGTCGACGCCTTCCTCACCCACGACCGCCCCATCCACATCCGCTGCGACGACTCGGTGGTGCGGGCGACCCCGCGCCGCGTGCAGGTGCTCCGGCGGTCGCGCGGCTACGCGCCCGAACCGCTCCGGCTCCCCGGCGCGGCCTCGCGTGCGGTGCTGGCGGTCGGGGGTGAGCTGAAGTGCACCATCGCGGTCACCCGCGAGCACGACGTCGTCGCCGGCCACCACCTCGGCGACCTCGAGCACCTCGCCACGTACGAGTCGTTCCTCCAGTCGCTCGCGCACCTGCCGGCGCTGTACGGCGTGTCACCGGAGGTCGTCGCGCACGACCTCCACCCGGAGTACCTGTCGTCGAAGCTGGCGCGCGACCTCGACGTCCCCACCGTCGCGGTGCAGCACCACCACGCACACGTCGCCGCGTGCATGGTCGAGCACGAGCGGCGCGACCCGGTCGTCGCGCTGGCGTTCGACGGCCTCGGGTACGGGCCCGACGGCACCCTCTGGGGCGGCGAGGTGCTGGTGGCCGGGTTCGACGGCTTCGAGCGCGTCGGCCATCTGCGGTCGGTGCCCATGCCCGGGGGCGCGGCGGCGATCCGGGAGCCGTGGCGCATGGCGACGGTCTGGGGTGAGCTCGCCACCGGCGATGCGATCGCGGTGCGCGGCGTCGACCCCGCCCGCGTCGCCGACGTGCGCAACCTCGCCGGCCGGCCGTCGACCCTGACCACCACCAGCATGGGCCGCTTGTTCGACGCGGTCGCGGTGCTCCTCGGCGGGCGCACGTCGGTGAGCTACGAGGCCCAGGCCGCCATCGAGCTGGAGTGGTCGGCGCGGCGGGCGGCACCGGGCGACCGGCTCGACCGGGCTGACCTGGCCGACCTCGTGTCCGTCGCGGACGGCGACGGCGGCCTCGTCCTCGACCCCGGCGCGCTCGTGGCCCGGCTCGTCGCCGAGCGCCGGGCGGGTACCGACGTCGCGGTGCTCTCGGCCGGGTTCCACGACGCCATCGGGCGCGCCGCAGTCCGGGTCGCGGCCGAGATCGCGCGGACGCGCGGCATCGACGCGGTCGTCCTCACCGGCGGCGTCTTCCAGAACACCTACCTCACCGAGGTGGTCGAGTGCGGTCTCGCGGCGGAGGGGCTGCGGGTCCTCGTGCACGCCCGAGTGCCGCCGAACGACGGTGGGCTCAGCATCGGCCAGGCGGCGATCGCCGCCCTCGGCACGTAACGGGCCGCGCGGTCAGGAACCGCGGAAGGGAGGCGCGGCACCCCGGCCCATGCCCCAGCTCATGCCCCCGAGGCGGCCCTCCTCGAGCAGATCGGGGCCCCGCACGTCGTACGCGGTGAGCAGGCCTTCGCCGTCGTCGCCCCGGTTCATCGCGATGCACGGGGCGCGGAACGGGCACCGCGCGCAGTGCACCCACGACGGGTCGGGGTCGATGCGGACGTCCGGGTCGATCATGTCCAGGACGACTCGCGCCAACCGGCGCGCCGCGCCGGCCTTCTCGACGTCCGACCGCGGGACCAACCGCCGCCGGTACGCCGGCGGGTCGATGCGCAGCTCCGTGTACTGGACGCCCGCGATCGTCGTGGCCAGCTCGATCTCCTCCCAGGCCCAGCACGCGAGCGCAGGCGCGCTCGTCGAGCCGGAGCTCGTCGTCGTCGGCGAACTGCCGGACCACGCGGTGCTCACCGAGCCAGCACCGGTCGTCGTCGTCGACCAACACCAGGTCGATGCGGTCCCGGTAGCGCACCGCGTCGCCCGCGGTGCTGGCCAGGTGGGTGTCGGGGAGCACCGGGTCGGGGACGTGCACGTCGATGTCGGCCTCGACGCGCAGGGGCGTCCCCTCGTCGGCCGTGGCCGCCCACCGCAGGAACCCCTCGAGGAGCGCGCGACCGTCGGCCGGCCCGCCCGCCTGCTCGTACGCCGCGTGGACGAACGGCTCGACGATCGTCCGGTCCCAGGCCCACATGCCGGGGAAGTAGTGCACCGCCAGCGCGGCCCGGAGCGCCACCACCAGGCTCCCGTCCGGCTCGAGCGGGGCGGCGTGGGGCACCAGTCCCCGCCGGGCCCGGGCGCCGAGATCCCAGGCGCGCCGGCAGCGACCGAACCACTCCCGGTCGTCGGGGGTGACGACGAACTTGGGCATCGCCTCATTCGACGCCTGCGCCCGCCGCCGGTCAAAGGGTGCGCAAGACACTCATTTACAGGTCCGGGGGAGGGGGGTACACCCGGGATGGCGGACCAACGCCCCGCCCATGGGTCGAGCGCGGGAGGCCCCATCGTGACCAGCACGCAAGCCCCTCCGGACGAGACCGTCGTCCACATCCTCTGGATCAACGCCGGGCTGAGCTGTGACGGCGACTCGGTCGCCCTCACCGCGGCGACCCAGCCCAGCATCGAGGAGATCGCGCTCGGCGCCCTGCCCGGCCTCCCGAAGATCGCGGTGCACTGGCCGCTGATCGACTTCGAGTGCGGCCCGGTCGGCGGCGCCGACGACTTCATCGAGTGGTTCTTCAAGGCCGACCGCGGCGAGCTCGAGCCGTTCGTGCTGGTGGTGGAGGGCTCGATCCCCAACGAGGCGATCAAGAGCGAGGGCTACTGGTGCGGGTTCGGCAACAACCCGGAGACGGACCAGCCGATGACGACGAGCGAGTGGCTCGACCGCCTGGCGCCGAAGGCGCTGGCGGTGCTCGCGGTCGGCACGTGCGCGGCCTACGGCGGCATCCACGCCATGGCCGGCAACCCGACCGGCGCGATGGGCGTGCCCGACTACCTCGGGTGGGGCTGGAAGTCGAAGGCGGGCCTGCCCATCGTGTGCGTGCCCGGGTGCCCCGTGCACCCGGACAACCTCTCCGAGACCATCCTCTACCTCCTGTACCAGGCGACCGGCCAGGCGCCGATGATCCCGCTCGACGACGCGCTGCGACCGCAATGGCTGTTCGGCGCCACCGTGCACGAGGGCTGCGACCGCGCCGGCTACTACGAGCAGGGCGACTTCGCGACCGAGTACGGCTCGCCGAAGTGCATCGTGAAGCTCGGGTGCTGGGGCCCGGTGGTGAAGTGCAACGTGCCCAAGCGCGGCTGGATCAACGGTGTCGGCGGGTGCCCGAACGTCGGTGGCATCTGCATCGGGTGCACGATGCCCGGCTTCCCGGACAAGTTCATGCCGTTCATGGACGAACCACCCGGCGCGCGCGTGTCGACGATGGCGAGCGGGGTGTACGGCAGCGCGATCCGCGGGCTGCGCCGCATCACCGCCAAGACCATCGACGAGGAACCGAAGTGGCGGACACCCGGCACGAAGCTCACGACCGGCTACCAGGGCGAGTGGAGGTAATCCGATGGCGACGACCAAGACCAAGGACGCCAACGGGCTCGTCGAGATGGCGTGGGACCCGATCACCCGGATCGTCGGCAGCCTCGGCATCTACACCAAGATCGACTTCGGTCAGGGCAAGGTCGCGGAGTGCCACAGCACGTCGTCGATCTTCCGCGGCTACAGCATCTTCATGAAGGGCAAGGACCCGCGCGACGCGCACTTCATCACCAGCCGCATCTGTGGGATCTGCGGTGACAACCACGCGACGTGCTCCTGCTACACGCAGAACATGGCGTACGGCGTGCACCCCCCGGCGCTGGGCGAGCAGATCGTCAACCTCGGCGAGGCGGCCGAGTACATGTTCGACCACAACATCTTCCAGGAGAACCTGGTCGGCGTCGACTTCTGCGAGAAGATGGTCGCGGAGACCAACCCGGGTGTCCTCGAGCAGGCGAACCGCACCGAGGCGCCCCACGCGGCCGACCACGGCTACAAGACGATCGGCGACATCATGCGGTCGTTGAACCCGTTCTCGGGTGAGTTCTACCGCGAGGCACTGCAGGTCAGCCGGTACACGCGCGAGATGTTCTGCCTGATGGAGGGACGCCACGTCCACCCGTCGACGCTGTACCCGGGTGGAGTCGGCACGACCGCGACCATCCAGCTCTTCACCGACTACTACACGCGGCTCATGCGCTACGTGGAGTTCATGAAGCGCGTCGTCCCGATGCACGACGACCTCTTCGACTTCTTCTACCAGGCGCTGCCGGGCTACGAGGAGAACGGCCGGCGGCGCGTGCTCCTCGGCTGCTGGGGCGCGTTCCAGGACCCCGCCGTCTGCAACTTCAAGTACCGCGACATGAGCGAGTGGGGACGCGCCATGGGCGTCACGCCCGGTGTGGTCGTCGACGGCAAGTTGGTCACCAACGACCTCGTCGACATCAACCTCGGCATCCGCATCCTCCTCGGTTCCTCGTTCTACGAGGACTGGGAGGGCCAGGAGATGTTCGTCAGCCGGGACCCGCTCGGCAACCCGGTCGACCGCCGCCACCCGTGGAACCAGCACACCAACCCGCGACCGCAGAAGCGCGACTTCGACAGCAACTACAGCTGGGTCATGTCGCCGCGCTGGTTCGACGGCACCGACCACCTCGCGCTCGACACCGGCGGCGGCCCGATCGCGCGCCTCTGGTCGACCGCGCTGTCGGGGCTGGTCAACACCGACCACATCAAGGCGACCGGTTCGAGCGTGCAGATCTTCCTGCCCCGCACCGCGCTGAAGCCCGAGATGACGCTGGAGTGGAAGGTGCCGCAGTGGTCGAACACGCTCGAGCGTGACCGCGCGCGCACGTACTTCCAGGCGTACGCGGCCGCCAGCGCGCTCGATTTCATCGAGAAGGCCCTGGCCGACGTGCGCGCCGGCAAGACGAAGACGTGGGAGCCGTTCGAGGTGCCCGACGAGGGCATCGGCTGTGGGTTCACCGAAGCGGTGCGGGGCGTGCTGTCGCACCACATGGTGATCCGGGAAGGGAAGATCGCCAACTACCACCCGTACCCGCCGACCCCGTGGAACGCCAACCCGCGCGACGTCTTCGGCACCCCCGGTCCCTACGAGGACGCGGTGATGAACACCCCGATCTTCGAGGAGAACACGCTCGAGAACTTCAAGGGGATCGACATCATGCGCGCCGTCCGCAGCTTCGACCCGTGCCTGCCGTGCGGCGTCCACATGTTCCTCGGCAAGGGCAAGACGCTCGAGCGGGTGCACACCCCGACCCAGGTCGCGGACTCGACCCTCGCCACCTGAGCTCACGACCGGAGCTGGCATGGCGGCGCAGAACCTCCGGGTGGTCGGAGACCGGATCGAGCAGCTGCTCGACGAATTGCACGCCACCGCCGAGCCGGCCACCTGCGCGCTGGCGCAGGAGCTGCTCCGGCTGGTGACGGAGCTCTACGGCGGTGGGCTCGAACGGGTGGTGGCGCTGGCACGCGAGGACGCGCCCGAGCTCATCGACCGGCTCCTCGCCGACGAGCTGGTCGCCAGCCTCCTGCTCGTGCACGGCCTGCACCCCGAGTCGGTGACCGCCCGGGTCGAGCAGGCGCTGGAGTCGGTGCGACCCTTCCTCGCGACCCACGACGGCGACGTCGAGCTGCTCGACGTCGACGAGGACGCCGGCGCGGTGCACCTGCGGCTGCTCGGCAGTTGCGACGGCTGCCCGTCGTCGGCCGTGACGTTGCGCGACGCGGTCGAGCGGGCGATCGTCGAGGCGGCGCCCGAGATCACGATCATCGACGTCGAACAACCGTCGACCGAGGCCCCCGAACCGGCGGTGATCGGCACCCCGGTGACCCT
Organism: uncultured Actinomycetes bacterium; assembly: GCA_963809795.1. GTDB lineage: Bacteria > Actinomycetota > Acidimicrobiia > IMCC26256 > DASPTH01 > DASUAS01. Next base: position 434,226 of record CAWELN010000006.1, read on the forward strand.
GACCCGCAAGCCGGCGCCGCGCTTCGAGAGCTGTCCCACCGGGGTTGCGGCGCGATGAGCGGCGACCCCCTCGCAGCCGTACGGCGCCTCCGCCGCGCGCCGTCACCGCCGCCCCCGGTGGGCGAGACCTGCGAGCTCTGCGGCGAGCCGGTGGGGCCCGAGCACAACCACCTGGTCGACCTCGAACGTCGCAACCTCATGTGCGCGTGCCGGCTCTGCTGGATGCTCTTCGCGCCCGACGGTGCCGGCGGCGGGCACTTCAAGGCGGTACCGGAGCGGTACGTGGCGTTCCCCGACCTCCGGTTGACGCGCGCCGAGTGGGACTCGCTCCAGATCCCGGTGAGCGTCGCGTTCTTCTTCGTGAACTCGAGCATCGATCGCGTCGCCGCGTTCTACCCGGGCCCGGCGGGCGCGACCGAGTCGCTCCTCCCGCTCGACACGTGGGACGAGCTCGCGATCGGTCACGCCGAGCTGGCGACGCTGCTGCCCGACGTCGAGGCGTTCCTCGTGCGCGCCGTACGCGGTGCCGACGAGGCGGAGTGCTTCCTCGTGCCCATCGACGCGTGCTACGAGCTGGTCGGTCGGTTGCGGATGCTGTGGCGGGGCTTCGACGGCGGGCAGGAGGCGCACCAGGCGCTCGAAGCAGTTCTTCCTCGAGGTGCGGGCGAGGGCGTCGTGAGCGACCTCGAGTTCGAGGTGCTCGACGCGCAGCCCGAGCCCTACGCGGCGGTGCCGACGATCATGCTCCGGCTGCGGGTCACCGAGCGCAGCGGGATGCCGGTGCACGCCGTGGCGCTGCGCTGCCAGGTGCGCATCGAGCCCCAGCGGCGGCGCTACACCGACGCCGAGACCGCGGCCCTGGTCGAGGTGTTCGGCGAGCGCACCCAGTGGGCCGATTCGCTGCGGCCGTTCCTGTGGACGCACGTCTCGACCACCGTGTCGTCGTTCTCGGGCAGCACCGAGGTCGACCTGCCGATCACGTGCACCTACGACTTCGAGGTGTCGGGCACGCGCTACTTCCACACGCTGGCCGACGGCGAGATCCCGCTCCTCCTGTTGTTCTCGGGCACGACGTTCGTCGCCGGAGCCGACGGGTTCTCGGTCACCCCGGTGGCGTGGCACGAGGAGGCCGCGTTCCGTCTCCCGGTGGCGGTGTGGCAGGGGATGATGGACGCCCACTACCCGAACCGCGCGTTCGTCACCGTGAGCCGCGAGACCCTCGACGGGCTCCTCCGGTACCGCGCCGCGCACGCGCTGCCCACCTGGGACCTGGTCCTCGAACGGCTGCTGAAGGAAGCAGGCGCGGCGGGGGAGGAGCGGTGAGCGATCGCTTCGACGCCGCCCGCGCCGTCGCCGACGCGGTGCTGTTCGAGGGCTACGTGCTGTACCCGTACCGCGCGTCGGCGCCCAAGAACCAGATCCGGTGGCAGTGGGGTGTGCTCTTCCCGCGGGCATTCGCCGAGGCCGACGGCTCCGAGCGGTGGCGGAACCGCACCGAGTGCGTGGTCGACCCCGGGAGCTCGCCCCGGCTGACCGTGCGCGTGCGTGGGCTGCACGTGCAGCACCGATCGGTCGAAGTCGACGGCACGCCGGTCTCCGAGGTGCACGTCGACGGCGTCCCGTGGGTGCCGTGGGACGAGGCGGTGGAGTGGGAGGTCGACCTGCCGGCCGTGCCCCTGCTGCCGCTGCAGGAGGCGACGCACGAGGAGCTCGTGGCGCTGCCCGGCGGCGAGGAGCGGGAGCCACTGCGGAGCGCCGACGGCACCGAGTGCGGCGTCCTGGTGCGCCGCCGCGAGCCGATCGACGTCGTCGTGAGCGTCGCCGCCGAGTGGGCGGCCGGCAACGGTGCGCTCGTGAAGGCCACCGTGGTGGTCGAGAACGCGTCGCCGGCGACGGTCGACACGACGACGCGTGATGACGCGCTCCGGCGCGCGCTCGTGGCCGTCCACCTCCTGCTCGGCGTCGACGACGGCGCCTTCGTCTCGCTGCTCGACCCTGACGACGGTGCGCGGGCCGCGGTCGCGGGATGTGACGGCGACGGCACGTTCCCGGTGCTCGTGGGCGGCGACGACCGGGTGATGCTGGCCGCGCCGATCATCCTGTACGACCACCCGGAGATCGCCCCCGAGAGCGACGGTGATCTGTGCGACGCCACCGAGATCGACGAGATCCTCGCGCTGCGCGTCCTGACCCTGACCGACGAGGAGAAGGCGGAAGCCCGTGCCACCGACCCCCGCGCGGCCGCGATCGTGGACCGCATCGACGACATGGCGCCCGAGACCTTCGCGCGCCTGCACGGGACGCTTCGGGAGTTGCGCCCGCTGCCGGATGAGGATGCGGACGTGGCCGTGCCGTGGTGGGAGCCCGCCGTCGACGCCGCGGTAGACCCCTGGTCCGACACCCTCCTCGTCGGCGGCGTCGAGGTCGCGGCGGGGACCCGCGTGCGGCTCCGGCCGTCGCGCCGGGCCGACGCGCACGACATGTTCCTGCGCGACATGGTCGCCACCGTGGCCGGTGTCTTCCACGACGTCGACGACGAGCTCCACGTCGCGGTGACGGTCGACGACGACCCCGCGACCGAGGCGATGCTCGCGCACGGTCGCTACCTGTACTTCCATCCCGACGAGATCGAGCCGCTCGCGTCGGACGAGTCGCGGTCGCGCTCCTCGTGAGCGCGCGCGTGCTCGTGGCCGGGATCGGGAACATCTTCCTCGGCGACGACGGCTTCGGCGTCGAAGTGGCCCAGCGGCTGCGCCGGCGCCCGGCGAGAGACGGCGTGCGGGTGGAGGACTACGGCATCCGCGGCGTCCACCTCGCCTACGAGCTGCTCGACGGCTACGACGCGCTCGTCCTCGTCGACGCGGTGCCCATGGACGAGCCCGCGGGCACGGTGGTGGTGATGGAACCGGATCCGCCGTCACCGGCGACCGAGGGACTCGGCGGCCCCGTGCTCGAGGCCCACAGCATGGATCCGGTCGTCGTGCTCGACCTCCTCGCCGGCCTCGGCGGCACGGTCGACCGGGTGCTGGTGGTCGGCTGTGCGCCGGCGTCGCTCGACGAGGGGATCGGCCTGTCGGCGCCGGTCGAGGACGCGGTCGACCGCGCCGTCGACGCCATCGAGGACCTGCTCGGAGACCTGTGCGCGCCGATCGCGCGCACGGATGCAAAGGAGACCTGCCCATGATCCGCAAGCTGTTCGTGTTGTCGGCGCTCGCGGCGGTCGCCGGCCTGGTGATCCGCTCGCTGCCCGACATCCAGCGGTATCTCAAGATCCGTGAGATGTAGGCGGTTCGTGGCCCGCTACCGCATCGTGCCCGAGCGCTCGAAGGTGTTCATCTCCGCCCGCTCCAGCCTCCACCCGATCGACACGCGCACCGACGGGTTGGAGGGCTTCGTCGACCTCGAGGTGCAGGGCGGCGGGCGCCTGAACCTGACCGTGCCGACGAAGGGCCGGGTGTCGTTCCCGGTCGAGCGGATGGCGTCGGGCAACCCGCTCGAGGATCGCGAGCTGCGGCGCCGAATCGACGCCCGCCGCTACCCGACGATCGAGGGCGCGCTCACCGACATGCACGAGACGGGACGGGACGGCCGGTACCTGGTACGCGGCGACGTGACGTTCAAGGGCTCCACCCGCAGCTACGAAGACGAGATGGCGGTGTCGCAGGACGACGACGGGACGCTGCGGTTGACGGGGGAGTCCATCTTCGACATCCGCGACTTCGGCATGGACCCGCCGCGCATCCTCATGCTCAAGGTCGAACCCGAGGTCGGCGTGCGGGTCGAGATCCTCGCCGAGCGGGAGGGCTGACCGTGTGCCTCGGCATCCCCGGCCAGGTGATCGAGCTGCTCGAGGTGCACGAGCACCTCGCGCGCATCGACGTGAGTGGGGTGGGTCGGGTCGTGAACATCGGCCTGCTGGAAGACGAGCACCTCGCACCGGGTGACTGGGTGCTCATCCACGTCGGCTTCGCGATGTCGAAGATCGACGAGGACGAGGCGCGGCGGGCACTGGAGGGGCTCCAGCTCCTCGGTCGGGAGCTCGACGACGAGCTGCAGGCGCTCGCGACCTCGAGGATCACCGCCGAGGAAGGGGGTACTCGCTGATGCGCTTCGTCGACGAGTACCGCGATCCCGCGGCGGCGCGGGCGCTCATCGCCCGCATCACCGAGGTCGCGGGCGACGACCACTTCAAGTTCATGGAGGTGTGCGGCGGCCACACGCACACCATCTACCGGCACGGGATCGAGCACGTGCTCCCGGACACGGTGGAGCTGGTGCACGGTCCCGGCTGCCCCGTGTGCGTGATCCCGATGGGAAGGGTCGACGATGCGATCGCGGTGGCACAGACCGACGGCGTGATCTTCACGTCGTTCGGCGACATGATGCGCGTCCCGGGGAGCACCGGCAACCTGCTCGAGGCCAAGGCGCGCGGCGCCGACGTGCGCTTCGTGTACTCGCCGCTCGATGCCTTGCGCCTCGCGGTGGAGACGCCCGACCGCGACGTGGTGTTCTTCGCGGTCGGGTTCGAGACCACCGCGCCGTCCACCGCGTTGACGCTGCTCCGGGCGCGCGAGCTCGGGGTCACCAACTTCCGGGTGTTCTGCAACCACGTGACGATCGTGCCGCCGATCAAGGCCATCCTCGAGTCGCCCGACCTGCGGCTCGACGGCTTCCTCGGGCCCGGGCACGTGTCGACCGTCGTGGGGAACCGGCCCTACCGCTTCGTCACCGAGCAGTACGGCAAGCCGCTCGTGACCACGGGCTTCGAGCCGCTCGACGTGCTCCAGGCGATCGACATGCTGCTGGCGCAGATCCGCGACGGACGGTGCGAGATCGAGAACCAGTACGCCCGCGTGGTGCGCGACGAAGGGAACCCCCGCGCGCTGGCGGTGCTCGCCGAGGTGTTCGAGCTGCGACCGCACTTCGAGTGGCGGGGGCTCGGCTTCATCTCGCAGAGCGCACTGAAGTTGCGGCCCGAGTTCGCCGCCTTCGACGTCGAGGAGCACTACCGCATCCCGGGGGTGCGAGTCGCCGATCCCAAGGCGTGCCAGTGCGGTGAGGTGCTCAAGGGCGTCATCAAGCCCTGGGAGTGCAAGGTGTTCGGCACTGCGTGCACACCGGAGACGCCCATCGGGACGTGCATGGTCTCGTCCGAGGGGGCGTGCGCGGCGTACTACAACTTCGGGCGCCTGCACCGCGAGGTGGCGGTGACCCTGGGGAGGTAGACCGGGCGGCGGTGGTCACCGGCGCTCTCATCTGGCGCTCATCGACAGCTCACGCCGGTCTCACGCCGCGCCGACGAGAGTCCGGGCATGGCGACGACGGTGCGGGCGCGGCCCGAACGCACCTCGGCGCCCACGACCCGGGCGCGCCCTCGCTGGCTGGGCGGCGCGCTCGTGGCCGTGGTGCTCGTCGGGGCGGGCTTCCGACTCTGGGGGCTCGGCGCCAACCGCCTCGGATACGACGAGGCGTTCACCGCCATGGCCGGCCGCCTGCCGCTGGGCTCCCTCTTCGGGTACTTGCGCGCGCACGACTCCCACCCGCCGCTCGACTACCTCCTGCACCTGCCGCTCGCGCGCCTCGGCGTCAGTGCCTTCTGGTTCCGCATGCCGGGCGTGCTCTGCTCGATCGCCGCGCTGGGGCTGTTCGCGTGGTGGATGCGCGATCGCGGCCGGGTGGGGGTGCTGGCCACCGCGATCATGGCGTGCAGCGCGTTCGAGATCGTGCACGGCCGCGAGGCGCGCATGTACGCGGAGCTCGAGCTGCTCGGTGTCGCGGTGGCGGTGCTGGCGTACGCGTGGTTGCAGGCACCGCGCCGGCGCCACGCCTACCTCCTCGGCATCCTGGTGCTCCTCGGCCTCCTGACCCACGTCTCGATGTTCCTGGTCGGTGCCGGGCTCCTGGCCCTCCCCGGGCGCCGTCGTGACCGCGAGGCGTGGCGCTGGCGGGGTGCGATCGCCGCCGCCGGCGCGGGGTGGGCCGCGCTGTGGGGCTCCTCCTTCCTCGTGCAGGCCCGGGGCGGCCACTCGGACTGGATCCCGCGGACCACACCGGGCCGCGTGGTCGACACCGTCTCCAGCCTCGTCACCCAGGACACCGCGCACGCGCTGGTGATCGTGCTCGCGGTCGCGGCGGGCGGCGTGCTCCTGGTGCGGAGCGACCGGCGGATGGGTCGCGTGTGGTGCGCGTGCTTCGTCGTCCCGTTGACGCTCGCCGCGGTGGCGGGCTTGGCCGCGCCGGTGCTGCTGGACCGCACCCTCACGATGGTGGCGTGGGCGCCGATGTTGGCGATCGCGGTGGTGCTCGACCGGTTGCTGCGGCGCGCGCCCGCGCTCGGGATCGCCGCGGTGGTGGTGGCGGGGCTGCTCGTGCTGCCGCCGTCGTTCTCCGCGCTCGCGGGGAGCACCGCCCCGGACCGCGCCCTGCGCCGCCTCGAAGCAGTGGCGCGTCCCGGCGACGTGGTCGCGGTACGCGCCGCGGGCAAGGCGCCCGAGGTGCAATGGACGCTCGGCGTGCGCGGGCACCAACCCTGGAAGCCGGTCACGCTGACCGACGTGGTGCCGACGGTCGCCGGCCTGCGCCTCGGCGGCGCGGCGCCCACGGGGCGGATCTGGATCCTCGACTGGAACTCACGGGTGCGCGCCGCGCCCGGGTACCAACGGTGTGCGCCGGACCGCCACTTCGGGGTGAGCCGGATCCTCTGCCTACGCCGCGTCGACGCCGATTAGCTGTCACACCCTCTCCCTATCGTCCCCGCATGGGCTACCGCGGGAAGGTCGAGGAGCAGGAGCGAGCACGCGTGCTGCGCGCCCGCAACATGACCCTGCAGGACATCGCCACCGAGCTCGGCGTCGCCAAGTCATCCGTCTCGCTGTGGGTCCGCGACGTGCCCTTCACCCCCTCGAAGCGGCGCACCGGGCCGCACCGACGCCCGCATCCTGCACACGAGGCGAAGCTGGCCCAGATCGCGCGAGCTCGACGCGGAGGGCATTGCAGCGTATCGGCACGCTGACGGACGACGCGTTTTTCGCCGCCGGGATCGCGCTGTATGCCGGCGAAGGCTCGAAGACCGATGGTGCGGTGAAGTTCGCGAACACCGATCCCGCGATGATGCCGATTCTTCTGCGCGTGGCTGCGCCGGTTCTTCGACCGTCGACGAGCGTCGTCTTCGCGTGCGCGTCTACCTCCACCAAGGACTCGATCTCGAGGCCGCCGAGGCGCACTGGTCGACGTGTCACCGGCGTGCCCTCGTGCGCAGTTCCGGCCGCCGTACCGCGCCGTCGCCGATCCGAGCATTCGGCGAAACAAGCACGAGTTCGGGTGCGTCTACGTCTGCTACGCGCTGCTCGTTGACGCACCGTCGGATCATGGGACTGGTTCGAGCGCTGCTATCGTCGAGACGCCATTCCGGGGTAGCTCAACTGGCAGAGCGTTCGGCTGTTAACCGAAGATGTTGAGAGTTCGAGTCTCTCCCCCGGAGCCAGTTCTTCCGCCTCGACTCGCAGGTCGTGCCCCTGCGGGTCGACAATGGGGGCCATGCCACCTCTCGCCGACGACCGGATCACCGAGCGCCTCGCCTCCCTCCCCGGGTGGACCCGGGAGGGCGACGAGATCGTCAAGACCTTCGAGCTCCCGACGTTCCCCGATGCGATCACCTTCGTGACCCGCATCGCCGACCGGGCCGAGGCCGCGAACCACCACCCCGACCTCGACATCCGTTACCGGAAGGTGCGGGTCGCGCTCTCCACCCACGACGCCGGCGGCCTCACCGACCAGGACTTCGACCTCGCCACCGAGATCGAGGGCTGCCTCACGTGATCACCCTGGTCGTCGGCGTCGTGATCCTCGCGCTGGCGCTCTCGGTGGTCGTCGCCATCGCCCGCGACCGAGGGCCGGGCCCCGGCGACGTCGCGGTCGCCTACGAGCTGGCGTGGGATCGCCTCGACTTCGAGTCGGTCTTCACCCTCTCGGGCGGCGAGCTGCGCGACGGGCTCGACCGCCGCGGCTTCGTCGCCGCCAAGCGCACCGCGTACGAGCAACGAGCGTCGCTCGGCGGCCTCGTCGAGCGCGTCGGCGTCGACCAGGTCGCCACCGTCGAGGACGCCGGGGTCGTGATCACCCGGGTGGACCTCCGGGACGGCACCGTGGTGCACAACCGGGTGGAGCTGGCGCGCCGCAGCGGGCGCTGGCAGGTCGTGGCGTACCGGCTCGAGCCGTCGACGGAGGACACGCCCCACGCCGGCGGCTGAGCCGGTCGCCCCACGCCGTCATCCGTGCTGGGTGATCTCCGACGTCAGGCCGCCGCTGCCGAGCTCGACCCGGATCCGCCACTCCTGGCCTCCGGAGGAGAAGAAGCGCACCTCGACCCGGCTGGGACCGTTGTCGTGCACCTCGGCCGCGAACCCGGGGGCCGGGCTGCTCGAGGCCAGCGAGACCGCGCCGTTCGCCACCGTCACGGTGATCGACCCGCCGGCCGACGAGAACGCCTGGTCGAACGCGGGTGCAGGTGTCGGGGCGGGGCCGTTCCCGGGACCGGAGTTGCCGTCGTCGACGGGGTCGACCCCGCGGTCGTCGCCGGGCTCGGGCACCGGGTGCTCCACCTCCTGCTCGGGCGTGGTCGGGACCGTGGGCGCGGGCACCGTCGGCGTCGGCGTGGTCACTTCCGGTACCGACGGCGTCGGCGCGCCCCCGTGGGGCTTCGCCACCACGACGCCGTGCTCGTTCTCGAGCTCGGTGCCGGGGTCACTCGTGCCGGCCGCGGCGCGCACGCTCGCCGCCGGTCGATCACTCCCGCCACCGCTCGTTGCACTGGCCACCGCGTAGAGCGCGGGCACCATCGCGACGCCGGCGCCGACGGCGAGCACACGCCGCCAACGGCGGGTGCGGATCGGTGGGACGGGGGACGGTTCGGGGTGCATGGGTTCCTCCTGGGGGATCGTTACGGAGGAACACGCCCGGACCGGCCGGTCGGTTTGGCCGGTCGCTCAGTGCTGCGTGATCTCGGGCTGCAGCGCTCCGTTCGCCACGTCGACCCGGATGCGCCACTCGGTCTGCCCGTTGGAGAACCGCACCTCGACGCGTGTGGGCCCGTTGTCGTGCACCTCCGCGGTGAACCCGGCGGCGGGGCTGCTGGACGCCAACGAGACGGTGCTGGCGCCGTCGAAGTTCACCGTGATCGATCCGCCCGCCGAGCTGTACGTGGGGGTCTGCGGGCCGGCGGGTGCGGTGGTCGGCGCCGGTGGCGGGACCGCGCCGGTGCCGGACGGGCCGTTCGCGGCCGTGTCGTCGCTGCCGGTCGGCGTCGTCGCCTGCGGTGCCCCGGTGCCGCCGATGGCCCCGGTGCCGCCGGCGGTGGTGACCGTCGGCTGTGGCACGGTCGTCACCACGCTCGGCACCGTCCGATCGGGCTTCGTGGCCGGCGGGACCCGCACCGAGCCGTCACCGCCTCCGGCACGGCCGAGGGCGACCGAGGCTCCGACCACGACCACCGCGACGAGCGCGGCCGCGCCGGTGAACGCGGCCCGGCGCCGCTGCCGGGCGCGCCGGAAGCGGGGCCGCAGCTGGTCGAGCACCGCGTCGGGATCGCCCTCGGGCCGGGCCTGGGCGTCGAAGCGCCGCCGCAGCTCGTCGTCGACCGGGTCGAAGCGGAGGTCGTCGTTCATCCCGCCTCGATCCACTCCCGCAACCCGGTGCGGCCCGCGTGCAGGTGGTACTTCACCGCGCCCTCGGAGAGCTTCATCGACGCCGCGATCTCCCGCACCGAGAGCTGCTCGACGTAATAGAGCGACACCGCGATCTGCTGCTGGGTGGGGAGCCGCCGCACCGCGGCCATGAGCGCGTCGTCGGGGAGCGCGGGTGGGTCGACGATCGTGGTGGCCTGGCCGGCGAGCCGCGCGTGCACCTTCGTTCCCCGCTGCTCGTGCCGGAAGTGGTCCCGCAACCGGTTCAGCGCGACGTGGCGGATCCACCCCGCCGGGTGGTCGTAGCGCGAGATGCGCCGCCACCGCGCGTAGGCGCGCGTGAACGCATCCTGGACCGCGTCCGCGGCCGCCTCGCGGTCCCCGCAGGCCACCGAGAGTGATCGGACCATGGGCCAGTAGTGCTCTCTGAACGTGTCGTCGAAGTCAGCCGGCCGGTCGAGGTCGGCGGGGTCAGCATGCATGTGCGCACCGGACACGTCCCGCCCCGCTCGCCGGTTTGGCTGCCCCCACGATTTCGACTCTACGGTCTGCCCATGGCGCCGACGGCGGGGATCCTGCTCACCGGGGGCCGCAGCCGCCGCATGGGCGTGGACAAGGCCTCGCTGGTCGTCGACGGCGAGACACTGGCCGTGCGGGCGGGACGGCTGCTGGCCAGCGTGTGCGAGCCCACCCTGGAGCTGGGCGACGGGGCGAGCGGGCTCGACCACGTCCGCGAGGCGCCGGCCGGGGCCGGGCCCCTGGCCGCGCTCGCCGCCGCCGGCGTCGCCCTGCGGGGCCGGGGCTTCACCGGTCCCGCGCTGGTCCTGGCCGTCGACCTCCCCGCGGTCGGGGAACCGCTGCTGCGGTGGCTGCGCGACCGTCCGGGCACTGCCACCGTGGTGCCGCGCGTCGACGGACGGCTCCAACCGGTGTGCGCCCGCTACGGCGCCGACGCCCTGGTGGCGGCGGACAGCCTGGTCGTCGCCGGCGTGCGGGCGTTGCACGACCTCTTCGACGTCGTCGACCACGAGGTCGTGGAGGAGTCGGCCTGGTGCGCGGTCGCGACGCCGGAGTCGTTCCTCGACGTCGACACCCCCACCGACGCGGCCCGGTTTGGCGTGCGCCTTCCGGGGTTAGCGTGAAGCGGTGAGCTCCGGACCGGCGCGGCGCGCCGTCACCACGGTGCGCGTCTGCGCGCTCGACGGCGACCAGGTGCGCGACGTCCCCGACAAGCTCGTCACCGAGGAGCCGATGGAGATCCGGCTCCACGGTCCCGGCCAGGAGCCCGAGGCGCTGGCCGTCACCATGCGCACCCCCGGCCACGACTTCGAGCTCGCGGTCGGGTTCTGCCTCACGGAGGGGCTGCTCCACTCGGCCGACGACCTCGACTCGGTCGCGTACTGCCTCGCCGGCCAGGGGGAGCAGGAGTACAACATCGTCACGGTCAAGGTGCGCGCTCCGGTCGACCGGCGCGGCCACACCCGCACCTTCGTCGCCAACGCGAGTTGCGGGTTGTGCGGCAAGACCACCCTCGACGACATCGAGCAGCAGGTGGAGCGAGTGGCCGACGGGCCGATGCTGGCGCGGTCGGTGCTCGCCTCCCTGCCCGAGCGGCTCCGCGAGGCGCAGCGCGTGTTCGACGCCACCGGCGGGCTCCACGCCGCGGCGCGGTTCACGGCCGACGGCGAGCTGGTCACGTTGCGCGAGGACGTCGGCCGGCACAACGCGCTCGACAAGGTGGTCGGGCACGCCCTCCTCGAGCGCGAGCTCCCGCTCTCCGACACGGTGCTCATGGTGTCGGGGCGGGTGAGCTTCGAGATCGTCCAGAAGGCGGCGATGGCGGGGATCCCGGTGGTGTGCGCGGTGTCGGCGCCGTCCAGCCTGGCGGTCGATGCGGCGCATCGTCTCGGCCAGACCCTCGTCGGCTTCGTGCGGGGCGACCGTGCCAACGTGTACAGCCGTCCCGACCGTCTCGACCTCGAGCACTGACAAGGAGCGCGCGGCGACTGTGGCCTGGAAGACCTCGGCGAGGATCAAGTCGCCCAAGGGCACCCGGCGGGACCTGTGGGTGGGGTTCAAGCCCAATGGCATCGGCGAGACCAAGCCGAACCACTACAAGGAGGTGCTGAAGACCATCTGGGACAACCGCGACAACCTGCCGTACGCGTGGCGCATCCTGAACCGGGGCGTGTGCGACGGCTGCGCGCTCGGGGTCGCCGGCTTCCACGACTGGACCCTCTCCGGCGTGCACCTGTGCACGACCCGCCTCAACCTGCTGCGCGTGAACACCATGGGCGCGCTCGACGACGCGCGTCTGGCCGACGTGGCGCCGCTGCGGCGGCTGAAGGGCAAGGAGCTCCGCGACCTCGGGCGCCTCGCCCACCCGATGGTCCGGCGGCGGGGCGAGCCGGGGTTCACCCGCGTGAGCTGGGACGAGGCCCTCGACCTGCTCGCCGACCGGATCCGCGCCACGACCCCGGAGCGCCTCGCGGTGTACCTGACCGCCCGGGGCATCACCAACGAGACCTACTACGTGGCGCAGAAGTTCACCCGGTTCCTCGGCAGCAACAACATCGACAACGCGGCACGGGTCTGCCATGCGCCGTCGACGACGACGCTGAAGAAGACGATCGGCGTCGGCGCGACGACGTGCTCCTACACCGACGTCATCGGCAGCGACCTCATCGTGTTGTTCGGCGCCAACGTCGCCAACGCGCAGCCGGTGTTCATGAAGTACCTCTTCCTGGCGCGCAAGCGCGGCGCGAAGGTCGCGGTGGTGAACCCGTTGCGGGAGCCCGGGCTGGACCGCTATTGGGTGCCCAGCAACGTCGAGAGCGCGATGTTCGGTACGCACATGACCGACGAATTCTTCGCGGTGCACATCGGCGGTGACCTCGCGTTCCTGAACGGTGTGCTCAAGGTGATGCTGGCCGAGGGCACGATCGACCGCGACTTCGTGCGTGAGCACACCGCGGGATTCGACACGCTCGTCGACGAGTTGGCGCGCGAGTCGTTCGCCGAGCTCGAACGGCAGTCGGGCGCGACGCGCGCCGACATGGAGCGGTTCGCGCGGTTGTACGCGTCGGCGGACGCGTCGGTGTTGGTCTGGTCCATGGGCATCACCCAGCACGAGCGGGGTGGCGACAACGTCGCCGCGATCGTCAACCTCGGCCTGGCGCGGGGCAACATCGGCCGGCCCGGCGCCGGCCTCATGCCCATCCGCGGGCACTCCGGCGTGCAGGGTGGGGCCGAGATGGGGGCCTACGCCACCGCGCTTCCCGGAGGGCTCGAGGTGAACGCCGCCAATGCCGCCGCCCTGGCCGAGCAGTACGGGTTCACGGTCGGCGACCGCCCCGGCATCACCGCCGAGGAGATGGTCGAGGCCGGCGGGCGCGGCGAGCTCGACGTCCTCTACTCGTCCGGCGGGAACTTCCTCGACGTGCTGCCCGATCCCGCCGCGGTCGAGGAGGCGCTGGCCGGGGTGCCGGTGCGCGTCCACCAGGACATCGTCGTGTCGAGCCAGATGCTCGTCGATCCGGGCGAGGTGGTCGTGCTGCTTCCGGCGGCGACGCGCTACGAGCAACGCGACGGCGGCACCGAGACCACCACCGAACGGCGGATCGCGTTCAGCCCCGAGATCGACGGGCCGCGGCCGGGCGAGGTGCGCAGCGAGTGGGAGATCTTCGTGGAGCTGGCGCGCCGGGTCGATCCCGACCGGGCCGGGCTCATGTCGTTCCCGTCGGGTCAGGCCATCCGCGACGAGATCGCCCGGGTGGTCCCGATGTACGAGGGCGTGGAGGGGTTGCGCACGACCGGCGACGCGGTCCAGTGGGGCGGGACGCGGCTGTGCGAGGGGGGCGTGTTCCCGACCGCCGACGGCCGGGCCCGGTTCCTGGCGGTCGCGCCGTCGGTGCCCGACGTGCCGCACGGGAGCTTCGTGCTGAGCACCCGCCGGGGCAAGCAGTTCAACACGATGGTGCACATGGAGCGCGACCCGCTCACCGGCGCCGACCGCGACGCGCTGTTCATGGCGCCCGCCGACATCGACCGGCTCGGGCTGCACGACGGTGACCGGGTCGTGGTGCGCTCGGCCGTCGGCCGGATGGACGCCCGCCTCCACGCCAGCGACCTGCGGACCGGCAACGTGCAGGTGTTCTTCCCCGAAGGCAACGTCCTGCTCCGCGCCGGCCGGCGCGATCCGTCGTCCGGCGTGCCCGACTACAACGCGGTCGTCACCGTCGAACCGGCGGCCCCGTGAACCTCGCGCCCGAGGACCTGCTCGCGCTGTTCGACGTCGCGGCCGCGGCGCAGCGCGGTGCGCTGGCCACGCTGGGAGCGGCCGAACGTCGCGACCGCACCGATCGCCCGGGGCAGTACCGCCTCGACCTCGTCGCCGATGCTGCGATCCTCCCGGTGCTCGCCACCGCGGGCGTGCGCGTCCTCAGTGAGGAGTCCGGCTGGACCGGACCCGAGGACGCGCCGGTCACCGTGGTCGTCGATCCGGTCGACGGCTCCACCAACTGCTCGCGTCACCTCCCGTACTGGGCGATCTCGCTGTGCGCGCTCGACGCCGACGGTCCGTTGTGCGCGCTGGTGCAGAACGGTGCCACCGGCACGCGCTACACCGCGGTGCGGGGCAAGGGCGCGTTCCGCGACGGCGTGCCGCTCACGCCATCCGGTACGACCGCGCTCGATCGGTCGGTGATCGGCCTGTCGGGATGGACGGGGACGGAGCTCGGGTGGCGGCAATTCCGGGCCCTCGGCTCCGCCGCGCTGTCGCTGTGCGACGTGGCCGCGGGTCACCTCGACGGCTACGTCGACGGTGTCCGCGACAGCGCGTCGTGGGACTACCTGGGCGGCCTGCTCGTGTGTCGCGAGGCAGGCGCCGCCATCGCCGACGCCGCGGGCGACGTCCTCGAGGTCGCCGACGCCGACGCCCGCCGGCAACTGGTGGCGGCCGGCACCACCGAGCTGCTCGGCGTGCTGCGCGACGCGGTGGCGCCGTGAGCGCGGCGTCGGACCTCGACCTCGACCGCCTCCTCGGCGCCGCCCGACGCGCCGCCGGGGCCGGGGCCGGGGTCGTGCTCGACGCGTTCGGCGCGGCGCGGAACGTCCGCGAGAAGGGGCCGGGTGACTGGGTCAGCGACGCCGACACCGCCAGCGAGGCCGCGGTGCAGTCGGTGCTGCACGACGCCGCCCCCGAGCTCGCGTTCTTCGGCGAGGAGACCGGCGGCGAGCGCGCCGACGTCGGCTGGTTCGTCGACCCGCTCGACGGCACCGCCAACTTCGTGCACGGCTTCCCGCTGGTCGGCGTGTCGGTCGCACTGGTGGCCGACGGCGTGCCCGTCGTCGGGGTCGTGCAGGCACCGATGCTGGGCGACGTCTACACGGCGTGCCTCGGGAGGGGTGCGTTCCTCAACGACGAGCCGATCCGCGTGAGCTCGCGCCGGCCGGAGCGCGCGATCTGCGGCACCGGGTTCCCGTTCCGGGCCAAGCGGCAACGCCTCGCCGAGTACGTCCCGGTGTTCGAGCGGGCCTTGCTCGCGTTCGAGGACCTGCGTCGCGCCGGTGCCGCCAGCCTCGACCTCGCGTGGACGAGCGCGGGCGTGTACGACGGCTACTTCGAGCAGAGCCTCGGCACGTGGGACGTCGCCGCCGGCGCGCTCCTGGTGCGTGAGGCCGGGGGAGTGGTCACCGACTGGCAGGGCGACGACCGGGCGTGGCTGCAGTCGGGCGACATCGTCGCCGGCCCCCCCGACGTGCACGCCCGACTCCTCGCGGTGATCGCGGGCGAGGGCTGACGTGCGTCAGGGGGTGCGCCGGAAGCGCGCGGCGACGTCGCCGAGCGCGGTGTACACCGCATCGGTGATGTCGACCTGGCGCTGCTCCGCGGCCATCGGATTGGGCAACCCGTTGCTCACGAACACCGCCACCAACCCGCAGTCGGGGTCGGCGAACCCGCGTGACGACGCCATGCCGCCGTGGCCGAACGCGCGCCGTCCCGCGCCGCCGCTGAGATCGACGGTGACACCGAGCCCCCACGGCGCCGCGAAGCCGAACACCACGTCGCGCAGCTCGTGGCGGTGCACCGCGCCCATCAGCTCGACGGTGCGCGGCTCGAGCAGCGGGGGACCGAACCCGAGCAACGACTCGTAGAAGCGCCCGAGGTCACGCGCCGGACCCCGCATCGACGCGCCCGGCTCCGGCTTGGCGACGTGCCAGGGCTCGTTGTGCAGCTCGTCGATCCGGTAGGGCACCATCCGCAGGGCGCCGTCGTCCTCCACCACCGGGAATCGGTGCCCCTTCCACGCCACCGGCACCAGGCGGTCGCCGAGCTCCGCCTGCCGTTCGGGTGCGACGCCCAACGACGACTCCGCGGCGCCGAGCGGCGCCAGGACCTCGTCGCGCAGGTAGGTCTCGATGGGCCGGCCGTCGACGGCTTCCACCACCGCGCCGAGGACCTTCCAGCCGGTGACCGGGTGGTAGCCGGCCCGGGTGCCGGGCTCCCACGCCGCCGGGGTCGCGGCGATCCGTGCCAGCACCTCCTCGGGCGGGAGGTCGGTGTCGAAGTCGCTGCTGCCGTACATCGGGAATCCACCGGTGTGGACCAGCACGTGGCGGATCGTGCAGCGCTCCTTGCCGTTGCCCCAGCCGCCCACGTAGGCGCCGATCCGGTCGTCGAGCCCGAGGCGGCCCTGCTCCCACAGCTGGAGGACGGCGACGGTGGTGAGTGGCTTCCCCGAGGAGTACCAGAGCATGACGTCGTCGGTGCGGAGCGGGCGCCCGGGTCGGCTCTCGCCCACGGCGTCGTCGAGCAGCACGTCGCCGCCCAGTGAGACGAAGACCTGGGCGCCGTCGTGGAGATCCTCCTGCCGCTGGCGCTCCAGGACGTCGAGCACCCCTGAGCAGTCGATCCCACGCGGGTCAAGTTCTGCCGACACGGTGCCGAAGCCTAAGTGGGCAGACGCAACGGGTGAGACCGGTCCGCGGCCGGCGAGGAGCACGGAGCCCGAAGATGAGCCAGGTCCAATCTTCCACCGAACCCGGTTGGCGGCCCGATCCCTCCGGCCGCTTCGAATGGCGCTACTGGGACGGCGGCTGGACCAACCGCGTCGCCAACAGCGTGCCGGCGCCGACGGGTGCGCCCGCACCGAGCCCGGAGCCCGCGCCGGTCACCCCGGCCCCGATCGCGCCGCAGCCCCAGGCACCCCATTCGGTGCTCCCGACCCCCACCGCGATCCCCGCGCCGGAGCCGACCCCGGAGCCGGTCGACGCGACCGCGACCGCCGCGCTCGACCCGCGCCCGTCGCGCGACACCGTCGCCCGCGCGCCGTTCGGCGCCGACACCGACGACCCTCCCCCGAGTGACCCCCCGGTGCGCGGGACCCGCCGCACCCCGTGGCGGGTCATGGCCGACTTCGTGCGGTCCTTCGCCGACCAGCCCGAGTCCTACCACTCCGACCTCGCACGCGAGCCGCTGCCCGACGACGGCCGCGGCGGCCACATCCTCTCCGCCGCGCCCGGGAACTACGGCCACGCGGCCCTGGTCGCCGTCGCCGCGTGTGGCGTCGTGATCGGGGCGTACCTGCCCTGGATCTCCGGCACCATCGGGATCGCCAATTTCGGACGGTCCGGCTTCGACCAGGGCCTCGGCGCCGGCTACACGATCGGGGCCATCTCCCTGGCGGTCAGCGCCCTGCTGTCGGTCCGGATGCGGGTCTTCCGTTGGCTGACGGTCGTGTTGTCGTTCGTGATCGCCGGCTTCGTCGTCCGTGACCTGCTCAACAGCTACGACGCCATGCAGACGATGAACGCGGCCCGGTCGGTCGACGCCAACGTCGGCATGGGCCTCTGGATCATGGTCGTCTCGGCCGCGATCGCGATGATCGCCTCGGTCCGCCTCAGCGAGGATCAGAAAATCGATTGACGCGCGCTAGCCTGAGGTGCTTGCCTGGTGCGGCAACCCACCAGGGCGACGCCCAGACACCCGCAACGCCGACGAGGACCTACCCATGAGCGACACGACGACGACGCAGCGATACGGCACGGCAGCCGCCGCCGTCGCGCGCGTCCGGTACGCCCACGTCGCCATGAACGACCTCATGGGCTCGGGCTCGTGGTCGATTCCGTGCACCGTGCCGGAGACCTTCCACAAGCCCCGGCCCCGTCGGCCCCAGGTGATCTCCTCGTAACCACGGGAGACGATTCCTCACCAGGCCGCCGGGGCACCCCCGGCGGCCTTTTTCGCGTTCCGGGCCGGATCCGGGCACCCGACAGCCCCGTACCACCCGCACGACCCGCACCACCGCACCGACCGCACGACCGCACCACGTACCACCCGCACCACCGAGCGACGAAGCGCACGACGAGACAGGGGACCGGCAATGTTCGCACTCGAGTACACCGCAGTCATCGAAGACGAACCCTGGCGGGTCGACGCCGCGCTGCGCCGACACGACCAGCGCGTTCGTGGATCTGTTCTTCTCGGAGCAGCTCGACGACATCCTGCGGGCCAAGGCGTTCTGCGTCGAGTGCCCGGTCAAGGACGAGTGCCTGGCGTCCGCGATCGAGCGGCGGGAGCCGTGGGGTGTGTGGGGTGGCGAGCTCTTCGCCAACGGCAAGGTGCTCGCCAACAAGCGGCGCCGGGGCCGGCCGCCGAAGGTGCGGCCGCCCGAGCCGGTGCTCGAGGAGCTGATCCCGCGGTACGACCCGCAGGTCCGCGAGAGCGCCTGATCCCACGGGCACCAGATCACCGCGAAGGCGGGTCGGGGCGACGAGCCGGGGTACACCTCCCCCCGGTACCCCTGCGAGCCCCGACCCGCCGCGGTCAACTGGTCCGCTACCGTTTCCCGCCGCGGGCGTTTAGCTCAGTTGGCGAGAGCGCCGCCCTTACAAGGCGGAGGTCGGGGGTTCGAGACCCTCAACGCCCACCACATCACCGCAGGTCAGCGGCCATTTCCCCTTCACCTTGGGAACGAGCCTCCGGTTTCCGTCCATCATTCTGTCCATCAACTTGGCTAGGCTGCCAATCGATGGGATCGCTGAGGCAGCGCAGCGAAGGCGTCTGGCAGGCCCGCGTCTACGCGGGGCTCGACCCGTTGTCCGGGAAGCGCCGGTATGCCGCACGGACGATCCATGCCCGGAATGAGAAGGAGGCAGCCCGCGAGCTGCGCAAGCTGGAGAAGTCCGTGGCCGCCGGCAGGCACCCGAGGGGTACGACGGCGATCACGTTCGGTGACCAGCTGCGGGACTATCTGGAGATGAAGCTCTCGAGGCTCAGCCCTGGGTCTCGACCTTCGTACCGGGCGGCAGTGGAGATCGGCGCAAAGCCGCTCCACGACGTGCCACTCGGCAAGCTCACCGCTCGGGACCTTGACAGCTTGTATGCATCCCTGGAGGCCGAGGGGAAGGCGAGCGCGACCATTCGGCGGGTCCACAACGTCATCTCTGCTGCACTCGCCCAGGCGGTCCGCCACGGGCTGCTGACTGGTCAACGTGGCGAAGGACGCCGACCCGCCGCCCGTCCGCACCAAGCCGACGCGCCCGCCGACCAGCGATGAACTGGCGAAGCTCATCAACTCGACCGACGACGACTTCAGGGCGTTTCTGATTGTCGCCGCGACGACAGGTGCGAGACGTGGGGAGCTGGGCGCGTTGCGCTGGCGGAACATCGACCTCGACGGCGGGACCTTGACCATCTCGGCGTCGCTGTCCGTCGATGGCACCGAGAAGGACACCAAGACGCACCAAGCCCGCGCTCATCGCTCTCGACCCGCAGACCGTCGATGTGCTGCGGGACCACTACAAGCGGGCAAGCGAGCTTTCCGAAGCGTGCGGGTCGCCACTCAACGGCGACCGCTTCGTGTTCTCGCCACGTCCTGGCAGCGATCGGCCGTGGACCCTGAAGGCACTCACCCGCAAGTTCATCAGGCTCTGCGAGACGACGAACATCAGAGGCGTGCGCCTGCATGACCTCCGGCACTTCAGCGGGAGCCAGCTGATCGCCGCTGGTGTCGACGTGCTCACGGTGAGTCGCCGCCTCGGTCACGCGAGGCCGAGCATCACAACGGATGTCTACGGCCACAAGGTGCAGGAACACGACCGCACCGCGGCCGCCGTCATCGGTGAACTCGTGTCGGTCGCCGTCGCTGAGTGACCGCAAGCTCGTCACGGCCGGCGTCGACATCCGCACGTGTCGCCGCGGCTCGGGCACTCGTGGCCGTCGACCTCGCTTGACATCTACACGAACACCGCAGTGCAGGGCAAGGACAGCGCCGCGGCTGAGGACCTCGGGCAGCTCATCAAGCCGCGCGACGAACGGCGCGAGCTGAGCTCATCCACCTTCGGCGAGGAACCGCTCGAGCGCATGGCGCGGGACGAACACGCGGCCGCGTGGAGTGAGGCGCACGGACGGGACGAAGCCGGCTTCGATGGCGCGGTACATCGTGCGCGTGCTGACGCCGGCCAATGCTGCAGCTTCGGGCACTGTGAGCGCGAGCGGGGGAGCGATGCCAGTACGGTGCGAAGTCGAGGTTCAGCTGCGAGTCTGTTGAGCGGGGCATGGCGCGCTCCCGTGTCGGCTGCTTTGCGGGCTTCAGCACGTTCCAAGGGCCGGACCACCCCGAGCCGACCGTCGGGCCTGAGCCGTGGTCTCCTGGCCCGACGCCTCGGCACCGACGCCGCGACGCCGACCGAAGCCATCATCGCCGAGCAGATCCACGACACTCAATGACGAGGTCGTCTCGCGTCACTCTCCGCGACGGCGCTAAGCCGACGTGGCCCATGATCTGCCCGAGACACGCTTCTCGCCTCCGCAGGCGGAGGCGCGGGCGTGAGCATCTGGACGCGACACGGGTGGCATTGCAGTGTTCCTGGGACGACCTCAAAGGGCGACGGTCACGCGTCGATGTGCCGGAACGGACCTGCTGCTTCGAGGAACTCGGCACTGCGCCGCGCGTTGACGTCGACGCGGGCCTCTTGCGATCCGGGAGTGATCCGATTCGTGTGGACGTGGGCCGGGAGTCAGCCGTCACGTGCGCGGGACTGATCCGGCGCGATTCGGGAGTGGTCCGGGAGGATCGCGGATGCGAGGGCGCTCGACGGGAGTCATCCGTGGGGCGCACGGGAGCTATCGGCGGGGTCGTCGGGAGTCATCGGGCGCGATCCGGGAGTGATCCCGCCTGCCTGGACGGTCGCCGGGAGCGATCCCGCCCGTGTGGACGGTCGCCAGAAGCGAGCCGTGGGCAGGCCGAGAGTGATCGGGCGGAATCCGTGAGGGTTGCATGCGTGTGCATGACCGTCGGCGTGATCGGCCAGCGTCGCGGGAGCGATCGCTGCGATGCAGACCGTATTCGGCCCGAGAAGAAGACCTGCCCGCGATCGCGCGCGTCCGTGGGAAACGTTCGACTGACAACTCCCGCTCGACTCGCGATGACTCCCGCCTAGGGCCCGCTTGCGGGCCCTAGATCCCTGAAGGAGTGGGGTTGTGTCAAGCGTGGAATCGGTCGTTGTGCGCGCTTCGAGCCGCAGGCGCGTGTGATCGGTCGCGGGTCGGGGATAGCTCCCGGATGTTGGTCCTCGCACCTGCTTTGCGGGTGTGAGAAGTGTGTCTACGTTTTGATCGTGGTCGTTGACGCGGGTGGAGGCGTCGACGCGGGTGACGCGGGACCGCGTGCCGGGGTCGTCGCGGTCAGGGTCGGTGGCGTCGTCGCGGGTGTCTCGGTGGTGTCGCGGGAGTTGGCTCCATGGTCACGTTGGGGCAGGGCAGGCTCGAACTTGGCTGCCGTACATCCCTTCGCCACACGAACTCGCCGAACGAACACGGTGGCGTGGAGCCGTTTCGGCCTCAGCAGGCGGGCTCAATCAAGTGTCCGGCCGCGCCACAGGGTGTGGGGGCCATCTAAGGCCCGAGCGCGCGCCGTGCTGAGAACCAAGCCCCTCACGCCACCTCCGCGGGATGTGTCGGCGAGGCAGCGGATGTGCCCGTCGCGCAGCCCGTAGTAGACGAGCGTGAGGACCTTGCGCGCCGCGGCGACGCGAGCGATGGGCCGGCCGCGGCGTTCGGCGATGCGGTGGAAGTCGGCCATGATCTTCGTCGGGCCACGTTGGCGCGCGACCGCCTCGACTGCAGCCCAACGCACGAGTGGTGAGCCTTGCTTGGTGATGTGCCCGCGCCGCACCGTCGTGTCCGACTCATGGTGACGAGGGGTGAGCCCGGCCCACGAACACAACTGCGGTGCTCCGGCGAAGCGGGTGACGTCACCGAGTTCGGCGACGAACACGCCGGCGAGGATCCGCCCGACTCCATGGATGGTCTGGACGGCTTCGTAGCCGGCATGGCCACGCAGCGCCTGGTGGGTGTCGCGTTCGAAGGTGTCGATCTCACGGTCATAGACCGCGAGCAGCGTGCGCAGCGATCGGACCCGCTGGTCATACGCGGGAGCGAGCTCGAGCTCGTCGAGGAGCCGGGTGCCGCGCACCCCGAACAGGTCGCTCATCGGGACGGTCACGCCCTCCTTGGCGAGGATCGCGTGCACCTGGCAACGCAGCCCGGTCCGCAACGCGACGAGCTTGGCGCGATGACGCACCAGCTCTCGGAGCTCCCGCGTCGCCGGCGGTGCGATCCACGCTTCGGGCAGGCGTCCCATCCGCAACAGGTCCGCGAGGTGCGCGGCGTCGCGACGGTCGTTCTTGACCCGCTGATGCTGATACATCCGCACACCCAACGAGTGCGCGAGGCGGACGTTCGCGCCGGCGTCTTGGAGAGCGTCGACGAGCCAATACCAGCCATAGGTGGCTTCGACCGCGACCTCCGGATCCGGGCCCGCCTTCGCGACCTCGAGCGCGATCGCGATCGGATCGTTGTCCAGGTTCACCGCACTGACGACTTCGCCGGCTTCGTCCATCCGCACGATCGTGCTGCGACGACGATGCAGATCGATCCCGACGTACTGTCGCTCCATAGGGGCCTCCTCAAACTTGTGAGCAGATACGAACACGAGTGGCGTACCACCCGAGCTCGCAGGGAGCGGAGGCCCCGCTCCTTCATGGCATCAAGTGTGTCTACGTTTTGATCGTGCTCGTTGACGGGGGTGGAGGCGTCGACGCGGGTGACGCGGGACCGCGTGCCGGGGTCGTCGCGGTCAGCGTCGGTGGCGTCGTCACGGGGTGTCTCGGGTGGTGTCGCGGGAATCGGATCCATGGCTGTGTTGGGCAGGGCAGGCTCGACTTGGCTGTCGTGCATCCCTTGGCCACACGAGCTCGACAACCTCGGTGGCGTGGAGCCGTTTCGGCCTCAGCAGGCGCGCTCAATCAAGCTTTCGGCCGCGCCACGCCCCCAATAGCGCCGGGTCAGCGACACGGTTTTCTGCGCACGCGTTCTGTAGTTCCGAAGATTCAGAACTGCGCGAGGCTTCAGCCATGTCTCGGATGCCACGCTCAGAGGAGCTCTTCGCCTTCGAGATCCTTCGCCGCGTCCTTGGCGCCGACGTCACACTCCACGACGACGGGTCGAAGCGAGCGATGGTTGACGGCCTGCTCACGATGCCCGACGGGACCCTCGGCGCGGTCGAGGTGACCACGCTCGGCACGCAGGACGCGCTCGAACTCATCAGTCTCCTCGCCGGCCGGACCTGGCACGTCGAAGGCGCCCGGTGGGCGTGGCACGTCTGGCTCCCGCAACCGTGAGCGTGCGCACCTTCGAGGAGTATCTCCCGCCGATCGTGCTCGCATGCGAAGCCGCAGGCGTCACCGAAGCCGTGTACCTCCACCGGACCGCGACCATCAATCCCGCGATCCTCTGGTGCCTCGAGAACGACGTAAGACTCCACGGCTTCGAAACTGCCTCGACGGCACCGGGCACGGTATGGGTCATCCCGAATGGTGGAGGCGGCGGTGCAGTCGACGACGAGCTCACCGGCCTCGTCACCTGGCTGCACGAAGAGTTCGACCGCGAACCCTTCCGGCGATCCGTCGCAAAGCTCGAAGCGACCGGCCGTACCGAGCGCCACCTGTTTGTGCGGCTCCACGACTCCGGTCTGCCGCCAGAGCTCGTCGTCTCGATGACCTTCGAACGCATTCCGGTCGAGCCGCTCGACCCGCCAGGCGGACTCACCGGCCTCTGGCTCGCGTCGCAGCGGAAGCTGCCGATCCTGTGGTGGGACGCGCGCCTCGGCTGGCGACGCGACGAGTACGACCAAGACACGGCGTAGCCGCCAGTGCCACTCGGTCCGTTGTTCGCTTGCCGTTTGGCTGCGGCCATGTCTCACTTCCGATTCTGTTCTGTTATCGGAAGCTGACACTCTCCACGAGAGCGCCTCAGATACAGATCGGCAGGGATGATGCTCGTGCGGTCGCGTCTTGTGGCTGCGAGCATGCGGCGGGGTTCGTCTCGTGTTGGTCTGACCGCCAGATCGGCTCGACCCTTCGGGTGTCCTTGAACTGACCTGTCGACCGGGCGAGACGAGCTTCGTCGTGTGGCACAACCGGTCGGGTGAACGTGACCGAAGAGGCGCCTGAGCTACCAGGCCTGCTCCCTGTCTTGTCCACCCTCCCGGCCGTGCGTGCCACCCCGCCAACCAGACGAAGGAGGGTGGCATGTCCACCATCGCAGACGACGACTGGCGTGTCATCGCCGGTGTCGACACGCACAAGGACTCCCATGTCGTGGTCGTCCTCGACGAGCTGGGCCGCAAGCTCGACACCGCAACGTTCTCGACCATAACACGCGGCTATCGCGACCTGACCGGCTGGATCACCAGCTTCGGTGAAGTCCTCGTAGTCGGTGTCGAAGGCACCGCGTCATGGGGCGCCGGACTGTGTCGACACCTACGCGCTCGAGGCTTGAACGTGATCGAAGTGAACCAGCCGGATCGGCATCGCCGCCGCCGGGGCGGGAAGTCCGATCGGATCGACGCCGCGATGGCGGCACGAGCAGTGCTCGCGGGAGACGCGACCGCGGTCCCCAAAGCTGGCGACGGACCCGTCGAAGCACTGCGCCAGCTCCGCCTTGCCCGCACAGGCGCGATGAAGGCCCGCACCGCGGCCGCGAACCAACTCCACAGCGTGTGCGACACCGCACCCGACCACCTCCGAGCGCAGCTACGCGGGTTGACGACTCGACGAAGGTTGCGGTTGCGTCTCGTTACCGGCCCGGCGATCCGCTGACACCGACCGGCGGTGCCAAGCGCGCTCTGGTGAGCGTCGCTCGACGTTGGAGCTCACTCGATGCCGAGATCCGCGAACTCGACCAAGCCATCAAAGCGATCCTCGACACGATCGCCGCACCCCTGCTCGCTCGTCACGGTGTCGGCTACGAAACCGCTGGCGCGCTGTTGTGCACTGCGGGCGACAACCCCGAACGACTCGCGACCGAAGCGAGCTTCGCATCGCTGTGTGGCACCGCACCCCTTCCCATCTCCACCGGCAACTCGAACCGACGACGACTCAACCGAGCTGGCGACCGCAACGCCAACTCCGCGCTCTGGACCATCGTCATGGTCCGACTCCGCAGCAAGCACGCACCCACCGTCGCCTACCTCGAACGACGCGTCGCGGAAGGCCACTCGAAACGAGACGCGATCCGCTGCCTCAAACGCTTCGTCGCACGCGAGGTCTACCTCGACATCCAAGCCATGACCGCGTCACACACACCACGACCAGCCCTCGACATCGCTGCTTGACACCAAGAGGCGCATTCAGTTCTGGCGTGGTTCAGGATGGCGTGAGGCTGTCGACCGATTCGCCTGACAGCATCTTCCCGACGAGCGCGGTGTCGAAATAGTCGTACCAGGCAGTGATCTTCTCGTTCTGGATTTCGAACCGTCCCATCACAGGCACGGGCGCCGCCGGAACCCCACCGCCGACGCCGACGCGGTCGATGCGTTCCGTCAGCACCACCGACCCGGACACGGCGAGGTTGACCATGTCGAACTCGTAGGCCTCGGGAAACATGGTCCACTGCCCGGCGACGTTCTCGATCACCGCTTCAATACCACGGGACGCTTCCATCCCGACGTTCTGGTAGATCGCGTCATCGGCCAGGAGAGGCCGCAGGACACCCTCGTCGCGCTTCGACACGGCTGCGCAAAATTCGCGGACGACTTCTTCGGGCGTCATGGCGCTCCTCCCTCACATACAGGTTGTATGTGCGTAACCTACAGGATGTATGTCACCACCGCAAGGACGATCCGCGGAGCGCACGCGCGCTGCACTGGTCGACGCGGCCCGCAAGTTGTTCGTCGCCAAGGGCTATTTCGCGACGGGCACCGAAGAGATCGTCACCAAAGCGAACGTCGGCACACGAGGCGCGCTCTACCACCACTTCGCCGACAAGCAAGACCTGTTCCTCGCTGTCTTCCATCAGGTCCAAGCGGATCTCGCTGCGGCGACGACAGGGTCTGAACGCGGCGACGCGCTCGACCTGTTGATCGGCGCACTCCAACAGTTCCTCGACGCCTCCGCCGACAACGCCGACGTTCAACAAGTCCTGCTCATCGACGGACCAGCGGTGCTCGGATGGGACCAATGGCGACGCCTCGAAGCCGACTACGGACTCGGAGCCATCACAGCCATGCTCGACGCCGCAGTATCGGAGCGCGCCATCCCCAAGCAACCGACCGCACCGCTCGCGCACATGCTCTTAGCCGCGGTCGATGAGGCTGCGCTCTACATCGCCAACGCGTACGACCGCCGTCAGGCTCGCAACGAAACGCGCCGAGCCCTCGGACGCCTCCTCGACGGGCTGCGATCCGAGAAGTAGCCGTCGCGCCATTGCCTGGAACGGGTGGGCGACGCCGAGCTCGAGACCCACGTCGACGCGCTCTCCGCCCACATCGCCGAAGCAGAAGTGGACCGTCACACGTTTGCCCCAGGGGCAGAGCCCGGCGGGGCGGCGAGCTACAACCTTCTGACAATCCGGGCGACGTCAGACGCCGGTGTGCCAGGTCAAGCGTTTGCGAGAGTGCTGATAAGGCCCCACGTGGCGCTGACCTCGTCAGGGTTTCCCAGGGGGATTGCCGCGACGTCCGTCGCGCCTCGAGAGGCCAAGCCGGTGAGGGCGGCGCCCACTTGGTCGGCGTTTCCGATGATCGCGACATCAATTGCGTCCGCGACGCCCTCTCGGTCCAGCATCGCGCTGTACGACGGAATGTCGCGGTAGCTGCCGATCGCAGGACCCAGCCTTTCCCGAGCGCTCGCCGCATCGTCGGTGACGCAGACGGGCAGACACACCACCACGCGAGGGTCAGGACGACCAGCCGCTGCTGCGGCTGCTCGGATCGTCGGCGACACGTAGCTTTCAATCGTCGCTGCGCCTGTCATCCATGTGATTGTCCCCGCCGTTCGTTCACCGGCAAGCTGCAACATCCGTGGTCCGAGAGCTGCGATCAGCACCGGCGGCGGCGTCGGCAGCTCGGCCGCGCCGAGCTGGGTCGACAGCGCGAAACTCTCGTTCGGCGTCGCTGGTTCCCCCGCCATCAACGCGTCGAGCGTCGACAAGTAGTCCGCCAAGTAGCTCACTGAACGGCGACGGGGAAGTCCGTACAGCCGCTCGAGGTTGTGGGCATGCGCGAGGCCAAGTCCGAGCGCCAACCGGCCACCACACAGCGCTTGCGCGGTGAGCGCCTGCTCCGCGAGCACCACCGGATGTCTCGTCTGGACGGGTATGACTGCGGTGCCGACTTCGACTTCGCCAACGCCCCAGGAAGAGATCAGCGTCAAGGCGTCGAACCCGAGATGCTGCGTGATCCACACTGACGACACGTCAGCAGCCCGCGCCTGTTCGTACTCTGCGACCAACTGAGAAATCGTGTCCCCGAGGCCGCCACGGTGACCGATCACTACACCAATCCGCATGACGCAGTCCCTTCCAAGGCGTCACCAAACTGAACCTGTCGTTCAAAGAAACGGACGCCGACAAACCGCACACGCGCTCGATGGCACGTGAGGAAATGCGCCTGGAAGCCGCCTGCATTCACACGCGGTGGAAGATCGCCATCGAAGTGGAGATGGCGCGATCGTCCTTGCCCTCGTCGTAGAGCGTCGCGGCGACCGCGATGCGGCTGCTCCCTGCGCCGTTCACCCTCGCTTCGGCTCGGAAGGGACCGGTGACACCGGGACGCTCCATCATGACGTGCCAGCTCTCGACTTGCAGCGCGTCGGTGCTCGCGTGGTCCGCCGCGGCCTCCATCGCTGCCACCTCGAGCACGATGTTGATCGGACCGAGGTGCAGGGCCGCGTGGGGAGCCGAGAACTCGGCGCGCAACGGTGGGAGTCGCCAGAGGCTGTCCGCACCGCGTTCGGCGCCGAACACCTCGTGCAAGCGCGGCAGGTCCGGGCTGTCTTCGACGTCGATCGGGGGGTTGTCGATCTTCTCGTAGCCGTCGGGCACGTCGCCGAGCGACACGCCCATGCCCGATGACACCGCGATCACGCGCTCGGGATTGTCTGCATCGACGGTGCGCGAGCGGCTGTAGCCCATGGTGCGACCGAGGTGGATCACGTCGCGCTCGATCACGACCTGGCGTACGTCGCGCGCGGGATCCAGCACTTCGTACGACATGACCACGGGTGCCGGTACGCATTGGGAGTCGAGCCAGTGAGGTTCTGGGGACGCGATGCAGAGCGGCGCGGCGAGTATGCCGCCAGTCGCGTTCCGCATGTCGTGCCGCAAGGGCATGGTTTCGCGCTCCACGCCCGCGTCGAGCTCCGGCGAGAGCTTGCCGAGGTACCGGTAAGTCATGAGCGCCGTCCACGCCGTCTCGAACTCTGACCAGTGATCCTCGCTGGTGGTCGTGCGGATGTCGTGCACCATCGTTCAGGCTGCCTTCGGTAGATGGAACAGGGATGTGAGCGCGGTCACGTGCGCGCGGCGCCGGTCGTTCCAAGTCGCGTGCCGCCGCCGTGTCCGTGGCGCGGGGATCCATGACCTGGACCACCGTGTCCTCACCGACCAGGAAGTGGAGCGAGGTCAGCCCGCGACCGTCGCCGGCTGCGCCGTTCAACGCTCCCACGGCCCAGGTCTGGAGGACGACGCCTTTCGGAACGATGTCGCCCGGCCCTGCGCAGTGGAGACGATGACAACACGATGTCGGTTCTCTGTCGCCGGGACGCCGACCGGTTACGCCGCCGCCCCCTCCGGTACGTTCGCCGCTGATGGACACGGAGCGCCATCGGCGCGTTCACTCTCTCCGATGTCGGCGACATTGACGCTGTCACGCCCTCGTCGCCTCGCCGTGACGCGCGCTCGTGCCGACGCCAGCCTCGGACCAGCCGACGTGCGCGGGGCTGGGCTCGAACGTGATGCTGCGGCCGGGATGACGTCCGCTGCATCGCCGCCGTTGCGAGGTCGCTTCGCAACCGTCGACGAGGCGATGGACGCGGCGGCCGACCAGTTCGGCGACCGCGAGGCCTACGTCGACGGTGACCGGCGATGCACCTTCGGCGAGTGGATCGCGGCGGCGGACACCGCTGCCGCCGACCTCGTGGCCGCGGGCGTCCGCCCGGGCGACGTCGTCGCCATCACGTTGCCACCGTCTCTCGACTACGCCATCGCCTACGCCGCGGTCGTCAGGGCCGGTGCAGTCGCCACGGGCCTCAACACGCGGCTCGGTGTGCGAGAGGTCGACGCGATCGTGGAACGGTCGCAGCCCGCGGTGGTGATCAGCGAGCCGCCGGTCGGCGACGCCCGGTCCCGCCTCGGTGACCGCCGCCCGCGACGGTCACCAGACGATCCCGCCGTGATCATCTGGACGAGCGGGACGACGGGGCTGCCGAAGGGCGCGTGGTTTGACCACCGCGGGCTCGAGGCCGCGGTCGCAACGGCTGGCGTCATGGCGGCGCCATTCGACCGCCGGCTCGTTGCCACGCCGTTCGCGCACGCCGGCTACATGGCCAAGCTCTGGGAGCAGCTCGCGTGGGGGATCACCGTCGTCATCACCCCGCAGCCGTGGTCGGTCGACGAGATGGTTCGCCTCCTCGAATCCGAGCGCATCACCGTCGTCGGCGGCGTGCCGACGCAATGGGCCAAGGTCGTCGAGCACCCGGCGCTCGCAACCGCCGACCTCTCGTCGCTCCGCCTCTGCCTCAGCGCGACCGCGCCCGCCCCGCCCGAGCTGGTCAAGCGCATGCGCGAGCGCCTCGGGTGCTCGGTCGTCGTCCGCTACGCGATGACCGAGTCGCCGTCGATCACGGGCACCGAGCCGGGTGACGCACCCGAGGTGCTCTACCACAGCGTCGGTCGCCCCCAGAAAGGCGTCGAGGTCGAACTGCGCGACGACGAGGGGCGTGCAGTCGCCGACGGTGACGTTGGGCGGGTGCACGTCCGCTCGGCCTGCGCCATGCGTGGCTACTGGCGCGATGAGACCAGCACGGCCGAGGCGTTCACGGGCGACGGGTGGTTGCGCAGCACCGACCTCGGCCGGCTCGACCGCGACGGCAACCTCGTGCTGGTCGGCCGCGTCAGCGACATGTACATCCGGGGCGGTTACAACGTGCACCCGCTCGAGGTCGAGCACGTGCTCGCTGAGCACCCGGCCGTGGCCCAGGTGAGTGTCGTCGGCGTTCCCGCGCCCGTGATCGGCGAGAAGGGCGTCGCCTTCGTCGTCCCGGCGGCCGGCGCGGCGCCACCCAGCGCGGTCGAGCTCAGGTCCTGGTGTGGTGAGCGGCTCGCCGACTACAAGGCGCCCGACGACGTGGTCATCGTCGACGCGCTGCCGGTCACCTCGATGATGAAGGTCGACAAGGCGGCGCTGGCCGCGACGGCGCTCGCGCGTGACGCGGGGCTCGGAACCGGTCGGTCACCAGGTCAGGTCGACGCCGGATGGGACATCAGGCCGAAATGAAGGCGTCGTTACGATCGATTCCGTGACCGCCTCGTCGTTCCGTGCCTTCCTCGCCGACACGAAGGGCGAGGCCGTGCAGCGCGGCGTCGCGACGCGTACGCGCGACGACCTGCCGTCCGACGGCGTGTTGGTCGAGGTGCACTGGTCGAGCGTCAACTACAAGGATGGGCTGGCATCCACGCCCGCCGGGAGGGTCGCCCGCATCTCGCCGATCGTCCCCGGGATCGATCTCGCCGGCTTGGTGGCCGAGAGCGACGACGCCCGGTTCCCCGTCGGCGCCGAGGTCCTCGCGCACGGGTACGACCTCGGCGTCTCGCGCCATGGTGGGTTTGCCGAGTACGCACGGGTCCCGGCCGACTGGCTCGTCCCTGTCCCGTCCGGCCTCACGCTGCGCGAGACCATGGTGATCGGCACCGCCGGCTACACGGCCGCGCTCTCGGTCGTCGCCCTCGAAGAGCGCGGTCTCACACCGGCCGACGGCCCCGTGCTCGTCACCGGCGCGACCGGCGGCGTCGGCAGCACGGCGGTTGGCATCCTCGCCAATCGTGGCTACGAGGTCGTGGCGAGCACCGGAAAGGCCGACGCCGAGGCCTACCTCCGGGCCCTCGGCGCCAAGGAGACCGTCGACCGTGCGGTGCTCAGCGAGGGAACGAGCAAACCGCTCGAGACCACGATGTGGGCGGCCGCGGTCGACTGCGTCGGGAGTACGACGCTGGCCAATGTGCTGCCCAAGATCCACTACGGCGGGGCCGTGGCGTGCAGCGGCGTGACCGGCGGTGGTGACCTGCCGACGACGATGATGCCATTCGTCCTGCGCGGGGTGTCGCTGCTCGGCATCGACTCGGTGCAGACGCCGATCGACCGTCGGCGCGGCGTGTGGGAGCGACTCGGCGCCGACCTCAAGCCCATCGGGCTGGGCGAGATCGGCCACGACGTCGGTCTCGACGAGCTCGATGCCGTGCTCGACCGCATCCTGAAGGGTGCGGTGATCGGCCGCACGGTGGTCGACGTACGGAGGTCGTGTTGAAGAGCGCCCGCCCGACGATGTTGAGCCATGTCGCGTACGTCACGCACGACACCGCGGCCACTGCCCAGTTCTACAGCGACGTTCTCGGCATGGAGCTGGTGAACGCTGTGCTCGACGACTCGATCCCCTCGACCGGCGACGCGGTGCCGTACTTCCACTCGTTCTTCCGCATGGCTGACGGGTCGACGGTCGCGTTCTTCGAGGCGCCCGAGCTGCCGCCCGAACCGGCGCCGTCACATCCGGCCTACGACATCTTCCGCCACCTCGCCATGCAGGTCGACACGACGGAGGAAGTGGACGGCTGGCGCGACTGGCTCGTCGAGAACGGCGTCGATGTGCTCGGTCCCGTCGACCACAAGATCGTCTACAGCATCTACTTCCACGACCCCAACGGGAACCGGCTCGAGATCACCGCGCCCCTCGATCCCGACTGGAACAACATGGGAGCGCGTGCACGCGAGTCGCTCGCGGAGTGGGAGCACGTGAAGGCGACGGCGCGCCAGAGCGGGCGGGACATGGCAACCGTCCTCAAAGAGCTCACGGTCGAGCGGAGCCACCGCCGCGCCGCGGGGCTGCAGATCGACTGACGCGCGAGCCGAACGACATGGACGAAGCGTCGATCCCGAAGATCATCAGCGTCGACGACCACGTCGTCGCTCCGGCCCACGTGTGGGAGCGGTGGCTTCCGGCGAAGTACCGCGACCGCGGCCCACGAGTCGAGCGCAGAGGCGTGGCGAGCATCAAGATCGTGCGCGGCAACGCCATCGACCTGTTCGAGCTCCAGGGCTTCCACTAGTGGACCTCGCCTTCTCCGCGGAGGACGACGAGTTCCGCGACGAGGTCAGGACGTGGCTGGCAGAGAACACGCCGAGCGAACGCAGGCCCCGCGAGGGCCAGGCCATGCGCGACTACGACCTGGCGTGGCAACGCCTGCAGTACGACGGGGGTTGGGCCGGCATCTCGTGGCCGGTCGAGTTCGGTGGCCGGGGCCTTGCCCTCACCCAGCAGCTCATCTGGTTCGAGGAGTACGCCCGCACCGGCATGCGGGGGATCGATGCGCGCTTCGTGGGGCTGTCGCACGCCGGGCCGACGCTCATCGCCCGAGCGACCGAGGAGCAGCGGGCGTTCCACCTCCCGAAGATCCTCCGTGGCGACGTCGTGTGGTGCCAGGGGTTCTCCGAGCCCGAGGCCGGCTCGGATCTGGCGTCGTTGCGTACGCGGGCGGTCGTCGACGGTGACGAGCTGGTCGTCACCGGGCAGAAGATCTGGACCAGCTTCGCCGATGTTGCCGACTACCAGGAGCTGCTCGTCCGCACCGACACCGAGGTGCCCAAGCACAAGGGCATCACCTGGGTCATCTGCGACATGCGCAGCCCCGGCATCGACGTCCGTCCCATCAAGACGATGGAGGGCGGCACCGACTTCTGCGAGGTCTTCTACGACGAGGTGCGCATCCCACTCGCGAACGTCGTCGGTGTGATCGACAACGGATGGAGCGTCGCCATGTCGACCCTGTCGTTCGAGCGTGGCACGGCGTTCACCGTCGACCAGGTGCAGCTGTCATCCACCGTCGAACGTCTCATCGAGATCGCTCGCCAGAGGGGCCTGCTCGACGATGACGAGATCGTTCGCGCGTTCGCGCAGGCCCGGGCCGACGTCGCCGCGTTGCGAGCGCTCACCTATGTCGGCATCTCCCGCAACCGGCGCGCACCGGTGCCCGGCCCCGAGGGATCGATCATCAAGCTCCACTGGGCCGACCTCAGCAAACGCATCGCGCGGCTGGCGGTCGAGATCGTCGGGCCCCGATCGCTGGCGCTCACCGACGACGACGATGGCCGTTGGGCCGACCGGTACCTGGCGTCGTTCGCGCACTCGATCGGCGGTGGCACCTCCGAGATCCAACGCAACATCATCGCCGAGCGAGTGCTGGCGCTGCCCCGCTGATGGATCTCCTCCCGTCAAGCGAGCAAGAGGACATCATCTCGTCGGCCGCCCAGTTCCTCGCCGCCACCGTCCCGATGCTTCGCACCCGTGAGCTCATCGACGCCCCGTCGAACGTCGACCCGAAGGCATGGTCTTCGGCGGCGGAGCTGGGATGGTTCGCGCTGGGACTTCCCGAGGATGCTGCCGGCGTCGGCTGCGGCCTCGCCGACGAGACGCTGGTGTTCCGCGAGATCGGCCGGGCGCTGGCGAGTGGTCCGTTCCTCTCGACGACGTTGGCGGCGCGGGTGGCCGCCTTCGGGGGGGACGCCGAGCTGGCCGCGGCCGCTGCCCGCGGGCAGCGGGTCGCCCTCGGTCTGCTCGGTGCGGACGCCTCGATCGATTCGGCTTCGGGCGCGATCGACGGTGACGTCCAGCTCGTCGACGCGGTGGATGCCGATCTCGTGCTGGTGGCGGGTCCCGACGTGGCGTCGTTGGTGGCGGTCGGTGACCTCGAGGGTGTCGAATCGGTCGAGTGCATCGACCCGACGACCCGGCTGTCGCGGGCGACGGCATCGCGTGTCCGCCCGGTGGTGAGCGTCAGTGCGGATGTCGACCCGGTGTACCGGCGCGGGGTCGTGCTCGCCGCCGCATCACTGACGGGGATCGCCGAGGCCACACGCGACATCAGCGCTGCACACGCCGCGTCGAGGTTCCAGTTCGACCGGCCCATCGGCGTCAACCAGGCGATCAAGCACCCGTGCGCCGACATGGCCGTACGAGCCGAGCTGGCGTGGGCCCAGACGCTCTTCGCGGCGCTGGCGACGGACGAACGTCGCCAAGACGCCGAGTTCCACGCGATCGGCGCCAAGGTCGTGGCCGCCGACGCGGCGGAGCGCAACGCGGCGGCGACCATCCAGGTGCTCGGCGGCATGGGGTTCACGTTCGAGCACGACGCCAACCTCTACATCAAGCGCGCCCACGTTCTCGCGCACGCGTTCGGCGACACCCGCGACGCGCTGTCTCGGCTCATCCGTCTCCCGGCGGCGGTGTGACGGCGCGGCGGGCTCGGGTCAGGCCGGGCGGAACACCGGTGCAGTGATGTCGTCGGTGAGTGACCGAAAGTCGACGACGAGGTCCATCCCGATGCGAAGGTCGGCAGGGTCGCAGTCGACGATGTTCGTCATCACGCGCGGGCCCTCCTCGAGGTCGACGACGGCGGCGACGTAGGGGAGCCGTTCCGGGAACGGCGGCAGGTCGTTCGTGTACACGACCGACCACGTGTAGAGCGTGGCCCGGCCACTCGCGTCGACCCATGCCACGTCGTCGCTCCAGCACGACGGACAGAACTGTCTCGGGTAGTGGTGCACTGCGCCACACGCGCGGCACCGCTTGACGAGGAATCGTCCCTCGCCGGCTGCGTCCCAGAACGGGCGGGTGTCGTCCTCGATGGTGGGCAGATCGGTGCGACGGGCGGGCTCGGCCATGGACCGGCGCTATCCCTTGGTGGCGGTCTGGGCGACCTCGTCGTAGCTGCCCACCATCGTCTGGCCACCGTCGACGGTGACCTCGCTGCCGGTGACGAACGCCGACTCGTCGGACGCGAGCCAGAGCGCGGCGTAGGTGATGTCGCTCGGGAGCCCGGGACGCTCCGAGAGGATGCCGACGGGGGGCGGGCCGGCGTCCTTGCTGTTGATGATGATCCGGCCGACAATGATGGTGTTGCTGCGGATGCCTTCGCGCCAGTACTCCGTCGCGATCGATCGGCTGAGCGAGTTCATCCCGCCCTTGCCGGCGGCGTAGCCCGCATGGCCGGGAAAGCCCTGCACCGACACGCCGGACGAGCAGTTGATGATCGAACCGCCTCCGGCGGCGATGAGGTGTGGGATCGCGTGCTTGGACGACCAGAACATGGGGCCCGTGAGGGTGCCGAGGAGGATGCGGTCCCACTCCTCGTTCGTCCATTCGTGCAGGCGCTTGATCGTCTGCGAGATGAGCTCGGTCGGGGCGGCGTTGTTGACCAGGGTGGTGAGCGACCCGAACCGATCGACGGTGGCGTCGATCGCCGCCTTCACGCTGCTCTCATCACTCACGTCGAGGCGCACGAAGTCGGCATCGCCACCAGCCTCACGGATCCGCTCGACGACCTTCTCGCCCTTCTCGACGGTTCGCCCGCTCACCATGACCTTGGCGCCCTCGGCGGCGAAGACCTCGGCGACCGTGCGACCGATCCCACGCGTCGACCCGCTGACCAGCGCGACCTTGCCGTCCAACCGCATGACCGAACCCTACGGTGAGGGAGCTTTCGGTCGGATGTCGAGCGAACTTGTGCCGGCGACGCCGGGCCCCTCTCGACCGCCGATGCTACGGTCCGTTCGTGCGCATCTGACAGGGGCGTTCACCCACCTGGAGGCACCGCCCATGCACGGTGGACCGAGCATCGTCGACGTCGAGGATCTCCCGTGGATGGAGGTGTCGAAGATCCGTCTCTCGGACGGCCGCGTGGTCGGCATCAAGGAGAAGTGGATCGAGCTGAGCCCTCGCTACGTCGCGTTCTTCAACGTGTGGGATCCCGGCGCGATCACGCCGCCGCACGGGCATACGGGCGACCACGGCATCTACATCGTCGAGGGCTCGGTCACGTCGCCGCAGGGTGAGGCGCGCGCCGGCTCTCACATCATGCTCGAGTGGGGCGACGTCTTCGGACCGTGGACTGCGGGTGACGAGGGCTGCACGATGTACGGCTGGGTCGCCGGCAACGGCGCGCCGTTCTTCGACAAGGAGAAGTGGCATCAGTACCTCGACGAGATCGGCGCCGAGGAGCTGTCGGTGCCCCGGCCGACGATGCCGATCTGGATGGGGACCGGCGACGTGCTCCCGAAGAGCGAGTAGCCGATGCCCGTGGAGGATCTCGGCCGGGTGATCTACGAAACGGATGGGCCGGTCGCCCGCATCGTCCTCAACTGGCCCGACAAGGCCAATGCGCAGTCGTCGGAGATGGTGTGGCAGGTCGACGCCTGCCTCGACCGTGCCGAGGACGACGCCGCGGTCAAGGTCGTCATCTTGAAGGGAAACGGCAAGGGGTTCTGCGCCGGCCACGCCATGGGTGGCCCGGACGCCTACCCCGAGTTCCTGGCGTCGGACGAGGCGATCGGCTCGAACTGGATCGGCAGCCGCAAGCTGTTCCTGTGGCCGACGCTCAGGTTGTTCGAGTTCCCGAAGCCGATGATCGCCCAGGTCCACGGCTACGCCGTCGGCGGCGGCACGTACTGGGCGCTGCTGCCGGACATCACCATCGCCGCCGACGACGCGTACTTCCAGATGCCGCTCGTGCAGGGGCTCGGGTTCCCGGGCGGCGAGACGATGATCGAGCCGTGGACGTTCATGAACCGGAAGCGGGCGGCGGAGTACCTCTACACCGCGCAGACGCTGACCGCCGACGAGGCGCTTGCCATGGGTCTCGTCAACCGCGTCGTGTCCCGTGACGCGCTCGAGTCGACGGTTGAGGACATGGCCGCTCGCATCGCCCGGGCACCGCTGTCGACGCTGATGGGTACGAAAGCGCTGCTCGTCCGCGCGTGGGAGGCGATGGGCATGCGGCAGCACCTCCAGATGTCGGCCGATGTCATGTCGATCATGGAGAAGACGTCCGACGCGGTTGCCGTACGTGAGCGGCTGCGGGCATCGGGCATGAAGCCTCGTGAGTTGGCCGAGGACTGAACCGACGTACCGAACGTGGCTGCTGCGAACCCCTACGTCGCGACGAGTCCACGCGGCAGCGGGAGGGGCAGGTCGTTGTAGGTGACGATCCCGGGTGGCGCGGCGACGACGTACGGGATCGCGTAGATGGCCGGCATCGCGGTCGTGATCATCATGAGGGCCATGAAGTCGGCGAACGTCGTGCCCTCGAAGTCCGGCGGCGGCAGGTACTCCAGTCGGGCTCGTACCGTCGGGCGGCCCTCGACGGTGATCACGTGTCCTTCCTCGATGGTCCAGTCCGGCTCGAGCGTGTGGCCCTTCTTCCACGTGATGTCGAGCTCCACGATGGTTCGGCCGCCCCGCCGGCCCTGCCAGCTGATGCCGATGCCGGCGACGCAGCCCGCCTTGATGGTCCAC
Source organism: uncultured Actinomycetes bacterium (assembly GCA_963809795.1). GTDB lineage: Bacteria > Actinomycetota > Acidimicrobiia > IMCC26256 > DASPTH01 > DASUAS01. The sequence goes on from CAWELN010000006.1 coordinate 471,809, forward strand.
GAGTCCATCACGACGTCAGCGGTCGTCTTGGCGTACTCGGCTTCACAGACGATCTCGTCCAGCTCGACGCCGAGGGCATCGGCAACGAGAGCCACCGCCTCACCGAAGACGGCGGAACCGTGGGCCGTCATGGCCGGAAGCTCGGGATCGTCGATTGGGCGACCGAACCCGATGGGCTGCTCCGTCTCGGGGGAGTCGTACGCCGTCGAGTCCGCCGCTTCCTCGATCGTGATCTTGTCGACGCGGTCGCAGATGGTCGCGGTGGCGATGGAGATCAGCTCGACGAAGCCCGGACTGATTCCCGAGCCGAACATGGAGACGCCGCCACGCTTGCACGCATCGAGGATTCGCTCGCGGTCGGGCGGATTGCCACGGCCGTTGATGAAGGCGGCGGTGCTCACGACGTTGACGCCGGCCTCGAGGATCCGGACGAGCTCGTCCGGATCCGGCCACATGGGGTTGTAGACGACACAGTCCGGCGCGAGCGCGAGCAGACCGTCGATGTCGTTCGATGCTGTGATGCCGACGGAGTCGATCCCGCAGAGCTCGCCGACGTCGCGTCCGACCTTGTCCGGCGACCAGGCGTAGCAGCCGATCAGCTCGAGGTCGGGGTGTGCCACCACCGCCCGAACCGACCGCTTGCCGACGTTTCCGGTGGTCCATTGCACGATCGTTGTCGTCATCGGGTCCGATCCTTCCTGTCAGGTCGCAGTCCACGGACCGGGAGCACCCGCTGGACGAACCGTCAGACCGAGATCGGCAGCTTCGCGGGGCCGCGCACGGTGCTGGTGTGGACCAGCTCCATGCGGTCCTCGTCGACCTCCCACTTCGGGAAGCGGGCGAGGAACTCCTCGATGCCGACGCGGCCCTCCAGTCGCGCCAGCGCGGCGCCGAGGCAGAAGTGCACGCCGAACCCGAGTGCCATGTGCTGGGCGCCGCGCCGCACGTCGAAGCGATCCGGATCGGTGTACTCGCGCTCGTCGCGTCCGGCGGCGCCGGTGAGCAGCAGCATGACCGCACCCGCGGGCACCGTCTGGCCATGGACCTCGACGTCGCGCATCACTCGGCGCGCCTGCACGGGTGACGGCGGCTGGTACCGCAGCAGCTCTTCGACCGCGTCGGGGATGGCGGAGCGGTCATCGATCAGGATGTCGCGCTGGTCGGGGTTGTGGGCCAGCGTCAGCCCCGCCCATCCCATCAGCCGCGCCACGGTCTCGTTGCCGGCGCCGGCGATCAGCGTGATGAAGTTGAGCAGCTCGTGGTCCTCGAGCTTGCGGGTTCCGTCCGGCGTCTCGATGTCCGCGTGAGTGAGAACGGAGATGAAGTCGTCGGTCGGCGTCTTGCGCCGCTCGGCAACCAGCCCCGTCATGTACTCGGCCATCTTGATGTGCGGGCTCATGCTCGTCATCGACTCCCCTTCGTCGATGTGGAGCAGCTCGTCGGCGGTCTGGCGGACCATCTCCTGGTCCTCCTCGGGCACGCCGAGCAGCGCCCCGATGACCATCATCGGGAGCTTCATCCCGAAGTCGTGCACGAAGTCGAACCCGCCGGAGCCGACGAACGGGTCGAGGAAGTCGGCGCACAGCTGGCGGACGCGTGGCTCGAGGTCTGACACCCGCCGCGGCGTCAGGGCGCGACTGAGGATCGCGCGGTGGATGTCGTGGATCGGGGGGTCCTCGAACAGCATGTTGCGGATCTGCTCGAGCATGGCTGGATTGCGAATGATGTCGAGGACGCTGCCGTACGCGCTGCTGTAGGTGTGCCAGTCGACCGACATGTCGCGCACGTCGGCGTACCGCGTCACCGCGTAGAAGTCGTGGGTGTCGTTGTAGTAGAGCGGCGCCTCGTCTCGCATCCGCTTCCAGACCGGGTACGGGTCGGCGTCGATCTCGTAGTCGTACGGGTCGTAGTAGATACCGGTCAATCGAGACCCCCCATCGGCAGACGCCGTCGAGTGTACACTCGTGTCAGAATCGGCGCACGAGCACCGCAGGGTCATCGCAAGGCCGGTCGGCATGACGGCGAGCCTGCGAGCGCGTGACAGGAATCCCAGGGGGAACATGGCGATCAGCGCAGAAGTGCTCGACGCACCCGGTCGTCCCGTGACGCCTGCGGAGCTGATCCGAGAGATGGTCCCCGACCAGCCCGTGCTCCTGGTCGGGCCGGCGGCGACGTGGGACGCCTTCGGTGTGACGGCATGGCTCGAGGCGCGCGGGTGGGCGCTGCGCCGCAACTCCTCGGCGGCGTGACCGCTCCGCATCGGGTCGTCCACTTCGGCACCGGCTTCGCCGGGGTCCACGCCCTGCGGGCGATCATCCGGCGGCCCGACCTCGAGCTCGCCGGCCTCGTCGTGCACAGCGATGCCAAGGCGGGGCGCGATGCCGGCGACCTCTGCGGCCTGGCGCCGACGGGGATCTTCGCCATCCAGGACATCGAGGAGGCGATCGCCCTCGACGCTGATGTCTTCAGCTACATGGCTTCGAGCCACGGCCGTCTGAAGGTCACGGTCGGTGAGCTGTGCCGCATCCTCGAGTCCGGCATGAACGTGGTCACGACGTCGGTCGGGGCGCTGATCCACCCGCGTACAGCCCGTCCCGACGTCCTGGCGCGCCTGGAGGAGTCCGGACGCCTCGGCGGCACCACGCTGTTCTCGACCGGCGCCGATCCCGGGTTCTTCAGCGACTACCTGCCTGTCATCCTGAGCGGGTGCTCGCAGCGGATCGACTCGGTCCGCGTGTACGAGCTCGCCGTCTACGAGTCGGGCCATCAGAGCGACGAGGTTGCGTTCGACATCTTCGGATTCGGCAACCCGATGGAGTCGCGGCCGCACATCGTCGACGAGGCCGGCCTCATCGGCAACTGGGGCGGCGTCGTGTCGTCGATGGCCGAGCAACTCGGACTGGAGCTCGACGGCATCGAGAGCAGTTACGAGCTGTTGCCCTCGGACGAGGGGTTCGAGTTCCAGGGCCGGCGCATCGAGGCCGGCACGATCGCCGCAATGCGCTTCGAGATCGTCGGCGTCGTCGGCGGGCAGCCGAAGGTGGCCGTCGAGCACGTGACCCGGACGAAGGCCGACCAGGCGCCCGAGTGGGCGCGGGCGAAGGCGTCCGACGCCTACCGGATCGTCATCGAGGGGTCACCGAGCGTCGACTGCGAGGTCCAGTTCCGTGAGGGCGATGACGTCCCCGCCGGCGCCTTCAACATCACCGCCATGCGGGCGATCAACGCCATTCCGCTGGTGTGCGAGGCCGAGCCCGGCGTCGTGTCGGTCTTCGACCTCCCGCCGATCACCGGGCGTGGCGGGGTCAGCTGAGCGCCTTGTGTCGGTCAAGTGCCGGAGTTGAGGAAGCCCCGCTCCATCACAATCGCCAGGGTGTCCAGGAGCCGGCCCGTCGGTCGCTCGTCGCGCGTCCCACCAGGCTGGCCGGGCAGGCGCTCCAGCAGCCCGAGGACCATCAGGGCCGACGCGCCGAGATCGAGCGCGTAGGCGCGCTCGACGCGGGAGAGGAGCCGAGTGATGCCGGCGAGCGCAGAACCGATGGCCACGGTCGAGGTCTCCCGGACGGCGGGGTCGTCGACGACCTGCTCGAGCCACACCCGGAACACTCCCGAGTGGGTCTCGTGCAGCGCGAGGAAGTCCGCGAGCCAGGCGCGCAGCTCGCCGGAGGTGCCGACTCGTCCCAGCCGGTCGCTGAGCGCCCGGATGTTCTCTGCGCACTCGCGCGCCAGCGTCAGCAGGAGATCGAGCTTGCCGTCGAAGTACTTGTAGAACGTTCCCCGAGACCGGCCCGCCTCACGGACGATCTTGTTGACGCTGGTGTCGTGGTAGCCGCTCGTCGCCAAGAGGCGCGCGCCGGCATCGAGGAGGTCGCGCACCGTGGTGAATGCCTGGTCGCTCAGGCTGGCGAATCGCCCCGCACGTGGCTGCCAATCCGGCCTCGCCTCGAACACCGCAGCCGCCTGCGCCCAGTCGCGACCCAGGGTCATGCTGTGGCCGCGCACGGCGAGCAACGCCGACGGTGTTTCGGGAAACACGATCAGCTGGGCGACGACCGCCAGATTGTCGACCGCAGCATCGTCGGTGAGCCCGGTCGCACGAGTGTGCCGGTAGTAGTTGAACCGCTCGATCATCGACCACAGGGCGAGGGCGAGGTCCTCCGAGTCGACGCCGACGACGCCGCCTTGCACCAACCGCTCCGAGAGCCTCGTGGTGTACGTCTCCAGGAAACGGCCGAGCATCGGGCGCAGCGGTCCGTCGGGCGTGTCGACGTTCGCCCACTGGACGAACAACGTGGCGTACTTCTCGTAGACCCAGGTGACCTCGCCCAACCACCAGTGGAGGTCGTCGAAGCCCTCGGCCGTCGGACCGAGTCGGCCGAGCCTGCGCATCACCCGGAGCTGCGCCGATCCCGACTCCTCGACGAGCTCGCGGAAGAGCTCCTCCTTGCTCGCGAAGTACTGGTACAGCGTCGCCCGCGAGATGCCCACCGAGCGGGCGATGTCCTCGACGACCGTGCCGTGGAAACCGCGTTCGGCGAAGAGCTGGAGCGCCACGTCGACGATCTGCTGGCGTGTGCGGGCGCCCCGGACGCCCACCACCGGGCTGGCTGCGCCGTAGCTGGCCCGGCGGACTCGCTCGGGCTCAGCCATCACCGCACGATAGTGATCGCTTTCGGTTCGATGTCGCCATCGTCCAGGACGGGCACGTGCCTGCGGTGGACCGTACGGTGAGGCGCGAAGGTGTCGCGATCCAGGAGGACGCATGACGGCGACAAGCCACGCCCGGCGTGACGACAGCGACGGCGTCATCACGGTGACCTTCACGCGCGACGACAAGCGCAACGCGGTCAGCCTGGAGATGTTCGACGTGCTGCAGGCGGCGGTGCTCGACCTCGCCGACGATGACCGCCACCGGGTTCTGGTCGTCACCGCCGAGGGGCGGTACTTCACCGGCGGCCTCGACATGGCGGACCTTGTTGGCCCGCTCGGTGAGGGCACTGAGGGAGTCGTCCGCGGATCGAACATCCGACGTGAGTACCGCCTGAGGGCCCACCACGACCTCTTCGACGAGATGGAGCAGGTCGAGAAGCCGATCGTGCTGGCAGCGCAGGGCCCGTGCTTCGGCGTTGGCGTCGAATTCGGCGTGTCGTGCGACTTCCGCCTCGCTTCGGATGCGACCACCTTCGCCCTTCCCGAGGTCGCGAAGCTCGGCGTGCTGCCCGGCTCGGGCGGCATCAGCCGCCTCACGCGGATCGTCGGCCCGCACTGGGCGCGGTGGCTGACGATGGCGGGCCAGGTCATCGATGCGGACCAGGCCGTCAACATCGGGCTCGTGCACGCGGTCTATCCGGCGTCGGAGTTTGCCGAACGGGTGCAGGCCTTCGCCCGACACCTCGCAAGCCTGCCTCGTGAGGCCGTCGGGTTGGCGAAGGTCGCCATCGACGCCGCGGCGAGCATCGACCGTCGCACGGCGCGGGAGTTCGACCGGCTCGCCCAGAGCGCCTTGTACTCGTCGTCCGGGTTCACCGAGCGCGTCGACGCCTTCCTGTCGAAGAAGGACGGCTGAGCGACAGGTCGGCGGAACGGGAGGCTCAGTTGCGAGGGAAGTTGAAGACCCGCCGGGTGTTGTCCTCGGCGATCTTGCGGGCCTCGCCGTCGGGGACGTTGGCGAGCATCTTCTCGAGGACGACCCGGCTGGAAGGCCAGTTGGAGTCGGAGTGGGGGTAGTCGCTCTCGAACATGATGTTGTCGACGCCGATGCGGTGCCGCTCGTCGATGCCGGTGTCGTCGGAGATGAAGCAGCCGAAGATGTGCTGGCGGAACAGGTCCGACGGCCGCACGTCGGGGTTGCAGCCCGTGTAGTGGCGGTGGCGCTCCCACGTGTAGTCGATGCGCTCGAGCAGCCACGGCATCCAGCCGATGCCGCCCTCGGAGAGGGCGAACTTCAGGCCCGGGAACTTGTGGAACACCGGTGAGAGCAGCAGCTCGGTCATCGTGAACTGAGAGTTCGTCCCGAACAGGGCGATCGCGACGGCGAAGTTCGCGTCGGGTGCGACGTTCGGCGCGCCGCCGCTGCCGAAGTGGAGGCACACCGGCAGGTCGGCGTCTTGTGCCGCGGCGAGGAGGTTGTCCCAGTGGTCGCTGTGCCACGACGGAAGGCCCGCGGCGTGCGGACTCTCGGTGAACGACACCGCCTTGGCTCCCTTCGCCGCCACCCGCTGCACCTCGGCGGTGCTCAGGTCGGCGTCCCAATAGGGCAGGATGGCCAGCGGGATCTGGCGCTCCGGGTACGCGGCGCCCCACTCGTCGATGGCGAAGTCGTTCCACGCCTGGACGCACGCATGCGCGAGTTCCTTGTCCGCCATGTCGAAGAACGTCGAGCCGGCGAACCCCGGCAGCGACGGGAAGCAGAGCTGGGCGTGGACGCCGTCCTGATCCATGTCCTTGATGCGCTCATCGATGTCGTAGCAACCGGGCCGCATCTCGTCGAAGCGCACCGGCTCGAGGCCGATCTCCTCCTTGGGCTTGCCGGCGACTGCGTTCAGCCCGATGGTGGGGTACCGGGTGCCGTCGATCTCCCACACCTGCTGGGTGCCGGTGTGGACGTTGCCGAGCGGGTCGACGGTCTCGCCGGTGACCTCGACGATCCTCGGGCCGCGGTCGCCGAACTTGGCCGGGAGGCGTCCCTTGAAGGCATCACGGTGCTCGACGACGTGGTCGTCGACCGAACAGATCTGGACGTCGGCAGGCAGTGGCATACGACTCAGTCAACCGGTTGACGACTTGCGCGCATAGCCGCTCGGGCCACGTGAAATCAGACCGACACTCGCGATCCGGCCTTCCACGACCCCATGTGCCGGCCTCGCTCGAAGGTGCACGGTCGACGCCGGCCCGGCGCTCACGCCAGCTCCTGCCGCCAGTCCCGGGTCTCGATGATCTCCTTGACGCGTCGTAGGAACGCGGCGGCGTACGCGCCGTCGACGGCACGGTGGTCCCACGCCAGCGCCAGCAGGCCAGTCGGGCGTACGGCGATGGCATCGCCGCCGTCGGATTGTTCGATCACGACCGGGCGCTTCTTGACGCCGTCGGTCGAGAGGATGGCGATCTGCGGCTGGTTGATCACCGGGAACGTCATCGTCGTGCCGTACGACCCGACGTTGGTGATCGTGAACGTGCCCCCCGCGATGTCGTCGGGACCGAGCTGCTTCGATCGCGCCCGTGCGGCGAGGTCGGCGACCTCTCGGGCCAGCGCCCGCAACCGCTTCGCGTCGGCGTTGTGCACGACCGGCACCATCAGGCCCTGGAACTCGAGGTCGACGGCGTAGCCGAGGTGCACGTCGCGGTGCACGATCAGCTCGTCGTGGCCGACCGACGCGTTGAGCTCCGGGAAGTCGCGCAGCGCGTCGACGACGGCGCGCGACACGAACGGCAAGTACGTCAGCGCCACACCCTCGTCGGTGCGAAACGCGTCCTTCTCGGCGAGCCGCACCCGCTCGACGTTGTGGTAGTCGACCTCCATCGCCGCCAGCGCGTGCGCCGACGTCGACTTCGACCCGACCATGTGCTCGGCGGTGCGCCGCCGGATGTTCGAGAACGGCACGACGGTGTCGCGCGGCCCCGACGCCACCGCCACGACGGGTGCGGGAGCCGGCGCGGGCGCGGCCGGTGCTGCGCCGGTGCGCTCGATGACGGCCTGGACATCCGCGCCCGTGATGCGACCGCCGGCGCCGGTGCCCTCGATCGTGGCGGGGTCGATGCCGTGCTCGCCGATCAGCCGCCGCACCACCGGCGACAGCAGGCGGTGGTCGCCCGACGCGTCGTCGCCACGCCCGTCGGTGTCGCTGACCGGTGCCACCCGAGCCGACGCCGCTGCCTGCTCGGCGGGTGCGGCCATGCTCGTTCCATCGGCGACCATGGTCGACGACCGCGCCTCGCTCGTCGGCTGCGGCGCTGGGATCGCCTCCGGCGATGTCGACACCTGCGGCGGCGGGGCCGGCTCCAGGGCTCGTGCCGGTGCCGGCTCGGTAGCAGGGACGGACCCGGCATCGCCGATGCGGGCCAGCACCGTTCCGACGTCGACGGTGTCACCCTGCTGCACCAGGATCTCGCTCAACAACCCGGCCGCCGGCGACGGCACCTCGGAGTCGACCTTGTCAGTCGAGACCTCGAAGAGGAGCTCGTTCTCGGCCACCTGGTCGCCCACGTGCTTGAACCAGCGGGTGATGGTCCCCTCGGTGACGGTCTCACCGAGCTGGGGCATCGTGATCTCTGCCATCGGGAGTGGCGGTCCTTCCTGGATGAGCGCCGACGTCAACGCTTCGTCAGCAGCATGGCGCCGGCGAACGGGCGTCAGCGCTCGCCGTCGGCGCTGCGGGCTCAGCTGGTGATGACGAGCGCCGCGTTCACGATCTGTTCGGGGAGGAGGTCGAAGCACCCATAGAGATCGCTGATCGAGCCCGATTGGCCGAACTCATCGACGCCGACGGGGAGGGACCGGGTGCCGAAGACGCTGCCGAGCCAGGCGAGCGCGTGGCTGGCGGCGTCGTGGATGGTCACGATCGGCAGGCGTCGCTCATGCGGCTCGATGAGGCGCGCGAGGTGGAACGTCGGCGCGGCAGTGCGGGCGCCGCGGCTGGCGCTTTGCAGCGTCCCCCTCCACTGCCGATACAGACGGCTCGGACTCGTGAGGTCCACGACGATCGAGGGCAACCCCTCGGCCTCGAGCAGGCTCGCGGCGGCGAGTACCTCCGGTACGACGGGCCCGCACGTGGCGAGCACGACCTCCGGCGGCCTGGCGCCGCTCTCCCGCAGGCGGTACCCGCCGGCGATGACGTCACCGCGCAGGTCGTCCGCCGCCTCGTCGCGCCATCACCTCCGCGAACGGCGCCTGGTCGATCGGTCTCGTGGACAGCCGCAGATACAAGCTTTCCTGGGCGGGACCCGAGAGGCGCGCGAGGCCGTCGCACAGGAGCCAGTCCAACGCCTGCGCGTAGCACGGCTCTGCGTACGTGAGGTCGGGGAGCTCGAGCCCGATCGAAGGCGTGATCGCGCTCTGGTGGGCGCCGCCCTCGGGGGCGAGCGTCACGCCCGCCGGAGTACCGGCGAGCACGAAGCGTGCCCCGTTGTAGAGCGCGTAGATGAGGGCATCGAGCCCTCGGCACACGAACGTGTCGTACACGGTGCCGATGGGCAGGAGGTGCTGGCCGTGGAGCTCCTGGCCCAGCCCGAGCGCGTGCAGCAGCAGGAAGAGGTTCATCTCGCTGATGCCGAGCTCGATGTGGTGACCGGCCGGCGTCTGCTTCCAGCGCAGGAGGCGGCCGTCACCGAGGAAGTCGGGTTGCTCGTCGGGATGGAACACGCCGACCTTGTTGATCCAGCCGCCGAGGTTCGTGCTCACGCTGACGTCGGGGGAGGTCGTGACGAGCCGCGACCGGACGTCGGGCTGGTCCGCCAACCGCAGCAGCAGCCGCCCGAACGCCTCCTGCGAGCTGACGGGCTTCGACGACGCTGACGATCCGAGGACGGAGATCGGGACGTTCACCACCGGCCGCGCCGTCGGAGCGGGTCGTTGCAGCAGCTGCCCGACGGCGGAGCAGAGCGATCCGGCACTCGTGTCGGGTGCGAAGCGGTCCCACTCCGATTCGGGCGTGAGCCCCAGTGACCGTCTGAGGTCGTCGATGGCGCCGCGTGGCAACAGCGCGGCGTGGTTGAGCGGGTCGCCGGCGACGGGCAGGCCCCATCCCTTGACGGTGTAGGCGAACACGACGCTCGGCCGGTCGGTGACCTCGTCGCAACGTCGGTAGCAGCGGATGAGCTCGGCGAGATCGTGACCGGCGAGGTCCTGCACGAGGGGGGCGAGGTCGTCGTCGCCGTACTCGTCCACGAGTGCAGCGAGCGTCGTGCTCGCCCCCAGGAGGAACCGCTCGCGCAGCTCGGGGCCCGTCAGACCGAACAGGGATTGGTACTGCTCGTTCGACATGCCGTCGACGTGCCGGCGGAGCTCGTCACCACCCGGCTTCTCGAACGCGGCCTGCAGCTTCGAGCCGTACTTCGCCTCGACGACGTGCCACCCCGCCGCGGCGAAGTGGTTCATCAGCTTCTTGATCTTCTGGTCAGGGACGACCCGGTCGAGGCTCTGGCGGTTGGTGTCGATGACCCACATCACGTTGCCGAGCCCTTGGAGAGCCGGGTCTGCGATCGCTTCCCACACGTTGCCTTCGTCCATCTCGGCGTCGCCGGCGAGGGCGATGAAGCGCGGCGGACGCTCGCGCGGCGCGCCGAAGTGCGCGTTGACGTAGCGCCGGGCCGCGGCCGCGAACAACGGCGCCACGACGCCGAGCCCGACGGAGCCGAGGGAGAAGTCGTGGACGTCGGGGTCCTTCGTTCGGCTCGGGTACGCCTGGAGCCCACCGAGTTCCCGGAGGCGCGTGAGGTACGAGCCGTCGAGGGCGCCGATGAGGTAGTTCAGCGAGTGCAGGACGGGCGACGCGTGCGGTTTCGCCGCCACCTTGTCGTCGGGTCCCAGATGACCGAACCAGAGGGAGGTCATGATCCCGACGATCGACGCCGACGACGCTTGGTGGCCGCCGACCTTCACCTCTCCCGACGGTCGGTCGTTGTTCGCGTGGTCGACCATCCGCACCGCCAGCCACAACACCCGCCGCTGGATCTCCTCCAGCGCGTCGAGGTCGAGGCCGACGTCGTGTGCCGGCTGCGAGTGAGAGAGGACCGTCACCGCGGCGTGTAGCGCTGCTCGAGCGCGTAGTGCCGATCGAGATCGACCGTCGCGGTGAAGTCGTCGAACTCGGCCACGAGCTCGAGGTGCTCTCGCAATGACCCCTCGCGCCGCAACACGCCGTACGCCTCGGTCATCGCCCGATGGGCGGCGAGAATCCCAGTGAGCGGCGTGACGATGAGGTCGAACCCGAGCTCGTGCAGCTCCTCGGGGCTGCGGAGCGGCGTGCGCCCACCCTCGATCATGTTGGCGACGCGGATGCAGCCCGGCGTTGCCGCCGCGATCACCTCCAGCTCCTCCAGCGACTCCGGCGCCTCGACGAAGATGGCATCGACGCCGAGCTCGGCGGCCGCCTGCGCGCGTGCGCAGGCCTCGTCGAGGTCGACCGCGGCGCGGGCGTCAGTGCGGGCGACGACGAAGAGCTCGTCGCGCACGTCGACCGCGGCTCGCAGCTTGGCCAACCAGTCGTCCCGCGGCACGACCTGCTTGCCGGCCATGTGCCCGCACCGCTTCGGCCACACCTGGTCCTCGAGGAAGATGCCGGCGGCGCCGGCGTCCTCGTAGAGCTGGATCGTGCGGATGGTGTTGAGCGCGTTGCCGTAGCCGGTGTCGCCGTCGACGATCACGTTGCTGTCGGGGACGGCGTGGCAGACGCGCCTGGCGGCGTCGGCCATCTCGGTCTGTGTCATGTAACCGAAGTCCGGCACGCCGAGGACGCTCGCCGAAGCGGCGAAGCCGGACAGGAACATGTCGGTGTGGCCCGCCTCGCGCGCCACCAGCGCGGAAAGGCAGTCGAACACGCCCGCCAGAACGACGCTCTCGCCTCGAGCGAGGCGACCCCGGAGCTCGGTCGCGGCGCTCATGCGGCCACGTCGAGGTCGGCGAGACGGGGGATGAGCTCGGTGCCGACGCGCTCGACGAACGCGACGGGATCACCAGTCGGGACGACATCGATCGTGGTCACACCGAGACTCGCGTAGCGGGCCGCGGCGGCGACGAAGCCGTCGACATCGTCGAAGGGGTCGCGTACGAACACGATCGTGCGCTCGACCGTGTCGGGGTCGCGGCCCTCGGTGCGGCAGTGCTGCGTGAGCACCTCGAGCTTGTGGGCGATCTCATCTGGATCGAAGGCGAACAGGTTGCACGCGTCCGCGTAGCGGGCCACGAGGCGCAGCGTCTTCCGCTCCCCGCCGCCACCGATGAGGATGGGCGGCCGGGGCGCACTGATCGGGCGCGGTGAGCACATCGTCTCCGCGAGCTGGTAGTGCCGGCCTTCGAACGGACCATCGTCGTCACTCCACATCTGCATGCAGATCTGAAGCGTCTCCTCGAGCCGCTCGAAGCGTTCCGCTACGGGCGGGAACGGCACGCCGAGGGCGCGGTGCTCGCGCTCGTACCACCCGGCGCCGATGCCGAGCTGCGCCCGGCCGCCGGACAGGACATCGAGCGTGGCGACGATCTTGGCCAGCAGCCCGGGATGGCGGTAGGTGACACCGGTGACGAGCAGGCCGAGTCGCATGGAGTGCGTGTGGGCGGCGACGAACCCGAGTGACGTGTAGCCCTCGAGCATTGGGTCGGTGGCCGGTGCCATGTGCTCCATCTGGAACCAGTGGTCCATCAAGGTGAACCGGGACACGCCCGCGTCTTCGGCGGCGCGGGCGGTGGCCGCCAGCGTCGGTGCAATCGATGCGGTGCCGCCGGGAGTGTCATAGCGAACGGCGTGGATGCCGATGCGCATGGTGTTCCTTTCGTCGATTCGGGAGTGTCCCGTGGGACGGATGGTGTCGCTAGTTCGCCGGAAACTCGATCGGCAGGTGCACGATCTCGCGGAGACCCTGGCTGAACGTGACGACGTGACCCTCGGGGAGCCGGTACGACGGGATCCGGCGGTGCCACTCCCGCAACGCGACGCGCAGTTCGAGGCGGGCGAGGTGAGAGCCGACGCAGCGGTGGACGCCCGCGCCGAAGGCGAGGTGCTTGTTGGAGGGACGTGCGAAGTCGACGGCGTCGGGGGCGTCGTGCACCTCGGGATCCATGTTCGGGACGGCGAGGATCGTCCGCAGCCGTTCGCCCGCGGCGACCGGGCAGCCATCGATCTCGGTCGCCGCCATCACGACGCGGGCGACGGTCGGCACCGGAGTCTCGAATCGCAGCAGCTCCTCGACCGCGCCGGCGGCCAGGTCGGGATCGTCGGCGAGCTGCCGCTGGTGGGCGGGGTTCTGCGCCAGGAACGCGAAGCTGCACTCGAGCGTGTCGGTGACCGTGTCGAGGCCGGCCGCGAGCATGAGGAGGCAGATGTTCAGCGTCTCGTCCCGCGTGAGGCGACCCTCCTGCTCCAGCGCAAGGAAGGTCCCGAGCACGTCGCTGGTGTCGTTCTCGGCGTGTGCCTCGAGCGCCGACGTGAAGTACTGGAAGATCCAGGCGCCCGTCTCCATCCGCATGGCCTGACGTTCGTCCTCCGTCTCACCAACGGGACGGATCATCCCCTCCTTCGCCTTGACGAACTCGTCGAGCCTGTCCGTGGGCAGGCCCATCAGGCGGAGGAACACGACGGACGGGAACGGGAGGGCGAACTCGGTGCTGAAGTCGCAGCTCCCCCGCTCGACGAACGTGTCGATCAGTTGGTTCGCGAGGTCGGTGACCTCCTGCTCGCGCTCAGCCATGCGTCGCGGGGCGAACAGGGGGTCGAGCATCTTCCGGTAGTGCGAGTGGTCCGGTGGGTCGATCTGGAGCGGGATCGCTCCGGTCTCCGACCCGAAGTACATCGCGTCGGGGTTCGACGAGAAGATCGCGGCGTCGTGGAGGACTTGCTCGACACCGGCGGTCGACGTCACCACTGCCATGCCGGGGCCCGGTCGGACGAGAGGTCCGGCCGCAGCCATCGCGCGCCACACCTCGCGCGCGTCAGCACCCCAGATGCACTGGTCGAACCCGGTCGTGAGGACGGTACGTGCCGACGTGGGCGGTGCATTGTCCTCGAAGCTCAGCGACGTCATGCGTCGAAGCTAGGACGCCGAACGTGTCCGCCACCTGTACGTTGTCGACGTCAGCGACGGAGCCTCACGCACTCGCCTCCCGTCAGTCGTGCCCGCGCTTCACGCCCGGTTCCGACGCTCGCACGATGGGTTCGCCGTCACCGAGCACGTCGAGGACGTGCATGAACCGGTGCACGCCGATCGCGCTGGCGCAGATCCACCCCAGCTCGACGATCTCCTCGGCGCTGAACTCGGTGGCGAGCTGGCGGAAGGTGTCGTCGTCGACGGCGTGATGATCGGTCGCGAGGACGTCGACGAACTGCAGGGCGAGCACTTCACGCCGGCTGAACACGGACGGGTCGGGATCGACGAGGCATGCGACCTGGTCCTCGGTGACGGTTTCGTCCTTGCGAGACATCGAACACGGCTCGCACGCACCGAGCTGCGCGCTCCGGAGCCGGACGAGCTCGTGGAGCCGGTCGTCGAGCGCGCCGCAACGGAATTGCGCCTTGTAGCTCTCATCCATCGCCCGGAGCGCCACCTTGCTGTGGGCGACGATCTGCAGGGGCAGCGGCGTCGTGTACATGCCGGTCGCGCGGCCGGCCTCGATGCGCGCACGCGTGTCCTCGTCGAGGTCTTCGTACGGGATCGGCTCGACTCGAGCCATGGGCGGACCTCCGCGGTGTGCCGACCGCGAAAACCGTAGAGGCGCAACATCGGGCCGGTCCCGCATGCGACACCATCGACATGGGGCCGACATGCGCGTGCGCCCATCATCATCGCCCGATGGCTGACACACCAGCGGTGGAGGACGCCGCGCCCAGCGCGACGCTCGCTCGGTACGCGAACCCGCTGCTGCGACTCCTGTTCCGGACACCCTTGAAGCGGTCGCTCGGCCGCCAGTTGGCGCTGCTGCGCTTCACGGGCCGGCGATCAGGGCGGACCTACTGCTTCCCGGTCGGCGTGCTGTCGGTCCGCGGCCGGCGCATCATCACCTCGCGGCGCTCGTGGCAGTGCGAACTTCAACGGCGGCATGGACTGCGACGTGCTGCTCGACGGGGGATGGCAGCGTGTGCGGGCGGAACGCGTCCCCGACGTCGACGAGACCGCCGACCTGTTCAGCGAACTGATCGAGACGTTCGGTCGCGCGAACGCGCCGCGCCGCCTCGGGCTCCGCGTCAACGTCGACCGGGCACCGACGCACGAGGAGCTCGTCGACGCCGTACGCCGCATCAAGCTCTCGATCATCCACATCGACGCCGCGGTGTGAGGACGACATAGAGCGGACATCGACGCGTCGTTAGGCTCGCTCACGAGGCGACGATCTCTCGATGTCGCTCATCAGCGGTGGCCGTCCTGCCTTGGGGTAGCTCGCGCGGCGAGCCCTCGATCCCCCTTGGGAGGGCAGGCGATCAGCCCGAGTCGCGCGAGCTCTCCCACGGCAGGTTGCCCAACCGATCAAGAGCGAAGGTGAGCTCGCATGGCTCGTGGACTCGTTGACGTGCACCACCACGTCGTGCCGGTTTCCTACTTCGAGTATCTCGCCTCGAAGGGCATCAGTCATCCGAGCGTCTTCGAGAGCGCGGAGTCGAGCCATCTGTCGATGATGGACGAGCGTGGGATCGAACGAGCGATCCTGTCCGTCGCTGCACCTGGCGTCCACTTCGGTGACGACAAGGAGGCTCGGGACCAAGCGAGGCGCATCAATGAGTTCTCCGCGGACCTGGCGGCGCAGTACCCGGATCGGTTCGGCTACTTCGCGTGCTTGCCCTTACCCGACGTCGACGGCGCGATCGAGGAGGTTCTGCACAGCCTGAAGGACGGAAGCGCGAAGGGCGTGGTCCTCCTCACGAACATCCAAGGCCGCTATCTCGGCGATCCCGACTTCGATCCGTTGATGGAGGAGTTGGCAAACGAGAACGCCTTGGTGTTCGTGCACCCGACTCCGCTGCGGGGCATGCACCATCCCCGATTTCGTCCAGCTCTGGCCGACTTCTTGCTCGACACCACGCGAGCTGCCATCGGGCTCGTGACATCGGGAACGGTCTCCCGCTTTCCCGGTGTTCGGTTCATCCTTTCCCACGGCGGAGGGTTCGTGCCGTACGCCGCCCACCGCATCGCCTGGCTCAGCGAGATGTTCGACGACCGTTACAACGACGGTGGAGCCGAGATGTCGGCAGACGAGATCCTGGCCGGGCTGCGCACGTTCTACTTCGACCTCGCACTGTCGTCGAGCGGCCCCCAGCTCTCCGCTCTGCTCAACTTCACCGACACGCGCCACCTGCTCTACGGGAGCGACTGGCCGTATGCCGGGGAGCGCGCCGTCGCGGCACTTCCTCGAGGAGTACGAGGGCTTTGGCGACCTCACGACGGAGCAGCGGACGCAGATCGCAAGTGGGACTGCTGCCGACCTCGCCCTCGTGTAGTGCGTCCGCGGACGACGACTGCGAGCATGGTCACGGGCCCGGGCCGGGGGATCGGGCATGAGCACGCTCTGATGCGCCCGAACGTCGGCGTCAGATACCGCACGTTCGTTCCTGCCGCCTGAGCGGACCGAGCGCTGCGGCATCGACCGTCAAGCGTTGCGGCCGAAACCGGCCGGCCGACCGCCCGCCGCCGTTCTCGGCGCGGACCACCTGGCATCCGCCAGCAACACGATCGTCGCCGCCGAGACATCTCCTGGTTGCCAGGTCACCGGCACGTCGGTACTGTAGTGAACAGGCGCGTCAGATTCTGCGGAGCGACGGCGCCTGCCAGCGAGCGACAGCAGTCCAGGGGGGAACATGGCGATCAGCGCAGACCTGCTCGACGCACCGAGCCGGCCCGTGACACCGGCCGAGTTGATCCGAGAGGTGGTGCCGGACCAGCCCGTCATCCTGGTCGGGCCGTCGGCGACCTGGGAGGCCTTCGGCGTCACTGCGTGGCTCGAGGAGCGCGGGTGGTCATGGACCCACGCCGCCGACGTGGAACGCGCGCGGTGGTTGACGGCGATCCAGAAGGTGTCGCTCGTGCTCGTCGCCGGCGACGAGCGCACCGTGTGGACGATCGTCGAGGCGATCCGTCCGGTCACGATGGCGCCACTGGTCGTGCTGGCCAGGCCGGCGCCCTCGGGCGTCGTCTCGCTCGTCGGCGCGGGCGTCGACGCCGTCGTCGACCCGACGTGCGGTGCCGAAGAGGTGTTCGCGCGGGTCGTCGCGCTGTTGCGCCGGTCGGACCACGGCTGGGTGCCCGGCGTCCGCTACCTCGGCGCCGACGGTCTGCGGATCGACCTCTGGGCGCAGGAGTGCGACCTCCATGGACGACCCCTGCACCTCTCGCCCACGGAGTACGCGCTCCTCACGTTCCTGATGACGCACCCACAGCAGGCGTTGCCCGCGCACACGATCGTGCGCCGGGTGTGGGGATGGCTTCCGTCGGACGGCAAGAACACCCTGCGCATCTTCGTCAACCGTCTCCGGCGGAAGCTCGACGACGATCCTCGTGAGCCTCGCTACATCGCGTCGGTGCGTGGCACGGGCTATCGCTTCATCGGCAACGTCTCCGAGACGGGGGACGAGGCGGAGACCACCATGGAGCGAGCCGACGTCGCGCTGCGGCTGTTGCAGTCGATCGAGCTGCTGGCGACGACGCTCGCCGGCTGCGACACGGTCGAGGAGTGCGCTGACCACCTTCTCGATGCCCTCGACGCCAGCGGCTACGCCGACGCGATGTCGGTGTTCCAGGTCAAGGGCGCACGGATGCGCCTGGTGACGACGCGCAACATGCCTGCCGCGTGGATTGCGAGCGTGAGCGATGGTGTTCCGCTGTCTCCGGGGTTCGCGAGTGCCGCGAGCGTGTTGAACGGTGAGGTCGTCCACCTTGGCGACATCGGCCACATGTCACGCCAGTTCGCCGACACGGCGGAGCGGGCCGCGAGCGGCGGGTACCGGGCCTGCCTCTTCGTGCCGATCGTGGGTGACGTGGCCGTGTGGGGAAATGTCGGCTTCGTGCGCAAGGCGCGCCAGCCCTTCGACCCCACGGGTATCGCCTATCTGCGAAGCGCGTGCGAGGTGTTCGCCCTGGCGCTGCGCCGTTGCTCGGCGTCGGGCGCCGTCGCCGAGCTCAACTGACGTCCGTCGTCCCGTCAACCAGCCATGGCGAGGACGGTCGCTTCCCACGCATCCAGCAGGAGCACGGCGGCCGCCGCCGGCGAGGACGTCGCGTCGAACGCGTCGACGAGGGACGGGCACTCCGCCCGCGCCCAGGATCGGCACCTCTCGGCGATGTGCTCGCTCGACCAGCCGCTCGAGTCGCCGTTGCCTTGGAGCTGCAGCACCCGTCCTCCCGCCATGTGCAGCTCCACGCGGGCCTCGAGGGCGCTGAGCTCCGCAGCCGGACGCACGACGACGGCCTCGGGAGGTACTCGCCGATCTGTGGGAAGCTCCGCGATGGCGGCGCTGACGAGGTCGGGGATGCTCGCCACCCCGAGCTGGCGCCCGGTGCCGTCTGATGCGTATCCCGCCGCGAACGGCGCCACGTGCACGACGACCTGATTCACCGGCTCGTCGATCTCGCCGGCCCCCTCGAGCGCTTCGATGATGGCTTGGGCGAACATCGGCGCCGCGTGCCGCTTGAACGTCACGCGCATGATCGCCGGCGTCGGGTCGTGATCGGCCGGGTTCCATGGCTCCCCGAGCACCTTCGCCGCAATGGATTCGAGTGCGCCCGCCGCGCCACGCACGCCTCCTCCGACGGCGGCGCGGGCGGCATAGACACCGGCGACCGCGAACAGACCGGGCTGGACGCGCCAGTCGTCTCCGGCGAGGGTTCGGAGGTCTCCACCCATGCAGGCGGCCGAGATGCGCAACGCCGAGACGGCGTCGTCGTCATCGAGGTCGAGGAGCACGGCGGCCACGGACGCGGCGGTCACGGGGGCAGTGAGTGCCGCCACGCGCCAGCCCGCTTCCGACGCTCGTGGCATCAGTCCGTCGGTGAGGCTTCCGGCGATCGCGTAGCCGACGGCTACCGCCTTCAGCAGTTGGGCGGCGTCGTCGGAGCGTTGCAGCGCAAGCGCCGTCGGTACGACCACGAGCCCGGGGTGCGCGGCCGTGCGGTAGGAGTCCTCCCGGTTGAAGGCGTGCATGAGCAGGGAGTTGGCGACGATCGCCGACGTGGTGTCGGTGCGCCGCTCCAGCCCGCTGACCTTGGCGTTGCCCTCACCGGCGCTCAGCGCGCCGGCGACGTTTCGCCAGCGTGGGTCACACGCCGAACGGACCATCTCCATCACGCCGACGCGCAGGCAGTCGACCGCGCGCGACCGGACCTCGTCAGCCGCTGCGTCCTGGAGCGCCCGTTCCCACAGCGCGCGCAGCGCGTCGGTCGGCCCAGTCGGCGTGCCGGCCGGGTGGATCAGAGCACCGGCTCGGTCGCGTCTCCGTGCCGACGACGGCTGAGCGCAGCGAGTTCCGAGGACAGGCTCGTCCCAGTGTTCTTCGCCTTCGCCTTCATCTCGTTCCACTCGGCGAGCGCGGTGCGGGCCTCCGGCGCGTCGTCGTTCCAGCGGTCGTCGGTCGGCGTCGCGATCTCGAGCCGGTTCCCGTCAGGGTCGTGGAAGTAGATGCTGTACATGATCCCGTGGTCGACCGGACCGAGAACCTCGACGTCGTGGGCCACGAGCCGCGCATGCCACGCGTCCACCTCGCCGACCGTGGAGACCTGCATGGCGAAGTGCCGGAACGTGTCGTAGGCGGGGTGGGGCGGATCCGGGATCGGCGGCAGGTCCGGCGCCTCGAAGTACGCGATCGTGGACCCGTCCGCCATGCGAAAGAACGAGTGGAAGTACGGGACGACCTCGCCGGTGGAGGGGATCTGGTCGTTGAGAACTGCAGCGACGAACTCCATGCCGAGCACCTTGGTGAAGAACTCGACGGTCGCGGCAGTGTCTCGCGAGATGAACGCCGCATGGCTGAGCATCTGCGGCAGCACGGCTTGCGACTGTGTCGCGTCTCCATCTGGTGACGCGGAGCGCATTGTGTCCATGGTCCACCTCCGGGTGTCGTGTGACCTGTGACCAACGTACGGGTCGGCACATGTCCGAACGATGTGGTCTCGGTCGCGCCGGACGGCCGTCCGTCAGGCGAACGGCAGACGCAACAACGTGATCGCGTTGCCGCGGAGGATCTGATGGATCTCGGTGTCCGACAGACCCGCCGTCAGCTTCGTCATCACCTCTTTGGTGTCGGGCCACGACGAATCGC
This sequence comes from uncultured Actinomycetes bacterium, assembly GCA_963809795.1. Taxonomy (GTDB): domain Bacteria; phylum Actinomycetota; class Acidimicrobiia; order IMCC26256; family DASPTH01; genus DASUAS01. Next base: position 491,755 of record CAWELN010000006.1, read on the forward strand.
TGTGGGGGTAGTCGGTCTCCGCGGTGACGTTTCCGAGACCGATCTCGTCGAGTGACGAGAGCCCGTGCGGGTCGTTGATGAAGCACCCGTAGACGCTCTGGAAGTAGTAGGTGGAGGGCGGTTCGGGGATGTGCTTCGTCTGTGCCCACGCCTGGTTGTCGTCCCACACCTGGTCGATGCGCTGCAGCACGTAGGGGATCCAGCCGATCTGGCTCTCGGCGTACAACAGGTTGAGCGCGGGGTAGCGCGGCAGCACGCCCGACATCAGGAAGTCGACCAGCGAGTACATGGCGTTGCCGAACCCGAGCGTGGCACTGACCGAGCCGGGAGCATCCAACGTCGTCACGGGCATCTTCGACGACGAGCCGATGTGCATCGCCACCGTCGTGCCGGTATCGGCACACGCCTCGAAGAACGGGTCCCAGTGCCCGGAGTGGATCGTCGGCAAGCCGAGGTGGTACGGCAACTCACTGAAGCAGACGGCCGGAACCCCTCGAGCAGCGTTGCGCCGGACCTCCTCGACGGCGGCCGGCACATCCCACAGCGGGATCAGGCAGAGCGGCACGAGTCGACCGTTCGAGTCGCCGCACCACTCCTCGACCATCCAGTCGTTGTAGGCCTTGACGCAGGCGAGGCCGAGCTCCTTGTCGCTCCGTTCCGCGAACGTCTGTCCGCAGAACCGCGGGAACGTCGGGAAGCACATCGACGCCTCCACCCAGCCCCGGTCCATGTCCTCGAGACGGGCCTTCGGGTCGAAGCAACCGGGCCGCATGTCGTCGTAGGTCACCGGCGTGAGCGTGTGCTCCTCCGGCGGGTACCCGGCCGCCGCGATGTGTCGCTTCAGCGTGAACTCCAGGTCCTCGTAGATCCAGCAGTCGACCTTCGTCGGCGAATCGTCGTCGAAGACCTCCTTGTAGTTGCCCGGATTGACCATGTCGATCCGTTGGATGCCGCGACGCACCACCTTCGGGCCGCGGTCGCGGTACTTGGCGGGCAGCCACCGCTCCCAGACGTGCGCCGGTTCGACGACGTGGTCATCGACGCTGATGATCTTGGGCAGATCCATCCGAGCAGCTCCTTGTACGTCCTGTCGAGGCCGCGGAGGCCCATGCGATCGACGGTATCTGCGCACCTATGTCCGCGGGATTTCGTCCCCGGGTGCTCGGCGACGCCGGCGGTGCGAATGGCCAAGGAAAGGTCGATGACATCGTCCGCCTGGTAGGCATGGGCATCGACGCGCGAAACGAGGAGACCTGTGGATCTGCTGCTCAACGACAAGGCCGCCCTCGTCACGGGCGGCGGTCGTGGCATCGGCCAGGCGATCGCGGTGGCGTTGGCCCGTCAGGGCGTTCACGTGGCGGTGTGCGGACGGACGCGGGTGCCGCTCGAGGCGACCGCCGCGCTGGTCGAGACGCACGGAGTCAAGAGCGCGGTGATCGTCGCGGATCTGCTGGACCCCGACGGCTGCCGGCGTGCGGTCGAGGAGACCGCGTCATCGTTCGGTCGGTTGGACATCCTCATCAGCAATGCATCGACGAACGTCGACGGTCACCCCGCTGACCTCGAAGGCGTCACCGACGGCCAGCTCATGGAGCGGGTCAACGGCAAGGGCATGGCCTCGGTGCGGGTGACCCGCGCCGCGTTGCCGCACCTGCGAGCCTCGGGGCAGGGGAGGGTCATCCTGCTCGGCGGTACTTCGGCGCGGGTGGTGGCCGGCCCGGGAGGCGGGTTTGCCAGCGGTCTCGGCAATGCCTTCGTCGCCAACTTCGCGAAGCGTCTCAGCGCCGACGTCGCGCCGGACGGCATCACGGTGAACGTGATCCATCCCGGAGTGACGAAGACGGATCGCCACCCGGCGCGCATCGAGGCGCTCGCCGCGCGCCTCGGCGTGAGCTACGGCGAGGCCGAAGCCGCACGAGACGCGGAGGTTCCGATCGGACGGATGGTCGAGGCCGGCGACGTCGCTGCCGTCGCCGTGTTCTTCGCGTCTCCCCTGTGTGGCGCGGTCACCGGACAGACGATCGCCGTCGACGGCGGGGCGACGCCCTGCGTCGTCTACTGAAGCACGAGCAGGGTGCCAGTGACGTGAGTCGAGAGTCCGCTACTGCGGGGCGCCGCCGCTGACGAGCAGGTGCTGCCCACTCACCCAGCCCGCGAGGTCGCTCACGAAGTACTCGACGGCGTCAGCGACGTCGTCGGGCCGTCCTGCACGGCCCCCGAGAGGCCGCGTCGCACGATTCGCAGCCTGGAACTTCTCGTCGGACGCGGCCTCGGTGAAGACGCCGGCGCCTTCGACGACGGTCGGGTCGATGCTGTTGACGGTCACGTTGCGCGACCCGACCTCTTGGGCAAGTACCTCGACCACGTAGCGCGGGGCCATCTTGCTCGAGCCATAGAGGCCGAGCCCTCGACTCGGTCCGTAGGACGAGCTCGAACCGATCCACAGGATCCGACCACCGTCGGCGACGAGCCGGCCCGCTCGCTGCAGCGTGAAGAAGGCCCCTTTGGTGTTCAACGCGAACAGACGATCGAAGTCCGCCTCGGTCGCGTCGAGAACCGGCTGCCTGATGATCTCCACGCCGGCGTTGGCGACGACGATGTCGATCCGGCCGAACTGCGCCATGGTGAACTCGAACAGCTCGTCGATACCGGCGACCGTCGAGACGTCCGCCCGCATGGCGATCGCCGTTCCTCCGTCCTCCTCGATCGCGCGGACGGTGTGCGTCGCTTCGGCCTCGCTGCCTATGAAGTTGACGACCACACGGCATCCGAGACGTCCCAGGCGCACCGCGATGCCTCGTCCGATTCCGAGGCTCGCGCCAGTCACGATGGCCACGCGCGCTTCACCGCTTGCAGACACGGCCGACTGGTGTCCGCCTACGCCGTGTGTCATGAGCCGCCCTCCATCAGATCGGATGTGCTGGTGTCTGTGTGCCCTGTGCGCCGCCCTCTGCCGCCGGGAGTCGTCACTAGGGCACCACCACGTCTCGCACCGATTGGCCGGCCGCCAACCGCGTGAAGCCGGCGTTGATCTCGTCCAGCGCCAACGTGGCGGACCGCAGCCGGTCGACCGGCAGCCGGCCTTGCCGGTAGAGCTCGACGTAGCGAGGGATGTCGCGACGCGGCACGCAGCTCCCCATGTAGCTGCCGCGCAGCACCTTCTCGTCCGCGACCATCGCGGACAACTGGAGCGAGAGCCGTTCACTCGGCTTCGACAGGCCCGCGGTGACCGTGGTGCCACCCCGCCTCGTCACCGCGCACGCGAGCTCGACGGCCGCCGCCGCACCAGCCATCTCGAACGCGAACTCAACTCCGCCGTCCAGGGCATCGACGATCGCCGCCGCGCACGAGGGATCGGTGGCGTCGAAGACGTCGGTGGCGCCGAGCGTGCGGGCGAGCTCGAGCTTCGCCGGGTTCGTGTCGACGGCGACGATGCGTCCTGCACCAACGGCGACCGATCCCAACAACGCGCTCGAGACCGACGCCCCCGAGCCCCACCACCGCCACCGATGCACCGGCCGGCACTCGCGCCGTGTTGACCACCGCACCGACACCCGTGATCACCGCGCAGCCGAAGATCGCGGCCACCTCCGGCGGCACGTCGGGATCGATCCGGACCACCGAGCTGGGCACCACGACCGCCCGCTCGGCGAACGCCGAGATCCCGCTGTAGTGGTGCAGCGACCGGCCGCCGATCGAAAGACGCCGGCTTCCCGTCTGAAGCGTCCCGGCGGTGCGAGCCGACCACGACGACTGACACAGGTTGGGCCGGCCGGCGGCACAGAAGGCGCACTGGCCACAGCTCGCGACGAAGACCATCACCACCTGGTCCCCGACGGCAAGGCCCTCGACGTCCGGTCCGATGTCCTCCACCACGCCGGCCGCCTCGTGGCCGATGACGGCGGGCATGGTGCGCGGCCGATCGCCGGTGATCGCCGACAAGTCCGAGTGGCACAGCCCGGCAGCCGTGATGCGCACCAGCAGCTCGCCGGGGCCGGGACCGTCGAGGTCGACCTCTTCCACGACGAGTGGACCCTCGTCGTCCGGCTCGTGCCCCTGCTCCCACAGGATCGCGGCGCGCACCTTCATGCCGGGACCGCCGCCGTAGGCGTCGCCGGGTCGACGTCGAGGCGGGCGACCACGCCCGCCAGCTCGGGCCGTGCCGGCGGATAGCTCGCGAGGACCAGCGGGTCGTGCCCCGGCACGAGGTGGTCGCGGCCGTCGGCCAGATCCCCCAAGCGGTGCAACGTCTCGACGTAGTCGATGGTGCTCACGAGCACCGGGAACGGGTTCTCGGCGTCGAGGTTCTCGTAGTAGTGGACCGCGTCCGACGTCAGCACGACCTGACCCCGCCGGGTGTTGACCCGCACCACCTGCATCCCGGGGGTGTGGCCGCCAACGGCGTGGATCGACAGCCCCGGAGCGATCTCCTCGGCGCCGTCGTGGAAGGTGACGCGCCCGGCATAGGCACGCCGGATGTAGGTCGCAACCTGTTCCGGGTCGTACGGCCGTCGCAGGAAGGCCCGGGCCATGCAGGGGCCCGACGCGTGCGCCAGCTCCGTACGCTGTACGTGCAGCTGCGCGTCCGGGAACGAGCCGAGGTTGCCGGCGTGATCCCAGTGGAGGTGCGTCGTCACCACCTGCTGGACGTCCGCCGCATCGATGCCGAGGCCGCCGAGGCCGTCCGTCGGGCAGCGCAGGAACTGGTGTCCGCGGGCGTCGCAGGTGCGCTCGTCGGCGCCCGTGTCGATGACGACCGTGCGGGATGGCGAGACGGCGGCCCACACGAAGAAGTCCATCGGCATCGGCGCGTCGTGGGGATCGTCCGGCGCGACCCACATGAGGTTCTCGACTCGGCGCCGACGAGGGTTCGTCGCGTACCGGATGGCGTAGAGCTCGTAGACGTCGTCGCTCATCGCTGGTCCCCTCCGGGCCCTTGGGTGTCACCGAGGTCGATCCACACGCTCTTGGTCTGGAGGTACTCGCGGATGGCGTCGACACCGCTCTCCCGGCCCAGGCCCGAAGCCTTGTAGCCGCCGAACGGCGACTGCGGCGCGGTGTAGCGGTAGCCGTTCACCCACACGGTCCCCGCTTGCACCCGGCGGCTGACCCGGTGGGCCCGGCTGAGGTCGCTGGTCCAGACGCCGGCGGCCAGGCCGTAGGCGACTCCATTGGCGAGCGCCACCGCCTCCGCTTCGGTGTCGAACGCCGTCACGGCCAGGACCGGACCGAAGACCTCCTCCTGAAACAGCTCGCTGGCGGGGTCGACGTCGGTGAACACCGTCGGCGCGACGAAGCGCCGGCACCCGGCCGCCTCGACCGCGCGCCCGCCGGTGACGAGCGTGGACCCCGAGGCGCAGGCTCGGTCGATGAAGCCGAGGATGTGGTCGAACTGCTTCTCGGTCGCCACCGGCCCGACGTCGGTGGCGGGGTCGGAGGGATCACCGAATCGAACCCGTTCGGCGATGGCGACCACCTGTTCGACCAGCTCGTCGTGCACCGACCGCTCGACGATGAGTCGTGATCCGGCGAGGCACGTCTGACCGCCGGAGGAGAAGACCCCCGCGGCGACACCGGCAGCCGCACGCCGTCGATCGGCGTCGGCGAAGACCAGATGCGGAGACTTCCCGCCGAGCTCGAGCGTGACCGGCTTGCCGGCGCGAGCGGCGAGCTCGGCCACGACGGCGCCGGCGACCGCACCGCCCGTGAACGAGACTCGGCGGACGAGCGGATGCTCCACCAGCGGCGGCACCACGTCGGGACCGAACCCGGTCACGACGTTCACGACGCCGTCCGGCACGCCCGCCTCGGCGAGCAGGTCCATCATCGTGACGATCGACGTCGACGTGTGCTCCGAGGGCTTCACGACGACCGTGTTGCCCGCGGCCAGGGCCGGCGCAAGCTTCCACGACGCCAGCCGCAGCGGCGAGTTCCACGGGAGGATGGCGGCCACCACGCCGTACGGCTCGTGCAGCGTGTAGTTCAGCGCGTCCGCCCGGTCGACCGGGATGACGTCACCTTGGATCTTGTCGGCGAGGCCGCCGTAGTAGTGGTACCAGCCGGCCATCGTCCGCAGCGCGGCGCGTAGCTCGGCGTGGGACTTGCCGTTGTCGCGGCTCTCGGCCGCGACCAGCTCTTCGAGGTGGTCGAGCACGAGGTCACCGAGTCGATGCAGGAGGCGACCCCGTGCCGTTGCGGTCAGCTCGGGACCACGGGCCGTCCGCGAAGGCGGCGTGCGCGCTCGCGACCGCCCGCTCGACGTCGCGGGTGTCGCCCCGGGCCACCTCGGCCCACACCTGGCCGGTGAACGGGTCGACGGTGTCGAACCACTGGCCGCCGACGGCCGCCACCTCCTTGCCGCCGATGTGCATTCCGATCTGCCGACTCATCGCCCCCACCATGGCCCGACCGCGATGTCCGGTGCCTTTCCATCGTGCGTGGCGATTGAGCCACGTCCGACCTGCTGCTTATGGTCGCCGGTAGGTCGAGTCGATCCCACCTGCGCCATGGCGTCCTTCGCTTCGTTGCAGCTGGTGAACCGGAGGAACGTCAACGTGGGTGTGTCGAGCGGTGAGCGATCGTCGAGCTTCACGGTGACCGGCGTGGATGAGCCACGGCGCGACCTGCGCCGCAACCTCACCCGGATGTTGTCGCCCAAGACGGTCGCCGTCGTTGGCGCGAACGATCAGTCGCCGATGTCGAACAACGTCATCCTGCCGATGCTGGAAGCGGGCCATGACGTCGTCCTGGTCAACCCCCGACGCGACGAGGCCTACGGGCGCCCGGTCGTGGTCGACCTCGCCTCGGCGGGGCGGCCGATCGACGCCGTGCTGTCGATCGTCAACGCCGAGGTCTCCCTCACCGTCGTGGAGGAGGCTGCCGCGCTGGGATGCGGCGGCGTGGTCGTGGTCGCATCCGGATTCGCGGAGACGGGCCCGGAGGGTGTCGAGGCCCAGGAGCGGCTGGTGGCCATCGCCGACCGGACGTCCCTCGCCGTCGTCGGTCCGAACTGCGCCGGGTTCCGCAACGTCGCCCTCGGCGTGAGCCTCTTCACCGGTGGGCGGCTCGACGTGCCGGTTGCCGGCGCCGCGACGGTTGGCGGCGTGAGCATCGTCTCCCAGAGCGGGTTCCTCGCCCGGGCCGCGGCTGCGGCCGCCCGGGAACGAGCGCTCGGCGTGTCGATCGTGGTCTCGTCCGGTAACGAGGCCGTCTGCGACCTGGCCGACTTCGTCGCCGTCGCGGCGGCCGATCCGTTCACCTCGGTCATCTGCGTCGTCGTCGAGACCCTCCGGCGTCCTGCGGACTTCTTCGCCAGCGTCGGCGTCGCCCGCGACGCCGGGAAGCCCGTCATCGCGCTCAAGCTCGGCCGGTCGGCGCGGGCACGCACGATCATGCAGTCGCACACGGGTGCGATCGCCGACGAAGGTTGGGTCTACGACCTCGCGTTTCGCGAGCACGGGGTCCTCGACGCGACCGACGTCGATGATCTGCTCGACCGCGCGCAGCTGTTCGCCCAGCTCCCGCGGGAGAGGCATCGGCCGATCCGCAGCATCGGCGTGATCGCGGCGTCGGGTGGCGTCGCCGCCTTGGCGGCCGACATCGCCGATGCGAGCGGCGCCCCGGTCCCACCACTCGACGAGATCGCCGAGTGGGTTCGTGAGCGCGTCCCGGGTGACACCGTGAACCCACTCGACCTCACCGGCTTCGTGTTCTCGCGCGCCGACCTGATGCAGGAGGTGTTCGTCAAGTACGCGAGCGTCGTCGACCTGCTGGTGCTCGGATGGTGGGCTGGCGACGGCGACGCCGATTGGAGCAGCAGGATGCTCGAACCGCTCGCGCTCGCCGCCGCTGACGTCGACACACCTGTGGTCGTCAGCCCAGTGGAGGCGACATCGATCGGCTCATGGGTCACCTCGTGGCGCGACCGCGGCGTGTTGTTCGGACGCGGCATCGAATCGGTGTTCCACGCCGCCGACGCCCTCGACCGGTTCGTCGCCGGACCGCTCGTCACGCTCGCTTCGGCAGGCGACGACGAGGGCGACGAGCCCGCGCCCGGCGCGGCGCCGGAGCTGATCGCCACTGCCGCCGGCCCGATGGTGCCCTTCGCCGAAGCGATGGCGCTGCTCACGAGCGCCGGTATTCCCGTCGCGCCCTGGGAGGCGGTCGCCCCGGACGCTCCGGCCGCCGACGTGGCGCGGGTGGCGTCGCGCGTCGGCTCCCGACTCGTCGTCAAGCTGGCGAACGTCCCGCATCGCACCGAGCTCGACGCCGTCCGGGTCGACGTCGCCGTCGAGGACGGTCGAGCACGCAATCGCCGAGCTGCGCGCCATCGCCGGTGCTCACCAGGTCGATGCCACCGTCGCGATCCAGGCGATGGTCAGCGGCCACGCCGAGGCGTTCGCCGGCGTGCACTGCGGGACCGGGCTGGGCGACGTGCTCCTGTTCGGCCGCGGTGGTGTGCTCGTCGAGCTGACCGACGGCGTCGCCGGTCGCTTCCTGCCGGTCGACGCGCAACGCGCCACCGAGTTGGCACGCGAAGTCGCCGGACCCGAGGTCATCGCCGGCATTCGCGGGCAGCGACCATGGCCGCTCGCGTCGGCGGCCGACGTGATCTGCGGTCTCGACCGCCTCTGGCGAACGCACCGGCACTGGATGAGCTCGCTGGACGTGAACCCGTTGATCGTCACCGAGGACGGGCTCGTCGCCGTCGACGCGCTGTTCCTGGGGGATCTCCCGAAGGACGTGATCTGATGACGGATGACCTGGCTGCCGACGTCGTCGTGGTCGGCGGCGGCAACGCCGCAATGTGTGCCGCGCTGGCCGCCCGCGAGCGCGGTGCCGAGGTGCTCGTGCTGGAGCGGGCGCCCGAACAGGAGCGGGGCGGGGACACGGCGTTCACGGCCGGCGCCATGCGGGTCGTCTACGACTCGGTCGATCACCTGCGAGAGCTCGTGCGCGACCTGAGCGACGCCGAGCTCGCCACCACGGACTTCGGCGTCTACCCGGCGTCGGCGTTCTACGACGACATGGCGCGCGTCACCCAGTACCGGGCCGACCCGGACCTCGTCGAAGCGCTGGTGGAACGCAGCCACGCCACCCTCCGGTGGATGGCTGATCTCGGCATCCGGTTCGTCCCCGCCTACGGGCGGCAGGCGTTCAAGGTGGGCGACATGTTGCGCTTCTGGGGTGGACTCACGATCGACGCCTCCGGCGGCGGGCCGGGGCTCGTCGAGGCGGAGCACACCCTGGCGGCCAAGGCGGGCATCCAGATCCGCTACGGCGCGCCGGCGCGGCATCTGCTCGCCGACGGTGACGGCGTCCACGGTGTGACGGCAATGATCGACGGGCGGATGGTCGACGTGCCGGCCACCGCTGTCGTGCTCGCGTGCGGCGGGTTCCAGGCGAACGTCGAGTGGCGCACGCGGTACCTCGGACCTGGTTGGGACCTGGCCAGGGTGCGGGGCACGCGGTTCAACACCGGCGAGGGGCACCGCATGGCCTTCGAGATGGGAGCGTCGCCGGCCGGCCACTGGTCCGGCTGCCACGCCGTGGGCTGGGATCGCAACGCCCCCGAGTTCGGCGACCTCTCGGTCGGGGACGGCTTCCAGAAGCACAGCTATCCGCTCGGGATCATGGTCAACGCCGAGGGCCGCCGTTTCGTCGACGAGGGCGAGGACTTCCGCAACTACACCTACGCCAAGTACGGCAGCCGGATCCTGGCCCAGCCGGCACAGTTCGCGTGGCAGGTCTTCGACAGCAAGGTGGTGGATCTCCTGCGGGACGAGTACCGGATCCGGCAGGTGACCAAGGTGCAGGCGGACACGCTCGAGGAGCTCGCCGCCAAGCTGGAGGGCGTCGACCCCGAGGCGTTCCTCGCCCACGTCGCGGAGTACAACGCGGCGGTGATGACCGAGGTGCCGTTCGACCCGTCCGTGAAAGACGGGAGGGGCACCCGCGGACTGGCGGTGCGGAAGTCGAACTGGGCCAACCGCCTCGACGAACCGCCGTACGTGGCCTTCCAGGTGACCTGCGGCATCACGTTCACCTTCGGCGGCCTGCGGATCACGCCCGACAAGGCGGAAGTGGTGTCGAACGAGGGCCGACCGATCCGCGGGCTGTACGCAGCGGGGGAGATCATCGGTGGGTTGTTCTTCCACAACTATCCCGGCGGTACCGGCCTCACCGCCGGCTCGGTGTTTGGTCGCATGGCCGGGGAGGCGGCCGCCGAGCTCAGCGGACGCTGACCCGCGCCAACGTCGCGGCTCGCGCCGGTCACCAGGGCCGCCTTCCGTTTCATCACGCGGCTCCGGGCGGCACGGTACGGGAGACCAGGATTTCGGTTGACTTTCGTCGGGTTGTGGACCGGCGACGTGGTGGGGGTGCTCCGGTACGTTCGTTTCAATGGAGATCGAGCGGAACCTTTTGGCTGCGCCGCAGGCGGAGCATCAACGCGTGGACGTCTATTCGGGCGTTGCCCGGCTGGCGAAGACGGTGTGGGCGAGCGAGGTTCGGGCGCCGGGAACGCGGCCGACGACGGCAGTGATGATCTGTCATCCGACGGCGAACTTCCTCGGTCATTACGCGCTGCCGGGGCTGGCTGCTCGTGGTGTCGCGGGAATCGGGTTGACGACGCGCTATGTCGGCAACGACACATCGTTGCTCATGGAGAACTGCTTGCTCGACATGGGGTCGATGGTGGCGCACCTGCGCTCGGTCGGTTACGAGAAGGTGGTGCTCATCGGGAACTCGGGTGGGGCGTCGATCGTGCCCTACTACCAGGCGCAGGCGGAGTCGCCGTCGGTCACCGACCCGCCCGGTGGCGGCCCGGATCTCACCCAGGCCGGTCTGGTGCCGGCGGATGCGATCGGGATGCTGAACGCGCATCCGTCGCGGGCGCTGGTGTGTGCGGAGTGGCTCGACCCCGCGATCATCGACGAGCACCAGCCGTTCGAACGTGACCCGGCGCTCGACATGTTCAACCCCGATCAACGGTCCGCCGTTCAGCGCCGAGTTCATCGAGCGGTACCGGGCGGCGCAGCTCGAGCGCAACCGTCGGATCTCGCGGTGGGCCGAGGGTCAGTTGCGGGCGTTGTCCTCGTCCTCGCATTGGCCCGCGGGGCTCGATGACTTCCCGTTCGTGGTGCACGGCACGTCGGCGGACCTGCGCTTTCTCGACGGGGCGATCGATCCGAGTGACCGTCAGGTCGGCACGACCCTTTGGGGGCCGCCGGCGTTGGCGAACTACCTGCCGGCAGGGGTTGGTCGCTGCTGTTCGGTCCGGTCGTGGCTCAACCAGTGGTCGGTCGATCACACACTCGCCGATTCGTTGCGCTGGCTGCCGGAGGTTCAGTGCCCGGTCCTGGTGCTGAACCCGACGGCGGACACGTCCGTGCCGGTTCACCTTGGTCGGGAGATGTACGACGCAGCGTTGAAGGCCGATCGTGAGATCATCGAGATCAAGGGCGCGACCCACTACTTCGAGGGCCAGCCCGACGTGCTCGACACCGCCCTCGACGCTCTCGTCGGATGGGTCGAGCGGGTATGAGCGAGCTGCGCGGATGAGCGAGACCAACTACGGCGTCATCGCCGACCGGTTGGCGTGGGAAGTGCCCCTCAACCCGAGTGCGACCGTCGAGCTGGCGCCGTTCCAGGTGTTCACCACCGGCGCACCGGAGGAGTCGGAGCATGCGCTGCGCGTGCGGCCGCTCGCACGCTCGTCGGCATTGTCGCTCTACGTCCGCGCCTTCGGCGATGGCGGCGGCGAGGACGGCCTCCACGCCCACCCTGACGACGCCATCTGGTTGGTGCTGCAAGGGCACGCGTCCTTCTTCGGTGAGGGCAGGCGGCCCCTCGGCGAGCTCGGCCCGCACGAGGGCATCCTCGTGCCGGCGCTCGCCACCTATCGGTTCCGCTGCAGAGGCGAGACCCTGATCGCCCGCTTCGCCGCCGGTCAGGCCTGACCGCAGCGGTCGCGGCCAGCGCATGGTGCACGGCGCCCGACACCGACGAGGGAGTGAGCGATGAAGCCGATGGAGGGGATCCGCGTCGTCGAGGTGGCGGCATGGATGTTCGTGCCCGCCGCCGGCGCGGTGCTCGCGGAGTGGGGTGCCGAGGTGCTCAAGATCGAGCATCCCGACGGCGGTGATCCGCAGCGTGGCCTCGTCTCCTCCGGGCTGGTCCCGGACGCGGCCGGCGGCGTCAACTACTTCATCGAGCAGCCGAACCATGGCAAGAAGTCGGTGGCGATCAACCTTCAGCACCCGGCCGGACGCGACGCCCTCTACAAGCTGTGCGAGACGGCAGACGTGTTCCTCACCAACTGGTTGCCGGGTGCCCGCCAGCGGGCGCACCTCGACGTCGAGGACATTCGCGCCGTCAACCCGAACATCGTCTACGTGCGCGGTCATGGTCACGGCGTGAAGGGCCCCGACGCCGACAAGGGCGCGTATGACTCGTCGTCGTTCTTCGCTCGTGCCGGGGTGATGAACGCGTTGAAGTACGGCGAGGATCCGTACGGCCCGACGCAGCCCGCGGCGTTCGGCGACCTCCCGAGCGGTCTGACGATCGCTGGATCGATTGCCGCCGCTCTGTTGCACCGCGAGCGCACGGGCGAGGCAGCGGTCGTCGACGTGTCGCTGCTCGCCTTCGGGATGTGGGTCAACTCGCCCGACATCGTCATGTCGAAGCTGTTCGGGCAGGCACCGCCGAGGATGACGCGCGACAGCCTGCCGAACCCGCTCGTCAACCGGTACCTCACCAAGGATGGCCGGCTGGTGCAGCTGGTGATGTTGCAAGGCGTGCGCTTCTGGCCCGAGCTCATCACGGCGGTCGGCCGCGCCGACCTCGCCACCGACGAGCGCTTCACGTCGCCGGAGGCGTTGTTCGCCAACCGCGAGGAAGGGACGCGCGTCCTCGACGAGATCTTCGCCACTCGCACGTACGACGAGTGGAAGGACGTCCTCGCCGACGTGAAGGGCGTGTGGGCGCCGGTGCAGACGGGCCTCGACCTGCACGACGACGTGCAGGTGCAGGCAAACGGCTACCTCGGCGACGCGGTGTCGGTCCAGGGCACCCCGTTCCAGCTCGTCACCAACCCGACGCAGTTCAACGAGGAGCGCACCATGATCACGCGAGCGCCCGAGCTGCTCCTGAAGGTTGGTTCGCGAAGGGCGAGGTACTGGTCGGCGAGAGCGAGCAGTGTCGCTCCGGCCATGCAAGCGCACGGGACCTGTCGGCGGTGTGTCCCTCGATGTCCCTCCCGGGCGGAAGCAGAGGTCCTCGCGCAGTCACTGCTCGACTTCGTGCGGGAGGATGTCACGCGGCGCGTGGCGTCGCCGGGATCGGCCTGACGACGCGCTAGGTCGGCAACGACATCTCCCTCATCATGGAGAACTGTCTGCTCGACATCGGGTCGATTGGCGCCGGCGCAGGGTCACTCGCCGGTGAACTCGGCCGGGCGCTGTTCCACCAAGGCCTGCACGCCCTCGCGCCGGTCGCGCGTCGTCGAGATCAGCGCCTGGGCAGCGCGTTCTTCTTCGAAAGCGGTGAGCATGTCGCTGTCGAGCGAGCGTCGATAGAGGCGTTTGGTCATGCCGAGCGCCCGGGTCGGTCCCGCCGCCAACCGCACCGCCAGCTCGGTCGCTGTTGCCATGACGTCAGCGGCTGGGACGCAGCGGTTCACAACGCCCCACGACGCCAGCGTCTCCGATGTCACCGGTTCGCTGAGCATGGCGATCTCGTTGAGGCGGTGGAAGGGAATGACCCGCGGTAGGAAGTACGGGTCGCCGGCATGCGGGACCATGCCGCGCCGCGTGAACACGTGCGTCCACCGGGCACCCTCCGCCGCGACGACGAGGTCGGCGAGGAGCGCCAGCATCCACCCGGCGCCGGCGACCGTGCCGGTGACCGCTGAGACCACCGGTGTCTCGGTCTCCCACAGCTGCTGGAACAAGCGTTGGTAGTCGACCGTGAGATAGCGGTAGTCGAGCGGAGCGAGATCCTTCGCGGCGTCAGGACCGGCGGTGATGTCCGCGCCCGTGCAGAAGTCGCGCTCGTTCCCCGCGAGGACGATTGCCCGCACGGTGTGGTCGGCATCGGCCCGCTGCAGGAACGTCCGCAGTGCGTCGCAGCTCTCGAAGTCGATGGCGTTGCGGCGGGCAGGGCGGTCGAGCGTCAACACTGCCACTGCACCGGTCGTCTCGAAGCGCACACCCTCGACTGTCACAGAATCTGACACTAGCGTCTACCGCCGATGAACCTCGCCGGCCTCCTTCGCCATGCTGCCACGTGCTTCCCTGAGCGACCCGCGGTGACGTGGCGGGACACGACGATCGACTACGCCGAGCTCGAGCGTCGAGCGGCGACGATGGACGGGTGGCTGCGGTCCGTCGGCGCGGGACGCGACACGCGCGTCGCGCTGTTCATGGACAACCGCCTCGAGTACCTCGTCGCCATGTTCGCCACATGGAGGTCGGGCGCCACCGTCGTCCCGTGCAACGCGCGCCTGACCACCGACGAGCTCGCCTTCCTGGTCGGTGACGCCGGCGCCACGGTCGTTCTCACCGACGACGCGCACGAGCAGACCGCCAGGGCAGCAGCCGGCGCGAGCGGGAACGCCGCGACGGTGGGTGTCGTCGGCGTCGACCGCCTCGAAGGTTCGCCTCCGCCCGACGAGGCCGACGTGGACCCCAGCGACGTCGCCTGGATCTTCTACACGTCGGGCACCACCGGACATCCGAAGGGAGCGATGCTGTCACACGCGGTCCTGCATTTCGTGACGGTGTCGTGGCTGGCTGACCTCACGCCGCTCGACGAAACCGACGTGACGCTGCACGCCGCGCCCCTCAGTCACGGAGCGGGGTTCCACGCCATCGCGGCCACCGCCCGCGCCGCGCACCAGGTCATCACGCCGACCCCGAGCTTCGACCCGGCCGGCGTGCTCGCCCTGGTCGACGAGCACGGAGTCACCAACACCTGGATGGTGCCGACGCAGATCGTCATGCTCACGGACGCCGCGCCCGCGGACGTCGTCCTCCCGACGCTCGAGTACGTCGTCTACGGCGGTGCACCCATGACGCCGGCGGCCACGCAGCGAGCCCTCGATCGGTTCGGGTCGATCTTCGTGCAGCTCTACGGGCAGGGCGAGACGCCGATGACCGCCACCGTTCTCCGTCGCCAGGACCATCGCCCGGACGCGCTCGGCTCGGCCGGCCGCGCCCGTCCAGGCGTCGACGTGCGGATCATGAACGAGAACGGCGAGCTGGCACCGCCCGACACGGTCGGCGAGGTCGTCGTGCGCGGTCCATCGGTGATGAGCGGCTACTGGAACCGACCCGAGGCCTCCGCCGAGACGCTTCGCAACGGCTGGCTCCACACCGGCGACCTCGGGCGCATCTCCGACGACGGTCTGCTCTACCTCCTCGACCGCACCAAGGACATGATCATCTCGGGTGGCTCCAATGTGTACGCGGTCGAGGTCGAGCAGGTGCTGAGCGCCCACCCCGACGTGGCCGATGTCGCAGTGGTCGGTGTGCCCGACGACTTGTGGGGCGAGCTGGTCGTCGCCGTCGTCGTCCCCGCCGCCGGGGACGGTTCGCCGCTCGACACCGCCGCGCTCGAAGCGCACTGCCGCGTCGCGCTCGGCGGGCTACAAGATCCCACGACGTTGGGAACAGGTCGAGACCCTGCCGCGCAATGCCTACGGGAAGGTACTCAAGCGTGAGCTGCGCGGGGAGCTGAGCACGAACGCATGACTCCATCACGCCGGATGGGACATCAGGCCGAAATGAAGGCATCGTTACGATCGATCTCCGTGACTGCCTCCCGAGCCGACGCACGGTCGCGGCTCATCCGTCTGCCCGCGGCGGTCTGATGGCGCGGCGGGTGGCGATCGCCGGCGTCGCGCTGGCCGGGACCGGGCCGTCGACACCCTTCGAGCTCGTCGCCCGGTCGAGTCGTGCGGCGTTGGCCGACGCCGGGCTGACGCGAGACGACGTCGACGGTGTCGCATCGACCGCGCTCGGCACGATGGCACCGATCGACGTGAGCGAGTATCTGGGGCTGCAGCCGCGGTGGATCGACTCGACGTCGGTCGGCGGCGCGGCGTGGGAGGTGATGGCGGCCCATGCGGTGGACGCCATCGCCGAGGGTCACGCCGACGTCGTGCTGCTGACGTACGGCTCGACCGCTCGTTCCGACCTCCGCAACAAGTTGCGCACCGCGTCGCTCGACTGGGGGTCGCGCGGCCCGCTGCAGTGGGAGGTCCCGTACGGCCACACGCTGATCTCGAAGTACGCCATGGCCGCCCGCCGCCACATGCACGAGTTCGGGACCACGCTGGAACAGCTGGCCGAGGTCGCAGTGTCGGCCCGGGCCAACGCCGGTCCGAACGAGGAAGCGTCGTTCCGCGACCCGATCACGGTCGACGACGTGCTGTCCGGCCCGATGATCGCCGACCCGTTCACGAAGCTCCAGTGCTGCATCCGCTCCGACGGCGGCGCCGCGGCAGTGCTGGTGGCCGAGGACCGGGTCGCGGACCTGGCCAAGCCGCCCGTGTGGGTGCTGGGCACGGGCGAGCACGGCTCCCATGTGTCCATGAGCCAGTGGCCCGACTTCACGACCGGTCCGGCGGCGGTCGCCGGTCGGCTCGCCTTCGCCCGGGCGGGCGTGACGCCCGCCGAGATCGACGTGTGCGAGCTCTATGACGCCTTCACCTACATGCTGTTGATCACGCTCGAGGATCTCGGGTTCTGCGCCAAGGGCGAAGGTGGCCCGTTCGTGGAGGACGGACGGCTGCGGGTCGGCGGCGCGTTGCCGACGAACACCGACGGCGGCGGCTTGTCGGCCTGCCATCCGGGTCAGCGTGGCCTGTTCCTCCTCGTCGAGGCGACCCGTCAACTGCGCGGTGAGTGCGGCGAACGTCAGGTTCCCGACGCACGGTTGGCGTGCGTGAGCGGCACGGGTGGGTGGTTCTGCTCGAACGGCACCATGATCCTCGGCGTCTGACATGCCCGAATGTCCGGTCGCTGTCGACTTCGACCCGCTGGATCCGGCGGTCCTCGAGGATCCGTTCCCTTCGCTGGAACGACTCCGGTCGGCAGAGCCCATCTTCTTCCTCCCTGCCCTCGGCCACTACATCGTCACGCGATACGAGGACGTCGAGAAGATCCTCATGGATCGCACCACCTGGTCGGCTGCGAACGCCTCCTCGCCGCTCGTGCAACTCTGTCCGGCAGCACAACGGGTCCTCGACAACGGCTTCACCCGGGTTCCGACGCTCAACAACGCCGACCCCCCGCGTCACGCCCCGATGCGCAAGGCCGTCCTGTCGGTGATGACGCCCAGCCGACTCCGGTCATTGGAAGCAGGCCTTCGCGCGTACGCGCAGGACCTCATACTTGGTTTTCGAGATGAACCCGTCATCGACTTCGTGGAGAGGTTCTCGTTCCCTCTTGCCAGCTTCGCTGGTTTCAACCTGCTCGGCTTTCCCGCGTCTGATTCCGACATCCTGAAGGAGTGGGGTGATACCCGCGCGCTGTTGACCTATGGTCGAACGCCCGAGGAAGACCAGGTCGCGGCCGCCGAGGCTGTGCTCTCCATGTGGAAATACGTGGAGGGCCACGTCGCAGCCCGTGACGCGGAACCGCACGAGGACCTCACGAGCGACCTGATCCGCCTCTCGCGCGAGAGGCCGGAGCAGCTGAACGAGGCCGACATCGTCAACATCATCTACTCGATGGCATTGGCAAGTCAGGAGACGACATCCAGTTCGTTGAGCAACGGCCTCTTGGCGCTCCTCCGGAACCGCGACCAGTGGGAGCGGCTCCTGGCTGAACCCGAGCTGATACCGAACGCGACCGAGGAGATCCTGCGTTTCGACGGCAGCGTGCTGAGCCACCGTCGGGTTGCCAAGGTCGACACGAAGGTCGGCGAGTTCGACGTTCCAGCTGGGTCCCCGATCATGATGTGCTTCGCATCCGCAAATCACGATCCCGTCCAATTCGGAGCCGATGCCGACGACTTCCGGGTGGATCGCCAAGGAGCCGAACGCCATCTGGCATTTGGCCGAGGCCCGCATCTCTGCCTGGGGGCGCCGCTGGCGCGCCTCGAGATCCGAGTCGCCCTCGAGTTGCTCTGTGCGCTGACACCTCGCATCGATCTGGTTCCGGGATCGAAGCACGAATACAGCCCCAAGGCGCTCTTTCACGACCTGCGCTCACTGCCGGTGGCCCCTCAGGGAGTGGCCGCTTGGCGAGCCGCGGGGATCAGCTCGCGGTGCCGGACCCGTCGCAGTGCGATTCGTCACGACGTTCAGTCACCTGAGGGAGCGACCGGTCGGTGCATCTCGACGAGATCAGCTACGAGAAGGCCAACGGAGTGGCCGAGGTGACGTTGGACCGACCTGATCGGCTCAACCCGATCTCTGCCCGCGATGGTGGGACGCGGGATCAGATCCTTTGGGCGCTCGGCGACGCAGAGGCCGATGAGGCGATCGGATGCGTGCTGATCAGGGGCGCGGGAAGAGCGTTCTCCGCCGGAGGCGACCTCGCCGGGAACGCGCCGCGGGAGACACCTTTCGAGCACAACCAGTTCCTCGAGCGTGTGGAGCGGTTCCACGATCGAATTCGCGGGGCGACCCTTCCGGTGGTGGCGGCGGTGCACGGGTACTGCCTCGGGGCGGCGATGCAGCTCGTCGCCGCCTGCGACTTCGTCGTCGCGGCCGACACTGCCCGCTTGGGATTCCCGGAGGGCCGCATGGGTCTTGCCGGAGTGAGTCCGTTGGTCACCACCGTTGGCCGCCAGTGGGCGAAATTCCTGATCACGACGGGAGAGTTGATCGACGCCCATCAGGCGCGGAGCATCGGCTTGGTCCTCAGCGTGGAGCCTGAGGAGGAGCTACTCGGCCGGGCGAGAGACTTGTGCCAGCGGATCGCCCGGCTTCCGCGCGAAGCCGTCGTACTGAACAAGAGAACGGTCGATGCAGTCGCCGATGCGTCGGGGGACGCGGCCGCACGGCTCGTCGGCCTCCCCCACGATGCCCTCACTCAGGCTCACAGCGCTCGCGCAACTGCTCCAGATGGTCGAAGCTTCGCGGACATTCGCCAGACCGAGGGAGTCGCGGGCATCAAGAGAGCACAAGAGGCCCAGTACTCCTCAGGATGGCTGCGATGAACGACACGATCCGGCCCGGCGATCAGAAGGAGACGAAGAGTGCCTGGCTTGCTTGACGGAAAGATCGCGCTGGTGACCGGCGCCGGACACGGCATCGGCCGTGGACACGCCCTGGAGCTGGCGGCGCAGGGCGCCACGGTCGTGGTCAACGACCTGGGCAGTTCGGTCCACGGCGAGGGCAAGGGTCGCGACGCGGAGCAGCGTCGTTGCCGTCATCAACGAACGCGGCGGTAAGGCCATCGCCGACTTCGGAGACGTCGGAGACGAGGACCAGGCCACCGCCATGGTGGACCGGGCCTTCAGCGACTTCGGCCGTCTCGACATCGTGGTCAACAACGCCGGGATCGTTCGCGACCGAGCCATCTGGAACATGTCCGCGGACGACTTCGACCTGGTGATGCGCGTACACGTCCGCGGCTCGTGGCTCACCACCCGCGCCGCCGCCCGCCAGTGGCGGAAGCAGGCGAAGGAGGGCGATCTCGGCCAGGTCTACGGACGCGTCATCAACACGACGTCGGGTGCCGGGCTGCTCGGCAATTTCGGCCAGACGAACTATTCCGCCGCCAAGGCCGCGCTCGTGGGCCTCACTCTGACGGCGAGCCTGGAGCTGGCCGGCATCGGGGTCACGGTCAACGCCATCAGCCCGGGCGGCGTCACCCGTCTGTCGGCCGGCAGCGCCGGATTCGACGGCAGCCCGCTCGAGGCGGATGAGCGTGATCCCGACGGCTTCGATCCGATGGACCCGTCGAACTCCAGCCCGGTGGTCGCCTGGTTGGCCAGCCCCGAGGCGGGCCATGTGAGCGGTCAGGTGATCCGCTGTGTCCGTGAGGAGCTCGCCGTCGTCGAGGGGTGGCACGTCGTGCGCTCGATCAGCGCCGGAGGCAAGCGCTGGGAGGCGGCCAAGCTCGGCGACCTGTTCGCGAAGCAGCTCTTCGCAACGAGAGCTCCCGGTCTCACGATCGGAAGCTGAGCTTCAGGCCCACCGGCCATTCGCTCCTCCGCCTCAGTCGTTCGAGTTCGGAGCGCTCGACAGTCGAGCGCGCGGACAGCGCCGGCGGTTCGTTTGAGGAGTGACGCGAGCTCGGGGAACAGCGCCACCGCGTCGTCGCTCACGACGCCACCGAGGCGCAGGTTGTCCGCTGCGCTCATGTTCATGATGATGGAGCGCTCTTCGGTGAGATAGCTCAGGCCCGCTTTGCAGCGAGTGTGCAATGGCGCGGTGGTGACTTCGCCCATCCATCGCACCTCGCCCGCCATCGGCGAGAGAGCTCCGGACAGTGCCAACAGCGTCGACGACTTGCCCGCGCCATTGCGACCGATGAGCGCGACCACCTCGCCGGCTTGCACTTGGAGGTCGACATCGCGGATCGCGGCGAGCGGGCCGTAACCGGCGGACAGCCCGCGGCACTCGATGAGTGGCGTCGCGGTCGTGGTGACGATCATGTTCGCACCGCGGGATCGGCGGCGTCTGCCGTCATGGTCGCCAATTCCTCGTTGGCGTCGCCGCTTCCGAGGTACGCGTCGCGCACTACAGGATTCGCACGGACGTCGGCTGGTGTGCCCTCGGCGATCACGCGCCCGAAGTTGATGACGACGATTCGGTCGCAGGTGTTCATCACGAGATCGACGTCGTGCTCGACGAGCAGCACGCCCATACGTCGTTCGTCGGCCATGCGCCGGATCAGCGAGGCGAGCTCGCGGCTCTCGGTCTCGTCGAGGCCCGCGGCAGGCTCGTCGAGCATGATCACCGACGGTCCCGACGCGACCACGCGCGCGATCCCGACCAAGCGGCGGCGTCCGTACGGCAGCTCGTCCGGGTTCTGGCGGAGGTGCGGACCGAGCTCGAATTCCTGGATCGCCGAGACCGCCGTCGAGGGCAGATCGTGACGGCCGGGCCAGAACAGATCCGTGAGCCATGACGCCGGCGTGGGGGCGTCGGCGCCGGCGCGGATGTTCTCCTCGACGCTCACGTCGTCGAACAGCTCGAGGGACTGGAACGAACGACGCAACCCGCTACGGGCTCGCTTGGCCGGCGACCACCCCGCAATGGAGCGTTCGCCGAGGCTCATCCGCGCCTGCGCGGGCTTCACGAAGCCGGTGACGGCGTCGATGATCGTCGTCTTGCCGGCGCCATTGGGACCGATGAGCCCGACGACCTCGCCGGGTTGCACGTCGAAGCTCACGTCGTCGACCGCGACCACGCCGCCGAAGCGGACCGTGAGGTCCGCAACGGTCAGCGCGGCGGGGGGAACCGGCTCGGGGGCGAGTGGGCGCAGTGGAGCGTCGTCGCGCGCTCGCGCGATCAGATGCAGTCGAAGGAAGATCGGACGCAGCGCGTGCGTCACGTACTCGGCGATGCCGTCCTGTTGCACCACGATGATCAAGAGGAGGATCGCGCCGCCGACGAGGATGTCCCACTCACCGACGCCGAGGACGTCGTCCATGATCCTGGTTCCGAGCCCGCCGATCGCATTCGGCGCGGAGAACACGGCCCCGATGGCGAACCCGAGGCCGCCGATCACCGCCCACCCGACGCTGAAGATGGACTGCAGCGGGCTGTACTGGGTGAGCGGTGCGATGAGCACGCCGGCGATGCCGGCCAGGCCGGCGCCGACTCCCCAGGTGAGTGCCGAGAGCTTGGTGGGGGACCAGCCCATGGTCTGCACCGCACGCTCGTTCTGCGCGGCGGCACTGATGGCGAGCCCGACGCGGGTGTACCGAGCGAGCGCCCACAGCACCGCGGTGATCACGCACGTGATGCCGATGATGTAGAGCACCTGTTCCTGGACGACGACGTCACCCCATCGGAAGACGTCGTGCGGGAGGTAAGGCTGCACCGGGATGTTCGACGCGCCGTACCGCAGCTCGACCGCGGCCTGGACGACGATGAGCAGTCCGAGGGTGGAGATGAGCCGGACGATCGGGGCCGCGTTCGTGAGCAGGCGCAGGACCACCGCCTGGAACAACAGCGCCACGAGCACGGCGGCGGCGATGCCGCCCACGATCGCCAGGCCGATCGGCCACGAATTGGTGGTGCGTAGCTCGTAGAACGTGACGTACGACGCCAGCATCCCCAGTGCACCCTGGGCGAAGTTGACGATGCCCGACCCGCGGTAGATGAGGACGACACCCTGCGCGAACAGCGCGTACGCCGACCCGAGCCCCAGCCCGGTGAGCAGCACCTGCAGGAAGTTCGTCATGACGCATCCACCGTCCTGGCGCGCCCAGGTTCCGCGACGCGCCTCACGATGTGGGTTGCGCGTAGTCCTTGTTGCCCGAAAGCTCCTCGGCGACGTTCAGCAGCTTCTTGTCGATGACGAACTGCTTCCCGTCCCACCTCACGTTGTAGTACCACGGGTTGGAGACCCGCGAGAAGAGGCCACCGAGGATGTTGCTGGGCTGGTTCGGGGTCCACGCAGGCATCAGACCGAACGAGTCGACTCCGGTCGCCGAGTTCATCGCTTCGGTCACCGACTGCCGCGTGATCGTGTTCGGGTCGGCGGAGTGCTCCATGATCGTCTTGAGGTGCCACAGCGCGAGCCACGAGCGCATCGGGCTGCTCTTGAGCTTGTCGCGCTCGTTGTTCTTCGAACCGTCCGACGCGATGTCAGCCGTCATGTTCTTCAGTACCGGCCACGTCTTCGTGCTCGCGGTCGCGGGCGGGATCTCGGCGTTGAAGTACATCTGCTTGCCGATCGCGCCGAGATCCTTGATGTCCTTGGCGCCGAAGGTCCCGAGGCTCACCGAGAACTTCAACTTGGAGCCCAACTGCTGCGCGGCCTGCATCACCTGCACGGCCTCGTTGTTGCCGAGAGGCATGATCACGCCCTCCGCGCCGCCGTCCTGTGCCGCGAGCACGAACTGCTGGAAGTCGGTCGTGCCGGCGGGGACCTTGGAGACGCCGATGATCTCGGCTCCGTAGGCCTTCGCCATCGTGCCCATGATGCTCGCCAACGCGGCGATCTGCGGGTTGTCGACTGCAATCATCCAGATCTTCTTGACCCCTGCGCGGGTCAACGGTGGGACCATCATGAACGTGGTGCCGGCGCCGCCGGCTCCGATCGCGTACGAGTTCGGATCTTTGAGCTCAGGTGTCCCGGGGCTGACGTCGACGCGGGGGACACCCACGTTCTTGAGGATCTCGACAACGGAGTCGCCTCCGTTCGGTGTCGTGTCATTGAGCGTCGCAACTGCGTCGCTGTTGGCGATCTTTCGGGCGCAATCCGCTGCCGCGTTTCGGGTCGACCTTCGGGTCGCACCAGTCGACCGCGATGCAGTGACCGCCGATGCCCTTGTACTTCTTGTTGAAGACCTTCGCCGACGTGACCAGCGCGTCCGCTTGATCCTGCAGGTCCAGCGTCGGGTTGGACCCGGGAATGATCGATCCGACCTTCACCTCGCTCAACTTCTTGTCGCACGGACCCTCGTTCTTGATGGTCCCGTTCGTGGCCGCGGCCGCGGTGCCGATTCCGACCGTCCCGACCCCGAACATCGCGATGAGGCACAGGAGCACGAGCGCCTGCCGTGTGGACTTGCGTGCCATCGAAAATTCCCCCCAGGGTGCACGTCCGGACCAGTTGGCCCGTTCTAGGTGCCGTGTGCTCCTGGCTCGTAACGACGCGGAGATGTCGGGTCGGTGTCAGTCGATCAGGCGTCGCCGACGATGCGGCGCGTCGTGCGCGTCGATTGTCCGTGCGGCCCGGCCGCGCGCACGACCAGCGTCTGGGTCGCCATGCCCAGGAGCACGCCGTCGTCGGTCCAGAGGTGCGCGCCGGCGTGGGCGTACCCGTGCGCGGTCGCGTCGATCCGGACGTCGAGCCGCACCCATTCGGTGGGCGCGCGCTCCACGATGCGGATCGTGTTGTCGAGACTGTTGGCGGTGGTCGGCGTGCCGAGTGCGTCGGAGAGGCCGAGCATCACCAGGTCTCCGATGAACGCGACGTCACCCGCGCTCACGGGACGGCGACCGTCGGGCAGTCGGCACCACAGCACGGAACGACCGGGGCCGCGAGTGCCGTCGAGCTCGTCGCCCATTCGTCCCGTGGCCATGCGGATGTCGTAGTGGTCGAGCACCGACTCGGTGCCTGGCGGCGCCGGCGGCAACCGGCGTGCGTCGCCGGGCCCCGGCGCGAGGGAGGGCTGCACCCATCGGCCCGGGCTCGTCTCACCCCGCATGCCGAGCGACGCGACGGTGAGGAGCACCTCGACGTCGCCGAGGTGCAGCACGGCGCGCGCCTGCGTGGTTTGGTGCCCGGCTACCTCGATCGACACGTCGACGTCGAGCAGACCGCGGGGTCCCGCGTGGGTCAGGTAGTGCGCGGTGGCCCATACGAGCGGTCGAGCGGTCGCAACCTCGAGTGCCTCGACGGTCGCGGCGAGTGCCGCCCCGCCGTGCATCGCGCCGGTGGGTGTGAGCACGCGGGGCGTGAGCTCGAGCTGCCAGCGATTCGGGTCGTCGGTCGAGCGCAACCCGAGGTAGTCGCGCATGGTCACGCGGCTGCGATCCATTCGGTCATGGCATCGAGCGCCTCGGCGAGGAGCTCGGCCTGCGCCTCGAAGTAGTACGTGGCACCTTGCGCCATGACTGTCGCGGCGGCGGGCCACGGCGTCGGGCTGATCACGAGAGTCATGCCCCACGCCAACTGTTCCCACAGCTTCGCCATGTAGCCGGCGTGCGCGAAGAGCGTCGGCACCAGGCGGCGGTCGCGGGGCGCGCGCATCGCTCGTCGAAGCGAGGCAGGCTTACGACCTTGCGGTCGGGATCCGGCGCTCGAGGACGAGCCGCCCGCCGTGCTGTGAGGGCCTGATGCGCTCACCGGAGGTAGTTGTAGCCGCCGTCGATCATGAGGGTGGTGCCGGTGATGAACTTGGCGTCGGGGCCGGCGAGGTAGACGGCACCGCGGCCGATGTCGGACTCGGCGTCACCCCAGTGGCCGAGCGGCACTTGGGCTGTCACCGCGTCGTAGGCGCCGGTCGAGTCGTCGAAGTTGGTGGCACCGGGCGAGTCGGCGAGCGGGCAGATGGCGTTGACGCGGATGCCGTAGCGGCCCCACTCGATCGCGCCGACCCGTGACAATGTGCGCACCGCCTCCTTGGCCATGGCGTACCCCGACATCATGGGGTGGGGCAGGATGCTCGACCCCGAGCCCATGTTGATCACGCTGCCCTTCGAGTCGCGCAGGTAGGGGAAGCAGGCCTGCATCAGCCGGAAGCACGCGAGGGGGCCGGAGCGCCACATCGACTCCATGTCGTCGTCGGTGAGCTTGCGGATCGACAGGTACGTCATCGCTTGGGCGTTGTTCACCAGCACGTCGATGCGACCCCACTCGTCGACCACCCGGGCGACGCTCGCTTCGATCTGGTCGCGGTGCTCGACGTCGCAAGCGAGGGGCAGTCCCTCGCCGCCGACGGCGGCGATCTCGGCCGCTACCGTCTCGCACTTCGACACCGTCCGCCCGAGCAGCGCGACCCGCGCGCCATCCTTGGCCAGCGCGAGGGCGATGCCGCGGCCCACGCCCTGACCGGCCCCGGTGACGATGGCGACCTTGCCGTCCAGCACACCCATCTCACAGCTCCGTCGTCGGTTCGATGACCTCGGTCCCGAAGCGGGCGAGCTCGTCGCGCACCTCGGGCATCTCCTTCGCGCGGATGGCGATCGTGCAGCGGTCGACACCGAGTTCGGCCATGGCCGCCGCCTCCTCGGCGGTGCGGGCGCCGCCGACTGTGATCTCGATCTCGTCGACGTCGCGACCCACCCGATCGCACTCGGCGTCGACGTCGGCCAGAATCCGGCGAAGCTCGGGAACGAAGTCGTGCTGCGGCCCGACGTACGGGAAGTAGCCGTCGCCGACGCGGACGGCCCGCCGGATGGCCGCCGATGACGTCCCACCGACGTGGATGGGCACCGTGCCCCGGGGCGGGCTGGGGTCGCACCGCACCTCGTCGAACGCGACGAACTGGCCGTGGTACGACGCCACCTCCTCCTCCCAGAGCAGCCGCATCGCCTCGAGGTACTCGTCCATCCTCTGACCCCGGTTGGTGAACTCCATGCCCACGGCGCCGTACTCCTCGGGCAGCTCGCCGACGCCGACGCCGAGCTGGACGCGGCCCCCGGACAGGGCGTCGAGCGTCGCCACCGACTTGGCCAACACGGCGGGCTGGTGCTCGGGGACGATCACGACGTTCGTGCCGAGTTGGATCGTCGTCGTGTGCGAGGCCACGAACGCCAGCCAGATGAGCGGGTCGGGGAGCCCTCCCCGCCGCCACACCCGATCCATCTTGCCGTCGAGCGAGCCCCGGTACGGGGTGGCGTCCCGACCCACCGGCACCACCACGTGCTCCGGGCACCACAGCGACTCGAACCCGGCCGCCTCGGCCGCGGTCGCCATCGCCACGGCGCGGTCAGGCTCCGGAAACGAGGTGCTGGCATAGACGATGCCCCACTTCATGCCGTCCTCCCGTTCATGCTTCCTCCCGCAACGAAATGACGACGTGTCAGGGACGTGAGGTCGGGGGTTCGAGACCCTCAACGCCCACCAGCCGGGAGCCGGCCGTCACGGCGCGGGCGTCGGGTTCGTCGGTCCGCCGCCGCCGAGGTACGCGTCCTCGAGGACGTCCGGGGTCCGCTGGAGATCGCGGGCACGGCCGCGGAGCGCGACCTCGCCGTGGACGAGGACGAGGGCTTCATCGGCGACTTCGAGGGCCAGTCCGACGTGCTGCTCGACGAGCACGACGACCGCGCCGTTGTCGTCGGCGATGCGCCGCACTACGGGAAGCAGGTGCTCCACGACCAACGGTGCGAGTCCCATGCTCATCTCGTCGACCAGGAGGACCTTCGGCCGCTGCACCAACGCGCGAGCCATCGCGAGCATCTGCTGCTCGCCACCCGACAACGCTCCGGCATGGAGCTTCCAGCGGGGACGGAGCGCGGGGAACAGCTCGAGCATCTCGTCGGTCGGATCGCTCCGGCGCGCGCACGCGGCGCGGAGGTTGTCGCGCACGCTCAGCGACGGGAACAGCGCGCGGTCGTCGGGGACCAGCACGAGGCCTGCTCGTGACGCCGCAGCGGCGCGCCCGCTCTTGAGCTCGTGGCCCGCGACGTGCACTGTGCCCTGCTGGCGCGGCAGCAGTCCGCACAGCGTCGAGAGCAGCGTGGTCTTGCCCGCGCCGTTCGGTCCGAGGATGGCGACGACGGTCCCGGCGTTGGCCGAGAGATCGAACGGCCGGACGATGTTGACGTGCCCGTATCCCGCCATGAGGTCGCGACACTCGAAGAGCGGCGCCGCCGGTGAAGCCGGTGCCTGACCGACGCGCTCGTTCATCCGGTCACCGTCGCCTGCTCGCCATGGGTGCTGCCCAGATAGGCCTCGGCCACACGGCGGTCCGACTTCACGACCGCGGGCGTGCCGCTCGCGATCAGCACGCCGAAGTCGAGCACGTGGACCTGCTCGCACAGGTTGAGCACGAGGTGCATGTCGTGGTCGACCATGAAGATCGTGACGCCGCTGTCGCGGACTCGGCGGAGGCGCTCGCCGAGCCATTGGCTCTCCACGGTGTCGAGCCCGCTGGCGGGTTCGTCGAGGAGGACGACGCGCGGGTTGCCGACCAGGGCGCGCGCGATGGAGACGAGCTGACGTTGTCCCTGTGACAGCTCACCGGCCGGCCGTTCGGCGACCTCGTTGAGCTCGAGCAGCTGCAGGACGCGTTCGAGGTCGGCCTGCGAGGCGCGCTTCCCCTCTCGCCCCGCGAGCCCCACCGCGATGTTCTCGTGCACCGACATGTCGTCGTAGAGCTCGATCTGCTGGAACGTGCGGCCGAGTCCCGCGCGGATCCGTTGGTGCGGTTTGAGGCGACCGAGCTCTCGCCCGCCCAGTCGGATCGACCCTGATGCGGCTGCGAAGCCGCTGATGGCGTCGAGGAGCGTGGTCTTGCCGGCGCCGTTGGGGCCGATGAGTGCGACGATGCTGCCCTCGGCGACGTCGAAGCTCACGTCGTCGACCGCGACGACGCCGCCGTACGCCACGCGGACGTCGTGGAGCGAGAGGAGCGCGGGATCGGGAGTCGCCGCCGACTCGGTGTCGACGACGCGCATCGGAGTCGGCATCGACACGACCGTGGCGGTGCGGCGGGTCCGCCGCTTCTCGAGCATGTCGTGGATCGGCCCGACGATGCCCTCGGGGTTGAGCACGACGGTGAGCACGAGCCCGACGCCGGTGATCGTCCCGTACCAGTCGCCCAGGTCGAGCCATTGGGTGGTCGCGTAGTAGACGATGCCGCCGGCCGCGAGCATCCCGGCGAGGATGCCGCCGGAGACGGACGTGATCCCGGCGAGGTAGGCGGTGGCGAACACGCCGATGCCGATGAGGACGTCGAACGGGTCGAACGTGAGGTTGCCTTGTTTGTAGCCGAGCATGGCGCCGCCGAGGCCGGCGATGAACGCGGCGATGGCGAACGCGAGGATCTTGACGCGCACGACGTTGATGCCGGCGCCGGCGGCGGAGCGCTCGTTGGCGCGCACGGCGAGCATGGCGGAGCCGAGCCGGCTTCGTCGCAGCAGCGCCACGGACACGGCGACGATCACCAGCACGCCGAGCACGACGAGGCAGAACGCCAGCCGGGGATAGTCGGTGCCGACTCGCGAACGGAGATCGAGCCCGAACAGCTTCGGCCCGCTGATGTTCCTGCCTTCGGCCGGAACGTAGTCGGAATTGTGGAACCACACGGCCTGCACCGCGTAGGCCATGGCGAGCGTCACCACGGCGACGAACAGGCCACGGACGCGGATGGCCGGGAGACCGACGATCACGCCGACGACGGTTGCGCCGAGTGCCGCGAGGATGGGCGCGATGGGGAACGGGATCGACCATTCCGTCGTCATCGTCGCGAGCAGGAACCCGGCGACGCCGGCCAGGGTGAGCTGTGCCAGCGACACCTGTCCGGCGTAGCCGGTCACGACGACGAGTGACAGGCAGATGATGGCGAAGATGAAGCTCGTCACCATCGCGGCGCGCCAGTTGTTGTGCAGCAGGATCAGGGCGAGCGCGCCGGCCACCGTTCCCAGCACCGTCGGCACGAGGATGCGCTGCGGGCGCGGCGCGCGACCGAGGGTGCGCTGCAGGATGACGCCGCGACTCGGGAGCGGCTTGGCCCGCACCACCAGCACCAGGAGGATCAGGATCAGCGGGATGAGCTCGGGCAGTCCCGAGCCCGGCAACCAGGTGTGCTGGCTCCGGAAGTACGTCACTTCCGATTGCAGCATCCCGATGAAGAGCCCACCGGCAACTGCTGGAAGCACGTATTGGAACCGTCCGAGTACCGCGGCGGCGAGCGCCGGGACGATGAACAGCGTGTAGGAGACGGGTACGAGCGGGACGATCGGCGCGATGAGGATGCCGGCGATCGCGGCGACCGCGGCGCTGATCATCCAGTTCAGGGCGGCGACTCGATCGGGCGCGATGCCGCTGACGAGGGCTCCTTTCTCGGTCTCGGCTGCGGCGCGGGTGTGCAGTCCGAAGCGGGTGTAGCGGAAGGCGGCCGTGATCGCGAGCGCGATGCCGAGGACCGCGGCGGCGAACCAGACGCGGTCGCTCGAGATCCGGATGGAACCGAGGGTCCAGACGTTGGTGGGCAGGATCGCGTCGACGGACACGGGAGCGGTCCCCAGTCGCTGCGACATGAGCCCAGTCATGACGACCATGACCCCGATCGACGCCACCGCCTTGGCCACCGCGGGCGCCGCCCGTAGCGGCCGGAACACGACCAGGTAGAGCAGCAGACCGAGCAGCGCGGTGATCGCGAGCGTCAGCAGGGTTGCCGGCCAGAAGGAGAGGTCGGAGCCGAGGTCGACCTTCTCGGGAAGCCCCGGGATCAAGACGAGGAGCTGACCCTGGCGCAGGAACGCGTAGGTGTAGGCGCCGTACAGCGCGATGGTCCCGGTGGCGAAGTTGAGCACCCCGCTGCTGCGGTAGGTCACCACCAACGCCATCGCCAACGAGGCGAAGACCGCCCCGTTGGCGAGCCCGAGCAGCAGGAAGATCAGATGCTGATCCATTGTCCTCCTGCTGCTCGGGTCTCGCCTCCTGGGGGGGTCAACCGAGCTTCGTGAGGGCCGACGTGTCGAACACCTTGAAGCCCACCGGCACCGCCTTCGCCGTGTACTTGGCCTTCAGCACCTGGGTGGAGCAGATCGGTGGCGCAAGGGTGACCTGTTTCCCGTTGCACTGGAAGGTGATGCCGCCACCGAGCGGGAGAGGCGTCGGCGCCATCGATGCCATCCCCGCGGAGATGGTCTGCGCGTTGACGTCACCGGTGAGGTTCGGCAGCGCGGCCACCAAAGCGAGGACCGACGCGTAGCCGCCCGGTGCGACGCCACCGGTGTCGACACCCTTGGCGTACTTCTTCATGACCGCGAGGTACTGGAGGTATTCCTTGTTGGCCGAGTTGAGCGTCGTCAGCACGTTGACGCCCTTGTACCCGCCGTTCGTCGCCTTGGCGCTCGTCTGGTCCACGCACTGCTGGATCGCGGTGACGGGGCCCTTGAAGCCGACGGTGGTGAGTCCCTTGATCGCACTGGTGCAGAACGCAGGGTTGCCCACCATGGCGAACGCGCCGTCACCGCCGCTGATACCAGCCTGGATCTGCGGCGTCATGTCGGCCTGGCCGACCGGGATGACGATCACGTCGGCGGTGACGTCGGCGTTCTTGTAGAAGATCGGTGCCGCCTGCTTGACCGGCCCGGACGCGGCGGGCACGTCGGTCACCAGGATCCCGGCCTTCTTGACCCCCGCATCCTTGGCGATCCCCGCCGGACCGGCGAGCGCGGTGCCGATGCCGTTCGTGAGGACGAAGACATTCGCGGGCGAACCAGCGAGCACGCCCTGGTCGAGCGATCCGTACTGCAGGTAGTCGATTCCGGAGGCCTTGATGCCCTGATAGATCGTTCCCGACTGACCCGAGACGGGTGTGATCACGATCGGCACCTTGGCCTGCACCATGTTCGTAGCGCAGTCGGTCGCGCCGGACGGTGTCTGGTGCGTCTCGCACACGTTCAACGCGAGCTTGTGGCCCGCGAGCCCACCGAGATAGTTGTTCGCGTAGCTCACTGCGGCCTGCGCGGCCTTGATCTCGGACGTGTTGTCGATGGCGTCCGACTTGCCGTCGGACACGAACCCGAGCGTGACCACCGCACCCGTTGCCTTCTTCGGCGTCCCGAGCGGAGATGCCGCCGCGGGCACACCGGCACTTGCACTGGTCACGGTCGCGAGCGCGGTGCCGACGAGCAGCCCGACGCACCAGATTCCTACCAACAACTTGCGTCGCATCGACGCCCCCCTGTTGATCGAACGGCTTCCGCATGTGCCACGCTGCCAACTCGCTGGAGCGTGAGCAACGGCGAGACGGTACCGAGACTTGACATAGTCGTCAAGTCACCTCACGACGTCGACCGCGATCGATCGTGAGAAATGCAAGCATAGCTTGCAAATAGCAATCACGCCGCGATCCGGACGCATCGAGCTCACGCGGCGATCGGTACGCCGAGCAGCGCGTTGGCGTTCGTGCTCATGACCTGGCGGATCGTGGTGTCGTCGAGCTGCGCGCCGCGCAGCGTGTCGAGATAGTCGAGCGGCTCGGCGAGGCCTTCGGGATGCGGGTAGTCGGAACCGAACAGCACGTGCTCGACGCCGCAGAGCTCGATGACGTCGGCAACGTCGTCTTCCCAGAACGGGTTCACGTACACGTTGCGCCGGAACACCTCCACCGGATGCTCGGTGAACTCCTGCGGCATCTTGCGGTACGTGGCGTCGAGCTGGTGCTGGAGGTGGCCGACCCAGTCGGCGCCGTTCTCGACGCTCAGGATGCGCAGGTCGGGAAAGCGTGACAGCGCACCCTGGCAGATCATCGCGGCGATGGCGTCCTCGACCTCACGGTGCTGCAGCAGCAACTGCTTCAACGGGCTCGGCTTGAACGCGCTGTCACCCGTACCCGGCTCCCACGTCTCGTAGTAGCTCGTGAGCGGAGGGAACGACGCGTGCATCGCCACCGGAACCTTCGCCTCCTGGATCCGAGCCCAGATCGGGTCGAACTCCGGCAGTGCGATCGAACGCGGCCCCCGCAGCCCGTTGGCCGGCGCCGGGCGGATGAGCACGATCTTCGCCCCGTTCGCCAGCGCCCACTCGAGCTCGATGATGGCCTCCTCGACGATCGGCAGGGTGATCACCGGAGTGGCGAAGATCCGGCCCTGGTAGTCGAAGGTCCACTGGTCGAGCAGCCACTGGTTGATCGCGTGCACCGCGGCATGGGTGAGGTCGGGGTCGTCGGCGACCGTGTACTCGATGAGGTTGGCGATCGTCGGGAACATGAGCGTGCGGTGGACACCGAGCTCGTCCATGAGCGCGACGCGTGCCGCGGGATCACGAAACGCGGGCACGCAGTCGATCGGCTGCCCGCTCATCTCCCGGAGGCTCAGACCCTCCGGGTTGTTGCCGGAGTAGAAGGCGATGTGCGCGCCCGGGCGCGCGACGCGTTCGAAGGTCGGGTTCGGGATGAACTCGGTGAGCTTGCCCTTCATCGCGAGGCGAGTGCGGCCGCGGACCTCGACGAACTGGATGTCGCGGGCGTAGCGGCGGGGAAGGTACTCGAGCCACGTCGGACTCTCGTAGAGGTGGTTGTCGGCGTCGAAGACGGGGAAGTCGGGCTTCGTCATGATGACTCCAGATGCGGCGTTGTCCCGAGCCGCGCGCGTGGGCAGTTCGAACGATGTAACTAGAAACTTGACGTAAATGTCAAGTTCCTGCTGCCCACAGCTCGCGCAGCGCGGCAGCGCGGTCGCGGTCGTCGAGGCCACGGAGGTCGACGGCGCCGTGCTCGTTCACGACGACGTCGACGTCGGCGCGCGGTGTCGTGGTGGGCGCCGACAGCGCGTCGACCAGCGTTGGGATCGAGCGGTGGGTGCTGGGCAGGGCGATGATGCTGACGCCGTGGCGCGATCGCGACGCGGCCAGCGCGAAGTCGGCGTGGCCGCCGATCCCGCCGACCGGTTGGTCACCGACGCGTTCGACGTTCACTTGCCCGACCGCGTCGATCTCGAGCGCGGTGTTGATGGCGACGAACGCGTCGTGACCGGCCAGGCGACTCACGTCGTGGGTGACTTCGACGCGCTCGACCACGCCGCGCTCGTGGCTCCAGTCGTAGAGCGCGTCGGTTCCGGCGAGGTAGGCGCCCCGCGGCGTGCCGAGGAGCAGCTCGCGGGCGTCGAGGTCGAGGACGGCGTCGCCCACCAATCCTGAGTCGATCAGCACCGGCACGTCGATCGCGCGGAGGACGGCGTCGGCGATGGTGCCCGGTCCGTACTGGAGTGCAGCGCCCTCCGGGACGAGTCGGGCGACGTGGCGGGCGATCGCGAGCGCGTCGACGCCTGCAGGCGCGCCCGTGAATTGATGTGGTGGACGCTCGACCTCGTCGACGACGACGATCTGCTCGGCCGGCACCGGCACGCCGTCGGTCGCGTCGGGTAGTCCGTGGTTCACCTGCGCGAGCACGGTCGCGCCGGTCTCCACCGCGGCGCGCATCCAGCCCACCTCGCTGCCGAAGACGAGGCCGTGCGCACCGGGCCGGAGCGCGGCGACGACGACGTCGGGGCGCCACGTGGCGGCGAGGATCGCGGGCACGCTGCCCAGCCGGACCGGCAACGAGTGCACCCTTCCCTCGCGCAGGGGGTTGCGGAGCGCGTACCCGCCCATCACCGTGCGGACGTCGGGGAACGCGGTGGCGTCCGAGACGTCGATCGACGAAGTGAGCGTCCACCCGAGGAGCACACGCACACCGTCGACCGCGCGCGCCGCGCACGAGAGCTCGGCGGCGAGCCCCGTCGGCGCGCCGCACCCGTCGGCGATCGCGACGCGGCACCCGTGGGTGAGGTGTCGCGCGATGGGATCGGGCACGAATGCGATCCGGGCTCAGCCGGCGTCGGCGGGCGCGCCCTTCGCGGCAACGGCCGCGAGCCGCGCCGAGAGCGTGCCGCCGTCGGCTTCCGCCTTGCGCCGACCCATGCTCTTGATCTCGACGTCGACGTCGTCGGCCTCGGCGCGCAGTGCGCGCACCGTGCACTGCTCGCGCGGACGGTGCGCGAACGGATCGAACGAGAACGCGCGCATCGCGTGCGCGTGGCTGATGCCATCGATGGCCGGCTGGGGGAGTGCACGCAGACTCGCCCAGAGCTGTTCGGGCGCATTGGGCCAGGTCGAGTCCGAGTGCGGGTAGTCCATCTCCCACATGATCCGGTCGGCACCGACGCGGTCGCGCTGCTCGAGGCCAGCGGCGTCGTCGATGAAGCAGGTCCAGAAGTGCTCGTGGAAGAGCTCGCTCGGCAGCTTCCCGCCGAGGTCGGTGCCGGTCCACGCGTGGTGGTGACGGGTCACGTAGTCGGCTCGTTCGAGCGCGTACGGGATCCAGCCGATGCCGCCCTCCGACATCGCGATCTGCAAGCCGGGGAAGCGCCGGAAGACGCCCGAGAAGAGGATGTCGGTGATCGCGGTGAAGCTGTTGACCGGCGTGAGCGAGATCATCACCTCGGGCGGCGCGTCGGGTGCGGTCACGACCATCGACGACGAGGAGCCGATGTGCAGGCACACCGTCACCGCGCCGTCGACGCACGCGGCGAAGAACGGGTCCCAGTGCTCGGTGTGGTAGCTGGGGAGGCCGAGCTTCGCCGGGTTCTCGGAGAACGTCACCGCGTGGCAGCCCTTCGCGCTGACCCGCCGGATCTCGTCGGCCATCGCCTGCGGATCCCACAGTGGCGGGATCGATAGCGGGATCAACCGATCCGGGTAGGCGCCGGCCCACTCGTCGATGTGCCAGTCGTTGTACGCGCGCACGGCAGCGAGGGCGACGTCCTTGTCGGCGATGCGTCCGAAGAACTGGCCGCAGAAGTGCGGGAAGGTCGGGAAGTTGAGCCCCGCGAGCACACCGGCGGCGCTCATGTCGCGCACGCGTTCGTGCACGTCGAAGCACCCGGGTCGCATCTGCGTGTACTCGGTGGGGTCGAGGTTGTACTCGTCGGGCGGGCACCCCGCCACTGCGTTGAGTCCGACGTTCGGCGCGCGCTCGCCTTCGAACTCCCAGATGTCGCCGCCGTCGTCACCGACGACGATGCGCGGGGCCCGGCCCGCGTACTTTGCCGGCCAGTGCTCGGCGAACATCCCGGGTGGTTCGACGATGTGGTCGTCGACGCTGATGAGGACGAGGTCGTGTGCGTCCATGGTCCTTGCTCCGGGTTCAGGCCGGGGTGCGGCGGGGGCCGGGCGTGAACGCGACCGGCAGCTCACGCACGGCGTACACGTCGCCGGCGTCTTCGAAGCGCACGATCGATCCGGCGATGCGGAAGTCGGGAAGCCGCGCGAGCACCTCCTCGAGCATGACGCGGAACATGATCCACGCGTGGTGCGAACCGAGGCAGCGGTGCGCGCCGAGCCCGAACGCCATATGCCGGTTCGACGTGCGCACGAAGTCGATCGTGTCGGGATCCTCGAACGTGGCGGGATCGAGGCCGGCGGCCGGGAACATCAGGATGGCCCGGTCACCCCGGCGCAGCTGCTCGCCGTGGAAGACGGCGTCACGGGTGACGGTCCGGTAGAGCCCGAACGACGGGCTGTCGTGGCGCAGGAACTCCTCCGTCGCCGCGCCGATGAGCGCCGGATCGTCGATGAGCTGCTGGCGCAGCTCGGGCCGGCGATCGAGCTCGACGATCACGTTGCCGGTCAGCCCTGCGGTCGTGTCCATGCCGCCCAGCAGCAGCAGGAAGCCGTAGCTCATCACCTGCTCGTCGGTGAGCGGCGCGCCGTCGACCTCGGCGCGCAGGATGTCGCTGAAGAGGTCGTCGCCCAGGTCGGCGCGGCGGGCGACGATCTCGGCGCCGATGTTGCTGAAGATGTTCGTGACCGCGTCGACCGCGCGCTCCGGGTGCTCGGTGCGGTCGTGCACCGTCGAGTGGATCCACTCGATCCACTCGGGCCACCGGTCGGCGTCCCAGCCGAGCATCTCGAGGATGAGCCGGGCGGGGAGTGGGGTGAAGAGCTCCTGGCTCAGGTCCGTGTGCCCGCGTTCGACGAACGCGTCGATGAGCTCGGTGGTGAGCTCGCGGATGCGCGGTTCGAGTGCCTTGGCGCCGCCCGGGGAGAACCAGGAGAGCACGACGCGGCGGTACTCGTGGACGACCGGACCGTCGATGTCGATCGGGATCAGCGGATCGTCCTGAGTGGAGCGCGGCACGCCCTTCGGCTCGGTCGCACTGTGCGCGGAGCTGAACAGCGCGGCGTCCTGCACCGCGTCGTAGAGCGCGTCGTAGCCGTAGATCGCCCAGAAGCCACCGTGCGCGTCGGACCAACCCAGCGGCCGCCCACTTGCGTGGAGCCCGGCGATGACCGCGGGGCACTGGTCGCGGAATTCGGACGAGTGGTGGTCGAAGTCGATCTCGTGACGATCGGTGGTCGTCATGACGGGTCCACCTCCACGGTGATGGCGCGCTCGGGGCACTCACGCTCGGCGGCCAGCAGCAGCTCGATGGGCACCTGGTCGGCGCCGGGGCGCACCTGAGACCGATCTTCGAGGTCCAGGAACTCGAACGCATCGGGTGCCCGTCCGAGGCACAGCGCGTGGCCCCGGCAGCGGGTGGGATCGATGGTCACCTTGACCGTCACGGCTGCTCCTTCCGCGGGATGACCACGTAGGTGGCGTCGGCATCGGCGACGACCGTTCCGTCGTCGGCACGACTGATCTCGGCGTGCACGTGGAAGCGGCGGTCGGTCGAGCTGGTCGAGCGGGCGCGGCAGACGAGCTCCGTGCCCAGGGGAGTCGGGCGCCGGTACCGGATGGTCAGCTCGGTGGTCAGCCGCACCGCGTTGCCGCCTTGCTGCACGTACCCCATCACCTCGTCGGCCAGCGTCGCCAGCAGCCCGCCGTGCACCAGCCCGGGTGCGCCCTCGCTGCCGTCGTCGAAGCGCACCCGTCCCTCGGCACCATCGGCCGACGAGGTGACGCGGATGCCGAGCGCGGTCGGGCTGGTCGCGCTGCAGCCGAAGCAGGTGTCCACGTGTCGGAGGGACGGCACTCGCGCCACGCTTCCCGAAGTTGACGATGCTGTCAAGTCAAGCCACACTGGCGTGATGACCGAGGAAGTGCTCCTCGACCTGGAAGCGTTCCGGCGCGCGCTGGCCGACTGGCTCGACGATCGTGCCGCGCTCCTCGCGCGCCAGCGCGACGTGTTCTCGCTCGAGCTCGCCGACATCGTCGCCGTGCAGCAGGAGCTGCAAGAGGCGCTGTTCGCCGACGGATGGGTGCGCCACGGCTGGCCGGAGGCGCTCGGCGGCCTGGGCGGGGACGCGCGCCATCGCGCGGTCGTGTACGACGAGCTCGGCCGGCGGCGAGTGCCGATCCCCGAGTCGTACCTCACCGTCGAGACGCTGGTCCCGATGCTGAGCGTGTACGCGCCGCATCTGGCGCAGCGGCACCTGAGCGATCTGCTGCGCGGTGTGGAGCGCTGGTGCCAGGGGTTCTCGGAGCCCGACGCGGGGAGCGATCTGGCGTCGCTGCGCACGAAGGCGGTGCGCGACGGCGACGCGTGGATCGTCGACGGGCACAAGGTCTGGACGTCGCAGGCAACCGTCTCGCAGCGCTGCGTCGTCCTCCTCCGCACCGGTACGCCCGAATCCCGACACCGCGGGTTGTCGATGCTGCTCGTCGATCACGACACGCCCGGAGTGGAGGTCGCGGGCATCCGCACGATGTCGGAGCGCGACGAGCTGGGCGAGGTCCGGTTCGAGCACGCGCGGGTGGACGGTGATCGGCTCATCGGCGGCGAGAGCGACGGATGGGCGCTGGCGATGTACCTGCTCCAGTGGGAGCGGGGCATGTACCCGTGGCAGCGACAGGCGGCGCTGCTCGCGACGCTGGACAGGCTCATCGAGCACGCGCCGCGCGACCCCGGTGATGGCGGGCTCGAGCCGCGCGCGCTCGCCGACGCGTTCCTCGCGGTGCTGCCCATGCGGTGCTCGGCGCGGGAGACCATCCAGCAGCTGGCCGCGGGTGGGATGCCTGGCCCCGAGGTCTCGGTCGACAAGGTGCTCCTCGCGCGCGTGGAGCTCGCGGTGTTCGACCTCGCGCGCGACGTGCTCGACGGCGCCATGGAGCTCGGCGACGATCGCGAGGCACGCGAATGGCGGCACGACTACTTGTTCAGCCGATCGGCGCCGATCTACGGAGGGTCGTACGAGATCCAACGTCAGATCCTCGCCGAACGGGTGCTGGGATTGCCGCGTGGTTGAGACCACCGCAATCGACCACGAGGCGCTCGAGCTCTTCGAGCGTTCGTTGCGCGGCCTGCTCCCGTCAGCCGGCGCCACGGTCGACGTCGCGCTGGAGCAGGTGGGATGGCGCGACTTCTTGGGCGAGGACGCGGCGGCGGTTGTCCCGCTCCTGTTCGCGATGCACGGGGAGCTCCTGCTCGCCAGCACCGCGCTCGACGACGTCGCGTTCGACGCGCTGCAGCTGGAGCGCACCGGAGACGCGACCGGCGCGTTCGCGCATCCCCGCCGCGGTGACGCCGCCGCGGCCGTTCGTGACGACGAGCTCGTCGTCGACGCGCTCGTGCTCGGGAGCCGCCGCGGAATGCCCCTGACCATGGTGCTCGGGAGCGACGCGGTGACCGTTCCCGCAATAGCGCTCGAACGCGCTCCGGTGCAGGGCATCGATCCGTCGTTCGGGCTGGTGCACGCCCACGGCGTCGTCGCACGCGCCGACGTCACGATGCACCGCGATGTGGCCGGCGCTGCCGTGGGGTGGGCGTGCCGGCGGGCGCTCGCCTACGAGGTGCTCGGCGCGGTCGACGCGATGCTCGCGACTGCGGTCGAGTACGCGCAGGTGCGCCACCAGTTCGGTCAACCCATCGGCGCGTTCCAGGCCGTCAAGCACCGCCTGGCCGACGTGTACGTCGCGCGCCGGGCTGCCCGCTCCGTCGTGGCCGAGAGCTGGCACGCCGACCCCGAGGTCATGACACTCGCCGCCAGCGCGTTGGCCGCGCGCGCGGGCGCGCTCGCGGCGGAGCACTGCCTCCAGGTGCTGGGCGCCATCGGGTTCACGCTCGAGCACGACCTGCATCGCTTCGTGCGCCGGATCCGAGTGCTCGACCGGCTCTACGGCACGGAACGAGAGACGCGCACTGCACTCGGCCG
Organism: uncultured Actinomycetes bacterium; assembly: GCA_963809795.1. Taxonomy (GTDB): domain Bacteria; phylum Actinomycetota; class Acidimicrobiia; order IMCC26256; family DASPTH01; genus DASUAS01. The sequence continues at coordinate 531,147 of CAWELN010000006.1, forward strand.
CGTGCTGCTGGCGCGAGGCAGTGTCCCGCGCCCGGGTACGGTCTGAGCCCGGTGCTGATGCGATTCGGGTTCTCTGCGTTCGACGACCGCGAGCGCGCGCTCCAGCACGAGGTGCGCACGTTTCTCGCCGAGACGTTGCCGCGTGGATCCTTCGAACCCGGGCTCGGGATGGCCGGACGCAAGGACCCCGCGTTCTCGAAGCTGCTCGCGGCGCGGGGATGGGTCGGGATGTCGCTGCCGCGCGAGTACGGCGGCGGCGACCGGCCCGCGGTGGATCGGTTCATCGTCGCCGAGGAGTTGCTGCGGTGGGGCGCCCCGGTCGGTCACCACTGGGTCGCCGATCGCCAGAGCGGACCGCTGCTCGCCAAGGTGGGGACCCCGGAGCAGAAGGATCGCTTCCTCCCCGCCATCTGCCGGGGCGAGCTGTCGTTCTGCATCGGGATGAGCGAACCCGACTCGGGCAGCGATCTGGCGTCGGTGGTGACGCGCGCCGTGCCCACCGAGGGCGGGTGGATCGTGAACGGCACCAAGGTGTGGACGACCGGCGCGCACGAGCACGACTGGATGATTGCCCTGGTGCGCACGAGCGAGGGTGCGGACCGACACGACGGGCTGAGCCAGGTCCTCGTCGACATGCGCGCGCCGGGCGTGGAGGTGCATCCGATCCCGTTCCTCGACGGGACGAGCGACTTCAACGAGGTCGTGCTCCGCGACGTGTTCGTGCCGCACACCGATCTCGTCGGCCGCGAAGGGAACGGCTGGCGGCAGATCGGTCAGGAGCTGGCGTTCGAGCGGGGCGGACCCGATCGCTGGCTGTCGACGTACCTGGTCCTCGAACAGCACGTCCGGGAGCACGACGAGTGGTCGGCCGATCCCGCCTTCGTCGAGCTCGTCGGTGCCGCCGCCGCGCGCTTCTGGGGCGTGCGACAGCTTTCGCTGTCGGTCGCGCGCGAGATCGACCGCGGCAACGAACCGGCGGTGGAAGCCGCGCTGGTGAAGGAGATGGGGACCCGCTTCGAGCAGGACCTCCTCGAGGCGTTGCTCCGCTTCGTCGACGTCGAGCCCGTGGTCGGAGCGGCGTCGCTCGCGGAGCGCCTGCTCGCCACCGCCGTCCTCACCGCACCCGCGTTCACCATTCGAGGCGGCACGATCGAGATCCTGCGTTCCGTCGCAGCGAAGGGACTAGCGCGCGTGAGCGGAGTGGCCGCGAGCCGGGTATCCCGGCGAGCAACGCAGCGGGGGCCGAGCGCCCCGGAGCGCAGCGACGAGAGCGGGACAGCGTGAGCGGAGTGGATCCGCTGCTGTCGGAGACGGCTTCGCGCGTCTTCGCCGATCACGCCACGTTCGCCGCGATCGAGCAGGCGGAGGCGGACGGGTGGGCGCCCGAGATGTGGGCGGCGGTCGCCGACACCGGGCTGCCGTGGGTCTCGGTCCCCGAGAGCGCGGGCGGGTCCGGCGGCACGGTGGCCGACGCGATCGAGATCCTGCGCCTCGGCGGGCGCCACGCGGTTCCGCTCCCGTTGGCGGAGACCGGCTTCCTCGGCGGGTGGCTCCTCGCCGGCGCCGGCATCGACCTGCCCGACCGACCGGTCACCGTCGTGCCCGGCAACGCGGCGGACACGATGTCGCTCGACGCGGGGCGGATCCACGGCCGCGTCGGTCGCGTCCCGTGGGCGCGTTCGGTCGACGGCATCGTCGCGCTGGTCGACGACTTCGACGGTGCGACCGTGGCGCTGGTCGATCCCACCGAGGTGAAGATCGAACCGGCCGTGAACCTCGCCGGCGAACCCCGCGACACGCTCATCTTCGACGGCGTCGTCCCGCGCGATGGCACCGGCGGCGTCGGGTGTCGACGCTCACGTGCTGCGCGATCGCGGCGCGTTCGCCCGCAGCGCGGCGATGAGCGGCGCGCTCGAAGGCCTCGTGGAGATCACGCTCGAGTACACGACGGCGCGCCACCAGTTCGGCCGCGCCGTCGCGCAGTTCCAGGCCGTCCAGGCTCACCTCGTCCACGCCGCGCAGGAGTGCGAGCTGGTCAAGCTCGCGCTCGCCGCCGCGGTGCACGCGTCGACGCACGGACCGGCGTCGTTCGAGGTGGCCTCAGCCAAGCTCCTCGCCGACCGAGCCGCCACCGACGCGACTCGCCACGCACACCAGGCGCACGGCGCGATGGGCATGACGCGCGAGTACCCGCTCCACCATCTCACCCGTCGTCTCTGGTCGTGGCGGGCCGAGTACGGCACCGAGCGGTCGCTGAGCGCACGGATCGGGTCGATGACCCTCGCGGCGGGCGCCGACGAGCTCTACCCCCTGATCACCGGCGGCAGCGACGTGCTGGAGCCACTTGCTCCGAAAGGCCCGCCCGCCCTAACTTGACACTAGAGTCAAGTTTGTCGAAGGGGAAGCGCGCATGTTCCGTCGCCCGCCGTTGCACTACCCGGAACGCCCGGTGCACCACTTCCTGCAGGACGCGGCCGACCGGCATCCGGAGCGCGTCGCGCTGCGCTTCGCCGACGACACCTACACGTACCGCGAGCTCGACAGCACCGGCAGCTCACTCGCGAACGCGCTCGTCGCGCGCGGGTTCCAGCCTGGCACGAGAGTCGCGCTCGCGGTCACGAACCGCCCCGAGTGGATCATCGCCCAGCACGCAGTGAGCCTGGCCGGCGGCGCAGTCGTGCTTCCGAACCCGAGCTGGAAGGTGTCGGAGTTCGAGCACGCGTTCGCGTTGACGCAGCCCGACGTCGTGATCGCCGACGCCGCGATCGCCGACGTGCTCGAGCAAGCCGGCGCGCCCGCGAACCGCATCTGCGTCGACGCCGAGACGCCTCCGGGGTGGATTCCGTTCTGGGACCTCGTCTACGGCACGCCCGGCCGGCGACCGGCAGCGTTGCCGGACACCGCGCTCGACGCCGACTTCGCATACCCGTTCAGCTCGGGGACCACCGGTCTGCCGAAAGCGGTGCGGCACACGCACCGCTCGCTCGTCGCCGCGATCATCAACTGGAACTCGGCGTGCGCGGTACGTCACGAGGACCATCTGCAGTTCTTCCTGCCCCTGTTCCACATCTACGGCATCGCGATCACCGGCTGCACGTGGACGTCGGCGGCGACGTTGACGCTCATCCCGCGCTTCGACCTCGACGGGATGCTGCAACACATCGCCGACGAGCGCGTGACCCTCGCCTTCGGCGCGGCGCCGATCGCGGTGGCGATGGCCAACCACCCCGATCTCGAGCGCTACGACCTCTCGTCGCTCCGCTACATGATGTGGGCGGCCACGCCGATCACCGAGGACGTCGCCCGCCGCGTCACCGAGCGGACGGGCATCCGGTGGCTCGGCGCGTACGGCGCCACCGAGGTTCCCGGCCTGCACTGCAATCCGGTCGACTACCCGGATCGGTGCCGCCTCGACACGCCGGGCCTGCCCGTCTCCGACCTCGAGGTGCGCATCGTCGACCTGGAGACGCACCAGGACGTCGCGCCGGGCGAGGAGGGTGAGATCATCGTCCGCGGCCCGCACATGATGGCCGGCTACCTCCCGCCCGAAGCCGACGAGGGTGTGTTCCTCGACGGGTTCGTCCGCACCGGCGACGTCGGCTGGGTGGAGCCGGAAGGTTGGATCCACATCACCGACCGGGCCAAGGAGATGATCAAGGTCTCGGGATTCTCGGTGTCGCCGGCCGAGATCGAGGCGACGCTGCACGCGCATCCCGCCGTCGCCGACTGCGGCGTCTACGGCGTGCCGCACCCGACGAAGGGCGAGGCGCCGAAGGCGGCGGTGGTGCTCGCCGCGGACGACGCCGCGACCGACGACGACGTTGCGCGCCTACGTGGCCGACCAGCTCGCGGGCTACAAGCACGTGGAGGAGTTCGTCTTCGTCGACGTGATCCCGCGCACCGCGTCGGGGAAGGTCCTGCGCCGCGAGCTCAAGGTCGCGGACCCGTCGACGAGCGCGACGCGATGAGCGTCGTCGCGCTCGGGACCTACCTCCCGCCCTGGGGGACGCCGGATATCCGGACCGTCGGTCTCGACGAGGACGCGCTCACCATCGCGGTCGACGCCGGCCGCGCCGCGCTGGCCGGCGCCGACGCCGACGTGCACCGGGTCGTGCTCGTCACCCGCGACCTGCCACTGCTCGAGGGCGGCAACGGCGCCGCCCTCGTCGCCGGACTCGGCCTCCCGGCCGGCACCGAAGTGGTCGAGCAGGTGGGCGGTGCGCCGGCAGCCCTCGACGCGCTGCTCGCCGCGGAGTCGGGCACCCTCGTCATCGGCGCCGACGCCGGCACCGGTGTCGGCGCAGGTGCCGCGGCGGCGGTGGTGAGCGACGATGACGGCGCGACGCTGACGCCGGTCGCGCGGGCGCAGCGCAGCCTGCCGATGCGGACCCGCGACCGCGAGGGGCGGGTGCACGAGTACGACGACGCCCGTCTGCTCCGGGAGCGTGGCACCCGCGTCGCCCTCGACGAATCGGGCATCACCGGCAAGGCCGTCGCCGCGGTCGGCCTCGGCGCACGCGACGCGGCTGCGCTCTGCGAAGGCGGCGCACCGCGCGTGCCGACGACCGGGGCGAGCGCGCCGCTCTTCGCGCTCGCCGACCTGACCGAACGCCGCACGGTCGGACTCGTGCTCGCCTTCGAGCAGGCGACGATGACCGCGGCGGAGCTCGACGTCGGGTCGACGCGCGTGCAGCGGGTCGAGCCCGACGCGCAGGTCCCGGTGTCGACGGGCTCGCCGCCCGGACCCGAGATCAGGATCTCGCTCGCCGCCTACGACCGCGCCTTCGACGCCAAGGTGCGCCTCGAGGCCGGTCGATGCCCGCACTGCGCCACGCTCGCCCTGCCGCCGCGTCACCGGTGCCTGGGCTGCGGCGCCGAGGGCGACGCCGAGCTCGTCGCCCTTCCGCGCGACGCGACCGTCTACACCACCACCACCGTGCACACTCCCGTCCCCGGCCTCGCGACGCCCTACACAATCGTGATCGTCGAGCTCGGCGACACCGGCGTGCGTCTGCTCGCGCGAGTGACCGGCGTGCCCGCGGGTGCGGTCGGCATCGGTGATGCGGGAGCGATGGTCCTGCGCCGCGTCGCAGTGCGATCCGGGGTTCCCGACTACGGCTACGCGTTCGCGCCGACCGCGGTGGGGGTGACCCGATGAGGCGGGTGGCCGTCGTCGGCGCCGGGATGACGCCCTTCGCCGAGCACTTCGACCTCGGCATCAAGGACCTCGTCCCGATGGCCGTCAGCGAGGCGGTGGCGCGTGTCGACAAGGGGTTCGACCGCGCCGACATCGATGCCGCCTGGTTCGGCGAGCTCACGACCACCGACGGGTTCCCGTCCGGGATCCTCGCCGATGCCTGCGGTCTCCTCGACATCCCGGTGACCCGCGTCGAGAACGCGTGCGCAACCGGCAACGACGCGGTGCGCAACGCGGTGTTCGGCGTCGCCAGCGGGTTGGTCGACGTCGCGTTGGTGGTCGGTGCCGACAAGGTGCGCGAGTCGTCGGCGCGCTCCACGTTCTGGGAGTGGATGGGCCTCACGCGCGACGTCGCCTGGGACTACCCGATCGGCGTGGTCGCACCCGCGAACTTCGCCCTGCACGTCAACCGGTACCTCCACGAGTCGCCGGCCACGCGCGAGCACATGGCCATGGTCGCGGTCAAGAACCACCACCACGGAGTGACCAACCCCAAGGCGCAGCTCCGCTTCGAGATCACGATCGAGGACGTCCTGGGGGCGCCGATGGTCGTCGAACCGTTCGGCCTCTACGACTGCACGCCGCAGAGCGACGGCGCGGCCGCGCTGCTGCTCGTCGGCGAGGAGGTCGTCGACCGCTACACCGATCGCCCGGTGTGGGTGCGCGGCATCGGCCTCGGGCTCGACCGGGTGATGCACCAGCACAAGGCCGACATGACCACCTTCCCGCCGACGGTGAAGGCGGCGAAGCAGGCGTACGCGATGGCGGGCATCGGCCCCGATGCCGTCGACGTCGCCGAGGTCCACGACTGCTTCAGCGGCGTGGAGCTCATCGACTACGAAGACCTCGGGTTCTGCGACCGCTTCGGCGCGGCAGCGCTCGTCGCGTCCGGCGCGACCACCGTCGGCGGGCGGCTGCCGGTCAACCCGAGCGGGGGCTTGAAGGCGAAGGGCCACCCGCCCGGTGCCACCGGCGTCGCGCAGTGCGTCGAGCTCTTCGACCAGTTGCGCGGCGAATCGACGAACCAGGTCGACGGCGCGCGCGTCGCGCTCGCCCAGAACATCGGTGGACCCACCGCGGTGGCCGCGGTGACCATCCTGAGCTCGGAGCGTGGCTGATGGACAGTGCGGCGATGGAGTACGTGACCGTCGAGATCGAGGACCGGATCGCGACCGTGACCTTCGACCGTCCGCCGGTGAACGCACTCAACGCGCAGGCCTTCCGCGAGATCGAGCGCGCGTTCACCGAGCTGCGACACGGCACGGACGCGCACGTCGCGATCTTCACCGCGCCCGGCGAGCGCGCGTTCTGTGGTGGTGTCGACCTGCACGACTCCGCGCGCCGGCACGGGCGCGAAGAAGGCGACGGCGACAGCATCGTTGACCTGCTCGATCCCGGCAGCATCGTGCGCGACTGCTTCTGGGCGCTGAGCGACTGCCCGCTCCCGGTGATCGGCGCCATCAACGGTGCTGCGGTCGGCGCCGGCTTGGCGCTCGTCGCGTGCTGCGACGTGATCATCGCGTCGGAGCGCGCGCGGTTCGCGCTGCCGGAGATCAACGCGGGAGTCCTCGGCGGGGGACGGCACCTGCAGCGCATGGTCGGCCCCTACAAGACACGCAAGATGTTCTACACCGGCGAGTTCGTGGGGCCGCACGAGTTCCACCGCCTCGGCGCGATCGAAGAAGTCGTCGCGCCGGAGGAGCTGATGAACGCGGCTCGTTCGCTCGCGCAGGTCATCGCCACGAAGAGCCCGATCGGTCTGCGGTTGGCCAAGGAGTCGCTGAACCGCGTCGAAGACCTCGGGCTCAAGGACGGCTACCGGTTGGAGCAGGACTACACCGGGCGGCTCACGCGCTATCACGACTCCGCCGAGGCGCGACGCGCGTACCTCGAGAAGCGCGAGCCCGAGTGGACGTGGACGTGACCGTGCGCGTCGACCGCGCGGCGATGAAGGCGGCCAGGATGTCGCCGAGCGTCTCCACCACCTGGTCCTCCGAGAACGGGAAGCCGTTCACCCGCCAGTACGACCAGTAGCGGTCGATCATCACGAGGATGGCGAGCCCGAAGCGCGCGGGCTCCTCCGCGGGATCGACCGTCTCGCCCGAGACACGCTGGATGAACTCGCCGAACCGGCGCGCGTTCACCAAGCGGGTGCGGGTGCCGGCCTTGGCCAGCGCCTCGTCGCCGTAGGTCGCCTGGCTCCAGACCAGCATGAAGGCGCCGTGCTCCTCGAGGAAGCGCACGTAGGTCCTGATGACCTCGTACACGTCGTCGGTGGTCCAGGTGGCTTCGAGCGCGCGCATCTCGTCGAGCGTCGCCGCCATCGCCTTGTACGTGTCCTTGCCGAGCGAGTACAGCAGGTCGCGCTTGGAGGGGAAGTAGGTGTAGAAGGAGGCGCGCGACACGCCCGCCGACTCCGCGATCTCCTCGACGCTCGTGCCGTAGTAGCCCTTGGCCAGGAACACCTCGCGGGCGTGCTGCTTGATCAACCCCGACGTGCGCAGCGCACGCGGGCCCATCGTCTTCGCGGGGCTGCGGAACTCGCCCTTCAGCTTGAAGTCGTCGCTGCGTGCCATGGATCTACTTCGAGAACCTGTCGATGGTGGCCTTGATCTCGGGCGTGGCGAACGACTCGGCTTCCGCGGACAGCGCGAAGGGAAGCACCGAGGCTACCGCCTGCTGGAGGTGCACGTTGAGGGCCCGCTTCGTCTCCTGGAGCGACTGCGGCGGGAGCTCGGCGAGCTTGTGGGCGAGCGCGACCGCTTCGCTCATCAGCGCATCGTCGGCCACGACGCGGTTGGCGAGACCGAACTCGACCGCGAGCGCCGCCGGGATGCGCTCGCCGGTGAGCAGGTACTCCTTGGCGCGCAGCATGCCGATCAGCAACGGCCACGTGGCCGCGCCACCATCGCCCGCGGTCAGACCGATGTTCACGTGGGTGTCGGCGATGTACGTGCTCTCGGCGATGAGCACGATGTCGCACGTGACGGCCACGCTCGCGCCGAGCCCCACTGCAGGTCCGTTCACCGCCGCGATCACAGGAAGGTGGAAGCGCAGCATCTCGTCGACGAGACGCTGTGCGTCGCGCAGGGACTGGCGTCGGTGTTCGGGGTCGTCGTAGTCGCGGATGAAGCCCGGCACGTTGCCCCCCGCGCAGAACGCCGATCCGGCACCGGTCAACACGACGGCGCGTGCGTCGCGGTCGCGCGAGATCTGGTACCAGATGTTGCGCATGTCCTGGTGCAGCGGGTCGATGAACGCGTTCCGCATGTCGGGGTTGTTCATCGTGAGGATGCGAATCGGGCCGTCGACCTCGACGAGGAGGTGCTCGGAGACGTCGTACATGGGAGACTTCCTCTCGAGGACGAGGTGGACTCGCCCAGCTTGATCGAAACTTGACACTTACGTCAACTCATTGGGTAGCCTGCGCGGAGTGGACCTCCGCGCCAGCCCCGAGGCCGAGGCGTTCCGTGCCGAGGTGCGGGCGTTCCTCGCCGAGCAGCTGCCCGACGACTGGCCCGGCATCGGCGCGCTCCCGGCCGACGAGGCGGCCGCGTTCGTCGGCCGGTGGCGGGGCACGCTCCACGAGCACGGCTTGCTTGGCCTCGCATGGCCCGCCGAGTACGGCGGCGGCGGCCGGACCAAGCTCGAGCAGGTCGTGCTGGTCGAGGAGTGCGCGCGGGCCATGGTGCCGCTCGGTCCGGCGAGCGACACCGTGAGCGTCAAGATGGTCGGCAACACGCTGCTGAAGTGGGGGACCGAGGAGCAGAAGTGCCGCTTCCTGCCCCGGATCCTGTCCGGCGACGACGTGTGGTGCCAGGGGTTCTCGGAGCCGAACGCGGGCTCGGACCTCGCCGGCCTCTCGACCCGTGCCATGCTCGACGGCGACTCGTGGGTGATCGACGGCCAGAAGATCTGGACGTCGTTCGCCACGGAGGCGAACTGGATCTTCGTGTTGGCGCGCACCGATCCGACCGTCTCCAAGCACCGCGGCATCACGTTCCTGCTGTGCCCGATGGACACGCCCGGCATCGCGGTGCGCCCGATCCGCATGCTCACCGGCGGGAGCGAGTTCAACGAGGTGTTCTTCGACGGTGTGCGTGTTCCAGCCGACCACGTCGTCGGGCCGGTGCACGGCGGGTGGGCGGTCGCGACGTCGCTGCTCGGTCACGAGCGCGGCGAGGAAGCCGCGTTGAACCCGATCATGTTCCGCCACGAGTACGACCGACTCGTCGCACTGGCCCGCGACCACGGACGCCTCGACGATCCATGGGTGCGCGAACGACTCGCCTGGTGCTTCGAGCGCGTCGAGATCATGCGGCTGCTCGGACTGCGCATCCTCACGCAGTACCTCCGCGACGGCGATCTCGGTCCCGCGGCGTCGATCTCCAAGCTCTACTGGAGCGAGTACCACAAGGTCGCGGCCGATCTCGCGATGGCGATCATGGGGCCAGTCGGGCTGGTGCCGGAGGGTCACGTGCCCCCGCGCGCGTATCGCACCGACGATCCCGGCGCGCCCAACTCGACCGCGTCGTGGCAGCACGTGTGGATGCTCAACGCCGCGAGCGGCACCGTCTACGCGGGCACGTCGCAGGTGCAACGCAACATCCTGTCCGAGAGCATCCTGGGACTCCCGAGGGAACCACCGTCCGCGTGAGCATCGAGGCGAGCCTCGCGCCGACCTTGGCTGCCTTCTGGGAAGGCATCGCCGGAAGTCGTTCGACGACCGTCCTGTGCACCGCCGGAGCAGCGATACGGTGGCGCACGATGGAAGAGAGCTCGAGCGCCCGGCCGGTCGGTCGGCCGCGTCGCTTCGACGAGGGCACCGAGCGCAAGTTGCTGCTCGACGCGGGCATGAAGGTGATGCGGCGCAACGGGTTCGCGGAGGCGTCGCAAGCCGAGGTGCTCGAGGTCGCGGGGGTGTCGACGCGTGCCTTCTATCGGCACTTCGCAACCAAGGACGCGCTCCTGATCGCCATGTTCGATCGCGAAGCCGAGGTCGTCGCGGTGCGTCTCCGCGACGCGGCCGCCGCCGCGCCATCGGCTCCGCGTGCGGTCGAGGCCTGGCTCGACGAGTACCTCGACCTGTTCTCGAGCCCGCGTCGCGTCGCCCGCGTGCAGCTGATGACGTCGGAGGCCGCGCGCGGCGCGGTGGGCTACCGCGACGCGACGGAACGCATGCTCGACCTGCACGCCGAACCTCTCGCCGACGCGCTGGCGCGAGGAACAGACGACGGAACCCTCACCTCGTCGGATCCGTACGTCGACGCGAGGAGTGTGCTGGCGATCGTGGACATCGTCGGCGAGCGCGTGCTCGCGCGTGAATGGACGCTCGAGCAAGCGCGCGCGCACGTGAAGAAGTTCTGCTGGCCGGCGCTGGGTCTCCCTGTCTAGTTTGAGTGTGGTGCTTGCATAATGCGCCTGCCGCGCTCTACGGTGAGCGCCCGGCACGTCGGCACCCGGGGGGACAGCTGTGAACGCGCTCGATGGTCTTCGGGTGGTCGACCTGTCGCCCACCCGGCTCGGCGCCCAGGTGAGCCAGGTGCTCGCCGACTTCGGTGCCGACGTGGTGTGGGTCGAGCCGCCCGGGGGAGCAGTGCTGAGAGAGGCGGCCGCGTTCCCGTACCTCGCGCGCGGCAAGCGCAGCGTCGTCGCCGACCTCGCGAACCGGACGGCGTCGACACCGTGCGCCGGGTGGCTGACAACGCGGACGTGGTCATCGAGACCTTCCGCCCCGGAGTCGCCGACCGGCTGGGCCTCGGCTACGAGCAGCTCGCGGCGCGCAACCCGGCGTTGGTGTACGCGTCGATCACCGGCTTCGGTCGGCAGGGGCCGCTCGCGCAGGTACCCGGCTACGAGGGCGTGGTCATGGCCAAGCTCGGCGGCTTCGAGCTGTTCCACCGGATGCACGACGCGCCCCATCCACCGTTCGTCGCCGTGCCGTGGTGCTCGTTCCCCGCGTCGGCACTGGCGTTGCAGGGCATCCTGGCCGCCCTGCACGAACGGGAGCGCAGCGGGCTCGGCCAGCGCGTCGAGGCGAACCTGGTGCAGGGCTTCGCTGCGCTCGACCCCTGGAACTGGTTCGTGCGCCTCGTCAACGAGCGGTTCCCGGACGCCTACCCCGGCGCGGACGTCTTCGACGACGACGGGATCCCTGCCAGCCCGATGACGTTCATGCTCCTCATCGCGCTGACCGCGGACGGTCGTTGGCTCCAGTTCGCCCAGGTCGCTCCGCATCTGTTCGCCGCGCAGCTCGAGGCGCTCGGCCTCGACTGGGCGCTCGGCCATCCCGACTGGCCGGGCTTGCCCGCGCTCGACGAACCCGACCAGCGCGCGGAGTTCTGGACGATGATGCTCGAGGCCGCGCGTCAGCGGACCTTCGCCGAGTGGCAGGAGGTGTTCGACGCCGATCCGAACGTCTACGCCGAGTTGTTCCGCGCCGGCCCCGAGGTGCTCGACCACCCGCAGCTGGTGCACGACCAGTTCGCGGTCGAGGTCGACGATCCGGAGTGCGGGCGCGTGCGGATGCCGGGTGCGCTGGCGCGCATGCAGGGCACGCCGGCAGTCGCCGACCGACCGGCACCTGCGGTCGGCGCGACCGACGCCGACGACGTCGACTGGGACGCGCGTCCGCCCGCGGAACGCGACGGCGCCGCTCCGCATGGGCTGCCGCTCGAGGGCGTCACGATCCTCGAGCTCGCGGTGCTCTACGCCGCGCCCTACGCGACCACCTTGCTCACCGACCTCGGCGCGCGCGTCATCAAGGTGGAGCCGTTCGCGGGTGACCCGATCCGGATGATGGTGGGCTTCCCGGAAGCCGCGGGGGCCAAGGTCATGCAGGGCAAGGACAGCATCTGCGTCGACACGACGACTCTGGAAGGCGCGGAGATCGTGCTGCGGATCGCCGAGCGCGCCGACGCGGTGCTCCAAGGATGGCGGGCAGGTGCCGCGGCGCGTCACGGGCTCGACGCGGCGGCGATGCGCGCTCGCAATCCCGACCTCGTGTACGTCCATGCGCCGGGGTACGGCGACGGCGATCCGTGCGGTCATCGTCCGGCGTTCGCGCCGAGCATCGCGGCGGCCGGCGGCGTCGTCCGTGCGGCGGTCGGGGGCGGAGTTCCCGAACGTCCCGACCTCACGATCGAGGAGATCCGCACGCACGCCCGCCACCTCCAACCGGCCGGGACGGTCACCCAGGCGCAACCGGACGGCCTCGCCGCGGTCGGCGTCAGCGACGCGCTCATGCTCGGCCTCGCCGCGCGCGACCGCGGCGCCGGTGGCCAGTCGATCGTCACCTCGATGCTCACGACCGTGGCAGGCGCGATGGCCGACTTCGTGGTCGACCGCGATCGCGACGAGCGACGACTCCAACCCGACGCCGAGCTGCGCGGTCTGCACGCGCTCTATCGCATCTACGACGCCGCCGATGGCTGGGTGTTCCTCGCTGCGCCTCAGGAGCACGAGTGGCAACGCCTCGTTCGCGCACTCGCCGATCGCGTCGACCTGGCAGCCGACGATCGCTTCGCCACCGCGGCAGTTCGTCGCGCACACGACGACGAACTGGTCGACGTCCTCGCCGGGACCTTCGCCAAGGCCGACCCGGACGAGTGGGAACGGGAGCTGCTCGCCGCCGGTGTCGCGTGCGTCGCCGTCTCGACCGCGCCGGTGGAGGAGTTCTTGCAGAGCGACGAGGTGGGCCGGGCGAGCGGATGGGTGACCGAGGTGGTGCACCCGACCTTCGACGCGCACCTCCGCCTCGCGCCGCTGGTCCGCTTCTCGCGGTCGGCGACCCAGGCCAAGCCGGGTGTGCTTGCGGGGTCGGCCACCGATGCGGTGCTCCGGGAGCTCGGCTATGACGACGTCGCCATCGCCGACCTGCGCGCTCGGCGGATCGTGGCCTGACCGGCAGCATTTGAAAGCTGTACTTGCATTTAGGACCGACCAGCCGTACCGTGGTGCCATGGACGACAAGATCTGGGCGAACTCGGGCGACTCCCATCTCGTGGAACCCGACGACCTCTTCACCGACGGGCTTCCTCGCGCGCTGGCCGATCGGATGCCGCGGAGCGTCAAGGACAACGACGGCAAGTGGGAGACGATCCACGTCGACGGCCAGGAGTTCCGGCGCCGCATGCCCAAGGCCCTCGGTCTCACCGACGAGCAGGGGCGCACGGTGGAGCAGCGCGCACCCGGCGCCAACGACAAGGAGCTGCGTCTGCGCGACCTCGACGGTGAGGGCATCTGGGGAGAGCTCGTGTTCCCGTCGATCGGCATCTGGATGTCGTCGATCCAGGATCCCGAGCTCATGGCGGCCGGCGCGCGCGTGATCAACGACTGGGCCATCGAGTACCAGCGCTTCTCGCCGCGCTACGTGTGCACCGCGACGATCCCGCTGCTGACGGTCGACACCGCGGTGGCAGAGGTCGAGCGCGCAGCCGGGTTGGGCTATCACGCGGCGTACCTCTCCGTCGCGCCGGCGCTCGGTGGCGACGACTGGAACGCCGACAGCTGGGAGCCGCTCTGGGCCGCGCTCGACGAGACCGGGTTGGTGGGCGCGTTTCACATCGGCACCGAGCCGCACGACGCGTCGAGCTTCCACGGTGGGTACTTCCGCGGTCCCGGTGGTGCGCTGATCAACTACATGGAGACGACGTACGGCGGTCAGCGGGCGGTCACCAAGATGATCGCCGCGGGTGTCTTCGACCGCCATCCGACCCTGAAGGTGATCGTGTCGGAGGGCGGTGCGACGTGGGGGCCGTTCGTCGCCGATCGGCTCGACGAGGCCTATCGCCAGCACTCGTCGCAGGTGCGGCCGCAGCTGAGCCGTCTGCCGAGCGCGTACCTCTACGAGAACGTCTACGCATCGTTCCAGCACGACCGGTCGGCGGTCGCGGCGATGACCGCGATGGGGTGGCGCAACGTGTGTTGGGGGAGTGACTACCCGCACATCGAGGGCACGTTCGGTCACACGCAGAAGACGCTGCACGAGCTCTTCGACGACGTCGACCCGTCGGCGCGCGATCGGATCACCAAGGGCGCGTTCGCCGAGCTGTTCCCGCACGTCCCGCCCGCGCCCGCGTCATGAGCCTCGACCGGTTCTCGCTCGACGGCAAGGTCGCGATCGTCACCGGTGGTGCCGGTGGTTGCGGCGAGGAGTACGGGCGCGCGCTGACCACCGTGGGCGCGCAGGTCGTGCTCGCCGATCTCGACGGCGAGCGAGCCGAACAGAACGCCAAGGAGCTGCGCGAGCAAGGTCGCGACGCGATCGGCGTGCGCGTCGACATCACCGACCCCGACGCGGCCGCGGCCATGGTCGCGCGCGCCACGGACGAGTACGGCGGCGTCGACATCCTCATCAACAACGCGGCTTTGATGAAGGAGATCCCCACGGGCTCGGTCCTCGACCTGCCGCTCGAGTGGTGGGAGCGGGTGATGCGCGTCAACGTGATGGGCGCGCTCGTGTGCGCGCGGGCTGCGGTGCCGTCGATGCTCGAACGCGGGGGCGGCCGGATCATCAACCAGGTGTCGGGTGGTGCGTTCATCCCCGGCGGCGTGTACAGCGTGAGCAAGCTCGCGCTCGTGAGCCTCACCACGTGCCTCGCGACCGAGCTCGGCCCCCGCAACATCAACGTCAACGCGATCGCGCCGGGATTCGTGCAGGACGAAGCCGGCTACGAATCGCTCGCCAAGGACGACCCCATGCGCGCCGCCTTCCTCGCCGCGGTCCCGGGCAAGAAGGAAGGTCCGCCCGACGACCTCGTCGGCACCGTCCTGCTGCTCGCATCCCAGGCCGGCGACTGGATCAACGGCCAGGTCATCAGCGTCGACGGCGGATGGATCATGAGGGTCTGAAGACCGGCAGCTTCCATCCGTCGGCGATGTCGACGAACGTGACGTCGACCGACATCCCGATCGAGACGTCTTCGGGAGCCACGTCGACGACGTTCGACACCAGATGGACCCCGGGAGCGTCCGGGAATTCCAACACCGCCGGAACGAGCAGCAGCCCGGAGTGACCGGGCAGACCGCGCACCACGCTGAAGCTGAACACGGAAGCCCGCCCCGAGAGTTGCACCCACTCGGTGTCCTGCGAACGACACTCGGGACAGAACGGCGAGGGCGGGAAGCGGAAGGTGCCACACGCGCGGCACTGCGGTGCGACGAGTTGCCCCCGCTGTGCGGCTTCCCAGTAGGGCAGGGTCCAGCCGTCGGTCGTGATCCGGATCGACTCCGGAGGAGTGGTGGTCGCAAGCGCCGTCATGCCGCCTTCCCGAGAAGGAGCCCGCTGACAGGGAGCGTGGCCGGTCCGCCGGTCACGAGCGCCAGCTCGGCGCCGGCGACCTGGTTGATCGCGTTGCCGCGGATCTGCTCGACGCCTTCCACGACGTGCGTCATGCCGATGATGTACGCCTCGGACAATTGGCCGCCGTGCGTGTTCACCGGGATGGAACCGCCTTCGTAACGGATCGCGCCGCTCTCGACGAACGCACCGCCTTCGCCGCGTTCGCAGAACCCGTAGTCCTCGAGTTGCATGACGACCATCGGCGTGAAGTGGTCATAGATCAGTGCGACGTCGACGTCGTCCGGTCCGACACCTGCCTTCTCGTACAGACGCGCGGCGACCGGTGCATGACCCGACGACGCGAAGTCGGGGTCGGGCATGGAGAACCCGGCGAACGCACGGCCCCATTCGCGCCGTCCTCCGTGCGCGGCGGCGACCACTTCCACCGGCGCCTGACGAAGATCGCGTGCGCGATCCATGGTCGTCGTGATCACTGCGACCGCACCGTCGGTCTCGAGACAGAAGTCCAGCTTGCAGAGTGGCTCGGCGATGAGCGGCGCGTCGAAGTACTCGTCGAGCGTCAACGGCGTCCGCTTGCGGGCCTGGGGCCGGTTCCTCGCGTTCTCGCGTGTGGAGATGGCGACCTCGGCGAACGCTTCGCGCCGCGTCCCGTACAGGTGCATGTGCCGGCGCGCCAGCACCGACATGAGATGGCCGGGCCCGACGAGCCCCGACGGCTGGAGGAACGAGTTCTGCGGATCGGGAGCCATCGCACCGAACACCGTGCCGAGGCGCTGCTTCAGCTGCTGCGAGCGCCATCACCGTGACGACGTACGTCGCGTCGCCGGCGAGGAGCGCCGCCCGCGCCAGGCCAATCGAGCCGGCCGATCCACCGCCACCCGACGTCAGCGCGGCGGTGAACGTGACCTCAGGGATCCCGAGCGTCTCCATGAACGTGGCGGTGTCCATCTTCGCCGTGTAACCCGCGCTCGCCTCGGAGTAGTACGCGAAGCCGTCGATCTGCGTGACGTCGAGACCGGCGTCGTCGCAGGCGGCGAGGATCGCCTTGCCGGCCAGCTCGAGCGTCGTCTGCGGGTGCGACTCGCCGCGGAAGTAGTAGGGCGTCGCCCCGACGCCGACGATCGCGACGTCGGAACTGCTGACCATGACCGGACTCTATGGTGGAATGGTCGCGCTTTGCAAGTGCTGCTTGCAAAACCCCCCGATTACGCCCGCGGCATCGACGCCACTCGGGTTGGAACGCTGACGAACGCGTGAATCGGTTCGACTGCCACCGTCTGGGCTGGAGACTCCCGGGCGCGACTCGTCGCGCGGGCGCGGAGCTACTGTGCGCCCGCGTCGCGGGCGACCTCCGCGATGTAACCGATCAAGTGCTCGTCCTCGGGCGCGTGCGGGTAGGCACGCCTGAACGCGTGGGCAGCGTCGTGCGCTTGTGCGAAGCCGCACGCCGGCCAGATGGCGACGAGATCCTCTCGGTCTTGCGGGTCGGCGCGGTAGAGCTTCATCACGAAGATGATTTCGGGCTTGGGTGTGCGGACCACCAATGCCTGGTGTTGGTAGACGATCTCGCAGTCGGCGTAGTTGGCGTCCGAGGGCCAGAACATCGCAGCGCGGTCGTTGAGCCATCCTCGGTGCAGATCGTGACGGGCACCGACTCGATTGATGGCTTCGCTGAGATCGGTGTCGAAGCGGCGGGCTGAATCGACGTCGCGCGTCGACGCTCGCTGCGCGTGCCAGAGCATCCAGGAGCCGCCGACCATCACGACCTCGACAAAGGTGCCGAGTTGGACGAGCTCCGCCGCCAGTTCGTCGAAGAGCGACTCGAGCTCTCCGCGGTCGTGGAGCAGTCGGTCTGCCATGGTTGGTCAGACCGCCGATCGGAACAGCGCCGAGCGGGCCAGAACGAGGTTGCGCCGCCGGAAGGGCTCGGGCGTCGCACCCTCGGCACGTGCGCGCATCCGCGGCGTGCCGGGTGGCGACCAGGGTTCGCGAAGTGCTCCGACGGCGCGTGTCCATCGCGGACGGTCGAGGCCATGGCGTACGGCGAGCTCGTCGGCGACCGCGGCGAGGATTGCGTCGAGCGGGGTGCCGGTCCGCGCCGGCGGATCAGCGATCGCGTCACCGAGGTCGTCGGGGTGCTGCTCCGCCCAGTCAGCGAAACCGCGCAGCCGGGTCCAGTCGATCTTCAGTCGACCGGCGCTTTGGTCGACGGCGGTGGCCAGCTCGGCGATCGTGGGATCGTCGTCGCGGGGAGAGGCCTCGATGACGAGACGACGGCCGGCCGCGGTGAGGAGGCGATCGAGCATCGAGAGTGTTGGATCGACCTGTTCGTCTTCGATGCGCGAGACAGTCGATGTCGGGACGCCGGCCTTCGCGGCCAGTGCGCGGCGCGAGAGACCTGCCTGCGTTCGAACCTCGCGAAGGACTTCACCACCGGAGCGAGCCACAAGGGGTAGCATATACGCAACCCACAGTGATTGCCACGCGTTGCGGTGGGAATCTGGGCGATCGACATGTCACGAATCAGAGGTCAAGCGGTCGCAGCGACACCATGCGATCCAGAGGTCCGATGCCGCCGACTCGGGATCTCTGACTCGGGATCTCCTTGTCCATCACTTTGTCCATCAGTCGGTGCTGCCGCGCCGTGCCACACCATGCCTCGGAGCGTCACTGTTCCTTGAACTGCAACGGATTGGCACGGGACGGCACCAAGTGGCGAACCCCTGTTCG
>CAWELN010000007.1:0-244287 GCA_963809795.1 uncultured Actinomycetes bacterium
CGTCGCCTTCGAACCGGACCCGTCATAGCCGAAGCGCCGTTCTCGCACTCCGTTGAGTGCGAGCCGGTTGACGGCTGCCGGTCTCGAGGGTTTTCTGGTGTCTCGAGCGACGGCCGCCAGGGAGGGGTTCCGGTGGGGTTGCCCTCGGGGACGGTGACGTTTCTGTTCACGGACATCGAGGCTTCGACTCGCCTCTGGGACGAGCGTCCCCACGCGATGACGGAGGCTCTGGCGTGCCACGACGCGATCGTGCGGGATGCGATCGAGGTTCGCGATGGGCATGTCCTCAAACAGACCGGCGACGGATTCCATGCGGTGTTCGTCAGCGCATCGGATGCGATCGGGGCTGCGCTCGAAGCCCAACTCGGCGTCGAACGGGAAGCGTGGCCCGCGGACGCTCGACTCCGGGTTCGGATGGGGCTCCACAGCGGCGAGACGCAGGAGCGCGGGGCGACTACTACGGATCTGCGACGAACCGCGCGGCGCGGGTGATGGCGGTGGCCCGTGGCGGGCAGATCGGCGAGCTCAGCGCCGACGACGCGCTCGTGACCCTCGTCTCGATACTCAGAAGCATCCCAGAGCACAAGGCCACGGCGGCGGAGAGGTAGGAACATTGGCCGGATCCACAACGGACCGGGGAGTCGGGTCGTGGATCGAGCGGCGAGCCCGAATCGCGCCAGATCAGCCGGCGCTGATCCACGGTGCCGGGCGCTGCACGTACGGTGAGCTCGCGATCCGGGTTCGCCGTCTCGCTCGCGGGTTCAGCGAGCTTGGCGTCCTGAGGGGAGATCGTGTCGGTTGGCTTGGTGCCAATCATCCGGCGTTCCTCGAAGTGTTGTTTGCGACGGCGAAGCTCGGTGCGGTCATGGCACCGGTGAATCATCGTCTTGATGACGCCGTCATCGCCGACGTGCTCACGGGATATTCGCCCAGGCTCGTGGTGGTGGAGCAGACGGCGGCTGACGTTTCGCTTCCGTCCGGCTTGGGGCGCCGTGTGCGTGTCGGGTCGGCGACGGGCGCGGAGATCGACTATGAGCAGCTTGTCGCGGAGTCCGCCGACGATCTCGTCGACCAGGTCATCGGCCTCGACGATGTGTGCATGCTCCCGCACACGTCTGGTACCACGGGAGCCCAGAAGGGGGTGATGCTGACGCACGGCAACATCACTTGGAACGTCATCAACCTCCTCTCGGTGGTCGGTTTCCGAAGCGATG
This sequence comes from uncultured Actinomycetes bacterium, assembly GCA_963809795.1. Lineage (GTDB taxonomy): Bacteria > Actinomycetota > Acidimicrobiia > IMCC26256 > DASPTH01 > DASUAS01. Next base: position 1,215 of record CAWELN010000007.1, read on the forward strand.
ACGTGACGATCGCGATCACGCCGTTCTTCCGAACTGGTGGCACTGGCGTGAACGTGCTGCCGGTGTTGTTCTCGGGTGGGATGGTGATCATCCCCGAGGCGGCTGACCCAGACGAGATCCTGCGGCTGATCACGGAGCAGCGCGTCACGATCGGATTCGGGAACCCGGATCTGCTCGAGGCGCTCACGCGATCGGCGGGTTGGCCAACGGCCGATTTCTCGAGCGTCCGCTGCTTCATCACCGGTGGTGCACCCGTCCCGGAGCGTCTCATCCGGACGCACATGCAACGAGGTGTCACGTTCCTGCAGGGGTACGGGCTCTCCGAGGCCGCGCCATTCGTGTTGCTCCTCGATCCGGCACATGCGCTCCGCAAGGTCGGGTCCGCAGGCAAGCCGGCCCTGTTCGTCGATATCCGGACTGATCGGGCCGACGGCACCGCCTGTGCGCCGAATGAGACGGGCGAGCTACTCGTGAGCGGCCCCAACGTGATGGCCGGCTACTGGGACCGCGCCGCCGCCACCCGAGACACGATCGACGAAGACGGGTGGCTGCGTACGGGAGACGCGGCGCGGATCGACGACGAGGGATTCGTCTGGATCGTCGATCGCGTCGAAGATGCCTACAAGGTGTCAGGCCACGCCGTGTACCCGGGCGATGTCGAGCGCGTGCTCGCACAGCATCCCGCGATCGCTGAAGTCGGCGTCGTGCCGCGCGACGGGCACGGTGAAGCCTTCGTCGTACTCGCGGCAGGCGAGACAGTGAACGAAGATGAGTTGCTCGAGTTCTGCCGAGCGCGCCTCGCCGTGTACGAGGTTCCGTCATCGGTCATGTTCCTCGACCGCTTGCCGCGAAGCTCCGTCGGCAAATTGCTACGGCACGAGCTCATTCAGCTCGCCGTATCCGATCCTCCGTCAGAGCCGGCGTGAAGGACCACTCGTGCATCTGACCATGTCCGTGAAGCGAGACCCCGCACGTCGTCGGCGATCTGTCGTCTCGCGGGACCGACGGATCGGCACTGGTGGTACAAACTCCAGAGCAGGCAGTATGGCGCGTTGTCAATGCCACCGCGACGAGAGCAACGAGCAGATGATTGAACTGACTGCCGCGCAGATCGACTACCTCTCGAGCCAGCGACTGGGCCGCATCGCAACCGCCGGCGCTGACGGCAAGCCCCACGTCGTCCCGACCTCGTTTCGCTACCACCCCGATCTCGGCACCATCGACATCGGTGGTCTCCACGTCGCGACGACGAAGAAGTACCGAGACGTCCAGGCCAACGCCTGGGCCGCGATCGTCGTCGACGACCTCGTGTCGACCGATCCGTGGACTCCGCGCATGCTCGAGATCCGCGGCCGTGCGGAGGCCATCGAGACCGGCGGGGCCGACCTCGGTCCGGGATTCGGAGACGCCTTCATCCGTCTCTCTCCTGAGAAGGTCAACAGCTTCGGCCTCGAGTGACCGCCCCCCGCTCTCGCAATCACCACCGCAACAGAATCCGGGCTCATTGAGGACAGCCCGGCGTTCGGAGCGCCGTGACGCGACGCGGCGCGGCGTCTCGAGGAGAGAGGCTTAAGGTGGAGCAGTGACGACGAGGTCGAGCGCCGAGTCCTACGTCGAGGGCGACGACTTCGACGACCGAGAGCTCCGTCGCGGTGTCTGGCGGCAAACCCTGACGAGCGTCGCGCTGGTCACGGTCTCGGCGAGTGGCCGCCACAACGTCATGGCCTGCGAGTGGGCGATGATGGTGTCCCATGCACCGCTCTGTTTCACGATTTCGGTGCATCCGCGGAACGCGACGCACGACCTGCTCGTCGCGGCGGGCGAGTTCGGCCTCAGCTTCTGCTCCGACGCGCAGGCGCACCTCTCGCACGTGTCGGGATCGAACTCGCTCCACGATGTCGACAAGTGGCAGCTCGCCGACTTTCCCACCTATCCGGCTCAGCGGATCGGAGCGCCGATGATCGACGACGCGGTGCTGAACGTCGAGTGCCGCATAGTTGGCACCCACCGCCTCGGTCACACCCTGTTCATCGGCGAGGCGGTCTGGGTGCGCTACGACCCCACCAAGTCGCCGCTCATCTTCCACGGCGGGAAGTATTTCCAGGTCGGCGCGCAGCTTCTGAAGCCGTAGTTGATCTGAGCCACCGAGCCCAAGCCCTCGACGCCGCGTTGCCTTGACAGACCGAGACCACCGGGCAATATGTACGCGTTCGATGACGGCTCGCGCTCTCGGGGATGGCTGCCTTGCCCGACGTCTATGCCACGATTGCGGACGTCGACGTCGAGACGCAAGAGCGTCTCGCCGACATCTTGGAGCTGCGAGCCGCCGATTCCCAAATGCGGGCGATGGTCGACTCGTACCTTTCGGAGGTCGAGTATCCGCCGGACGCGCGGTTCCTGGAGATCGGTTCGGGAAGCGGCGCGGTCACGCGCACGGTGGCGTGTCGACCGGGGGTTGCCGAAGCCGTCGGGGTCGATCCGTCCCCGGTCTTCGTCTCCAAGGCTCAGGCCCTTGCTGGCGCGATAGCCAACATCGCGTTCGAGCAAGGGGATGGTCGCGCGCTGCGCTTCGGAGACGACGAGTTCGACGTGGTTGTCTTGCATACGACGCTGTGCCACGTTCCTGAGCCCGAGCGAGTGCTGGCGGAAGCGTTCCGAGTTCTGCGCACCGGTGGCTCGCTCGCCGTGTGCGACGGTGACTATCCGACGATCACGGTCGCCCTTGACGACTTCGATCCGCTTCAGCAGTGCATCGAGGCGGCGAAGGCGGCGTTCATCAACGATGTCTGGCTCGTGCGCCGCCTGCCTGCGTTGTTGCGATCTCACGGATTCGAGATTCTGAGTTCGAGGAGCTACAGCTACCTGCAGACGTCGGAGCCCGAGTACATGCTCACGCTTGTTGACCGTGGCGCCGATGCCCTCGTGTCCTCCGGTCGCATCGGGCCGGACCTCTGCGCGTCGCTCAAGGCGGAGGCTCGGCGTCGAGCTGAAGCTGAGGAGTTCTTCGGGTTCATCGGATTCGCGAGCTTCGTCGCCCGCAAACCTCTCAGCGCCGAACCTGCGCGATAGAGCAGGTTGCGCACGACCGCAGATGTTCTTTGGGGCGACGCCGCCGCGCGGCTGAGGGCGTCCTTCCAACCCGGGTGGGCGCGCAGAGCGGTCATCCGGTGCGACTTCCGGCGCGGGCCCGGACTGACCGTCATCCGGTTCGGTCGGGTCAGCAGGCAGACGGCAGAAACCGGAACGAAAACCCCGTCGCCGGGCCGGGCCCCCGCCGGAAGTGCTGCCGTACTTGCCCACAACCGGGAGTCGTCAAAACGACCCGAGACTCACCACGGTCGAGGAACGTCACCGTAAGCTTCGAGTGTGCCGTTCGATGGTGCGTTCTCACCGTTGCACTGGCTGATCGTCGCCGTCGTCGCGTTGCTGGTGCTGGGTCCGGACCAACTACCCGCCTTCGCCCATCGTGCCGGCGAGGCGATGCGCGACCTCCGACGAGTTCGCGAGCACTTGGGCAGCGAGCTGCGCGATCTCGTCTCAGAGTTTGACCTCGATCAGACCCCCGACGCCGGTTCTCCCGGCCTGTCGAAGCAAGACGACGACTCCGCTGCGTCCGGGCTGTCCGCCGGGGAGGACGACCCGCGCACGCTCTAGATCCCCGCTCATCTTGTGGCCGTGCGAGGCTCTTGAGTGTTGTCGCGGGTCACGCTCCGTAGACGGTGACCTTCGACTCGGCGGCTACCGCCGAGCAATCTTCAGCGCCGGGCCCGATGACGAGAGTCACGCGGAACTGGTCTCGAGGACCCCGCTCGATTGTCAGCGCGCCACCGAACTCCTCTGACCATGCCCGAAGGCCATCGAGCGCGATCGTTGCCGCATCGTCAACGGTAAGGGCGGCGAACGTTCCTGGCCTGAGGTGCGTGATCTCCACGAACAGAAGTCCTTGCGAGCATGACAACCGAATGTAGGCCCGCCCAGGAGTCGCGCGGTCCGCCACCATCAGCGCCGCTTCGACGAAACCGGTTGCCCGCTCCAGCAGGACACCACACCGACACGTCGAGATTCCCAGCTCGTCTACGACGGCGTGTCCGCTGTCGCGAAGTCCATTGACCAGACCGGAACGGCCATCGCTCATGTTCCTAGTACGCATGCGGGCCCCGAACAGATCTCTTCGCGACGCTCGGAACACGTCCGACCCGCACCAACTCGTTGATCCCGGGCTGACGGGGTTCGGTTCCGCCGAGGAGAAACGTGCTCGTCGTGCTCGCATCAGCGTCGAGCGGGCGTAGCGTGCGGGGTGTGGAACCGAGCGACGCCGAACGGCTAGCCCACCTGCCCGGCGTCGAAGACGAGCCGGACGGCATCTACTACCCCCACGCGACACACAAAACCGACGACGAGTTGGACGGGGCGACACTCGCCGGACTGTTCGCCGACTGCGTCGGGAACGGTCGACACCACCTCGCGACGCTCGACCACCCTGAGGAAGGAATGGTCATCGGTTGCAGTCACTGTCACCGGTACTGGCGCGCGCACCCTGCTCGAGATCCTCGGTACTGACGAGGTGACCGAAGCGGGGGTGTCTGCGGGTCGGCACCCGAACCGAGCGCACGGCCGCCGGTCGACAGGTCACCGCAACTGCGGCATGATTCGCTCACCAAGGCACGAATCGGGCAGACGAGGGGAGCGGTGACATGAAGTTCGTCGTGGAATGGACCGCGCGGCCGGGGAGCGATCCGAAGCGAGAACCTGCAGAGCAGCGACAGCCTGCTCCAGGCGTTCGGGAGTTGGACGCCGCCCGCAGAGTGGACCATCAGCGAGTTCGTCACGCGCGTCGACGGCAAGGGCGGGCTCCTCATCTGCGAGACCGACGATCTCGGAAGCATCGATCGGGCAGTGGCGCAGTACCTCCCGTGGCTCGACTACGAGGTCACGCCGGTGGTCGACATCGGTGACGGCGTCAGCAGCCTGGCGGCGGGGAACGCGTGGGCGCGCACCGCCGGCGGTCTGGGCTGATCGGTTCGGGTTCCGTCTGGGAGTCCCCGAGCCGGGCGTAGGTTCGCGGTCCTCACCGACGACCGAGAGGGCGCGCATGGGCGATCAGCCGTACGTCAACCTGCTCGACCCGGAGTTCTACGTCGACCCCTGGGACGCGTACCGCTGGTTGCGCGACAACGACCCGGTGTTCTGGGACCCGGTGCAGAAGCTGTGGGGCATCTCTCGCTTCGAGGACGTGATGCACGTCGAGAAGCACGCGCAGCTGTACAGCTCGTACCAAGGGTCGCGACCGCACATCGATCAGACCGAGAACACGTCGATGATCGACCAGGACGACCCGGCGCATCAGTGTCAGCGGTCGCTCATCGTGCGACGGTTCACACCTCGCGCGGTCTCCACCCAGGAGGACGAGGTTCGTGAAGTGGCGACCGCGATCGTCGACGCGGTCGCGCCGCGCGGTTCGTGCGACGCGGTGGAGGCGATCGCGTCGCGGCTCCCCGCGATCATGATCGGCCGCCGGCTCGGGTACGCGCCCGACCAGTGGGAGCAGGTGCGGTCCTGGTCGGAGATCACCATGTACCAGGGCGGCCAGACTCCGGCCGACGGCGGGCAGTTCCCCACGCGGGAGATGTTGGGCGACGCAGTGACGGACTTCGCGGAGACCACGCTCAGGCTCGTCCGCGAACGGCGCGCCGATCCCCGTGACGACCTGATCTCGATCTGGACGCAGGCCGAACGCGAAGGTCAGGGCCGCCCGTGGACCGACCAGGAGATCCTCGAAGAGTGCCTGCTCGTGCTCGACGGCGGCGCCGAGACCACGCGCACCGTCATCGGCGCGATCATCGTTGAGCTCGCCGCGCGGCCCGACCAGCGTCGCATCCTCGTCGAGCGGCCCGAGGTGCTGGCGCGCACCGGCGTGGAGGAGTTCATCCGCTGGGTGTCCCCGATCCTCAACATGCGCCGTACCGTCACCCAGGACCACGAGCTCCACGACAAGCAGCTCCACGCGGGCGATCAGGTGCTGCTCATGTACCCGTCGGCGAACCGCGACGAGCGCGAGTTCCCCGAACCCGACGTGTTCGACGTGACCCGCGAGATGCCACAGCACCTCTCGTTCGGAATCGGCACCCACTTCTGCCTCGGCGCGGCGTTCGCCCGGCTCGAGGTACGGGTCATGTTCGAGGAGCTGCTGCGGCGCATCCCCGACTGGCGTCTCGCCGACGAGGCGGAGCCGCGCATCATGCCTGCGACCTTCGCCCGCGCCTACGACAAGGTGCTCATCGAGTTCACGCCGGTGAGGAGCACCTGATCCTCTTCTTCGGCGTCGGAGGCGCGGGTTCAGGTCTTCGACGTCCGCGTGCTGCGCACGAGCACACCCCACGTCGCGACCAGGAACACGAGGGCGAAGGCGGCCAGGACCAGCCAGTACGTGCCCGTGGGCGCCGTGCCCGCGTCGCCGTACGACGCCAGGAGTGGAGGGCCGAGTCGCGAGCCGCCGTCGGCCAGGATCCGCCGTGCCCCGAGGTCGTGGCCGATCGCCTCGAAGGCCCAGCGCGACGGGATCAGCCGGCTGAGCGCGGCGCCGGCACCGGCCATGAGGTGCACCGGCAGGATCGCGCCGGAGAACAACACCGCCGGGAAGCACAACATCGGGAGTGCGAGCGTGGCCTGCGCGACGTTGCCGACCGTGGCGGAGGTGAGCAGGCCGAGGCCGAGTGCCGCCACCGCGCACAGCAGCAACCCCGAGCCGATTGACGCGTAGGTGGACAGGGACCGCGCGGGGAGGCGATCGAGCAGGCGCAACACCCCCAGCATCCCCACGACGACGAGCACGAGGAACGGTACGAGGACCGTCACCTTCGATGCGACATACGCGTCCAGCCGCAAGCCGACCGCGCGCTCACGCTCGAGGATCGGCCGCTCGGTGCAGATCTGGAGCAACCCGTAGGTGAGCCCGAAGAAGAAGGCCGCGAAGACGATCCAGAAGCCGATCATCACCATCGAGCTCGGGGTCGGGTGCCCGAAGTCGAACGCACCGGGCCGGAAGAGCACGGCGAACATCGCGACGACCAGCGCCGGCGATCCCAGCAGGATCGCCATCGTCAGGCGATTGCGCACCAACGTCTCCAGCGTCCGGTGGGTGAGCACGGCCCATTGCGTCAACCCGGTGGCGGCGACTCGCGTGCCCTCGTCTCGAGGGCCGGTCTCCAGCGGTGGTGGGTCGACGGCACGGCCGCGCGACCTGCGCCGCCGTTCCGTCCACGGCGTCGAGGTCGCGGTAGAGATCCGCGATGGAGCTGACCCCGAAGTGATCGAGTGCATCGGTCAGGCTCCCGACGAACGCCACTCGTCCGCCGCGAGCCATGCACACGACTTGATCGCACTGGTGGAGGTCCTCGACGGAGTGGGTGGTGAACACCACGGTCGCCGAGCGGTCGGCGAGGTGGCGGAGGCGCGAGACGATCTCGGCGCCCGTGATCGGGTCGAGCCCGGACGTCGGTTCGTCGAGGAAGAAGACGTGAGGGTCCGTGAGGAGCTCGGCGGCGATGCTGGCGCGCTTGCGTTGCCCGCCGCTGAGTGAGCCGACCCGGACGTCCGCCTGCGGGGCGAGGCCGACGGCGTCGATCGCGTCACCCACCGCCGCCTCGACCTCGGTCGCGCTCGTCGACGATGGGAGTCGCAACCGTGCGGCATACCGGAGCATGCGCCGGAGGGGCAGCTCGGCGTGGACGATGTCGTCCTGCGGCACGTACCCCAGCACGCCGCGGAACGTCGCCGGATTCGCGTGCACGTCGATGCCGTCGTAGCGCACCGACCCCGAGGTGACGGGTCCGAACCCGGCGACCGCATGGAGCAGCGTCGTCTTGCCCGCTCCGCTCGGACCGATGATCGCAACCAGCTCGCCGGCCGCAACGGTGAAGGACGCGGAGTCGAGCAGGGTCAGGTCGTCGCGGTTGCGGACACGCACCGTCCGGGCCAGCTCGACGACGTCGATGCGGACGCCGTGCACCGGCACGTGCACGCCCAGGACGTCGGACCCGGCCATGTTTCCGTGATCAACGAGCATGGTTCCGCCTCCGGGGTGGTGGAAGAAAAAAGCACGATCGGTCGTGCTCAGTGAGGAGAGTACGACCGATCGTGCTATGTTGTCAACGTGCCTGGACCCCGGAAGCCGCGTGCGGACGGCGAGCGCACCCGTGAGGCGATCGTGCGGGAGGCGGTGTCGCTCGCCACGATCGACGGCCTCGAAGGCCTGTCCATCGGCAACCTCGCCGCCCGGCTCGGCATGAGCAAGAGCGGCGTCTACGCCCACTTCGGCTCGAAGCAGGAGCTCCAGCTCGCCACGGTGGACGAGGCCGGGCAGATCTTCCACGCCGAGGTCGTCGCACCGGCCCTGGTCGCCACGCCGGGACTCGCTCAGCTCGTCGCGGTCTGCGACGCCTTCTTCGACCACCTCGCGGGCCAGACGTTCCCGGGCGGCTGCTTCTTCGCCGGAGCCGTCCTCGAGATGGGCACGCGTCCCGGTCCGGTCAAGGAGGAGCTCGCCGCCTTCCAGAGCAATTTCACCGCGCTGATCCGCCAGTTCGCGGTCGTTGCGCTCGAGCGGCACGAGCTCCCCGCGGACGAGGACCCCGACGCGCTCACCTTCGAGCTGAACGGCATCATCCTCGCCGCCAATGCCAACTTCGTCCTCCGGTCCGATCCGGCCGCGCTCGAGCTGGCGCGGCGAGTCGTCCGCCGGCGACTCGGCGTCGAACCGTCCGCCTCTCGGCCTCGGTCCTCGGCCGCGCCCGCAGCGACCGCATGACCAGGGTCGACGACGCGCTCGCGGCGTGGGGCGCCTACGACCGCGACGAACCCTTTTCGTTGTTCGCCGAGGTCCGTGCACGCGGCGCGGTTCAGGAGGTGACGCTGGCGGACGGTCATGGCGCGTGGCTCGTGCTCGGCCATGCTGAGTGTCGGGCCGCGTTGAACGACCCGAGGCTCTCGAAAGATCTTCATGCTGCGCTCGCGTCGGGTGACGAGGTGGTGGCGGAGGGATTGCCGGGACCGGCCTTCGCCCGCCACATGCTCGTGGTCGACCCACCCGATCACACTCGATTGCGTCGCTTGGTCGCGGGCGCGTTCTCGCTTCGACGTATCGAAGCGCTGCGGCCGCGCATCCAGCACATCGTCGACGATCTCCTCGACGGCGTCGCGGCTCAGGGGCCCGACAGCCAGGTCGACCTCGTCACCGCCTTCGCATTCCCGCTCCCGTTCACCGTGATCTCCGAGCTGCTCGGCGTCCCCGGCGACGAGCGCGCGTCCCTGGGGCGTGGGCTCACCGCGCTTCTGGCACCCACGTCGACGCCCGAGGAGTACGCCGCGGCCAAGCAGGCGTCGGATTCGGTCGTCGCGCAGCTGACCTCGCTGGTGCAGCTGAAGTCCGAGGATCCGGGTGACGATCTCATCAGCGCGTTGATCGCGGCCCGCGACGGTGACGAGCGCCTGAACCAGCAGGAGTTGCTCTCGACGATCTTCCAACTGATCGTCGCCGGGCACGACACCACCGCCAGCCTCATCGAGAACAGCGTCGTCGCGCTGCTCCTTCATCCCGACCAACTCGCAGAGCTGCGCTCCGACCCCACCACGATCTCCGCCGCGGTGGAAGAGCTCCTCCGGTATGACGCCCCGGTTCCGCACGCGACGTTCCGGTACGCCCGAGAACCGCTCGACCTGGGCGACGCGACCATCCCCGCCGGCGCGCAGGTCATCATCAACCTCGCCGCGGCCAACCGCGACCCGGAGCGGTATCCAGAGCCCGACACCCTCGACCTCCACCGGTCTGACGCCCGGCACCTCGCGTTCGGGCACGGCATCCACTTCTGTCTCGGTGCCCCGCTCGCCCGCATGGAGGGCCAGCTGGCGCTCACCTCGCTGCTGCGGCGGTTCCCGGAGCTGCGTCTCGCGACCGGGCCCGAGCGGTTGCACTGGGGACACGGCGATGGCCTCGTGCTTCGTGGCCTCAGCGAGCTTCCCGTCATCCCCGGACCCGCCAACCCGCGGAGCTCGTAGGCGGCGGACAGCCCGGGGCTCGGCCGCGATCCGGCGGCGATCGAGCCACGATCAGACCGCGAACTGCTCCCCGCAAGGTCGACGGGAGCCCCAACCGGGGCTCGAAGACCGAGAGGAGCTCCCATGACCACCGAGGTAATTCCCAGGCCGTCCAGGTCGTACCGCAATCCCCGCAGCGTGCTCGTGGCGGTGGTGGCGCTCATCGTCGCCGCGCTCATCGGCGCAGGGGTCGTTGCGCTGAGTGGGAGCGGCACGTCGGGAGAACGCGCCGCAACCGTGCAACGAGCGGCGCTCCCTCCAGCGGGAAACACCGACGCCTGCGCCGGGGACGGCGGGGCCCTGCTGGCGACCGTGGTCTCGATGCCGATCGAGGTCTCGAACGACATCATGAACCGGCTGTCAGCGCCGACCCGTGCACTGCTGGCCAGCGCCGTCGAGCAGAGTGCGATCACCCGGACGACGCCCGGGCCGCCCGATGCCGCGGTGCTCTCCGCCGCCCTCTCGCGGGTCGCACCCGCCGACGCCATGTTGTTGATGCGTGGGCTCTCGCCGCAGACCCGGGATGCGATCGCGGCGCAGGCCGGCGGATCGGCGTGCCGGTAGCGGTGTTCCGCTCCACGGGTCCGAGGGTGCTCACCGGGCGTCGGCCCGGTGAGCACCTTTGCCGGGGCGCTGCACGCGGTGGGTGACTCATTGTCGTAAGCATCCGAAGGGGCCGCGGGTGCGCGTAGGCCGAAGGTGCGACAATCCGGTGATGGCGAGCCGCGAAGCGGAGATCGCGTTCGGGGTCTTGGGCCCACTGCAAGTCTCGCGGGACGGCGGCGAGCTCGAATTCGGGAGCCCGCAGATCCGTCTGGTGCTGGCCGCGTTGTTGGTCGACGCGAACGTGGTGGTGTCGGCCGATCGACTGATCGAAGTGCTGTGGGGAGACGAGCCACCGCCCAGCGCGGCGAGCTCGGTGCAGAAGCTCATGTACCGGTTGCGCTCCCTGCTCGGTTCGGGTTCCGACGAGATCGTCGTGACCCGCGCCCCGGGATACGTGCTGCACGTGGGTGCCGGGTGCCTCGATGCCGCGCGCTTCGAGAGTTTGCTGGTCGACGCGCACGCGATGAAGCACCGGGGCGACGCCGCGGAGACGCTTCGGTTGTTGGACGGCGCACTGCGGTTGTGGCGAGGTCCAGCGTTCGCGGAGTTCGCGTTCGCGGAGTTCGCGCGCGTCGAGGCGGCCCGTCTCGACGAGTTGCGGTGGACGGCCATCGAAGATCGGGTCGAGGCGCGGCTGGCGTTGGGCGGTCACGAGGAGCTCGTCGGCGAGCTCGAGGTGCTCGTGCGCGAGTCCCCGTTCCGCGAGCGCTTGTGGGGAGAGCTGATGCTGGCGCTCTATCGCTCGGGCCGTCAGGCCGAAGCACTGCGGGCGTATGCGCGAGTCCGGAGCTTGTTGGGTGAGGAGCTCGGGATCGAGCCGGGTGCGACGCTGCGTGGTCTCGAAGAGTCGATGTTGTTGCAGAAGCCGGAACTCGACTGGGTTCCTCCGGCTTCGACCATCCCGGCCCCCGTCGCCTCGGCCGTAGAGGTCGGCCGACCCCCTCCGCCATCGGGAACCGTGACCTTTCTGTTCACCGACGTGGAAGGCTCGACGCGCCTGTGGGAGGAGCACGCTGACGCCATGACGCTTGCGCTTGCCCGCCACGACCACATCGTGCGCACCGCGGTCGAGGGGCACGCCGGATACTTGGTGAAGACGACGGGTGACGGCGTGCACGCGGCATTCGCGACTGCTTCCGGCGCACTGGAAGCCGCGGTCGAGGCCCAGCGCATGCTCGTGGCCGAGCACTGGGTCAGTGACGACCCGCTGCGCGTTCGTATGGGAGTGCACACGGGTTCGGCCGATTACCGCGACGGCGACTACTTCGGCACCGCCGTGAATCGGGCCGCCCGGGTGATGGCCGCGGCCCACGGCGGGCAGGTCGTGGTGTCCCTCGCGACCGAGGAGCTCGTCCGCGACTCGTTGCCCGAACACGTCACCCTGGTGGACCTGGGCGAGCATCGCCTCCGCGATCTGGCCCGGCCCGAGCGCATCTTCCAACTTGCGCACCCGGAGTTGCTCGACGACTTCCCGCGACTGCAGTCGCTCGACGCGTTCCCGAGCAATCTGCCGGCACAGGTCAGCTCGTTCGTCGGACGCGATCAGGACGTCGCCGACGTTGCGCACGCGCTGGCTGAGTGGCGACTGCTCACGCTCACCGGTGTCGGCGGCGTCGGCAAGACTCGCCTCGCGATCCAGGTCGCGGCCGAGGTCCTGCCGCACTTCCCGGATGGGGCATGGCTCTGCGAGCTCGCGGCCGCGAGCGAACCGGAAGCCATGCTCCAGGTCATCGCCACATCGCTCGGTGTGCAGGCCCGCCTGGGCGTGTCGATCGAGGAGTGCATCACCGAATTCCTCCGCACCAAGCGGCTGCTCGTCGTGTTGGACAATTGCGAGCACCTGCTCGACGCCGCGGCGCGGTTCGCCGATGCGGTGCTGCGGGACGCACCTCAGGTCAGCATCCTGGCGACGAGCCGGGAGGGCCTCGCGATCGACGGCGAGCACATGCGAGCGTTGCGTTCGCTCTCCGTGCCCGACCCGTCGGCCGACGTCGAGGCGCTCGTCCGGAGTGATGCCGGGAGACTGTTCGTCGATCGCGCGCAGGCGGTGGATTCGTCCTTCGTTGCTGGACGCGGCGACCGGCACCGCAGTCGGGGAGTTGTGCCGACGGCTCGACGGCGTCCCGCTCGCGATCGAGCTTGCCGCGGCGCGAATCGTCGCCATGAGCCCGGCGGAGATCGCGGCTCGTCTCGACGAACGCTTCCGGCTCCTGACCGGTGGGCGACGTGCCGCCGTCGAGCGGCACCAGACCCTTCGCGCCACCGTCGACTGGTCCTTCTCGCTCTGTTCGCCGGCCGAGCAACGCGTCTTCGCTCGACTCGGCGTCTTCGCGGGAACCTTCGGTTCGAGCGCGGCCGAAGCCGTGGCGACCGGTGAGGGCGTCGAGCGCTGGGATGTCATCGAGGCCCTCGCGAGCCTGGTCGGCAAGTCCATGGTGGTCGGCGACCGCGCCGCAGACGGCGGCACGAGGTACTCGATGCTGGAGACGCTCCGGGCGTACGCACGCGAGCGCCTCGACGAGACCGGCGACCCGGACCACTGGCGCCGGAACCACGCCGAGTACTACGCCGGGTTCGCGGAGCAGGCGGGCTCGGGTCTGGAAGGTCCCGACGAGCGCGTGTGGCTCGCCCGGGTGCGAGCCGACCTCGACAACGTGCGAGCGGCGATTGGATGGGCGCTCGACTCCGCACTCACCGCCGATGCGCAGCTCGGACTCCGAATCGTCGCCGCGCTCGCCTACGCCGCGCTCATCGACATGACTGCGGGGGTCGATGCGTGGACGGAGCGCGCCGTGGCGCGGGTCGCGGAGACCACACCCGGGCGGCGCACGGCGATACTGGGCACCGCCGCGATCCAGGCGATCTACGTCGGCGAGCACGAACGGGCAGAGACGCTCGCGCTGGACGCGTTGCGCGATGGCCTGCCGCCCGACTGCCCCGTCCCGGCGCCCGCCTACGCCGCGCTCGCAAGCTTCGAGTTGAACCGGGGCCGGCCGGACGAGGGGCTCCGCATCGTGCGACGCGGGCTCCAGGACCTGGAGGCCATTGCGGCGCACGACACGTACAAGCTCAGCATCTTCCATGGCCTCGTCGCGGTCTTCTGGATGTCCTGCGGCGACACCACGACGGCGCGCGCGCGAGGCCGAGACCTCACTGCGACTGGCGCGTCAGGTCGGCAACCCGTCTGCGACGGCAGGCGCACTGTGGTCGATCGGCAAGGCACTGATCCGCGCCGATCCCCCGGCGGCGCTCGTCGCCTACGAGGACTACGTCGCGTTGGCCCGAAGCGGCGTGAAGAGTGCCACTCTCGGCTGGACTCTCGGAGATGTGGGCTGGCTCAAGGCACGCGCCGGCGACCGTCGTGGTGCGCTCCGGGCGGCGGCGGACGGCATTCAGCATGACCTTCGATCCGGCAACCGCACGATGCTCGCGGGCGCGCTGAACCGCACCAAGCTGGCGCTCGTCGAGCTCGGCAACACGGAACCGGCCGCGGTGCTCGCCGGGGCCGAGCTCGACGGTCCGCTCGTCGCGTGGCGCATCGGTCGTCGACGACCGTCGTCGAAGATCGGGATCGCGCGCTCCGTGCGCTCCGCACGTCGCTCGGGGCCGACGCCTACGAGCGCGCCCTCGGCGTCGGCTCGGCGATGACCTTCGACGAGGTCGTCGACTACACCCTCGACCAACTGGAACGGCTGTTGGCCGAGACCCGCGACGGGTGACCGCGACCTTCGCCACCACGCCCGTGGTGAATACTGTCGAGGGTGAGCGCGGGACCGACGGCCGGCGTCCCGGTAGCCACGTCCGATCCGACGGCCCTTCCCACGTTCGCCGCGGGGCCGGTCGGGGCCGTCGCGGTCGTATCGACCGCGCTGCTGCTGGCCTTCGCATCCCGCTACGGGTATCACCGCGACGAGCTCTACTTCTTGAGCGCGTCCCGTCATCTCGACTTCGGCTACGTCGACCAACCACCGGTTGCGGTGCTCGTGGCGTGGCTTGCCCGCGCCGGGTTCGGGAACACGCTGCTCGGCCTGCGCGCCATCCCCGCGCTGCTCAGTGGTGGGGTCGTCGCAGTGACGGGCGCGATGACGAGGGAGCTCGGGGGATCGCGCTTCGCGCAGGCGTTCGCCGCGCTGTGCGTCGCCACGGGCGGACTGCTGGTCGTGGGTCACCTCGAGGGTCCGACGGTGTACGACGTGTTCGTGTGGGCGCTGACGTCCTGGCTGGTGCTTCGCATCCTGCGCACCGGCAACGAGCGGCTCTGGCTGTTGGTCGGGACGGTCGTCGGCGTCGGGCTGGAAGCCAAGGACACGATCCTGCTCCTGCTCGCCGGGCTTGCCGTGGGGTTCGTGGTCGACCGACGGTCCCGGATCTTCCGCAGTCCGTGGCTGTGGGGCGGCGTGGCGGTTGCGTTCGTCCTGTGGGCGCCGAACCTCATCTGGCAGGCCACGAACGGTTGGCCGACGACACAGATGGACGCGAACCTCCGCGCCGAGCACTCGGGCCTCGGGTACGCCGTCAAGTATCCGTTCGTCACGCTCCTCGCGCTCGGGGCCTTCGTCGCTCCGGTCTGGATGTCGGGCGCGTGGGCACTCTGGCGCGACCGCCGAATGACCCGGTACCGCGCGTTCGCCGTGGCGTTCGCGTTCGGGTTCGTCGTGTTGTGGGTCGTGATCCCGGATCGCTTCTACTACCTGTTCGGGATCTATCCGGTGTTGATCGCGGCGGGGGCGCTGATCACCGAACAGGTGGCGGCCGGTGCGCGCGGCTTCTTCCGTCCCGAGCCACGACGCCGTCGGTTGTGGCGATCGCGCCGCTGGGCCGTCGGCCTCGTGGTCGGTAGCGGCGTGTTGCTGCTCCCCGTCGCGCTCCCCGTCTTGCCCTCGTCCGCGCTCGCGTCGGTACCCCTGCAGAAGGCCAACTACAACCTCGGGGAAGAGATCGGATGGCAGGATCTCACCCGTGAGGTCGCCCGGGCGTGGCGCTCGCTCCCACCCTCCGAACGAGCGAGGGCGGTCGTCGTCACCGAGAACTACGGCGAGGCCGGTGCGATAGACCGCTACGGGCGGCGGGCCGGTCTCCCGCGCCCGTACAGCGGCCACAATTCGTTCTGGTCATGGGGTCCACCGCGTCCGTCGATGGGGACGACGATCGCCATCGGCTTCGACCTCGGCGCGTTGACGCCGTACTTCGGCCGTTGCGCGCTCTCCGCGCGTGTGCAGAACGCCGAGAACGTCGACAACGAAGAGCAGGGTCACCCGATCTGGGTCTGCACCGACCAGCGCGCACCCTGGCCCGAGATCTGGACGCACTTCAAGCACTACGGCTGACCGGACGACTCGGGCGTGCGGTAACCGTCGCGGGTGAGGATGCGGACGGGATCGGTGCCGTCCCACTCCGCGCACGCACGCGCGATCCGGTCCAGGCTCTCGAGGAATCCCGGCACCTCCTCGACGATCTCGGTGTAGAAGCCGAAGTCGTCGACGGTGTCGAAGTACGCCAGGTGTTGGCCCCTGACGACCATCTCGGTCACGAGCTCGTACCCGAGCTCGCGGTAGCGCGCGATCTTCCCCTCATAGTCCGCGGTCACCGTGCACAGCTGGTGGAAGCCGGACTCATCCTTGTCGACCAGGTCGCGGTACACGCTCGGGCGATCGCAGAGTTGCTGGATCAGCTCGATCTGCACCGGACCCGCCTGCGCCACTGCGACCTGTACCTCGACCGCCGACGCAGTGCCGTGGTAGGTGCACGGGGTCTCGACCGGCGGGAGCACATGGAAGGGCCCGATGCCGTGGACGTCCGCCCACCGCGCCGCGGTCGCCATGACGTCGTCGACCACGAAGCCGAGCTGGAAGAGGCGGTACTCGCCCTCGGGCCACGGCTGCTGGAACAGGCGGTGTTCGAACGACGTCATGACGGGGTCTCCCTTCCGCGTGGGCGGATCAGCACCTCTTGCACCACGGTCGCCACGAGGTGTCCGTCGGTGTCGTGGATCGCACCCCGCACGAGGCCGCGGTGGCCCGAGATGGCGAGCGTCTCCTGCGTGTGCAGGTGCCACCGGTCGAACCGGACCGGGCGGTGGAACCAGAGCGCGTGGTCGAGGCTGAAGCCGGTGAACTGCGTGGACGCACCGCCCTCCGGGTATGAGCGGAACGCCATGTCGAGCAGCAGGTAGTCGCTCGCGTACGCGAGCAGTGCCGCGTGCAGGACCGGGTCGTCGCCGACGGCGCGCGGCAGCCGCATCCAGTGCGAGCGCGTGCCGTCGGTCGGGGCGCCCCCCAGGAAGGTCGGCGCCTCGCCGATGCGTAGGTCCAGCGGGGGTGGTTGCTCGACCCAGTTCACCGAGTGCCGGCGCAGCTCCGGGGGCACGTCGCGCACCCAGTCCTGGAGCCGGGGCAGCTCGTCGGGCCCCGGCACCAACGGTGGCGGACCGGCGACCTGGGGGTCGGGCGGGTTCGCGTGGAACGAGGCCATGAGGATGAGGAGCGGCCGAGAGCCCTGGGTGACGGTCACGCGTCGGGTGGAGACGGAACGCCCGTCGCGCACCCGGTCGACCACCAGGTCCAGCGGTGCTTCAGGGGTGCCCGCCTCGACGAAGTACGCGTGCAGGGAGTGGGGGAGCTTGCCCGACACGGTGGCGCTCGCCGCGAGCAGGGCCTGCGCGACGGTCTGCCCGCCGAAGACGCGGTCGAAGCGCCCGGGCTCGCCGACGACCCGGAAGCGATCGGCCTGCTCGACGCGCTCGAGCTCGAGTGCGTCGAGCAGGCCGTCGAGCGCGAGGAGGATGGCCCGCTCGAGCGTTCCGTCGCCGTCGCCTGCGGGCGTCATCGTGTCGGAGGCCTCGGATGTCACCCGGACATGGCTAGCACGCGACGGCACGTCGGTTGTTTGAGCCGTCCGCGGCGCCTGTGAGACGATTCGCTCCGAGTCGCAGCGGCGCGAGACCAAGGGGGTCCTGCCGGTGTTGAGCGGCGAGAAGATCCTCATCACCGGGCCCGCAGGTCGCATCGCGTTCGGCCTCGCGCGATCACTCGTCGCCGACAACGAGGTCTGGGGGATCGCCCGCTTCCGCGACCCGGCCACGCGCGAGAAGGTCGAGGCGCTCGGCGTGACGACCCGCGCCGTCGACCTCGCGAGCGGCGACTACGGCGACCTCCCCACCGACTTCACCCACCTGCTCCACCTCGCGGCCGACTTCAGCGCCGACGACTACGACCAGGCGCTCCGGGTGAACGCGGAGGGCACCGGGTTCGTGCTCCAGCACTGTCGCAACGCCACGTCGGCGTTGGTGATGTCGACGGTGACCGTCTACAAGCCGAACCCGGACCCCTGGCACCCCTTCCGGGAGGATGACCCGCTCGGCGACGCGATGGCGCCGCCGTCGGCGCCGTACTCGGTGTCGAAGATCGCCGAGGAGGGGGTGGCGCGCTACTGCGCCCGCTCCTTCGACCTGCCGGTCACCATCGCGCGCATGGGCGCCGCGTACAGCGACCAGAGCGGCCTCCCGGTCTGGCACCTCGACGCCATCGCCGCCGGTGAGCCGGTACGGACCCGCTGGGACCCGATGCCGTACAGCCCCATCCACGACGACGACATCTGCGCGCAGTTGGAGCCGCTGCTCGACGCGGCGAGCGTTCCCGCGACCGTCGTGAACTGGTGTGGGGACGAGCCGGTCAGCGTGCAGGAGTACTCGGCGTTCTTCGGCGAGCTCCTCGGCGTCGACGTGAAGGTGCTGGTGGAGGAGATCCCGGGCGCGTCGCGCGGTTCGGTGGGGGACCGCACGATGCGCACCGCGATCACCGGCCCCTGCCGGGTCGGCTGGCGAGAGGGATTCCGTCGCGTCGCGGAGCACTTCTATCCCGACCGGGTGCAGCAGGGGAGCTGATGGCGGCATCATCCATGAAGCCGACGACGTCGCGGTACCCGAGCGCCGAGGCGCTCATGGCCGACGCGACGGAGACGACCGGCCTCACCGACTTCGGCCCGGGCGACTTCCGCGAGGGACTCGACGTGCTGCTCGAAAGCCTGGCGCGCGACGCCGATCTGAGCCCCGCGACCGACGCCTCCGTCGTGGACGATCTCCGCCGGCGCCTGGTGAATCGCCTCGAGGTCGAGGCGTGGTACCGCGACCATCCGGAGCTGCTCGAGCTGCCGGTGCGCGGTCCCGATCGACATCAACGGCCTGCCGCGCACCGGCACCACCGCGCTCGCCAACATGATGTCGCTCGATCCGCAGTTCCGCGGCCTGCGCCAATGGGAGCAGATGCAGCCGTGCCCGCCGCCGACGACCGAGGGCGAGGCCACCGACCCGCGGCGGTTGCAGCTCGCCCGGGAGAACGAGCAGCTCTCGCCCGAGCTGAAGGCGATGCACCTCTACGAGGTCGACGCGACGGTCGAGGACACGTGGTTGCTCGGCATGGCCTTCCACGGGCAGCAGTACACGGTCCCGGTGTACGGCTACCACGCGTGGTGGCGCACGGCCGACCTGACCCCGACGTTCCGGTACCACCGGCGGGTCGTGACCCTCCTGCAGTCACAGCGTCCGCCCGACCTCTGGTTGTTCAAGGCGCCGCACCACAATTTCGACCTGGAAGCGATCGTGGCCGCCTATCCCGACGCGCGCTTCGTCATGACGCACCGCGACCCGGCCAAGTCCGTGCCGTCGTGGGCGAGCATCGTGTCCACCATCTTCCCTGAGTCGCAGGGACCGCGCGACCTGCACCGGGTCGGTCGAGAGGTGTCCGAGCACCTGCGCGTGGGTGTGGAACACGCCATCGCCGCCCGGTCGCGCCTCGGCGAGGACCGCTTCCTCGACGTCCACCACCGCGACCTGATCGCCGACCCGATGGGCACGGTGCGTGCGGTCTACGAATTCCTCGGGTTCGAGCTGCGCCCGCCGGTCGAGCAGAGGTTGCGCGACTGGCAGGAGGCCAACCGGTCCGGCGCGCACGGGACGCACCGCTACACGGCCGAGCAGTTCGGCCTCAGCACGGCCCAACTGCGCTCCGACTACGACTTCTACGTCCGCCACTTCGACGTCGCGCTCGAAGCTTGACCGACCTCACCGCCGAGGAGACCCGCGCATGACGGAATCCGGCAACCGCTCGCTGCCCAGCTGGGCCGACCAGATGCGGGCGCTCGAACGGGTGAGCGACAACCTGATGGCCACCTGGCGCCCCGACGGTGCGACCGCCGACGAGACCCAGGACATGAACAAGCTCGCGCTGTCGATCCTCGCCTGCGGCTACCTGTGCCGGGTCTACACCGACTCGCGTCGCCCGGTGTTCATGCCGCTGTGGAACTACGCGTTCAACCAGGGTGGACCCGACCCCGACTACGTCTACTCGACTGCCGAGATCGACTCCGATGGCGTGTACCGGATCTCGGGATACCGCGGGACCTCGCGCTTCGTCGAGATCACGCAGCAGGGCTTCGACATGATGAGCCCGGCCGACATGGGCGCGGGCGGCCCGGCACCGCTCACCCACGACCTCGACGAGGACGTCGCGCTCGACGACGACGGCTACTTCAGCGTCGTGCTCAGCCCCGAACGCCCCGCGGGTCACGACGGCGACTGGTGGGAGCTGGCCCCGGGCACCCGTCGGCTCCTGATGCGGAAATGCGCGTGCGACTGGAACCACGAGCTCGACGCCCGGGTCGCGATCGAGCGAGTCGACGACGGCGGTGCCGACATGACGCCCGAGGAGATCGCGCGCCGCTTCTCCGACCTCGCGGCCTGGATCGAGGGCATGATCGGCTTCGACATGCAGCTGGTGCGGTACTACCGGGAGCACCACGGGGTGAACACGTTCCTCCGTTCGACGAAGGTCGACGAGATGGGTGGGTTGCCGAAGCAGGCCTACTACGACGGCATCCACGAGATCGACGACGACGAAGCGCTGATCGTGGAGACCGCGCTCCCGGAGCGGGTCCGGTATTGGCAGATGCTGGTCGCGGACGACCGCTTCTGCACCATCGACTGGGTGAACCGGCAGTCGAGCATCAACGACGCGCAGGCGTACCTCGACGGCGACGGCAAGTTCCGCGCCGTCATCTCGCGCCTCGATCCCGGCGTGCCCAACTGGCTCGACAAGGCCGACTACCCGTGGGGCGTCATCCAGATGCGGTGGAACCGGGCCAGCGACTATCCCGATCCGACCATCAAGAAGGTGCCACTGGCCGACGTGCGTGAGCACCTTCCCGCGGACACGCCCGTCGTCACTCCGGCCGAGCGTCAGGAGCAGCTGCGCCGGCGGCGCGAAGGCGCGCAGCTGCGACGCATCTGGTAGCTCACTCGACCAGCTCGTCGTGCTCGGGCGGTGGCCCGGTCGTGGTGATCCGCTGCGTGACGGCCTCGGGATCCGCTGCCGCGCCGGCGTCGGTGTCGGCGTCGGCTTCGGTGACGGGCGCGGCTTCCTCTGCCTCGGCGGCCGACGGTTCGTCGTCGATGGCTTCGGCGTCGAACAGCTTGACCTCCGCGGGCGGGCGCGGCGCCATCCCGGGTGCGTATCCCTGATAGCGCTCCGTCGCTTCGACGATCTGGCCGCCGAGCGCGATGAGCCGCTGGAGCAGCTCTTCGCGGACGTCGGAGAGCTCGTCGATCTCGCGTTGGATGGCGTCCCGGTGCGCGAGCGCGTCGTTGACGGTGCGCTCGGCCTCGGTCGCCGCGGCAAGGGTGGTGGCCTCGCTCTCGGTCCGGGCGCGTTCGCGGATCTCCTCGGCCTCTTCGTTGGCGAGTTGGAGGATGGCGGCGAGCCGTTCGGAGATGCCGACGGTGCCGGGCGACGACGCCAGCTCGCGGCGGCACTGCGCGAGGGCGGTCTCGGCCTTGCGGGCGCGCTCCTCGACCTGGACCGAGTACTCCGTGTACGACGCGAGGTACTCGTCGACCTGCGCCCGGTCGTAGCCCCGGAGCGCATGGGAGAAGTCCGGTGCTTGCCGCTCGCTGATGCTCATGTGCACGCTCCAAGGTGCCGGCGAAACGTCAATGATCGCGCCGATGATCGCTGCACGCGTGGCCGCAGTGAAACCGGTAGCGTCAGCGCGTGACGAGCCGGGGCGCGAATGATGCCGCCGACCTCCGGGCGCGTGCACTGGCCGTCCTCGAGGGCAACCACCGCGCGGGGTACACGGTCCCGGCGGAGGGCTTGTACCCGTACCAGTGGTGTTGGGACTCCGGCCCGATCGCGCTCGGGTGGGCGGCGGCGGGGAAGTGGGACGACGCGTGGGCGGAGCTGCGTCGGCTGCTGTCGGCGCAGTGGGCGTCGGGCATGGTCCCGCACATCGTGTTCTGGGAGTCCTGCGACGACTACTTCCCCGGCCCCGAGGTGTGGGGGACGTCGCACGCGCCCCCGACGACGGGGATCACCCAGCCACCGCTGCCGATCTCGAGCGCGGCGCGGCTGTTCGTCGCCGATCCCGACCGGGACCGCGCCCGCGCGATGTTGGCGGCGATGTGGCCGGGGCTGGTGGCGTGGATCGAGTGGATCGCCCGCGCCCGCCGCGGGCCGCACGGCGGCTGCGTGATCGTGCATCCCTGGGAGTCGGGGATGGACAACGCGCCGTGTTGGGATGCGCCATTGCGACACGTGCCGAGCGCGAGCGACCCGCACCTCGAACGTCGTGATGTGGCGACGGTCGCGGCCGCGCACCGACCGACCGATCACGACTACCGCCGCTACCTGGGCATCGTCGAACGGCTGCGCGCTGCAGGCTGGGACACCGAGCACCAGGCGGCGGTCAGCCCGTTCGCGGTCGAGGACGTCGCGTTCACCGCGATCGCGGCGCGCGCCGCGAGTGATCTCGGGCAGGTCGCGCCCGACGTCGGCGAGGACCCGGAGCCGCTCGAGCGGTTCGCCACCGAGGCGCGCGGCGCGCTGACGACGCTGTGGGACGACGAGGCGGGGTGGTTCCGTCCCTACGACGTGCGGGGGGAAGTACCGCTCGGCCCGTTGACGGCCGGTGGCCTGGCGGCGTTGTGGGCGGGCGGCGTGGAGGCCGCGCAGGTCGACCGCATGGTCGAGCGCCTCGACGGGTGGGCCGCGGCTGCGCCCTTCGGCGTCCCCACGTGCGACCCCACTGCGCCCGCGTTCGACCCCGAGCGCTACTGGCGCGGGCCGGCGTGGGTGCTCGTGAACTGGCTGGTGGCCGACGGCTTGACGCGTAGCGGCCATCCGGAGCGCGCCGAGCAGCTGCGAGCGTCGACGTTGGCGCTCGTCGAGCGCGCCGGCTTCAGCGAGTACTACGACGCGACGACGGGGCGGGGCATCGGAGGTCACGGGTTCTCGTGGTCGGCCGCGCTCACGCTTGCGTGGTTGATCCCCATTTGACCACTCGCCGCCGATAGCATCACCGCGCATGCAGATCCTGGTGGTGAGCGATCTGCACTACACGTTGAAGCAGCTCGACTGGGTGGCGGCCGCCGCCCCCGAGTACGACCTCGTCGTCGTCGCCGGTGACCTCCTCGACATCGCGTCGATCGTCGATCCCGACGCGCAGATCGCGGTGGTCCTCGAGTACCTCACCCGCCTCGCGAGCCGCACGAAGGTCGCCGTGTGCTCCGGGAACCACGACCTCAACGCCCGCAACGACCTCGACGAGCGCGCGGCGCGGTGGCTGGAGTCGGCGACCGCGGCCGGCGTCGTCATCGACGGCGCGCGGCTCGAGACCGACGACCTCCTGGTGACCGTGTGCGCGTTCTGGGACGGCCCGCGCTCGTGCGCGGTGGTCGACGCCCAGCTCGCCGAGGACGCGGCCCGGGTCGGCGACCGCACGTGGCTCTGGGTGTACCACGCACCGCCGGACGCGTCACCGACCAGCTGGACCGGCAAGCGTCACTACGGCGACGAGGAGCTGTCGGCGTGGATCGACCGTCACCATCCCGACGTCGTCCTGTGCGGGCACGTCCACCAGTCCCCCTTCGTCGACGGCGGCGGCTGGTGCGATCGCATCGGCACCACGATGGTCTTCAACGCCGGCCGGCAGATCGGCCCCGTCCCCACGCACATCGAGATCGACACCGACCGCGGCACCGCGCGGTGGCAGTCGCTCGAGGCAGTCGAGGAGCGCGCGCTCGCCGGGAGCTAGTACTCGGGGTCGGGATCGCGCTCGGACCGCAGCTCGCTGCGCGGGCCCGGGCCCTGCAGCAGGCTGCCGAGCACGACGTCGATCATGCCCAGGCCACCGTCGTGGTCGGCGTACTGGTGCTTGAGGTCGGCGAGGTAGGTGGTCATCACCTGGAGGCGTCCGGCGAGGAGCTGCGCCAGCGCGAGCGTGAGGCCGCCCTGGTCGAGCAGGGCGGGCGCGTCCTCGATCACCGCGACGACCGAGGGCTGGGTGGCGACGACGTCGGCGGTCGGTGGTACGCCGAGCAGGAGCGACATCTCGCCGACGCACGCGCCCGGTTGCGAGATCGTGGTGATCGTCACGCCCGCCTTCTCGACGCGCAGCGCGCCCTCGATCAGCACGTACAGGCCTTCGACCGCACCGCCGTCGACGAGCACCACTTCGCCCGCGGCGAACGAACGACGCGGCGAGCTCTGGGCGATCGAGAGCAGTCCCTCCACCGGCGGAGTATCGCACGGTGTCGGTGCGTGACTCCGACGCGACGGGACGGAACCGAAGGATGACCGCCACCTGACCGGGTTCAGAGGTCGGCCATCACCCCGGTGCGTTGCTCGACCTGCAGCACCGCGAGCGTGCGCCCGAGCCCGAGCCAGATCGAGAGGCACAGCGTGAGGTCGAGGATCTCGTCGTCGGCGAAACGCGAGTGCAGGCGGTCGAAGAACGCGTCGTCGAGACCCTGGTGGTCGACGGTGAACCGCTCGGCGTACTCGATGGCCAACCGCTGGCGCTCGCTGTAGCCGGGCCACGTGCGCCACTCGTCGAGGTGGCCGTAGTCGTCCTCGGTGACGCCCGCGTCGAGCATCGACTGCGCCCGGGCGGTGGAGCACGCCGAGCAGTCGTTCAGCTGCGCGACCCGGAGCCGCGCCACCTCACGCTCGGTCGCCGGCAGGATGCTGCGGTGGTACACCGCGTCGATCATGTCGGTGACCGTGCCGGCCATCTCGGGGCGGAGGGCGAACACCCGCCGCCCGGCGGCGCCCGGACCGTCAGGGATCTCGATGCGTGCCATGCGCGGGAGTGTACGGCGTCGGGCACTGACGGCGGTCAGCCGCCCGTACCGCACTCGGCACCGAACCGGGCGAGGACCACGTCGGTGGTGTCGGCCGCCGCCTCGGGTCCGAGGCGCTGGCCCCACACGACCGCACGCATGAACAACGGGCCCATGAGGAGGTCGTACACGAACGCGAAGTCGACGGATGGGGTGAGCTCGCCGCGGTCGACGCCGCGCTGGAGCACCTGGAACACCAGGGCCCGGCGGGGCATCAGGTACTCGGTGACGTAGCGCTCGGCGAGCTCCTCGTCGGTGGCCAGATCGGCGAGGAGCCCGGCGGTCACCCGGCGGCTCTCGGGCGAGCTGATCAGGCTGACCTGGTGACGCTGGACCGCGATGAGGTCCTCGCGCAACGATCCGGTGTTCGGGGCGGGGAGCGCCAGCGCGCTGGAGTCCATGAGCGCGGCGACCACCAGCGCCGGCTTCGACGGCCACCGCCGGTAGATGGTCGGGCGCCCGACGCCGGCCTCGGCGGCGACCCCCTCGATGGTGAGCCCCTGGTAGCCGCGCCGGCGGAGGAGGGCGACCGTCGCGGTCAGGATCGCTTCGTCGCGGCTGGCGTCGCGCGGTCGACCGGGCCCGCGATGCGGGGTCGGTGCTTCGTCGGCGACGGGGTCCGGGGTGGTCATGGTGCTCCTGTGGATCGGTGGGAATTCAATTTCTACCACTTGCGTAACGGAATCCAGGAGTTTAAGGTGCCCGTGTAACGATACATTGCCGCTCGAAATGGTGTCGTCATGCGCTCTCCCGTGCGACCAGCCCCCACCCGAGCCGCAGCCGCCGTTCCGACGCCCCCGAACCGGGCGCTCCCGGACGCCTCATCTTCCGACGAGGCGCTCCTGGCCGGCTTCGCGGCGTCGGACCCGGCGGCGACCTCCGCGTTCATGGCCCGCTACCAGCGGCGGGTGTACGGGCTCGCCCTCACCATCGTGGGCGATCCGCGGGCGGCGGAGGACGCCGCCCAGGAGGCGATGGTCCGCGCCTGGCGCCGCGCCGACACCTTCGACGTCCGGCGGGGGCGCGTCGACAGCTGGCTCCTGAGCATCACCCGCAACGTCGCCATCGACGCCATCCGCAAGCGCCGGGCGGTCGTGGTCGCGCCCGACGAGATGCTGGGGCTCACCCCGCCCGCGCCGGGCCGGGACCCGGGCGACGTCGTCGCGCTGCACGACGACCTCGAATGGCTGCACGACGCGCTCGCCGATCTCCCGGTGGAGCAACGCCGCGCCGTCGTGCTCGCCGGGGTCTGGGGCCTCAGCGCCCGCGAGATCTCCGAACAGGACGAGATCCCCCTCGGCACCGCCAAGACCCGGATCCGCATCGCGCTTCGTCGGCTCCGCGACGCGCTCCACGAGCGCGACCTCGACCCGACCTCGACCCCGACCCAGACGTCGACTGAACCTGAGCGTCGCTCCGGACCGTGCCCGGTACGACCTCGTAAGCTCTCGCCCGCATGGCCGGGCTGCGAGTGGGCATCGTCGGGGCGGGCGGCGTCGGCATCGCCACCGCGAGCGCGTTGATCCTGCAGGGGCTCGCCGGTCGGGTGACGCTGTACGACCGCACCGGCATCCGGTCGCGTGGCGAGGCGCTCGACTACCTGCACGCGTTGCCGCTGCTGCCGAGCACCGAGATCCGCGGCCGCAGCTACGACGAGTTCGAGCCCGAGGACGTGATGGTCGTGACCGTCGGTCACCACATCCAACCGGGCGAGACCCGACTCGACGTGTTCGACGCCAACGTCGCCATCGTCGAGCAGACCGCGGCGGCCATCGAGGCCGGAGGGCTGCCCCGGGTCGTGATCGTGGTCACCAACCCGCTCGACGTGCTGACCGAGTACCTCGTGCGGCGGTGGGACGACCGCACGATGTCGATCCTCGGCTCAGGTACCTCGCTCGACACGCTGCGGTTCGGCGAGAAGCTGGCCAACGAGTGCGGCGTCCACCCGCGCAGCATCCACGCCTGGGTGATCGGGGAGCACGGTGACTCGTCGGTGTTCCTGTTCAGCAGCGTGACCATCGGCGCGCTACCGCTGCAGGAGTTCGCGCGGCAGCGCGGGATCACGCTCAGCCGCGAGTGGTTCGCGCGCATCGAGGACGACGTGCGCACCGCGGCCTACCGCGTGCGGGAGCTGAAGGGATCACCGCGACACGGCATCGGCCTGGCGGTGAGCGGCCTCGTGCGCTGCATCGGTCGCGAGCACGGCACCATCATCCCGGTGTCGGTCCGCGTGGGCGACGACGTGTGCGCCAGCCTTCCCTGCATCCTCGGACCCGACGGGGTGAGCGAGCCGTTGTGGCCGGTGATGGACGAGGCCGAGCTGCGCGGCTGGGAACGGTCGCTCGACGTGCTGCGCGACGCCGGTCACGCACTCCCGATCAAGGCGTGATGAGCCGCTGCCGCAACTTGTCGAGCGCGCCGCCGAGCACCGCGCGGGCCTCGGAGTGGTTGCAGCCGAGCTCCAGCGCGAGGTTCTTCATCGAGTGTGGCTCACCGGTGAGGCCGTAGCGCCACGACACCGCGAAGTACTCGAGCTCGGTGAGGTCCGCGTACGCGTGCGGATCGGCGCGCAGCTCGAGGAGGTCGAGATCGATGTCGTCGTCGGCGGCCGGCTCGACCGCGAGGGCGTCGGGGTAGGGCCACCCGTCGTCGGTGGGGTAGAGCGGGAGGCTGGGCACGCCACCCATCGTGGTCCCGGCCTGCGCGCCCGTCAACCGGTCGGTGCCACCGGGGCGATGCGGGCGTGCTCGGCGACCAGCGCCAGCACCGCCTCGCCGTAGCGCTCCGCCTTCACGGGGCCGACGCCCGGGACGTCGAGCAGCGCGCGGGTGCTCCCGGGGCGGGCGCGGGCGAGCGCCGCCAGCGTCGTGTTGGGGAAGATCACGTAGGCGGGCGCGCTGGCGGCGCGGGACTGGCGGAGTCGCCAGTCGACCAGCGCCGCGTAGAGGGGTTCGTCGGCCGGGGCGACGTCGACCGGAGCCTTGGCCCGCGTGCTGCCGCCGCTGGCGCGCGCCACCTTGTCGCGCGCGTCGGCGATGCTGCGCCGCGCGTCGCCCGGTGCGGGGGCGGCGCCGCCCGGGGTGATCGCGTCCTCGACGCGCGTGATCCAGCTGCTCCGCGTCCGCCGCGCGGTGCGACCACCGACCGTGCGCTCCCGCGCCCAGCTGAGGTGCAACACCCGTTCGGCGCGACTGAGCGCGACGTAGAGCAGCCGTTGCTCTTCGTCCATCGCCTCGGAGGACTTGGCGTGCGAGATCGGGACGAGGCCGCGTTCGAGGCCGGTGACGAACACGGTGTCGAACTCGAGCCCCTTCGCGCGGTGGAACGTGAGCAGCTCGACCGCGTCGTCCGTCGCCTCGCCGGCGTCGTCGCCGCGCAGCGAGGTCTGCAGGAACCCGAGGAAGCCGTCGACGCTGCCGCGGCCGCCGTCGGCCTCGAGGTACTCGTGGCCGAGTCGCACCAGCGCGTCGACGTGCTCGCGGCGTTCGTCGGCCAGGTCCTCCGCATCGGTGGCGAAGTCGGTGAGGTGCTCGACGAAGGGACGCCCCGGGGCCGCGCGGGCGGTCTTGCGGAGGTCGTCGAGCGCGACCTTCACCTCCTGGCGGTCGAGGAAGCGACCGCCGCCGCGCACGCGGAACGGCACTCCCGCGCGCGAGAGCGCCTCCTCGAAGAGGGCCGACTGCGCGTTCACCCGGTAGAGCACGGCCATGCGCGACCACCGCAGCTGCGAGCTCTCGGCGTCGCGCAGCGCCCGCGCGATCCCGCGGGCTTCGTCCTCGGCGGAGTCGTACTCGCGGAAGTCGGGGACGGGGCCGTCCGGGCGCGGCGCGTGGACCGCGGGTCGACGCCGGCCAGGGGGGCCGAGCACCGCGCCCGCCGCGGTGACGACCTGGGGCGTCGACCGGTAGTTGCTGCCCAGGCGGACCATCCCGACCTCGGGGAAGCGTTCCGGAGGGAGCCAGCGGCGGAAGCCGGCGAGGTACGACGCGTCGGCGCCGGCGAAGCCGTAGATCGCCTGGTCGGGGTCGCCGACGACGCAGAGATCGCTGCGGTCGCCGAGCCAGGCGCGGAGCAACCGGAACTGCGCGGCGCTCGCGTCCTGGAACTCGTCGACGAACAGGTGCCGGAACCGCCAGCGTTGCGCGGCGGCGAACTCGGTGTCGCGCTCGAGCACGTCGGCGCAGCCGGTGATCAGGTCGTCGAAGTCGACCAGGCCGCGCTTGCGCTTCTCCCGCTCGTAGTCGCGGTAGGTCGCCGCGACCTCGGCCGGCGGCCGGGGGGTGGCGCGGCCGGCGGCGACGACGGCCCGCTCGTAGGCGTCGGGCTTCACCAGGCGCGCCTTGGCCCACTCGATCTCCGACGCCAGCTCGGCGGCGAGCAGCGCGGCCTCGCGCCCGCGTACGGGCAGCATCGGCACCAGGATCCGGACCTTGCGTTCCAGGAGGCCCGGCATGGCGCGGCCCTGCTCGTCGGCGCGCCGCCGGAGCTGGGCGAGGGCGATGGCGTGGAAGGTGCCCGCGGTGACCGACTCGCGGACGCCGAGTCGGCTCAGGCGCGACCGGAGCTCACCGGCTGCCTTCCGGGTGAAGGTGACCGCGAGGACGTGGGCGGGATCGATCCGCTGCTCGCGCGACTGCCACGCGATGCGGCGGGTCAGCACCCGCGTCTTGCCCGAACCCGCGCCGGCCAGGATCGCCAGCGGCGCCGCGGTGCTGGTGACCGCGTCGCGCTGGGTGGCGTCGAGACCGTCGAGCAGGGCGTCCACGTGCGGCACCGTACCGCCCGGGTACGACGCTCATGGGGTGCCCCCGCCTGCCGGCGCAGCCGGAACAGCAGAAGGCCCCGAGTAGTCTCCGCTGCGTCGCAGCTTCGATCTCTTCGGGGCCGTCTCTGCCGACCACTTCCGATCCCTCGCCCCAGGTCGCCCCGGTGCTCGGTCTCGGCTGCGGTCTTCCCGGTGGCCGTTCCTCCCGGGGGTGGTCCCGTTCGGTCCGATCACCGCACCGGATCCTTCCGGTCCGTCTTCCGGGGCGCCGCGACCCGAGGGCCCGTCGCTCCGGCACCAGACTGGCGTTCACCGGCCTCCGCATCGTAAGGAGGCTCGCGGGCGAATGCAAGAGGGAATTTCCCGCCGACGCGGTACCGTCCCGCCGGTGGTGGAGGTGACGCGCGAGCGCTTCGAGCAGATGGTCGCCGACGCGCTCGACGAGATCCCGCCCGCGCTCGGCGCGGAGATGGACAACGTCGCGGTCGTCGTCGAGGAGTGGGCGAATCCCGCGCAGCTCGCACGCGTCGCGACGGGCGCCACGTTGCTCGGTCTCTACGAGGGAGTGCCGCTCACGCGGCGCGGCCCGTTGAGCTACGCAGGCGTCGCACCCGACCGGATCACGATCTTCCGCGGCCCGCTGTCGCGGATGGCGCGCGACGAGGACGACCTCGCGTCACGCGTCCGCGTCACCGTGCTGCACGAGGTCGGCCACTACTTCGGCATGTCCGACGACCGACTCCGCGAGCTCGGTTGGGCATAGTCGGGAGGCGCGCCGCGGGCGGCCGACTGCCGTAGGCTCGGGGCATGCCGTACCCCGACAACCTGATCCAGGAGGGTGAGACGCTCGCGCTCGACCTGCGCCCGCACTGGTGGTTCTTCTCACGGAACATCCTCACCGGCATCCCGCTGGCGATCATCCTCATCGTCGTGCTGAACAGCGGCACCCACTGGATCTCGAAGTACGGCGGCCTCCTCGTCGGGCTGGTGACCGTCGCCTGGGCCGTCTGGCTCGGGCTCGAGTACCTCAAGTGGCGCATGACGTACTTCGTCGTGACCAGCCGGCGGGTGATCTACCGCAGCGGCGTGATCTCCAAGCGGGGCGTCGAGATCCCGCTGGAGCGCATCAACAACATCAACTTCCACCAGCGCCTGATCGACCGCATCATCGGTGCCGGCGACCTCGACATCGAGTCGGCGGGCAAGGACGGCCAGTCGCACTTCGACTTCATCCGCCATCCCGACGGCGTCCAGCACGAGATCTACCGCCAGATGGAAGCGCGGAACATGCCGATGGCGATGGTGCAGTCGGCGCCGGTCGCGGTCGCGCCGTCGCAGCCGGCCCCGCCGTCGGCAAGCGTGCCCGAGCAGATCGAGCAGCTGGCGCGGTTGCGCGACGCGGGCCACATCACCGAGGCCGAGTACGAGGCCAAGAAGGCGGAGCTCCTCGGCCGGATGTAGGAGATGAAGCGGAGCCGTGCCCGGAGGGCGGGACGGCGCAGCGGAATCGACCGTCGTGTGGAGATGAAGCGGAGCCGTGCCCGGAGGGCGGGACGGCGCAGCGGAATCGACCAGTCGTACCGGACGCTGCCGCTCAGTCGACGAGACCCGCGCCGTCGACCGCGCGTGCGACGAAGCCCATCGGTTCGATACCGGTCGCGGCGCGGTAGCGCAACGTGGTCTTGGCGAGGACGTCGTCGGCGTGGTTCCGCTGCGCGAGCGCGACCACGCATCCACCGAAGCCGGCGCCGGTGAGGCGGGCGCCGGCCGCGCCGCACTCGACGAGGACCTCGACGAGTGTGTCGAGCTCCGGCGTCGACACCTCGTAGTCGTCGCGCAGACTGGCGTGGCTGGCGAGCAGCAGCGGGCCGAGCACCGACAGGTCGCCCGTCGGCAGCGCCGCCGCCATGGCGAGGACGCGCGCGTTCTCGGTGACGACGTGCCGCGCGCGCGGGACGTCACGCACCTGCTCGAGCGTGGCGTCGCGCAGCGACCGGAGGTCGAGCCCGGCCGCGACCGCCTCGCACTCGGCGCGGCGTGACGCGTACGCGGAGCCCACGAGCGTGCGGGGCACGCCCGAGTGGACGACGACGACCGCGATCCCCGGCGGGATCGCGACCGGGGTGACGGACAGGTCGCGGCAGTCGATCAGGAGGGCATGCCCGGCCCGGCCGAAGAGCGAGGCGAGCTGGTCCATCAGCCCACCCGGCACGCCGGTGGCGGCGATCTCGGCCGCGGACGCCAACCGGGCGGCGTCGACCCCGGCGACCGGCGCGCCCGCGAGATCGGCCAGGGCCTGGGTGAGCGCCACC
Organism: uncultured Actinomycetes bacterium; assembly: GCA_963809795.1. Taxonomy (GTDB): domain Bacteria; phylum Actinomycetota; class Acidimicrobiia; order IMCC26256; family DASPTH01; genus DASUAS01. The sequence continues at coordinate 33,160 of CAWELN010000007.1, forward strand.
GACAGCGCCGAGCTGGACGACAGCCCCGAGCCCACGGGGACGGTCGAGCTGATCGCCAGCTCGGCGGCGGCCACCCGCACGCCCCGGTCGATCAGCGCCCGTACCGAACCCGCCACGAAGCGGCCCCAGGTCGGCACCACATCGCGCGGGTCGTCGCCGCCGTCGACCGCGACCTCGACCGCTCCCGGCACGTCGTCCGAGACGGCGGTCACCCGGCGACCCGAACGCGTCACCGCGGTGACGCTGCACGCGCGGTCGATCGCCAGGGGGAGGACGAAGCCGCCGTTGTAATCGGTGTGGTCGCCCATGAGGTTCACGCGACCGGGAGCGACGTAGCGGGCCACCTCGGGGAGCGTACCGACGCGGCCGGCCGCGTCTGACTACACCCGGGCCGTCGCGTGACCGATACTGGAGGCCTATGAGTCGATTCCAGACCTCGTGGGAGATCGCCAAGCGCTCATGGGCGGTCCTCAAGTCCGACAAGACGCTCGCCTGGTTCCCGGTGCTGTCGGCCCTCGGATCGCTGCTGGTCGTGGCGATCATCGGTGGCCTGATCGCGGTCGCCGGCATCGACAACAAGGCGACCGGCGACTCACTACAGCCGATCGGCTGGGTCCTGATCGTCGTCGCCTACCTGGCGCTGGCCATCGTCCAGACCTACTTCCTCGCCGCGCTGGTGGCGGGCGCCGACCAGCGGCTGCGGGGCAACGACTCGACCGTGCGCACCGCCCTCGACATCGCCAACTCGCGGCTCCACCGGCTCCTGCCGTGGGCCGTCGTCACGGCCACCGTCACGATGGTCCTCCAGGCGATCGAGGAGCGGTTCGGGCTCGTCGGCACGATCGTCGCCCGGCTGGTCGGCCTGGCGTGGAACCTGGTGACGTTCCTCGTGGTCCCGATCCTCGTGCTCGAGGACCTCGGCGTGGGCGACGCGCTCAAGCGCTCCAAGGACCTCTTCAAGAAGACCTGGGGCGAGAACGTCATCGGGCAGGGCGGCCTCGGCATCGTGGGCTTCCTCGCCATGATCCCCGGCGTGCTGCTCGTCGCCATCGGCGCCGCCATGGGTACCGCGGGCCTGATCGTGCTCGGCGCGGTCGGCGTGGCGTGGATCATCGCCTCCGCGGTGATCGTCTCCGCGCTGAGCGGCATCTACCGCACCGCGCTGTACCACTACGCGGCCGGCGGCCGGGTGCCCGGCGAGTTCGCCGACCTCGACCTGCACGACGCGTTCCGGCCCCGCCGCCTCGGCCGCGGCACCGGAGGCGCCGCCGGCAGTGGTGGGCTCGGCGGCTTCTTCGGCGGCCCCTCCAACAACTGAGTCAGGCGCCACCCGGCGGCGTGAACTGCGGCAGCACCTCGGCGGCGAAGCGCTCGAGCCCGGCGACGTCGAACGGCGCGCGCATCGCCACGTTGATCTGATCGGCGCCCGCGTCGGCGTACTCGCCGATCCGGTCGACGACCTCCTGCGTGCTGCCGGTGAGCACCGATCCCCGCACGAACTCGGCGGTGTTGCCGAACTGCGCGCGCAGGTCCTCGTCGCGCCACGCGAGCGCGAGGTTGAGCGACCGCGTGATGTCGGCCGCATCGCGGCCGGCGTCCGCGCAGTGCGCTTCGAGGACACCGATCTTGTGGCGGAACGTGTCGACGCTCACGAACGGCACGTTCCAGCCGTCGGCGTGTCGGGCGACCAGCTTCAGCGTCACCCGCTCGCCCTGACCGCCGACCCAGATCGGTAGGCGCCGCTGGTCGGGCTTCGGCACGCACCGCGCCGCACGCAGTCGGTAGAACTCGCCGTCGAAGTCGACGACCTCTTCGGTGAACAGGGCGCGGATGCACCGCAGCTGCTCCTCGAGCTGGCGCAACCGCACCGGCGCAGGCGGGAACGGGATGCCGTACGCGTCGAACTCGCCCTGGTGCCACCCGGCACCCAGCCCGAGCGTGACCCGACCGCCGGAGAAGTTGTCGATGGTGGCGATCGACTTCGCCAGCACTGCGGGGTGCCGGTAGCCGGCGCAGTACACCAGGCTGCCGCACCGGACGGTCGAGGTCGTCATCGCGAGCGCGGCGTGGGCGGTCAGCCCCTCGAGGCACTCGTACCCCGGCTCGGGGTCGGTCACGTCGGCGGCGTAGAAGTGGTCCCAGACCGAGATCCACGCGAACCCGAGCTGCTCGATGCGGGTCCACAGCGCCCGGATCTCGTCCGCTGACGTGTACTGCAGCCCCGCGTGGACACCGAAGATCACGACCGGGGACCCTACGCGACGGCCCCTAAGGTTGGACCGATGATCGAGATCGACGCGCTGCCGCAGCTGCGAGACCCCGTGATGGTGGTCGCGCTCGCCGGCTGGGTCGACGCCGGGCTCGCCGGCGGAGGGGCCGTCGCCCTCCTGCAGGAGCAGCTCGAGTCGGCGCGCACGTTCGCCCGCCTCGACCTCGCCGATCTGATGGACCTCCAGCAGACCCGACCGACGGTGCACCTCGTCGACGGCGTCTCCCGGCAGATCGCGTGGCCGGAGATCACGTTGAGCGCCGGGCGGCTCGGGCGTGACGTCGTGCTGTGCACCGGGCCCGAGCCGTCGCTGCGCTGGCGGGAGCTGCTCGGTGAGATCGTCGACCTCGCCGGCCGGCTCGGCACCTCGGCGGCGTTCACGGTGGGCGGCATCCCGAGCATGGCGTCGCACCGGCGCCCGCTCAGCGTCCTCGCCACCGGCACCGACGAGGAGCTCGTCGCCGGCGCCGGGGCGTGGCGCCAGGACTACACCGGCCCGACCGGCGCGCAGAGCGTCATGCAGGTGATGCTGGGCGACGTCGGTATCCCGACCCTCGCCCTGTGGGCGCAGGTGCCGCACTACCTGTCCGGGGGCGCGTCGCCACCCGCCATCCGCGCCGTGCTCGAACGGCTGCGCGACCTCGGCGGCCTCGCCGTCGATCTCGCCGGTCTCGACGAGCAGTCGGACGCCTATCTGCGCCGCGTGGAAGAGGGACTGACCGACCGCCCCGACGTGGTCGAGGTGATCGAGGCCATCGAAGCGGGGGAGGCCAGCGAGGCCGAGCTGCCGAGCGGCGACGAGCTCGCCTCGGAGATCGAGCGGTTCCTCCGCGACCAGTCGTCATAGCCGCCGCGGTGCGCGGAGACGAGCGGAGCGAGCGGAGCGCACTCGCCAGCGAGTGAGTGGCCGCGGCGCAGGTACCCTGCGCCGCAACGAACGAGCGAGGAGTCGAGCATGAGTGTCGTCAAGATCAACGCGATCACGGTGCCGAAGGAACGCGCCGACGAGCTGGTGGCACGCTTCGCGGCCCGCGCCGGCGAGGTGTCGGGCTCGCCCGGCTTCGAGGCCTTCGAGCTGCTCCGCCCGGCCGACGACCGCGACACGTTCCTCGTGTACACCCGCTGGGCATCGGAGGAGGACTTCCAGAGCTGGATGAGCAGCGCCGCCTTCCAGCACGGCCACAAGGCGCACGGCGAGCAGGGGCCGGTCAGCACGCACAGCGAGCTGTGGCAGTTCGACGTCGTCCAGCACGAGGACGCGCCGGCTTCCTAGCGCCACGCTCACTTGGCAACCCTGTTCCACTTCCACCAGGTCTGGGGCTACGTCGCGATCGTCCTCAACGCCATCGCCGGCGTGGTGGCGCTGATCGCGTGGCGGTGGCGCAGCGCCCGGGGCAAGTACGTGTGGACCCTGACGATCATCGCCGAGGGCGCGCTGATGCTCCAGGTGCTGGTCGGCACGATCCTCGTCGCGAGCAAGGACTATGTCGCGCCCCGGTTCCACATGTTCTACGGCTTCCTCGCCTTCCTCACCGTCGGCATCGCCTACCAGTACCGTCGACAGATGCGAGGACGGCGCGAGATGTTCTACGGCCTCGTCGGCCTGTTCCTCATGGGGCTCGGCATCCGGGCCGTGCTGCAGGCGGGGTGAGGTGAACGCCAGGGCGCGCAAGCAGCGCGTGCTCCTGCTGTTCGGCGGCCGTTCGGCCGAGCACGACGTCTCCCGCGTGACCGCGGTGGCGGTGGCGCGTGCGCTCGACCCGGCGCGCTACGACGTCGTGCCGGTGGCCATCACCACCGACGGTCGCTGGTTGCTGGCCGATTCGGCGCGGGCGGCGATCGAGGCCGGTCCCAAGGCGTTGCCGGGCGCGTTCGCGGTCGACGGCGAGGTCGCGCCCGCGATGGGCGCGCTCGACGTCGACGTCGTGCTGCCGCTGCTGCACGGTCCCTACGGCGAGGACGGCACCGTGCAGGGCCTGCTCGAGCTCGCCGACCTGCCGTACGTCGGCTCGGGCGTGGTCGGCTCCGCGATCTCGATGGACAAGGTCGCGATGAAGCACGCGTTCAAGGCTGCCGGGTTGCCGTACGCGCGCACCGTCGAGTTCCGTGACGGCCACGACCGCGACGCGCTCGCCGACGCGGTCGAGGCCGAGCTGGGCTACCCGTGCTTCGTGAAGCCGGCGAACCTCGGCTCCTCGGTCGGGGTGTCGAAGGCTTCCGACCGGTCGACGTTCGACGCCGCCTGCGACCTCGCGCTCTCGTACGACGAGTGGATCGTGGTGGAGGAAGCGATCGCCGGCCGCGAGATCGAGCTCGGGGTGCTGGGTGACGACCCGCCGACGGTGTCGGTGCCCGGGGAGATCGTGCCCGGTGACGAGTTCTACTCGTACGCCGACAAGTACGAGGCCGACGACGCGCAGCTCCTGGTGCCGGCGCCCCTGACCGACGCCCAGGTCGCGGATGCGCAGCTGCTCGCCTGCCGGGCGTTCGCGGCGTGCCGGTGCGAGGCGATGGCCCGGGTCGACCTGTTCCTCACCGACGCCGGCTTCCTCGTGAACGAGGTCAACACCATCCCCGGGTTCACGCCCATCTCGATGTACCCGCGCCTCTGGGAGGCGACCGGGGTGCCCTACGCCGAGCTGCTCGACCGCCTGATCGACCTCGCGGTCCAACGCCACGAACGCCGCGCCGCGAGAGCCGGCCGCCAGCGCTGAGGACCGGTGAGGCTCGAGCCGCACGCGGCGACGGAGCGAGCGAAGCGAGCGGAGGAGCTCGCCAGCGAGCGAACGCCCGCGATCCAGGTACCCCGGCCGCAGCGAGCGAGCGATTCTACAGGTTCACGATGGGGCAGGTGAACGTCCGGGTGATGCCGTCGACCTTCTGGATCTCGGACACGACGAGCTTGCCCAGATCGTCGAGGGAGTCGGACTCGGCGCGCACGATGACGTCGTAGGGTCCCGCCACGTTGTCGGCGTTGACCACGCCGGCGATGTCACGCGCCGCCTTGGCGACCTTCTCCGCCCGTCCGACCTCGGTCTGGATCAGCACGTACGCGGTGACACTCATGTGGACCCCTGCTTTCCGCTCTTGCCGCCTGCGGCGGCCGGCCGACCGGGCCGGGGTCCGAGCGTAACGTCATCCCAGGCGGGCTTCCAGGGCGTCGAGCTGCTCCACGAGCTCGCGTGGCATGCGGTCACCGAACTCTTCGAAGTACTCGCGGACGCCGGGCAGCTCGCGCTTCCACGCCGCCTCGTCGACCGCGAGCGCGGCGGCGATGTCGTCGCGGCTCACGTCGAGGCCGTCGAGGACCAGGTCGTCGGGACGCGGCACCACACCGATGGCGGTGTCGGCACCGGCGGCATCACCGTCGAGGCGGCGGCAGATCCACTCGAGCACGCGCGAGTTCTCGCCGAACCCGGGCCACAGGAACCTGCCGTCTTCACCCTTGCGGAACCAGTTCACGCCGTAGATCGCCGGGAGCGACGCCTCGTCGGTGCGCTCCGCCATGCTCAGCCAGTGGGCGAAGTAGTCGCCCATGTTGTAGCCACAGAACGGCAGCATCGCGAACGGGTCGCGGCGCAGCTCGCCGAGGCCGCCGGTGGCGGCGGCGGTCTTCTCCGAGCCCATGGTCGCGGCGACCAGCACGCCGTGCTGCCATGAATGCGACTCGAACACCAGCGGCACGGTGGTGGCCCGCCGGCCACCGAACAGGAACGCCGAGATCGGGACGCCCTTGGGGTCCTCCCATTCCGGCGCGATCGACGGGCACTGCGAGGCGGGCACGCAGAAGCGGGAGTTCGGGTGGGCCGCCGGCGTCCCGGACTCGGGCGTCCACGACTGGCCCTTCCAGTCGGTGAGGTGGGCCGGCGGCTCGTCGGTGAGGTCCTCCCACCACACGTCGCCGTCGTCGGTGAGCGCGGTGTTGGTGAACACGGTGTTGGTGTCCATGGTGTGGAGCGCGTTCGGGTTGGAGCGCTCGTTGGTGCCCGGCGCGACACCGAAGAAGCCGAACTCGGGATTGATCGCGTGCAGCCGGCCCTCGTCACCGAACTTCATCCACGCGATGTCGTCGCCGATGGTCTCCACCTTCCAACCCGGGACGGTCGGGATCAGCATGGCGAGGTTCGTCTTGCCGCAGGCCGACGGGAACGCGGCGGCGATGTACTTCACCCGGCCCTCGGGGCTCGTGATCTTGAGCACCAGCATGTGCTCGGCCAGCCAGCCCTCGTCGTGCGCGATCACCGACGCGATGCGCAGTGCGAAGCACTTCTTGCCCAGCAGCGCGTTGCCGCCGTACCCCGAGCCGAACGACCAGATCTCGCGCGTCTCGGGGAAGTGCACGATCCACTTCTCGTCGCCGTTGCAGGGCCACGGCACGTCGTCGTCGCCCGGTGCGAGCGGCGCGCCGACCGAGTGGACGCAGGGCACGAACTCACCGTCGGGACCGAGCACGTCGAGCGCGGCCTGGCCGGCGCGCGTCATCGTGCGCATGCTCACCGCGACGTACGGCGAGTCGGTGACCTCGACGCCGATGTACGACAGGGGCGAGCCGAGCGGGCCCATGCTGAACGGCACCACGTACATGGTGCGACCGCGCATGGAGCCGCGGAACAGCTCGTCGAGCTTGCCCCGCATCTCCACCGGGTCCTTCCAATTGTTGGTGGGGCCGGCGTCGACCTGCTCGGTCGAGCAGATGAAGGTGCGGTCCTCGACCCGGGCGACGTCGCTCGGGTCGGAGTGGGCCCAGTAGGAGCCCGGGCCGCTTGCCCGGGTCGAGCTCGGTGAAGGTGCCGGCGTCGACCAGCTGCTTGCACAGGAGCTCGTGCTCCGCGTCCGACCCGTCGAACCAGTGGACCGAGTCCGGCTGACAGAGCTCGACGAGCTCGTCGACCCACGCGAGGAGTCGGGCGTTCCGGGTGGGGACCTGCACGAGCGCCACGTGGAGCCTCCAACGGGTGTCGATCAATCGGTCGGGGGATCGGATTTGGGGTTGACAAGTGTACCGGGGGGTCCCGGGTCGCCCCGAAATCGTGCAAGGGAGAGCTCCGGGGGGGTGCGGAGAACCTGCGCAGGGACGTCGGACGAGCCCGAGCAGCGCCGTCCTCGATCCCGCGTCGCCACGGTCGTACGCTCTCGCGATGGCGGTGCGGGCATGAGCGAACTCGTCGTTCGGGACCCGTCCTCATCGAGCAGCAGGCGGAGCCGACTCGCCTGGCGCGTGGCCGTCGTCTTCGGGTACCTGCTCGCCGTCGTGGCGGTCGTCGCCCTCGTCCTCGGTGCGCTCGCCGTGCGGGACGTGGCCGACGAGCAGCACACGCAGACGAAATGCCAACAGGCGAGCGCCTACGCCGCCTACTTGAGCACGCCGAAGGTCTCGGTCACCCCGAAGAACATCCAGAACCTCTTCGGCCTGGTGCTGCAGTGCGGGTTCCCGTGACGAGCGGGCGCAAGCGCGAAACAGCGAGGTGAGGGCCGCGCCTCGACGTCAGCTTCCTCGGGGTCGACCCGTCGCCGCGTCACCGACGCTCGCGTGGAGCACGTCGAGGAACTGGTCGATCGCATGATCCCAACTCACGTGGTGCGCCCATGCCCGCGCACCCTCGCTGAGCCGTGCCCGCTCGACCGGATCCGTCGCGAGATCGATCCAGCACTGCGCGAATTGGGTCACCGTCTCGGCGAGCAGACCCGTGGTGCCGTGCCGCACCGAGTCGCGCACACCGACGACGTCGAAGCCGATCGTCGGCGTGGCGGCGGCCGCGGCTTCCATCACGACCACGCCCCAGCCCTCGTGCAGCGCCGGGTGGAGCAGGAGCCAGGCCCGACCGAGGAGCCGCCGTTTCTCGTTCTCGTCGACGAAGCCGGTGAAGCACACACCGTCGCCTGCTCGCCGCTCGAGGTGTGCTCGCTCCGGGCCGTCGCCCGCGATGACCAGGGTCCCCCCGATCGTCGGTCGCACCTGTTCCCAGATATCGAGCAACACATCGATCCGCTTGTGGGGAACGAGACGGCTCAATGCCAGGTACATCCGTTCCGGATCCTCGGGAACCACCTCGGACACGGGTTCGGTTCCGAGCGTGATCGTGTGGAGACGAGCCGGATCGACGCCGATGCGCTCGAGCTCGGCGGCAGTGGACGGAGAGATCGCGACGAACTGCGCGTGGCGGTACGCCGGCGGCATCGCGCGGCGCTCGAGCATGGAACCGAACGCTGCGATCGGCTTGGGGAAGTAGAGGCCCCACTGCTCGGTGTGGACGTGGTGCACCAGGCATACGACGGGGCGCCGTTGCCACAACGGCGAGAAGAACGGGATGCCGTTCTCGACGTCGACGACGACGTCTGGGTCCGGGACGCTGCGCCGGAGTCGCACTGGCGCCATCACGTACTGGGAGAAGCGGCCTCCGATGTCGACCACGGGATATGTCCGCGAGCCCACCGGTCCCCCGGCGAACAGGGTCACCTCGTGCCCGCGGGCGGTCGCGCCCGCGGCGAGACGATCCACGACGTGCTCGGATCCGCCCGCCTCCGGGTGGGCGAGATCTCGCCAGGCCAAGACGGCGATGCGCACAGCGACCGGGATCGTACGCCGGTCCGTCGTGAGCTGTCCGTGACTCCGCGCGCGCGCTCGGTGGGCAGGGTGAACGCATCTTGTCGACGCGACGAAATGCCCGTACCATGATTTCGACGTTTGCTGCGGAGCGGGATTCGCACGGGGGCGGTATGCGCATGCGGCAGATCCGAAGAATCGCTCCCCTCCTGATCGTGCTGGGGATCGGTTTCGTCGTCCTCGTCCCGGCCAACGCAGGGGCGCAGACGACCACCTGCACCACACCCTCCGCGAGCGACTTCACGACGCCGACCGGCGCGTTCGATGTCTCCGCCTATACGGCTGCGGTGGCGGCGTCCAACGTGTGCGTCTCCAATGCATCGGTGACGAGGTCCGTCCCACAATCGGTCACAGAACCCGCGCCGAGTTCGACCCTGGCGTTCACGGGCTCCAACTCGACGACGCTCGTGGTGATCGCGATCGCGGTGATCGGCCTCGGTGTCGGCGCCGTTCTCGTCTCGCGGCGGCGTCGAGTCGAGTAACTCGCCACACCTCCGAACCCGCTGCGCCGCAGTGAGCTGTCACGCGTGCGCGGTGATGCAGACCGAGGGCGAGCGATCATGACCGCCGCCTGGAGCGCTCGCGACGCGAGCGCTCCGTAGTGATGCTGCTCGTCGTCATCGGAGTCGCCGGCGTGGCCGCGTTCGCATCTCGCTTCGCGGTGCGGCAGTTTCAGGGCACCCACCACGACCCGGTCGAGCCGATGGACAATTGGTGGCCCGTCGCGTTCGTACTGATCGCGGTTTCCATGATTCCGCTGTTCGTGTTCGCGCGGATCGGTCATGGCCGACACGTGGTTCATCTTCGTCGCCAACCCCCAACGACTCCTCGCCCACACCGCATCGATCTGGCAGCACTCTGCCGACCTCGGCAGCGCGGTCACCGTGAACCCGGTGCTGCCTACGGCGTACGTCGCCTTGCTGCGGGAGCTCGGTGCATCGTTGTGGCTCGCGCAGCGGATCTGGTTCGGCACCCTGCTGCTGATGGGATCCCTCGGCACCGCGTGCGTCGCCTGGTTCTTCACCAAGAGTCGTGCGGCGGCACTGGTGGCCGGACTGATGTTCCTGGCGGCGCCTTACACCTTCTCCTACTTCTATCCGACGTGGCTCTTCGTCAGTGCGGCTGTGCTGCCACTCGTCGTATTGGCCGCACTCCATGGGACGACCTCGACGTCGCGATGGCGCTGGGCCGCGGTGGCGGCCCTCCTCGTGACCGGTGCGATGTTCAACCTGCCGGCAGTGGCGCTGGCAACCCTGCCCGTCGCCGCAGTCCTGATCTACCTCCGCGTGTCTGGTCGTGCGGGATGGCGTTCGATCCTCGCGTGGCTCGGAGCCACTGCGGCCTTCGCGGGGCCCATCCTGCTCCCGTTCGCGCTTGCGTTCCCGCTGCAGGTCGACAAGTGGCGATCGTTCCTCGCGGTCAGCGAGAGCTTCGACGCAATCGCTCAGTCCTCGAGTTGGTCCGAGAGCATCCGCGGCCTCGGCGGCTGGTTGGTCTACTGGAATCCCGGCAGTCGGCTCGTGCTGCCCTACATCGGCGGCTACTTGACCAACTGGACCGTCGTGGTCCTCACCTTCGTGCCGGTGATCGCCGCGTTCCTCGTCGTGGCACTCACCCGCTTGCGGGCGCGGTTGCTCTTCGGGGCCATGCTGATCGGTTGCACCGCCTTGATGGTGGGTGGCTATCCACGCAATGCACCGTCACCTCTCGGCTTGGTGTTGACCGACGTGTTCAACTCGGTGCCTCTGACGTTCGCGTTCCGGAGCGTCTTCAAGGCCGGTGCGGGCACCGTGCTCGCGACGGCGGTGCTGCTCGGGATCGGGGCCGCGTGGTTCCTGGCCCGCCGGCGGAGTCCTCCGATCACCGCGGCCGCCGCGGTGCTCGCGGTGGCCGTCGTGGTCGCCGGCTCGTACCCCCTCTGGACGGGTCAGCTGTTGCGAACGGTCCCGAAGATCCATGGCGATGTGCCCGGGTACTGGCAGCAGGCGCTCCGCTACCTCGACGCTCGGGGGGGCAGCGGTCGAGCGATGGTCGTGCCCTTGTCAGACGAAGACCAGTACCGCTGGGGCAACACCACCTGGGGTGACATGTTCGCATCGAAGCTCGACCGTCCGGTCGTGCTCGGGGGAGCGTTCCCGGACTCCTCGGGTGATGCAGGGGATCTCGTCCAGGCGTTGGCACGGAATCTCTCGAGTGGCCACTACACGCCCGGGACCTTCGCACCGATCGCCCGCCGGCTGGGGATCTCCTACCTGGTGATCAGGAACGACCTGGACTGGCAGCACACCGGAGGAGTGCGGCCCGCTGCGCTGCAGCCGCTCCGCGACGACCCGAGCCTCGAACGCATCGCCGCGTTCGGCGACCGGGGTGCGAACACGACGCGTCGGGGGGATCGATCCCGGGCTGCCGCGCGCGAGCGACAGCTCAGGCCCGTGGAGGTCTATCGCGTCCCGGGCGCCTACGGCGGGGCGCGTGTCGTCTCGGACGCGCCTCCGCTCGTCGTCTCCGGCGATGGTGATGCGTGGCCGGAGCTGGCGGCGGCGCGGCTCCTCGACGACCTCGGACCAGTCCAGTACACCGCTCGGCTGAGTGATGAGCAGCTTCGGCGCGCGCTCGAGGCCGGCGCCACGCTCGTGATCACCGACACGAACCGTCGAGTGTTGTCCGCCTTCGGCGTCCCCCGCGAGACGGTCGACACGACCGTTACCGACCGGGTCTCCGATCTGTTCGGGCGCGCCGGCTCCCAGACCATCCCGTTGTCCGGCGACGCGACGTCAGTGCGGGAGGTGGGTCCACCTCGGCTCTTCCGCCCCGGCCTCGCACACCGGCCATGGGCCGCCTTCGACGGCCATCTCGACACGAGCTGGTTGACCGGCAACTACCTGCCTCCGTTGGGCGAATACCTGGAGGTGGACCTCGCTCGGCCCCGCGCGATCTCGTCGATCACCGTGCACGGGGCGCCTCGGAACGGCGATCGAGACGCCGCAGCTGTTCGCGTCACGCTCGGTGATGGTCGGCCCGTCACGAAGAATCTCGGAGCTGACCACACCGCGTCGTTCTCGTTTTCACCACGGAAGGTGCGTCGCGTCCGGATCGGCGTGACCAAGGTCGACGGGTCGGGTCGAGGTCCCTACGGACTGGCGGAGGTGACGATCAAGGGACTGAACCTGAAACGCGCACTGCGTGTGCCCGACGACGTCGCCCGCGCGGCGAGGCGTGATCCCGCCATCGCCAGGTCGCTCGGCACGGCGCCGATCCGTTTTCTCTTCGCTCGCGACCTCGATGGCAGTGAACCGACCCTGCGCCGGACGTTCCGAGTGCCCGTGTCGCGCGCCTTCACGGGCGAGCTGACGCTTCAGGTCGACGATCAGACGCCGCGAGCTGCAGTGGCCCGATTGGCCGGTGGTCCATTAACTCCCGCGTGTCGTACCGACCTGGTGCAACTCGATGGAGTCCCGGTGGGAGTGAGGATCGAAGCGTCCGCCGAGGATCTGCTTGCAAGGAAGCCGGTCCGCGCCCGGTTGTGCAAGGCGTCGTCACTCGGCGCCGGGGTGCACACCCTCGTCGCGGCCGATCGGATTCCGGTGGACCGCGTCGAGCTCGGCACCGAAGGCGGAAGGCAGCCGATCACGGCGACCAGCCTGGTGAGCCGGACCACGTCGGACGGCTCCGCGGGTGTGTCGGTGCGCGTCGGCGGCTCCGCGCCGGCCTGGGTCATCTCGGGCCAAGCGATGGCTCCGCAATGGCAGGCTCGATCGGGCGGGCACGACCTCGGCTCCGCGGTCGAACTCGATGCGCAGGCCGCGTGGGCGCTCCCTCGGGGCGGTGGTCGTGTGGTCGAGACCTCGTTCGGCGGGCAAGGGGTGTATCGCGTCGCGTTCTGGATGTCCGTCGTCGCGCTGATGCTGGCAGCGATAGTGGCGATCGCCGATCCGAGGATTCGGATCCGCGGCCCCGGCTCGCGTGCGCTCGGCGATCCGCGGCCGTGGAACATCGCGCTCGCGGCCGGTGCCCTCGCGTTTGCCTTCGCGGTCGGGGGAGCGATCCAGGCCTTGGTCGTGCTCGGCACGCTGATCGCAATGCGAAAGAGATGGCTGTCCCCGCCCGTGGTGGGGTTGGTCGGAGCAGGTTTGCTGCTGCTCGCCGTGACAGATCTCGTACCGCCATTCGGTGCGAGCCTCCGACCGGCCGATCCGACGTGGCCATTGCGTCACGAGCACGCACACTTCTTCGTCCTGCAGGGTGTTGTGCTGCTCGTCGCATGCATCGTCGAGTTCGCGCGAAGAGCGATCGCAGCAGACGGATCCGACCTGGCTCACCTGGAGGGGCGCGACTCTCCGGACTCGACGGAAACGAGTCCCGCGGAGCTGCCTCGGATCAGTTGGCGTCCCCTACCTCCGATCAGTTGGCGTCCCCCCATCCGGTGGCGCGCCGACTGACGGTCGGCTTCCGCGTGCGCACTCCGATGCCATCGGGCTCTGATGCGCACCAGATCGAGTGTCATCTGGAAGGGGTCGACCAGGCGCACGCGGGTGCCTGGAACCGCTGTCCACGTCAAGGGGATCTCGGTCACGGTCAAGTCGAGGCGATCGGCGATCGCGAGCACCTCGACGTCGAAGGCGAATCGATTGCTCTTCAGGAGCGGAAAGATGCGATCGGCAGCCTGTCGCCGGAAGGCCTTGAACCCGCACTGAGTGTCATCGAAGTGCGTGCCGACGATGACGCGGACCATCGCGTTGAAGCATTGTGCCATCACGGCGCGGATCTTGGTCCCGCCGAGCGTGACTGACGCCGCGTGCGTACGCGACGCGATCGCGATGTCGGCATCATCGAGAGCACGGAGGAGAGGCTCGAGGTCACCGAGGTCGGATGCCAGGTCGGCGTCCATGAACACGATGGTGTCGCCGGTCGCCGCGAAGGCACCGGCCCGCACGGCCGCACCCTTTCCGCGGTTCTGCGCCAGTCGCAGCACCTGACTGCTCGGGAAGCTCGCGAGCGCCTTCAGGGCGACGTCGCTCGTTGCGTCGTCGCTGCCGTCGTCGACGACGATGATCTCCGCGCCACGGCCCTCGACGAACTCGACGAGCGTTTCCAAGGTCGCGCCGATCCGATGCTCCTCGCGGTACGCAGGTACCACCACGCTGAACGCTGCCATGGTCCTCGCCCCCCCATGGTTTCTGTAGGAGCAGACCCGCGTGCTTCAGACGGGGTATGAACGGGCCTTGTCGTTCGTTGGTCGGCTCTGTGGGCTGGTGTCGGTGGTGCCGATGGCGTCGGGAGGGTCCAGGTGCACCACTGCGTAGATGCGGTTGGTCGTGGGCGTCGGATGATCTGCGACGGCGGTCGCGCGACGCGTCAGGTACGAGTCGCGGAGGAGCCGGCCGAGTGCGCGTGGATCGTGGCCCCAACGGGCGGCGACGCCGTCGAGCAGCATCTGTTCGCCCTTGCGGAAATCTGCGTGGTACCAGAGTTCGACTTTCGACCCTGGAGAGCTTTCGGCGACGAGCGAACGCAGCTGTTCCTCGGTCGGCAACCCGAACTGGAGGTGTTCTTCGAGAAAGTCGAGGCGAAGGCCGTAGCGGACTTGGAGCAGGTTGGCGATGCGTGCCTCGGACGCGGCGTGTTCCTCGGAGCCGAGCGGACACCCGATGACGAGGCGCGACCGTGCGACGCGCGCCAATTCGTCGACGTGTTCCTGACGCGCGGGCATCCGGAGATGCTCGAGCACGTCGGAGCTCGTGACGACGTCGAAGGAACGATCCGGGAAGGGGAGTCGTTGCGTGGAGTACACGACATCGGCGGGCGGCCGGATGTTCGCGGATACGACGTCGGCGTCGGGACGGAGGAGCCCAAGCTCGTTCCCCCGCCCACCGACGTCGAGGAGGTTTGCCGCCGGGCCGGCGAGATCGGCGAGCACGTGGAGCCGCTCCCATTTGTCCGGCTGCCAACGCGCGAACGTGGCCAGGCGCGTGAACAGCCGTACCTGGGACCGCATGCGGTCGCGCTCGACGAGTCCGCCCATGTCTCGACCCATCTCGAGCCGGTCACGTCCGGCTCGCGTCTCAAGTCGACGTGCGACGAACACGCGTCTCGCGTCGCGTCGCGCATCCCTCCGTGTCACGACGTTGTATCCGATCGCGGCGATCGGCGCACGTGCCTGGTCGCGGCCGAACACTTGACGCGTTCGTCGGAGTACGGTGCGTGACGGGCAGGCGGCAAAGCGAGCGCGAGAACGGCACTATTACCGTCGCGCGGCGTACGGGTGTCGAGAGCTGACGACAGGTGAAACCGTGGAGAAGCACCGCAACGGCCTGGCGCGCAGCGCGCACCTGGTGCAGCTCTTCCGCCGCGAAGCGTCGGACCCGGACGCGTTCTACTGCTTCTTGGCACAGGACACGGTCGCGTGTCTCGAGCGGTTCGTGAGTCTCGACGGCGCGCTCGCGGTCGACATCGGAGGCGGTCCGGGCTACATGGCCGAGGCGCTGCGGCGGGTCGGGACCCGTTGTGTGGTGGTCGAGTTCTCACAGGACGAACTGACGCTCCACGGACGTACGCCGGTCGACGCAGTGCGCGGCGACGCGCAACTGCTCCCGTTCCGCGACGGCTCCGTCGACCTCGTCCATTCTTCGAACGTCATCGAGCACCTGGAAGATTGGCGGGCGATGCTCCGCGAGATGGTGCGGGTGCTCCGACCGGATGGCGGCACCGCCTACCTCAGCTTCGGGAACTGGTTCTCCCCTTGGGGAGGTCACGAGACGTCGCCGTGGCACTACCTCGGAGGTGGGTTCGCAGCCCGGCGCTACGAGCGCCACTACGGGCGACCGCCGAAGAACGCCTTCGGCTCGTCGCTCTACCGCTTGGACATCGGTCCGGTGCTCCGGTGGTTTCGGGAGCAGCACGAGGTCGAGGTTCGATGGGTCGCGCCCAGGTACCTGCCCGACTGGATGCGCTGGATCGTGGAGGTTCCGGGCGCGCGCGAATTCCTCACCTGGAACATCGGGATCGTCTTCGGCCGCGTGGCGGCGGATGCCGCCGCGCGCCGTTGATACCCGGGGTGGACCGAGTGGCCGACGGCTGTCGCGAAGAGTGACGCGTGTCCAGTCAGACCTGTGCGGTGGGGAGGCCCATGTCGACCTCCGACCCGAGGCGCACGTTCACGGCGCGGCCGTCGGCGTCGAGCTCGAAGTTGATGCGCTGGCCCTGGCGGAGGGTCTCGAACAGGGAGTGCTCGAGCGCGTTCGGGGCGAAGGTGAGCTCGGCGCGGTCGGACTCCCGGAGCACGAGGCCCTCACCCGAGAGCGGGTCGTACATGCGGACGACACCCTGCACGTCGAATCCCTAGGGCTTCTGCACCTTGCCCGCCTTGAGGCAGGAGGTGCACACGTGCAGCCGCTTCGGCGCGCCGTTGACGACGGCGCGGACCTTCTGCACGTTGGGGTTCCACCGACGCTTGGTCCGCCGGTGCGAGTGGCTGATGCGCATGCCGAATTGCGGCTTCTTGCCGCACACCTCGCAGACGGACGCCATGACGAAACCCTTGCGTTCGGGACCGGATCGAACGGCTGAGGATAGCAGTGGGCGAAGTACCATCCCAGCCGTGACGGTCCTGCAGAAGCTGGCGCCGGGGGACCTGCGGCGGATCGTGTCCACGTACCGCGACACCCTGCGCGCCCACCAGGACGAGCTGAACGCGCTCAACGTCTACCCGGTGCCCGACGGTGACACCGGCACCAACATGGCCCTCACCCTCGAATCGGTGGTCGGTGAGCTGGATGGCGCGGCGGAGGCCGCGCCGATGGGGGAGGTCTGCGAGGCCATCCGGCACGGCTCGCTCATGGGTGCGCGGGGCAATTCGGGCGTGATCCTGTCGCAGATCCTGCGGGGCCTGGCCGACACGTTCTCGCCGCTCGACGAGATCTCCGGGACCGACGTCGCCGCCGGCCTCCGGCGCGCGGCCGATGCCGCCTACCAGGCGGTGCTCCGCCCGGTCGAGGGCACCATCCTCACCGTGGTGCGGTCGGCCGCCGAGTCGGTCGAGCGGGCGGTGACCGAGGGGGAGACCACCCTCGCCGGGGTGTTCGAGCGGGCTGCCGCCGCGGCCCGCGAGGCGGTGGCGAGCACGCCCGACCTGCTGCCGGTGCTGCGCGAAGCCGGCGTGGTCGACGCCGGGGGGCGCGGCTTCGAGCTCCTGCTGGCCGCGTGCCTGCACGTCGTGGCCGACCGCCCCCTCCCGGCAGCCGAGGAGGTGCACGCCAACGTCGCGGTCGGGGCCCACGCCGGCGACGGCCACGCGGGAGGTGACGTCGGCGACCTCCGCTACGAGGTGATGTTCTTCCTCGAGGCCGACGACGCCCGCATCGACCAGTTCAAGTCGTCGTGGGGCGGCCTCGGTGACTCGATCGTCGTCGTCGGCGGCGAGGGGTTGTGGAACTGCCACGTGCACACCGACGACATCGGCGCCGCCATCGAGGCCGGCATCGCCGTGGGTCGGCCCCGCGACATCCGCGTCACCGACCTGCTGGAGCAGGTGGCCGACCGCGAAGAGGAGGCGTGGGTCCGCGACCAGACACCGGGCGGCACGCCGATCGAGCAGGTCACCACCGCGGTGGTCGCGGTCGCGGTCGGCGACGGGCTGCGCACCCTGTTGCGCGGCCTCGGTGTGCAGCAGGTCGTCGCCGGCGGGCAGTCGATGAACCCGTCGACCGCGCAGATCCTGGAGGCCGTCGACGCGTGCGCCGCCGAGGGCGTGATCGTGCTGCCGAACAACAAGAACATCGTGCCGGTGGCGGAGCAGGTGCCCGGGCTCACCGACATCCCGGTGGCGGTGGTGCCCACCGCGGCGGTGGTCGAGGCGCTCGGTGCGCTGGTGGCCTACGACCCCGATGCGTCGCTCGACGCGAACCGCGCCGCGATGGGAGAGGCGGCCGCCCGCATCCGGGCCGGCGAGGTCACCCGGGCGGTGCGCGACAGCGTCGCCGAGTGCGGCGCGATCGCCACCGGCGACTGGATCGCCATCACGCGTGACGGCATCACCGCGGCGGTGAAGTCGGCCAGCGACGCCGCGGTCGCGCTCGTCGACGTGCTCGTCGACGACGAGTCGGAGCTGGTCACGATCATCGTCGGCGCCGACGCCGACGCCGACGACACCGCGCGCATCAGCGAGCACGTCGCCGAGCACCATCCCGACGTCGAGGTCGAGCTCCACCACGGTGACCAGCCCCTCTACCCGTACCTCATCGGCGTCGAGTAGCCCGACCGGCGTGGCCGAGCACCAGGTGCGCGACCGCGCCGGCCTCACGCTGCGCGAGCTCGCGGCCCACCGCGTCACCGAGCTCAAGGCCGTCGGCGACAAGCTGCGGTCGGGGCTGGCGGAGATGGGCATCGAGACCGTCCTCGACCTGCTCGAGCACTACCCCCGTCGGTACGTCGACCGCACCGAGCGGGCCGAGATCCACGAGCTCGAGATCGGCCAGGAGGCCACGGTCGACGCCGAGGTGCGAGCCATCCACGCCCGTCGGACGCGTGACCGCAAGCGCACGATCGTGAACGCGACCGTCTACGACGGCACCGGTCTGCTCGAGATCGTGTTCTTCAACCAGGCGTGGCGCGAGCGGCAGCTGCGACCCGGCACGCAGGTGTCGCTGTTCGGCAAGGTGGAGAGCTACCGGGGGAAGCGCCAGATGACCAACCCGGTCGTCGACGTGCTCGCCGATCCCGACGCCGGCTCCGACGTCACCGGGACCATCGTGCCGGTGTACCCGCAGTCGGGGAAGGCCGAGGTGCACACGTGGCAGCTGCGCCGCGCGGTGGCGTCGTGCCTCGAACGCACCAAGGCGCGCGGCTTTGCCGATCCGCTCGACGATCGGCTGCGCGCCGCGCACGACCTCGTCGACCGGGGGAGCGCGTACCGCAACATCCACCGGCCCGAGACCGTGGCCGACCGGTACGCCGCCGCCAACCGGCTGAAGTTCGACGAGTTCCTGCGCATGCAGCTCGCCCTCGTGGCCCGCAAGCGCGCGCTGGCCGCCGAGGCGACCGGGATCGAGCACGTCACCGACGGCGCGCTCGTGCCCGCCTTCCACGCCGCGCTCCCGTTCCCGCTCACCGACGACCAGGTCTCGGCCATCGCGCAGATCACCGACGACATGGCGCACCCGGCGCCGATGCACCGACTCCTGCAGGGCGAGGTGGGCTCGGGCAAGACGGTGGTGGCGCTCACCGCGCTGCTCACCGCCGTGCAGGGCGGCTACCAGGGCGCGTTCATGGCCCCGACCGAGGTGCTGGCCGAGCAGCACGAGCTCACCATGCGGTCGCTGCTCGGCGAGCTGACGGTGCGCGACGACGGCACGCTGCTCGGCGAGCGGCCGGTGCGGGTGGCGCTCCTCACCAACCGGACCCCGGCGGCGGAGCGGCGGCGGATCGCCGACGGGCTGCTCGCGGGCGAGGTCGACATCCTGGTCGGCACCCACGCGCTCATCTACGGCGGCGTGGAGTTCGCCCGGCTCGGGGTCGCGGTGATCGACGAGCAGCACCGCTTCGGGGTGGAGCAGCGCGACCTGCTGCGGGCGAAGGGCGACTCGCCCGACGTGCTCGTGATGACCGCGACGCCGATCCCGCGCACCGCCGCGATGCTCATCTACGGCGACCTCGACAAGACCGAGCTGCGCCACCTGCCGGCGGGTCGATCCCCGATCGAGACCACGGTGGTCGGCGGCGGCCCCCTGGAGCGGGTGCAGGTGTACGAGAAGGTGCGGTCGGAGGTCGCGGCGGGCCGGCAGGCGTACGTCGTGTGCCCGCTCGTCGAGGGCTCCGACAAGCTCGAGGCGCGCGCGGCCACCGAGGAGCTCGAGCGGCTGCGCGCCGAGGAGCTCGCCGACGTGCGCCTCGGCCTGCTCCACGGCCAGATGCCGGCAGCCGACAAGGAGGCCGCCATGCGCGCGTTCCGGGCCGGCGAGATCGACGTGCTCGTGGCGACGACCGTCATCGAGGTGGGCGTCGACGTCCCCAACGCGACGGTGATGGTGATCGAGGACGCCGACCGCTTCGGCCTGCTGCAGCTCCACCAGCTGCGCGGCCGCATCGGACGTGGCGCGCACCGCTCGTCCTGCTACCTCCTCGCCGAGCCGACCACGCCGCAGGGGGAGGCGCGCATGCAGGCGATGGTGGAGTCGGGCGACGGCTTCGAGCTGGCCGAGCGCGACCTCGCGATCCGCGGCGCGGGCGAGGTGTTCGGCGAGCGCCAGGCCGGTTGGACCGACCTCAAGCTCGGCCGCCTCCCGCAGGACGAGGCCATCGTGTTCGAGGCGCGCGGCGTGGCCGAGGAGATCCTCGACGCCGACGCCGACCTCGTGCAGCACGCGCAGCTGCGCGAAGAGGTGCAGGACCTCCTCGGCGACGCGGTCGACTTCCTGTTCAAGAGCTGATGCCGCTGCGCGTCATCGCCGGCGCCGCGGGTGGGCGCCGGCTGGTCGCGCCGAAGGGCGGGACGCGCCCGACCACCGACCGCCTGAAGGAGGCGTTGTTCGCATCGCTCGGGCACCGCATCGACGAGGCGGCCGTCCTCGATCTCTACGCCGGGAGCGGTGCGTTGGCGATCGAGGCGCTCTCACGGGGCGCGGCGCGCGCGGTGCTGGTCGACCGCGACGCCGCCGCCGAGGTGGCGGTGCGCGCCAACCTCTCGACCACCGGTTTCGACGCCGTCGCCACGTTCGTGCGGTCGCCGGTGGAGCGGTTCCTGCGCGCCGACGCGCCGGCGCGCCCGTTCGATCTCGTGTTCCTCGACCCGCCCTACGACGTCCCGTCGACCGAGGTCGCGGCCGTGCTGGAGCAGCTGCGCGGGGCGCCGTGGCTGAGGCCCGGCGCGACCGTGGTCGTCGAACGACCCAAGGGGGCGACACCGATCGAGCTGCCCGACGGTTGGGGTACCGAGAAGGAGCGTGCCTACGGCGATACGCTCCTGGTGGTCGCGATCGCCTGAGCCGCGGCCTGCCGTCCTTCCGAGGAGCACTCGTGGCCACCGCCCTCTGCCCGGGCTCGTTCGATCCCGTCACCAACGGTCACCTCGACATCATCGAGCGGACCGCGCGCCATTTCGACGACGTGATCGTCGCGGTGATCCGCAACCCACAGAAGACGCAGTCGCTCTTCACCCTCGAGGAGCGCCAGGCCATGCTGGCCGAGGAGATCGCCCACCTCGAGAACGTCCGGATCGAGTTCTTCAAGGGCCTGCTGGTCGAGTTCGCCAAGGATCACGGGGCCGAGTCGATCGTGAAGGGCCTCCGGGCGGTGTCGGACTTCGACTACGAGCTCCAGATGGCCCAGATGAACCAGCAGCTGTCGGGCATCGACACCTTCTTCATCTCCACCAGCCCCCAGTACTCGTTCCTCTCGTCGAGCCTGGTGCGGGAGGTGGCCAAGTACGGCGGTGACGTGTCGGGGATGGTGCCGCCGAAGGTCGCCAAGCGGCTCAAGGAGCGCTTCGCCGAGCAGTCCGCCGGTGGCGATACGTGAGCGCCGTCTCATGAGTGACCAGCAGGCGTACGACCTCGAGACCCTCCTGCGCGAGCTGCGGGACATCATCGACACCGCGCGCACGATGCCCATGTCGTCGTCGGTCCTGGTGAACCGGGAGGAGACGCTCGAGCTCGTCGACGAGGCGCTCGCCGCGCTGCCCGAGGAGCTGCGTCACGCCCGGTGGCTCATCAAGGAGCGCGAGGAGTACCTCGTGCAGGCCCGGCGCGACGCCGAGGACATCGTGGAAGCGGGTCGGGTCCAGGCCGAGCGCATGGTCGAGCGCACCGAGGTCGCCCGCGAGGCGCGGCGGGTCGCGCAACAGGTGGTCGCCCACGCCGAAGCCGACAGCCGGCGCCTCCGCCACGAGGCCGAGGACTACATCGACCAGAAGCTGGCCGCGTTCGAGGTCGTGCTCGAGCGCACCATGGCGACGGTGCAGAAGGGCCGCGAGCAGCTGCAGGCGGTGGTGGAGCCGTTGCCCAGCGACCTGCCCGACGAGCACACCGGGCTCGAATCGATGTACGAGAGCGGGGAGAACGCGGTCTACGACCAGGACGACCGCTGACGTCCGATTTCGGAGGGTTGTCCGGTCCGTCCGCCGACGCGGGCCGACTGCTATCCTGGCAGGTCCGGCCGACGGGCGGCCTGTCGCCGTCGACCGGCGCGTCTCCCGTTTCCAGGGTCGTTCGTTCCAGGCCGCAACAGCATGAGCGCACTCCGCATCGACGTCGCCGATCTCCTCACCCATCCCGGCGCGCGCCGTCCGGTCCACCTCGAGGCGGCCGTCGCCGACCTCGGCACGCCCGTCGCCCGCATCGTCGAGCCGGTGCGGCTCGATCTCGTGCTCGAGCGGGTGCCCGACGGCATCGTCGCCCGGGGTGAGCTGCACGCCCGCTGGGAGGGCGAGTGCAGCAACTGCCTCCGGGAGCTCGCCGCCGACCTCGACGTCGGCGTGGGCGAGCTGTTCGAGCCGCATCCGCTCGACGAGGACACCTACCCGATCGAGGGCCACGAGATCGACCTCGAGCAGCTGGTGCGTGACGCGCTGGTGCTCGAGCTGCCCCTGGCGCCGGCGTGCGACGATGCGGACTGCGCCCCGGCGACCGCGCCCGGGGTGCTCGTCGGCGCCGCCGACTCCGATCCCGCCGGCCCCGAGCCCACCGATCCGCGCTGGGCCGCCCTCTCCGAGCTCGACCTCTGACGCAACAGGAGCAACCCGAATGGCAGTCCCCAAGCGCAAGACCCCCCGGGCGAAGACGCGGCAGCGCCGCGCCTCGAACTGGCGGCTCGCGGCGCCGGCCCGCTCGACCTGCCCGAACTGCGGCGCGGTCAAGCAGCCCCACATCGTGTGCGGCAACTGCGGCTGGTACGGCGGCCGCCAGGTGATCGACGTCGAGTAGCGCGGCCGTGCCCATCACCATTGCCGTCGACGCGATGGGGGGCGACCACGCCCCCGGCGAGATCGTCGCGGGCGCGATCGAGGCCGCCGACGAGCTCGGCGTGCGGATCCTCCTCGTCGGGTTGGAGCCCGCGATCCGCCCGTTGCTGCCCGACGCCAAGAGCGGTGTGGAGCTCGTCCCGGCCACGGAGGTCGTCGCGATGCACGACCCGCCGGCGTCGGTGCGGACCAAGAAGGACGCTTCGATCGTGATCGCGGCCGAGCTCGTGCGCGACGGCAAGGCCGACGCCATGGCCAGCGCGGGCAACACCGGCGCGGCCATGGCCGCGGCGCTGCTGCGCATGGGTCGCATCAAGGGTGCCGCCCGGCCCGCGATCGCGGTGCCGATCCCGGTCCCGGGGCGGGCGCCGCAGATCCTGGTCGACGGCGGCGCCACGGTCGACTGCACCGCGGAGTGGGTCCGCCAGTTCGCGGTGATGGGGCGCGAGTACGCGCGCATCCACCAGGGGATCGACGAGCCGCGCCTCGGCCTGCTCTCGAACGGCGAGGAGGCGGGCAAGGGCGACGACCTGCGCAAGGCGGTGTACCCACTCCTCGAGGGGATCCCGGGCTTCATCGGCAACGTCGAGGGTCGCGACTTCATGCACGACACCGTCGACGTGATCGTCACCGACGGCTTCACCGGCAACGTCGCGTTGAAGACGGTGGAGGGCGCGATCCGCGGGACCGCCAAGCTGGTGTTCGACACCCTCATGTCCACACCCGAGCTGCAGGCGGCGTCGGAAGCGCTGATGCCCGCCCTGCTCGAAGCCGCCGACACGCTCAACCCCGACTCCGAGGGTGGGTGCGTCCTCCTCGGCGTCGACGGCATCTGCGTGATCGCCCACGGGTCGTCGAACGCGCGGGCGATGAAGAACTCCGTGCGCCGGGCGAAGGAGTGCGTCGAGGCGGGAGTCGTCGATCGGATGAAGGGTGCGGTGGCCGATGCCGGCTGAAACCCACGTGGAGCGCAGTCC
Organism: uncultured Actinomycetes bacterium; assembly: GCA_963809795.1. Taxonomy (GTDB): domain Bacteria; phylum Actinomycetota; class Acidimicrobiia; order IMCC26256; family DASPTH01; genus DASUAS01. Next base: position 56,961 of record CAWELN010000007.1, read on the forward strand.
CATCGGTCCCGACGACGTGTTCCGGATGATCCGGGAGCGCCTCGCCGAGATCCTGGAGATCGAGGAGGACCGCATCACCCTCGACTCCGACTTCGCGACCGATCTCGACGCCGACTCGCTCGCCCTCATCGAGCTGGTGGAGGCATTGGAGGAGGAGCTGGGTGAGCGGACGGTGGGCTTCAGCATCGACGACGAGGACCTCGGCGACCTCCACACCGTGCGTGACGCGGTCGACTACGTCATGCACCGCTTGAGCACGGGGACGTAGGTCTGATGGAGATGGAGTGGAGGCGTGGCCGGATGGCCGGGACGCCGCAACGGAATCGACCATCCTGATGGTCGCTCGGGGGGGCGGTGCCGTCGACCCGGCACTCGATGCGCGGCTGCAGATCGCGCTGGGTTGGGAATTCACCGATCACGCCCTCCTCGACCGCGCCTTGACCCATCGTTCGTACTGCTCGGAGCACGGCATCGAGGACTCGAACGAGCGGCTCGAGTTCCTCGGTGACTCCGTCCTCGGCTTCGTCGTCACCCAGTACGTCTACGAGCGCTACCCCGAGATGCCCGAGGGCGAGCTGGCGAAGCTGCGCGCCGCGGTCGTGAGCGCCGAGGCGCTGGCCGACATCGCGCAGGAGCTCGACCTCGGTGCGTCGCTGCGGCTGGGCAAGGGCGAGGACGCGTCGGGTGGGCGCGCCAAGCCGTCGATCCTGGCCGACGCCATGGAGGCGGTCATCGCCGCGGTGTACCTCGATGGCGGGCTCGAGCCTGCGGCCCGACTCGTGCTGGCGGTGCTGGAGCGCCGCATCCGCGAGCAGGCGACCGGCCCGGGCGGGCAGGACTACAAGACGCGGCTCCAGGAGCTGGCGGCCCAGCGGTGCGATCAACTGCCCCGCTACCAGGTGCGCCACGAGGGCCCCGACCACTCGAAGCGGTTCTTCGCCGTGGTGTCACTCCGGAGCGAGGAGTACGGCGCGGGCGAGGGACGTTCGAAGAAGGCGGCCGAGCAGGCCGCCGCACGCGTTGCGTGGGAACGGTTGCAGGGCGAGGCGAGCAGCGCCTCCCCCGACCGGGGGGACCGTATCGGGGTGGGGGATGCCTGAGCTTCCGGAAGTCGAAGTGCTCCGAAGGGACCTGGAGCGAGAGGTCGTCGGCAAGAAGGTGAAGGCGGTCGACGTCGACGGCATGCGGACGGTGCGCCGTCACCACAACCGCAAGCAGTTCACCGCTCGGTTGGTCGACCGCAAGATCACCGCGGTCGAACGGCGGGGCAAGTACCTGCTCGTGCAGCTCGACGGCGACGACGTGCTCGTCGTCCACCTCGGGATGTCGGGACAGCTCCTGCGGGCCAAGAGCTCGCGCGAGACGACGGCCAAGCACACGCACGTCGTGATCACGTTCACGCAGGGCGGCCAGCTGCGTTTCGTCGACCCGCGCACGTTCGGCGAGATGTTCGTCACCGAGTCCGACACCGTCGAGAAGGAGGTCACCGAGCTCGCGCACCTCGGGATCGACCCACTCGAGACGGCGATGTCGTGGGAGCACTTCGGGTCGATGCTGGCGCAGCGCCACGCCAAGCTGAAGCCGCTGCTGATGGACCAGAAGTTCATCGCCGGCATCGGCAACATCTACAGCGACGAGATCCTCTGGGGTGCCGGGCTGCGCTGGGACCGCATGAGCGACGCGCTCACCTCGGAGGAGGTGCGGCGCCTGTACCGCTCGATGATGGAGACGTTGCAGGAGGCGGTGAAGCATCGCGGGTCGTCGCTGGCCGACGAGCAGTACGTCGACCTGTTCGGGCGGCCGGGCGAGTACCAGCACTTCCACAACGTGTACGCGCGTGAGGGACTCTCGTGCCCGCGGTGCCGTCACGACATCGTGCGCGAACGCGTCTCCGGGCGCTCGACCTTCTATTGCTCGGCCTGTCAGGTCTGAGCGCCGTCCCTCGGCGCGCCCGGACGATGCCGAGACGGGGTCCGAGTGCCGCGGCCCACCGGAGGCCGCTCGCTACGATCCGCGGAGACCGCCACCAGCCGTCCCCGCATCCCGCGCCGACCACTGAGCCGGAGCCGCCCACGTGTTCCTCAAGTCACTGACGCTCCGAGGCTTCAAGTCGTTCGCCGACAAGACCGTCCTGGAGTTCGAACCCGGCGTGACGGTGGTGGTCGGCCCGAACGGTTCGGGGAAGTCGAACCTGGTCGACGGGGTGGCGTGGGTGCTGGGCGCCCAGGGGCCGCGCACGCTGCGCGGCGGCAAGATGGACGACGTCATCTTCGCCGGCACGCCGGACCGGCCTGCGCTGGGCCGGGCCGAGGTCTCACTGTGCATCGACAACTCGGCCGGCCTGCTGCCGATCGAGTTCAGCGAGGTCACGATCACCCGCACGCTCTTCCGGGCGGGCGACTCCGAGTACCAGATCAACGGCGCGCCGTGCCGGCTGCTCGACATCCAGGAGCTGCTCTCGGACTCCGGCATCGGCCGGCAGCAGCACGTCATCGTCGGCCAGGGCCAGCTCGACGCGGTGCTCAACGCCCGGCCCGAGGACCGCCGGGCGATCGTCGAAGAAGCCGCCGGCATCCTCAAGTTCCGCAAGCGACGGGAGCGGGCCGAGCGTCGGCTCGAGGCCACCGAGGGCAACCTCCTGCGGCTGAACGACCTGCTCCGGGAGGTCCGCCGTCAGCTCACCCCGTTGCAGCGGCAGGCCGACGCCGCCCGCCGCCACGGTGGCCTGGTCGAGGAGCTCCGGGCGATCCGCCTCCACCTGGCCGGCCACGAGATCGCGGGCCTGCAGGCGCGCGGCGAGCGCCTGCGCGACCGGGGCACCGAGCTCACGGCCAAGGAGGAGGCCGTCCGGGGCCGGCTGCGCGACCTCGACGTCGCCGTGCTCGACGCCGAGCACGCGCTCACCGCGGCCGGGCACGGCGACCTCGCCGACGCACTGACTCGGGTGGAGTCGCTCCGGGCGCGTGTCAGCGGCTTCGGCGCGCTGCTCGACGAGAAGGCGCGGGGCCTGCAGCGCGAGCTGGCCTCGGTGGCCGACGAGGGCGTGTTCGAGACGCTCGTCGCCGACGCGGCCGAGGTCCGACGCCAGCTCGACGAGATGGAGGCCGCGAGCGCGACCCTCGCCGAGGAGCGGGCCACGGTCGAGCGCGCCGAGTACGACCTCGCCGCCGCGCACCGCGCGTTCGCCGAGAGCCCGACGCCCGGACGCCAACGCCGATGACCTGCGCATGGCTCGCCGCGATCTCGAGACCCGACGCGAGGCGTTGGCCCGTATCGACGCCGAGCTCGACCGGGTCGCCGGGCGCCTGGAGCAGGCGAGCACGCGCCTCGACGCGCTCACCGCCGAGCACCACGAGCTGGGTGCGACGCACGAGCGGATCGGCGCCGGGTTGCCGGCTCGGCGCGCCGCGACGGTGGCGGCCCGCGAGGCCGTGGTCCGCGCGACGACCGCCCGCGCCGACGCCGAGGCGGCCGGGCGCACCGCGGAGGCCGACGCGGCCCGGTGGCAGGCGCGCGCCGAGGCGCTGGCCGCCGCGCTCGACCAGGCGCGCAACCGTGACGCCGCCGAATCGCTGGCCGGCCTGCCCGGCGTGGTCGGCCCGCTGGTCGACCACCTCGAGATCGACGCCGGCGCCGAACGCGCGGTGACCGCGCTGCTCGGCGACGCCCTGGGTGCGCTCGTGGTCGACGGCCCGGTGGCGGCCCGGCAGGCACTGGCCCGCCTCGCCGACGGCGACACCGCCGCGGTGGTGCTGGTCGCCGACACCACGCCGGTCGCCCCGCTCGCGGCACCCGCGGTGCCGGGCGCACGTCCCCTCGCCGACCTCGTCCGCTGCCCGGTGCCGGGTGTGGCGACCGCGGTGGCGCGCATGCTCGACGGCGCGCTCCTCGTCGAAGGCGACTGGTCGGTGGCGCTCGACCTCGCCCTCCGCGAGCCGTCGCGGACCGTCGTGACCCGCGCCGGTGACCGCTTCGGCGGCCGCGGTTCCTGGCGCCTCGGGCGCGACTCGCTCGCCGCCTCCCGGGCCGCGCTCGAGGACGCCCAGCGGCACGCGAGCGCCGCGCTCGCCGCGCGCGACGCCGCCGCCACGGCACTGGCGACCGCGCACGAGGAGCTCGAGCGCCGTACGGTCGAGGAAGCCGACGCCGCCGAACGCGAGCGGCGGGCGGTGCACGAGCTCGAGGGCGTCGACCGGGCCCGGGCGCGCGTCGACGCCGAACGCACGCAGCGCGACGTCGAAGTCTCGGCGACGCGCGACGAGTGGAGCGCCTTGCACGCGCAACGGGCCCGCGACGTCGACGGCGTCGCCGCGCTCGAGGTGCGGCTTCCCGCCCTCGAAGCCGAGGCGGCGGAAGCACAGTCGTTGTTCGAGTCGCGCGCGCTCGTGCAGCTCGAGCTCGACGAGCGCGCCACCACGGTGGCGTCGCAGCGTCGCGATCTCGACCTGCGCACCGCGCAGACGGTCGAGCGGCGCCGGGTGCTCGAGCACCGGCTCGCCGAGGTCGACGACCGGCTGGCGCGCGACCCGGAACGACGCGCGGAGGCCGAGCGCAACCGGGTCGGTCTGGAGCGGCGCGGCACCGGCTACGCCGAGGTGGGCATTCGTCTCGAGCACCTCTCCGCCCGCATCGACGAGCTCCTGGAACGGTGGCGCACCGCCCGGCGGGTGGAAGCCGAGCGCGCGGCAGCCGCCAGCGGCCAGCTCCAGGAGATCCGCCGCACGCGCGGCGAGGCGGAGAAGGAGCTGGTGGAGATCCGCGAGCTGCTGCAGCGGCGCGACGTCGAGGATGCAGAGACCCGCATGCGGCTCGAGAGCGCGGTCGAGCGGCTCCGCACCGAGTACGACGTCGAGCCGGCGGTGGCGCTCGACGCCCCCGCGCCCGAGGTCCCCGGCGGGACCACGTTGGCCGGCCGGGCCCGGGAGCTGGAACGCGAGCTGCGGCTCATGGGGCCGATCAACCCCCTCGCGCTCGAGGAACACGACGCGCTGCTCGAACGGCACGAGTTCCTGCAGGCGCAGCTCGAGGACGTGAAGGCGAGCCGGCGCGAGCTGAACCGTGTGATCCGCGCCGTCGACCAGGAGATCGTCAGCGTCTTCAGTGGCGCGTTCGACGACGTCAGCCGGAACTTCACCGACCTGTTCACGACGCTGTTCCCGGGTGGGGCGGGCAAGTTGCTCCTCACCGATCCCGACGACCTGCTGAACACCGGGATCGAGATGGAGGCGCGCCCGTCGGGCAAGAACGTGCGCCGGCTGTCGCTGCTGTCGGGCGGCGAGCGCTCGCTGACCGCGCTCGCGTTCCTCTTCGGCGTGTTCCGCGCCCGGCCGTCGCCCTTCTACCTGATGGACGAGGTGGAAGCGGCGCTCGACGACGTGAACCTCCACCGCTTCCTCGACCTCGTGCACGAGTTCCGCAACGAGGCGCAGCTGCTGGTGGTGTCGCACCAGAAGCGGACGATGGAGGCGGCCGACTGCCTCTACGGCGTCTCGATGCCGCCGGGCGGGTCGAGCCGGGTCGTGAGCCAACGCATCAACGACGACCTGCCGGTGGCCTGACGACCTGATGTCCGCGTCCGCGGTGCTCGCCGCGTCGGTGAACGACCCCGGGCTGGTGAACGCGTGCGGCCCCAAGGGCGAGCAGTCCTGGCTGTGCTCGACCGTCTACCGCATCACCGGCGACAGCCACGCCGCCGACGTCGCCGACACGCTGGCCAAGCCGATCCGCATCGTCGTCATCCTTCTCGTCGCCTGGATCGCGGTGCGGATCACCCGCGTGCTCACCGGCCGGTTGGTGAAGCACCTGAGCGGTGGTGTCGAGAGGCTGGCGTCGATGCGCGGCGGAGTGGCGTTCGTCGACACCGGGCCCATGCCCCAGGCTCGCCGCACTCAGCGCGCCGAGACCATCGGCGCGGTGCTGCGCAGCATCGTCACCATCGTGATCTGGTCGATCGCGGTCCTCACGATCCTCGAGACCCTCGGCATCAACCTGGCACCCCTCATCGCGGGCGCGGGGATCGCGGGGATCGCGCTGGGGTTCGGGGCCCAGTCGTTGGTGCGCGACTTCCTCTCGGGCATGTTCATGCTCATGGAGGACCAGTTCGGCGTGGGCGACGTCATCGACACCGGTGTGGCGACGGGCACCGTCGAAGGGGTGAGCCTGCGCACGACGCGCTTGCGTGACATCGACGGCGTGGTGTGGCACATCCCCAACGGGACCATCCTGCGCGTCGGGAACAAGTCGCAGCAGTGGTCGCGCGCGGTGGTCGACGTACCCGTCGCCTTCGAGGCCGACACGGCCGTGGCCACCGACGTGATCCACGACGTCGCCGCGGGCATCTGGCACGAACCCGAGTACGCGTCGGTCATCCTGGCCGAGCCGAGCGTCCTCGGCGTCGAGTCGCTGGCGCCGGGCCGGGTGGTGATCCGGGTCGTCGTCCGGACGCAGCCCCAGCAGCAGTGGCGGGTCGAACGCGAGCTGCGGGTGCGCATCAAGTCCGCGCTCGACGCCGCCGGAATCGCGCTGCCGTCCGCGTAGGATCGCGGCCCCTCCCTCGGACAAGCGCAGGCCCCCGCCATGGACGCGACGCTCGGTTTCATCCTCATCTTCGTGCTCGCGATCCTGTTGGTCGCGTTGGGCCTCGGTCTGTCCCGTCGCGCCAAGCGCGCCGACGACGTCGACGGCACCCCCGGCGAGCGCCCGCCGGCAGGCCCGGTCTCCCCGACGGCAACCCTTCCTCGTCCTCCCGTCGAGACGCCCGGCCCCGAGGACGCGATCGCGGAAGCGGGCACCGCGGAGCCGGAGGTGGAGCTCGGGGTGGAGATCGCCCCGCCTCCACTCCGGGAGCGGCTGGGCAAGACCCGCGCCGCGTTCGCCCGGTTGCGGGGCAAGGGCCGCATCAGCGACGACACGTGGGAGGACGTCGAGGACACGCTGCTCCTGGCCGACGTCGGGATGCCGACCACCGAGCGGATCCTCGCCGAGGTGCGCGACCGCGCCAAGTCGGAGAGGGCGGGCGACGGCGACGAGCTCATGGGCCTGCTGCACTCCGAGCTGGTGGCGCTGCTCGACGAGGGCGACAAGACCCGCACGCTCGCGCACGTCCCCGACGAGCCGAACGTCTGGATGTTCGTCGGCGTCAACGGCGTCGGGAAGACCACGACCATCGCCAAGGTCGCGCAGCGGGAGACGGAGATCGGCCACCAGGTCGTCCTGGCGGCCGCCGACACCTTCCGCGCCGCCGCCGCCGAGCAGCTCGCGCACTGGGCGGACGTGACCGGCGCCGGGATCGTGCGCGGGCAGGAGGGCGCCGACCCCGGGTCCGTCGTCTACGACGCCATGAGCTCGGCGGCCAGCCGCGACGCCGACCTCGTGCTGGTCGACACCGCCGGTCGCCTCCACACCAAGACCAACCTCATGGCCGAGCTCGAGAAGCTGCGCCGCATCGTCGAGCGGACGCCGGGCGCGCTCAAGGAGGTGCTGCTCGTCCTCGATGCCACCACCGGCCAGAACGGGCTCACCCAGGCCAAGCAGTTCGCGGAGGCCGTCGACGTGACCGGCGTCGTGCTCACCAAGCTCGACGGCACCGCCAAGGGCGGCATCGTGCTGGCCATCGAGGCGGAGCTGGGGATCCCGGTGAAGCTGATCGGAGTGGGCGAGTCGTCGGGCGATCTGATCGCCTTCGAGCCCGAGGCGTTCGTGGCCGCCCTGCTCGACGCGTAACCTCGACGCCTCATGTTCGACACGCTCGCTGACCGCTTCGACGGAATCTTCCACAAGCTCCGGAGCCGCGGGAAGCTCACCGACAAGGAGATCGACGAGGTCTGTCGCGAGCTGCGCGTCGCGCTGCTCGAGGCCGACGTCAACGTCCTCGTCGCCCGCAACTTCATCCGCCGGGTCAAGGAGCGCGCCCAGGGTGCGGAGGTCACGAAGAGCCTCAGCCCCGCGCAGCAGGTCATCAAGATCGTCAACGAGGAGCTCATCCAGACCCTCGGCGGCACCACCGGCAAGCTCACGACGTCGTCGAAGCCGCCCAGCGTGGTGATGATGGCGGGTCTCCAGGGCTCGGGGAAGACGACCGCCTCGGCCAAGCTCGCCCGCCTGCTGAAGAGCCAGAACCGGCGGCCGCTGCTGGTGGGCGCCGACCTGCAGCGCCCGGCCGCGGTCCAGCAGCTGCGGGTGCTCGGCGAGCGCATCGGCGTGCCGGTCTACTCCGAGCCCACCGATCCGGTGTCGGTGGCGCGTGGTGCCCGCGAGGAGGCGGCCCGGCTGGGTCGCGACGTCGTGATCGTCGACACCGCCGGTCGTCTCCAGATCGACGCCGAGCTGATGGACGAGCTGCGGCAGGTGCGCGACGTCGTGCGGCCGAACGACACGCTGCTGGTGGTCGACGCCATGACCGGTCAGGAGGCGGTGAACGTCGCCACCGAGTTCAACGAGGCGGTCGGCCTCACCGGCGTGGTGCTCACCAAGATCGACGGCGATGCGCGCGGTGGTGCGGCGCTGTCGGTGAAGGAGGTCGTGGGCAAGCCGATCCTGTTCGCGGGGACCGGCGAGAAGCTCGACGAGTTCGAGCCGTTCCACCCCGACCGGATGGCGAGCCGCATCCTCGGCATGGGCGACGTGCTCACGCTCATCGAGAAGGCCGAGGCGACGTTCGACCAGGAGGAGATGGAGAAGACGGAGCAGAAGCTCCGCAAGGGCCAGCTCACGCTGGAGGACTTCCTCGACCAGATGCGCCAGGTGCGTCGCATGGGCCCGCTGCAGAACGTGCTGGCCATGCTCCCCGGCGTGCCCAAGGAGATCAAGAACGCGGAGATCGACGACCGCGAGATCAACCGCATCGAGGCGATCATCTGCTCGATGACGCCGGCGGAGCGGCGCGACCCGTCGCTGATCAACGGCTCGCGGCGCGTGCGCATCGCCAACGGGAGCGGCGTCACCCCCGCCGACGTCAACGGGCTGCTCAAGCAGTTCAAGATGGTGCAGCAGATGATGAAGTCGGCGGGCAAGGGGAAGATGCCGAAGATGCCGGCGATGGGCGAGCTCCCCGAGCTGAACTGAGCCGTCAGCTGTCGTCGTCGCCGGCCGCGTGCTGCCGGGGCCGCAACCCTCGCTCCACCATCGCCGTGCGCAACGCTTGCGCGTCCTTCGTGCGGGCGGTGACCGCCATCACGTCGGTCGACATCTGCAGGTGCGTGCGCATCCCCATCAGCTCCCACGCGCGCGTCACCAGCTGCTTCGTGGCCATGAGGGTCGACAACGGGGCGCGCGCGATCTGCGCCGCGAGCTCGGCGACGGTCGCGTCGAGCTCGGCACGCGGCACCACCCGGTTGACCAGCCCCATGTCGCGCGCCTCGTCGGCGGTGAGCGTCTGCGCGGTGTAGAGGTACTCGAGGGTGCGCTTCCAGTTCATGAACACCCACGGCTCGACCATGGTCTCGCCGCCGGGGAACCCGAGGCCCTGCACGAGGGGCATCTGGAAGTACGCGTCCTCCGACGCCACGGTGATGTCGGGGAGGAGCGCCCAGTAGGTGCCGCCGCCGAGCGCGTAGCCGTGCACCTGGGCGATGGTCGGCTTGCGGAACTCCCACAGGCGCAACGTCGGCCAGAGGAAGAGGTCGGCCTGCGCCTTCCAGACCGAGTCCCACTCCTCCAGGTTCTCGGCGAACTCCGGGTACTGGTACCCACCGCCGGTGGCGTGGCCGGCGCAGAAGCCCTTGCCGTTGGCCCGGATGACGACCACCTTCACCGAGTAGTCGCGGTCGGCGAGCGTGAGCGCGTCGTCGAAGGCGTGGACCATCTCCGAGGTCTGGCTGTTGGCCCGACGAGGGTCGTCGAGCACGATGTGGGCGACCGCGCCGTCGACCTCGTAGGCGAGCGGGCCGAGCTCCTGACGTTCCATGGGCCCAGTCTCCCGCAGGTCAGCGCTCGCCCGCCCGGGGGCACGTCGGGTACGCTTCCCGTTCGCACTTCGCCGGGTGTGCTCGTCGCGCCCGCATCCCCCGAGACGAGAAGGACACCCCCCTCCGTGGCCGTGAAGATCCGCCTGATGCGGGTAGGGAAGAAGAAGCAGCCGACGTACCGCGTCGTGGTGGCGGACGGCCGTTCGCCCCGGGACGGGCGGTTCATCGAGATCATCGGGCAGTACGCGCCGCGCCAGGAGCCGTCGTTCGTCCAGATCGACGCCGAGTCCGCGCTGGCGTGGCTGCGCAAGGGCGCCCAGCCCACCGAGCAGGTGCAGAAGCTCCTCACCGCCCAGGGCGTGTGGGCGCAGTACGAGGCCGAGCGCACGAAGCCGGCCGACACCAAGCTGTCGCGTCGCGGTTACGCCACCGGGCGGTTGAAGCCGGCGGTGAAGCCGGCCCCCGAGGCCGCCGCGCCTGCCCCTGCCCCTGCCCCCGCCCCCGCGGCCGAGGTTTCGGAGCCGGCTGTCGACGAGGCACCGGCCGACGAGGCACCTGCTGACGAGGCGCCCGCCGACGACACCGCCCCGGCCGACGAGGCGCCCGTCGAGGAGTCCGAGTGACCCGGCTCGGACCCGGTCTGCCCGCGAGCAGCGAACGACCCCTGGAGCACGCATGACCGACACGTCGGGCACCTACGACGACGACTTCGAGGACGAGGTCGGCGCCGAGGGCAACCGCATCGCCGGCGCCCGTGCCCTCGCCGTCACCGAGTACGTCACCCGCAACCTGGCCGAGGACCCCGATTCCATCGAGGTCGACGTCGAGGAGCGCCGCGACGAGGTCGCGCTGATGGTGCACGCCAACCCCAACGACATGGGCCGGCTCATCGGCAAGCGCGGTCGGGTCATCCAGGCGCTGCGCCAGCTCGTGCGCGCCGCGGGCACCGCCGACGGCGTGAAGGCCAACGTCGACATCGTCGAGTAGCGCGATGACGCCCGGTCCGGGCGACCGCCTGGTGGTCGGGCGAATCGGGCGGGCGCACGGGTTGCACGGCGAGGTCGCCGTCACCTTCAGCAGCAACCGTCCCGAGCGCACCGCGCCGGGCGCGGTGCTGTACGCGGGGGAGCGCGAGCTGGTCGTCGACGCCGCCCGGCCCCACCAGGGCCGGATGCTCGTGCGCTTCGCCGGGGTGGAGGACCGCACCGCGGCCGAGCGGCTGCTGGGGGTGGAGCTCACCGCGGACCCGCTCGCGGGCGCCGCCGATGTGCTCGACGACGACGAGCTGTGGGTGCACGAGGTCGTCGGCGCCGAGGTCGTCGACCGCGCCGGCGCACCGGTCGGACGCGTCACCGCGGTCGAGGCGAACCCCGCCCACGACCTGCTCGTGCTCGACGGCGGTGTGCTCGTCCCCATGGTGTTCGTGGTCGAGCAGCGCGACGGCGTGCTCGTGATCGACCCACCCGACGGACTGCTCGACCTTTGAACCAGAGGGCAGGTGCCGTGCGCGTCGACGTGTTCTCCATCTTCCCCGAGTGGTTCAGCGGGCCGCTCGACGCGTCGCTGCTCGGCCGGGCGCGGTCCGAGGGTCGCCTCGACGTGCGGGTGCACGACCTGCGCGAGCACACCACCGACCGGCACCGCAGCGTCGACGACACGCCCTACGGCGGCGGCGCCGGCATGGTGCTGGGCCCGGAGCCGATCTTCGCCGCGGTCGAGGCCGCCCGCCCCTGCCGGCCGTTGCTGCTGCTCTCCGCCGGCGGTCGCCGGTTCGACCAGGCGTACGCCGCCGAGCTGGCCGCCGGCGACGGGTTCTCGTTGCTGTGCGGGCGCTACGAGGGCGTCGACCAGCGGGTCGCCGACCACCTGTGTGACGGCGAGCTGTCGGTGGGCGACTACGTGCTCGCCGGCGGGGAGGCGGGGGCTGCGATCGTGATCGACGCGGTGACGCGCCTCCTCCCCGGGGTCATGGGCAACGCGGCGTCGGGGGACGACGAGTCGTTCGTGGCCGCGCGCCTCGAGTACCCGCAGTACACGCGGCCGGCCGAGTTCCGGGGTCACCGGGTGCCCGATGTGCTGCTGAGTGGCGACCACGCCCGGATCGACCGGTGGCGGCGGGCGGCCGCGTTGCGGCGGACCATCGCCCGACGCCCCGACCTCGTCGCCGCGGTGCCGCTCACCCCGGAGGAGGAGGCGCTCCTGCGCGAGTTCCCGGACGACGGATCCGGCCGGTAACATCGCAGGTTCCTCGATCCCGGAGCTCCCGATGAACGCCACCGACCTCGTCGACCGGACCCAACTGCGCGACGACATCCCCGAGTTCGCCCCCGGCGACACCCTGAAGGTGCACGTGCGGGTGGTCGAGGGCAACCGCGAGCGGGTCCAGGTCTTCCAGGGCATCGTGATCCGGCGCAAGGGCAACGGGAGCCGCGAGACGTTCACCGTGCGGAAGGTGAGCTTCGGCGTCGGGGTCGAGCGCACCTTCCCCGTGCACTCGCCGATCATCGCCAAGATCGAGCGGGTCACCCGCGGCGACGTGCGCCGGGCCAAGCTCTACTACCTCCGCGACCGGGTGGGGAAGGCCGCGAAGGTCAAGGAAAAGCGCGACTGACGTGACAGTGACCTCGCCGTTCCGTCGTTACCGGCACGGACAACGGTTGGGAGTGTCCGGTGAGCGCTGAGGACCTCGAACGGTACGAGACGGAGATCGAGCTCCAGCTCTACAAGGAGTACCGCGACGTCCTGCCGATGTTCTCCTACGTCGTGGAGACGGAGCGGCGCTTCTACCTCACCAACCAGGTGAAGCTCGACGCCCGCAACGAGCAGGGCCAGGTGTACTTCGAGCTCGAGCTGCACGACGCGTGGGTCTGGGACATGTACCGGCCGGCGCGCTTCGTCGCCAACGTCCGGGTCGTGACGTTCAAGGACGTCAACATCGAGGAACTGGCCCGGGACGTCTGAGGCGTGGCCGCCGACACCCGTCGGGCGCTCGGCGCTGCGGGCGAGGAGGCGGTGGCCCGCTGGTACGCGGCCGCCGGGTACGACGTGATCGACCGGAACTGGCGCTGCCGCGCCGGTGAGATCGACCTCGTGCTGGCTCGCGACCGGGTGCTCGTGTTCTGCGAGGTGAAGACCCGGCGCTCCACCGCGTTCGGCGTGCCCGCGGAAGCGGTGACGGTCACCAAGCAGCGACGCCTGCGCACCTTGGCGATGCAGTGGCTCGACGCGCACCCGCGCTCCCGTACGGGCACGCTCCGCTTCGACGTCGCATCCGTGCTCGCGACGCGCGACGCACCGCCGGTGATCGAGGTGATCGAGGGCGCGTTCTAGGGGCGTGCGCGCCGCTGCTCGACTCGTCGCCAGCACGACGAGTGCCAGTGCCGGCGGTTCTCGGGCGCGTCCGACGGCACCACGACCTCGTGCCCGAGACCGGGTGGGATCTCGTGGTCGCACCCCGGACAGCGGTACGTCTTCACCGCCTGGTACGGGTGGATGTGACGGACCTCGACCGGGCCGTCCGGTACCTCGGCGCGATGCACGACCCGGCTCCGCTCAGCCGAACACGGCCCACAGGACCAGCGCCGCGATCACCACCAGCGCGACCGCGACGATGACGACGTCGCTGCTGCGCTTGGCCTGGGAGCGGAACGGGTTGAGGCCCACACCGCTACGGTAGCGGCCCATGTCGGATCTCCTCGTCGACCGTCGCGACGGCGTGGTGACGCTCACGCTCAACCGGCCCGACACGATGAACGCGATCACCGGCGAGATGTGGGGCGGCCTCGAGGACGTGTTCGGCGAGGTCGCGCGCAACCGCGACGACCGAGTCCTCGTGGTGACCGGTGCCGGACGCGCCTTCTGCGCGGGCGCCGACCTGATCGAGTCGGGGATGCCGCGCACCTCGGGCCGGCGGCTCGAGCACATGCGCGGCGTCGGGCGGAGCGCGGCCGCGCTGCGGGGCATCGCGAAGCCGACCGTCGCCAAGGTGAACGGGGTGGCCGCGGGCGCCGGGCTCAGCCTGGCGCTCGGCTGCGACCTCGTGATCGCGTCCGACGCCGCCCGCTTCAGCGCGATCTTCGTGCAGCGGGGCCTGAGCATCGACTACGGCGGCTCGTGGCTCCTCCCGCGCCTGGTCGGCATCCACAAGGCCAAGGAGCTGGCCCTGCTCGCCGACGTGATCCCGGCCGCCGACGCCGAGCGGGTGGGGATCGTGAACCGGGTGGTGCCCGCCGCCGAGCTCGACGGGGAGGTCGACGCGCTGGTCGCCCGGCTCCTGACGATGGCCCCGGTGGCGCTCTCGCAGACCAAGCACCTCCTCGACCAGGCGATGTCGACCACCTTCGAGGACGCGGTCGAGGCGGAGGCGATGGCGCAGGTGGTGAACCTCAGCACCCCGGACGCCAAGGAGGCGCTGCGCGCGTTCATGGAGAAGCGCGACCCGGAGTTCACCGGCGAGTAGGCGCGTCGCCGTCATCGCGGCCAGCACAGGCCGCGTGCCCGCTCCATCCAACGGTCGCGCTCGAGCGCCCGCACCGCCGCGACCACGGTCGACGGCGCGAGTGCAGTGCGGCTCGCCAGCTGGTCGAGCGTGGCCGGTTCGCCATGGCAGGCTCGGAGCACCGCGGCCGCCTCTCCCACGGGCGGCGTGCGCAGGTCGAGCCGGGGCGCGCCGTGTTCGAGCTCGAGCGCGACCAGCACGTCGGAGGGTTCGAGCACGACACCCGCGCCGTCGTAGAGCAGCGCGTTGGTGCCCGCGGCCGAAGGGTTGCGCCGGGATCCGGGATACGCCATCACCGTGCGGCCGTATTCGAGCGCGCGCTCGGCGGTGATGCGCGCACCGCCCTTCAACGTGGCCTCCACGACGACCACCACCTCCGCCAGACCCGCGATGATCCGGTTGCGCACCGGAAACGCCTGCCGACGCGGCTGCACGCCGTAGCCGAGCTCGCTCATCAGCAGGCCCGCGCCACGCACACGGTCGAACAACACGCGGTGCCGCCGCGGGTAGACGACGTCGAGCCCGGTGCCGACGACACCCACCACCGCGCCGCCCGCGTCGAGCGCGCCCTCGTGCGCGGCGGCGTCGATCCCGATCGCGAGGCCGCTCACCACCGTGACCCCGGCCCGGGCGAGGACCGCACCGAGCTCGTAAGCGTCCTCGAGCCCGTGAGGCGTTGCCGCGCGCGTCCCCACCACCGCCACCCGCCGTCGTCCGAGGGCCTCCGGGCGCTCGCCTTCGGCGAGCAGCACCACCGGCGGTTCCGGCAGGTCGTCGATCGGGTACCCCGGCCGACCCTCGACGAACACATGGGTGGCGCGCTCGCGCAGCAGATCGTCGACGCGCGCCGTGTGTGCCGCCTCTTGCCAGATGCGTGCCAGCGCCGTACGCGCCGGCAGATCGGTTGCCGACGCGCCGTCGCAGAGCACCGCCGAGCCCAGGCCGCGATCGAGCGCGGCCAGCGCGCCGACCGGGCCGCCCGCGCGTTCGATGAGTGCTCGGAGCCGCTTGGGTGTCATGTCGGGCAGGCAGGCGAGCGTCGCGGCCGCGACCTCGACCGGATCACGCGGCGGGCGGGGTGGACGAGCGCGGTCGCGGTCGGCGCTCACGGCACGTCTCCCCGCATCTCCGATGCCAGATCGAGGTGGTCGGCGGTGATCCCGGCCGCGTCGTCGAGGTCGGCCAGAGTGCGGGCGACGCGTCGTATCCGGGTGGCGCCCCGACCGGTGAGGTTGCGCTCGGCGATGAGGAACCGCCAGGCGTCGTCGGCGTCGGGCCCGAGCGAGAGCAGGCGCGCGACCGCGCCGGCCGCCACGTGCGCGTTCTGCGACCACGGCCAGTCGGCGTAGCGCGCCCGCTGCCGTTCGAATGCGGCCGCGACTCGGAGCGCCACGTCGGCGGAGCGCTCGCCTCGGACGTCGGCCGCTTCCGGCGCGTCCACGCGCACCCGCAGGTCGAAGCGGTCGAGGAGCGGCGCGCTCAACCGTCGCCGGTACCGCTCGCGCTGCGCGTCGCTGCAGCGGCAGCCCTGCGCGCCCGAGCCGCACGGACACGGGTTCGAGCACGCGATGAGCTGGAACGCGGCGGGGAAGGTGAGCGACACCGGTTGGCGCGAGATGCGCACCGCCCGCTCCTCGAGCGGCTGCCGCAGCGCGTCGAGCGAGCTGGGCGCGAACTCCCCGAGCTCGTCGAGGAAGAGGACGCCCCGGTGCGCGAGTGTGATCTCGCCGGGGCGGGCGCGGCCGCTCCCGCCGCCGACGAGCGCGGCGGTCGACGCGGTGTGGTGGGGGGCGCGGAACGGCCGGCGGCCGACGAGGCGCCCGGCGACCGGTTCGCCGGCGGCGGAGTGGATGCGGGTGACCTCGAGCGCCTCGGCGGGGGACAAGGGCGGGAGGATGGTGCCCAATCGCCGGGCGAGCATCGTCTTGCCGGTGCCGGGCGGGCCGCAGAACAGCAGGTGGTGGCCGCCGGCGGCCGCGACCTCGAGCGCCTGGCGGGCGAACGGCAGCCCCCGCACGTCGGCGAGGTCGACCAGCTCGTCGTCGCCGAGTGCCGCTTCGAGGTCACGGTCGGGGTCGGCCGCGGGCGGGTCCCAGTCGGGCCAGGGCTCCTCGCCCTTCAGGCACGCCCGGAGCTCGCCGAGGGTGCGTGCCGCCCGCACCCGCACGCCGCCGACCAGCTCGGCCTCGGAGGCGTTGGCGACGGGCACGACCACGGCGCCGACCCCGGCACGCGCGAGCGCGTCGACGAGCGCAAGGGTGCCCGGCACCGGGCGGACCGAGCCGTCGAGGCCGAGCTCCCCGAGCACCGCGACGCCGTCGAGCACACCGGCCGGGAGCGCGTCGTTGGCCCCGAGCAGACCGAGCGCGACCGCGAGCTCGAGCCCGGAGCCGGACTTGCGGACGCCGCCGGGGGCGAGGTTGACGGTGATGCGGCGTTGGGGCCACTCGAGGCCCGATGACAACACCGCGGCGCGGACGCGTTCACGCGACTCGCGGACCGCGGCGTCGGGCAGCCCGACGACCTGGTACGCGGGCAGGCCGGACGAGACGTGGACCTCGACGGTGACGGGTTGACCGTCGACGCCGATGAGGGTGGCGCTGCGGACCGCGGCGAGCACGGTGACCTCCCGGATCGTGGAGATGGGGGGAGGGCCGGTCCGCGGCGACCTCGACGGTCCTCCGAGGTTCGCGCCTGGTGGGTGCACACTCCCGAGAGAGCGCGGAGGTTGCCTCCGTCGTTGACGACGAACCCGACGGTCGTCGCCGTCGCGAAGGGCTTCACCTCGCCTGCGGTGATGTCGGTGCTTGCCGCGACGGGCTGCCAGGTGCCGTGATCGGGCTCCAGCGTCTTCGCGTTTGCTTGAACGGTGGGGTTGTCCGATGACGTGAGGACCTCGCGGTCGACGACGATGCCGATTGCGGCGGCGGCGGCGGCTGCGGCGGTGACACCCAACAGGGCTTCCCTCCGGCTGAGCCGGAGCGCGATCGGCTGCGCGGCCTCGGGCGCTGGCTCTGCGAATTCGTCGGCGAGACGTTGGTGGAGATCGGCGACGAATTCTGGGCTCGGTAGCGTTGCGCCCGGTTAGGCGGCGCGCAGCTCGATCGCGGCGCGCATCGCCTCGGCTTCGTCGGCGTCCGGTTCGAAGTGGCGCGGGCGTCGGTTGCCGAGCACGGCGTCAACGAAGCGGGAGAAGCGCCGATGTTTCACACCAGTTCCTCGGAGAGCTGCGCGGCGCGGCGAAGCGCCCGGTGTTGGAGGACTTTGGCGTTGCTCAGGCTGACGTTCATCGTGCGCGCTGCTTCGCGCAACGAGCAGGACTGAATGAACCGCAGTTCCAGGATCCGGCCATAGTTCTCTGGTAGCGCGGCAAGGATGCGATTGACGCGTTGTGGTGCATCGGACTCGGGGGCAGGTTCGTGAAGCGATGGCAGGTCACGTTCGACGTCGATCGTGGTGATCTCCATCTGGAATTGTCGTTTCCAATGGGTTGCCAGCACCGTGCGCGCCGTAGCGAGAAGGTAGGCACGCACCTCGCCGACGGAAGCGGACGTGCGCAGCGGTCCGAGCGCGGTGCGGAAAACTTCGGCGGTCAGGTCCTCAGCGTCGGCGCGGTTGCCGACGCGGCTGTAGATGATGCGGTAGAGACGTTCGACGTTGTCCAGATAGATCGCTTCCCAGTCGGGATAGCGATCCGCCTCGACGCTGCGCAGATGACCGGCTCGACCGGCGGCCCGCTCCGGCGCGGCGGAGGGCGTGGCTCCGCTCGGCGCGTCGGTGCTCGCGTGTCGGCGGAGCCGGGTCGTCGTCGGTCACTGAAATCAAGATAGGTGCGCGGGTTACACCGACGCCCGATGCCTGCCGGTGTGCTCCACCGGCAGCGTGGCGGTGTGGGTTGGCCTGCGGACACCGTCGACCACGAGCGCGGCGCCGAGCAGGACGACGGCAGCACCTTCCGAGATGATGGTGAGGAGGCTCTGTGGCGCGGGTTGGAGGCCGCGCTCCTGGAAGTTGAACAGGCCGCCTGGGAGCCGGCTGAGCACGAAGGCAGCGAGCGTCCCGAGGCCGAGGATGATCCCCGCTGATCGGGCGCCGGCCCGTGCACTCACCGCGATGGGACCCGCGTGGACGTGGAAGTTGAGAGGGATGACGAGCGCGGAGGCGACGATGGCGGAGCCGATGAACTGGACGATGAAGCCGGTACCGATGGTCGGGATGGCCCGGTACCCCTTGAGGTAGAGGCAGTAGTGGAGGTAGCCGCCGCCTGCGATGAACGCGGCGGCGAGGTAATCGAGGAGACGCGCGCTTTCGCGACGGGTTTCGTGCACTCCGAACGACATGTGGTTGCTCCTCTCAGGCCGTCACGACGACGGTGCCGTGCATGAACGGGTGGATGGCGCAGATGTACTGGTAGGTGCCCGGGGTGCTGAACGTGCGGGAGTACGTCGCGTTTTGCTCGAGCGTCTTCGAGTTGACGTTGCCGGTCGCGAAGTTGACGCTGTGCGCGATCGCGTCGTGGTTTGTCCACGTCACCTTGGCGCCGACCTTGACGGTCAGAGTGCGGGGACCGAACTTGAAGTTGGAGATCTTCACCCGCGTCGTGCCGACGGCCGGCGCCTTGTGGGTGGCCTTCGCCGGCGTCGGGTTCGAGGGGGCGTGGTGCTGGCTGTGCGCAGGCGCGACCGCGGCCGACGCGGGGGCAGCCGCGAGCCCAGGCACGAAGCCGAGCGCGAGCGCGGCCAGGGCGGCCATGAGCAACACGGCGCAGGTCCCGGGCGCGCGGCCCGAGGGCCGTCGTCTGGCGGTGGCAGCGTTGTGATCCACGATGGTTCTCCCTTGAAGATGGATTGACCGGTTTGTGATCTCATTGAGAGATAGGCGGGTGGGTTACAGCGACGGTCGTGGTCGATGGCGGCGCGGTGATCGGCGGGGCATGGTCGAAGGCGGAGTAGGTGTGCACCATCAGGTGGGCCTCGGCGAGCATCTCCTCGCGCCGCACGAGTCCGTCATGGCCCACCCAGATGCGGAACCATGCGGGAAGGTCGGGGCGTGTGAACACGACGATGTCCGACGCGACGCCGCCCACGACGCCGGTGCCGACGACACGTGCGCTCGTCGCCGGACCCCAGAGCTGACGGAAGTAGGGCGATGGCCACGCGACGGCCGCGTCGGTGCGTTGCCCGGACCACGGCTGATCAAGCCCGTCGCGGCGATAGGTGCGCTTCCCGATGTCGATCTCCGTGGTGCCGCCGGTCGTGAACTGGAGCAGGTCGGGTGCCCCGAAGACGTAATCGGCGATCACGGCTCGGCCCGCCGTGTCGGCGCGGACGGATTCGTGGAGTTGCAGTGACGTGAGGTGTTCCTCGGCCGCCAGTGCACGGGCGAGATCGACGCGGCCGCTTGGTGTCGGGAGGGGTATATGGAGGTCGACACGCGCCTGACGTCGGTCGGTTGTGAGCGCGACCGTGATGGTCCAAACGCCGCGCCCGTGGATCCGCGAGGTGCCAGCGAAGGCAGCGGCGCCTACGTGGTGCAGCATGACGCTGAAGGGCGGCCGGCCCGGCGCGGCACCGCTCACGCGCACCGTATGCGGAGGATCGGCCGAGGCCCCGCCCAGTATCCGTACTCGGGTCTGCACACGCCCGGGTCGAGGCGGTGTGAGCGTCAACCCGACAACGAAGGGTCCGCTCGCTCCCGCCACCGACACCGCATCGTCGGCCTGCGATCTCGAGCTGTTGACCGTGGTCACGGCGTTGGTCGTCGCCGCGAACGACGCCGGTGACGGTGGCGGCGCTCCCGACAGCACCGTGCCGAGCGCGATCGCCGTACCCGCCGCCAAGGCCTCGAGCCGCAGCGGACGACGCAGCCGCCACGCGGGCGAGCCGTTCCGCCGTCGCCGGAGGTGGAGCAGCCCCGCCGCCACGACGACGACGAACACGGCGAACTTGGCCAGGACGAGTACGCCATAGCTCGTCGTCGTCAACGCCGACACGCTTCTCAGCTCCACGGCGGTGGCGACCGCTCCCGTCGCCAACACGGCCCCGGCCGCGCCGATCGCGTAGGGCGACATCGCCTTCAGCGTTCGCACCACACGAGGTGAGACCAGCGAGGTGACGATCGCCGCCACCCACACACCGACCCCGAGCAGGTGGACGGCGAGCACGGCGGTTGTGACCAACGGTGCCGCGCCAGCGGCCGCGTGCCCGGTCGCAAGTTCGGCCGTGATCGCGATCGACACGGCGACGAGACCACCGTGGCGCGTCGCGGTCGCGTGCCGTCGCGCCGACCAGGCACCAACCAACGCGGAAACGAGCACGATCGCGTCCAGTTGCGCCACTCGCCCCCCGGCGAGTGCCACGACATCGACCGGCGTCGTCGCCAGCCGGTCTCCCAGCACCGCAATTGAACCGACCAACGCCGCCGCCGTCGCAAGGCGTACGAGACCCTCGAGCCGCATCGGCGAGATCCCGCTCCGCCGAGCAGCGCGCGCGACCACGAACAGCCCGCCCCACAGCGCAAGCCCGACCAGCGTCACGAGCCTCCCCAACACACTGACCCTGCTCGCGCCCGCGAACAGACCCGCGTCGACGTGACGAACCGTGCTCGCCGCGACCCCGATCGCGAAGCTGTAGCTACCAGTCTCCATGTGGCCGTCGTCACTGGAGACCGAGGTCCAGCGAACGATGTAGCGACCGGGCTGCAGCAAACCGAGCGGACGCCGGATCGATCGCTCATCGCCCGCAACCGCGACCGTCGGACCGTTCGTTGCCTGCGTCGCACCCGGGCCCGTGACCGCCACCGTGCTCGTCCGCAGCTCGACCGCCTCACTGAAGCGCAACACCACCGCACCCGGCGCTTGCGGAAGGCTCGCGCCGGGGGCCGGCGATGCTGACACCAGAGCGGCGTGCGCGTTCGCCGGCGCAGCGACAACGAGCATGATGCCGATCGCGCCGAGCACGAGGGCCACTACCTTGACCGCCCGCCTCAGCCACGTCTCAGCTCGCCGGCGATTCCGCTGCACGCGTTTGCGCGCGCAGTGCGCGCTCGACGGTCTGCCGCGGCTCGTGCAGCCGTCCTCCACCGATCGTTCCGACGCCACTCTCGGAGATACCGACGGGGTTACACCGACGTCACGTATCCCTTCCACCTATCTGCTCTGTGTCTGGACGACCGGCACGAGCGGAAGGCAGCGACCATGAACCAAGACACCTACAGCCGCATGGGGTGTGACAGTTACGCG
Organism: uncultured Actinomycetes bacterium; assembly: GCA_963809795.1. GTDB lineage: Bacteria > Actinomycetota > Acidimicrobiia > IMCC26256 > DASPTH01 > DASUAS01. The sequence goes on from CAWELN010000007.1 coordinate 78,604, forward strand.
GTGGGATCCACCGGGGTGGTCGGCCACGGCGCCGCGAGCTCCAGCGACGCCGCCAGCCGGAGGAGGCGGTCCTCGTCGCCGAGGCGCCCGACGAACTGGGCGCCGAGCGGCAGCCCGTTCGCGTCCGTGCCGGCCGGCACGCTCATCGCCGGTTGGCCGGTCGTGTTGAAGATGCCGGTGAACGCGCTGAACGCCGCGGCCCGCACCATCGTCTCCGGGCGCGTCGTGTCGGCCCACCCGAGCTCCGGGACCCGGATGGGCAGCGTCGGCGTGAGGAGCAGGTCGTGGTCGCCGAAGAACGGTGCGATCTCCCGGCCCGCCCGTTCGAGCGCGTGCAGCGCCTCGATCACCTCGAGCCCGGTCATGGTGCGGCCCCGCTCGTAGAGGATCCGCGTGAACGGCTCGACGTCGTCGTCCTGCAGCGTGCGCCCGAGCGCGGCCAGGCGGTTCCCGATCGCGTCGGCGACGTTCACCGCCATCACCGCCGCCAGCGCCGCGTTCGCCGCCTCGACGTCGTACGCGAACGTCGCCTGGGTGACCTCGTGGCCCAACACCTCGCACACGGCCGCGATCCGGGCGACCGCGTCGGCGCAGTCGTCGTCCGACTCGTCGCCCCGCGCCGTCGTCGTGGTGAACCCGATCCGCAACCGCCCCGGGTCGGCGCCGACCGCGGCCAGGAACGACCCGGGCGCCGGAGGTGCGCGGTACGCGTCGCCCGGCGCCGGTGCGGCGACCGCGTCGAGCAGCGCCGCACTGTCGCGCACGGTGCGCGTGCAGCGCGTGGATGCAGCCGACGGGGTACGCGAACGCGTCGAGCGCGGGCGTGTGGCACCCGGCCGCGCGACGGCTTGAGCCCGAACAGCCCGCACGCCGATGCGGGGATGCGGATGGACCCACCGCCGTCGTTGCCGTGCGCGACCGGCACCATGCCCGCGGCGACCGCCGCCGCCGAGCCGCCGCTCGACCCGCCCGGGGAGCGGCTGAGATCGTGGGGGTTGTGGGTCGCTCCGTGCACCACCGGCTCGGTCGAGCCGTTCTTCCCGAGCTCGGGGGTGTTGGTCATGCCGAGGACGATCACGCCCGCGGCGCGAGCTCGCGCCACCGCCAGGCTGTCAGCCGTGGCGACGTCGTCGGCGAACAGGCGCGACCCGCGTGACGTCGGGAGCCCCGCCACCTCACCCCCGAGGCTCTTCACCAGGTAGGGGACGCCCGCGAACGGGCCGTCGAGTCGCGAGTCGGCGGCCTCGGCCCGCGCCTCGTCGAACCGGGTGGCGACGACCGCACCCACCGCCGGGTCCCGCGCCTCGATGCGTCCGATGGCGACGTCCACCACCTCGGTCGCGGACACGTCACCGCCGCGGATCGCCGCCGCCAAGCCCAGGCCGTCGAGCTCGTCGTACCAGCCGTCCCCCATCGCGCGCACCCTAGCGGTGCTCCCACGGCCACGGACCGGTGTGTCCCGTCACTGCACGTGGGGGGTAACGTTCTGGCGGGCGGTCTGGGAGCAGAAGGGCGAGGTGCATGCCGGAAGGGCCAGCGCCGAAGGTGGGCGAGCGCGCGTGGCGCGGCGACGAGTTCGCGGCCTCCCTCGCCGGCCGGAGCGCCCACACACGGGACGCGTACGAGCACGACGTCGCCGAATTCGTGGCCTGGGCCGAGCGCGGCGGCTGCGCGTCGCCGTCGGCGATCGACCACCGCACCCTGCGCCGCTACCTCGCGTACCTCGACACCCGGGGCTTCGCCCGCGCCTCGATCTCCCGCAAGGCCGCCGCACTGCGCGCCTACCTGCGCTACCTCAAGCGCCACGGTGTCATCGACCACGACCCCGGTCGCACCCTGCGGGCCCCGAAGGGCGCCAACCGGCTGCCTCGGGTCATCCGCAGCGACGAGGCCGTCGACCTGCTCGACGCCGCCTCCGCGGCCGTCGACCTCGACCACGACCGGGAGGCGGAGGATCCCGTCGCCACCGCGGTGGTGCTCCGCGATCTGGCCGTGCTCGAGGTCCTCTACGGCGCCGGGCTGCGGGTCGCCGAGTGCTGCGGGCTGCGCATCGCCGACTGCGACCTCGATCGCGGCCTGGTGACCGTGCTGGGCAAAGGGTCGAAGGTGCGACGGGTCCCGATCGGCGCGCCGGCGGCCGAGGCGCTCGGCGCCTGGCTCGACCGGGGTCGCGCCGCCCTGGCGACCCCCACGTCGCCGTCCGACACGGTGTTCCTCAACCGGCGCGGCCGGCAGCTGTCACCGCGGGACGCCCGCCGGGTGCTCGAGCGGCACCCGCTGCCGGACGGGCGGGCGCTCCACCCGCATGCACTACGCCACGCCTACGCTACCCACCTGCTCGAAGGCGGAGCCGACCTCCGGGCAGTGCAGGAGCTCCTCGGCCACGCCGATCTCGCCACCACCCAGATCTACACCCACGTGACCCGCGACCGGCTCCGTGCCGTCTACGAGGCGACCCACCCCCGTGCCTGACGATCCCACCGAAGCGCTCGACGAGCTCTGGACCGACTACAAGTCGAACGGCACCTCGACCGCGCGCGAGCGGCTGATCCTGCACTACTCACCGCTGGTGAAGTTCGTCGCCGGCCGCGTCGCCGCCGGACTGCCGCAGAGCATCGAGCAGGCCGACCTCGTGAGCTACGGCATCTTCGGGTTGATCGACGCCATCGACAAGTTCGACCCGGGCCGCGGCTTCAAGTTCGAGACCTACGCCATCTCGCGCATCAAGGGCGCGATCATCGACGAGCTGCGCTCCATCGACTGGGTGCCACGCTCGGTTCGTGCCAAGGCGCGCGCGATCGAGCGGGCGATCTCCAAGCTGGAGAACGAGCTGCGCCGCAGCCCCGAGGACGCCGAGGTCGCGGCCGAGCTGGAGTGGTCGGAGATCGAGCTCACGCAGACCCTGTCGCAGATCTCGTTCACCGGTCTCGTCGCGCTCGACGACCTGCTCGCCGCCAGCTCCTCCGAGCGCGGCGGCGCGGCGACGGTCAGCGACACGATCACCGACGGCAAGCACGACCCGGTCGAGGCGTACGAGGTCGACGAGATGAAGCACCTTCTCGCCGACGCCATCAACCGCATGCCCGACCGCGAGCGGCTGGTGCTGACGCTCTACTACTACGAGGGCCTCACGCTCGCCGAGATCGGCGGTCTGCTCGGCGTCACCGAGAGCAGGGTCTGCCAGATCCACACCAAGTCGATCCTCCAGTTGCGAGGTCGGCTGGCCGAGCCCGAGCGCGAGTCCGGGCCCGTCCGCTACTGACCGACCCGCGCCACCCACCCGGCCCGCGCGCTCACGTCCGCGCGCGTTTGCCCCTTGGCAGCCGCGCGCCACACCGGTAGGGTCGACGTACCTCCTCCGGCGCTTCCCCGTGTCGTGACGTCCACCGACCAACGGGGTTGGCCATGCGTACTGCACGTCGCGCGCCGCACCGGCGCGCGTTCTTCGCCGTCGTGCTCGTCGTACTCGTCGGCGCGCTCCTCGCGGGCACCGCCGGCGCCGCCCGTGCCGCGCCCGACGACACCGGCGGGTGGATGCGACCGGTGGACGGTCCGGTGGTGGAGCCGTTCGATGCGCCGAGCTCCGACTACGCCGCGGGGCACCGCGGGGTCGACTTCGCCGCCGCGCCGGGCACTCCCGTGCGCGCCGCCAACGACGGCGTCGTCAGCTTCGCCGGTTCGGTCGCCGGCACGCTGCACGTGACCATCGCCCACGCGGGTGATCTCCGCACCTCGTACTCGTTCCTCTCGTCGGTCGGCGTGCGGATCGGACAACCGGTGACCCGGGGCGACGTGGTCGGGCTCACCGGCGGCGTCGGCACCGACCACGACGGCCGCGTGCTCCACCTCGGCCTGCGCATCGGCGACCGGTACGTCGACCCGATGCTCCTGTTCCGCCCCCGCGACCTCACCGCGCTCGTGCGCCTGGTGCCCGCGGGCGCCCCTGCCGAGACCCCGTGGTCCCCGGCCGGCGAGCGGCGCGCGCTGCAGTCGTCGCTGCACCTGCCGACGCCCGGTGCCGACGTCGACCGTGGCGCGACCGCGTCCGACGACTCGTGCGACACCGGTGTCCCGCTGCTCGGCGACGCCATCGACGCGGCCTGCGACCTGGGCACGTGGGTGGGCGACGGCGCCGACGCGGCGGTCGACGCCGGTCTGCGATTCCTGGACGCCACCACCGGCCTCGGGTCCGCGGCGTTGGCGGGGCTGCGCACGACGGTGGAGACGACCATGTCCTCCATGCGCGCGCTGTCGTCGGAGCTGGCGCGCGCCCTGGCCCGGACCCCGGCCGGGATGCTGGCGCTCGACGTCGTCACCATCGGGCGACGTTTCGCCGACACCGTCACCGCCGACTGCAGCGACGACGCGTCCGATGCCGACGGCACCGGTGGGTCCGCGCACCGCGTGATGGTCGTCGCCGGGATCGACAGCGCCGGGAAGGCGTGGGACCGCGGGCCGACGGTCGCGCTCGACGTGAAGGCGCTCGGGTACCACGTCGACGAGGGCGAGGTCCGCTACTACTCGTACGCCGCCGACGGCGGCGCGTACACCGCGTCCGACACCCACGGTCCGATCGCGGTCGACGCCCTCCGACTCGCGGAGCAGCTCCGCGCCATGCAGCGCGAGCAGCCCGGCCGCGAGGTCGACCTCATCGCCCACTCGCAGGGCGGGATCGTCGTCGACGAGTTCCTGTCGCATGTGTATCGCGCGGGTGACCGGACGCTGCCACCGCTCGGCAACGTGGTGACGTTGTCGTCCCCGCACGAGGGGGCGCCGCTGGCCACCGCCGGACGGCGGATCCGCGCCACGACCCTCGGACGCGCCGCGCTCGACGCGATCGAGGAGGTCTCGACGTTCCCGCCGCCGAGCAGCCCCGCGGTGCAGGAGCTGGCCGAGGGCTCGCCGCTGCTCGACCACCTGTGGGACCAGGGAGTCCCGGAACACTTCGACGTGACCACGATCGGCGCCACCGAGGACGTCGTCGTGCCGGCCACCAACATCTCGGTGCCGGGCGCCACGGAGACCGTGGCCGCGGTCAACAGCCTGAGCGAGCACAGCGCGATCGTGCGCGCGCCCGACGCGCTGCGTGCGGTGCGGGCCGCGCTGGAGGGCAGACCGCCACCGTGCGTCAGCCTCCTCACCGCGGCGCGGAGCGCGGTGGCCCCGGTGGTCATCAGCCGGGTGTCGCACGAGTTCGGCGACGGCGCCGCCGCGATCCTCGGAGGTGCCGGATGAACCCACGCGTGCGCTCGACGACGATCCTCGTCGTGGCGGCGGTGGTCGCGACCTGGTTCGTCGCCCGCCCGGCCCACGGTGCCCGCGCCGTGGTCTGGAGCGCGCCGGTGAGCGACGGGCCGTGGGACCTCGCCGCCGACGACCGCGGCGCGGTCGTGGTCACCAGCGGACCGGGTGTCCGGGCGCTCGACCCCTCCGGCCACGAGCGCTGGTCGGTCCGCCTCGACGGGCTGGTCGAAGCGCCGCCCGCCCTGGGCGGCCGCGTCGTGCTGGTCGGTGGTGCCGGCACGGTCACCGCGCTGGCGCGCGCCGACGGTGCGGTGCGCTGGCGGGCGCCGATGGGCGGCGACGTCCATGCCGTGGCGATGAGCGGCGCCATCGCGCTCGCCGGCGACCGCGCCGGCACCCTCACCGCCTTCGACGCGGCCAGCGGCGCGGTCCGGTGGTCGGCGACCTACCCCGGCGCGTTGTGGTCGGCGCCCCGGGTCGACACCACGACGGGCGTCGTCGTCGCCACCTGGCATCAGACCGACACCCCGGCGGTGCGCGTCCTCGACCTGCGCACCGGCACGCCCCGGTGGGAGGCGGCGACGGCCACCTCGACCGCCGCACCCGCCCTCGGGCGCGGCGTGGTGGTGCTCGCGATCGGCGACGGTCACCGTCACGCCCGGGTGGAGGCGCGCGACCTCGCCACCGGGGAGCGGCGCTGGCAGACGCCGGTCCCGGCGTCGTTCGAGGAGGCGATCGAGCCGGCCGTCGACGCCGGCGTGGTCGCGGTGGTCGACCACTTCGGTGTCGTCTCGCTGCTCGACCTCGCCACCGGTCGGATCCGCTGGCAGCACGACCTCGCCCACGCGCTCATCGCCACCCGGATGGCCCTGACCCCGCGCCGGGTGGTGTTCTCGTCGTTCTCGGGCGACCTGTTCGTGCTCGACCGCGCCGACGGCCACCTGGTGGCGCGGCTGGGCCGCGACCGCCTGGGCGGGTACGCGGTCGCGCTGCGGCGGGCGCCCTGGGGGCCGCCGGCGCGGCTGCTCGTCGCCCTGCGCCTCGGCGCGTGGCGGGTCGACCTGCGGCGGATCCCCTGAGGAGGCGGGGACCCCGCCCACTACACTGGTCGCCGACCCGTGCTCCGGCTCGGGATCACGCACGCCCGCATTCCGAGGTCACCAGGGTCCGCCCCGGTGCCCGCGGGCGGAGGACCAACCGAGGAGCAGCTCGTCCGACCCGGCGACCCCCGCGGCCGTCGACCAGGGTGACTGCGCGAACGAAAGGGCGCACCGTGGCAGAAGCAACGGCCGTCGTCACCATGAAGCAGCTGCTGGAGGCCGGGGTCCACTTCGGTCACCAGACCCGGCGCTGGAACCCGAAGATGAAGCGCTTCATCTTCGGTGAGCGCAACGGCATCTACATCATCGACCTGCAGCAGACCCTGGAGCGCATCGACACCGCCTACCGGTTCGTGCGCCACACCGTCGAGAACGGCGGCACGGTTCTGTTCGTGGGCACCAAGAAGCAGGCCCAGGAGCCGATCGAGAAGCAGGCGGAACGGGCGAATTCGCCCTACGTCAACTACCGCTGGCTCGGCGGCATGCTCACCAACTTCCAGACCGTCCACGGTCGGGTGGCGAAGATGCACGAGCTCGAGCGGCTGGTCGCGACCGGCGAGACCGAGCAGATGATCAAGAAGGAAGGCCTGAAGGTCAAGCGCGAGGTCGCCAAGCTCGAGCGCAACCTGGGCGGCATCCGCACGCTGGAGCGGGCGCCCGACGCGGTCTTCGTGATCGACACCAAGAAGGAGCACATCGCGGTGACCGAGGCCAACCGCCTCGGCATCCCCGTGATCGCGGTCGTCGACACCAACTGCGATCCCGACGTCATCGACTTCGTGATCCCCGGCAACGACGACGCCATCCGCTCCGCCAACCTGATGTGCCGCATCGTCGCCGATGCCGTCATCGAGGGTCAGTGGCTGCGGTCGCGCAAGCAGGCGAAGGCCGGTGCACCGGAGGGCGCCAAGGCGAAGCCGGCGCCGCCGGCCCCGAGGCCCCTCTCGCCCGAGGAGCAGGCGGCCAAGGCCGCCGAGCAGCAGAAGGCGCGCGACGCCGCCGCCGCCGCCCAGCGCGCGCGGGAGGCCAAGTTGGCCGAAGCCAGGCAGGCGGCCGCCGCCGCCCCGGCCGCCGCCGCCCCGACCGCCGCCGCCCCGAGCCCCGAGCCCGAGCCCGCCCCGGACCCGGGCCTCACCGAGATCCAGGAGAGCGACACGAATGGCTGAGTTCTCGGCCAAGGACATCGCCGCGCTGCGCAAGGCGACGGGCGCGGGGATGATGGACTGCAAGAGCGCGTTGGAGGAGTCCGACGGCGACGCGGAGCGCGCCCTCGACATCCTGCGCGCCAAGGGCCTGAGCAAGGCCACGAAGATGCAGGAGCGTGAGGCCACCGAGGGTGCCGTGGACGTCGTGGTCGACGGCAACGTCGGCGCGATCGTCGAGCTCAACTGCAACACCGACTTCGTCGCCAAGGGCAGCGACTTCACCTCGGTCGTCGCCGAGCTGACCAAGCTGGTCGCCGCGAACGGCGACCGCGACGTCGCCGGGCTGCCGTTCGAGGGGACGACGGTCGGAGAGGCGCTGCAGCACCTCGCGGGCAAGCTCGGCGAGAACGTGATGCTCGGGCGCGTGGTGCGGTTCGAGTCCGACGGCCTCCTCGACGCCTACCGGCACAACCAGAACGACCGCGGCACGATCGCGGTGCTGGTGGAGATCACGGGCGTCGACCCGACGAACGAGCAGGCCCGGGAGGTCGCGCACGAGATCGCACTGCACATCTCGTTCGCAGCTCCCGCGTACCTCACCCGCGACGAGGTGCCCGCCGACGTGATCGCCCGCGAGCAGGCGGTCATCGAGGAGAAGAGCCGCAACGAGGGCGTGCCCGAGGCCAAGCTCGAGGGCGCGGTCAAGGGTCGACTCAACGCCTTCTTCAAGGACTCGGTGTTGCTCGAGCAGCCATCGGTGAAGGACCCGAAGGTCAGCATCGGCAAGCTGGTCGAGGGCCTCGGTGGCGACGCCAAGCTCGCGCGGTTCGCCCGCGTGAAGGTGGGCGAGGACTAGCGTCCGCGGCATGAGCGCGCACGGAGCGGCCTGATGGCCGAGAGCCAGTATCGCCGCGTCGTCCTCAAGCTGTCGGGCGAGGCGTTCGCCGACACCACCACGAACTACGGCATCGACGCCGCGGTCGTGCAACGGATCGCCGAAGAGGTGGCCGAGGCGCGGGAGGTGCTCAACGTCGAGCTCGCGATCGTGGTGGGCGGTGGCAACATCTGGCGGGGCATGTCCGGCGCGACGCGCGGCATGGACCGCGCCCGCGCCGACTACATGGGCATGCTGGCCACGGTGATCAACGCGCTCGCATTGCAGGACTCCCTGGAGGCGGTCGGCCAGCCGACGCGCGTGCAGACCGCGATCACGATGGCGCAGGTGGCGGAGCCGTTCATCCCGCGCCGGGCGATCCGGCACCTGGAGAAGGGCCGGGTCGTCGTGTTCGCGGCCGGGACCGGCAACCCGTACTTCACCACCGACACCACCGCCGCGCTGCGGGCGGCGGAGATCGGCGCCGAGGCGATCCTGAAGGGCACCCATTCCGGCGTCGACGGCGTCTACAGCGCCGACCCCCGGGTCGATCCCACCGCGGTGAAGCTGATGGAGGTGAGCCACTTCGAGATCCTCAACAAGGGACTCAAGGTGATGGACTCGACCGCCATCACGTTCTGCATGGACAACGAGCTGCCGATCGTCGTGTTCGACGTCACCGCGCCCGGCAACATCCACCGCGCGCTCGTCGGCGAACGCATCGGCACCCTGGTCAGCTCGGGAACGACGCCATGAGCGAAGTGTGAGATGAGCAACGACGGCGACGAGATGAAGGCACTCGTCATCGACGAGTGCGCCGACAAGATGCGCAAGGCGGTCACCCACCTCCAGTCCGAGTTCGCGGCCCTGCGGACGGGTCGCGCGTCGTCGAGCGTGGTCGAGAAGCTGCGGGTCGACGTCGTACGGGAGCGACGTCCCGCTGCAGCAGCTCGCCGGCTTCGGCGTGCCCGAGCCGCGGGTGCTCACCATCTCGCCCTACGACAAGGGCACCATCAAGGCGATCGAGAAGGCCATCCTGCAGAGCGACCTGGGCGTCAACCCCTCGAACGACGGGCAGGTCATCCGCCTGGTGTTCCCCGAGCTCACGGAAGATCGCCGCAAGGAGCTGGTGAAGGTCGCCCGCAACCGGGCCGAGGAGGGCCGGGTCGCCGTCCGCAATGCCCGCCGCCACGCCCGCCACGAGCTCGAGGGGCTCGAGAAGGACGGCGAGATCAGCAAGGACGACCTCGATCGCACGGAGAAGGACCTCGAGAAGCGCACCCACGAGGTCGTCGCCGACATCGACGAGCTGCTCAAGCACAAGGAGCAGGAGCTGCTCTCGATATGACGCCCGGGCCGGTCGGAGGAGCAGCGGATGCGACCCGGGAGAAGGAGCAGGAGCTGCTCTCCATATGACGCCCGGGCCTGAGCCGGATGCGACCCGGAGAGGGAGCTGCTCTCATGAGCGGGCCGCCGACGAGTGTCCTGGCGGCGACGTCGGCGCGGTCTAGCCTGGTGGAGCGAGACCTCCGGAGGATCGTGTGCCCGATTTCGATGACGATCGACCCGAGTCGCCGCCCGCCGAGGGGGTGAGGATCCTCGGCGCCGAGGAGGCCCAGGCCGCGGTCGAGGGCGTCCCCGAGCGGCCCCGTGCCGAGGAGCCCAAGCGCCGCCGGCGTCCCGCGCCGCCCGAGGACGTGCAGCCCGCGGCCCGGTTCCCGTTGCCGGCCGACCGGCTCCCCGGGGAGGTGCCCGGCCCCGAGGTGCGGCCCGCCCCGCCGCCGCCGGCGGGTCCCACGGCCGGTGAGCCCTCCGGCCCGATGCCGCTCCCGCACTGGACCGAGCCGCCGACCGGAGAGGTGCCGATGATCGCGGACGAGCCGGGCGACGAAGAGGTCTGGGCGGCCGCGGGCAACCAGCCCCGCTTCCGCTCCGAGGCCGGTGACTGGGGCGAGGGCGACTTCGGCATCAGCGACGAGGGCCTGCACGACGACACCACCGCGATGGGTGCGCTCGTCGACGTGCCCGACGTCGACGAGGACGAGGAGTTCGCGGCCCAGGTGGCCGCCCGTCGGGCGCCGCCCCGCCGTACCCGCACGCGCACGCCGCGCGCCTCTCGCCGCGCCGCCTCCGCCTCGCAGTTCCCGACCATCGAGGACGAGACCGAGGCGCCGCACGTGACCGCGTCACCCCGCGTCCTCCCCACCCGCGACGACCTCCCGACCCGCATCGTCACCGGTGCGATCCTCGCCGCGGTCGCGCTGCTGGCGTTCGTCATCGGTCGCGCCGGCACCGCGGTGCTGGTGACCGTGATCGTCGCCGCGGCCGCGTTCGAGCTGTTCGAGGGGTTCCGCCGCGCCGGGTTCCAGCCCGCCACCCTCCTCGGGTTGCTCGGCTCGTTGTCGTTGGTGGGCATCGCGTACAACCACGGTGAACGGGCGTTCCCGCTGGTCAGCGCGGTGGTGATCGGCTTCACGCTGTTCTGGTACCTGGCCAAGGTCGTGCACGCCCGACCGATGGTCAACGCCGCGGTCACCATCTTCGGGTTCGGCTACGTCGGCATCCTCGGCGGCTTCGCCGGTCTGCTGCTCGTGTTCCCCGACGGCGTCGGGATGATCATCGGGCTGGTGCTCTGCGCGGTGAGCTACGACGTCGCCGGCTACTTCGTCGGCACCCGGATGGGCCACCGCCCGTTGATGCCCGACGTGTCGCCGAACAAGACCGTGGAGGGCCTCGCCGGCGGGATGGCGGCGTCGGTCGTGATGGGACTGATCCTCGCCATCATCGGCCTGCACCCCTGGAACAACTTGAGCAACGGCTTCCTGCTCGGCGTGGTGGTCGCGATCTTCGCCCCCCTCGGCGACCTCGTGGAGTCGATGCTCAAGCGCGACCTCGGGCTGAAGGACTTCGGCACGCTGCTGCCGGGCCACGGGGGTGTGCTCGACCGCTTCGACGCCATGCTCTTCTGCCTGCCGGCGGTGTACTACCTGGTGGTTGCGCGCGGTCTCGTCTGATGCGCCGGGTCGCCGTCCTCGGCTCCACCGGTTCCATCGGGACGCAGGCGCTCGACGTCGTCCGGAACCACCGCGACGAGTACGAAGTGGTGGCCCTGGCCGCCGCCCGCAACCGCGACCTGCTGGGGGCGCAGGCGGAGGAGTTCGGCGTACCGCTCTCGCGCGCCCGTCTGTGTGCCGATACCCCCGACGTGCTGACCGAGCTCGCGTCGCTGCCCGAGGTCGACGTCGTGCTCAACGCGGTCGTGGGCTTCGCCGGGCTCCCGGCGACCCTCGCCGCGCTCGAGCACGGGAAGCGCCTCGCGCTGGCCAACAAGGAGAGCCTGATCGCGGGCGGTCCGGTGGTGGCGGCCGCGCGCGAGCGGGGGACCGGCGAGATCGTCCCCGTCGACAGCGAGCACTCGGCGCTCTACCAGTGCCTGCGGGCCGGCCGGGCCGACGAGGTCGAGCGACTCGTGCTCACCGCCAGCGGCGGCCCGTTCCGGGGCTACGCCCGTGAGCAGCTGGCCGGCGTCACCGTCGCCGACGCCCTGCGCCATCCCACCTGGGACATGGGCGCCAAGATCACCATCGACTCCTCGACCCTGATGAACAAGGGCCTCGAGGTGATCGAGGCCCACGAGCTGTTCGGGGTGCCGTTCGACCGGATCGACGTGGTCGTGCACCCGCAGTCGATCGTGCACAGCATGGTCGAGTTCGTCGACGGCGCGACCATCGCGCAGCTCTCCATGCCCGACATGCGCCTGCCCATCGGGCTCGCCCTGGGTGCGCCGGCCCGGCTGCCGGAGGCGTTCGGCGCCATCGACTGGACCACCGTGGGCCAGCTCACGTTCGAGACCCCGGACCTCGACGCCTTCCCGTGCCTGCGCCTGGCGTTCGCCGCCGGGCGCGCCGGAGGGGGCGCACCCGCGGTGCTGAGCGGCGCCAACGAGGTGGCGGTGGCGGCCTTCCTCGACGGCCGGATCTCGTGGACCGCGATCGCGTCGATCGTGGCCGAGGCCCTCGACGCCGGCACCGGGAACGTCCACGAGGTCGCCGACGTTCTCGAAGCGGACCGGGTGGCGCGCGAGCGCGCCACCGACGCCGTCGACCGATTGGGCCGAGCCGCATGAAAGACCCGTTGGAGGAAGCCGGCGTCGAGGTCAACAGTCGCGTCGCGTCCGGCATCCTGCTGCTGTTCATCGCCGCCATGGTGGCGTTGGCGATCTTCGTGGCCGGCAGCCGCACCCCGCTGCTGCTCGTGCTCGGCATCATCCTCATGGTGATGCTCCACGAGTTCGGCCACTACTGGACGGCCAAGCGGGCGGGCATGAAGGTGACCGAGTTCTTCGTCGGCTTCGGGCCGCGGTTGTGGTCCTTCACCCGGGGCGAGACCGAGTACGGCGTGAAGGCGATCCCCGCCGGCGGCTACGTGCGGATCATCGGGATGACCAACCTGGAGGAGGTCGACCCGGCCGACGAGCCCCGCACCTTCCGGCAGGGCACCCCCGGCAAGCGGCTCACCGTGATCCTCGCCGGCGTCACCGTGAACCTGATCATCGCGTTCCTCCTGATCTTCGCGGTGATCGCCGGGCAGGGGCGCGTGAGCGACGGCCCCAACACCACCGTCAACCAGGTCTCGGTGGGCAGCGCCGCCCACGAGGCCGGGCTGCGGAGCGGCGACAAGATCGTCGCCGTCAACGGCGCCGCGATCTCCGGCTGGGACCAGCTCAAGTCGACGATCGAGAAGAACCCCGGCCGGCAGATCGACCTCACCGTCGAGCGTGCCGGCGAGCGGGTCGAGGTTCCCGCCACCCCCAAGCGGCAGGGCGGTCAGGGATTCCTCGGGGTCGCGCCCGACGTCAAGATCCGCGATGTCGGCGTGGCGGAGGCGGTGCCCGAGACGTTCAAGTCGATGGGGTCGATCTTCACCGGCTTCACCCACGTCCTCGGCGACCGGCTCTCGCCGTCCGGCGTGAGCACGTCGGCGTCGCAGGGCTTCACCTCGGCGGCCCCGAAGGCGGGATCGAGCCAGGACCTCAACCGGCCCATGTCGCTCATCGGCATCGTCGACACCGGCAGCGAGCTCATCGGGAACAACATCTGGTTGCTGCTGCTCCTCCTCGGGCAGATCAGCTTCATCCTCGCCGTGTTCAACCTCCTGCCGATCCTCCCGTTCGACGGCGGCCACGCGGTCGTCGTGCTCTACGAGTGGGTCGCGTCGAAGGTGCGCCACCGGCGCGTGTTCGTCGACTACCGCAAGATCATCCCCGTGAGCGTGGTGCTGCTCATCCCGATCCTGTTCCTCGGTCTGTCCTCGATGGTGCTCGACATCCGGCACCTGGGTCAGTAGGCGTCGGGTGCCCACGACCACGACCTCGCCGCGCCGGATCACCCGCGGCATCCACGTCGGCCCGGTGCCGGTGGGTGGGGGATCGCCGGTGACCGTCCAGTCGATGACCACCACGAAGACGGCGGACGTCGACGGCACGCTGGCGCAGATCTACTCCCTCGCCGCCGCCGGCTGCGACATCGTGCGGTGCACGTGCAACGAGGAGCCCGCGGCCGAGGGGTTGGCGCAGATCGTGCCCCGCTCGCCGGTGCCGCTGATCGCCGACATCCACTTCCAGTACAAGCTCGCGCTCGCGGCGATGGAGGCGGGCGTCGCCGGCCTCCGGCTCAACCCGGGCAACATCCGCAAGCCGGAGCACATCAAGGCGGTGGCGCGCGAGGCCAAGGACCGCGGCCTGCCCATCCGCATCGGCGTGAACGCCGGTTCCCTCGACCCCGACATCGCGAAGCGGTACGGCGGACCGACACCCGAAGCGCTGGTCGCGTCGGCGGAGCGCGAGCTCGCCTACTTCGCCGAGGTCGGGTTCGAGGACGTCAAGATCTCGGTGAAGTCGTCGAACGTGCCGGTGATGATCGACGCGTACCGCCTCCTGTCGGAGACCGTCGACGCGCCGCTCCACCTCGGCGTCACCGAGGCCGGGCCGCTGCCCGGCGGGTCTGGTCAAGTCGACCGCCGGCATCGCCACGCTGCTCGCCGAGGGCATCGGCGACACCATCCGGTTCTCGCTCACCGCCGACCCCGTCGAGGAGGCCAAGGCGGGCCGCCAGCTGCTCGAGGCCATGGGCCTGCGCGAGCGCAAGGGCCTCGACCTCATCGCCTGCCCGTCGTGCGGCCGGGCCGAGGTCGACGTGATCAAGGTGGCGCGCGACGCCATGGCCGCGCTCGAGACCCGCAACATCCCGCTGCAGGTGGCGGTGATGGGTTGCGTCGTGAACGGGCCCGGCGAGGCGGCGGGCGCCGACCTCGGCATCGCCGCCGGACGCGGCAAGGGCCACCTCTTCGTGCGGGGCAAGGTCGTGCGCGTCGTCCCCGAGGCCGACATGGTCACCGCGCTGGTCGACGAGGCCGAGAAGATCGTCGCCGAGGGCATCGAGGCGCGCCTGGCCGCGGCCGACGAGAACGCGGAGGCGATCGCGGCGGCGACGCGCGAGGAGCTCCTGCAGATCCAGGGCCTCGACGCCAACCGGAGCGACGAGAAGATCGACAAGATCCGCGAGATCGCCGACTGACGCGCGTTCTACACGCGCGACGGCGGTCGGAGCACGAGCACCGCGCCGGCGGCCGCGCACACGACGCCGAGCACCGCCCAGAGCGCCTCGCCGGTCATGAACGATCCCTTGATCACGCCGACGCCCTGGAAGAACCAGACCAGGCCGACGACGAGGAGCACGAGCCCGATCGCCCGCCGGATCCACATCGCGTCCACCCTACGAGGCGCGTCCCGGTCACGGAGCGCGGAGTCGGCGTTCGGCTTCCGCGGCGGCCGACGTCGCGTAGCCGTGCACGATGCGCTCCAGGATCGCGGCGAAGAGCGCGCCGGTGCCCGGGACCTTGGGTTCGAACGCCCCCGCCCAGCGGATGGCGGTTCCCCCGTCCGTGGCCGCGAGGAGGTCGATGTCGGCGTGGTAGCCGCGGACGGGGAGGCCGCGGACGATGGTGTACGCGAGGTGGTGCGGCGGGTCGTACTCGAGGATCTCCTCGAGCGCGAAGGCCGGTGGACGACCGAGGCGCCGGATCGCGCCCACCCCACCGGGAGCAGGGTCGCCGACGCGTTCCCAGTCCGACACCGTGACCGTGCGACCGGCCCACTCGCGCCAACGGGTGGCGTCGGCGAGCACCTCGAACACCGCGACCGGTGGGGCGCTCGACGCCACGGTGAGCTCGTACGTCGACATCGACAACGGTCAGGTCCTCTCGGCCCAGTACGCGTCGACCCGGTAGGGGAGCGCCAGCCGGTCGCGGCCGACGGTCGCCGGGTCGGTCCGCAGCACGGTCCGCACCTCGTCGAGCACGGCGTCGCGTCGGTCCGGAGGCAGCACCGCCACGTGGCTCACGCTCCGCACGCGTTCCACGAGATCGTCGGGCGACAGCACCTGCTCGTGGTGGAACGTCGCCTCGACCAGGGGCCCGAACCAGGGGGTCTCCACGAAGGCCGACTCCTTCCATTCGTCGTGCGCCCGCCACGGCGCGCGCTTCTCCACGCGGTCCATGATCGCCCAGATCCGGTCGACCCATGGCACCGAGCGGTCACGCGCGTTCCACACCAGCGCCAGCCGCCCACCCGGCCGCAGCATGCGGTGGAACTCCTCCAGCGCGCGCCGGGCGTCGAACCAGTGGAAGGCCTGGGCCACCGTGATGCCGTCGAACGACGCCGGCGCGAAGGGGCACGCCTCGGCGATCGCCGACACCACCGGGACCCGCGGCAGGGAGGCGGCGAGGAAGCGGCGCATGCCCTCCACCGGTTCGACCGCGACCAGCTCGGCAGCAGGCAGGCGCGCGTCGAGCAGCCGGGTGAACTTGCCGGTGCCGGCGGCGAGGTCGCACACCCGCGCGCCCGGCGACAGACGGAGCGACTCGACGATCCACTCGACCGCGTCCGCCGGGTATGAGGGCCGCGCCCGCTCGTACGCCGCGGCCTCGGCGCCGAAGCCGGACGCGGCGACGTCGTGGACGCTCAAGCAGGTGACGCGGAAGGTGTCCAGCCGTGGAGGCCGCACTCCAACTTGCCGCTGCTCGACCACCGACCGGCGCGCGGGTCGTCGCCTTCCTTCACCGGGTTGGTGCACGGCCAGCAGCCGATCGAGGGGTAGCCCTTGTCGCGCAGCGGGTGCACCGGCAGACCGCGATCGGCGATGTAGCCGTCGATGTCGTCGTGGGTCCAGTTGGCGATCGGGTTCACCTTCACGATGCCCCGTCCGACGTCGAAGCCGACGATGGGCGCGTTGACGCGGGTCGGCGCCTCGTCGCGCCGGAGCCCGGTGAGCCACGCCGACTTGCCCTCGAGGGCGCGGGCGAGGGGCTCGACCTTGCGCATGGCGCAGCACTCGTCGGGG
Organism: uncultured Actinomycetes bacterium; assembly: GCA_963809795.1. GTDB lineage: Bacteria > Actinomycetota > Acidimicrobiia > IMCC26256 > DASPTH01 > DASUAS01. The sequence continues at coordinate 95,366 of CAWELN010000007.1, forward strand.
TCGATCTGCCAGAGGTCGTCGGGCGCGATCTGTGGCGTGATCACCCGCAGGTTCAGGTCGTAGCGCTCGCGCACCTGCTCCACGTACCAGAGCGTCTCCGCGAAGTGGTATTGCGTGTCGAGGAACACGACCTCGAGCTCGGGGACGACCTGCGTGGCGACGTCGATGAGCACGCAGTCCTGGAACGATGCCGCCAGCACCGCGCCGTTGCCGAAGGTCTCCCATGCCCACTTGATGGCCGACGACGCGGGCTCCTGCTCGAGCTCCGCGGAGACGCGTGCGAGATCTGCGAGATCCGGCGCCTCCGTCTCGGTGGCGGTCACGTCGCGCACTCCGAGTCGCCGACCTCGGCCACGTACGGCCCGGTCTCGTCGAAGTCGATGTAGTAGTCCGGCGCTTCTTCGGGCGTGGGGAACTGGTCGAGGTCGGTGAGGGTCTTGCCCACGACCGCGGCGCCACCGGCCCGTTCGAGCCAGGACGAGAACGTCTCGCCCGCATCGCGCTCACCGGCGAACTGCTCGACGACCCGCACCACGGCTTCGGACGCCCGCTTGGCCGGGAGCTTCGAGGCCTTCTTGCCGAACGCGATCGTCATGTTGGTGACGTGGCCGCCGAGCTCCATCTGGTAGCCGGGTGCGGCGCGCCCGTGCGCACGCCGCTCGAGGCCGAGGAACCCGATGTCGGCGATGTGGTGCTGGCCGCACGAGTTGGTGCAACCGGAGATGTTGATGCGCACGCCGCCCACCTCGGCGAGGCCGGCCTTCTCGAGCGCGTCGCCGATGTCGGCCGCGAGGCCGCGCGACTGCGTGACCGCCAGATTGCACGTGTCGGCGCCCGGGCACGACACGACGTCGCGCGCGAGCTCGGCGCCCGCTTCGGCCATCCCGTGCTCCGCCAGCCGCGCGTGCAGGTCGGGGAGCTGCTCCTCGGTGAGGCCGCGCAGCGCGAAGTTCTGCCGGTTGGTGATGCGCACCTCGATGCCGAAGTCGCGCTGGATCTGGGCGAGCGCCCGGAACTGCGCGGTGGTGATGTCGCCGAGGCGGCAGTACGCGTACGCGCTCACGGTGCCGTTGGCCCGGCCCCGCACGACGTTGGCGGTGTCCCACTGCTGGAGCGGGGTGAGGCCCTTGAACTGGACCGGCGTGGCGCCGGAGCCGATGAGCCCGCCGTCGGCGCTCACCGCGGTGCCCATGCCGGCGGGCGCGTCGCCCTGCTCCTGCACGACCGTGGGGACGCCACCCGGCCACGACGACGACGCGGGCAGGAACTTCCGCTCCTTGAAGATGCGCTCGCGCAGCTCGTCCTCACCCATGGTGTCGACCAGCCACTTCATGCGGGCCCGCAACTTGTTGTCACGATTGCCGTGGTGGTCCTGCACCCGGAGCATCGCCTCGATGGTGGGGAGGAGGTCCTCCCGCGAGGTGAACTCCTCGAGCGCGAGCGCGGGGTGCGGGTTCGCACCGAGGCCGCCGGCCATGAACACCCGGAAGCCGGGCTCGACGGTGCCGTCGGGACGCGGGCGGTTGACCGCGATCACGCCGACGTCGTTGAACATCGCCTGGCCGCAGTCGGTGGCGCAGCCGGAGAAGTTGATCTTGAACTTGCGCGGCATGCGCTGCGCGATCGGGTTGCGCAGGAAGAGGTCCTTGGTCGCCTCGGCCCACGGGCTGATGTCGAGCACCTCGTAGGGGCAGGCCCCGGCGAGGTGGCAGCCGGTGACGTTGCGCACGGTGTCGCCGCACGCTTCCCGGCTGGTGAGCCCGACCGACGCGAGGAGCCGGAGCGCCTCGGCGGTGTCCTCGAGCTGCACGAAGTGGAACTGGGTGTTCTGCCTGGTGGTGAGGTGGCCCCAGCCCCGGGAGTACGTCTCGGCGATGTGGCCGAGCATCTCGAGCTGGTCGGGCTCGACCTTGCCGTAGGGGATCTTCACCCGGAGCATCTGGTTGTGGCCGCCCTGGCGCTGGCCGTAGATGCCCTGGTTGAGCCGGAACACGCGGAACGTGTCGTCGTCGATCTCGCCGGCGAGGTAGCGCTGGACGCCGTCCTCGAACTTCACCAGCTCGGCCTCGATCTCCGGATCCAGGGGCTGGGTGCGGAGCTCTCGCACATCGATCGCCATAGCCGACGAATCTATAAGGTTTTCCCGCTAAATACCAGCGGCGAGGTCGGAAATATTTTCGATCAGATCTGTGGGATTTGGCCGTGGCTACCCTTCGTCCATGGCGAAGGGTCCGGTCCTCACCCCCCGTGCCGACGACTTCCCGCGTTGGTACCAGGACGTCCTCCAGAAGGCCCAACTGGCCGAGAACGGTCCCGTCCGGGGGACGATGGTCATCCGGCCCTACGGCTACGCCATCTGGGAGCGGATGCAGGCCGAGCTCGACACCCGCATCAAGGCCTGCGGCGCCGAGAACGCCTACTTCCCGCTCTTCATCCCCGAGTCCTACCTCCAGCGGGAGGCGGAGCACGTCGAGGGCTTCAGCCCCGAGCTGGCGGTGGTCACCTTCGCCGGGGGCAAGGAGCTCGAGGAGCCGGTCGTCGTCCGGCCCACCAGCGAGACCGTCATCGGCGAGTTCATGGCCAAGTGGATCCAGAGCTACCGCGACCTCCCACTGCTGCTGAACCAGTGGGCCAACGTCGTGCGCTGGGAGCTGCGGCCCCGCCTCTTCCTGCGCACCAGCGAGTTCCTCTGGCAGGAGGGCCACACCGCCCACGTCTCCGAGGCCGACGCGCATGCGTACGCGACGAGGATCCTCCACGAGGTGTACCAGGACTTCATGGTGCAGGTGTTGGCGATCCCGATCGTGGTCGGCCTCAAGACGCCGGGGGAGCGCTTCGCCGGCGCGACCAACACGCTCGCGTGCGAGGCGATGATGGGCGACGGCAAAGCGCTCCAGATGGGCACCAGCCACGAGCTCGGCCAGAACTTCGCCCGGGCGTTCGGCATCGAGTACCTCGACGACACCGGCGCGCAGCAGATGGCGTGGACCACGTCGTGGGGCTCGTCGACCCGGATGGTCGGTGGGCTGATCATGGCCCACGGCGACGACGACGGCCTCCGCGTGCCGCCCCGGTTGGCGCCCATCCAGGTGGTCGTCCTCGCGGTGCGCGACGAGGGCGACGTCGTGGCGCGCTGCCGTGCGCTCACCGACGAGCTCTCCGCCGCCGGGATCCGCGCCCAGCTCGACGCGCACGCGGACGTCTCGATGGGCCGGCGGGCGACGGACTGGGAGCTCAAGGGTGTCCCGGTCCGGCTGGAGGTCGGGCCCCGCGACCTCGCCGACGGCGTGGCCACGCTCGTGCGGCGCATCGTCACCGGCGACGAGGACCGCAAGACCGCGGTGCCGCTCGACGGTGTCGCCGGTGCGGTCACCGCCGAGCTCGAGCGCCAGCAGTGCGGGCTGCTCGACGCCGCCACCGCGATGCGCGAGCGGCGCACCGCCGACGTCACGACCCTGGACGCGGCCCGCGCCGCCGCCGCCGACGGCTGGGCCCGCATCCCCTGGGACGCGGTGGGCGTCGACGGGGAGGGCGAGCTCGCGCAGGCGGGCGTCACCGTGCGGTGCCTGGTCCGCGCCGACGGCTCCCTGCCCGACACCGTCGACGAGCCCGAGCTGGTGGCCCTCGTGGGCCGCGCCTACTGAGGCCACCGTGTTCCCGATCGAGCCCCCGGTGTCGCCGATGCTGGCCAAGCTGGCGCGCGAGCTCCCCACCAGCGGCGGCAAGGCCGGCGACTTCCTGTTCGAGCCCAAGTGGGACGGCTTCCGGGCCATCGTGTTCCGCGCCGGCGACGAGATCGAGATCGGCAGCCGCAACGAGCGGCCGCTGACCCGCTACTTCCCCGATCTCATCGACCCGTTGCGCGACCAGCTCCCCGAGCGCTGCGTCGTCGACGGCGAGATCGTCATCGCCACCGACCACGGCCTCGACTTCGACCTCCTGTCGCTGCGGATCCACCCGGCCGCGTCGCGCGTCGAGATGCTGGCCGGGGAGACGCCGGCTTCGTTCGTCGCGTTCGACTACCTGGCCGAGGGCGACGACGACCTGCGCGCGCTCCCGTTCCGGGACCGGCGCGCCCGGCTCGAGCGGGCCCTGGCCCACGCGAAGTCGCCGGTGCTGCTCACGCCCGCGACCACCGACCGGGCGCTGGCCGAGGAGTGGTTCGAGCGCTTCGAGGGCGCCGGGCTCGACGGCGTCGTCGCCAAGCCGCTCGCCGGCGAGTACGAAGAGGGCAAGCGGACGATGCAGAAGGTGAAGCACCTGCGCACCGCCGACTGCGTCGTCGGCGGGTTCCGCATGCACAAGGACGGCGCCGGGGTGGGGTCGCTGCTCCTGGGGCTGTACGACGACGACGCCGTCCTGCACCATGTGGGAGTGGCGAGCAGCTTCTCCGCCGGGACCCGCGCCGAGCTGCTCGGCGAGCTCGAGCCCTACCGGACCGCCACGCTCGACGGGCACCCGTGGCGTCAGTGGGCCGAGGCCGACGCCGAGGCCGCTTCCTCGGGCCAACAACGCCGGCCCGGCGCGCAGAGCCGGTGGAACGCGGGCAAGGACCTGTCGTGGGAGCCGTTGCGCATCGAGCTGGTCGCCGAGGTCGCCTACGAGCACCTGCAGGGCGACCGGTTCCGCCACACCGCGCGCTTCCAGCGGTGGCGCCCGGACCGCACCCCCGCGTCGTGCACCTACGAGCAGCTCGACACGCCCGTCCCGATGGAGCTCAGGGAGATCTTCGGTGTCTGACCGCGATTCCGGACCCTCGGTCGGCACGCTCGCCGGCCAGCTCGGCTACATGTTCGAGGACGACCCGTCGCTCCGCGACGCGCCCGTCGCCCAGCTGGTGGCCCGCCTCAACGAGGAGGATCGGCTGGCCCGGGCGATCGCCAAGTACCCGAACCACACCGACGCCGAGATCCACGGCCACCTCGCCGAGTTCCACGACCGGATCGGCGCGGTCGACGTGGAGAAGGCCCGCCGCCAGGCCCTCGGCGAGGTCGACGAGGGCTGATCGGGCGCCGCCCGGTTCGCGGGATTTGTCCACCGGAAAACCACGCGCGGGGTCGGGTATACTCACCTGGTTCGGTAGGTAGACGAGACCCACCGGTCCCCAGCGGTCCGTAGGAGACGTGGGCGCAAGCCCACGTTTTTTCTTGCCACCAGGGAGCCGGAGAACGACGTTGAAAGGCGGGTGGATCATGGACATCGAGACGGTCGTGCGATCCGTGGAACCCGTCGTCGGCGCCCTCGGCCTCTCGCTCTACGACGTCGAGCTGAGCGGCTCGGGCCGGGCGCGCGTGCTGCGCGTGCTCGTCGACCGGACCGGCGGCATCGACCTCGACGGCATCGCCGCCGCCACCGAGGCCATCTCGCCCGCGCTCGACCGTCCGCCGCTCGACTCGCTCGTCCCCGGGCCCTACGCGCTCGAGGTCAGCAGCCCCGGACTGGAACGGCCGTTGCGCACGCCGGCGCACTTCGGCGCCGCGGTCGGCGAGACGGTCTCGGTGAAGACCCGGGCCGGCGACGACCGTCCCACCCGGCGCGTGCGCGGGGTGGTCACCGGCGCGGGCGAGTCCGGCTTCGACCTCGCCCTCGACGACGGCGGCACCGAGCACCTCCGCTACGACGACGTCGCGCAGGCGCGCACGGTGTTCGAGTGGGGCCCGCAGCCGAAGCGGGGACGAACCAAGACGACCAGCAACTCCCGGAAAGCCAGCACCATGAACACCACCTCCCAGACGGAACCGGTACGGCCATGAACTCCGACATGATGGAGGCGCTCGAGAACATCGAGCGCGAGAAGGGCATCTCGATCGAGATCATGCTCGAGGCGCTCGCGAACGCGCTGCTCACCGCCTACAAGCGCATGCCCGACGCCGCCGAGGAGGCGCTGGTCGAGATCGACATGGAGACCGGCGCGATCAAGGTGATCGCCCAGGAGCTCGACGAGGACGGCAACGTCACCCGCGAGTGGGACGACACTCCCGACGACTTCGGTCGCATCGCCGCCCAGACCGCCAAGCAGGTCATCTTCCAGCGCATCCGCGAGGCGGAGCGCGAGATGAAGTACGAGGAGTACGCGGGCCGCGAGGGCGACATCGTCACCGGCATCATCCAGCAGACCGACGCCCGCTACACGCTGCTCGACCTCGGCAAGGTCGAAGCCCTGCTCCCGCAGGCCGAGCAGGTGCAGAACGAGCACTACGACCACGGCAGCCGGCTGAAGGCCTACATCGTCGAGGTGCGCAAGACGGCCAAGGGCCCGCAGATCGTCGTGTCGCGCACGCACCCCGGCCTGGTGAAGCGGCTGTTCGAGCTGGAGGTGCCGGAGATCGTCGACGGCGTCGTCGAGCTCAAGGCGATCGCGCGGGAGCCCGGCCACCGCACCAAGCTCGCGGTGGCGTCGAACGACAACAACGTCGACCCGGTCGGCGCCTGTGTCGGCGCGCGCGGCTCGCGCGTCCGCATGGTCGTCAACGAGCTGCGCGGTGAGAAGGTCGACATCGTTCCCTACAGCGACGACGCGTCGGAGTTCGTGATGAAGGCGCTGGCACCGGCGCGCGTGCGCGAGGTCCGGATCCACCCCGACACCGGCACCGCCGAGGTGATCGTCCCCGACTTCCAGCTCTCGCTGGCCATCGGCAAGGAAGGTCAGAACGCGCGTCTCGCCGCGCGCCTCACCGGTTGGCGCGTCGACATCAAGAGCGAGACCCAGCTGGCGGAGGAGGAGTCCGGCGGCGGCGTCGAGTACGCCGAGGGCGAGTGGGTCACCAACGACAGCGGCGAGCTCGTGTGGCAGCCGGCCGAGGGCGGCGAGGCCATCTCTGCCGCCGAGGCGGGCTACGCGGCGCCGGTGCCGCCGGTCGGTGAGGGCGAAGCCGCGGCCGGCGACGGCGCCCCGACGGCGGCCCCGGCAACGGCCGAGGCCCCGGCAACGGCGGAGGCCCCGGCAACGGCGGAGGCCCCGGCAACGGCGGAGGCCCCGGCCGAGGCCCCGGCAACCGGCCGAGGCCGACGAGGAAGTGCCGGCGCCCGTCGGGGGCGAGCCGGTCACGGTCGATTCGACGGAGGGGGCTGACGGCTAGCGCGCGAGGGGTCAAGCCCGTCCGCACCTGCATCGGGTGCCGGCGGGTGGCGGCCGTGGAGGAGTTGGTGCGGATCCGTCGCACCCCGGCCGGGCTGGAGCCCGGAGCGGGACCGGGACGGGGTGCCTGGCTCTGCCGGGACCATCCGGCGGACTGCCTCGACGAGGCGCAACGACGGCGAGCCGTCGGCCGGGCGCTACGCACCACGATCGAGGACGACGACATCCGCCGTCTGCGCGCGAAACTGATGCCCGAGAAGTAGAGGAAGAAGGCACCGAGCTTGGCTACGAAGAAGATCAGGGTCTACGAGCTGGCGAGGGAGCTCGGCGTCGAGAACCAGGTGGTGCTCGATCTCGCCGAGCGCCTGAAGATCGGCGTCAAGAGCCACTCGTCGAGCATCGACGATCCCTCCGCGGATCGCGTCCGTCGACTGGCCGACTCCGAGGGCCTGCGCCGCGACCCGATCGTCGAGGAGCCCGAGCCCGAGCCCAAGTCGCGCCGGGCCGCGGCGAGGGAGAAGGCCCAGGCCGAGCCGGCCATGGAGGTGCCGCGTCCCGAGGGCGCCACCGAGGAGCCCGCGCCGGCCCCGGCACCGGTCGAGGTGCCCGCCGCCGACGCCGAGCCGGCACTCGCGCCGCACCGTGTGGTGCGCTCCACCGGGGTGATCCCCGACGCCGGCGCGCCCGCGCCGCGTCCCGCGCCCGCAACCGCCCCGGCGGCGGCCGGACCCGCACCTGCGCCCGCTCCCGCACCGGCGACACCGGCGCCCACGCCCCGCCCCCGCTCCCGCTCCCGCCGAGCGGCCCGCGGCGGCCTCGACCGACACGCCCGTGGCCGACGCGCCCACGCCGGTGGCCGCGGCGCCGGCCGAGCCGGCGGCGCCTCCCGCGCCCGCGACCCCGCCCCGCAGTGTGACCGGACGTCCGATCCCGCCGCCGCCCGGCGGTCGCCGGATCCCGCCCCCGCCCGGCCCGCGCGTCGTGCCCGGCTCCGGCGGAGGCGGCGGCCCGCGTGGTGGCGGCGGTGGTGGCGGCTTCCAACGCCCCGGTGGTGGTGGCGGTGGTGGTGGCGGCGGCTTCCAACGCCCCGGTGGTGGCGGTGGTGGTGGCGGCGGCGCCTTCCAGCGTCCCGGTGGCGGTCCCGGCGGTGGTCCCGGTGGTGGACGTGGCGGTCCCGGTGGTGGTCCGGGCGGTGGTCCCGGTGGACGCGGTCGCCCCGGCCCGCAGGGCCAGCGACCGCGGCGCAAGAAGCGTCGTCGTCGCGACTTCGAGGACCTCGGTCCCGCGTCGATGCCGCAGCTCACGCCGGCCGACGCGCCGGTGCCCGAGGGCGAGATCGTCGTCGAGCGCGGCAGCACCATCCAGGAGCTGGCGCCGAAGCTGAACCGCACCACGGCCGACCTCGTGCGCCTGCTCTTCGACGCCGGCGAGATGGTCACCGGCACGCAGTCGCTGGCCGACGAGATGGTGGAGCTCATCGCCGAGGCGTTGGGCGCCGAGGTGCTGCTCGTCGAACCCGGCCAGGAGGCCGAGCTCGAGCTGCAGGCGCTGCTCGGCGACGACGACGAGGAGGACGACGCCAACCTGGAGCCGCGCGCCCCGATCGTCACCGTGCTCGGCCATGTCGACCACGGCAAGACCACACTGCTCGACAACATCCGTCACGCCAACGTGGTCGCGGGCGAGGCGGGTGGCATCACGCAGCACATCGGTGCGTACAAGGCGGTGCACAACGGGCACCCGATCACCTTCATCGACACCCCGGGCCACGAGGCGTTCACCGCCATGCGCGCCCGCGGTGCGAATGCCACCGACATCGCCATCCTCGTGGTGGCGGCCGACGACGGGGTCATGCCGCAGACCGCGGAGGCGATCAACCACGCGCGCGCGGCCGAGGTGCCGATCATCGTCGCGATCACCAAGGTCGACCGCGAGGACGCCGATCCCACGCGCGTCCGCCAGCAGCTCGTCGAGCGCGAGCTGGTCCCCGAGGGATGGGGTGGCGACACGATCGTCGTCGACGTCGCACCGCCCGCGGGCATCGGCGTCGACGAGCTGCTCGAGTCGATCCTGCTGGTCGCGGAGGTCGAGGAGCTCGGTGCGAACCCCAAGGTGCCGGCACGGGCGTTGGTGCTCGAGTCGAACCTCGACCAGGGCCGCGGCCCGGTGGTCACCGCGCTGGTCGAGCGCGGCACCCTCCGCGTCGGCGATCCGATGGTGGCCGGCGGCGCGTGGGGCAAGGTCCGCGCCATGTTCGACGAGAACGGCCAGCAGGTGCAGGAGGCCGGTCCGTCCACGCCGGTGGAGGTGCTCGGCCTCGACGACGTCCCCCTCGCGGGCGACGAGCTGCGCGCCGCCCCCGACGAGAAGACCGCCCGCACCGTCGCCGAAGCCCGCGCCTACCGGCGCCGGACCGCCAGCCTGAAGCACCCGATGAGCCTCGCCGGCGGTGCGCGCCTCGAGGACATCTTCGCGATGGTGCAGCGCGGCGAGGTCGCCACGCTCAACCTCGTGCTCAAGGCCGACGTCCAGGGCTCGCTGGAGGCGGTCACCGACTCGCTGCGCAAGCTCGACCAGGAGCACGAGGAGGTCCGCCTCTCGTTCGTGCACCGCGCGGTCGGTGGGATCAACGAGTCCGACATCAACCTGGCGTCGGTCTCGAACGCGACGGTCATCGGCTTCAACGTGCGTCCCGACCGCAAGGCCAGGGAGCTGGCGACGCTCGAGGGCGTCGAGATGCGCCTCTACGAGGTCATCTACCAGGTGCTGGAAGACGTCCAGTCGGCGCTCATCGGCATGCTCAAGCCCGAGTTCGAGGAAGTGGTGACGGGCGAGGCGGAGGTCCGCGAGGTCTTCTCGGTGCCCCGCGTCGGCAAGGTCGCCGGGTGCTACGTGCGCACCGGCACCATCACCCGCGGCTCGAAGGTCCGGTTCCTCCGCGAGGGCGTGGTCATCTGGAACGGCGCCATCGCGTCGTTGCGGCGGTTCAAGGACGACGTGCGCGAGGTGCAGTCCGGGTTCGAGTGCGGCATCGGGCTCGAGAACTACCAGGACCTGAAGTCGGGCGACGTCATCGAGACCTACGACCTCAAGGAGATCGCACGCGGGTAGCGCCGCGGCCGCGACCTGAGTGCCGACTGAGCGGGCCGCGGTCGGCCCGCGCCCGGCCGCCGGTAGCGTGCGCAGCTCTCCGCCGTCCACGGAAAGCTGCCGTCGTGCGCCGCGCCGCCGTCCTCGTCCTCCTCCTCTCGCTCTCGTCCGCACTCGCCGCCCTGGGGGTCGCCGCCCCGATGGCCGGAGCGGCGAACGGGCCGCTGGCCGCCGTCACGGTGACCGGCGCGGCCGCGGCCAAGCCCACGGTCACCTTCGACACGCCGTTCACGGTGAAGAAGACGACGAACCAGGTGGTCACGGCCGGGACCGGCGCCGCGCTCACCAAGGGCCAGACCATCACCTTCGACTACGTGCTCGTCGACGGCCGCAGCGGCAAGGAGCTCGAGACCTCGTTCGGGAACACGCCCGGCTCGCTGACCCTCGACCCGTCGAAGACCGCCACCCAGCTGGTCACGAGCCTCACCGGCAAGACCGTGGGCTCGCGGCTGCTCGTCGCCATCGCGCCCAAGGACGGCCTCGCCAAGCGGCTCAACAACCCCGCGGTGAAGAAGACCGACACGCTGTTGTTCGTGATCGACGTCAAGAACGTCCGCACGCCGCTCGCCCGCGCCACCGGTGCCCCGGTCGCTCCGGTCGCCGGCCTGCCCACCGTGAGCCTCGCCGCCAATGGCAAGCCGACCATCACCGTGCCCGCGGGCGCGGCCGCGCCGACCCAATTGGTCACGCAGGCCCTGATCAAGGGCGCGGGCCCGGCCGTCACCGCCGGCCAGACCATCACCGTCCAGTACACCAGCGTGAAGTGGGACGGCAAGCTGTTCGACTCCACCTGGGACCGCGCGCAGCCGATCGACACCCCCATCGGCACCGGCACCGTGATCCCCGCGTGGGACGAGGGCCTCGTCGGGCAGACGGTCGGGTCGCAGGTGCTGCTCGTCGTCCCGCCCGACAAGGGCTACGGCACCTCGGGCAGCAGCGACGGAAAGGTCAAGGGCACCGACACGCTCGTGTTCGTGATCGACATCCTCGACGCGTACTGATTCACACGAGGCTCAGCACCAGGCCGGCCAGCGCCAGGTGGTAGGTGACCATCACCGCGACCGGTCCCCACGGGCGCGGCGCGACGAAGCGGGTCTCGGCGATGAGCGCATCCGACCCGAGGAAGAGCACCGCGCCCGCAATGGCCCAGGCGTTGCCCACCGCGATGGCGACCGTCACCATCGCACCGATGACGATCACGTAGCCGATCACGGGCGCGATGAGCGCCGCCTGCCCGTGCGCGCGCATCGCCCGCACGAAGCGCACCGCGAGCGGGACCGCGACGAGCGCGACGACGGCCGCTCCGATCCCCAGGCGGGTGCCGGCGGCGCCGAGGGTGGCGAACCCGATGGTGAAGCACACCTGCGCGACCACGAACGCGGCGAGGCCACCGAGGAAGGCGTCCCGCGGGAGCATCAGCAGCACGTCGCCGACGAGACATGCCGCCAGCGCGGCGACGAACCAGGCGCGCTGGGTGCCGGACGTGGGATCCAACGCCAGCGCGGTCCCCAGGAACGCCACCGTCGCCGCCGGCTTGCACGCGTACTCCAGCGACGTCCGGCCGGTGGCGACTGCGAGCCAGTCGATCGCCGACAGCACCAACGCCACGGCGAGGAGCACGGCGGCGCTTTGGGTCACGCGGTGATCATGGCCTGAGCGGGGCTCGGCGGGTACCGTCCGCCCGCGATGGCGATCGAGCCCGCGGAGACGGCTCGCCTGACCGCGAGCGCAGATCTGACGAACCGTCAGAAAGCGGTTCCGCGGTACCGCTCGTGCGGACGATTGACCCTTGGCGCGGCTCGGTACGCACGGTACGCTACGAACACACGTTCGATCACTTCCCCAGGTCCGACCTTGAGGAGGTCACGTGGACACGAGGGAAGTCGACGCACCCGACACGATGCCGCTGGAGCGGCTCGAGGCGGAGATCACCACGCTCGCCGGGCACCTGGCAGCCGGCGAGTGCCGCTGGCTGCAGCTCCTTGCCGAGTACGACCGACGTGCCGGGTACTCACAATGGGGCTGCTACAGCCTCGTGCAATGGCTCGGGTGGCACTGCGGGCTCGACGCCCGCGCCGCCCGCGACAAGCTCCGGGTCGCGCACGCGCTCGAAGCGCTCCCGACCATCACCGAGGAGTTCGCGGCCGGGCGTTTGAGCTACTCGAAGGTGCGGGCACTCACCCGCGTCGCCACGCCGATGAACGAGGGCGACCTGGTGATGCTGGCGCAGCATGCGACCGCCTCACAGGTCGAGCGGATCGTGTCCGCGTACCGCGGCGTGCTCAGCGTCGAGCAGGAGGTCGAAGCGGCGAACCGTCAGGTGGCGGAGCAGTACCTGCGCACCGACTGGGAGGATGACGGGACGATGGTCATCCACGCCCGGGTGCCGGCGGAGGTCGGCGCGGTCGTGCTGAAGGCGCTCGAAAGTGCACACGAGCACCTGTGTGCCGATGCGCGTGGTCACGGTGGTCCCGCGGGACCTGTCCACAGGCTTCGGAGTGCCACGAACGTCGATGCGCTGCACGTGATGGCGGAATCGTTCCTGGCGAACGATCCCGCGGCCCGCACGGGTGGTGACCGGTACCAGATCGTCGTGAACGTCGACGAGGACGTGCTCACCGACGACGCGCCGGACGGAGTGTGCGAGCTCGACGGCGGTCCGAGGCTGGCGCCGGAGACGGTACGTCGGCTCGGGTGCGACGCGTCGACGGTGCTGGTCATCCGCCGGAAGGACGGCACGATCCTCACCGCGACGAACAAGACCCAGGCGATCCCACGGCGGGTGCGGCGCATGGTGCACGCGAGGGACAAGGGCTGCCGGTTCCCCGGGTGCGGTCAGCGGGCCTTCGTCGAGGCACACCACATCCACCACCGGGCGCACGGAGGCAGCAACGAGCTCGACAACCTGGTCGAGCTCTGCTGGTTCCATCACCGACTCGTGCACGAGGGCGGCTGGACGCTCCGCTTCGACGGCGACGGCAACGTGGTCGTCACCAACCCGGTCGGCAACGTCATTCCCTCCCTCGTGCACCTCCGTGGGGAGGCGAACGCCGTGGAGCGCCGGAATCGCGCCGCCGGAATCGCGGTCGACGCGACCGCGATCACGCCCCGCTGGTACGGCGATCCCCTCGACCTCGGGCACATCACCACCGCGCTCTGGTGCGCCGACCAGCGGGAGGGGCAGCCGCCTCCGGGCCGTCTGAACTGAGGGTACGGGGAACCCGTCGCCGCCGTCTGGACCGGGACGGGTACCCGGGCGCGAAGATGGGCCGGTGCACGCGGCGGCCATGAGCTTCGACCTCCACGTCCCGGAGAGCCGGTCGCTCAAGACGAAACGCGCCGCGATCCGCCCGATCGTCGACGGTTTGCGCCACCGGTTCCACGTCTCGGTGGCCGAGGTCGCGCACCAGGATCAATGGCAGCGGGCGGAGATCGCGGTGGCGATCGTGGCCGAGAGCGACGGGCGCGTGCAGCACCTGCTCGACGGGGTCGAGCGGTTCGTCGCCGCCGCTCCCGCCATCGAGCTGCTCGGCACCGAGACCGCATGGTTGGAGACGTGAGCCGCCACCACGCGCCCCGGCGATACCCGCGCATGGCGCGCGTGAACGAGGTGGTGCGCGAGGCGCTGGGCGACGAGCTGGAGCGGCTCAACGATCCGCGCCTCGGGCTGGTCACGATCACCGGGGTCGACGTGAGCGCCGATCTGCGTCAGGCGACCGTCTACTATTCCGCGCTCGGGCGCTCGGAGAAGCGGGGTACGGGGGTCGTGCCGGAACTTGCACCGGAGCAACGGGTCACCACGCACGCCGCGTTACAGGCGGCGGCTCCTCACCTGCGCGCCGAGTTGGGACGCCAGGTGCGGCTGAAGTACACGCCCCAGCTGACGTTCACCGAGGACCCGGCCGTCGCCGCCGGCGACCGGATCGAGGCGATCATCCGCGACCTCCATCGCGACGACGCAGAGGACCCGGGCGAGTGACCCTCACCAGCGTCGACTTCGAGCTGGCGCGGGCGGCGCTCGCCGTCGCCGAGGCCGATCAGGTCGCGCTGGCCTGCCACGTCAATCCCGACGGCGACGCCCTCGGCTCCCTGCTGGGCCTGTTCCACGTGCTGCGGGCCGACGGCCGCGACGTCGTGGGCTCGTTCCCGCACCCGTTCTCGGTGGCGCCGCACTACCGCGAGCTGCCGGGCCTGGAGCTCCTGAGCCCTCCCGACGAGTTCCCGCGCGAGCCCGACGTCATGATCACCTTCGACTGCGGGTCGCTCGGCCGGCTCGGCGACCTCGAGCCCGCAGCCAAGGCCGCCCGCGAGCTCGTCGTGCTCGACCACCACGTCTCGAACACGCGCTACGGCACCATCAACGTGATCGACCCGGCCGCCGCCGCCAGCGGGGTGCTCGTGCGTCGGCTGGCGCTCGAGCTGGGCCTGCCGCTCACCAACGACGCCGCGGTGGCGCTGTACGCGGCGCTCGTGTGCGACACCGGGCGCTTCCAGTACGAGACCACCACCCCGAGCGTCTTCGACCTGGCGCGTGAGCTCGTCACCTTCGACGTCCCGGTCTCCCGCCTGTCGCGCCAGCTGTTCGAGGAGCACCGCTTCGCGTACCTGAAGCTCCTGGGCGAGGCGCTCGCCGCCGCCGAGCTCGACGCCGATCGGCGGTTCGTGTGGACCGCGGTCACCCAGGACATGCTCCGGCGCCACGGCGTCACGCTGGAGGAGGTCGAGGGCCTCATCGACATCGTCCGGCGGACCACCGAGGCCGAGGTCACCTGCGTGCTCAAGGAAGAGGTCGACGGATCGGTGCGGGTCAGCCTCCGCTCCCTCGGTGACGTCGACGTGCGCGTCATCGCGGCCGACCACGGCGGGGGAGGCCACCGCTTCGCGGCCGGCTTCGAGTCGACCCTCGACATCGCCTCGGTCGTCGCGACCATCCGCGACGCCCTCTAAGCCCTGCACGCGTGATGCGCGACGGCCTGGTCGTGGTCGACAAGCCGGCCGGCTTCACGTCGCACGACGTCGTGGCCAAGCTGCGCAAGGTCTACGGCCAGCGTCGGGTCGGTCACGCGGGGACCCTCGATCCCGACGCCACCGGTGTGCTGCTCGTCGGGCTCGGTCGCGCCACGCGGTTGCTGCGCTACCTGTCCGAGTCGGGCAAGGCCTACCGCGGCCGCGTCGTGTTCGGCATCGCGACGAGCACGCTCGACGCCGCCGGCGAGGTGGTCGACCAGCGCCCGATGCCGATCACGAGCGACGACGTCGAGCGCGCGCTGCCGGCGTTCGTGGGCGACATCGAGCAGTTGCCGCCGATGGTGTCCGCGGTGAAGGTCGGCGGGCGTCGGCTGCACGAGCTCGCGCGCGCCGGCGAGGAGGTGGAGCGAGCGCCCCGTCCCGTGCACGTGGACGAGTTCGCGCTCGAGTCGTTCCAACCCGGCGCGTACCCGGAGGGCACGTTCCTGGTCGAGTGCGGGAGCGGAACGTACGTGCGCACGCTCGCCGCCGACCTCGGCGCCGCGCTCGGTGGGTGCGCGCATCTCGCGGAGCTGCGGCGGCTGCGCGTCGGCTCGTTCACGATTCAGGAGGCGCGGCCACTGGCCGACATCGAGGCTGCGCCGGACGACGCCGTGCTGTCGCTCGTCGTCGCCATGCGCGATCTCGAGCGTGTCGACGTCGACGACGAACAGGCACGGGCCGTCAGCCACGGGGTGTCGTTCGCGTGTGGCGCGCTGGTCGTGCGCGGCGACGGTCCCTACGCGCTGGTCGGTCCCGACGGCACCCTGCTCGCGGTGTACGACGCGCGCGGCGCGGCGCTGCGGCCCGCCGTCGTGGTCACGGGGTCCTGAGCCGTGCGGATCGTCGACGACCTCACCGCGCTCTCGAACGCGCTCACCGGTCCGGCCGGGAGTCGGGGCGCGGTCGTCACCATCGGCGTGTACGACGGCGTGCACCTCGGCCACCACGCGGTGCTCCGCCTGGTGCGCGAGCTCGCCGACGCGCGCGGGCTCGCGGCGGTGTGCGTGACCTTCGATCGCCACCCGGCCGAGGTCGTGCGCCCGGAGTCGGCGCCGCGGCTGCTGACGTCGCAGGAGCAGAAGCTCGAGCTCCTCGACGCCACCGGCTACCTCGATCTCGCCTTCGTGCTGCACTTCGACGAGGCCCGCAGCCGCGAGCCTGCCGACGACTTCGTGCGGGAGGTCCTCGTCGCCGCCGCGGCACGCGCGGCTCGTGGTGGTGGGCGCCGACTTCCACTTCGGGCGCGCCCGCGGCGGCGATGTCGCCTTGCTCCAACGGATGGGGGCCGAGCTGGGGTTCGAGGTGCTCGGCGTCGGGCTCGAGGCCGCGCCCGGGGGCACGATCTACTCGTCGACCCGCATCCGCGAGCTGCTCGCCGAGGGCGACGTCGACGGCGCCGCCGCGCTGCTCGGTCGGCCGCACGAGGTGCGCGGCACCGTCGTCGAGGGTGACCGGCGGGGGAGGGAGCTCGGGTACCCGACGGCCAACGTCGCGGTCCCCGGCCGCGTCTGCCTCCCGGCCGACGGCATCTACGCGGGTACGTTCATCGGCGCCGACGGGGTGGAGCGCATGACCGCCCTGTCGCTCGGGCGGCGGCCCACGTTCTACGACGCGGCCGACGCGTCGCTGCTCGAGGCGTACGTGCTCGACTTCGACGGCGACCTCTACGGGCAGGCCGCGCGGGTGCGCTTCATGAGCAGATTGCGGGGGGAAGTGAAGTTCGACTCGGTCGATGCCCTGGTCGGCCAGATCGAGCGCGACGTCGCCGACACGAGGCGCGCCTTGTCCTGATTCTCCGCGCGCCGTGCGCGAAGGTACTGAGCGTGGAGCAGGGCAGGAGCGACTCGGGAGCCGGTGTGCCCCGGCGCGACTTCCTGCGCGCCGCCGGTGCGGTCGCCGGTGGGGTCGCGCTCGGTGGCCGCAGCGCCCTCGGCGCGCTCGCACCGCGCCGGCTCCCCCGGGCCCGCCTCCCCCAGGGTCGGCTGCTCGAGACGCAACCGTCGGACTGTCCGATCGACACCGTCGTCGTCATCATGATGGAGAACCGGTCGTTCGACCACTACCTCGGCTGGCTCGGCGGAGACGAGCACTACCTCGAGCGCGGTCGTTCGCGTTACGGGAAGAAGTTCACCGTCGACGCCAAGACCGACATGGCCTACGTCGACGCGGTCGGGAAGCTCCACCGCACCCACCACCTCGTCCGGGGGAGCGCGGAGCCGCACCCGTTCCGCGGCTGTGGGCACCCGATCCCGGGTCACAGCTGGTACGAAGGGAGAACCGAGCTGGCGGACGGCTTCCTCGCGGACGGCACCGGGAACGACACGTACGCGTTGGGGTACTACCTCGCCGACGACCTCCCCCTGCACGGGCACCTCGCGCGGCGTTTCACCACGCACGACCGGTCTTTCGCGTCGCTCTGCGCGGGCACGTTCCCGAACCGCCAGTATGCGTACACCGCGCAGTCGAACGGCGAGCGCGAGGACCCGGGGCTGTTGCGCCCGGGCATGTTCACGACGCCGACCATCTTCGGGAAGCTGCGCGAGGCGGGGGTCCCGTTCACCACGTACCACACCGACATCCCCCTCCTCGCGCTCTGGGGCAGCGAGTTCGACGAGTTCATCAAGCCGGTCGACGACTACTTCGAGGAGTGCGCGAGCGGCACCCTGCCCAACGTCGTGGTGGTCTCGCCGGGGTTCCGCGGCGACCTTGCGCACCGACGACCACTCGCAGGGCGACGTCCGCCTGGGCCAGCGGTTCATCCGCGAGGTCTTCAACGCCTTCGCCACCTCACCGCAGTGGGAGGGCGGGCTCTTCATCCTCACGTACGACGAGTGGGGCGGCTTCTTCGACCACGTGAAGCCGCCGATCCTGGCCGACCAGCGCGCGACCGCGGACCTGAACACCAGCTTCGGGCTCGCCGGTTTCCGCGTTCCCACCATCCTGGCGTCGCCGTACGCGCGACCGGGCTTCGTCGACCATCGCACCTACGACCACACCTCGATGCTGCGGTTCGTCGAGTGGCGCTTCCTGGGCGCGCCGCCCGAGGGCCCGGGCGGCGCCGCCACCTGGAACCTCACGCTGCGCGACCGCAACGCCCGCAACGTGGCCGCGGCTCTCGGGGCGACGAATCCCGATCCCGAGCTCGGCTTCGACGTCCACGACATCGAGATCGGTCCGTACAGCGCGGCCTGCCCACCGAACGAGCCGACCGCGGCGCCGCCGCGGCCGCAGGGCGAGCACCCCGACCCCTTCCTCGTCAGCCAGGAGCTGGAGGAGAAGCTGGGTCGCGAGTACCCGCTCCCCCAGCATCAGCCCTGGCTCGACGCCCGGCTCTGAGCTCCCGCCCCCGAGGCCCGTCCTGGCCGGCCGCGAGGCCCGCCCGAGGTCCGTCCGCGGCCTCCTGCGCCCCTCTGGTAGGATCCTCCGTTGGTCCGCTGGTCGTCACCAGCCCGTCTGCAAGCAGGAAAGATCTCCTCAGCGCATGCCCGACACCACCGCCACGATCGCCGAGCACCGCCTCCACGAGTCCGACACCGGCTCGACGGAGGTCCAGGTGGCCCTGCTCACCGCACGGATCAACCACCTGACCGAGCACTTGAAGGTCCACAAGAAGGACCATCACTCTCGCCGCGGCCTGCTCATGCTCGTGGGTCGGCGGCGTCGGCTGCTCGACTACCTCCGGCGCAACGACGTCGAGCGGTACCGCGCGCTGATCGCCAAGCTCGGCCTGCGCCGGTAGCGGACCGCACAACCGAGAACATCAGAACCACTGCGAGCGCGACGACGGTTGTCAGTCGCCACCGCCCGGGTCGCCCCCACGACGGGTCGCTCCGGACGGCGACAACTGGGAATCGCCACGCCTCGCCCGATCACCCGAGTGGGTGAGAGAGGAGCGCGTTCCCATGGCGGACGCAATCCGTGTCAGCGGCCCGATCAATGCGGCCGGACTCGAGATGACCCTGGAGACGGGGAAGCTCGCCCCCCAGGCCGACGGCGCGGTGCTCGTGCGCGTCGGCGGCACCACGATCCTGAGCACCGTCGTCACGTCCAAGCCGCGGGAGGGGATCGACTTCTTCCCGCTCACCGTCGACGTCGAGGAGCGCATGTACGCCGCCGGGAAGATCCCCGGCGGCGTCTTCCGTCGTGAGGGCCGTCCCGGCGAGCCCGCCATCCTCACCTGTCGCCTCACCGACCGCCCGCTGCGGCCGAGCTTCCCCGAGGGGTTCCGCAACGAGGTCCAGGTCGTGGCCACGATCATGGGCGCCGACCTGATCAACCCGCACGACGTCCTGTCGATCAACGGCGCGTCGGCCGCGCTCACGGTGTCGGGCATCCCGTTCGACGGCCCGATCGGCGCGGTGCGCCTGTCGCGGCAGGGGAGCGAGTGGATCGCGCACCCGACGTTCGACGAGAGCGCCGAGTCCACCTTCGAGCTCGTCGTCGCCGGCCGCGAGATCGAGTCCGGCGACATCGCCATCATGATGGTCGAGGCGGGCGGCACCGAGGCCACGTGGCGCCTCTACGAAGAGGGCGCGCCGAAGGTCACCGAGGAGGTCATCGCCGACGGCCTCGAAGACGCCAAGCAGTGGATCAAGGCGTCGATCGAGCTCCAGAAGCAGCTGCGCGCCGCGGTGGTCCTGGCGCGTGGCCCGATCCCGGAGATCTCCTACGAGATCCACACCGACTACGACGACGACGTGTTCGAGACCGTCGCCGAGCAGGCCACCGAGTCGACCAAGGCGGCGATGTCGATCGCCGACAAGTCGGAGCGGAACGACCGCCTCGACGAGATCCTCGAGGGCCTGCTGCTCGCGATGTGCGGCACGCCCGAGGAGCCCGAGCCCTTCGCCTCCCGCGCCAAGCAGGTCAAGCCCGCGTTCCGCGCCCTGCAGAAGAAGGTCGTCCGCAGCCGGATCGTCAACGAAGGCCTGCGCATCGACGGCCGCGGCACCACCGACATCCGTCCGCTGAGCGCCGAGGTCGAGATCCTGCCGACCGCGCACGGCTCCGGACTCTTCCAGCGCGGTGAGACCCAGGTGCTCAGCGTGCTGACCCTCGGCATGCCCCGCATGGAGCAGTTCATCGGTCTCGACGAGCTCCGCGGCACCACCAAGCGCTACATCCACCACTACAACTTCCCGCCCTACTCCACCGGCGAGACGGGTCGCGTCGGTTCGCCGAAGCGTCGCGAGATCGGCCACGGCGCGCTGGCCGAGCGGGCGCTCGTTCCGGTCGTCCCGTCGATGGAGGAGTGGCCCTACGTCCTGCGCATCGTGTCCGACGTGCTCAGCTCGAACGGCTCCACCTCGATGGCGTCGGTGTGTGGCTCCACGCTCTCGATGCTCGACGGCGGCGTGCCGCTGAAGGGGTCGGTCGCCGGCATCGCCATGGGCCTCGTCTACGCGGAGGGCAAGTACACGACCCTCACCGACATCCTCGGGACCGAGGACGCGTTCGGCGACATGGACTTCAAGGTCGCGGGCACGCGCGACTTCGTGACCGCGCTCCAGCTCGACACCAAGATCGACGGTCTTCCCGCCGACGTGCTGCGTGAGGCGCTGCTCCAGGCCCGTGACGCCCGCCTGAAGATCCTCGATGTGATGGACGCGACGATCGACACGAACCGCGCCGACGTCAAGCCCACCGCCCCGAAGATCATCAGCTTCGAGATCCCGATGGACAAGATCGGTGAGGTGATCGGGCCCAAGGGCAAGGTCATCAACACCATCACCCAGGAGACGGGCGCCGACGTGTCGGTGAGCGACAACGGGGTCGTCGGGACCGTGAGCATCGGCTCCACGGACGGCGCGGCCGTCGAAGAGGCGCAGCGGAGGATCGAGCTGATCCTCGACCCGCCCACCGCCGAGCTCGGGGCCGAGTACACCGGGAAGGTCGTGAACGTCACCAAGTTCGGGGCGTTCGTCAACATCCTGCCCGGCCGTGACGGCCTGCTCCACATCTCCAAGCTCGGGCGCGGCAAGCGCATCGACAAGGTGGAGGACGTCCTCAACCTCGGCGACGAGGTGACCGTCCGCGTCGACGACATCGACAACTCGGGCAAGCTCTCGCTCTCGTTGGCGGGGGACGAGCCCGAGGGGAGCGGTTCGTCCGACTCCGGGAGCGGTGAGGGCGAGTCCCGGGGCAACGGCGACCGGGCGCCGCGCGAGCGGACCGTGAGCGGGGGCAGCGGCGACGTCGAGGTGGCGTCGTTCGACGACGCCTGGGACTCACAGGCCCGGGCGGAGTTCGGCGACCTCGGTCCGGCCGAGGTCGGTCGTCCCGGTGGTGGCGACCGCGGGGAGCGCCGAGGCGGCGGTGGTCGCCGGCGCGGCGGCCGGCGCTGACCGCCCGCGCCCGAATTCCGGGGATGCCGGTCAAGCCGTGACCGCCAGGCGTCGATGACGGCTCCGATGGTCGACGACGCATCCGGCATCCGCGGTACGCGGCTCGACTCCGGGTTGCGCGTCGTCACCGAGCACCTGCCCGGCCTCCGCTCCGCGGCGGTCGGGTTCTGGGTGGGCACGGGGTCACGCGACGAGCCGGAGGCGATCGCGGGTACCAGCCACTTCCTCGAGCACCTGTTGTTCAAGGGCACCGACACGCGCCACGCGGCGGAGATCGCGGAAGCGGTCGAGTCGTGCGGCGGCGACATGAACGCGTTCACGGGGCAGGAGGTCACCGCGTACTACGTGCGCGTCCCCGACCGCTTCCTCGGCCTCGCGCTCGACATCCTCTCCGACATCGTGTGGTCACCCGCGTTGCGCTCCGACGAGGTGGAGTCGGAGCGCCAGGTGATCCTCGAGGAGATCCGGATGCGCGACGACACGCCGGACGACCTCGTCCACGACGTCTTCTCCGGGGCGCTGTTCGCCCGGCACCCGCTCGGCCGTGAGATCGCCGGGAGCCAGGACAGCATCGGCGCGGTCACGCGCGACCAGATCGCCGCCTACCACGCCGACCACTACCAGCCGTCGAACGTCGTGGTCGCGGTGGCGGGGAACGTCGACCACGACGAGGTCGTGAAGCGTGTCGCCGACGCCCAGCCGACCGACGGGCGCCCGCGGCCGGCCCGGGCCGGTGGCGCCGACACCGCCGACGCCGACCGGTTCGCCCGCGTCGACCGCCCGTTGGAGCAGTCGCACGTGGTGATCGGCGCCCGCGCCCTCCGGCGCGACGACCCCGACCGCTTCGCGCTCGCGGTCGTCGACCAGGTGCTGGGTGGCGGCATGAGCTCGCGGCTCTTCCAGGAGGTCCGCGAGAAGCGGGGCCTGGCGTACTCGGTGTTCTCGTACCGCAGCGCGTTCGAGGAGACGGGTTCGCTCGCGGTCTATTGCGCCACCGCGCCGGAGCGGGTCGACGAGACGCTCGACGTCGTGCGCGGCGAGCTCGACCGGCTGGTCGCCGACGGCGGCATCTCCGACCGGGAGCTCGTGTCCGCCAAGGGGCACCTCACCGGGTCGCTGGCGCTCTCGCTGGAGAGCTCGTCGAGTCGCATGCACCGCATCGGGCGCAGCGAGCTCACGATGGGCGAGATCCCGAGCCTCGACTGGGTGGTCGAGCAGGTCGACGCGGTCACCGCGGCCGACGTCGCCCGGGTCATCGACCGGGTGCTCGGCACGGGCTCGCGCACGTTGGCGGTGGTCGGCCCGGCCGACGCCCTCGTCGCCGTCTGAACACCCCGACCCGGAGCCCGGCGCCGCCGATACGCTGAGCCGATGATCAGGGTGGCGGTCTTCGGCGCCGCGGGACGCATGGGCGCCACGGTGTGCCGGGCGGTGCTCGGCGACCCCCACCTGGAGCTGGTGGCCGCGGTCGACCCACTGCACACCGGTCTCGACCTCCGGCAGTTCGGGGTCGAGGCGCCGAGCATGCAGATCGCGCGCAGCGCCGACGCGCTGGCCGACGCCGAGGCGGAAGTGGCGGTCGACTTCACCGTCGTCGACGCCGCCCGCGACAACGTCAACTGGTGCGCCGACCACGGTGTGCACGCGGTCGTGGGCACCACCGGCTTCAGCAGCGCCGACCTCGACGGCTTCCGCGAACGCTTTGCCGCCTCCGACGCCAACGCGGTCATCGCGCCCAACTTCGCCATCGGCGCGGTGCTGATGATCCGCTTCGCCGAGCTCGCCGCGCCGTACTTCGAGAGCGCCGAGGTGATCGAGCTCCACCACGACCAGAAGGTCGACGCGCCGTCCGGTACCGCCATGCTCACCGTCGAGCGGATGGCCACCGCGTCCGACGAGTGGGCGGCCGACCCCACCACCACGACGGTGGTCGACGGCGCCCGCGGCGGCGTGGGCGCCGGCGGCATCCACGTGCACTCGGTGCGCCTGCGCGGCCTCGTCGCCCACGAGGAGGTGCTGCTCGGCACCACCGGGCAGTCGCTGAGCATCCGGCACGACTCGTACGACCGCACGTCGTTCATGCCCGGCGTGCTGCTGGCGGTGAAGGCGGTGGGCGAGCGACCCGGGCTCACGATCGGCCTCGACCCGCTGCTCGGGCTCTGAGCCGCCGGCACGGAGGAGGCGCACGAGCGGTGGACGACACCCGCCTCCAGGTGCTCCGCGGCGCGTACGACTCCATCGCCCGCCGGGGGATGGCCAAGACCACCGTCGACGACGTCGCCGCCGCGTCGGGGGTGTCGCGGGCCACCATCTACCGCCTGTTCCCGGGCGGCAAGGAGGCGCTCCTCCGCGACACCGTCGGCTGGGAGATGGACCGCTTCTTCCTCGACCTCGGGGTCGAGCTCGGTGACGCCGCCGACTTCCCCGAGTTCCTGGAGCGGGCGCTGCCGCTGGCCCGCCGGGAGCTCCGTGAGCACGAGGTGCTGCAGAAGGTGCTCGAGACCGAGCCCGACCGGTTGAACGCCCTGATCACCGTGCAGCAGCACCGGTTGATCGGGGCCATCGCCGCCTATTTCCTGCCCCTCCTGGAGCGCGACCGCGAGGCGGGCCACATCGACCCGACGGCCGACCTCCCACGGTGCGCCGAGTACGTCGCCCGGCTCTCGCTGTCGCTCATCGCCTCGCCCGGCCGCCACGATCTCGGCGACCCGGCCGAGGTGCACCGGCTGGTCCGCCGCGAGCTGCTGGGCGGGGTGTGGAGCTGACCCGCCGGGTCCTGACCCGATGAGACGAAATCTGGTGTATCGTCTCAGGCGATGACCCTCGCCGTGAGCACCCCGGCCCCCGTCGACGTACGGGCCCGAGCGGCGGTCCTCGCGTGCATCGGCCGGTTCGGCCTGGCGAAGACCACGATCGACGACATCGCGCGCGAAGCCGGGTGCTCGCGCGCCACGCTCTACCGGTACTTCGACGGCAAGCCCGAGATCGTGCGCAGCGCGGTGGTCGCCGAGCACGAGCGCATCGCCGGCGTCGTGGTCGCAGCCGGGCGCGGCGCCGCCACCTTCGCCGACGCGGTCGTGGCCGCGGTCGTCGCCGGTGCGCGCGAGCTGCGCGGGCACGACGCCCTCCAGTTCCTCCTGGCCCACGAGCCCGAATCAGTGCTCGTCCACCTGGCGTTCGGCCCGGGCGACCGTCTCCTCATCGCAGTGGGCGACGCGATCGCGCCGGCGTTCGACCGCTGGCTCACGCCCGACGACGCCATCCGCGCCGGCGACTGGTTGGCGCGCATCGTCCGCTCCTACGTGCTGATGCCGCACCCGCCCATCGACTTCACCGACCCGACCGCCGCGCGCGCGTTCCTCGAACAGTTCGTGATACCCGGACTCGAAAGCAGGTAGCCATGAGTGCCGACTACACCGACATCATCGGTCGCGACGACATGCACGACCTCGATGCCATCCTCGCCGTCACCAACACCGATGTCGACGAGGTCCAGCACGCGATCCGGGCCGACGCCGACGCAGTCTTCACGTGGAACTACGAGCGCAGCCGACCCGCGCTGGTGAAGCTGTACGAGAAGGCCAAGACGTCGATGTGGAACGCCAACGACCTCCCCTGGGACATCGAGGTCGACCAGGAGAAGGTCGCGCGCGACAACCAGAACCAGAACGGCATCGGCCAGCAGATGGACCTCGACGGCACGCCGTTCGAGAAGTGGGGCGACAAGGAGTGGACGCAGTTCGGCATCGAGTCGCAGAACTGGACGCTCTCGCAGTTCATGCACGGCGAGCAGGGCGCGCTGATCTGCACCGCCCAGATCGTCGAGACGGTGCCGTGGATCGACGCCAAGTACTACGCCGCCACCCAGGTCATGGACGAAGCCCGCCACGTCGAGGTCTTCGCGCGGTACCTCAACACCAAGCTGTCGGGCCACTACCCGATCAACGCCCACCTCAAGATGCTGCTCGACGACATCGTCGCCGACAGTCGCTGGGACATGACCTACCTCGGCATGCAGATCATGGTCGAGGGGCTCGCGCTCGCCGCGTTCGGGTTCCTGCACCAGATGACCACCGAGCCGCTGCTGAAGCAGCTGCTGCGCTACGTGATGAGCGACGAGGCGCGTCATGTCGCCTTCGG
The DNA here is from genome assembly GCA_963809795.1 of uncultured Actinomycetes bacterium. Classification (GTDB taxonomy): domain Bacteria; phylum Actinomycetota; class Acidimicrobiia; order IMCC26256; family DASPTH01; genus DASUAS01. The sequence goes on from CAWELN010000007.1 coordinate 121,088, forward strand.
CGTCCTCTCGTTGCAGGAGTACTACAACGGCCTCGGTGCGGCCGAGATCCGCGAGCGCCAGGAGTTCGCGTTCGAGGCCGCGGTGCGCATGCGCGACCGGTTCCTGCAGCAGGAGACGTGGGAGCGTCTCGGCGTCGACGTCAAGGAGGCGGTCAAGACGATGCAGAACGCGCCCGACCGCCCGATCTTCCAGGGCCTGCTGTTCTCGAAGATCGTGCCCAACTGCAAGAAGCTCGGCCTGCTCGACGCGGGCGACGGGTGGCTGCGCGAGCGGTTCACCGAGCTCGGCGTGATCCAGTTCGAGGACTGGGTCGACACCGGCGAGGAGTACGCCCAGCTCGACGAGGTCGCGAAGGACCGCCAGGCCGCCGCCGCGGTGTAGCGACCCGATGACACCCGAGCTCGACGAACGGTTCAGCGATCCCGACGCGTCCCCGGTGCCGTGGGCGGACACGGAGCGGGCGTTGGCAGCGGGGCAGCTGTTCTGGATCTCGACCGTGCGCGCCGACGGCCGCCCGCACGTGACCCCGCTGGTCGCGGTGTGGCTCGACGGCGCGCTGCACTTCGCCACCGGGCCCGAGGAGCAGAAGGCCCACAACCTCGCCGTCAACCCGCACGTCGTGTTGACGACCGGCGGCAACGGCTGGGACGAGGGGCTGGACGTCGTCGTCGAGGGTGAGGCCGTGCGCGTGACCGACGACGCCATGTTGCGGCGACTCGCGGGCGCATGGACCGACAAGTGGGACGGCCGCTGGACGTTCGGCGTGGGCGACGGCGGGTTCACCCACGAGGAATCCGGAGCGGACGCCGACCACGGGCCGGTGTTCGTGTTCGCGGTGCGGCCGGCGAAGGTGCTCGCGTTCGGGAAGGGCACGTTCAGCCACACCCGCTACCGGTCCGACGCGGTGGGAGGCGAGGCTGCGTAGGCTCCCCGCATGGCGATCCAGGGGCAGCTGTACCACGTGGGCATCGTCGTGCCCGACGTCGAGGCGGCGATGGCGCACTTCACCGACCTGCTCGGCATCACGTGGGGACCGGTCGTCGAGACGGAGGCCTTCCCCGTGCGCGAGGGCGACGGCACCGAGCGCATCGTCCCGAACACGCTGTGCTACTCGACCGAGCCGCCCTACCTGGAGCTCGTGCAGGAGGTGCCCGGCACGGTGTGGGAGTGCAACGAGCACTCCAACCTCCATCACATCGGGGTGTGGGTCGACGCGCTGCCGGCGGACTCCGCCACCTACACGGAGCTGCGGTGCCCGCTGCAGCTGTGCGGGCGCGACGACGACGGCGCCCTGGTGCAATTCGCGTACCACCGCGACCCGCTCGGCGTCCGCATCGAGCTCGTCGACATCGCGATGAAGCCCATGATGGAGGAGTTCATGTTCAGGGCGCCGCTAGCCTGAGCGTGATGAGTCGCCCGCCGGTCAAGATCGTCTTCCTCGGCGGGCTCGGCGAGATCGGGCGGAACTGCTTCTGCCTGGAGGTCGACGACCGCATCCTGGTCGTCGACTGCGGGATCATGTTCCCCGAGGCGGGCATGCCCGGGATCGACCTCGTCCTCCCGGACTTCACCTATCTGCGCGAGAACGCCGACCGGGTCGAAGCGGCCTTCCTCACCCACGCGCACGAGGACCACGCCGGCGGGCTGGCCTACCTGCTGCGCGACGTCGTCGCTGCCGATCTACGGATCACCGCTGTCGCTGGGGCTGGCCCGCAACCGCATCGAGGAGGCAGGGATGCTCGGGCGCACCGAGCTGATCCCCGTGTACGACGGCGAACGCAGGCACATCGGCCCGTTCGACTGCGAGTTCATCCCCGTCACGCACTCCGTGCCGTACGCGCTCGCCACCGCGTACTACACGCCCGCCGGCACCATCCTGCACAGCGGCGACTTCAAGCTCGACCCGACGCCGGTGGACGGTCGCAAGACCGACCTCGCGTTGATGGGGTCGATCGCCGAGCGGGTGGGCGGGGTGAAGCTGCTCCTGTCCGACTCGACGAACGCGTGCCGCCCCGGGTTCACGCCGTCGGAGAAGACCGTGGGCGACACGTTGCGCAGCGTCTTCCGCGACTACCCGAACCAACGGTTGATCGTCGCCAGCTTCGCGTCGCACCTGCACCGTGTGCGGCAGGTGGCCGAGCAGGCGATCGCCGCCGGTCGCCGGGTGGCGTTCCTCGGGCGTTCCATGGTGCACAACGTCGCACTCGGGCGCGAGATGGGACTGCTCGAGATCCCCAGCGAGCGCGTCATCGACATCGAGGAGGTGGCGCGCTACGCGCCGGGTGAGGTGTGCGTGATCTGCACCGGCTCGCAGGGGGAGCCGATGAGCGCGCTCTCGCTCATGGCCGCGCACGAGCACAAGTACCTGAAGATCAGCAGCGACGACGTCGTCGTGATCTCCGCGCACGCGATCCCCGGCAACGAGACGAACGTGAACCGCATCATCGACTCGTTGCACCGCGCCGGCGCCGAGGTGTTGCACGGCGGCAGCTCGCCGGTGCACGTGTCGGGCCACGCGTCGCAGGAGGAGCTGAAGATGCTCCTCAACATCGTGCAGCCGGAATGGTTCGTCCCCGTGCACGGCGAGTACACGCACATGGTCCACCACGCCCGGCTCGCCGAGGCGGTCGGGGTGGCCAAGAACCACGTGCTCATCTGTGAGGACGGCGACATGCTCGTGATGGAGCAGCGCGACGACGGCACCACCGGGCTCGAGGTGCGAGCGGCGCGCGGTCCCCGCCGGATACCTCTACGTCGACGGCATCGTCGGCGACGTCGGCCAGGGCGTGCTGCGCGATCGCCGCAACCTCGCCGAGGAGGGGTTGGTGGTGGTGATCGTCACCGTCGACGCCACCACCGGCGAGGTGGTGACCGGTCCCGAGATCGTCACCCGGGGCTGGGTCTACGCGCCCGAGGCCGAGGAGCTGCTCGAGGAGGCGAAGGCCGCGGTGCTGGCCTCGCTCCAGGAGGCGGCCGACGAGGGGGCCACCGACTTCGAGACCCTCCGCCGCCACTGCCGCCGCTCGCTCGGCCGCTTCATCAGCGAGCGGACCCGACGCCGGCCGGCGATCATCCCGGTGGTCATGGAGGTCTAGGGCCTCTCGTCCCGGCCCGCCGGCGGCGTGCCGGCCAGAGATGCTGTTGTGGGTGGTGGGGGTGGTGTTAGCTTGCGGGGATGCCCGCGACCAAGACGCGGCGTGGTCGCGCGTCGGCCCGCTCGAAGACCTCGAACCGCCGGAAGCGCAGCTCCCGCAGGGCCACCACCGCGCGGCGGAAGGTCGCGGCAACCGAGCCCTCGATGTTGGCGCGGGGGCGGGAGGCGGCCGGCCGGCAGCTGGCGGGGCACCGGGCCGACGTGCTGGCGGTGGGCCTGTTCGTGGTCGGGGCCATCTTCGCCCTCGGGCTGTGGACCGACCTCGCCGGGCCGGTGGGCAGCGGGCTGGCCGACGGTGCCGGCGCCGCCATCGGCCGGGCGCGGGTGGCGGTCCCGGTGGCGTGCTTCGCCTTCGGCGTGGTGCTGCTCTGGCCGCGGCGGGCGCCGGCCGCCGATCCCGACGCCGAGACCGTCGAGGTCGAGGACGGGCCGGCCGAGCGGCCCACCGTCCGCATCGCCATCGGCGCGCTCCTCCTGTTCGTCGCCGACGTGGGGATCCTCCACCTCGCCGCCGGCCGCCCGTCGCTGAGCGGCGCCCATCGACGAGCTGCGCGACGCCGGTGGTGCCCTCGGCGCCATGATCGCGACACCGTTGATCGCCGCCACCGGGATCGTCGGCGCCTCCGTCATCCTCGGCGGCGTCGCGCTGGTCGGGCTGCTGCTCGCGCTCGGCATCTCGATCGGGATGATCGTGAGCGCGGCCACCAGCCTCTCCCGCACGGTCGCGGCGAAGGCGCGGAGCGCGGTGCAGCTGTCGCCGGACGGCGAGAGCCCCGCCGTCGCCGACGATCCGCCCCCACCCCCGAGTGGGCCGGCACCATTCGACTACGCCGCCTACGAGGCCGAGGCACCCGAGCCGGAGCCGGAGCCCGAACCGCCCGGAGCGGACGCCGAGGTGCTCCCGGCCGTGGCCCACGCCGCCATCGAGATCCCCACCAGCGAGGACCCGAGCGGGCAGCTCGTCATCGACCTGGGCGACGATCCGGGGGCCAAGCACGGCCCGTGGAAGCTGCCGCCGGCCAACCTCCTGAAGCGGGGGAGCGGCAAGGAGGCCGACCGCCGCCTCATCGAGGAGGGCGGCCGCATCCTCGAGGCCACCCTCGCCCACCACGGGGTCGAGGCGCGCCTGGTCGGCACGACCGTGGGGCCCACCGTCACCCGCTACGAGCTCGAGCTCGGCTCGGGCGTGAAGGTCAACCGCGTCACCGGTCTGAGCAACGACATCCAGTACGCGATGGCGTCGCTCGACGTGCGCATCCTCGCCCCGATCCCGGGCCGCAGCGCGGTGGGCGTCGAGGTGCCGAACAAGGAGCGCATCATCGTGACCCTGGGCGACGTGCTGAGCGCGCCCGAGGTGGGGAAGACCAAGACCGCGTTGGGCGTCGGCCTCGGCCGCGACATCTCCGGCACGTCGGTGATGCTCGACGTCACCGCGCTGCCCCACGTGCTCATCGCGGGCGCGACCGGTGCGGGCAAGAGCAGCTGCATCAACTCGATCGTCACGTCGCTGCTGATGCGCTACACCCCCGACCAGGTGCGCCTCATCCTCGTCGACCCCAAGCGGGTCGAGCTCGGCGCGTACAACAACCTGCCGCACCTCCTCACCGAGGTCGTCACCAACCCGAAGAAGGCGGCGAACGCCCTCGACTGGGCCGTGCGCGAGATGGACATGCGCTACGAGCTGCTCGCCGAGGTCGGGGTGCGCGACATCACCGGCTACAACGGGATGTTCGACCGCGGCGAGCTGCCCACCAAGGACGATCCCGACCCGAGCACCGGGAAGGGCTACGAGCGGCTGCCGTTCATCGTCATCGTGGTCGACGAGCTCAACGACCTCATGATGGTGGCCGCCCGCGACGTCGAGGCGAGCATCTGCCGCATCGCGCAGATGGCGCGGGCCGTCGGCATCCATCTCATGATCGCCACGCAGCGGCCGTCGGTCGACGTCATCACCGGCGTCATCAAGGCCAACGTGCCCAGCCGCATGGCGTTCTCGGTCAGCAGCCTGGCCGACTCGCGCGTGATCCTCGACCAGGCCGGGGCCGAGAAGCTGATCGGGCAGGGCGACATGCTGTTGCTCGCCGCCGGTTCCGGGCGGGCCCAGCGCATCCAGGGCTCGTGGGTCGACGAGGAGTGCGTCCGCAAGGTGGTCGCGCACTGGCGCCGGCAGACCAGCGCACCGTCCTACGTCGAGGGCATCGCCGGTGACGACGCCGCCGCCGGGAGCGGTGCCGGCGGCGCGGCCGACGACGACGGCGACGAGCTGCTGGCCGAGGCCATGGAGCTCGTCGTGCGCAGCGGTCTGGGCTCCACCAGCATGCTGCAGCGCAAGCTGCGGGTGGGCTTCGCCCGGGCCGGGCGGCTCATGGACCTGCTCGAACGCCGAGGCGTCGTGGGCCCGTCGGAGGGCTCGAAGGCCCGGGCGGTGCTGATGACGGTCGACGAGCTCGAGGCGGCCGGCGACCGGGTCTGAGCCCGGACCCGCCGGACCCCGCCACTTTCCGAAACCCTTCCCCAAGCGTTCCTCAAGGGCCCCGCCCGGCCTGCCGACACGGCTGTTGACGTGTGGCGTATGCCGCGAGTGTGGCGGTGCGCGCGCACCCGGTCGAGTGAGGACGTCGTGAGGCACGACGCACGAGGCGAGGTATGAGGGAGGACGCATGAGAGGAGGCACGTCGCTGATGTCGCGACTGAGCTTCCGGGCCAAGCTGCTGCTGGTCCTCTTCGTGCCGTTCCTCGCCCTCGTCGTGGTGGCCGCGGCGGGTCTGAGCGACCGCTTCACCGCGCTCCACGCCCAGGAGCAGTACGGCGACCTCTCCGCGCCGCTTCGCTCGCTCGACGCCGCCAGCCGCGCGCTGCAGGACGAGAGCGTCGTGTCGTCGTGGTACGTGGCGGGGACGACCGCGCCGCCGACGACCGAGCTGAACGCGGCCCGTGCCCGCACCGACGTCGCGGTGCGCGCCTTCCGTGCCAACGAGCAGGCCTTCGCCGACGCCGGGCTGAGCCCGGCCGCCGGTGCCCGGCTCGCGGCCACGAACAAGGGCCTCGACGGCATCCCGGGGGTGCGGGGCCAGGTCGACGCCCGCGCCGTCGATGCCGCGACGACGCGCAACTTCTTCCTCGACGTCGACGAGCAACTGCTCGACTTCGGCGAGCGGGTCGCTCGCGACCTCGCGAGCGCCGACGTCTCCGCCAGCCTCACCCGGGTGTTCGCGCTCGAGCGCGCGCAACACGAGCTGGCCCGCGAAGCGAGCGTGTACATCTCGGTGCTCGCCGGCGGAGGACCGAACGACTTCAGCGAGTGGGTCGGCGCGCAGACCACGGCCGCCCGCTACCGCGACCTCTTCACCAACGCCGCGACCGATAGCGAGCTCCAGGCCTATCAAGGGGTGATGGGCGCCCCGGCGGCGCCGGCGCCGCTGCCCGCGGCGTTCGCGACCGCGGGCCAGACGCCGGCCGCGTACTACGCGCAGTACCAGCAGCAGTCGCAGCGGCTCGACCGGGCGATCACCGCGGTGAACTCGGTGATCAACGCGGCGGCGAGCGCGGACGCCGCGGCGGCGCTGCGCGACACCCGTCTCTACGGTGGTGCGGCGGTGTTCGCCATGCTGCTCACGCTCATGCTCATCTGGTTCGTCTCGCGGGCGGTGGTCGGGCCGGTGCGCCGCCTCACCGCCGCCGCGCGCGAGATGTCGCAGCGCCAGCTCCCGGCTCTGGTCGAGTCGCTCCGCACCGGTGGCGACGTGAGCGCGGTGCAGCCGACCCGCATCGAGGTGAACTCGGAGGACGAGATCGGCGAGCTGGCCCAGGCGTTCAACGACGTCGAGGCCGTCACCATGGAGGTCGCCCACGAGCAGTCGCGCTTGCTCCGCAAGGGCATGGGCGACCTGTTCGTGAACCTGGCCCGGCGCAACCAGAGCCTGCTCGAGCGCCAGCTCGAGCTGCTCGACGAGCTCGAGCGCAACGAGCACGACCCGACCGCGCTCGACGCGCTGTTCAAGCTCGACCACATGGCGACCCGCATGCGGCGCAACGCGGAGAGCCTGCTCGTGCTCTCGGGTGCCGAGCAGCCGCGGCAGTGGCAGCAGCCGATCGCGCTGATCGACGTCGTGCGCGCCGCCGCCGCCGAGATCGCCGATTTCCCGCGCGTGGAGCTCGTCGGCATCGACGACGACCTCGCGGTGTCGGGCCGGGCGGTGTCCGACGTCGCCCACCTGCTCGCCGAGCTGCTCGAGAACGCGACGTCGTTCTCACCCCCCGACTCCGCGGTCGTGGTCTCGGGCGCGGTGGGCGCGACCGGGTTCGTGCTCGCGGTGTCGGACCAGGGCATCGGCATGCCGCCCGAGCGGGTGGCCGAGGCGAACCACCTCCTCGCCAAGCCGCCCGTCGTCGGCCTCGCGCTTGTCGCGGGCCCTCGGCCTGCACGTGGTCGGGTCGTTGGCCGCCCGGCACGGCATCCTCGTCGAGCTGCGGCCCGGTGCGCCGCGCGGTCTGGTCGCGCTGGTGACCCTGCCCACCGCGGTGCTCGAGCCCCGGGCGGTGCCCGCACCGCCGGTACCGCCGCAGCGCCCGGTCTACGCGCCCGACCCCGTGGGCAGCGGCACCGACGTTCCCCTCGGCGCCCAGCGGGTCGCATGGCGCCCACCCGACGAGCCTCCGGTGGAGCAGTGGCGCCGCGAGGGCATGGGCGTTCCCGGCCCCTCCGGGCCCGGCTCGCCCGATCCCTTCACGGTGCCGCCCGTCGACCGCGCCGCCCGAGGCCCGGCCGCCGCGCCCCCGCCGCCGCCCGACGCCGCCCCCGACCATCGACGTCCCGCCCCCGACCATCGACGTCCCGCCGCCGACCGCGTTCACGACGCCGCGCCGTGAGCCCGCACCGACCATCGTGCCGGAGACCCCGGTCCCGCCCGCGCCCCCCTTCGAGCGCGAGGCGACGTTCGCGCCGACCGTCGACCCGGGCTTCGCCCCGCCCTTCGACACGTTCGGCGCCGACGGCACGACGAACCGGACGTCGGCCCCCGCCGACGCCGCTTCCCGCGAGGAGCCCCCCGACCTCTCCGACCACGCCCCGCTGCCGACCCGCATCCCCGGCCAGCACCTGAGCCACCAGCCGACCGCCGGCCCGGACGCGGGCGACCCCGACGCCGACCCGATGCGCCCGTACCGCGTGCACGAGCTGCTGACCCGCCACGCCCAGGGCAAGCGCCGCGGGCAGGCCGAGCAGGACGGCACCCCCGCACCCGGCGGCGCCGACGGCACCGGTCCCGGCTCGGACCCGGCCGCACCGGACGCCTCCGGTCACCTCCAGGAGGACGGCAGATGATGCAACTGAGCGCGGAGGCGCGGAACCTCAACTGGCTGGTCTCCAACTTCGTCGAGCGGGTGCCCGGCGTGAGCGAGGCCACCGTCGTCTCGTCCGACGGGCTGCTCATCGCGCTGTCCGACGGTCTCGACCGGAGCTCGGGCGACCGACTCGCCGCGGTGTCGGCCGGACTGCTGAGCATCGCGAAAGGTGGGTCCACCCCCATCGGCGGCGGACGCGTGCACGAGGTCATCGTCGAGATGGACATGGCGATGCTCTTCGTGATGCGGGTGAGCGACACGTCGGTGCTGGCCGCGACGACGGCGCGGCCGTGCGACGTCGGCCTCGTCGGCTACGAGATGGCGGTGCTCGTCGAGAAGTGCGCCAGCGCGCTCACGCCCGGCTTGATCTCCGAGCTGCAGACCGCGCTGCCGAGGTCGGCGATCCGATGAACGGCAGCGTCGACCCACGCGACCCGGGCGCGGCCGTCCCGCACGGGACGCTGGTGCGTCCGTACATGCTCACGCGGGGTCGGACGAGCTCGTCGCTCGGCGTCTTCGCGCTGCACGCGCCCGTCCTCGCGCTGATCGCGCCCGAGCAGCTGGGCCGCAACGCCACGCCGGAGGACCGCCGCATCATCGAGCTGTGCCAGACGCCGATGTCGGTGGCCGAGCTCTCGGCCCGTCTGACCGCGCCGGTCGGCGTCGTCCGGGTGCTGGTGGGCGACCTCGTGCTCGCCCGGATGGTCCACGTGCGTCAGACCGAGGACGGCGCCGAGCACCGCGACGTGCGCCTGCTCGAACGGTTGCTGGAGGGGATCCGTGCCATCTGAGTTCGACCCTCCGATGACGGGCACGGTGCCGGGTCCCTTCGGGGCCACCTCCGCCGCGACCGGCCTGCCGGTGTCGATGAAGATCGTGGTCGCCGGCGGCTACGCCGTCGGCAAGACGACGCTGGTCGGCACCATCTCCGAGATCGAGCCGCTCATGACCGAGGCCGACATCACCGTCGAGAGCCTCGGCATCGACTTCGCCGGCACCGGGAGCACGAAGACCGGCACCACCGTGGCGATGGACTTCGGTCGCCTCACCCTCGGGCCCGACATGGTCCTCTACATGTTCGGCACACCCGGCCAGGACCGGTTCCTGTTCCTCTGGGACGAGCTGGTGCGGGGCGCGGTGGGCGGCATCGTGCTGGTCGACACCCGGCGCGTCGAGGACTGCTTCCCGGCGGTCGACTACTTCGAGCACCTGGGGATCCCGTTCGTGGTCGCGGTGAACCTGTTCAACGGCGTGTACCGGCACCACCCGCGGGAGGTGCGGGAGGCACTGTCGGTGCCGGCCAACGTGCCCGTCGTGCTGTGCGACGCCCGGAACCGACTGCACGTGAAGGAGACGCTGGTGCTCCTGGTGGAGGGTGCGCTCCGCCGGGCCCAGATGGCCAACGCCTGACCCGGGCGCGCCGATCCGCGTCGGTGGAGCGAGGCCGAGGCCCGGCGCCCAGACCTGCGCACCAGCGAGCGAACGGCCGCGGCGCAGGTATCCTGCGCCGCAGAGAGCGGCCAACCAGGCAGGTAACCTGCGGCGCAGTGAGTGAGCCGTCTTTCTGGGTCGAGACCCTCGGGTGCCCGAAGAACGCCGTCGACTCCGACAAGGTGGTGGCCAGCCTCCTGGCCGACGGCCTGCTGCCCGCCGACCGCGCCCAGGACGCCGACCTGGTCGTCGTCAACACCTGCGCCTTCGTCGAAGCCGCCCGCCAGGAGTCGATCGACACCGTGCTCGCCCTGACCGACGCCCGGAAGGCGGGGGCCAAGCTGGTCGTGACGGGGTGCATGGCCGAGCGCTACGGCGACGAGCTGGCGGCGGCGCTGCCCGAGGTCGACGCGGTGGTCGGCTTCGCCGACGAAGGCGCCCTGGCCGACTGGGTCCCCGTCCCCGCCCCGAAGCGACGGCCGACCGGCTCCGTGCCCGAACGGCCGACCGGCTCCGTGCCCGAACGGCCGACCGGCTCCGTGCCCGAACGGCCGACCGGCTCCGTGCCCGAACGGCCGAGGGGCGTCCGCGACCTGCTGGAGCTGCCCCGGCCCGCGCCGAGCGTCCCGTGGGCGTACCTGAAGGTCGCCGAGGGCTGCGACCGTGCCTGCGCGTTCTGCGCCATCCCGTCGTTCCGCGGCAAGCAGCGCTCGCGGACTCCTGAGTCCATCGAGGCCGAGGCGCGCGGCCTGGTCGAGCAGGGCGTCGCCGAGCTGGTGCTGGTGGCGCAGGACCTCGCCTGGTACGGGCGCGACGCCGGGGCACCGGGCTCGCTCGCCCCGCTGCTCCGGCGGCTCGACACGCTGGCCCCCCACGGCCTGGCGCGGATCCGCCTCCTCTACCTCTATCCGAGCGAGGTGCGCGACCCGCTCGTCGCCACCATGCTGGAGCTGGCGACGGTCGTCCCGTACTTCGACCTCTCGCTGCAGCACGCCGACGCACGCCTCCTGCGGCGCATGAAGCGGTGGGGGAGCGGCGACCGCTTCCTCAGCAGCATCGGCGCCATCCGCGCGTCGGAGCCCACGGCGGCGTTCCGGTCGTCGTTCATCGTCGGCTTCCCCGGTGAGGGCGAGCGCGAGCACGACGAGCTGCTGTCCTTCCTGCAGGCGGCCGAGCTCGACTGGGCGGGGTTCTTCCCGTTCTCGGCCGAGGACGGCACGCCCGCCGCCGACCTCACCGACCCGGTCGACGCGGAGCTCGCGCTCGAGTGGTTGCGCGAGTGCGAGTCGGTGCAGGAGCCGATCACCCGCGCCGCGCGCGACGCCCTCGTGGGCGACGAGGTCGACGTGCTCGTCGACACCGTCGACGACGACGGCACGCTCGTCGGGCGCACCCACCGTGAAGCGCCGGAGATCGACGGCATCGTCCGGCTGCACGCCGACTGGGCGCGTCCGGGCGCACTGGTGCGCGCGCACGTCACCGAGGCCATCGGTCCCGACCTGGTCGCCAAGGCAGCGCGTCGGTGAGCACCCCTGTCGCGCGATCGCGTCGTCACGGCGACGACGCGATCGCGACGCCGGCGAACCTCGTCACCATCGCCCGGCTGGTCCTCGCCGTCCCGACGCTGCTCCTCATCGTCGACGTGGGCTCCACCTGGCTCACCTTCACCCTGTGGTTCGTGCTGACCACCACCGACGGCCTCGACGGCTGGTTGGCGCGCCGCGACGGCACCACCCGCTCGGGTGCGTTCCTCGACCCGCTGGCCGACAAGTTCCTGGTGCTGGGCGGCTTCTTCGCGCTCGGGATCAACGGCGACTTCTCGTGGGCCGCGGTGATCATCGTGACCGTACGCGAGGTCGGCGTCTCCATGTACCGGTCGTTCGTGGCGAAGCGGGGGATCTCGTTGCCCGCTCGTCGGCTCGGGAAGTGGAAGGCGTTCTTCCAGTTCATCGCGGTCGGCTTCGTGCTCCTGCCGCCCACGTACGAGTGGGCGACGTTCCACGACGCCCTCCTCTGGTTCGCGGTCGGCCTCTCGGTGGTGTCCGGCCTCGACATCGTCATCAGCGGCTCTCGTCAGACCCGGAAGAAGGGCACGGAACGACATGCGGTGTGACGTCCTCGCCATCGGGACCGAGCTGCTGCTCGGCCAGATCGTCGACACGAACAGCTCGTGGATCGGCGAGCAGCTCGCCGCCGTCGGCATCGACACGAACGAGCACCGCAAGGTGGGCGACAACCTCGACCGCATGGTGCAGTGCATCCGCGAGCTGCTCGATCGTGCCGACGCGGTGATCGTGTGTGGTGGGCTCGGCCCGACGCCCGACGACGTGACCCGCGAGGCCATCGCCGAGGTCATGGGGGTGGAGCTCGAGCGGCGTGAGGAGCTGATCGAGCAGATCCGCGCCATCTTCGGCGGCCGCGGCCGGCCGTTCCCCGAGAACAACCTCCGCCAGGCCGACGTGCCGAAGGGCGGCGACGTCATCCCGAACCCGATCGGCACCGCGCCCGGGCTGCGGTGCGAGATCGATGCGGCGAACGGCGTGAAGAAGGTGGTGTACGCGGTCCCCGGCGTCCCCTACGAGATGACCGACATGGTCACCCAGCACGTGCTGCCCGATCTGTTGGAACGCGCGGGCGAGCGCGCGGTGATCGTGTCGCGCTCGCTGAAGACGTGGGGCACGTCCGAGTCGGGGCTGGCGGAGATGATCGCCGAACGGGTCGATCAGCAGACGAACCCGACCATCGCCTTCCTCGCCCGTGGCATCGAGGGCATCTACGTGCGCATGACGGCCAAGGCGCCCACCGAGGACGAAGCCCGCGCGCTGCTCGACGCCGAGGACGTCGAGCTGCGCAACGTGCTGGGCGATCTCGTGTTCGCGGTCGACGACGACACGATGGAGTCCGAGGTGCTGCGCCTGTGCGAGGAGCGGGGGTGGTCGCTCGGCGTGGCCGAGTCGCTCACCGGTGGTTTCGTCGGCGCCCGCATCGCCAACGTCCCCGGGGCCAGCCGCACCTTCCGGGGCTCGATCGCGTCGTACGCGACCGAGGTGAAGCGCACCGTGCTCGGTGTCACCGCGGAGAAGGTGGTCAGCGAGGAGGCGGTGAAGCAGATGGCGGAGGGCGCGCAGCGGGTCCTCGGCGCCGACGTCGCCGTCTCGATCTCCGGCGTCGCCGGGCCGGACGAGATGGAGGGGCAACCGGTCGGGACGGTCTGGTACGGCATCGCCGTCCCGGGTCACGACACCGAGGCGGTCACCGCCCGGCTCCCCTTCGACCGCGAGCGCATCCGCCAGTTCTCCACCATCACGGTGCTCAACCTCCTGCGGATGCGGCTGCTGGCCCTGGGGTGACCACTGGCTGGCGCCGCGGGTTCCTCGCGGTGGTGCCCCCACCGGTGGTGCTCGGTTGGACCGAATCGCTCGCCGAATCGGTGCGCCGAGACGACGACGGGCTCCGGTGGATGCGACCGGACCAGCGCCACGTCACCGTGCAGTTCCTGGGCCGGGTCGACGAATCGGTCGTCGATTCGCTCACCGAATCGGTCGCCGAATCGGTCCGACGGATCCCGCCGTTCACCCTCGCGCTCGGCGGTGGGGGTGCGTTCCCGTCGCCCCGCCGGGCGTCGGTGCTGTGGCTCGGCGTCACGACGGGTGCTGCGGAGCTCGCCGCGCTGGCCGGCGCGATCAACGCCGTCACCGCACCGCTCGGGTTCGAGGCCGACGACCGTCCCTTCCGGGCGCACCTCACGCTCGCTCGGGTCAACCGGGCGCGCGACGTGCGCCCGCTCGTCGAGCAGCTGTCGACCGGTCCAACGGGACCACCGTTCACCGTCGACCGCGTCGTCCTGTTCGACAGCGACACGCGCCCGGAGGGCGCGGTCCACACCGAGCAGCGCCGGTTCGCCCTCGGCGGGGCGAGCTCGCTCAGGGGAGGAAGGGAAAGCGGTCCTTGCTGAGCCGGTGCGCGTCGAGGACCTCGCCGTACCGCCGCTCCACGCCGACGGACTGTCCCGGCCCCATCACGATGTAGGGCCAGCCCTCGCGCACGCCGACGAGCGTGACCTCCGCGACGACCTCGGGCTCGATCACGGCCAGCGAGGTCTCGTCCATCGCGTTCGTGAGCGCCGTGAAGTCATCGGCGATCGCGTCGGGGTCGGTGGCCGAGGGCCGGACCATCGAATCGCCGATGTTGGTGTTCACGCCCGCCGGGACGAGGACGCTGACCCCGATGCCGGTGCCGTCGAGCTCGTACCGCAGCGCCTCCGAGAGCCCGACGATCGCGTGCTTGGTCGCGCAGTAGGGCCCGAGACGGGGCGTCGACACGAAGCTGGCGCCGGAACCGGTGTTGACGATGTGTCCCTCGCCCTGCTCGATCATGCGTGGCACGAAGCTCCGGATGCCGTTGGCGACGCCCTGCACGTTGACGCCGAGGAGCCAGCGCCACTCGTCGTCGGTGAAGTCCCAGATGCGGCCGGCGGGGGAGACACCGGCGTTGTTGCAGAGCAGGTGCACGGCGCCGAACGTGTCGAAGGCGAAGTCGGCGAGCGCCTGCACCGCGTCGGCGTCGGACACGTCGACGGCGCGGGCGACGGCCGTCCCGGCCGGGAGCTCGGCCGCGACGGAGGCGGCACGCTCCTCGTTCACGTCGACCACGACGACCCGCATCCCCGCCGCGGCGCAGGCCCGCGCCAGTGAGGCGCCGATGCCGCTGCCGCCACCGGTGATCACCGCGACCTTGCCGTCGAGCTCCTGCAGCATCCCGTCCTCCGTCCCGTGGTCTGGGCGGCCGCAGTCTGCCCGGCGGCGCCCGCCCGAAGCCAGGGTGCTTGAACCCGAACGGGTGTTCGGCTAACTTGCACCCGTGTAGTTCGGGTCCCGTTAAGTGTCACACCCCGGTCGTAGGTTCATCCCACGGCTTCCCCGCCAGCAGACCGCACAGACCCACAGGAGGGTTCCACCGTGGAACGAGACCAGGCCCTCGAGATGGCGCTCGGCCAGATCGAGAAGCAGTACGGCAAGGGCGCCATCATGCGTCTGGGCGAGCACGGCAACGTCGGCGTCGCCGCCATCCCCACCGGCGCGCTGGCGCTCGACATCGCCCTCGGCATCGGCGGCCTGCCCCGCGGTCGAGTGGTCGAGGTCTACGGCCCCGAGTCGTCCGGGAAGTCCACCCTCGCCATGCACGTGGTCGCCGAGGCCCAGCGCAACGGCGGCGTGTGCGCCTACATCGACGCCGAGCACGCGATGGACCCGGTCTACGCGTCCGCCATCGGCGTCAACGTCGACGAGCTGCTGATCTCCCAGCCCGACACCGGCGAGCAGGCGCTCGAGATCACCGACATGCTGATCCGGTCGGGCGCGCTCGACGTCGTCGTGATCGACTCGGTGGCCGCTCTCGTGCCCCGCGCCGAGATCGAGGGCGAGATGGGCGACACCCACGTCGGCCTCCAGGCCCGGCTGATGAGCCAGGCACTGCGCAAGCTCACCGCCAACCTCAACCGGTCGAACACCATCTGCCTCTTCATCAACCAGCTGCGGGAGAAGATAGGTGTGATGTTCGGTTCACCCGAGACCACCCCTGGTGGGCGGGCGCTGAAGTTCTACTCGTCGGTCCGGCTCGACATCCGCCGCATCGAGTCGATCAAGGACGGCGCCGAGATCACCGGCAACCGCACCCGGGTCAAGGTGGTCAAGAACAAGGTCTCGCCGCCGTTCAAGCAGGCGGAGTTCGACATCATGTACGGCAAGGGCATCAGCCGCGAAGGCTCACTGCTCGACGTCGGCGTGGAGCTCGGCATCGTGAAGAAGTCGGGCGCCTGGTTCACCTACGAGGGTGAGCAGCTCGGGCAGGGGCGGGAGAACGCCAAGACCTTCCTGGCCGAGAACCTCGACATGATGCTCGAGATCAGCGAGAAGATCCGCCAGGAGGTCGGCATCGAGCCGGTCGAGGTGGCCGACATCGACGTCACCGAGGACGAGCCGGTCGACATCGAGGGCTGAGGCCCGCACTTCGAGGGGCGCGGGGAGCGGGGCCGTACGGCCCCGCTCCTACACTGATCGGCCGTGACCGAGCCCCGGCCGGCAGGCCGCGCACGCCGCTTCTACGTGCGCACGTACGGCTGCCAGATGAACGAGCACGACTCCGAGCGCATCGCCGGGTTGCTCGCGGCCGAGGGCATGGAGGCGACCGACGACCTCGAGTCGGCGGACGTGGTGGTGCTCAACACCTGCTGCATCCGCGAGAACGCCGACAACAAGCTCTACGGGCACCTCGGACGGCTCAAGGCGCTCAAGGCCGACCGGCCCGATCTCCAGATCGCGGTGGGCGGGTGCCTGGCCCAGAAGGACCGTGAGCTGATCGTCGAGCGCGCCGGTCACGTCGACGTGGTGTTCGGCACCCACAACCTCGCCCATGCCGCGTCGCTGCTCGAGCGGGCCCGCTTCGAGGGACCGGTGGTGGAGATCCTCGAGGAGCACGAGGCGTATCCGTCGGCGCTCCCCGCCCGGCGCGACCAACGGCACTCGGCGTGGGTCACCATCCAGGTCGGGTGTGACAACTCGTGCACCTTCTGCATCGTGCCCATCGTGCGCGGCCCCGAGATCAGCCGGCGCCTGGGCGACATCGTGCGCGAGGTGGAGGAGCTGGCCGCCGACGGTGTGCGCGAGATCACCGTGCTCGGGCAGAACGTGAACTCGTACGGTCGCGACCTCGGCGCCGGCCAGTACCGCCCGCAGTTCGCCGACCTGCTGCGCGCCCTCGACGCGGTCGACGGCGTCGAGCGCATCCGGTTCACGTCGCCCCACCCGAAGGACCTCCGGCCCGAGACCATCGCGGCCATGGCCGAGTGCGGGGCGGTGTGCGAGCACCTCCACCTGCCGCTGCAGTCGGGCAGCGACCGCACGCTGGCGCGCATGCACCGTGGCTACACCGCCGAGCGCTACCTCCGCCGCCTGGCCGACGCCCGGGCCGCCATCCCCGACCTCGCGGTCACCACCGACCTCATCGTCGGCTTCCCCGGCGAGACCGACGCCGACTTCGTGCGCACGCTCGAGGTGGTCGACGCGGCCGAGTACGACGCCGCCTACACGTTCGTGTTCTCGCCCCGGCCCGGCACGCCCGCGGCCGACATGACCGACGACTTCGTCGCGCCCGAGGTGGCGCAGGAACGGATGAGCCGGCTGGTCGAGGTGGTGGAACGTCACGCGCTGGCGAAGCACGAGGCGCGCGTCGGGCGCACCGAGACGCTCCTGGTCGAGGGGCCGTCGAAGAAGGATCACGACGTGTGGTCGGGGCGCACCCGCCAGAACAAGCTCGTGCACTTCTCACCGGGCGCGCACGAGCCCGAGGTCGGCGGCGGGGCCGACGTCCGCATCACCCGCGCCGCGCCGCACTGGTTGCGCGGCGACCTGCTCGCCATGGCGCCCGCCCCCCGTCGGGCCCACCTCCGCATCCCCGTCACCGCCGCGCCTGCGTGACCGCACCGCACCTGGCGATCGTCGGCCCCACCGCTTCGGGCAAGTCGGCGCTCGCACTCGAGGTGGCACGGGCGTTCGGGGACGTCGAGATCGTGTCGATCGACTCGATGCAGGTCTACCGCGGCCTCGACATCGGGACGGCCAAACCCACCCCGGCCGAGCGCGACGCGGTCCCGCACCACCTGGTCGACGTGGCCGAGCCCGACGACGAGTGGTCGGTGGCGCGGTTCCAGCACGAAGCACGCGTCGCGATCACCGACATCGAGCGTCGCGGGCGCCGCGCGCTGCTCGTCGGCGGCACCGGTCTGTACGTGCAGGCGGTGATCGACCCGCTCACCATCCCGCCGGAGGACCGGACGGTGCGCGACGCGCTGCTCGTCCGTACCGCGACGCCCGAGGGCCTCGCCGCCGCCTACGCCGAGCTGCAGCGCGTCGACCCCGCCGCCGCGGCGCGCATCGAGCCCGGCAACGCCCGGCGGGTGGCGCGGGCGCTCGAGGTGCTCCAGATCACCGGGCGACCGTTCTCGTCGTTCGGTGCCGGCCTCCAGGAGTTCGGGGCCCCGGTGTTCCCGGTCCGCATCGCCGGTGTGTGGCTCCCACGGGCCGTCCTGAACGACCGCATCGAGCGCCGGTTCGCGGCGATGCGCGGGGCCGGCCTGGTCGACGAGGTGCGCGGCCTCGAAGCGCGAGGAGCGCTGTCGCGCACCGCCCGGCAGGCGATCGGGTACCGCGAGGTGCTGGCCCACCTCGACGGTGAGATCCCCGTGCTCGACGACGCGTTCGCGGCCGCGGTCGTCCGCACCCGGCAGTTCGCCCGTCGCCAACGCATGTGGTTCCGGCGCGACCCCCGGACCCGGTGGTTCGGGGCGCCCGGGAATCCGTGTTCGATCCTCCCCGCGCTCCTGGCAAGCTGGAGCGCATGAGGACCATCCGGCTGTCGAAGCTGCACGCCACGGGGAACGACTTCCTCGTCTGGTCGTGGCTGCACACGCACGCCGGGGTCGCCGGGATCGACGCCGCGCAGGCCGCGGCGCTGTGTGATCGTCACCGCGGCGTCGGCGCCGACGGATTGATCATGATCAAGCCCGGCGTCAACGGTGCCGACGCGGAGATGGTGCTCTACAACGCCGACGGGGGCGTCGCCGAGATGAGCGGCAACGGCATGCGCGCGCTCGCCTGGGTCGCGGCCCGCGAAGGTCTGGGCCGCAACGGCACCCTCACCGTCGACACCGGCGCCGGCCGGCGCGCGGTCGCGCTGACCTTCCGGCCCGGCACGACCGACGTGGTGGCGGCCACCGTCGACATGGGGCCGGTCACCTTCGACCCCGCGCGGATCCCGCTCGCCGCGCCATCTCCGTTCGACCTCCGCGCTGACTACCACGGCACGCACTACGAGGGCGACGCCGCCGGAATGGGGAACCCGCACCTCGTGCTGTTCGTCGCCGACCCCGCCACCGCCCGGGTCACCCAGCACGGTCCGCACCTCGAGCACGACGACCGGTTCCCACGCCGCACCAACGTCGAGTTCGTGCGCGTCACCCCCGGCGCCGACGACGAGCTCGACATGCGGGTCTGGGAGCGTGGGGTGGGCGAGACGCTGAGCTGCGGCACCGGCGCGTGCGCGGTCGCCGCCGTCGCCCACCGGCGCGGGTTGGTGGGGGAGCGCGTCGTCGTGCACGTCCCCGGAGGCGACCTCGTGGTCCAGCTCGGCGACACCATCCGCCTCGGCGGTCCGGTCGTCCACGTGTTCGACGTCGAGGTCCAGCTGCCCGAGGTCCCGCTCACCGAGATCGTCGCCTGATGGCCCGCCGGCGCCTCACCGCCACCGAGGTCGACCTCGGCGTCGTCCGGCAGCGCGCGCTGCTCGTCGGCACCGGCATCGGCGCGCGCGACGTCGAGGCCGCGGAGGCGTCGCTCGAGGAGCTCGCGCTCCTCACTGACACCGCCGGTGCCGAGCCGGTCGAGCTCGTCCTGCAACGGCGCGACCTCCCCGATCCCGCCACCTACATCGGCTCGGGCAAGGCGCGCGAGCTGCAGGAGCTCGCCGACGCGCTCGACATCGACCTGGTGGTCTTCGACGACGAGCTCACCCCGGCGCAGCAGCGCAACCTGGAGCGCCTCTTCAACGTCGACGTGGTGGATCGGGTCGCGCTGATCCTCGACATCTTCGCCCAGCACGCGCGCAGCCAGGAGGGCATGGTGCAGGTCGAGCTCGCCCAGTTGCGGTACCGCCTGCCCCGCCTGCGCGGTCGCGGCAACCAGCTCAGCCAGCAGGGTGCGGGGATCGGCACCCGCGGTCCCGGTGAGACGCAGCTCGAGGTCGACCGTCGGCGCATCCTCTCGCGCGTGTCCAAGCTCGAGCGCGACCTCGACCGCCTGGCCAAGAACCGCGACACGCAGCGCAAGGGCCGCCGCCGCAGCGCGCTGTCCACCCTGGCGCTGGTCGGCTACACGAACGCGGGGAAGTCGACCCTCCTGAACCGCATCACGAACGCCGACGTGCTCGTCGAGGACCGGCTGTTCTCCACGCTCGACCCGACCACCCGCCGGCTGCGACTGAGCGGCGGCGAGACGGTGCTCGTCTCCGACACCGTCGGGTTCGTCCAGCGCCTGCCGCACCAGTTGGTCGAGTCGTTCCGGTCCACGCTCGAGGAGGTCGTCGACGCCGACCTCCTGCTGCACGTGGTCGATGCCGGCTCGCCCGACGCCGAGCAGCAGATCGCGGCCGTGCACACCGTCCTCCGCGAGATCGGCGCCGACACGGTGCCCGAGCTCCTCGTCCTCAACAAGGTCGACGCCGCCGCGCCGGGCGACGTGAAGGCACTGCTGGGGGCCCATCCGGACGCCGTGGTCGTGTCCGCGGTCACCGGTGAAGGCGTGACTGTGCTCTTGGACACGGTGGGTGCCCGCGTGCGGGCGCTCGCTCCTATCGTGGAGCTTCTGGTGCCGTACGAGCGGGGCGACGTGGTCGCCGCGCTCCACCGTGAGGGCGAGGTGCTCGTGGAGGTGCATGCCGAGGGCGGGACGCGGATCCGGGCGCGGATCCCGGGCGTCACCCTCTCCCGCTTCGACGAATTCGTCGTGCCTCGCCGACCCTGACGTGAACGCCGACGCGGGTGGGCAGCCCGATGCACGGCTGCTGGACGCGCTCGAGGTCGCGGTGGTGGTCTTCGACCGCGACGGCAAGGTCGTGCTGGCCAACCGCCGCGCGCGCGACGACCTCGCCGCGATCGGCGAGTCGATCGACGACGACGGCGCCTTCACGTACAGCTTCGAGCTGGTCGACGAGCACGGAGAGCTGCTGCCCACCGCCGAGCTCCCCTCGGTCCGGACGCTCCGCACCGGCGAGGTGCTGACCAACTTCGTGATGGGCCTCCGCTCGAGCGGCCGGGGCACCGCGTGGGTCATGGTCGGGACGTCGCCGGTCTCCGCCGACGACGGGTCCATCACCGCGGTGATCTGCACGTTCTTCGACATCACCGAGCAGCGCAACGCGCAACAGGCACTGCGCGCGTCGGAGGAGCGGTTCCGGCTCCTGGCCGAGAACGCGGCCGACGTGGTGTACCAGGTCACGGTGGGCCCGTCGCCGCAGTTCGAGTACGTGAACCCGGCGATCGAATCGGTGCTCGGCTACGAGGCGGAGGAGCTCTACGACAACCCGAGCCTCCTCATGAAGATCACGCACGAGGACGACATCGAGCGGCTGCACGAGCTGGCCGCGGTCGGGGTCGACTCCGTGCAGTCGGTGCAGCTGCGGATGACCCGGCGCGACGGGATCATGATCTGGACCGAGCACCGGTTGGTACCGATGCGCGACGCGGAAGGCGAGGTCACCGCGATCTCGGGCATCGCGCGCGACGTCACCGCGCTGAAGGTGAAGGAGGCGTACCTCAGCCACCGCGCGCTGCACGATCCGCTCACCGGTCTGCCCAACCGCGTGCTGCTCCTCGACCGCCTCGAGGCCGCGCTGGCGCGCCTCCGGCGCCACCCGACGTTCCTCGCCGTCCTCTACCTCGACCTCGACCGCTTCAAGACGGTGAACGACAACCTCGGCCACGAGGTGGGCGACCGGCTCCTGCACGTCGTGGCGCGCCGGTTGCAGGACACGCTGCGACCGTCCGACAGCGTCGCCCGCCTCGGTGGCGACGAGTTCGCCGCCATCCTGCCCGACCTCGGTGACGCCCAGGAGGCGGTCCAGATCGCGGAACGCCTGCTCGCCGCGGTCTCGGAACCGGTCGACCTGGGCGAGGGCGACCTCGTCACCACCGTGAGCATCGGCATCGCCGGCGGCGGCGACGGTGGCGCCAGCGCGGCCGAGCTGCTGCGCCGGGCCGACTTCGCCATGTACACGGCCAAGGACCGGGGCCGGGCCCGGGTCGAGTCCTACGACGACCTCGCCGGGGCCGACCGCGCCGGACCCGAGCCCCCGGGCGGCACGGCACCCGACCGTTAACCTCCGCTGATGGCCTTCGTCCCGCCGCCGTACCCGCACGATCGCCTCGGCCCGGTGCGGGCGGTGGCGGCGGCGGTGCCCGGCGGCATGGTCGACGCGTCGGTCGGCACGCCGGTCGACCCGATGCCCGACGTCGTCGTCCGCGCGCTCGCCGACGCGGCGCCCGGTGCCACCGGCTACCCACCCACCATCGGCAGCCCCGCGCTGCGGGAGGCGGCGGCGGCGTGGATCGCGCGCCGCTTCGGCTGCGTGGTCACCACCGACGAGGTGGTTCCGTGCATCGGCACCAAGGAGCTGGTCGCGTCGCTGCCGCGGGTGCTCTCGCTGCGCGATCCGTCACGCGACACCGTGCTCTACCCGGCGGTCGCGTATCCCACCTACGAGATGGGCGCCCTGCTCGGCGGGCTGCGGCCGGTGCCGGTGCCGGTCGACGACGGCTGGCACCTCGACCTGGCGCGGGTCGACCCCGCCGACGCGGCGCGGGCGCTGGTGCTCTGGCTCAACGACCCCGGCAACCCCACCGGCGTCACCGCCACTCCTGCTCGGATGCGGGACGCGGTCGAGTGGGCGCGGGCGCGCGGCGTGGTGGTGGCCAGCGACGAGTGCTACGCCGAGTTCACCTACGACGCCCATGGCGTGCCCGCCGCGCCGGTGACCGCCCTCGCCGCGGGCAGCGACGGCGTGCTCGCGGTGCACTCCTTGTCGAAGCGCTCGAACATGGCCGGGCTGCGCTCGGGCTTCGTCGCCGGCGACCGGGCGCTGGTCGGCTATCTCGGTGAGGTGCGCAAGCACGGCGGGCTCATGATGCCGGCGCCGGTGCAGGCCGCCACGGTGGCCGCGCTCGGCGACGACGAGCACGTCGCCGAGCAGCGCGACCGCTACGCGCGCCGCCGCGCCGTCGTGCTCCCGGCGCTCGAGGCGCGCGGGCTGGTGCACGACGGCGGTTCGTCCACCTTCTACCTGTGGCTGCGCGACGCCGACCGGGCCCGTGACGGCTGGGCCATCGCCGACGACCTCGCCACCACCGGTCTGGTGGTGGCGCCGGGCGACTTCTACGGCGACGCGAGCACCGACCACGTTCGCGTCGCGCTGACCCTCACCGACGACCAGGTGGCGCTCGTCGCCGACCGGGCGACCGCCGGTATCAACGCCTGACCGGGTCGGCGCGACCTCTAGCCTGAGCGCATGGCCGAATCGCGGGAAGCGCTCGAGAAGACGATCACCGCACTGTGGGAGGGTCGCGACGACCTGGCCTCGGTGCTGCCGGACGACGAAGCACGCGTCGCGGTCCGCCAGGCGATCGAGCTCCTCGACCGCGGCGACGCCCGGGTGGCGGAGCTGGTGAACGGCGAGGTCGTCGTGCACGAGTGGTTGAAGTACGCGGTGCTGCTGCTCTTCCGCCTCTCCCAGATGGAGACGATCGAGCTCGGGCCGTTCGAGTACGCCGACAAGATCCCGCTGAAGGGCGACTTCCAGCGCCACGGCGTGCGGGTGGTACCGGGGGCCTCGGCGCGGTGGGGCTCGTACCTCGCGCCGGGCGCGGTGATGATGCCGAGCTACGTCAACATCGGTGCCCGTGTCGGCGCCGACTCGATGGTCGACACCTGGGCCACGGTCGGTTCGTGCGCGCAGATCGGCGACCGTGTGCACCTGTCGGGCGGGGTGGGCATCGGCGGGGTGCTCGAACCGCCGCAGGCCGCGCCGGTCCTCGTCGGCGACGACAGCATGATCGGCTCGCGCTGCATCGTGGCCGAGGGCGCGCGCGTCGGCAACGGCGTCGTGCTCGGGGCCGGCTGCATCCTCACCGGGTCGATCCCCGTCATCGACGCCGAGACCGGCGAAGAGCTGTCGCGCGGGATCGTGCCCGACTGGTGCGTCGCCATCTCCGCCACTCGGGCCCGCACGTATGCCGGCGGGGAATTCGGGTTGCCGTGCGTGCTCGTGGTGAAGCGCCTCACCGAGGGCGAGCGCCACGACAAGTCGAAGCTGAACCAGATCCTGCGCGACCACGGCGCGGCGACGTGACCAGCCCATCGGTGGCGACCTCCGTGGTCGACGTCGACGCCGGCGATCTCCTCGCGCTCACGACCGCGCTGGTCGCGGTCCGCTCGGAGAGCCACCACGAGGCCGAGCTCGCCGACCTCGTCGAGTCGCGCCTCCGGGCGCGCGCGCCGTCGCTCACCATCGATCGCATCGATACGAACGTGATCGCGCGCACGACGCTCGGCCGCGACCGCCGGGTCGTCCTCGGCGGTCACCTCGACACCGTGCCCGCCAACGCGGGGAACGAAGTGCCGCGGGTCGAGGGCGACGTCCTCCACGGGCTGGGCTCGGCCGACATGAAGGGCGGCCTCGCGGTGTTGCTCCGCCTGGCCGAGGTGCTGCACCGCGACCCGGCGCCGGCCCGCCACGACGTGACCCTGGCGTTCTACGAGTGCGAGGAGGTCCGCGACGAGTTCAACGGGCTGGGGAAGGTGTTCGCCGCCCGGCCCGAGGTGCTCGCGGCCGACTTCGCGGTGCTGCTCGAGCCCACCGACGGGTGGGTCGAAGCCGGGTGCCAGGGCGTGCTCGTCGCCCGCGCCGGGTTCGACGGCGAGCGCGCCCACGCCGCCCGGCCGTGGATGGGCCGCAACGCCATCCACCGCGCCTCCGAGGTGCTCGCCCGCCTCGCCGCCCACCGCACCGACGTCGTCGACGTCGACGGGCTCGAGTTCCGGGAGGCGTTCCAGGTCGTCGGCATCGAGGGCGGGATCCCCGACAAGCACAACGTCGTGCCCGACCGCTGCACCATCACCGTGAACCGCCGGTTCGCGCCGAAGTACTCGCCCGAGGAGGCGGAAGCGCAGGTGCGGGCGATGCTCGAGGGCGCCGACGACGTCGAGATCCTCCAGGCGCAGGCCGCGGCGCCGCCGAACCTCGCCAACCCGCTGGTCGACGACTTCGTGCGCGGCCTCTCGCTCCCCGTGCGACCCAAGCTCGGGTGGACCGACGTCGCCCGCTTCGCGTCCCGTGGGATCCCCGCGCTCAATTTCGGGCCCGGCGACCCGACCATCGCCCACACCCAGGGCGAGCTCGTGACGCGGGCGTCGATCGATCAGGCGTACGCCACGCTCGCCGGGTTCGTCGGCGTGGCGCACGCCTGAGCCCGGCGTGCACCGCGTGGTCCGGTCGAGGCGCCGGTTCGCCGACGAGGGCTGACGGAAGGTCAGAAGCGCCGGAGGAGCGAGACGACCTTGCCGTAGATCGTGACGTCGCGCGGGTCGAAGACCATCTCGTCCATCGTGGAGTTCTCGGGCCGGAGCACGATCTTGTTGCGCCGCCGGAGGAACGTCTTGACCGTGGCCTCGCCGCCCGGGATGCCGGCGATGACGGTGTCGCCCGGCGCCGCCTCCGGCTGCTGGCGCACCACGACGTAGTCGCCGTCGAAGATGCCGGCCTCGATCATGGAGTCGCCGCGGACCCGGAGCATGTAGAGGACGCCGTCGCCGGTGAAGTCCTCGGGCACCGGCAGCGTCTCCTCGATGTTCTCCGCCGCCAGCACGCCGGTCCCGGCGGCGACGTCGCCGACCAGCGGGACGTGCCGCACCGGCCGCCGCTCGATGGGTGCGCCCGACTCGACGTCGAGGTGGACCTCGAGGGCGCGGGGCTTCGTGGGGTCGCGGGTGAGGTAGCCCTTGTCCTGCAGCGCCGCCAGGTGCGCGTGCACCGTCGAGCTCGAGGAGAGACCGACCGCCTCGCCGATCTCCCGAACGCTCGGGGGGTAGCCCCGGTGGCGGACCTCGGCGTCGATGAACTCGAGGACCTGGCGCTGGCGGGGGGTCAGATCGGTCATCGGGCGACGGTACCACGATCGTGTGTTCGGGGCAAACACCCGTTCGGATTTTCTCCTCCGACCCCTTGACCCCGAACAGGGGTTCGTGCGACGCTGCGAACATCCGTTCGGTGGCCGACGGTCCTCCGGGGCGGGCCTCGGATGAGTGTCACACCCCCGTGGTTCGCTCTCGATACGGGCCGAACGTACGAGAGCGGACCACACGAAGTGCAGACCACACGCAGTGCAGACCAGGAGCAGAGGCCAGTGAGCCGAGCAGGTGTCATCACGATCACGACCCGGGCCACGGCACGGCAGCGACCCACGACGCTGCCGTACCGGACCGCCGTTGCCACCGGCGCGGCCCCGGTCGTCAGCCGCGCCACCTACTGGCGTCGACGCATCCTCGTCGGCGTCCTGGCGGTGCTGCTGGTGCTCGTGATGGCGCAGGCGGGTGCTGCGCTCGGGGGTTCCTCCCTCGCCACCCCCGAGCGCCGCCCAGCCTCCACGTCGGAATCGGCCCGCACGTCCGGCCCCAGCACGGTCGTCCGCCCGGGCGACTCGCTGTGGTCGGTGGCCGCCCGCCTCGCGCCCGGCGCCGACCCCCGCCCGGTCGTCGACGCGCTGGCGGCCGCCCGGCACGGCACGATCCTGGTGCCGGGGGAGACCATCGAGTGGGACGGCTGAGCCCCGTCCCGCGCCCCGTCGCCCACGGCGGCCCAGGTACCCGCCTCGGCGGGCGGCCGGGCCGCCGTGGCTGCGCCCGCCGCGTCGATGACGCGACACGACCCCGCCGTCCGCGCAAGACTCCGCCCATGCAGAACAACCACGACAACTGGGGACGGTGGGGCGACGACGACGAGCGCGGCTCGCTGAACCTGCTCACACCGGAACGGGTCCTGGCGGCCACACGCGCGTGCACCACCGGCAAGGTCTACAGCCTGTCGTTGCCGATCCAGCGCGAGGGCGTGCCGATCTTCGACTACCGCGGCGCGCCGCAGCGGCTCACGCTCACCAGCGCGAGCGACGGTGACCGCATGTCGGAGTACGGCGCCGCGCCCGGCGTGGGCGCCAACGAGGACGTGCTGGTGCTCGCGTCGCACAGCATCACCCACATGGACGCGCTGTCGCACGTGTTCACGGACGAGGGGATCTACAACGGGTTCCCGCGCGACGAGTTCACCGCCATCGGCGGCGCGCCGCACTGCGACATCCGCGCCACCGGCACGTTCGCGGGGCGAGGCGTCCTGCTCGACCTGCCCGCGCACCAGGGCGTCGACTGGCTCGAGCCGGGCCAGGTCGTCGACCGGGCGCAGCTCGAGGCGTGCGCCGACGCGCAGGGCACCGAGGTGCGCCCCGGCGACATCCTCCTCGTCCGCACCGGCTGGCTCGACCTCTTCGCCACCGGCGCCGGCGACTACGCGCAACCCGGGCTCGGCGTCGACGCGGTGTCGTTCGTCGACGATCACGAGATCGCCGCGGTCGGCGCCGACAACGCCGCCATCGAGTGCATCCCGTTCGACGACGACGTGTTCCTCGCCGTCCACATCGAGCTGCTGGTCAAGCGCGGGATCACGCTGATGGAGCACCTGCAGCTGGGCGAGCTCGCGGCCGACGGGTGTCACGAGTTCCTCTTCAGCGTGGGCGCGCTCCCCGTCACCGGCGCGGCCGGGAGCCCGATCAACCCGGTGGCGATCGGGTGATCGCGCCACCGCGCCGGCGCGCGTCGCGCGGGATACGGTGGCCGGGTGCGCTGCCCGTTCTGCTCGGCCGACGACGACAAGGTCGTCGACTCGCGCCCGGCGGACGACCTGGCGGCGGTCCGCCGCCGCCGGGAGTGCCTGGCCTGCGGGCGCCGGTTCACCACCTACGAACGGGTGGAGGAGCTGCCGGTGGTGGTGGTGAAGCGCTCCGGCGTGAAGGAGCCGTTCGACGTCGAGAAGCTGCGGGGCGGCATCGAGCGAGCGGTGGCGGGGAGCGTCATCGACTCGGCGGCGGTCGAGGCGCTCGCCCACGAGATCGAGGAGCGGGCCCGGGCGGCCGGCCCCGAGGTGAGCTCGGAGATGGTCGGCCTGGCCGTCCTCGAACGTCTCCGCCAGCTCGACCCGGTGTCGTACGTCCGGTTCGCGTCGGTCTACAAGGGCTTCGAAGACGTGGGTGACTTCGAGCGCGAGGTGGTCGAGCTGCAGAAGTCGACGGCCCCGAAGCGCCGCCCGCAGTAACCCTCCGGTTTCCCCCGCGAAACCCTTGCAATCACATCGCTGTAGTTCTACCTTTGTCATCCCACCCCATGTGGGGCGGGAATCCTTCCGAACCACAATATGTTGTGGTTTTTCGCGTCCCTCGAGAGCACCCAGGAAAGCGAGACACGCATGGCACTGGCGCCGGAGCAGGTCGGGATCGGTATCCGTCGGCACTTCACCGAACCGGGCGTCCACCCCTACGACACCCTCGAGTGGGAACGACGCGAGGCGCGGATCCCGAACTGGAAGGACGGCACCGACGCCTTCCTGCAGCCCGACGTCGAGTTCCCGGTCTCCTGGTCCCAGAACTCCACCAACATCGTCGCCCAGAAGTACTTCCGCGGCACCCTCGGCACCGACGAGCGCGAGACCTCGCTGCGCCAGGTGATCGACCGCGTCGCCGACACGATCACGTCGTGGGGCGTGAAGGACGGCTACTTCGTCGACGAGCAGGAGGGCGCCGCCTTCCGCAACGAGCTGAAGTACCTCCTCGTCACCCAGCGCGCCGCCTTCAACTCGCCGGTGTGGTTCAACATCGGCGTCAAGGGCGTGCCACAGCAGGGGAGTGCGTGCTTCATCCTCGCGGTCGACGACACCATGGATGGCATCCTCAACTGGTACCGGGAAGAGGGCACGATCTTCAAGGGCGGCTCCGGGTCGGGCATCAACCTGTCGAACATCCGCTCGTCGTACGAGCACCTGAAGGGCGGCGGCACCGCCAGCGGTCCGGTGAGCTTCATGCGCGGCGCCGACGCGTCGGCGGGCACGATCAAGAGCGGCGGCAAGACCCGCCGCGCCGCCAAGATGGTCATCCTCAACGCCGACCACCCCGACATCGAGGAGTTCATCTGGTGCAAGGCCACCGAGGAGAAGAAGGCCCGCGCGCTGCGCGACGCCGGCTTCGACATGGACCTCGACGGTAAGGACTCCCACTCGATCCAGTACCAGAACGCCAACAACTCGGTGCGGGTCACCGACGAGTTCATGCAGTCGGTGGTCGACGACGACGACTGGAACCTGGTCTCGGTCACCACCGGTGAGCTGATCCGCACGCTGCCGGCACGCGAGCTGTTCCGCCAGATCTCGCAGGCCGCGTGGGAGTGCGCCGACCCGGGCATGCAGTTCGACACCACCATCAACCGCTGGCACACCGCGCCCAACAGCGGCCGCATCAACGCCAGCAACCCGTGCTCGGAGTACATGCACATCGACAACTCGGCGTGCAACCTCGCCAGCATCAACCTGCTGAAGTACCTCGACGACGACGGCACCTTCGACGTCGAGGGCTACCGGCACACGGTCGAGGTGATGTTCACCGCGCAGGAGATCCTCGTCGGCAACGCCGACTACCCGACCGAGAAGATCGCCGAGAACAGCCGCAAGTTCCGCCAGCTCGGGCTCGGCTACGCCAACCTCGGCGCGCTGCTGATGGCCCAGGGCATGCCCTACGACTCCGACGCCGGGCGGGCGTGGGCGGCGGCCCTCACCGCGCTGATGACCGGTCACGCCTACGCCACCAGTGCCCGCACCGCGGGTCGCATGGGCCCGTTCGCCGGCTACGCCGACAACACCGACGCCATGAACAACGTCCTGCGCATGCACCGGGCCGAGGCGGCCAAGATCGACGAGGACCTCGTGCCGCCGGAGCTCCTGGGCGCGGCGCAGCAGGCGTGGGACGAAGCGGTCGAGCTCGGTGAGACGTTCGGCGTGCGCAACTCGCAGGCCACCGTGTTGGCTCCCACCGGCACCATCGGCCTGATGATGGATTGCGACACCACCGGCATCGAGCCCGACCTCGCGCTCACCAAGGCGAAGAAGCTGGTCGGTGGCGGCACCATGATGATCGTCAACCAGACGATCCCGCGTGCGCTGGCCAACCTCGGCTACTCCGACGACGAGTCCGAGGCGATCGTCGCCCACATCAACGAGCACAAGACGCTCTTCGGGGCGCCGCACTTCAAGGCCGAGCACCTGCCGGTGTTCGCGTGCTCGATGGGCGACAACACGATCCATTACATGGGACACGTGAAGATGATGGGTGCGGTCCAGCCGTTCATCTCGGGGGCCATCTCGAAGACGGTCAACATGCCCGAGGACGTCTCGGTGGAAGACGTCGAGGAGCTGCACCTCGAGGCGTGGCGCCTCGGCCTGAAGGCCGTCGCCCTCTACCGCGACAACTGCAAGGTCGCACAGCCCCTCGCCACGCAGAAGAAGGGTGGCGAGACCGGTTCACCGGAAGCGCTGGCCAACGCCATGCCGGCGCAGGTGGTCGAGCGCATCGTCGAGCACGTCATCGTGCAGGAGCCGGTGCGCCAGAAGCTGCCGCGCATGCGCAATTCGAAGACGTTCTCGTTCCGGGTGGCCGACTGCCACGGGTACGCGACCGTCGGCGAGTTCGAGGACGGTCGCCCCGGCGAGGTGTTCCTCAAGGTCGCCAAGCAGGGTTCCACGCTGGCCGGGATCATGGACGCGTTCGCGATCTCGCTCAGCCTGGGCCTGCAGTACGGCGTGCCGCTCGAGGCGTTCGCGGAGAAGTTCACCAACATGCGCTTCGAGCCCGCGGGCATGACCGACGACCCCGACCTGCGCATCGCCACCAGCCTCGTCGACTACATCTTCCGGCGTCTCGTCGTGGAGTACGTGCCGTTCGAGACCCGGCGCGACATGGGCGTGCTGACGGTGGGGGAGCGCACCCAGCCGACGCTGCCCGGCGTCGAGGAGGCGTCGACTCCGACCGAGACGATCTACGCGGAGCTCCCGCTCGACGACCAGCCGCCGTCGGCGTCGGTCATCACGCCGTCGTCGGAGCCGCCCCTGACCCCGGGCACGCACGTGATGCGCGCGTCGGAGACCGTGCTCTGCCACGTCTGCGGCGACATCATGCAGCGGGCCGGCTCGTGCCACGCCTGCCCCAGCTGCGGCGCCACGAGTGGGTGTTCGTAGCGAGAAGGCCGCGCCCCGGTGACACCCGATTGTGGTACACCACCGTCCATGCCCGTGAAGATCACGATCAACTTCTCCGATCCGGTGGATCCCGATGCGTTCGTGCGTCACTACGTGGACGTGCACGTGCCGCTCGTGAACGCGCTCCCGGGGCTGCGAGGCTTCGAGTACGGCCGGGCGGTGACGAACTTCGACGGTTCCCCGCCCGACGTGTTCTGGGTGATCTCGATGACGTTCGACGACGAAGCCGCCATGCATGCGGCCTTCGACAGCCCCGCAGGCACGGCGACCATGGCTGACATGCCGAACTACCAAGCCGGCTCGATGAAGTCCGTGGTCAGCGAGGTGCAGTAGCCCTCGGCGTCCGCCCGATCGTCACTCGGTTCCGAACTCGAACTGGATGGTCAGCAGGTCCGTTCCGAAGCGCCGGACCGCGGCCTCGTGCGAACGTCTGCCGAACGAGTCCAGCCGGGCCTGCGGATCGTCGTCGTCCACGATGCGGGCCTGGGCCGGGCGCCAACGGCGGTGCATGCGGACCCGGACGTCGGGGTTCGCTTCGAGGTTGCGCACGTACCCCGCGTGTCGGCCGTGCTCGGCGACCACCCAGCCGGTGTCGCCTTCGGTGCGCATGCCGACGACGTTGCGGCGCCGCTTGCCGCTTCGCCGGCCGGTGGTCTCGACGAGCACGAAGCCAGGCACGAGCCCGCACCACACCGCCACCTTCGCGGGCGGGTTGAGAAGAAAGCGCTGGATCCACCGGACGCGCCGCCGCTTCTGCGCCGCCGAGCCGTCTGCCATCGCAACCTCGTTTCGTGCTGGCGGGAGCGTCCGGTGCACCACTCGGACGACGAACGAGTCCGGAGCGCACCAGACGTCGCGTTCCTCGTACGGCCACGCGTAGGTCAGCGCGCCGTCGCGAACGCACTCGAGGAGTCCGGGCGCCCCCAACTCGTGCGCGGACCACTCGTAGAGCTGTTGCAGTCTCGGCACGATGACTCCGTAGTCGACGAGTTGTCCGAAGCCGAGCTCGGCGTCGAGATAGGTCGCGACGCCGTCGCGGAGCGGATACTCGGCCGGCAGGATGCGCGACAGCTGCAGGAAGATCCCCGCCATCCCGAGTCGCGGGTCACCGAGGAGCGGTGCGAGCGGACGGAGCCACCCGAGGGACAGCCGGGGCGCGGCGACCAGTGCATGGGTGAAGAGCACCCGACAGAGCACGACGTTCATGAAGAAGCGCTCGGCGGCATGCTCCGCTTCCGCCAGGTCGCGGTGCTCCAAGTAGCCGGCGACGACGCTCCCGTTGTGCGCGCGATACCAGGATCGGGCGCTGGGGTCGTCGACGAAGGCCATCCAGTGGTCGATGGTGGGGGAAGAGACGGGACCGGGCAGGCTCCCACTCAGCGCCACCGCCTCGCACCCGTCACGGAGGATGCGCTCGTTGACGGCCCGCCACCACGCGCTCCCCGGGCGCGGCGCGGACGGCGGCTGCAACACCTCGCGCCGCAGCTGCCAGCGCATGAACGACATCGCGGCGCGGCGATAGGGGAGGTGCCGCGGTGCTTCACCGAATGGGCCCCGGTAGCAGCGGGCCATCAGGGCCATCCGACCCTCGGGGTCGTCGCGCACGGTGGCGACGACCCCGTCCGCCCACGCGGCAGCGTCCGAGCTGCCCCGCAGCTCCACGCGTTGCGTGGAGGGTCGGCCGGTCCATCCCCGGAGGGTACCGAGGCGACCGATCAGGCGTCGCCGACGACGATCAGCTCTCCAGGAAGGTGAGCAGGTCGTTGTTGACCTGGTCCTGGTGCGTCGCGGTGAGACCGTGCGGCGCGCCCGGGTAGTAGATGTCCTTGGCGTCCTTGACGATCTGCGCGGTGCGCTCCGTGTTGTTGACGGGAACGACCTGGTCGTCGTCGCCGTGGATCAGGAGCGTCGGGATGTCGAAGCGCTCGAGATCCTGCGTGAAGTCGCTCTCACCCAAGGACTCGACGCACTCGTACGAGTTCTTCAGGCCCGACTGCATGGACTCGCGCCAGAACTCGTCGAGCACGCCCTGCGACACGTTCGCGTCCGGTCGGCCTCCCCAGTCCGCTCCCCAGCCGGCTGGGGGCCTCTCACCGACTCGATGCGGAGCCCGCCCACGCGGGCCGTGTGGAACACTCGCCGCGTGTCGGACCCGATCCGTGCGCTACGCGTCGAGCACCTCAACATCGTGCACGAGAACTACGAGGTGACGGTCGAGCACTATCGGCGACTCTTCGGGGGTTTCGTCGTGTTCGACCGGTTTCAGCCGACGTGGCATGCGTGCCTGATGGAGGTCGGCGGCGTGCTCTTCGAGATCTTCGTGCCGATCGACTTCTTCCTGCACACGCGCTACGGGCCCCACTACCTCGGCGTCGAGTACCAGGTCACCGACATGGCTGCCGTGCGGGACACGCTCGCCGCACGAGGCATCCGCATCGCGCGGGACCTCGACGTCGCCGTGCACACGCATGCCGCCGACTGCCACGGGGTCTCGCTCGAGTTCTTCGCCGACTCGTTCCTCGACAATGAGGACCTGCTCGACCGGCCGATGCAGCCGCGCGGGGTACTGGCGTGACGAACACCCGCTGGGGCTCACCGGATTGCGCGGCTACACGGTGGCGGTGGCCGACCTGGCGAGTGCCCTCGCGGACTTCCAGGCCGTCCTCGAGCACGAGGTGATCTACGAGGTGCGTCGTGGGGAGGTCGCCGGGACGGGGGTGGGGCTCGTCGTGGGCGGCGCCGTGCTCGAGCTGGTGGCCCCGGACGGCGACGGGCCCCTGCAGCGGGACCTGCGAGAACACGGCGAAGGCATCCGGTCGACCGTGTTCGGGGTGCGCGACCTGGACCACGCTCGCACGTACTTCCGCGAGCGCGGGGTGGAGCTGGTGCCCGGTACCGCCCCGGACGCGCTTGCCGTTCCGGCCCGAGAGAACCGGGGCGTGATCTTCGAGTTCACCGGGCCCTGAGCGCGCCGCGCCGGCGCACCGGTGCAGGTGAACGCCTAGTCGAAGAGGCCGAAGAAACGGGTCTCGATGCTTGCCCGCGGCACCGGATCGTCCACCGTCGGATCCTCGAACGAGACGTGCAGGGAGCTGGGCACGTCGGGACGCGATGAGTCGAAACCCACGAAGAGGAGCAGGTCGTCGATCGTGAGGTCGGGGAAGTACCACCAGTCATGGCGGTCGCTGTAGCGGCTTCCCTGCGATCGATACGTCACGTCGCTGCCGTCGGTGCCCACGTGGTACACGAGGGGGACGATGTCGGCCGACGCCACCGTCCGCCAGTCGCAGATGGCGAGCGGGAAGTCCTGCGGCGGATCGCTGAGGACCCGCCAGGTCTGGTACAGCACGTACCGACTGAACGGCGCGAGCTCACGCGGGTTGCGTTCCAGGGTCTCGTGCAACTGCACGGCAGCCTCGTCGGCGTCGTAGTCGAGGTGAGCCCATCCGGCCGGCGTCATCATCCCGTCCCGGTCGGCCTTCTCGCTGTACCGCACGGTCGACGCGTGGAGCGGCAACACGTCGCGAGCGCCGGAGCGGGCCCGGATCACGGGGATCGTCTCGGCCCAGTAGTCGAACTCGATCTGGCGCATGGTCAGCAGCGGCTTCCGGGCGACGAGCTCGTCGAGTCGTTCGCGGGCGATCCGGCTCGGCGACGAAACGAGCTCGAGTCCTTCACGCGCCAACGACGGGGGGACGGCGGCGGTTCGACCGTCCCGGACCGGCATGGCGCGCCGCTCGACCGTCCGCTCGTCGAGGATCCGCGAGTCGTACTCCACCTGCACCGAGCGCAGCTCGCTCCGCAGGTACGGGATCTCGGCGGTGATGGTCCCGGCGGGGCTGCGAGCGGGCATGACACCTCCGGAGACCGGGATCACCTCGTCGCCGAAGCGTACGTTCACCCGTCGTGCGCCTCCACCCGGCGGGCGGTGTCGGCGTCGCTGCCGCGTGGGCTGCCGCGGCCGACTTCGACGTAGTCACGGAAGCTGACGAGGAAGTGGTCCCAGCCGCGGGTGCACATCTCGATGCAGTCCAGGTCGGGTGTCAGACCCTGGTGGCGGAACCGCAGCTCCGATGCGTCGCCGTCGACCGGAGTGATGGTGAAGGTCGGGCGCGTGCCCACCCAGTCGGGGAGGAAGTCGCAGGCGGTGACGGTCCAGTGCACCGATGTCGGTCGCGTTGCCTGATCGACGTGCATCACGCACGGTTCCGGGGGGTCGAACCAGAACGTGAGGTCGCCGCCGGCGGCGCCGGATCCGGTGACGTCGGTCCACCAGGCCGCGAGGCCGGAGAGGCTGGTGAGCGCCTCGAACAGCGCTCCGGGATCCGCGTTCACCCGGATGGTCTTCTCGTAGTCCATGCTCGGGGGTGTCTTCATGAGGGGGCTTCCTTTCCGTTGGTGGTGCCCAGGAGCCGGGGGAGGTCCTGGGTGAGCTTCTGCTTCCAGCCGTCGTCGAACCCGGCGCGCTCGGCGACGGCCGGATCGTCCCAACCGTGGTGTTGCACGCGCAGGCGCGTTCCTTCGGGCTCGGGGAAGAGCTCGAACAGCACTTCGGTGTCACCGAACGCGCCCGACCACCGGCAGCGCAGCAGCCGGGGCTCGTCGATCTCGAGCACCTCGCCGCGGACCGTGCCGAGCTCCCGGGCGGTCTCGAGCACGAAGTGGCGGCCGACCTCCGGTGCGAAGTCGGTCGGCATGAGCCACGCGGAGAGCTCGTTCGGATCGACCAGCGCCCGCCACACCCGCTCGGGGGGATGCGGGTACACGGCTTCGCGTTCGATGCGACGGTCGTGACTCACGGGTTCTCCTCGAGGTGGCGACCGAGACGGTCGAGGCGGTTGTCCCAGAATCGGTCGAGCGTGTGCATCCACTTCCGCACCTCGTCGAGGCGCTCGGGGTGGAGGTGGTAGCGGCGTTCACGCCCGTGCCGCTGCTCGCTCACGAGCCCGACGTCGCGGAGCACCGCGAGGTGCTGGGAGACCGCCGGCCGACTCACCGTGACGGTGGCCGCGAGCTCGCGCACGGGCTTGTCGCCACCGGCGAGCGCGGTGACGAGGGAGCGGCGGACGGGGTGGGCGATGGCGCCGAACGCATCGGCGATCGGGGGTGCGCCGACCGGTGACATGCCCACCATGATACGTAAGGAAAATCTAACGTGTCAAGCGCTCGGCGGGCCCGAGAATTGGTCCTCTGTTGTTCCGCCATTCATTGCGAACCAACCGCGGAACTGCTGTGCTGTTTGGCGCACGCACGAGCGTCGCCGGCCGTCCCCCACGGTCGGCGCACGGCAGGGAGGGGCACCCGCGATCGAGGTGACGACGCGGGGAAGCGTGCTCCGACGGAAGATCGGAGACCCGATGCCGAGGTTCGAGGAAGTTGCTGGCGCCGACGATGCTGCGCTGGCCCATCCGTTGAGCGAAGCACGAGCCCGTGCGCTCGCACCGACGCGGTTCCGGTCCGCCGCCATCCCCGACCGGCGGGCGAGCGCCGCCGGCGACGTGCTCGTCGTAGACCGACCGGCGCCGCGGGTCGATCCCGACGAGCTCTGGGACCGCCTCGGCGACTTCGCCTAGCGCGGCGGCGGCGAGCCGTCGGACGCCGGTTCCCCGGACGGCGCGCCGGACCGGGGCTTTGCGCGTCGCCGGGCGGCTCGGCGAGGATCGGCGCATGGCCGATGCCCCGGAGTCCCCCTTCCGTCCCGATCTGTTCGCCGGGCAGGTCGCGTTCGTCACCGGGGGTGCCACCGGGATCGGCAAGGAGATCTGCCGCACCTTCGGTCGTCACGGCGCTCGCATCGCCATCGCCAGCCGCAAGCAGGAGGCGCTCGACGCGGCGGCGGCGGAGCTCGAGGCCGACGGCATCGACGTGTACGTCGACTCGTGCGACGTGCGCGACGCGGCGGCGGTGCAGCGGGTCGTCGACGGGATCATCGCCCACTACGGTCGGCTCGACGTCGTGGTGAACAACGCCGCCGGCAACTTCCCCGCGCCCATCACCTCGATCTCGCCCAATGGCTTCAAGGCCGTCGTCGACATCGACCTGCTCGGCACCTACAACGTCTCGAAAGCCGCGTTCGACGCGTGGCTCCGCGACCACGGCGGCAATGTCGTGAACATCAGCGCGCCGTTCGAGCTGAAGGGCGCGGCCATGCAATCGCACGTGGCCGCGGCGAAGGCGGGCGTCGACTCGTTCACCCGCACCAGCGCCGTCGAGTGGGGGCCCTACGGCATCCGTGTGAACGCGGTGGCGCCGGGCGCCATCGCCGACACGGAAGGGGTGCGCCGCTTCGCCGAAAGCGTGCCCGGCTCCGACCGGCGCCCCGGCAACCCGGTCGGCATGATCGGCCACGGTGCCGACATCGCGCACATGGTGCTCTACTTCTGCAGCCCCGCCGCACGCTTCGTCTCGGGCCAGGTGATCGTGGTCGACGGCGGCGGCACCGTCGACCTGCTCAAGCTCGATCTCGGGAGGGTGTGATCCGGTCGGTCGCCGACGTGCCTACGATCCCTCCGTGCCGAGCGACGCGGTCGAGACACCCAACCACCTCGGCGACCTCCGGGCGCTCAGCGACGCGTCGCTGACCCACCTCGACGTCGACGACCTCCTGGCCGAGCTGCTCACCCGCGTCCGCGAGATCCTCGACGCCGACACCGCGGCGGTGCTGCTGCTCGACGAGAGCTCGGGCACGCTCATCGCCCGCGCCGCCCGCGGCATCGAGGCGGAGGTGCGCCAGGGCGTGCGGGTGCCGCTCGGCGCCGGCTTCGCGGGCCGGATCGCCGCCACCCGGAGCGCGATCCGGCTCGACCGGGTCGACGCCACCACGGTGGCCAACCCCGTGCTCTGGGAGAAGCAGATCCGGGTGATGCTCGGGATCCCGTTGCTGAGCGGCGACCGGCTCCTCGGCGTGATCCACGTCGGACGGCTCGAGGACCGCCCGTTCACCGACCAGGACGTCGAGCTGCTGCAGGTGGTGGCCGACCGCGTGGCCGGCGTGACCCAGGCCCGCCTGCTGGCCATCGAGCAGGCCGCCGCCGGGCTGCTCGAGCGCAGCCTCCTGCCTTCACGCCTGCCCCGGTGCGAGGGCCTGGAATTCGCGGCGCGCTACGTGCCCGCGGAGGAGCGTTCGGTCGGTGGCGACTGGTACGACCTCTTCACGCTGCCGTCGGGCGCGTTGTGGATCGTCGCCGGCGACGTCGCCGGCCACGGCCTCCACGCCGCGGTGGTCATGGGTCGCATCCGCAGCGCGCTGCGGGCGTACACGTTGCTCGATCTGCCGCCGCAGGAGGTCCTGCACCTCGTCGACCGCAAGGTCGACCACTTCGAGATCGGGTCCATCGCGACGGTGGCGTGCGCGGTGATGGAACCGCCGTACGAGACGATGACGCTCTCGCTCGCGGGTCACCCACCGCCCGTCATCGCGATCCCCGGACGGCCCGCCGAGCTCGCGGCGGTGGAGCCGGGACCTCCCCTCGGCGTGTTCGCGGAGGTGGACCGCTCGGCCACCGAGGTGGTCGTACCCCCGGGTGCGGTGGTGGCCTTCTACACCGACGGACTGGTGGAGCGACGGAACGAGTCGCTCTCGGTCGGCCTGGAGCGCCTGTGCGCCGCGGTCGTCCCGGGACCCGCGGAGACGGTGGCGCGCGACATCATGCACGCCCTGGTGGCCGACACGGTGCCGGAGGACGACATCGCCCTCGTGGTCATCCGCCGGACGGACGAGGGCTGAGCGGTCGTGCAGCAGCGCCAGCGGTTCGATCCCGAGGCGAGCTCGGCGCGCGAGGCCCGTGCGTTCGTGGCCGCCGCGCTCCCGGATCACGACGGGCTCGACGCGCGGGTCGCGCTGGCCGTCTCGGAGGTGGCGTCCAACGCGATCCTGCACGCGCGCACACCGTTCACGGTCTGCGTGGTCGTCGCCCCGGACCGGGTGCGGGTCGAGGTGACCGACCAGGATCCGCGGATCCCCGTGCGCCAGGACTACGCGGTCGATTCGGTGACCGGTCGTGGCCTCGCCATCGTCGAGCAGTTGTCGGATCGCTGGGGCGCCGATGGCCACGAGGACGACAAGACCGTGTGGTTCGAGATCGACCTCCCGCTCGTGGACGGGAGCTGACCCGCATGGAACTCCACCTCCTCAACTTCCCGCTCGACCTCTTCGATCGATCGGTGCAACAGCTCGCCGCGTTGCAACGCGAGCTCGACGTCATCCGCGTCGACGAGCGCAACCGCGACCGCCCGCCGGACCGGCTCGCTCGGCTGGTCGAGGAGCTCGACGTGCGCTTCGTCGGCTACCGCGCCGCGATGGAGACGATCGAGGCGTTGGTCGAGAGCGACGCGAGCCACCACGACGTCGTCATCCCGGTGGCCGGCGCGCCCGAGGAGGTGGCGCCGGCGATCGAGCAGCTCCGTGATCTGATGGACGAGGTCGACGCGTACTGCGCCCAGGGTGCGGAGCTGCTCACGCCGCCGACTCCGCCCGACCTCCTCGCCTTCCGCGTGTGGCTGTTCGAGCAGGTCATCGGCCAACTGCGGGGGGCGACGCCGGTGCCCTGGGATCCACTCGTGACGGGTGGCGCCGCCGCGCCGCCGGCGCCCCCGTCGTCGTCGGTGGCGGCCGCGGCGGGCGCGGTGCTACGGCCGGTCGGCGACCTCGACCTCGTGAACGCCGGGCGACTGCGCGAGGAGATCTACACCGAGCACGCGGCGCGCACCGGCGACCTGCGCATCGACCTCACCGACGTGCCGTTCATCGATTCGGTCGGGATGAGCGTGCTCGTCGCGGCGCACAAGCGCTTCCAGCGCGATGGCCGCGGGCTGGAGATCGTGGTGCCCGCGCACCTGCGTCCCAATTTCGAGATCACGGGCCTCATCGCGTTCCTCGACATCGTGCCCGCCGAACCCACGTAGGTAGTGCCGGTTCAGCGATTCGAGTACACGCGGGTGGGGGTGACCACGATCACCGTGCGCCGTTCCTCGGCCATGACCCGGTCGTAGGTGTTCCAGTCGTCGTGGGTGCCGCCCGCGGCGCGGAAGGCGTCGCGCAGGAGTTGCCGCAGCTGCTCGGGATCGACGCCCGGCCGCGGATCGTCGGGACCGATCAGCTCGGCGTGGCCCTCCACCGTGATCCATGCACCCGCGTTGCTGGCGACGACCGTCGTGGCCGGACGCGCGCGCAGGTTGACCAGCTTGCGGCTGCCGCCGACGGCGACGCACACCACCGCGTCGCCGTCGCCCGCAGGGTGGCGCATCACCCCTGCGCTCACGACCGACGCCTGAACGGTGCCGTTCTCGCGGGTGGTGGCGATGACGCAGAAGTTGTGGTCGGCCCCGGCGAGCTGCGCGAAGTCGGTGAGCGTGCGGGTGGTCACGGGCCGACGCTACCCAATCCCGAACCCGGGCCGCGGTGTGGACGCCCGGTCAGGGGGAGGCCACCACCAGGCGGAGGGAGCCGTCGAAGACCGGTTGGTCGAGCAGGTGGCCGTGGCGCGCGTGCCACGTGCCGTCCTCGAGGTCCCGGCGCAGGCGCGCCACCGCCGCCGCCTCCACGTCGTCGCTCACGAAG
Organism: uncultured Actinomycetes bacterium; assembly: GCA_963809795.1. GTDB lineage: Bacteria > Actinomycetota > Acidimicrobiia > IMCC26256 > DASPTH01 > DASUAS01. Next base: position 161,522 of record CAWELN010000007.1, read on the forward strand.
CCCCACGCGGACTGCGACCGACGGACGTCGTCCACCAGGAACTGCTCGGGGCGGGCGTAGAACGCCTCGGTGAAGCCGTCGGTGCAGTCGATCGGGACGGGCACGGAGGTGACGGTGGTGTGGTCGCCGAGCTGCTCGGCGATCCAGTCCAAGGGTGGGTAGCGGCGTCGCTCGGCGGCCACGAGCTCGGGCACGTACTCGGTGAGCCAGAACCGCTCGAGCGCGTCGCCGTCGAAGGTCAGCAGCACCACCGACCCGCGGCTCACCCTCCGCAGCTCGCGCAGGCCGGCACCGGCGTCGCTCCACTGGTGCAGCGTGACGGTCGCCATGGCGGCGCCGAAGGCGTCGTCGTCGAATGGCAGCGACTCGGCGACCCCGTCGACCGCGGGCGGAAGGTGCGCCGGCCGCTGCGAACGCATGCGCGGCGACGGCTCGACCGCCACGACGTAGCGGTCGGTCGGCTCGTACGAACCGGCCCCGGCGCCGACGTTGACGACCGTGCGTGCGTCGCCGAGCGCGTCGTGCACCAGGGCGGCGATCGACGGATCGGCCTGCCGGTGTGCGGAGTAGGTCGCGCCACCGGTCTCGTAGTCGAAGTCACCCGCCCCCGTGCTCCTCATCCGTCGAGTCGACCATCCGCCGCCCACCACCGGCAACCGACTTTCGACCGGCGAGCCGCGACGATGTCGGCGTGACCGCGACCACACCGCGTCATACCAGGTGACGCCGCGCGAACTCCTCGATGGTCGCGCGCCCGCCCGACGGCCACCCGCACACCAGGTAACCGAAGCCGGCGCCTCCCCACTGGTCGACGCGCCGGGCGATCGTGTCGGCGTCGTCCTCCAACGAGAGCGAGGCCGCGCGCATGATCTCCGACGGGTCGCGCCCGCTCGCCTCGGCCATCGCGCTCAGCCGCTCCGACTTCGGAGCCAGCTCCCGGACGCCGCCGAAGCAGTGCCACACGTCGGCGTACCGCGCCGCGATGGGCATCATGCGCCGCTCACCGGACGCGCCGATCCAGATGGGCGGGTGCGGCGCTTGGACCGGCCGGGGCCGGAGGGTGGCGTGCTCCACCGAGTGGTATCGACCCTCGAAGGTGAAGTCGTCGGTGGTGAGCAGACCGCGCACGATCTGCACCGCTTCCTCGAACGCGTCGACGCGTTCCTTCAGCGGGGGGAACGGGATCCCCAGCTGACGGTGCTCCTCGTCGAACCAGGCCGCGCCGTAGGTGAGCTCCAGCCGTCCGTCCGACGCGTGGTCGATGGTGATCGCCTCGGCCGCGAAGACCGCCGGGTGGCGATACGTCATCCCGGTGACCAGCAACCCGAGCCGTACCCGGTCGGTGATGCCGCTCAACGCCGCCAGCGTGGTGTTGCCCTCGAAGCACTCGCCGGGCCCTTCGCCGTACATGGGCTGGAAGTGGTCGAAGCCCCACACGCCGTCGAAGCCGAGGGAGTCGGCGAATCGGGCCCGGTCGGCCACCTCCGACCAGGGCACGCGCTGTTGGGCGATGTCGAGTCCGAAGCGCATCAGGTCACCGGGTTCCCGTTCACGATCCGATCCTCCACCTTCTCGTCCTCCCCGCGCCGGGGTCGCAGATCCTCTCCGACCACGGCCACGCGCGCAACGGGTCGGGTCAGCCGACGGGAAACGGAAAGCCGGGCCACCGCCGGTGCGGCTGCCAGACTCACGCCGTGCAGTTCGAGCGTGACCACGACTTCCCGGCTCCTCCCGACCGCGTCGCCGCGCTCATGTGCGATCCGGAGTTCCAGACCCACCTGGAGCTGCCCGACCTCAGCCTGCCGACCGTCGTCGCCCACGACGTCGACGGCACCCACTGCTTGCTCCGCCTGCGGTACCAGTACACCGGCCAGCTCGACTCGTTGGCCCGGCGCGTGGTCGCCGGTCGCCAGCTCACATGGGTGCAGGAGCTGCAGCTCGACCATGCCACCGGTTCCGGCACGCTCTCGTTCTCCGCCGACGAGGACGCCGGGCGCGTGAACGGCGAGGCGTCGGTGACGATCACGTCGACGGGCGACAGCACCTCGCACCGCCGCATCGCCGGCGACTTCCACATCCGCATCCCGGTGGTCGGCGGTACCGCCGAGCGCGCGATCGTGCCCGGGCTCGTACGGCGCCTCGACGTCGAGGCCGCCGCGCTGGCGAGCCGCCTCGGCGCCGGCGGCTGAGCGAGACTGGGCGCGTGGAGGCGCCGTCGGTCCCGTTCCCTCCGACCATCCCCGATGTGCTGCGGGAGGCGGTCGCGAGCTGGGGCGACCGCGACTTCGTCGTGACGCCCGACCGGCGGATGACCTACGCCGACGCCGAGCTCGCCTCGCGCCGGCTGGCGAAGCAGATGCTCGCCGCCGGCATCGGCAAGGGCACGCGCGTCGGGCTCTGCTTCCCGTACGGGCAGGACTGGGTCGTCGCGTGGCTCGCCGCGAGCCGTGTCGGCGCGCTGGTGATGCCGCTGGCGACGACCTACCGGCCGGCCGAGATCCGCACCGTCCTGCGCATCGGCGACGTCGACACGCTGCTCACCGCGCGCTCGGTGCTCGGCCGCGACATGCAGGACATGCTCGAAGCGGCCGTCCCCGACCTCGCCGCCGCGACGAACGCGAGGTTGTTCCTCCCCGACGCGCCCTACCTGCGCGCGGTCTGGATGACCGGCCCGATCGACCGTGCGTGGGCGACCCCGGTCGACTTCGACGCGCTCCCCGCCGCCGCGGCCGCGATCGGCGACGACCTGGTGCGCGCGGTCGAGCGCGAAGTGGTTCCCGGCGACCTGGCGCAGGTCACCTACACGTCGGGATCCAGTGCCGAGCCGAAGGGAGTCGTGCACACGCACGGCACCGTCGTGCGGGCGACGCGCGCATTGGCCGCTTTGCGGAGCGGCGCCGGGCCGCCGCGCTTCTTCTGCGCATTCCCGTTCTTCTGGATCGGCGGCACGCTGGTGCTCGGCGCCGCGCTGCAGTCGGGGGCGACGGTCCTGTGCATCGAGCGGTTCGAGCCGGGCGCCGCCCTCGACCTCATCGAACGCGAGCAGGCGACGCACGTGCTCGGATGGCCGACGCTGCTGCAGTCGATGCGTGACCATCCGTCCTTCCCCGGACGGGACCTCCCGGCGATCCCGGGACTCACCGTCGGCCCCGCCGACGTCGCGCTGGTCGAGTCGCCGGTACCCGGCGTCCCCGCGCACCGCGGCATGAGTGAGACCGTCGGCAACATCGGTTCGGTCGAGCACCGCGTCGTCGATCCCGACACCGGCCGCGACGTGGGCGAAGGCGAGGAAGGGGAGCTGCTCGTCCGCGGCTACGGGCTCATGCACGGCTACTACAAGCGCGAACGCGCCGAGGTGTTCGACGACGACGGCTGGCTCCACACGGGTGACCGCGTGTTCCTCGATGCGGGCCGCCCGTACTTCGTCGGCCGGTTCACCGAGATGGTGAAGTCGCGCGGCGCCAACGTCGCGCCCCGCGAGGTCGAGCTGTTCCTCGAGGAGCAGTTCGACGAGGTGCTCTACGCGTTCGTGCTCGGCACGCCGCATCCCGAGCGCGGCGAGGAGGTCACCGCGGTGCTGGTGCCGGCGCAGGGCCGCACCATCGATCCCGACGCCCTGACCGCCCACGCCCGGGAGCAGATCTCGGGGTACAAGGTGCCGACCCGGATCGAGATCTGGGCCGAGGCGGACGTCCCGTGGCTGGGGTCCGGGAAGCCCGACAAGCTGGCCATCCGGGCCCGGCTCGGCGCCTGAACGCGGGCGGCGGAGCCGGCGGGCAGAATGAACCGATGGACGTCAACGGTCTGCTGGTCGACGCGTTCGGACGCATCCGGGACGCTACGCACGGCGCGGTCGAGGGTGCGTCCCTCGACCTGCTGACCTACCGCCCGGATCCCGACGCCAACTGCATCGCCTGGCTGGTGTGGCATCTCACCCGCATCCAGGACGACCACGTCGCCGGGGTCGCGGGCACCGAGCAGCAGTGGGTCGCGGGCGGCTGGGCCGAGCGCTTCGGGTTGCCGTTCCCGCCCCACGCGACCGGATACGGCCACGACCGCGACGAGGTCGGCGCGGTGAAGGTGGAAGGCCCGCTGTTGCTCCAGTACTTCGACGCGGTCCACGAGCAGACGATCCGGTACGTCGGCGGCCTCCGCCCTGCCGACCTGGACCGCATCGTCGACGAGCGCTGGGACCCTCCCGTGTCGCTGGGCGTGCGACTGGTCAGCGTCGTCACCGACGACCTCGAGCATGCCGGCCAGGCGGCCTTCGTACGGGGGCTGGCCGAGCGGCGCGGCCGCTCGTGACCCGGGTGGCGTCGGCGGCGGGTCGTGGCATGATCGGGCCACGAGCGGTCGACCGCGGCCGACGGAGCGGTGCTGGAGGCCGGTGAGCCGGGAGGGCGAGGTCGAGCGGTGGCTCGAGTCGGGCGCGCCCGTGAGCCCGGGCCTCGCCTCGCGCTGGTTCCAGGCGCTGTACGAGACGCCGCTCATGTTCTCCGGCATCCTCGACGCCTCCGGGTGCCTGCTCGACGCCAACCAGCTCTCGATCGAGGGGTGTGGCTTCGTCCGGGCGGAGACGATCGGCATGCCGTTCTGGGAGTGCGGGTGGTGGAACCAGGACCCGGCGTTGGCGGCCCGACTGCGTTCCTGGTGTGAGCAGACGCTCGCCTCCGGCGAGCCGTTCCGCACCACGAGCGACTACTACCTCGGCGACGGCACCCGCCGCATGGTCGACCTCGCGCTCTCCCCGTTGGTGGAGGACACCGACGGCGGCACGACCGCCTACCTCGTCGCCACCGGGTCCGACATCACCGAGGCGCTCGAAGCCCAGGCCGCCGAGGTCGACGTGCTGCGGCGCGCCCAGGACCTGTTCCGCTCCGCGCTCGACGCCATGCTCGACAACGTCGCCATCGGGCACGCGGTGCGCGACGGCGACGGCGAGATCGTCGACTACGAGCTGAGCTTCGTGAACCGCAGCAGCGTCGAGGGCGGCGCTCGCTCGGCCGACGACTTGGTCGGCGTCCGCCTGAGCGCGCTGTTCCCGGCCTGGCGGCAGTCCGGACTCTGGCAACGGTTCCACGACGTCGTCGAGTCCGGCGAGCCGTTCGTCGGCGAGCGCATGCCGTACCAGATCGCCGCGCGCGACGGCACGGTGCGCGCCGGGTACTGGGACCTGCGCATCGTGAAGATCGGCGACGGCTACATCTCGGCGTCGCGCGACGTCACCACCGTGGTGCAGGGGGAGCAGCGCCTCCGCGAAGCCGAGCGGGTCGCGGCCCGCGAGCGCGCCGCCGTCGAGCTGCTGCAGCGCTCCGCGCTGCCCGACCAGCTCCCGGAGGGTGATCGCTTCGACATCGGCGCGGTCTACCAGGCCGCCGAGGAGCACGCGATCGGGGGTGACTGGTACGACGCGTTCCTGCTCGACGACGCGCATCTCGTGCTCGTGATCGCCGACGTCGCCGGCCACGGCGCCGAAGCCGCCGCCCACATGGTGCAGCTCCGGAACGTGCTGCGCACCGTGGCCGTCGACCACCGACAGCCCGACGAGATCCTGCGCCTGGTCAACCGCATCGAGCTCACGCTGCTCGGCGAAGACGTGCCCATGACCACGTGCTGCGTCGCGGTGCTCGACCTCGACCGACTGCGACTGACGTTCTCGCTGGCCGGCCACTTCGCCCCGTTGGTCCGCACCGCGGACGGCGCCCGAGCGGTGTCGACGGTCACCCCGGGGCTGCCGCTCGGCGTGCGACCCGACTCGACCTACGCCACCGCGGAGGTGCCGCTGGGGCCGGGGGACCGCGTGGTGATGTACACCGACGGCCTGATCGAGCGCCGGGGCGAATCGCTCGACCGCGGCATCGCGCGGTTGGGTGAGCTGCTCGACGAGTGCGGTGGCCTCGGGAACCAGGAGTGCTCCGAGCAGCTGGCGGTGCAGCTGAGCCCCCGCGACGACGACGTCGCCCTCCTGGTGGTTCAGGTCCTGGCCTGACTGTATTTCGCTTGACAGTTAATTAACTATCTGGCAAACTACAAGGGTGCCGACGCCCACGCTCACCGAGGACAAGCTCGACGCCACGTTCGCCGCCCTGGCCGACCCGACCCGGCGGGCCATCCTGGCCCGTCTCGCGGCGGGGGACGCCACGGTCAACGAGCTCGCCGAGCCGTTCGCCCTGAGCCTGCCCGCGATCTCGAAGCACCTGAAGGTGCTCGAGCGGAGCGGGCTGATCTCGAGAGCGCGCCGTGCGCAGTTCCGTCCGTGCCACCTCGAGCCCGAGGCGCTCGACGGCGCGGTCGATTGGATCGAACGCAACCGCAGGATCTGGGCCGAGCGCTTCGACCAGCTCGACCGGCACCTGCGCGAGCTCCAGGAACCGAGACCGTCCACCACCGAAGGACCCACCACCGAAGGGAAGCAGCCATGACCGAGTCGACCGAGACCCACCAGCTCGACATCACCCGCGTGTTCGACGCGCCGCGGGAGGTCGTGTTCCGGTGCATGATCGAGCCCGAGCACCTCACCCACTTCTGGGGGCCGGTCGGCGTGAGCACGCCGCTGGCGAACATCACGATCGAGCCGTGGGCCGGCGGTCGCTTCGAGACGATCATGGTGAACGACGAGACCGGCGAGGAGTACCCGAGCCGGGGCGTGTTCGTCGAGGTGGTCGAGCCCGAGAAGCTCGTGTGGACCGAACCCGAGTTCGGCATCACCTCCACGTCGACGTTCACCGATCTCGGCGACGGCCGCACCGAGGTGCACATCCACCAGTCCGACCTGCCCGAGCAGTTCGCCACGCCCGAGGCCCGGGAGGGCTTCAACAGCTCCCTCGACCGCTTCGCGGCCTACCTGGCCACCCTGTGAGCACCCTGTTCGTCTCCGAGTTCATCTCGCTCGACGGCGTCGTCGAACGGCGTCATGCTGCACCCGCACCGGAGGCTCGCCGCGTGACATGTCGAGATCCGTCGATCGGCTCCGACGTACGGGGTGAGAGCACCCCGCGACGGAGGAGACGACCATGCCGAAGCTACGAGTCCACGCGATGTCGATGTCGCTCGACGGCTACGTCGCCGGGCCCGACCAGGACCTCGAGCACCCGCTCGGCGTCGGTGGGCCCCGGCTGCACGAGTGGATCTTCGAGACCCGCACCGGCCGGGAGATGATCGGCGAGCCCGGCGGCACCACCGGCGTCGACGACGACTTCCTGGCCGCGGGCTTCGACGGCATCGGCGCCTGGGTGATGGGCCGCAACATGTTCGGCCCGGTGCGCGGCGACTGGGGCACCGAGGACTGGAAGGGGTGGTGGGGCGACGAGCCGCCGTACCACTGCGACGTGTTCGTGCTCACGCACCACGCGCGCCCGCCGGTCGAGATGGACGGCGGGACGACGTTCCACTTCGTCACCAGTGGCATCGAGGACGCGCTCGCCCGGGCGTTCACGGCGGCCGACGGCGCCGACGTGCGTCTGGGTGGTGGCGCGGCGACGGTGCGCGAGTACCTGCGTGCCGGCCTGGTCGACGACCTCCACGTCGCCATCGCGCCCGTCCTCCTGGGCGGTGGTGAGCGGATCTTCGACGGCGACGCCGGGGTGGCCGGCGGCTACGAGTGCGTCGGGCTCGTGCCCGGTGCGTCGGTCGTGCACGCCCTCCTGACGCGAAGGGGCGAGGAGGGTCAGGCGCCGTAGGTGTGGCGGTCGACCTCGTCGAGCTTGTGGGCGTTGATGGTGGCACCCGCCAACGCGCCCAGCAGGAACCCGCCGATCACGCCGAGGCCCACCCCGAGGCTGAGCCACACGTACCACTCGGTCTTGTCACTGATCGCCACCGCGGCGATGAAGACGAAGATGGCGATCGTCACGGGCATCGTGAGCAGGACCGACCTCACCAGCGCCTTCATGAGGTCGCGCTCGGCCGCGTGCTCGGCTTCCAGCGACGCCTCGAACCTCGACATGGTCGCGCCGTCGGCGACCGCGACTTCCGTGCTCATCGATTCCCCTCTCGACTGGCGCCGCCGGTGTGACACCGGGGCATCCCGCCATGATGCCCGACGTCCCCCGGGTCGCCGGTCATCGGGGCGTGGTCTCGATCCGGAACACCGGGTGGTCGGGGGCGACGCGCTGGAGCTCGGCCTCGCTCGAGGTCGCGCTCACGCCGTCGAAGAACACGCCCACCTCGGCCTTCCAGCGCTTCAGGTACGCCCGCAGGATCGGCACCTTGTCGGCATCGGTGATCTCGGTGGCCCGGAAGCCTTCGGTCCGGCGGCCGACCCGGAGCTCGCCGGTGCCGGCCACCCGCAGGTTCTTCACCCACTGGGTCTCGCCCCGGGGCGCGACGAGGTAGTTCGTGGTCTCGATGGTGAGGAGGTTCACCGGCGTCGTGCGCCATTCCCCACTGGTGCGGCCCCGCACGCGCAGCTCGCGTGATCCCCAGACGCTGATCCCGGCCCGGGTGAGGAGGGCCACGACGGGGTTGAACACGTGCTGCGTGAACCAGCCCGGCCGGGCGTAGTGCGGCTGCGCGTCCTCGCCCATCGTGACCTCCGTTGTCGGCTCAGGCGTACCTCGTCGATCCCGGGGTGGTGAGCAGCTCACCCGGGATCATCGGCCATCCACCGTAGAGCCCATCGTTCGCGCCCTGCCGCATCTGGTCGTGGGTGAGGGATCAACCCTGGGCGGCGACGCCGACGACGTGCCCCTCGGGGTCGGCGAAGAGCCCGATGGTGAGGCCTTCCATCACGGTCTCGGGTCCCATGAGCCGGCTGCCGCCGAGGCTCTCGGCCCGGCCGAGTGCGGCCTCGACGTCGTCGACGTCGACGTAGAAGGTCGCGTAGCCGTCGTGGCCGTCGGGCATCTGGCCGATGCCGCCGGCGATGCCGCTGGTCCCGGCGCCACCGGGCGCGTTGTCGTCCGGCGACACCATGCCGTAGTTCAGCGGGTTGTCGGCGTCGATCTTCCAGTCGAAGAGGTCGGTGTAGAAGGACCGGATCGCATCGGCGTCCTTGGCCATGACCTCGAAGTGGACGACGGGCCTTCCCATGGCGTGCTCCTTCGCTCGCGGGTGCTGTCCTGCGCTCCTACCTACCCCGTTCGATCCCGAATTGCAGGTGAACTCATCGCGACCGCCGTCGAGTGCCTCCGGGCACGGCTCCGCTTCATCTCTTATCTTCGGACGATGTTGCACCACCTGACGTTGTGGGTCCCCGACCTCGGTCGCGCCAAACGGTCGTGGAGCTGGTTGCTCGGCGGCCTCGGGTATCACCTCGACCTCGACCGCGCCGCCGAGGGGGTCCTCGTGTTCCGTCACGCCGACGGCTTCACCATCGCCCTCGAGCAGTCGCCCGACATGGTGCCGGGCATGCTCTACAGCCGCTTCCGGCCCGGCCTCAACCACCTGGCCTTCCGGGTGCGCGATCTCGTGATGCTGGGTGAGCTGACGCGCGACGCCGCCGGCCACGGCTGGTCGGAGATGCCGACGGACGGGTTGCACCCGATTGCGGGCGGCGCCGAGGTCGCCTACCTCGAGGACCAGGACGGCTTCGAGGTCGAGCTCGTGGTCGCCAACGCGACCGGCTAACGACCGTCGAGGTCGGGTGGGAAGCCGCCGGTGGCGATCGGTCCCCAACGCTCGATCGTGATGCGGATCAACGACTTGTCCTGCAGCCGCATCGCGTCGCGGTACTCGTCCCAGTCCGGATGCTCGCCGGAGATGCAACGGAAGTAGTCGACCAGCCCGTCGAGCGCCTCCGGCATGTCGAGCACCTCGGCCCGCCCGTCCACCTGCACGTACTCACCGTTCCAGTCGTCCGACTGCACGCACATCGACACCATCGGGTTCGCCCGTGCGTTCCTCGTCTTGGCGCGCCGCGGGTACGTCGCGATCACGATGCGACCTTCGGGGTCGACGCCACACGTGACCGGGGACAGCTGGGGCCGACCGTCGCCGCGGGTGGTCGCCAACAGGCCGCGGTGGCGGGGCCGGAGGAACTCGAGGAGCGCGTCGCGGTCCACGCGATCGGCGGTGGCGAACTTGCGGGCCATGGCGACTCCTCGCGTCTACGTCTGCGGCTGCGGATGGGGCAAGCTGTGGCGATGGACCGCCTCACCCACTCGGATTCCGTCATCGTCGCGCGCCCACCCGACGAGCTCTACGCCATGGTCTCCGACATCACCCGCATGGGGGAGTGGAGCCCGGTCTGCACGGCCTGCTGGTGGGACGAGGGCGAGGGCCCACGCGTGGGCGCGTGGTTCACCGGCCGCAACGAGCTCCCCGAGCGCACCTGGGAGACCCGCTCGGAGGTCGTGGCCGCCGACCCCGGACGCGAGTTCGCCTTCGTCGTGCACGGCACGATCGCGCGGTGGGGCTACTCGTTCGCGCCCGTCGACGGCGGCACCGAGCTCACCGAGTCCTGGGAGTTCCTGCCGAGCGGGATGGAGCTGTTCGGTGAGCTCTTCGGCGATGACGCGGCCGCGCAGATCGACGATCGGGTCGAGAAGGCGAAGACCGGCATCCCGCAGACCCTCGCCGCGATCAAGCGCGCCGCCGAGTCCACCTGATCATGCGCGCGGTTGCCCGCATGCGGTGAACTGCGCGCAGGATCAGCCGGCGTCGTCAGACGCGAGACTGCCTCGGTGACGCCGAGTGCCGGGCGCAGGCACGTGCCGCGAGTCCGACGCATCCCGTGGTTCCGCGGCCTCCGCGCTCGTCTCGATGCCTGACTCCGAACACCGCGTCGGCCAGCCGCCGACCGAGGTCGTGGTTCCCGACGTGGTCGTGACGATCGCCGCCGGTCGGCCGGCGCGGGCGGTGTGGGAGAACGAGCTCGGTGGCCTGACGTTCGAGGTCGGTGCCGGCGACGACCGCGTGTTCGTGAAGTGGTCGCCCGCGGGCGAGGCGCCGGACCTCACCGTCGAAGCCGAGCGACTGAAGTGGGCGGCGCACCACACCGTGGTGCCGCGCGTCCTCGACCTCGGTACGGCGCACGGTGGCTCGTGGATGGTGACCTCGGCCTTGTCGGGTGCGTCCGCAGTGGCACCCGAGTGGATCGCTCGCCCCGAGGTGGCCGTCACCGGGCTCGGGCGCGGGTTGCGCGCGCTGCACGACGCGCTCCCCGTCGACGACTGCCCGTTCTCGTGGTCCGTCGACGAGCGCGTCGTCCGTGCCGCGGCGGTCGTCGAGCGTGATGCGCCCCCGGTCGACCGGCTCGTGGTGTGTCACGGCGACGCGTGCGCACCCAACACCGTGCTCGACGCCGATGGCACCTGCGTCGGGCACGTCGACTTCGGGCGGCTCGGTGTCGCCGACCGCTGGGCCGACCTCGCGGTGGCGACGTGGAGCACCGAGTGGAACTACGGGGACGGATGGGAGGGCCTCCTGCTCGACGCGTACGGGGTCGAACCCGATCCGGAGCGCACGAACTTCTATCGGTGGCTGTGGGACTTCGCGAGCTGACACCGCCTCCGCGTAGGGTGCAATCCCGTTGTCCGTACCGAGGAGCGCGCCGTGGCCGGCGATTGGAACCAGAAGATCATCGAGGAGTTTCGTGCCAATGGCGGCAAGGTCGAGTCGTTCGGGAACGCGCCGCTCCTGATCCTCCACACGACCGGCGCCAAGACCGGCCAGGAGCGCGAGTCGCCGGTGCTCTACCGGGAGCAGGGCGACGACCTGATCGTGTTCGCATCGTTCGCCGGTGCCCCGGTCAATCCGGCCTGGTACCACAACCTCGTCGCCCACCCCGACGCCACCGTGGAGCTCGGCACCGAGACCCGGCGGGTGCGGGCGCGGGTCGCCGACGCGGAGGAGCGGGACCGGCTCTGGGCGTGGAACAAGCAGGACTACCCGGGCTTCGGCGACTACGAGGAGAAGACCGACCGGACCATTCCCGTGGTGATCCTCGAGCCCGCCGGGTGAGGACCACCGATGAGTTCTCGGCGCCGCCGCGGTCCAACCGGCTGAGCGTTCCCGGCCCGCGGGGACTCGATCGAAGGAGCCACCGTGCCCAAGCGCGACGACGCCCCCGTCGGGGCCCCTTGTTGGGTCGACCTGCTGACCACGGATCCCGACCGGAGCCGTCAGTTCTACGGCCGCCTCTTCGGGTGGACGGTCGAGGACCCGGGTGAGGACTACGGCGGGTACGTGAACTTCCTGTCCGAGGGCATCCACGTCGCCGGGTGCATGCGCAACGACGGCAGCGCCGGCGTCCCCGACCTGTGGTCCGTCTACCTCGCGACCGACGACGCCGAGGCGACGGTCGCCCGGGCGGTCGAGCACGGCGGGCAGGTGATGGTGCCGGCGATGGACGTCATGACGCTCGGTCGCATGGCGGTCATCGTCGACGTGGGCGGCGCGGTGATCGGGATGTGGCAGCCGGGCGAGCACCGCGGCTTCGGCATCATCGGCGAACCGGGCGCGCCGGCGTGGTTCGAGCTGCACACTCGCGACTACGACGCCAGCCTCGACTTCTATCGCGACGTGTTCCGCTGGACGACGCGGGTCGAGAGCGACTCGCCCGAGTTCCGCTACACGACCCTCGACGTCGGCGAGGAGCAGTGCGCGGGCGTGATGGACGCGGCGGACTTCCTCCCCGACGGTGTCCCGGCGAGCTGGTCGGTGTACTTCGGCGTCGCCGACACGGACGTCGCGCTGTCCGAGATCGTGGCCCTCGGCGGTGAGGTGCTCATGGGCACGGAGGAGACGCCGTACGGGCGCCTCGCCACCGCCGCCGACCCCACGGGCGCGGTGTTCAAGCTCGTCGCGCGCACCTCGTAGGCGTCGCGCCATGGCGACCTTCGTGCTCCTCCACGGTGCCGGGTCCGACCCTTGGTACTGGCATCTCGTCGCGCCGCAGCTGCGTGACCGCGGCCACGACGTCGTGACCCCCACCTTTCCCTGCGACGACGACACCGCCGGACTGCCGGACTACGTCGACGCCGCGGTGGCGGCCATCGGCGACCGCGGCGATCTGGTGCTGGTCGCACAGTCGCTGGCCGGGTTCGTCGCGCCCTTGGTGTGCGACCAGGTGCCGGTCGACCTGATGGTGCTGGTGGCGGCGATGGTGCCGCGTCCGGGCGAGACCGGCGCGGCGTGGTGGACCAACACCGGGCACGCCGACGCCCGCGGGCCCGACGCGTCCGACGACCCGGTGGTGACGTTCCTGCACGACGTGCCGCCCGACGTCGCGGCCGAGTCGGCCGCGCACGTACGCGCCCAGTCGGGGACCGTCTTCGACCTCCCCTGGCCGCTCGCGGCGTGGCCCGACGTGCCGACCCGCTTCCTCCTCTGCCGTGACGACCGGTTCTTCCCAGCCGACTTCCAGCGTCGGGTGGTGCGCGAGCGCCTCGGCATCGTGCCGGACGAGATGGGCGGCGGACACCTCCCCGCCCTGGCGCACCCGCGGGAGCTCGCGGACCGCCTCCTGGCGTACGCCGCTACTCCCTGAACGACGGCGAGCGGTCGCAGTAGTGTCCGCGCCATGACCATCGAGGCGGTGTCACACATCGCGGTCGGCGTCCGGGACATGGAGGTGGCGCTCGGGTTCTACCGCGACGTCCTCGGCCTGCGCGTCACCGCCGACAACATCGAGGAGTTCCCCCAGGGCCCGGGACAGGAGCCCGCCCAGCGTCGGGCCGTCTACCTGCGCTGGCTCGACGGCCCGCACGCGAGCTTCATCGTGCTCGACCAGCAGATCACGAACGACATCAAGGGTCAGCCGGCCGAGCTGTTCCAGATGGGCTGCCACCACTTCGCGTTCTGGGTCGACGACCTCGACGACATGCTGGCGCGGGTGCGCGCGGCCGATGTCACCGTCGTGATGGGCGGTGAGGGTCCCGGGGCGGACACCGTCGATGTACGGCGAACCGCCCGGCGGCCGCGTGCGCAGCGCGTTCCTGCGCGATCCCGAGGGCAACTACGTGCAGCTCGACCAACGGGCGTGAGCGGCGAGCCGCGCTGATGGACGCCACGTTCGACCACGCCACCATCGCCGTCTTCGACGTCGACGAAGCCGTGCAGTTCTTCGCGGTGCTGGGCTTCGAGGTCACGAAGTCGGTCCGCATCTCGGGCGCCACGATGGACGCGTACATGGGGATTCCGGGCATGGAGGCCGACCACGTGACCCTGTCGGTTCCCGGCGCCGAGCCGCACCAGGAGGTGCAGCTGCTGCGCTTCTACCGTCCGGAGCACCTGGTCGACCGGACCTCGGGCGACCTCGCCGGCACCGGCTTCAACCACCTGTGCTTCCGGGTCGACGACCTCGACGCCACCGTCGCCGCGTTCGACGCCGCCGGGTTCCCCACCCGCAACCAACCCATGGACTTCCACGAGCGGAAGCTCGTGTTCCTGGTCGGGCCGGCGAACGTGGTCATCGAGCTGGCGCAGTGGACCTGAGCCGCGTCAACTGAGGCGGGCCGCCCGCGCCTCCAGGTGGCGCTGCTCCGGGCGGCTGGTCGTGCGCCTCGCCGCTTCGCGGTACGCGGCGCGTGCGGCATCGAGGTCGCCGGCGCGCTCGAGCAGGTGCGCGCGCACCGCGAGCAGCCGGTGGTGGTCGGCGACGCGCGCATCGTCGTCGAGGGTGGCGAGCAGGTCGAGCCCCGCCGCCGGCCCGTGCACCTCCGCCACCGCCACCGCGCGGTTGAGCGTCGCCATCGGGTTGGGTGCAACCTGGTCGAGGACCTCGTAGAGGGCGAGGATCTGCGCCCAGTCGGTGTCCTCCGCGCTCGGTGCCTCGTCGTGCACCGCCGCGATCGCCGCCTGGAGCTGGTAGGGGCCGAGCGGGACCTGCCCGAGCGTCGAGGCGATCAGCGCGACGCCTTCCGTGATCAGCGCGTGGTCCCACTGCGACCGGTCCTGCTCGTCGAGGGGCACGAGCGCGCCGTCGGCTCGGCTGCGCTGACCCCGGCGGGCCTCGGTCAGGAGCATCAGCGCGAGGAGGCCGGTGGCCTCGCCGTCGTCGGGCAGCGTCTCGTGCAGCAGACGGGTGAGGCGGATCGCCTCGGTCGTGAGATCGGCGCGCTGCAGGTCGTCACCGGCCGAGGTCGCATAGCCCTCGTTGAAGACGAGGTAGAGGACGTGCAGCACGACGCCGAGCCGGGCGGCGCGTTCCTCGAGCGGCGGGAGCCGGAAGGTCGCCCCCGACGCCTTGATCGACTGCTTCGCCCGGCTGATGCGCTGGGCCATCGTGGCCTCGGGGACGAGGAACGCGTGCGCGATCTCCGTGGTGGTCAGACCGCCGACCGCGCGGAGGGTCAGCGCCAGCTGCGAGGGTGGCGAGAGGACGGGGTGGCAGCACAGGAAGAGCAACGTCAGCGTGTCGTCGTCCGCGGGCACGATCACGTCGCGGTCGGCGCGGAGTCGGGGGGCGATGTCGTCCTCGCGTCGCCGCCGGGCGCCGTCCCCGCGCAGCTGGTCGATCATCCGTCGCGTCGCCACGGTCGACAGCCACGCCGCCGGGTTGTCGGGTCGTCCCTGGGCCGGCCACTGCACCGCGGCGGCGAGGAGTGCCTCCTGCACCGAGTCCTCGGCGGCATCGAAGTGGCCGTACCGGCGCACCAACGCGCCGAGGACCTGCGGCGCGAGCGTGCGCAGCAGGTCCTCGGTGGCCGGCGGGGCGGTCATGCGTTGTCCGGCGCCTCGTGCATCAGCGGTCGCACCTCGACCTGGCCGAAGCGGGCGAACGGCACCCGGGCCGCGATCTCGAGCGCCCGCTCCAGGCTGTCGACGTCGACGATGTCGAAGCTGCCCAGGTACTCCTTGGCCTCGAGGTACGGGCCGTCGGTGACCGCGGGCACGCCGCCGGCGATGGTCACCGTCTTGGCCAGCACCTGGTCGCCCACGCCGTAGGCGCAGACGAACTCACCCGAGGCCTTCAGCTCGGCCTGCAGCGCGTTGGTGTCGGCGACGACCTGCGCGAGCTCCTCCTCCGGGAAGGAGCCCCACAGCTCCTCGTTGCCGTAGATCATCAGCATGTACTTCATGAGGTCACTCCCTCGGTGTGTCGGTGTGTCGGTGTGTCGGTGTCTCGTGTGCTCGGACCGAGGCGACCCTCGTGGCCGCCTCACCCCCTCCGTCGGAGCCGGGATCCCGATCTCGACATCGCGCCCGGACATAGTTTCGCGGCGGGCAGCACGACGTGAGTGATCCGGAGGCCGCGGCAGGATGTCCCCCCTCGAGCTCGTCGATCCGAAGCGCAACCCGTACCTCTCGGGCCGCTTCGCCCCCGTCCACCGGGAGATCGACGCCGCCGACCTGACCGTCGAGGGCCACCTGCCGATGGAGCTCACCGGCGCGTACGTCCGCAACGGGCCGAACCCCAAGTTCCCGCCCCTCGGCAGCTACACGTACCCGATGGAGGGTGACGGGATGCTGCACGGCGTGTGGCTCGACGGGGGTCGCCCGCGCTACCGGAACCGGTGGGTGGAGACCCGTGGGCTGCAGGCCGAGGAGCGCGCGGGCAAGGCCCTCTTCGGGGGGTTGATGACCCCCGCGTTCGTCGACCCGTCGGTCCTGGGCCCCGACCCGGACCCGGGCTGGCCGATCAAGCTCGACGCCTTCATCAACATCGTCCGCCACGCGGGCCGCTACCTCGCGCTGGAGGAAGGCACACCGCCGTACGAGGTCACGGACGCGCTCGAGACCGTCGGTCGCTACGACTTCGCCGGGGGACTGCCCGCCGGGATGTGCGCGCATCCCAAGGTCGACCCGCGGACCGGCGACCTGGTGCTCTTCCGGTACGACGTCGAGGAGCCGTTCCTGAGCTGGGCGGTGGTCGGCGCCGACGGCCGGGTGTCGCGCGCTGCACAACCGATCCAACCGGTCGACCGCGGCTACATGGTCCACGACTGCGCGATCACGGAGCACCACCTCGTGCTCTTCCTCGGGCCCGCGGTGTTCGACCTGGCCGCGATGAGCGCGGGCGGACCACTGCTGCAGTGGAAGCCGGAGCTCGGCATGCGGGTCGCGGTGGTGCCCCGCGACCGTGATGGCGGCATCGGGTGGATCGAGTCCGACACGTTCTGGGTGTGGCATCTCGCCAACGCGTACGAGGACGGCAGCAACATCGTGGTCGATTTCCCCGCGTTCAACACCCTCGGGTTCCTCGACCCGCACACGCCGGTGGCCGGGGCGTACACGCGCGCCGTGCTCGACCCTGCCGCCGGCACGTTGGAGCGCACGGTGCTGCACGACGGGATCAGCGAGTTCCCGCGCGTCGACGACCGCCGTCTGGGCCGGCGCCACCGGTACGTCACCGTCGGCGCGGCGTCCGGTGCTGCGCGCACCTCGGGTGAGCACGACGTCCTCTGCCGGGTCGACCTCGAGACCGGGGCGTGGGAGTCGTTCGACACCGGTGCGGTGATCGGCGAGGTGGTGTTCGCGCCCCGCCCGGGTGGCACCGACGAGCTCGACGGCTGGTACCTGACCTTCGGGACGTCGCTCGCACGACGGTCGCTCCTGGCTGTACGTGTGGGATGCCGACACGTTTCCCGGGCCGCCACGGGCACGCGTGCACATCCCCCAGCGGGTGCCCAACGGTCTGCACGGCAACTGGTTCGCGGCCGGCTGAGTCGCGCGGTCCGGTTACGGTCGTGCACCGTGACCGACGATGGCCTCGCCCGCCCGATCTCGTTCGACGCCCGCTACGGCGAGGGCGTCGACCGCGCCCTCGTGCTCGGTGGTGGTGGCGTCGTGTTCGTCGCCTGGCTCACCGCGTACCTCGGCGAGCTCGAGCGCCGAGGGGTCGCGGTCGCGGCCGCCGACCGGGTGGTGGGGACGTCGGCGGGGTCGGTGTTGGCCACCGTGGTCGCCGCCGGGCGGCTCGATCGGTTCGGTCGGCTGATCCGCGTCGTCGAGCGGCGCCCGGGCCTCATCGGTCGCCTCGCGCCGGCGACGACGTTGACACCCAGTCAGCAACGGGCGGTCGACCTCTTCGACCAGGCCGCCGACGCCGCGCCCGACGTGATACGCGCCATCGGTGCCGCTGCCCTCGCGGCGCGGACGCCGAGCGTCAACCACTTGCCGGCGAGCGTGGTGCTCATGACGCAGACCTGGCACTGGCCCCCGCATCGCCTGGTCGTCAGCGCGATGGACGCGTACACCGGCGAGCGCCTGGTGCTCCACGACGAGAGCGGGGTGCGCCTGGCGCGCGCGGTGGCGGCGAGCGCGTCGGTGCCGGGCCTGTTCGCGCCCCAACCGGTTGGTGACCGTCGGGCGATGGACGGTGGGGTCTCGGGGAGCGGCATCCACTCCGACCTCGTCGCCGGCGCCGGGCGCGCGCTCGTGTTCCCGATCGTGGGCGACGTCCCGGAGGGGCGCATGACGATGACACCGGGCGGCACCGCGCGTGAGATCGCCGCGCTGCAGGCGTCGGGGACCGAGGTCGAGGTGCGCCACAGCCGGCTCCCGCTCGCCACCAACCTCATGGATCCCGCCGAGGTCCCCGCCGCACTCGCGCTCGGGACCCAGCAGGCCGCCGAGGACGCCCCCGAGCTCGCGGCATTCTGGGGTCGTGGCCACTGACGACGACGCGGTTCGCCGCGCCGAGGTGCAGCGGGAGCGGGCGGAGGCCATGGCGGCGATCGCGTCCCTCGAGCAGGAGTTCGCGGGCATCGTCGAATCGGCCGAAGGGGCGAACATCGACGACGAGCACGATCCCGAGGGCGCGACCATCGCGTTCGAGCGCCAACGCGTCGCTGCGTTGATCGACGAGCGCCGCCGCCACCTGCACGCGCTCGACGACGCCGAACGTCGGATCGACGCCGGCACCTACGGGACGTGCAGGGTCTGTGGCGGTGAGATCGGCGGCGAGCGCCTGCGCGCGTTGCCGAGCACCACCGTCTGCGTGTCCTGTGCGCGAGAGGAGAGCCGTGGAACCACGTCGTGACGAGCTGCGGATGTACGGCGAGGTGAGCGAGCACGAGCCGCCGGCGTGGTCGTGGGTCGAAGGCGAGTTGGAGGCGGCACCCACGTACTGGGTGGTCGCGGGCACGACCGGGTGCCCCGCGGCTCGGCCGGTGTGGGGGGTGTGGCGCGACGCGGTCCTGCACCTGAGCATCGGGAGCCCGACGATCCGACGGGCGATCGACGCCGATCCGCGCGTCACCGTCCATCTCGAGAGCGGGACCGACGTCGTGATCGTCGAGGGGACCGCGACCGCGGCCCCGACCGCACCCGAGATCGTCCGGGCCTACGACGCGAAGTACGACTGGTCCTACGACACGCAGGAGTACGGCGACCTCGTACCGGTCGAGCCCTCGGTGGTCAAGGCGTGGCGCGCCGCCGGTTGGGCCGGACGCGACAGCTTCACCCACGCCGGTCGCTGGACGTTTCCCCCCGCGTAGGACTTCGGACGTTCGCGGAGTGTTTGCGAGCAGCTGCGCGCCGCGTCAGGCCGCGGCGGTGGTCGTGCGGTGGCGCCGGCGGAAGAGGATCGAGGCGACGAGCCCGGCCGGCAGCGGGAGCCAGTACGAGAACAGCCGGTAGAGCAGGGTCGCCAGCACCGCGTGCTCCGGGGTGACCCCGGCCAGGGCGAGCACACCGGTGAGCCCCGCCTCGACGAACCCGAGCCCGCCGGGCGTGATGGGGATCATCGCCAATGCGCTCCCGGCCACGAACGCGAGCAGCACGAGCACCGGATCGACGCGCGAACCGACCGCGAGCAGGCTGACGTAGAGGGCCAGGAAGTCGAACAACTGGTTCCCCAGCGCGGCGGGCACCGCCTGCTTCCAGTTCTCCGCCAGCGCGGTGCGCACGAAGTCACGCGCTTCCACGAAGCGCTGCGAGAGACTTGGATCCGGTGTCGGCCGGCGGAGCACACGCCGCACGATCCAGTCGAAGAGCCGACCGACGTTGCGCACGACGCGATCGGAGATCAGCAGGATCGACGCGCCGGTGAGGAGGAAGATGCCGAGGGCGCCGCCGAGGAGCGCGCCCTGCAACAGCTCCGACCTCACCGCCAGCCCGAGCACGATCGCGGGGAGGGCGAGGACCGGCAGCACGAACAGGGTGGCGGTCGAGAGCAGGCCGACCGCGGTCAGCGCGGTGCTGGTGGTCGCGCCGTCGAACCCGGCGCGCGTGAGCATCTGGAACATGGTCGCACCACCCGTGGCCGCGCCACCCGGCAGCGCGTGACTCAGCGCGTTCCCCGTGAGTTGCGCGCACGCGATGTCGAACCAGTTGTCGGTGTGGAGCGCGATGCGCATCAACGCCCAGATGCAGGCGAACGCCGCGGCTTCCAGTACGAAGATGGGGACGAACCAGGCCGGGAACACCGCCTCGAGCTGGGGCAGCGATCCGAACATCGCGATCAGACCGGGCAGCACCAGGTACAACGCGATCGCGGTGACGGCGAGCAGGAGCAGTCGGAGCGCGATCCGGCGCCGAGCGTGGCCTTGCGGCGCGGTCAGGTCGACCGAGTCGGTCACCGGCGCGTGCCCTTCGGATCGCCCGCGTCCACCACCACCGCCCGCAGCCACGCCACGGCACCACCCATGTTCGGCCCTCCGCTCGCCGAGTCGATCACCCCATGATCGTACGGGCGGTCCTCCCGTGTCCGGCCGACCGCTTCTCCTCGAATACCCTCTTCGGCGAGCCCGGGATCTCCCCGCAGGGGAGCCCGATGACGCCCGCGAGGTGCCGGTCGAGGAGTATGCACACGGTCCCGGCATCTCGCTCCCGCTCCAAGCTCGCCTCCGCCGGCGTCGTGCCGGTGCGCCGCGGGGTCTGAGCGACCGTCGCACGATGCCGCCGACTGCCCGCCGCCTGCTCGTGTCGGTGCCGACGCTCGACGACCCCAACTTCTTCCGTTCGGTGGTGTTCGTGATCGAGCACACCGACGATGGTGCCGTCGGGCTCGTGCTCAACCAGCCGACCGACGCCCGGATCAGTGAGGCGCTGCCCGACTGGGCCGACGTCGCCGCGCCGCCCGCGGTCGCCTTCGTGGGCGGTCCGGTGCAACAGCACGAAGCGGTCATCGGCCTCGCCCGGGTGGGCCGGATCGAGGACTCGGACGCGTGGCAGCCACTGCTCGGGCGGGTCGGCACCGTCGACCTGGGTCGCGCCCCCGCCGACGTGCGGGGCGACCTCGAAGCGGTACGGGTCTTCGCCGGCTACTCGGGGTGGGGGCCCCAGCAGCTCGACGGCGAGCTCGAGCTCGGTGGCTGGTTCGTGGTCGACGCCCTGCCCGACGACCTGCTCACGGCCGATCCCTCCGGGCTGTGGCGCGCGGTGCTGCGCCGCCAGGGCGGCGACCTCGCGGTCTCGGCGAACTACCCGCTCGACACGGGCCCGACCGTGAACTGACCGGGATCCGGTGCTCGTGTGAGCGGGTAGCTTCCAACGATGCCGTCGGACGACACGGTCGAACGCATCCTCATGGTCACCGCGCACCCGGACGACGTCGACTTCGGGAGTGCCGGATCGGTCGCGCGCTGGACCGACGCCGGCATCGAGGTCGCGTACTGCATCTGCACCAACGGCGAGGCGGGCGGGTTCGACGCATCGGTACCGCGCTCGACGATGGCGGAGATCCGCCAGGCCGAGCAGCGGGCGGCGGCGAAGGTGGTGGGTGTCACCGACGTCACCTTCCTCGGGTACCCCGACGGGCGCCTGGTCTCGAGCATCGAGCTCCGGCGCGACATCAGCCGGGTGATCCGCCGGGTCCGACCCCAGCGCGTCGTCGGCCAGTCGCCGGTCCGGAACTTCGAGCGCATGTACGCCAGCCATCCCGACCACCTCGCCGCCGGCGAGGCGACGATGGCCGCGGTGTACCCCGACGCCCGCAACGAGTTCGCGCACCCGGAGCTGCTCGAGGAGGGGTTGGCGCCGTGGACGGTGCCCGAGATGTACCTCGCCACCGCCGGCACCGCCGACGTGTTCGTCGACATCACCGAGACGTTCGATCGCAAGATCGACGCCTTGCGGTGTCACGTGACGCAGATGACCGACCTCGAGGGGCTCGACGCCCGCATCCGGGAGTGGAACTCCGCCAACGCACAGCTCGGCGGGCTGCCCGAGGGCGCGCTCGCCGAGACCTACCTGCGCGTCGACACCGAATAGCGGCGCGACCGCTCCGACCGGGTGACGACGACGGGAATCAACGATTCCTGCTCACTTGGACCGTTCCGGGGCCGGGGCTCCGAAGAACATGGCCGACCGATCGCCGCCGAGGAGCTCGGCCAGGTCTCCGATGGCGTGCCACGTTCGCTGGTTCTCGAGGCAGGTGAGCCGGAGCTCGAACAGGGCCGCGAGGATCAGGTTGAGGTCTCGGTTCTTCACGTTCATCCAGCAGTTCGACGACATTTTTGGAAACCGAACATTTCAGTAGAAGCAGGGGCCGTTCGGTAGTCACCCTCGGCGCGGAGCGCCGATCGGTGGGCCGGGGCGCAGTGACCGAAAGTTCCGGCTTGCGAGGTGTTCGCGGCGTTGTGTGGCACTTTGCCGAACGGTCTTGACCGTGCGGTTGCGTCGCGCCGCCGCGTTCGCGCGTCGCGTTGACGCCGGCGGGGCCGGGTGGTGTACTCCGACGGCGACGACAGGGAGGAACGCGGATGGCGACCACCGACGGCCTTCGTTACGTCGACTCCGACGGGCACATCCTCGAGCACCCGACCGCGATGCCCGACTACGCACCCGCGGCGTACCGGGACCGCATCTGGCACATCGAGACCGACGCCGACGGCGAGGAGTGGCTCCTCTACAACGGGAACCGAACGCCGGCGAACGGCATGTCGGCTGCCGGTGTGGCCGGTGCGAGTGACGAGGACCGGGCGCGCGCGTTCCGCGGCGAGATGCGCTACACGGAGACGCGTCCCGCGGCATGGAACGCGAAGGCGCGCCTGCAGGACATGGACCAGGACCACATCGATCTCGCCGTCCTGTACCCGACGATGCTCCTGGCCCTGCAGAGCGAGCGCGACGTGGACTTCGCCGGTGTACAGGCCCGCGCGTACAACGACTGGTGCTCGGACCACGTGTCGGAGGGTGAGGGCCGTCTCTTCGGTGCGGGCGCGGTACCGCCGCTGCACGAGGAGGACGACGTCGGGCGCGTCGCCGCCGAGATCCGCCGGGTGGCGACGCTCCCCGGCATGGTGTCGGTGTTCATGCGGCCGAACCCTGCGATCGACTGGCGGCCGTTCAACGACGCGGTCTACGACCCGATCTGGCAGGCGGCGTCGGACACCGGCGTGCCCATCGCGCTGCACCCGTTCTTCGCCGCCGATCTTCCGGGCGCGTCGAAGGGTCTGCGGCTGGCGCGCCCGATGCTCGCCAACGGCCGGTACGTCGACGACTTCGACCCCGACCAGCCCTCCGACGCGATTCCGCTCCAGGTCTTCACCCAGGGGATCGCGAACCCGTTCGACGTGATGGCGAGCATCGCGTTCATCACCGCGGGCGGCGTCTGCGAGCGTTTCCCCGACGCGAAGTTCATGTTCCTGGAGGCGAACGGAGGTTGGCTGGTCCCGTGGCTGGAGCGCCTCGACCACCACTGCCGCAAGTACCAGTGGGAGGTCGAGAACCTGTCGATGCTGCCCTCGGAGTACTTCCGCCGGCAGTGCTGGATCAGCTTCGACCCCGACGAGGCGATGCTGGCGATGACGGCGCGATCACCGCTCGTCGGCGCCGACCGCATCATCTGGGCGAGCGACTACCCGCACCCGGACGCCAAGTTCCCGGGCGTCACGGAAGAGCTCGCGGAGGCGCTCGAGGGCCTCGACCTCGAGCAGAAGCGCCAGATCACCTCCGACAGCGCGCTCGCGCTCTACGGCATCCGGTAGCACTATCGCTCGCTTCGCGTCGGGTCGGATCCCGACGTGGCGAGGCGCCGATCGATCTCCTGACCCATGATCCGGCACTCGGTTGCGGGGTGGTCGTAGCGGCAGAGCAGGGCACCCTCGAGCACGTCCCGCGCTCGTTGCAGCCGTGCGATGTCGGCGTCGAGGACCCCGAGCCGCCGGCGGGCGATCGCCTTCCAGTCGGCGACGCGGGCGGCGTCGAGCACACCCGCGATGTCGTCGAGTGACAGGCCGGCATCTTGGAGCATGCCGATGAACACGAGCCGGCGCAGGCTCTCGTCGTGATATCGGCGCTGTCCTGACCGACGGGCGTCGGCGGGGAGGAGGCCCCGCCGCTCGTAGAACCGCACGGTGGAGGTCGCGACGCCGGCCCGTCGCGCGACCTCGCCGATGGTCAGCATGCCGTCGTCCATGGAACCTACTTGACTTGAACCGGGGTTCAAGTGTCAAGGTCGACCCATGACCACTTCGAACCCCGTCGACCGCTCGGTGCCGGCACCGAACCACCACGCGCACTACCCGGGCTTCGCCGGCGTCGGCGGCCTCCTCGCCGCGATGACCTTCACCGTCGGACGCGCCGCCGACGCCGACCTCGCCATCAGGCTGACCGGCACCGGCCCTGGCGACCATGTCGTCGACGTCGGCTGCGGACCCGGGGTGGCGGTCCGGCGTGCCGCCACCTCGGCTGCTTCGGTCGTCGGCATCGACCCCGCGCCCGTGATGCTGCACGTGGCCCGCCGGTTGACGCGCACTCGCCGTTCGTCGGCAGTGCGCTACCTGGCGGGCACCGCTGAAGCGCTGCCGGTCCCCGACGATTCGGCCACCGTCGTGTGGTCGCTGGCGACCGTGCACCACTGGCGCGACCTCGACGCCGGGCTCGAGGAGGCCCTCCGCGTGCTCGGTCCGTCGGGTCGTCTCCTCGCCATCGAGCGTTGCGTGGAACCGGGGGCACGCGGCCAGGCCAGTCACGGCTGGACCGACGACCAGGCTCGCACGTTTGCCGAACGTTGCCGTGCCGCCGGCTTCGCCGACACCACGATCGGTCACCACCAGACGAACCGCGGCCGCCGCGTCGTCTCCGTCCTTTCCCACGTGAACCAGGCGACGGTCTCAGAGCCCGGCACCGACGCAGCCGGTGGTCGGTAGCCTCGCCACGAAGCTCGGGAGTGAGAAGACCTCCGAGCGGGCACGCTCTGGGGGATGTCCCTGACCGAACAGGCCATCGAGCTCGACGGCGTGACGCTCCGCGTCCACGTCACCGGTGACGGTCCGACGATCGTCTTCGTCCATGGAGTGTGGGTCGCCGGGCCATTGTGGGACGACGTCGTCGAACGCCTCGACGGCATGCGATGCATCGTCCCGACCTGGCCGCTCGGCGCGCACGCCGATCCCGCGCCCGCAGCCGATCTGTCGGCTCGGGCGACCGCCCGACGCATCCCCGAGCTGCTGGAGACCCTCGACCTGCGCGACGTGACGCTGGTCGGGAACGACACGGGGGGCGGGCTCTGCCTGGCCGCGCTCGGTACACAGCACCCGGGCCTGCAACGCATCGGTCGCCTCGTGCTCACCAACTGTGACAGCTATGAGCACTTTCCGCCGAAGGGTTTCGACACGATGGTGGCGCTCATGCGTCGATCGCCGGCGTTGGGTTCCGCGCTGCTGCGCTTCTTCGCATCGAGCGTGGGCCGGCGAGTGTTCCTCAAGGGCGTGTGCGCCACCCGGCCGCCGACCGGCGCACGAGCGCGCGCCATCTTCGGAGCCTTCGCCGACAGCGCGGAGACGCGCCAGGACGCGCTGCGAGTCACGCAGTCGCTGGAACCGTCCGTCACGCTCGACGCGGTCGATGATCTGCGATCGTTCTCGAGGCCGGTGCTGCTGGCGTGGGGTGCGGCCGACAAGCTCTTTCCGCTGGACCATGCCCGCCGGCTCCGGGCGGACTTCGCCGACGCCCGCCTGGAAGTGATCGATGGGGCCAGCACCTTCGTGATGCTCGATCAGCCGGATGAACTGGCAGCAAAGATCACCACGTTCGTCCACGACACCATGAGCAACGCCTAGCCCGCAGGGAGCT
Organism: uncultured Actinomycetes bacterium; assembly: GCA_963809795.1. GTDB lineage: Bacteria > Actinomycetota > Acidimicrobiia > IMCC26256 > DASPTH01 > DASUAS01. Next base: position 187,367 of record CAWELN010000007.1, read on the forward strand.
GCGCCGGCCATGAGCGATCAGCTTCCGCAGCCTCGCCTGACCCAGGTGTACCGATTGGCGGCCACCGTCGCCGAACCGCTCGATCTCGGCGAGACCGCCGCCGGCCGTCGCCGCATCGTGGCCCTCACCGGCGGCACCTTCACCGGTCCGGAGCTCAACGGGAAGCTCGTGCCGGGCGCCAGCGCCGACTGGCAGATCGTCCTGGCCGACGGCACGGCGCTCGGAGACGTCCGCTACACGCTGCGGACCGACGGCGGCGATCTGCTCTACGTCCAATCCCGAGGTGTCCGGCACGGCCGCGCCGACGTGCTCGCGCGTCTCGCACGCGGCGAGGAGGTCGACGCCAGCGAGTACACCTTCCGTACGACGACGCAGATCGAGACCGCCGCCGCCCATCTCGACTGGCTGAACAAGGGCGTCTTCATCAGCGTCGCCGCCCGCCGGGCGGGCGGCGTGATCTACGAGACCTACCTCGTCGCATGAGCGCCGCACCGACGTCGAAGAAGGTCGCCGTCATCACCGGCGCCTCGGGTGGCATCGGCGCCGGGCTGGCCGCCGCGTTCCGCGACCACGGCTACGCGGTCGTGGGCACCTCGCGTTCGATGCCCTCGTGGGACGACCCCGACCTCCTCGCGGTGGACGGTGACATCACGCACGCCGAGACCGCGCAGCGCGTGGTGGACCAGGCGCTCGATCGGTTCGGTCGGATCGACAGCCTGATCAACCTGGCCGGGGTCTTCATCGGCAAGCCGTTCACGGAGTACACCCCGGCCGACTTCTCCGCCATCACCGCCGTGAACCTGGCCGGGTTCTTCCACATCACCCAGCGCGTGATCGGGCAGATGGTCGCTCAGGGCAGCGGCCACGTCGTCAACATCACGGCCAGCCTGGTCGACGACGCCGACAGCAAGCGGCCCTCCGCGCTGGCGTCGCTCACCAAGGGTGGACTCGCGGCCGTGACCCGATCGCTGGCGATCGAATATGCGGCACGCGGCGTACGGGTCAACGCCGTCGCCCCCGGCATCATCAAGACCCCGTTGCACGATGCTGCGTCGTACGAGGGCCTGGCGGAGCTCCACCCCCTCGGCCGGGTGGGCGAGATCAGCGACATCGTCGACGGCATCCTGTATCTCGAACGGGCCACCTTCGTCACCGGCGAGATCCTCCACATCGACGGTGGGCAGACCGCCGGGCACTGACGCGGTCACGAGCACTGGCGCAGCAGGAAGTCGAGCGTCGCGCGGTTGAAGGTCTCGGGGTCCTCGTGCAGCCCTGCGTGCGAGAGATGCTCGAAGACCACCAGCTCGCTTCCACCGATCCCGGTCTCGAGGCGCTCGGCGAAGCGTGGCGAGCAGACGAGGTCGTGCGCCCCGACGGTGATCAGGGTGGGAGCCCCGATCTCGCCCAATGCCGGGCCCGAGTCGTGCGTGAGTGCTGCCTCGGTCTGGGCCAGGAACGCGTCGAGTGGCTGCGCGGGGCGGCTGCGCACGAAGTCGGTGAGCGTGTCCACGAACTCCGGCCGGGTGGCATACATCTCTGGGGTGAACGCCAGCGGGAAGATTCCCTGGATGACCACGTCCGCGATGGTCGGGAGCGTCGACGCGAGCGTGCGCCACATCTCGACGACGGTCTTGAGGTACAGATCGCTGGTGTCCCAGGCACTGTGCAACGAGAGCGAGCGCACGCGGCCTGGATGACGGGCGGCAAGATGCATGCCCACGGCGGCGCCGAGCGAGACGCCGGCGACGTGGGCGTCGTCGACCCCCACGACGTCGAGGAAGGCGGCGACCTGGTCGGCATAGGTTTCGGTCGAGTAGGGGCCCGGCGGCTTGTCGCTGTCGCCCGAGCCGGGAAGATCGATCGCGATGCAGCGGAAGTGCTGGGCATAGGCCGGCACCTGGAACGCATAGCAGGCGTGGTCGGCGGAGAGGTACGGGATGAGCAGGAGCGGATCGCCGTCGCCCTGCACGTCGTAGTTGATCGTGAGCCCATCTACCTGGACCTGCGACATGCTCACTCCCTCCTGTCGCTGGTGATTGCAGCCCCGCCTTCGGGCGGGTACGCCCAGCGTCGACCCGCGTGCTTGCGCGCCACCTGCAGCGCGCTGACAAGACGCTTGCAGGCGGCGTCGGCGCCCGGTGCAAGGAAGCACGACGAGGCGATGTGGTCCGGCGAGGCCTCTCGTGACGCGAAAGGAAGATGTGACCGCGCGAGCACGTGGAACGCCCGCGGTACCTGATCGACTGGGTTACGTCTCCGAGGTCATCTGGAGCGGGACGTCGTCGAGCTGATGCACGCTGCCCGCCACCTCGCGGACCTCGACCGAGTCCACGGTCACGTACTCGTTCACCTGGCGGCCGGGCGGCATCTGCGCCGCCATCGAGCGCGCTTCGCTCTCGGTCTCGAAGATCAGGATCTCCATCCCTTTGCCGTCGACCGGGGCGAACCAGTGGCCCGAGACGAAGCCCGGGATGTCAGTGACCGTCGGGAGCACGTCGTCGTGGAGCACACGCCGCGCCTTCTCGTAGTCGCTGATGGAGACGGTTGCCACTGCTGCATACATCTCGCACCTCCCGTCGCTCGTCTCGGTCGTGCCCGAGCGTGTCCCTTCGAGGTGGTGACGTCAAGCGACGCCGCGCGGTCCGGCGGGGTCAGCCGTCGAGCTTGTCGATCTGGCCCTTCAACGTGTCGGCCGCCTTGTCGACCTTGGTGTCGTGCTCGTCGGGAAGCTTGTCCTTCGCGAGGTCAGCGGCCTTGTCGACCCCCTGCTCGACCTTCTCCTTGTTGGCTGCCGACGAAACCCTTCACCTTGTCGAGCATTCCCATGCGTGTCCTCTCGTCGTGGGTCGCGGTGCGGCCTCCGGCACGCACAGGGCTAGTGCAGCGCGGCCCGCGGTGCAAGAGGGATACGCGCGCTCGGAACCGCGTTGCCGCACCATGCAAGTCAGGTGACGCTCGTCTCGCCGCCTGGTTTACTGGTCGTCGGGCCGAAGCGAAGCAAGGGGGTCGGGTGACGGAGTTGCCGTCGGCGACGGCCACATTCTTGTTCACCGATCTCGAGGGTTCGACGCGCCTGTGGGAGGAGCATCCCGAGGCGATGAAGGTCGCGTTGTCCCGTCATGACGTGATCTTGCGCGACGTGGTCGGCACACATGGCGGCCGGGTGGTCAAGACGACGGGCGACGGGTTGCACGCGGTGTTCGCCACCGCGCCGGAAGCCACCGCCGCCGCCGTCGACGCGCAACGGCGGCTGATGGCCGAAGTGTGGACGATGCCCGAGCCCTTGCGGGTCCGGATGGGCCTGCACACCGGGAACGCCGAGATGCGAGATGGCGACTACTTCGGTTCGGCGGTGAATCGTGCCGCGCGCGTCGCCGCGGTGGCGCACGGGGGCCAGGTCGTGCTGACGAGCGCGAGTGCCGCGCTCGTGCGTGAGAGCCTTCCTGACGGTCTCGAGCTCGTCGATCTCGGGCTGCATCGGCTCCGCGACCTCGCGCGACCGGAGCGCGTGTACCAGTTGACCATCGCGGGATTGAGATCCGAGTTCCCCTCGCTTCGTTCGATCGACGCGTTTCCGAGCAGCGCTCGGGGAGCCGCTCCATCGTTTGTACAAGCGACCGAGGCGCTCGCGGGACGCCGGCTCGAGCTCGACCGTCTCGAGAGCAGTTGGAGGCGAGCGAAGGATGGTGTTCGGCGGGTCGCGCTCGTGGCGGGTGAGCCCGGCATCGGCAAGACGCGACTCGTCGGTGAGTTGGCCCGGCTCGCGCACGAACAGGAGGGCGCCGTCCTCTACGGCCGCTGTGAACCTGACGCCGTCGTGCCGTACCAACCGTTCGTCGAGGCACTGCGGCCGTACGTGGCCGCGTACTCGACTGCCGTGCTGCACGAGCGCCTGCAGGGCCTCGAGCAGGACCTCACCCGACTGTTCCCCGCCCTCCTCGGCCGCACCCCGGAACGACCGTTGCCGGCGGTGAGCGACCCGGAGGCCGAGCGCTACCGGTTGTTCGAGGCGATCACATCCCTGCTGACCGGGGTCGCCGCGGCTGCGCCCGCACTGCTGGTGGTCGATGATCTGCACTGGGCCGACCAGCCCACGCTGCTGCTCCTGCGACATGTCGTCCGCTCGGCGTCGGACGCGGCGCTGCTCGTCGTCGTGTGCTACCGCGACGTCGAGCTCCCCGACGGTGATGTGATTGCGGATCACCTGGCGGACCTGCGACGCGAGCCCTTCACGGACCAGGTGTCACTCGAGGGGATCTCGGAGGCGGAAGCAGCGACGCTGCTGGCGAACCTGGCCGGTCACGAGGTCGCTCCCGCGCTCACCAGGGCTCTGCACCGCGAAGCCGGCGGCAATCCGTTCTTTCTCACCGAGCTCTTGCGCAGCTTGATCGAGACCGACGTTGCGCTCGTGGCCGGACCGGAGGATGCACGCGAGGTGGACCTCGCCGCGCTCGGGCTTCCCCAGAGGGTGCGCGACGTCGTGGCGCGCAGGGTGCGTCGCCTCCCCGGACCGGTGAACGAAGTCCTGAAGCTGGCATCCGTCGTCGGGTCCGAGTTCGGAGCCTCGCTGCTCGCGCAAGCGGGTGAGCAGCCGGTGGGGGAGGTCCTCGAGTCGCTCGATCAAGCGAAGCATGCCGGACTCGTGGACGAGCCTCGCGGGTCGGCGGGGGTCGTACTGCTTCTCGCACGCTCTCATCCGTCAGACGCTCTACGCCGAGCTGGGAACGGCGCGGCGGGCGCAGTTCCATGCCCGCGTCGGCGCGGCGATGGAACAGCAGGTCGGCTCCGAGCCGACCGCGGCGGTGCTGGCGGAGCACTTCACGCAGGCCGCCGCGCTCGGGGAGGGTCGGAAGGCGCTCGAGTACACGACCGCCGCCGGTCGTGACGCGGCCGCTCACCTTGCGTTCGAGGACGCCGCGGCGTACTTCGAGCAGGCGCTCGAACTGCTGCGACGAGTACGCACCGGACCGACGCGGCGCCGAGGGTGGAGCTGCTCATCAGTCGGGCCGAGGCGCTGGTCAGCGTCGACGAGAAGGCGGGCGTCGAGCGCGGCGTTGCAAGCCGTCGAGGCGGCGCGGGCGAACGGGTCACCGGAGCAGTTCGGACGGGCGGTCGCGGTGTTCGCCCAACCAGTGTCCGCCGATCATGTCCTACCCGGACCAGGTCGCCACCCTGCTCGACGAGGCGCAGCACGTGCTCGGCGACGATCACCGTGCGCTTCGGGCTCGGCTCATGGCGCTCGAGGCGTTCAAGTACTCCGCCTACCAGCTCCAGGGCCGGGACGGTCGAGCACTCGCCGATCGTGCAGTCGCGTTGGCGCGCGACGCAGGCGACGCACCGACACTGACCGCGGCGCTGTTCGCCCGTGCGGTCAGTCTGGAGTCCACCGCGCGACATGACCGAGCGGCGCGCGCTCGGCGAGGAGCTCGTCGACTTCGGCCGGGCGGCGGGTGGGAGCGCGGCCATGGCGACCACGCACGGCCTGCGAGTCCTCGCCCGGGTGCAGCTGGAGGTCGGCGACGCCGAGTCGCTCAGCGCGACGATCGCCGAGCTCGCGCGTACGGGCGAACAGCTTCGATGGCTCCCCGCCCTCGTCTTCGCCGCGCAGTGGCGCGCCACGCAAGCGTTGCTGGAAGGACGATTCGACGACGTCCACGCCGCCTGGGACGACATGCGACGCCACGCACGGGCCTACCGGGCGGTGGCGGGAATTCGAGGGCAGCAGTCGTACTACCTGGCGCGTGAGCAGGGTGATCTCGCCGACCTCGTCGGTCCCCTCGAGCAGATGGCCGACGGCGAGCACCGAGAGCCTCTATGTGCCGGCGATGCTCGCGGTCGCACAGGTCGACTCGGCCGACGAGGCCGCGGCGCTGCACACCCTCGATCTGCTCACCCCCGACGACATTCGTCGGAGCCAAACGGAGAATGCCTGGGGTGCCGTGCTTGCCTTGCTGTCGGAGGTCGCCGCCGTCGGAGCGTCGAGCTCACAGGCGGAGCTGCTCTCCGAGCTCCTCGAGCCGTTCGCGGGCCGGTTGCTCGTCACCGTCATCGGCCTGGCCTGTCTCGGCGCGGCCGACCGCTACCAGGGCATGCTGAACACGACGCTCGAACGATGGGACGCGCCGAGGCCCACTTCGAGCGCGCGTTGGAGTCTGGAGCAGCGCATCCGGGGACGCGCCCTCGTACCCCGAACCCGCTACTGGCAGGCGCGGTTCCTCCAGGCCCGTGGTGGTCCCGGCGACGACCGTTCGGCGCGGGCCATCCTCCGTGGCGTCGTGCACGACACGCGGGAGCTCGGGATGCGGCGGCTCAGTGAGCAGGCCGAGGAGCGGCTGGCACGCTGACGGTCAGTCGCCGGCTCTCGTCGACGTTGCTAGCGGTAGCCCGGGCCGCTCGTCTGCGTCACGTCGACCTGGTCGCCGTCACCGATGGTCACGACCCAGGCCTCGGGGCTCCCCGGCTCGTCCGAACCTCCGGGAGTCCTCCGGGACGAGCAGGGTGACCGAAACGTGCTCCCGCTCGTCGGTGACGTGCATCTCGAACCGTTCATTGCCGACGTCCGTCATCCAGAAGGTCTTGATCGGCACGGGAGGGGCGTGACCCTGCGCCAGCGCAATCGCCTTCAGGTACCCTGCGCGGGCGACGCTCTCGAACTCTTCCCCTTGCAGGGCGTAGTCATCGTAGGGATGCGGGAACAACTCGGCGGTTCCACCGACCGTCGTCACCGAGGTCGGCGCACGATGTCGTGGAACGGCCGGTTCGACTCCAGCAGGTCCTGGGCATCTCTGAGGTTCGCTTCGACGTCGCCGACGCTGTACCAGGCGTCCAGCTCCCGCGCCGCCGTTCCCTTGAACCACTTCCGCTCGGCCATCCCCGACCTCCCAATCGTCTGACCCGTCCCTTATGCCTGACCATAGATGCGCGGCGTCGGCGGCGCCAGGGTTTGGTCAGTGGATTTCGCGCGGTTGCGAGGCGAGCGCGCGCTCAATGGCAACGAGGGCGTAGTCGGTGGCTTCGGTTTCGTCCATGGCGCGGCCGCGAGCGTTCAGCTCGGTGCGGTGTTGGAGACCGAGCTCGTCGTCGAGGAGTGCAGCGGCGCGTTCGTACTCGCGGGCGGAGTGCTCGCTGGGCATGTGCCGCCCGACGATGCTCGCGGCCGCGCCCTGGATGACGGCGGCGGACTCCGGGTCCTGGTCGGCGAGCAGGCCGCTCAACGCGCCGAGGATGCCGCCGATCACCAGGCGCTGTCCCATCCAGTGCAGCTCCGGCAGCGCGGCGCCGTAGAGCTCGAGGGCCCCGGTGGTGTCGCCGCGGCGCGACGCCATTCCGGCGGCGATGGCGGTCGGCACCCCGAATCCCCGGATCGCGGCCGCGTCGGCCAGCTCGAGTGCCTCGCGAACGAGCGCCAACCCGCGATCGGGTTCGTCGACGGCGAAGGCGAAGCCGGCCGCGCTGAGGGCCTGCACCTTGGTCCGCGCGCTGGTCAGGCGCGGCACGAGCTCGACGATCTCCTCCGCCGCAGCCCTCGAGCGGGCGGGGTCACGATCCGGCCGGTTGATCGCGAGCCCGCTCAGCGCTTCGGCGAGCCCGATGGCGTCGCCCGAGGCGCGGCATCGCGTCACGACCCGCGCTTCAGCTTCGATCGCCTCGTCGTAGCGGTCACCGAAGACGGCGACCGCATTCCGCAGCGACCAGTACACCGCGCTCGGCTCCTCACCGCGCTGCTCGTACGCCGAGCGCGCACGGTCGGCCCATTGGTCGGCCCGCTCGAAGTCGCCCTCAGCTGAACATGTCCCATCCGGCCTGGACGAGGACGGAAGCCCTGAGCGGGTGCGCGTCGGCTCCCGGGAGCGCGAGCGCGGCTTCGGCGCCGGCTCGCAGGGCGCGGCCGACCTCGGTCGTCGACACGTGGTGCCACTCGCACAACGCGGTGAGTCGCAGCGCGACGTCGGCGTCGCCGTGGTCGAGGGCCCAGTTGAGCGCGCCTTGTAGGTTGGCGGCCTCTCGGGACAGCCGCGCCGCGCACGCGTCCTCGTCGGGCCCGGCGAGCCTCGGCGCCACCGACTCGGCCAGCTCCGTGTAGTACCGGGCGTGACGGACCCGTGTCGCTGCACTGACGTCCGATTCGGCCAGGTGCTCTTGCGCGTACTGCCGGATCGTCTCGAGCAGGCGATACCGGGTCTCGGTCCGTTCGGCGTCGGCGACCACGAGCGACCGGGCGACGAGCCCGGCGAGCAGCTCGAACACCTCGGACTCCTCGATGCCGTCCGCCGAGCACACCGTCTCGGCCGCCTCGAGGTCGAACCCGCCCGTGAACACGCCGAGCCGGTCGAACAGCTGCCGCTCCGCCGGCCCGAGCAGGTCATACGACCAATCGACCGCGGCGCGCAGCGTCTGGTGGCGCTCCACCGCCGTTCGCTCGCCCCCGGTGAGCAGACGGAACCGTTGGTCCAACCGCCGCGCCAACTCGTCGGGGGTGAGAACCCCGAGCCGCGCCGCGGCCAGCTCGATGGCGAGCGGTAACCCGTCGAGACGACGGCACAGCCTCACCACTGCCGCGGCGTTCTCCGCATCGAGCACGAAGTCGGGCCGCACCGCCCGACCCCGGTCCACGAACAGCCGCACCGCATCGCTCCTGCCGATCGCGTCGAGGTCGCCGTCGTCGTCCGGCACGTCCAAGGCGACGACCATCACCATCTGTTCGCCGGGGACCTTCAACCCCTCGCGGCTCGTCGCCAGCACCCGAACACCCGGACAGGTCTCCTCGACGTTCCGTACGAGCGATGCGACGGGCCGGCTCAGATGCTCGCAGTTGTCGAGCACCAGCAGCAGCTCCTTCGCCCGCAGGAACTCCAGCAGCGTCTCCGTCACGCTCATGCCGTCGCGGGAAGACAAGGCCAACGCACCCGCCAGCGCGTCGGGAACCCCGTCGACGTCACGAACCCCGGCCAGCTCGCACCACCATGCCCCGTCGCGGTACCCCGGCGCCGCGACCGCGGCGCTCTGGAGTCCGAGGCGGGTCTTGCCCACCCCACCGACGCCGACCAACGTGACGACCCGCGCCGACGCCAGTGCTTCGACGACTTCGACCAGGTCGGCGTCACGGCCCACGAACGAATTGAGCGCCGTCGGCAGATTGCCGCGCGCAACGCTCGACGCCACGAGCGGACCGAACTCGCGCACCAGTCCGCGCCCGCACAGCTGGTAGACGCGCTCCGCCCGCGACAGATCGCGGAGCCGGTGCTCACCCAGGTCGAGAAGCTCGAACCCGTCGGGCAGGTCTTCGCCCAGCAGCTCACCGGTCACGTGCGACAGCACGACCTGACCGCCGTGCGCCACGGCCATGATCCGCGCGGCCCGGTTGACCGACGAGCCGTAATAGTCACCGTCGCGCAGCTCCGCAGTTCCGGTGTGGACTCCCATCCGCACCTTCAACGCACCCGTCTCCGCCCACTGCTCGCTCGTGAGGACGCGCTGCGCGGCCGCCGCCGCGCCGATCGCGTCGTGAGCGGTCGTGAACACGGCGTGGAACCCGTCGCCGGTCGTCTTCACCACGTGCCCGTCACGCCGCCCGATGGCCTCGCGGAGAATCTCGTCGTGGCGCGCCAGCGCCGCCTTCATGGCCCCCGGGTGCTGCTCCCACAGACGCGTCGACCCGTCGAGATCCGTGAAGAGAAACGTGACCGTCCCGGACGGCATCTCGCTCAACTCGACCCCCTGACACCCTGCGCCCCGGCACGCAAGTAAACCAGGCAAACCAGACAACGGTCACCGGCGACGGGGTCGCGCCCGGATCGCCGGATCAACATCCAGGTGTCCACCAGGCGAAGGTTTCATGACGCGGCCATCGGTCGGGCATCCAATGGCGATCTCCGCGGGTAACACCTGTGGCTCGGCCATCACTCTGGCCCGGGCGGTCAGTCACGGCCCAGGAGGCTCGAGCACGTGTTCATCGACTACCGCTGCTCTGACCACGGCGTGATTCGTGAGGGCAACACCGAGGATGACGAATGGGCGGTGCGCTGCCCGATCTGCGGCGGTCCCACGTTCATCGCTCCGAGTGCGCTCCGCCCCCGCCTTGCGCAGGAGCAGCGTGACTGAAGGCAGGCGTCGTGGACCGTCACGCCGGAGACCGCGGTCTGGCGCGGGCTACCCGGTGAGTCCGAGTTGCTGCATCATGGCCATGTTGTCGGCGAATCCCCACCGTTCGACGGCGCGCCCGTCTTCACATCGAAGGATGCCGAAGGTCGGGACATCGAAGGCGCGTCCGGTCGGCGGGATGCCCATGAACTCGCCCGTGTGCGTGCCGGTCGTGCGACCGTACGAGACTGCGAACGCGCCATCCCCCAACACGAAGTCGAGCGGATTCTGGAAGTCTGGAAACGCGGCGCGCATGAGCTCGACACTCGCTCGATACCGTGAGCGCCCGGTCCCTCGAGCCTGGGAGCTCAAGATGGTCGACGAGGTCCTCGGCGATCAACTCGTCGATCAGCTCGGGGTGGTTCTGGTTCCAGATCTCCTCGGTGATGCGCCACATGAGCGCCTTCGACGCCTCTGACTGATCCACGCGGCTCCCTCCCGGTCGACGGGCGCCTATGTCGTGGGTGTGGTCGTCGGTGCCGTGACCGACGCTCCGATCAGCTTTCCGTTCCAGTAGGGCGTGTTCCCGCTCTTGGGCTTCAGGACGACGAACTTGCCGTTCTGGAGGTGCATCGCCCACGTGCAGATCGTCGGGTTCGGCTTGCCGTAGCCCGCGGCGCTGATGTCCGTGTCGGCGCAGCCGAGGCCGCCGCCGGCGTTGAAGTGACCGAGCTTGCGCAGGTCGTCGGTGTACGTGCTCTGGTTCGGGTCCTTGCCCTGCTGCTTCAGCCCGAGGATGGCCAGGTCGCAGTCGAGGTATCCCGTGTAGATCCCGAAGTCCGGTACCCCCGTGTACCCGGCGTACTTCTTGAGGTCGGCCTGGAGCTGCTTCGTGGCCTTGGTCTTCGCCTCGACCGGGGCCCAGCCCTGCGTGAAGATGACCTCCGGTCCGGTCGTCTTCGCGACCGGCTGGTCGAGGAGCTGCTGACCGTATCCGGTCGCCATGAGCTCCGCCTTCATCTTCACCCCGTTCTGCACGAGACCCTGCGCGATCGCCAGGTTCGTGTTGCCGTTCATCGCGTAGAAGGCGGAATCGGCACCGGAGTTCTTGATGCCCAGGACCAGGGGACTGACGTCGGTGCTCCCGAAGTCGACCGTCGTGTTCGTGTACACGGACTTGAGGCCGGCTGCCGGCGCCGCGTACTTGCCATTCGACTTGGCTGCCGCGGTGGACGACGGCGAGACCCCATAGCCCAGCGACGCCATCTTCGTGGCTCCGAGCGCCTTGGCGATCTTCGGTCCGACGTCGTAGCTGACTCCCTCCACCGGCGCCGCGTTGCCGAACGCCGAGATCACCTTCTCGTTGCCGGGGGAGCCGTAGTAGGTCCCGTCGAACCCCCCACCGATCAGCGGCACGTTGTGATCGAGCAGCCAACGGTAGGTGAGGAAGGCGAAGGCCGAGTCGTTGATGACCATGAACACGTGCTGGTTCTGCACGAGGTTCTGCGCCGAGGTGAGGTTTGCGCCCGAGGATTGATCGTCGACGTACTGGACGTCGAGCTTGCGACCGCCCACCCCACCATTGGCGTTCTCGCGGCCGACGCGTGCCTTGCAGCCCACATCGGAATCGCCCGATGTGGCCGAGGCGACGCCGGTCTTCGAGTAGATGAAGCCGACCTTGACGGAATCGCTCGTGACACCTTCCACGGGCGCGGTCGCCGCCGAGGCCGACGCGATCGCCTCCGAGAGCGTCAACGCGGTGACCAGACCCGTGACGACGACAGCCGCCAACACACGCGAACCAATGCTCCTCACGTGGTTCCCCCCATCGCGAACCCAGGATCACAGGATCCCTGTCGACGGTCACCATAAGCCAAATGGCCACGCGTGGGGCCGCGGGCCGACCGCAACTCCTCTTGCGGCCAACTCACTGCGGATGACTTGCCTGCCTACGATCGAGGAGTGCGGACAATCGCATTGATCGATCACACGAGTCGACATCCACCGTCTCCCGAGATCCTCGAAGCAATCGCCGACGCGTTGACGATCCAAGTCGAACGCGACTTCGCGCCGGCGTGGGGAATCACGACGGCGCGGTTCATGGTCGGAGGTCGCGGCGAGAAGATCCACTTCTTCGACAGCGCTCATCAGGCGGGCGACTACGGCTGGCACATCGTCGACGATCACGGTTTGCCCTACGCGCACGTGTTCACGGACCCGTCGATCTCGGCCGGCAGCGACTGGGTCAGCGGGACCGACGCGATCTCGGCGACGGTCTCACACGAAGCTCTCGAGATGCTCGCCGATCCGTCTGCCGCTGAGTATTCGTTCAACGGAGCGCGGCTGATGTGGGCTCGCGAGGTGTGCGACGCGGTCCAAGCCAACACGTACCGGATCGCGGCGCGCGGGTTTCGGGTACCGGTGAGCAACTTCGTGCTCCCCACGTTCTTCAACCCATGGGCCGACGGACCGTACGACCATCTCGGAGTCTTGCGCGAACCGTTCTCGCTCGCCAAGGGTGGCTACGCGATCCTCGAGCGCGCCGCGCGTACACACGAGCGCGACGCTCACCGGTTCCACCTCGACTTCGACGAGGCGATGCCGGCCTGGCAACGTCAACAGAAGCTTGAAAGCTGGGGTCGCACCTACTGGCGCCTCGCACTCAACCCGTAGCGGCGAGCGACTCGAGTGGCGACGGCCACGTCAACCCATGGGATCAGCGCGGCTGCGGCACCCCCGATGGTCACGAAGGAGTCGGTCCAGCGGCCACCCATGTGGCACTTCTCCCGCGCGGAAGTCGGTGGACCCTGGGCGATGCCGCCGACGAAACGAGACGTGAACACTCGTCGACAGACCGGCGAACTTCCTGGCCGCGCTCGGTCTCGACGTCGGTGAGGCACGGCGCGCGACCAGCACCTTCGAGCGGCGGATGGCCGCTCACCAGCATGTTTGGACACCGCCCCCGCGTCCGCTACCAAGGCGACGTGGAGTCTTCCGGCGTGCTCTACACCCATCGCTGTGCCCTGCACGGCGCGGTCGCGCTCGAGACGGTCAAGGCGCAATCGCGGCCGGCCGAGCGCAGCTGCCCCGTCTGCGGCCGGTCGGCGGAGATCTGGGTCGGTCCCCGACCTCCCGGCGTCGGCGAGCAGCTCGCGGGCCGGCGTTCGTCTCCACGCGGACGGACCGAGCCGGTGTCCGCCGCCGGATCGCTCCGGCTGACCCGCGGGCGGAGGTTCAGCGCTCGGCGAACTCGGTGGCCACGATCCGCTGGTCGTGCACGCCGGCGGCATGCGTCGAAGCGAGCCAGACGATCGGCGGCCCCATGATGGCGGGATCGAGCAGTCGCGCCCGCGTTTCGGGCGGCGTGTCCTCTGGAACCATGCCGGTCGCGGTGGCGCCGCCCGGCAGGAGCAGGTTGACGGTGACCGGCGTGTCCGCCAGATCGGCGGCCATCACCCGGGACAGCGCTTCGACCGCGGCCCCGGACGGGCCGTACGGGACGAACCCGCGCCGGGTCATCGTCTGCTCGCTCATCGAGATGGTGACGATCCTCCCGGAGCCGGCGGCCACCATCCGCGGGGCCAGGGCCCGGGCGACGAGGAACGCCCCGGTCACCTTCGTGTCGATCACGTCGCGAAAGCCTTCCGGCGTGACCTCCCAGAACGGTTGGGCGTCGGTGAGGAAGCGCGGGTTGACGGTGCGCATCCCGATCCCGGCGTTGTTGACGAGCACGTCGAGCCCGTCGAGCCGATCCCAGACCTCGGCGACGGTGGCGTCGACCGCCGCTTCGTCGCGAACGTCGAGCTCCACGCCGAGGGCGTCGGGCCCCAGCCGCTGCGCCGCCGCCCGCGCCCGGTGCAGGTCGCGGCTCGTGGCCACGACGCGGGCGCCGGCGGCGCTCAGCGCGGCGGCCATCGCGGCGCCCAGACCACTCGTGGCGCCGGTGACCATCACACGCGTGCCGGCCAGTTCCCTCACCTCACGTGAACCTAACGCAGGCCGGCTCAATGTGGTGCAGCAGGAGACCGAAAGAAGTCGCATGAACACGTTGGTGCTCTCCCTGATGTTCTTCGCCGGACTGGGGCTCTTTGCCATCTGGCTGTTCTGGACGCTGCGGAGCGAGCGGGTCCGAGCCCAGGCGCTCCGCGAGCAGGCACGGCGCAACGCGCTGGCGAGCAGACGAGCGACGCGGGCGGCCCGGCGCGAGTCGACGCTGCCCATCGAGACGATTCCCGTCGTCCGCGCCGGATCGTTCTGTCGGGTGCCGGGCTCGTATGCGCGCAACACTCATGGCGCAGTGCTGGTCTGCGCGAACGAACGAAAGGGCCGCCCACGTTGGCGCCACGCTGACCAACTGAGCCGCGCCAGCTAGGCCCTCCTCCCTGCCTCGCCGCCGCGGTTTGGCATGCTGTCGGCATGCCGGTCGAGCGGATCGAGCACGTGCAACTGGCGATGCCCGCGGGCGGCTCGAGGGCTACGAGCGCGTGTACGTCTCCGACCCGTTCGGGAACCGGATCGAGCTCATGGAGCCGGTTCCACCCGTCTGATGGTCAGACGAGCACGCTGCGGATGACCTCACCGTCCTGCATCGCCTTGATCGCGTCGTTGACCTCGTGCAGGTGCATGGTGCGCGTCACCATCGAACCGACGTCGAGCTTGCCCTGCTCGATCAGGCTGATCAGCCGCGGGAAGTCGCGCCGCACGCGTGCGGACCCGTAGACGCAGCCGAGGATCGTCTTCTCCTCGAGCACCGACATCGCCGGGATCGGGACGTCGGTGCCGAGCTTCGGCACGCCCACCATCACCGCGGTGCCGCCGGGCGCGCGGTCTCGACGGCCTGGCGGATGGTGCCCGCGGTGCCGATCACCTCGAAGGCGTAGTCCGCCCCGCGCCCACCGCTGAGGGCGCGCACTGCCTCGATGGGGTCGGCGTCGCCCGGATCGACGACGTCGGTGGCGCCGAACTGCAGCGCGGCGTCCCGCTTCATCGCCACCGGATCGATGGCGATGATGCGCGCCGCGCCCGCGATGCGCGCGCCCTGGATCACCGCCTGGCCGACACCGCCACACCCGATGACCGCCACGATCGAGCCCGGCTCGACCCGTGCGGTGTTCAGCGCCGCACCCACCCCGGTGGTGACGCCGCAGCCGATGAGCGCGAGCTGCTCGTCGGGCAGGTCGGACTCGACCTTGACCACCGAGTGCTGCGACACCGTCATCATCTCCGCGAACGTGCCGAGGCCGGTCATGGCCTGGATGTCCTCGCCGTTCTCCCGCCGGACCCGCGGCACGAACATCACCGAGTAGGTCTCGGCGCAGAGGTTCGACTGGTCGTGCAGGCAGTACCAGCACACACCGCACGCCGGGATGAACGAGCCGATCACGCGGTCGCCGACGTGCACCCGGTTGACGTCGGCGCCGACCTTCTCGACCACGCCCGTGCCCTCGTGACCGAGGACCACCTTCCCGGCGGGCAACGTGCCGTTGATCACCGAGAGGTCGGAGTGGCACACACCGCTCGCGGTGACCCGCACGATCACGTCGGTCGGGCCCGGGTCGAGCGGCGTGACCTCCTCGACGGACAGCGGCTGGTCCTGTTCGAGGCAGATGGCGGCCTTCATGTGAGTCCCCTTCGATGGTGGGTGTGGAGCGCGTGGCGGGTGCGAGTGGCTCCGAACCTACCCGCGCTACCTTCCGGCGGTGACCCGCATCCTCCTCGTTCGGCACGGCCAGTCGGTGTGGAACGCCGACGGTCGGTGGCAGGGCCAGGCCGACCCGCCGCTCAGTGACCTCGGCGTGGACCAGGCGGCGGCCGCGGCCGGTTCCGACGCGGTCGGCGGCGTGCGCGCGCTCTACTCCTCCGACCTCGAGCGGGCGCGCCACACCGCGCAGCTCCTGGGCGTGCGCCTGGGCCTGGCGCCGGTCGTCGACGAGCGGCTGCGGGAACGGCACGCGGGCGGTTGGGAGGGGCGCACACGCGTCGAGATCGACGAAGGCTGGCCCGGCTACCTCGAGTCCGGCCGTCGGCCCGCCGGGTACGAACCCGACGACTCGGTGCTCGCCCGGGTGCTGGATGCGCTGAGCGCGATCGCGACCGCGCACCCGGGCGATGTTCTCGTGGTGACGCACGGAGGCGTGGTGCGGACCGTCGAGCGCCACCTCGGGGGTGACGCCGACGGCCTCATCCCCAACCTGGGTGGTCGGTGGCTCCACTACGACGGTGCCCGCATCGAGCTCGGCGATCGCGTCGTCCTGCTCGATCCCGACCAGGTCACCCGCCCGCAGCAGATCTGAGACGAAGCGGAGCCGTGCCCGGAGGGCGGGACGGCGGAGCGGAGTCGACCATCGAGTCTGAGACGAAGCGGAGCCGTGCCCGGAGGGCGGGACGGCGGAGCGGAGTCGACCATCGAGCCTGAGCCGGCGCCCTTCGCTACCGCCTTCGCCGCCGAGGGCGTAAACTCGTCAGTTCCCAAACGCCGGAGATTCGTCTCTTGACCGACCCTGCGGCGGGCGCGGCGGCGGCCGCGACCGACCCCGAGCTGAATCCTGAACTGGTGGCGGAGCAGCGCCACCTGGATGCGGCGTACGCCCGCCTCGAGGTGATGCGTCGGGCCGCCGAGCAGGTCGCGGAGGGATACACCGACGTCACCCGCGGCGGCACGCACCAGGCCCGGCTCGAGCGCGAGGCCGCCGAGGCGTACACCCGGCGCCGGCTGGCCAGCTTCGACATCGGCGAGTCGCCGCTGTGCTTCGGGCGGCTCGACCTCCGGCCGGGGGAGCGCGGCGAGACGCCCCCGTACTACATCGGCCGCATCTCGGTCACCGACGACGACCTGACGCCACTGATCGTCGACTGGCGGGCCCCGGTGTCCGAGCCCTTCTACCGCGCCACCGCGGTGGAGCCCATGGGCGTCGCCCGGCGTCGGCACTTCCAGACCCAGGGTCGGCGACTCCTCGGCATCGACGACGAGGTGTTCGACGCCGAGGCCGCCGCCGAGTCCGGGTTCACGGTGGTGGGCGAAGGCGCGCTGTTCGCCGCGCTCGACCAGGAGCGCACCGGCCGGATGCGCGACATCGTGGCCACCATCCAGGCCGAGCAGGACGAAGCGATCCGCGCCGACCTCAACGGGATCCTCGTCGTCGCCGGCGGTCCCGGCACCGGCAAGACCGCGGTGGCGCTCCACCGCGCCGCGTACCTGCTCTACACGCACCGCAGGCGGCTCGCCGCGCAGGGCGTGCTGCTCGTCGGGCCCAGCGCCATCTTCCTGCGCTACATCGACGAAGTGCTGCCGTCGTTGGGCGAGGACGAAGTGAGTCTGGCCACGCCGGCGGCGTTGAAGCCACGACTCAAGGTGCGCGCCACGGAATCGGCCGCCGCCGCCACGGTCAAGGGCGATCCCCGCATGGCCAAGGTCATCGCAGCCGCGATCGGTGATCGCGAACGTCCCATGCCACGCGACGTCATCGTCGTCCTCGACGGCTACGTGCTGCGCCTGCGTCGGCGCGACTCGAGTCGCATCGTCGAGCGCGCCCACGCCCGCCGCGGCTCGCACAACGAGCGCCGTCCGTACGTGGCCGGGCTGGTGCTCGATCACTTCCGGCGCGAGTACCGGCGCGCGCTCGTGCGCTCGTACCGGGCCGACCGCGCCCGGCTCGATGCCGACGCGACCCTCGACCTGCCTGCCCACCGGTCGGCGGCGAGCGTGGCGGATCCGACGGTCGCCGCCGCGCTGGCGCGCGGGGAGGCCGCGCCGGGGGAGTGGGAGGACGAGCTGTCCGCCCGGCTGCGCCGGCAGCCCGAGATCCGCGCCACGCTCGACCGCATGTGGCCGGTCCTGAGTGGCAGCGAGCTCGTGCACGACCTCTTCGGGTTCGACGCTCTCATCCGATCGGCGGCCGGTGGTGTGCTCACCGAGGCCGAGCAGCGGTTGCTCTTCCGCGAGCGCGAGGCCGACGTCGCCGACGTCGCCTGGACCGAAGCCGACCTCGCGCTGGTCGACGAAGCCGACTCCCTGCTCGGGCCCCCGAGCGCCGCCCGCCCGCGTTCGCGCCGCCGGGCACGCCGGGACCCGGAGCTGGAGCAGGCGCGACGCACGGTCGAGGAGCTCGGCGTCGGTGGGTTCACCAACCCGGCCGACGTGCTCGCGCGCTACGGGAGCGACGCGTCGACCGGCACCGGCGATGCCGACAGCGAGCCGCGCACCTTCGGCCACGTGCTGGTCGACGAGGCGCAGGACCTCAGCGCGATGCAGTGGCGAATGCTGGCCCGCCGCTGTCCGTCGGGGTCGATGACGCTGGTCGGCGACTTCGGGCAGGCCAGCCGGCCCGGCGCGGTCGCCGGTTGGGACGACGTCATCGCCGACCTGCCGGTGCGGGTCCCGCCGCACCGCGTGACGCTCACGGTGAACTACCGCACCCCGGCCGAGATCATGGACGTCGCCAACCGGCTCCTGCCCGCGGCGGCGCCCGGCGTCGAGCCCGCCCGCCCGGTGCGCAGCACCGGTGCACACCCCGAGGTCGTCACGGTGGCGCGCGACGAGCTGGTGACCGCGGCGGCGGACGCCGCCCGCCGGGCGTCGACGCAGGGCGGCACGGTGGCGGTGATCGCACCGGTGGAGCTCCACCGCGCGCTGGCCGGCCGCCTCGCCGACCGCGGCGCGGTCGCCGACGACGTCGAGGCCATCGACGCGCCGATCGCGGTGCTCACCGGCCTCGACTCCAAGGGACTCGAGTTCGACCACGTCGTGGTGGTCGAACCGTCGCGGCTCGTCGCCCCCGACCGGTCGGGGCTCCGGCTGCTCTACGTCGTGCTCACCCGCGCCACCCGCCAGCTGGTCGTCGTGCACGCCGAGCCGCTGCCGGAGGCGTTGGGGCTCGGCGCCGCGGCCCGTAGCGTGGGGGCATGACCTCCACCACCTCCGATCCCCTGCAGAGCGACCTCACCGCGGTCGACGTCGCGTGGGACCTCGAACCGCTCGTCGACGGCCGCGGCGCCGAGGGAGTCGACGCGCTCCTCGACGACGCGGAGGCGAGGGCCCAGGCCCTGGCGTCATACCGCGGCCGGGTCGGTGAGCTCGACGCCGAGGGCCTGGCCGAGCTGATGCGCGAGCTGGCGACGATCGGTGAGCTGGCCGGACGAGCCGGTTCCTATGCAGGGTTGAAGTTCGCGGTCGACACCGCCGACCCGGTCGCGGGTGCGCTCATGGCCCGCACCGAGGAGCGCGGCACCGCGATCAGCAACGAGATCCTGTTCGTCGAGCTGGAGTGGGCGGCGGTGCCCGACGAGCAGGCGGAGGCGCTCCTCGCCGACGATCGGCTCACCTTCTGCCGGCACTACCTCGCTTCCGCCCGTCGCTACCGCCCGCACCTGCTCAGCGAGCCCGAGGAGCGGGTCCTCGCCGACAAGTCGCTCACCGCCAACAGCGCGTGGGTGCGCCTGTTCTCGGAGCTCACCTCGGCGATCACCGTCGACCTCGAGGGTGCCTCCGTGAGCCTCGAGCAGGGACTCTCGCAGCTCATGTCGCCCGAACGCGAGGTCCGGCGCTCCGCCGCCGACGCGGTCACCGTGGCACTGGCGCCCGGGCTGCGGACGCGTGGGTTCGTGTTCAACACGTTGCTCGTCGACAAGTCGATCGACGACCGGTTGCGGAGCTACCCCAACTGGTTGGCGAGCCGGAACCTCGCCAACGAGGCGAGCGACGAGTCGGTGCAGGCGCTCATCGACGCGGTGCAGTCCCGCTACGACATCCCGCAGCGGTGGTACGCGCTGAAGGCGCGGCTGCTGGGGCTGCCCAAGCTGGCCGACTACGACCGCATGGCGTCGGTCGCGAGCTCCGACGAGGAGTTCGGTTGGAACGAGGCCCGACGGCTGGTCCTCGACGCGTACTCGTCGTTCTCGCCGGAGCTGGCGTCGGCGGCGGAGCGGTTCTTCGACGAGTCGTGGATCGACGCGCCGATCCGTCCGGGCAAGCGTCCCGGCGCGTTCTGCGCGTACACCGTGCCGAGCCAGCACCCGTACCTGCTGCTCAACTGGACCGCGCGCCGACGCGACGTGCTCACCCTCGCCCACGAGATGGGTCACGGGCTGCACGCATACCTCGCGCGCGAGCAGGGGATCTACCACCAGACCACACCGCTCACCCTCGCCGAGACCGCGTCGGTGTTCGGCGAGACCGTCACCTTCGGGCGCCTCCTCGACGCCACCGACGACCCGGCCGCGCGCCTGGCGCTCCTCGCCGAGAGCCTCGAAGGGCAGATCGCGACCGTCTTCCGCCAGGTCGCGATGAACCGGTTCGAGGATCGCGTGCACACGCAGCGCCGCGAGGAAGGCGAGCTGTCGATCGAGCAGTTCAACGAGGCCTGGGAGGCGACCCAGGCGGCGATGCTCGGCGACACCGTCGAGATCACCGAGGGCTACCGCACCTGGTGGTCGTACATCCCGCACTTCATGGGCACCCCGGGGTACGTGTACGCGTACTCGTACGGGCAGCTGCTCGCGCTGTCGGTGTACCGCGCCTACGAGGAGCGCGGCGACGAGTTCGTGCCGAAGTACCTGGAGCTGCTCGCGGCGGGCGGGTCGCGCTCACCCGAGGAGCTGGGCGGCATCGTGGGCCTCGACCTCGCCGACCCCGGGTTCTGGAGCGGTGGTCTCGCCATCGTCGCCGAGCAGCTCGAGGCGGCCGAGGCGGCCGCCCGGGAATCCGGCCGGCTCTGACTGCGGGCGGATACCGCGGAGAGTGGTAGCATTCCATCACAGAGAGTGATCTCAAGGTGCGGGAAGGATCACTGGTCATGGAGTGGGCACCTCTGTCGACGCCCATTGTCGTAGGCGACACCCCAGTGCAGCTCTTGGCCGCGATCGTCGAGTCGTCGGACGATGCGATCGTGGCCACCACCCTGGACGGCACGGTCCTCAGCTGGAATCGCGGCGCCGAGGAGCTCTACGGCTACTCGGCCGGAGAGATGTTGGGCCAGAAGATCGCCGGCGTCGTCCCGCCGGATCGCGCCGACGAGCTCGCGGAGATCCTGGCTCGCGTGGGCGCGGGGGAGCACGTCCACCACTACGAGACGGTCCGTCGGCACAAGAACGGGAGCATCCTCGATGTCTCCGTCACCATCTCCCCGATCCTCGACCCGGCCGGCGCAACGGTCAGCGTGTCGACGATCGAGCGCGACATCACACCACAGAAGCAACTGCAGCAGCTGCTTGCCCATCGTGCACTCCATGATGCGCTGACGAATCTCCCCAACCGCGTGCTGTTGCGCGATCGCATCGAGAGCGCACTCGCGCGTGCCCAACGAGACGGAAGCGGCGTCGCCGTCCTCTTTCTGGACCTCGACGGGTTCAAGGTGCTCAACGACACCCACGGACACGCTGCTGGCGATGCGATCCTCCGTGTCGTCGCCGAACGACTTCGCGCGGCGGTGAGGACGGACGACACCGTCGCGCGTTTCGGCGGCGACGAGTTCGTCATCGTCTGTCACGACGTCGTCAACGAGGAGCGAGCGGGCACGATCGCGCACCGGGTGGCGGCGGCGGTGGCGGTGCCGGTCGCGCTCCACGGACGTGACGTCGTGGTCAACGCCAGCATCGGAGTCGTGCTGGGTCGACCGGGCGCGGTCCCTGACGTCCTCGTCCACGATGCCGACACCGCGATGTACGACGCGAAGCACCACAGCCGCGCCGCCGCCGACGACGCCGGCGGCAGCTGATCGTGACCGGCGTCGCGGTCGTCGGCATCGACGTCACTGACCGAAGGGTGCGCGGTGGCGACGATCGATGACGTCGCTCGCCTGGTGTCGGAGCTGCCGGACGTCACCGAGTCGGAGCGCCACGGCAACCGCACCTGGTTCGTGCACGGCAAGGCCTTCGCCTGGGATCGGCCGTTCAGCAAGGCCGACCTCCGCCGCTTCGGTGACGAGGAGCCGCCCGCGGGCCCGATCCTCGCGGTGCGGACGGCCGACCTGCACGAGAAGGAGTCGGTGCTGGCCGAGGGGAAGCGCGGCTTCTTCACCATCCCGCACTTCGACGGGTACGCGGCGGTCCTGATCCAGCTGCGGACGGTCGGCAAGCGAGCGCTGCGCGAGGCCGTCGTCGACGGCTGGCTCGCGTGCGCGCCGCGCGCGGTCGCGGACGAGTATGCCGCGCGACCGCGATCGCGCCGTCGCTGAGTCGTCCTCGACGCCCCGTCGGTTCGGGCGTCGCCGGATCGACGAGGTAGACCTGCGCACCGGAACGGTGCCGACCGGGCCGCACGAGCGACACGCGGAGGTGATCCATGGGAATCCTGACCGCCGACATGCGCCGCATGGTCGAGACGCAACTCGGCTTCGTGGCGACCGTGTGCGCCGATGGGACGCCCAACCTGTCGCCCAAGGGCTCGACCGCGGTGTGGGACGACGATCACCTCGTCTTCGCGGATCTCCGGTCGCCCGGGACGGTCGAGAACCTGCGAGCGAACGCGAGCGTCGAGATCAACGTCGTGGACCAGCTGGTGCGCAAGGGGTACCGGTTCAAGGGGACCGGAGCGGTGCACACCGACGGCGAGGTCTTCGAGCGTGGCGTCCGGTTCTACGAGGCACGCGGCACGGTGCGCGCACGCGACCGCATCCGCGGGATCGTGATCGTGACGGTCCAGCGGGCGTTGCCGGTCACGTCACCGTCCTACGACGTCGGGGCCACCGAGGACGAGCTGCGCGAGCGCTACCGGGCGACGCTCACGGCCGGGCCTCCGTGATGACGGGCGGTGCCCGCGCGCCGCGTTGGTCGTCGACGTCCCCGTACCATGCGGGGCGTGCGCGTCGTGTCGCTGTTGCCGTCGGCGACCGAGATCGTGTTCGCCCTGGGCCGGGGTGACGATCTCGTCGGGGTGACGTTCGAGTGCGACCACCCGGCGGAGGCGAGGGACCGCCGGGTGGTCTCGACCTCGTCGCTGCCGGACGGATTGACCCCGGCCGAGATCGATGCGGTGGTCTCGGACCGCGTGGCCGCCGGTGAGGACCTCTACCACCTCGACGAGCAGGCGCTCGCCGACCTCGACGCCGACGTCATCCTCACCCAGGACCTCTGCGCGGTGTGCGCAGTCGACCTGGACCGGGTCGACGACGCGCTCGCCTACCTCGGGTGCTCGGCGAGGGTCGTCACCCTCGACCCGTCGTCGCTCGACGACGTCATCGACTCGATCCGCGTGGTCGGCGACGTCCTGGGGGTGGCCGAGGACGCGGCGCGCCTCGTCGGCTCGTTGCGCCGGCGGCTCGAATCACTCTCGAGCTCGCTGCGCGACGCGCCGCCACGCGACGTCGTCGTGCTCGAGTGGACCGATCCGCCGTTCAGCGCCGGTCACTGGGTCCCTGATCTCGTGGTCGCCGGCGGGGGCGCGCCGTCGCTGGCGAACGGGGGACATGACTCGGTGCGCATGGAGTGGGGCGCGCTGAGCGCGAGCGGCGCCGAGGTCGTCGTGGTCGCCCCGTGCGGCTACCACCTGCAGCGTTCCGCCGAGCTGGCCCGGCAGCTGGTCGACACGGGCCGGCTCCCGGGCGGTGCGGAGGTCTGGGCGGTCGACGCCGACAGCCACTTCGTCCGACCCGGGCCGCGCCTGGTGGAGGGCGCCGAGATCATGGCCCGGATCCTGCACCCGGACCGCGTGGGAGCCCCGGGACCGGACCAGGCCCGCCGGGTGGACACCTGACGGTCGGGGAGCGTCGTCCGCTCAGGCCTCGGTCACGGGCTCGACGTCACGGCAGAGGGTGCGTTCGGCCATCGCGGTGAGGGTGGTCGCCACCTCGTCGCCGCTCATGCCGCGGCCGGTGTAGAGCGAGTCGAAGCTGGCGAAGCTGGCGAGCACCCACAGCACGTCGGCCGCCTCCTCGACGGTGACGTCGGCCCGGAGCTGACCCTGCTCGTCCAGCCGCCGGGCCAGGTACTCCATCCCGCCCCATCGTCGTTCCTCCAGCCGGACCATCGCGCCGCCCACCGATTCCGGGTCGAGCGCCGACATCGAGAAGAGCGCCACCGCCACGTCACGGAGCGCGACGAAGATCTGCACGCCCGCCCGCAGC
This sequence comes from uncultured Actinomycetes bacterium, assembly GCA_963809795.1. Classification (GTDB taxonomy): domain Bacteria; phylum Actinomycetota; class Acidimicrobiia; order IMCC26256; family DASPTH01; genus DASUAS01. The sequence continues at coordinate 211,504 of CAWELN010000007.1, forward strand.
CCGCCGCGCAGGTGCTCGCGGGCGTCGGGGTGGGCCACCGCCTCGGTGAGGTCGGCCAGGCCCGCCCGGGTCCACAGCTCGGTCGCGAGGGCGTCGAACAGGCCCGCCCGCGACCCGAAGACCAGGTACACCGTCGTGCGGGCCACCGCCGCCCGCGTGGCGATCTCGTCCATGCTCACCGGCTCCGTCGGCGCTTCCCGGAGCCGTTGCTCGAGCGCGTCGAGGATGCGCCGACGGGTCGCGGCGGACGACTCCGCCCGCAGCCGCTGCTCGTACTTCCGCGACGCCACGCCGGTGAACGTAGCATTTTCACTTGACAACCTGTATTTCAAACTACATTCTGTTGCTCGGAAGGGACGCGAGGACAGGAGGCCCGGGATGACCGGTACGGCCGGGATCGACGAGTACGAGTACGAGGTCGTGATCGTGGGCGCGGGGGCCGCGGGGCTGGCGACGGCGGCGGCGCTCGGGGACCACGGGGTCGCGACGCTGCTGGTGGAGGCGCGGACGGAGCCGCCGACGCTGCCCCGGGCGACGGTGATCAGCACCCGCTCGATGGAGCTGCTGCGGGCCTGGGGCCTCGAGGAGGAGACGCTCGCCGGCGGGGTCGACGCCGACGTCTGGCTCTGGGAGTGCCCGACGCTCGCCCGCGCCGCCGAGGGCACCGCGCACGCGGTCGGGTACCCGACCCGCGAGCAGGCCGCGGTCGTCAGCCCGTGCGCGCCCGGGACCGTGCCGCAGGACTGGCTCGAGGCGGTGCTGCGGCGGCACGTCGGCGCCCTGCCCGGCACCCGGGTCGAGCTCGGCACCGAGCTGGTCGGGGTCGAGGACGCGCCCGACGGGATCCGCGCCACGGTGCGCGACCGCCACGGCAGGCGCCGCGACGTGCGGGCCCGCTACCTCGTCGGGGCCGACGGGGGGCACAGCGCGGTGCGCCGGTTGCTCGGCGTCGGGATGGAGGAGCACGCCGGCGCGTACGGCGGCGTGCAGGTCGTGTTCCGGGCGCCCCTCGGGCCGCTGCTCGAAGACGTCCGCTACGCGCTCTACTTCGTCACCACCCCGAGCGCGCCCGGGTTGTTCCTCCCGGCCGGGCGGGGCGACCGCTGGGTCTACGGACCGTCGTCGCCCTCCGAGGCCGGCGAGCCACCCGACCTCGATCCGGGACGGTTCGCCGCGCTGATCCGCGCCGGATCGGGCCTCGTCGACCTCGATCCCGTGATCGAGCGGATCGGGCCGTTCCTCTCGCCGGGCGAGGTCGCCGACCGGTTCCGCGTCGGTCGCGTGTTCCTGGCGGGCGACGCCGCGCACCGGGTCACGCCGCGGGGAGGCACCGGCATGAACACCGCGCTGCAGAGCGGCTACGACCTCGGTTGGAAGATCGCGTGGGTGCTGCAGGGCTGGGCGGATCCCGCGCTGCTCGACACCTACGAGAGCGAGCGGCGCGTCGTGGCGGAGCACAACGTGGTCCGCTCCACCGATCCGGACGGGAGCCGGCGGCCGGTCGTCGACGAGCTGAACGTCGACCTCGGCGGTCGGGTGCGGCACGCGTGGCTACCGTCGGCGTCCGGTCGGCGCTCCACCCTCGATCTCCTCGGGCCCGGATGGACGCTGTTCGTCGGCGCGGCGGCGCCCGCGTGGGAGCGGGCCGCCGCGTCCACGGCCGCACCGTGCACCGTCCGCCGGCTCGAGCCGGTGACGGCGCGGGCCCTCGGCGTGCTCGGCGACGGCGCGCTCCTGGTGAGACCGGACGGGGTGCCCGTCGGTGCCTGGTCGACGATCGCCGGCCGGACCGAGCTGCCCGGAGCGTGGGCGCACCCGGGGACGGCCCCGGCGCTCGATCTCGCCGTCGCCTGAGCCGGGCCCCGCCTCGGGTGCGCCGACGGGCCGGCGGACCGGCCGGGCGCCGACCGGTGGCTGCCGGGGCGGGTCCTTCTCCGTTAGGGTGGGCCGTTCCTCGTGGTCGACGAGATCGGGACTCCATCAGCGCTCCGGCGCTGCCGTAGATCCTGGTGATCGTCGACGTTCTCGTCCGGCTCCAGACTCCAGGCCGAGCGTGACGACCCGCCGAAGCTGCGCTGACCTGGGATAGGACGGAGATCATGGTGACGACGACCGAGGGCATCCTGGAGCGCCCGCGCGCGACCGACGACCGCGACGGCCGCACCCGCACCCGCACCGAGGAAGAGTCGTGCCGCAGCGAGATCGGGCGGTACGCGCGTCCGGACCCGGGCCGCAGCCTCTTCGGCCTCGCGACGTCGCTCCTCCCGTTCCTCGCGCTGTGGACGCTGATGTACCTGGCGCTGCCCGTGTCGTACCTGCTCGTCCTGGTGCTGGCGGTGCCCGCCGCCGGGTTCCTGGTGCGCACCTACATCGTCTTCCACGACTGCACCCATGGCTCGTACTTCTCCAGCCGTCGGGCGAACGCGTGGGTCGGCTCGGTCCTCGGGCTCGTGGTGCTCACGCCGTACGCGCGCTGGCGTCACGAGCACACCGTCCACCACGCGACCTCGGGTGACCTCGACCGTCGTGGGGTTGGCGACGTACCGATGATGAGCGTGGCCGAGTACGAGGCGAGCTCGGCGGGTGGTCGCTTGGGGTACCGCGCGTTCCGCAACCCGTTCGTGATGTTCGGGCTCGGGTCCATGTACTCGACGTTCGTGCTGCAACGCTGGGCCGGCCGCAGTGCCTCGGCGCGCGACCGTCGCAGCGTCTGGAGCACCAACCTGGTCGCCGCCGTCGCGGTCGGGGCGCTCTGCTGGTGGCTCGGCTGGCAGGCCGTCCTCCTGGTGGAGATGCCGCTCGTGGTGCTGGCGGGCGCGGTCGGCATCTGGCTCTTCTACGTGCAGCACCAGTTCGAGGGCACCGCGTGGACCCGCACGCCGGAATGGCGGTTCTCCGACGCCGCGCTGCACGGCAGCTCGTACCTGGCGCTCCCGCGCGTGCTGCAGTTCTTCACCGGCAACATCGGGTTCCACCACGTCCACCACCTCAACCCGCGGATCCCCAACTACAACCTCCAACGGGCGCACGACGGGCAGGCCGTCCTCCGCGCCGTTCCCGCGCTGTCGCTCCGTGACGGACTGCGGGCGACCCGGCTGAAGCTGTGGGACGAGAGCGCCGGGCGCCTCGTGCCGTGGCCGAGGACGGTGTAGGGCGTCCCGCGCGTCGTCCGGTCACCAGGTGTCGTCGGGTCGTGGTGCGAGGACGCAGAAGGCGTTGTCCTCGGGATCGGCGAGCACGACCCAGGTCGCGTCGGCCGGCTGGCCCACGTCGACGGTTCGCGCACCGAGGGCGAGGATCCGCTCGACCTCGGCGGCCTGGTCGTCCGGCGCCAGGTCGAGGTGCACCGGGCTCTTCCGGCGGCGGTGGCCCTCGGTCTTGACGAACTCGATCCCGGGGAACGACGCCGGACCGGGGGCGATCCCCACGACGTCGGGCGCCGAGCTCACGATCTGGTAACCGAGGACCTCGCACCAGAACCCCGCCAGCCGGTGCGGCTCCTCGCAGTCGACCGCGACGCTGAACCATCGTGCTGCCATGGTCAGTACCCTCGCGCGCATGTCGGTGACCAACCAGCGGGTGACCTGTCCGGGCCCACTCATCGAGACGCGGCCCGGAGTCGGGGAGTGCGCGCGCGGTGAGTCGTGCGAGGCGCTCGCCATGAAGGACGACTACCTGTCCTACCGCGGCGCCCACATGCGCGTGACGAGCGAGTGGCTGGAGCGGCGCACCGACGAGTGACGCCGCCCGAATCGGCCGCGGGTCACTCCGCCGCGGTCCCGGCGTCGTCGAGCGCGGCGCGGATCAGCGCGCGGGCGGCCCACAACGAGACGTCGAGCTGCTCCTCGTCGCCGAGACCGCGGAGGTCCTGCAGCACGATGAGCGCCTCCCAGCCCACGACCATGGCCAGCGTGGAGACGAGTCGGTCGAAGGCGGCGTCCTCGAGCGACCCGCGGAGCGGCTCGAGCGCGCGCTCGATCCACCCGATGCGGCGATACCCCCGGATCGGTGTGGCGCCGTCGGCGGGACGGGGCGCGTCGACCGTGAGCCGGATCAGCGAGCGACCGAGGGGCAGCGTCTCGGTGGACATCGAGCCGAGGGCGCGGATCATGGCCGCGACCCGCTCCGCGGCGTCGTCGCCGACGTCGGCGGAGTCGATCGCGTCGTCGACCGGCGCCTGCGCCAGCAGTCCGAGCGTGGCGTCGAGGAGCAGCTGCTCGAGGGTCGGGAAGTAGGCGTAGACGGTCCGGCGGGACACGTCGGCCGCCTCGGCGATGTCGCCGACCGAGGGGGTCACGCCCGAGCGGACGAGCGCGGCGGTGGCGTCCACGATCGCGGCGCGGGTGCGCCGGCGCTGGCGGAACCGGCCGGTCTCCACCGGCGTGGTCCCGTGCGACCCCTGGGGGCCGGTCGTCGCCATGTGGTCCTCCGATCCGCCGGTGAGGAATTCGTTGACACGCCGGCCGGCTTAGTATACACATCTGTAGTAACTGCACAGGTGTGCAGTAACCAACGACCAAGGAGACTGGACCATGGACTTCACCGATCCGAACGGCCGGACCGCCCACGGCGCGCAGGAGCACGCCGGCCCCGTCACGCTGATCAACAGCTTCGTGGTGCCGGAGGGCCGCGACGAGGCCTTCCTCGAGCTGTGGACCGAGACGAGCCGGTACTTCCGGGCGCAGCCCGGTTTCGTGTCGCTGCGGCTGCACCGGGCCGTGTCCTCGGACGCGCCGCACCGGTTCGTCAACGTGGCGGTCTGGGAGTCGGCCGCGCACTACCGGGCACCCCACCAGACCGAGGAGTTCATCCGCCTCGTGACGCAGGACGCGTGGCGCGAGTTCCCGAGCTCCCCGGCGCTCTACGAGGTCGTCGTCGAGCACGACCTCGAGCCGAGCCGCGGCTGAGCGGTGCGGGGCGGCGGGTCGCGACGGCATGCGGGCGATCTCGTCTGCGCCGCGGACCCGCCGCCTCTGCGAGCTCACCCGCGACCGATCGCGATGAATTCGGGCCTGCTCCGCGGTCTCGATTGCGGGACGAGCCGAAGGAGCTGCCGATGAGCACCGCCATGTTGTCGCCCGACGGAGCGGCGACGCTGCACGACGCGATGACCCGGCACGTCGACGCGGGCGAGGTGCCCGGGCTCGCCTACCTCGTCGCACGGGGCGACGACGTGCGCGTCGAGACGATCGGCACGTCGTCGTTCGACGATCCGACCCCGCTCGACCGGTCGGCCATCTTCCGCATCGCGTCGCTCACCAAGCCGATCACCGCGGTCGCCACGATGTCGCTGGTCGAGGAGGGGATCGTCGGCCTGGACCAGGCCGTCGACGACCTGCTCCCCGAGCTCGCCGACCGCCGCGTGCTGCGCGCCCTCGACGCCGAGCTCGACGACACCGTGCCCGCGGAGCGCCCGATCACGGTGGAGGACCTCCTCAGCTCCCGGTTCGGGTTCGGCACGGTCTTGGCCCCACCGGACACGCTGCCGATCCAGCGGGCGGAGGCCGAGCTCGAGCTCCACAGCATCGGCGGCCCGCCCTGGCCGCCCGGCGGACACGACGTCGACAGCTGGATCGCTGCGCTCGGTTCGCTCCCGCTCATGTACCAGCCCGGCGCGGAGTGGCTCTACAACACCGCAGCCCAGGTCCTCGGGGTGCTGCTGGCCCGGGCGACGGGTGATCCGGTCGGGACGGTGATGCGCGATCGGATCTTCGAACCGCTCGGCATGCCCGACACGGGGTTCGTGGTGCCCGCCGATCAGCGCCACCGGCTCACGACCTTCTACCGACCCGACGACGAGACCGGCTCGCCCGTGGTGTTCGACACGCCCGAGAACAGCTGGTGGGCCACGCCGGAGCCGCTGCCCGACGCCAGCGGCTGGCTGGTGTCGACCATCGACGACTACTGGGCGTTCGTGGCGATGGTCCTCGGCCGCGGCTCGGCGCGCGGCAGGCGCGTCCTCTCCCCGGAGTCGGTGGCGCTGATGACCACCGACCGACTCACGGCCGCGCAGCGCGACGCGTCGGGCCTCTTCCTGGTGGATCTCGGGTGGGGTCTCGGCCTGGCCACTCCGGCGGCGGGCACTGCCGCGCCGTTCCCCAGCGGCGTCGGCTGGGACGGCGGCACCGGCACCACCTGGCGCTCCGACCTGGCCACCGGCGCGACCGGGATCCTGTTCACGCAGCGACAGGCCACGTCGCCCGAGCCGCCCCCGCTGATGCGCGACTTCTGGGCCGGCGTCAACGCCGCGACCCGGTGATGCGGCCTACTCGACCGGCGGCCGCTCGTCGGCCATCTCGCGGAGCTTGTTCTTGAGGATCTTGTCGAGCGTGCCGGTGGGGAACTCCTCCACGAAGTAGACGGCGCGCGGCACCTTGAACGACGCGAGGTTCTGGCGCGCGGTCTCGACGATCTCGGCGGACACGGTCTCCGGATCGTGGTCGCCGGGCGCCGGGATCACGAACGCCACCACGACCTCGCTGAGGAACTCGTGGCTCTTGCCGACGACGGCGACGGCCTGCACCGCGGGGTGGGCGACGATCAGGTCCTCGACCTCCTTGGCGGAGACGTTCTCGCCGCCGACCTTCAACAGGTCCTTGTCGCGCTCCTGGTAGAAGACGTTGCCGCCCGCGCCCATCTTCACCATGTCACCGGTCTTGAACCAGCCGTCTGCGAACGCCTTCGCGTTGGCGTCGTCGTTGTCGTAGTACTCGAGGAAGAGCTGGATCCCGCGGGTCCCGCGCATCCACAGCTCGCCGGTCTCGCCCTCGGCGCACAGCTCGCCGGTCTCCTTGTCGACCACGGCGAGCTCGTACCCCGGCGTGACGTGGCCCATGGAGCGGGTCGGCAGGCGCTCCTGGGGCTTGCCCGTGACGCAGTGCGTGACGGTCTCGGTCATGCCGTAGGCCGCGTACACCGCGATCCCGAACATCTTGTCGAGGTCGGGCATGATCAACCCGAACACACCGACGCGCAGGGTGTGCTCGGTCGGCCGCTCGGGGCTCCCCAACGCGCCCATGACGAACGGCATGACCGAGATGTGCGTCACTCCGTGCTCGACCACCGTCGGCCAGAAGCGGCTCTGCGACCACTTCGGCATCAGGACCGCGGTCGCGCCGACGCCGAGGACGGAGAAGAGGCTCCAGCTCTGCGCGTTCACGTGGAAGAACGGCAGGTAGATCAGGTACGTGTCGTCGGTGGTGAGGTCGATGTTGCGGGGCCCGATCCGGCTCGCCCAGATGGCGTTGGCGTGCGTGTGCACGACCGCCTTGGGACGGCTGGTGGTGCCGGAGGTGAACATGATGCCGAAGGGGAGCATCGGCTCCGGTGCCCGGGGCGTCCAGTCGCCGGCGTCGGCGAACAGCGAGTCGAAGGCATCGAAGCCGTGCGCCGACTGCGTCGCGTCCGCCGGCTCGCCGCTGTTGTCGTCGGTCACCGCGATCCACTTCAGCGCCGGCGCGGCGGCGGCCACCGTCGCCGCGTACTGCGGTTGGGTGATCGCGGCCACGGCGCGGGTGTGCTCGGCGAAGTAGGTGACCTCGGCGCCCACCGACTTGGTGTTGGTCGTCACCGCGATGGCGCCGAGGGTGGCGCAGGCGAGCCACGACAGCACCATCTCCGGGCAGTTCTCCGAGTGGATGAGCACGGTGTCGCCCTTGGCGATGCCGCGGGCGGCCAGCCCGGCGGCCAGCCGGCGTACGTCGATCAGCAGGTCGATGTAGCTCCACCGGCGGCTCTCGCCCTCGCGCGGCGCCCAGACCAGGGCGGGGTGCTCCGGCTTGTGCTCGGCCCAGTGCTCGAGGAGCCGGGGGATGTCCTGGCCGTGCATCTGGAACTGCTCGATGGCGGTGGTGTCCATGCCCGACATCTTGGACCACGCCCGGCGCGCCGGCGCCACTCGCGCGACCGTCCGCGCCGACGCCATAGTCTCCGCCGGGACGGTCCGGGAGCAGGGGGAGCGCGATGGAGTGGCCGACCACCGCCGACGACGTCACCGCGGACTGGCTGTCGACGGCGCTCGCCGACCGTCATCCCGGTGTCGACGTCGCCGGGGTGGAGGTGCTCGAGCGCCACGAGGTGACGAACGCGCACGCACGGCTGCGGGTCACGTACCGCACTCCCGCCGGCGCCCCGGCGCGGCTGTTCTGCAAGCTGCCACCGAACGACGATCGTCGGGAACGGATCCTCGCGACCGGGATGGGCCACCGCGAGGCGCGCTTCTACGCCGAGCTGGCCCCCTCGGTCGGGATGCGCGTGCCCGCGGCCCACGTGGCGCTCACCGACGACGACGGGATGTTCGCCATCCTGCTGGAGGACCTCGTCAGCGGGGGCTGCGAGGTGTCGGACGGCTCGTGGGCCATCCCGGTGGACGCCGCCGCCGGCGCGATCGAGGACCTCGCCGAGCTGCACGTCCGGTACGCCGATCCGGCAGTGCGGGCGGCGGCGGCGCCCTGGGTGCCGGTGAGCAGGCCCACCCAGGGGTATGCCGAGCCGATGCTGCGCCACGGCATCGAGCACCATCGCGAGCGCCTCACCGACTCGTTCGTCGCGATCTCGGAGCTGTACTTCGCCCACCACGACGACCTGCAGCGCCTCTGGCACGAGGGGCCGCCGACGATCATCCACGGTGACCCGCACCTCGGGAACCTCTTCCTCGACGACGGCCGGGTCGGCTTCCTCGACTGGGGCATCATCAACGTCAACACGCCGATGCGCGACATCTCCTACTTCCTGACCATGGCGATGTCGGTCGAGGACCGTCGAGCCAACGAGCGCGACCTCCTGCGGTTCTACCTCGACCTGCGGGCGGCTGCCGGCCTCACCGACATCACGTTCGACGACGCGTGGCGGGCGCACCGGATCCACGCCGCCTACAACGTGCCGGCATCGTGCCAGGTGGTGATGTTCCCGGACGGGATGTCCGACCGCCGCCGGACCTTCGCCGACGCGTTCCTGGTGCGCGCGCAGGCGTCGCTCGACGACCTCGAGGCGCGTGCCGCGCTCCGGGACGCCGGGCTCTGAGCGGGGCAGTGGTGGCGGACGGGCGGATCCTCGTCGGGACGTGCTCCTGGACCGACAAGACCCTCACCGACGAGACGGACTGGTACCCGAAGAAGTCGATGACCGCGGCCGAGCGGCTGGCGTACTACTCGGCGCGCTATCCCATCGTCGAGGCCGACAGCACCTACTACTTCCCGCCGTCACGGCAGCTCACGAAGTCGTGGGTCGAGCGCACGCCGAAGGGCTTCACGATGAACGTGAAGGCGTACTCGCTGCTGACCGGTCACCCGACCCGGCCCGCGTCGTTGTGGCGCGACCTGCGCGAGGTGCTCCCGGCGGACGTCGCGGCGAAGCGCAACCTGTACGCCCACCACCTCGAACCCGATGCCCTGGAGGAGGTGTGGGACCGGTTCCGGGACGCGCTGCGCCCGCTCGCCGACGCCGGGAAGCTCGGCGCGGTGCTCATGCAGTATCCGACCTGGTTCGTCCCGAAGCGCGACAACCGCGACGAGCTCGCGGCGATGCGCGAACGCCTGGGTGACCTGCCGGTCTGCGTCGAGTTCCGGGCACCGAGCTGGCTCGCGCCCCGCGATCGTGATCGCACGCTCGATCTCCTCCGCGACCTGCAGTTGGCACTGGTCGTGCTCGACGCGCCCAAGACCGCGAAGCTCCCGACCGTCCTGCAGGCGACGACCGACGACCTCGCGGTGGTGCGGTTCCACGGGCGAGCCGACGACACATGGGACGCGCGCACCGGGAGCGCGGCCGAGCGCTTCCGGTACCTGTACTCGAAGCGCCAGCTGCGGGCGTGGGTCCCGAAGCTCGAGGAGCTGGCCGGCCAGGCGCGGGAGGTCCACGCGTTGATGAACAACTGCTACCAGGACTACGGCGTGCGCAACGCCGCCGAGCTCCAGGCGATGCTGGCCGAGTAGGCGCGCGTTCAGCCGTCGTTCGCGACCGCGAGCAGGACGTCGGCGTGGCACGGGCGATCCGGACGGCACCAGCAGGCCAGGTCGCGACCGCGGAGCTCGCGCCGCACGTCGTCGACGCCGACCCGCAAGCGACCGGCGACGAGGTCGGCGCGGTAGCGCTCGACGGCTTCGGCGGGCTCCTCGGCGCGCACGCGGTGGGGGTTGCCCCACTTCGTGGGCCGTGCGACGACGACCGCGCCCTCGGGCTTGCGCCAGCCCTTCGTGCGACGGAGCTGGACGCGCGTCGGCATGCCGGCAGTCTGCTCCCGCCCGGTCGCTGGTCGAGGACCGGTGCCGCGAACATCCGTCAGTAGTCGGTCACCGAGGTGGGTGAACTGACGGCTGGTCGCTGCGCCCTCGATCTCCGGACGCCGCGTTCAGCGAACTGACCGCGCCTCGGCGACCACGGCGCGCGCCGCCTCGGCGAGCCGACGCGAACCGGCGTCCAACCCGAGCTCGTCGACCTCCTCGCTGAGCACTTCGACGCCGATGGGCAGGTCCGGGCGCGCCGCGTGCACCCGTGCGACCGTCTCGGCGAGCGGGAGCGCACCCGCGCCCGGGATCTTGCGCCCGCGACGGGGCACGTAGGGCTCGGCGTCCTGGTCCGGGGAGCGATCGCTCAGCTGCAGGCCGCCTACGAGCGCGAGGTCGTCGTCGGACAGCGCGGCGAGGTCACCCCCGCCGCGCGCGCAGTGCCAGGTGTCGAGCAGCACCGACCCGTTCGACGCACCGGCTTCGCGCACGATCGCGGCCGCGGTGGCGAAGTCGGGGATGCCGGTGTCGGGAAGGAACTCGATCGCCAGCCGCAAGTTCTCGGCGGCCGCGCGCGAGCACGCGACGCCGAACGCGTCGGCCAGCTCGTCGACGGGAGTCGGCACCCCGGTGGCGTGCACCACGTTGATCGCGCCGGCGCCGGTGGCGTGGGCCATGGCGATGCAGTCGTCGATCGTGGGTTCACCCGGCGGCAAGTTGGTGCCGGGGAGTGCGGTGCACAGGCCGTCGATGAAGGTGACCCGCACGCCGTGGTCTGCCACCCTGGCGTGCAGGTCGGCGTCGTGGCCGCCGCTGCGCACGAACAGGGAGGGGGTCGTCGTCACGCACGCGAAGCCGGCCGCCGCAGCCGCGGCGGCCAGCTCCACGAGGTTCGATCGGCGGAAGGTGTAGCTCCAGAGCTCGAGCTCGACCACCTCTCGACCTCTGTGTGCGTTACTTGATCAGGTCCGCCTTCACCGTCACGTGGTTCGCCGGGGTGCAGTCGAACGTGCCCTTCTTCTTGGGCCACACCCGCACGAACTTGCCGTTCTGCACCTGCTCGAGCACGAAGCAGGGCGAGGTCTGCTTGCCGCCGACGTTGGACTTCGCGATGAACCCGTTGGCGTCGAAGCTGGTCATGTTCTTCAACGCGCCGAGCAGGTTGGCCCGGGTGATGCCGTTGTTGCCCTTGGACTTCACGACCGACTGCAGCGCCTGCTGCAGCTCGAGCCCGGCAGCCCACGCGTACACGCCGAGGCCGGCGGTCTTGTCCTTGCCGGTGTACTTCACGTAGTCGGCCACGCCCTTGTTGGTGCGCGGTCTCGTCGAAGGGCAGGAACCCCAAGGGGATGTAGGTGCCGTTGGCCGTGGCGCCCGCGGTCTGGATGTACTTCTGGTCGTAGCACGCGGTGGTGCAGCCCCAGATGGTGCTCTTGGTGTCGTAGATGCCCTGGAGCTGCGCCTCCTGGTGGAACTGCGCCACGTTGCCGAGCGCGAGGCCGCTCCAGCCCCAGTTCGAGCTGTCCTGTCTTCATCTTCTGGATGACCGGCGTGTACACGCTCTGCGGGTCACGGCCGGACGCGGTCGTGGACTCGTCGACCTTGATGCCGTTCTGCGCCGCGATCGCCTGTTGCACCGCGTCGCCCCGGTTGGCGTCCTGGGTGTCGTTGGGCAGCACGAACGCGCCGTGGATCTTGTTGCCGAACTTCTTCTTGTAGTACGTCGTGTCGCCCTGGTTGCCCTGGTAGGTCTGCGGGTGCTGGTCCTTGGTGTTGCACAGCAGCTGCGGGCCAGTGGGCGTGTACGTGACCGGCGCGCAGGTCTCCGGGATGCCGGTCGCGATCGCGGACAGGTCGGGCAGGCCCGTCGCCTGCCCGTTGATGTCCTTGCAGTTGATCGCGTCGTCCATGTTCGTCAGGAACAGCGCCTCGGTGCCGACGAGCGCGAAGTCCTGCTGGCAGGCGGTGATGATCGCGTTGCGCGAGTCGTTGGGGTTGAGGTGCGAGTCGATGAAGTCGACCTGCACCTTGCGCCCGCCGATGCCGCCGTTGGCGTTGATGTACTTGGCCGCGCCGCGCACCGAATCCACCGCCGACTGGAACAGGCCGGGTGCGAACGGGTTGTCGACGTCGGCGACGACCGCGATGCGGATCGTGGTCGGCGGTGACCCCGACCTCGGTCGCCTTCGGGGCCTCGTTCGACTGCGCGTTGGCGGCGACGCCGCCGACGGTCACCAGGCCGGCGGCGATGAGGACGACGATCGCGACGATGCTGACTCGCTTCACAGGTTCCCCCCTGGGTTCTGAGACCGTAACGACTATCACACCGTGACCCGAAGCAGACAGCACCCCCTCAGAGGCGGGCGAGCTCCCGGTCGAGCTGGGCCAGCCCCATGGGCCCGAGATCGAGGGCGGCGCGGTGGAATTCCTTGAGGTCGAACGCACCCCCGGCCCGAGCGCGGGCGGCGTCGCGGGCGCCGAGCCACACCCGTTCGCCGACCTTGTAGCTGATCGCCTGGCCGGGCAGACCGAGGTAGCGGTCGACCTCGCTCGCCATGAAGTCGGCCGGGAACTTCGACCGCTCGATCACGAAGGGGAGCGCGAGCTCGGGCGTCCACGTCTCGCCGGGGTGGTAGCGCTCGTCGGCCGGGATGCGCAGCTCGAGGTGCATGCCGATGTCGACGACGACGCGCACCGCGCGCATCGCCTGCGCCCGCAGCATCCCGAGCTCGAAGGCCGGGTCCTCGAGGTAGCCGAGCTCGCCCATGAGCCGCTCCGCGTAGAGCGCCCACCCTTCGGCGTGGCCCGAGGTGCCCGCGAGCGTGCGCTGATACCGGCTCAGCGAATCGGCGAGGTAGCGCACCTGCGCGATCTGCAGGTGATGCCCGGGGACGCCCTCGTGGTAGCAGATCGAGACCTCGCCCCAGAGCGGGAACCGCGTCTTGCCGAGCGTCGGGTACCACGTGCGTCCGGGGCGGCTGAAGTCCTCGGCCGGGCCCGTGTAGTACATCGCCGCCGCACCACCGGGCGGCGCGATCATCGCTTGCACGCGCTGGACGGGCTCGGGGATGTCGAAGTGCACGCCGTTGAGCTCGGCGACGGTGGTGTCGAGCAGCTCCTGGTTCCAGCGTTGGAACTCGTCGACCCCCTCGATCGCCCGGGTCGGGTCGGTCTCCAGGTGCTCGATGACCACGTCGACGTCGGTGCCGGGTTCGATGCGTTCGGCGACCTGGCCCATGGCGTGCTCGATGCGGTGCAGCTCGTCCCACCCCCACGCGTAGGTCTCGTCGAGGTCGAGCTCCATGCCGTTGAAGTCCTGCGCGTACATCGCGTAGCGCTCGCGCCCGACCGGGTCGTGCTCGTCGGCGTGTGGCGCGTACTCCTCGACGAGGAACCGCCCCAGGGAGGCGTACGCCTCGGTGGCGCGGGTTGCCAGGCGCTCGAGGCGGTCGCGGAAGGCGCGGTCGCCGTGTCCCGACGCGTCGTACTCGTCGACGAGGGTGAGGAAGAACGGACGGGTCGCGGGGTCGAGCCCGCCCCACGTGTCGGCCTGCTTCGTGCACGCGACGGCCTGGCGCCGCGCCGCCACGATGCCCTCGGCCGCGCCTTCGGCGAGCGCGGCCTCGATGCCCGAGAGCCCCTGGGGCACCAGCGCCAGGCGCTCGGCGACGACCTGCCAGTCGTCGGCCGTGTCCCGGGCCATGAGGTCGAAGGCCATGCGTACCGTCTGCACCGGGCTGCCGAGCACCCGCAGGTCGCGCAGGCGCTCGCCGGCGTCGTACTCGACCAGGCCGAGCTCGAGCCGCTCGCGCATGACCTCGGCCGCGATCCGGTCGGCATCGTTGCCGACGTCGATGGTGTCGAGGGCGTGCAGCGTGGCGCGGTCGTGCTCGGCCCGTTCGGCGGCACCGTCGGGGGAGTAGTCGGTCATCTCGTGGTCGTGGCCGGCGATGCCCTCGCCCGTCGCCGCGAGCGGGTCCAGCGCGGCGAAGCGCTCGACGTACTGTTCGGCCAGCTCGTACACCGGCGAGGTCATGTGCGCCCTCCTCTGAGTCCTCTGCGTCGGAGCCGTCTCGACTGCTGAGCTAGCTGCTCTGGTTCACGAGGGGAACGTAGTTGCGGCACGGCTGACCGCGGAGCGTGTTGCACGCCGGCAGCCCGGTGCTCACGTCGACCCCGCCGACGACCGGCAGCACGACCTTCGACGGAGCGCTCGGCGAGCGCAGGATGGTGACGGTGCTCGGTCGCTTGATGGCGGCGAACGCCCACTCCGGCCGGTTGCCGCCGGGCGGCTGCACCACGATGCGGATGCGCGAGCCGGCCCGGAACGCGTGGCCGAAGGGGTACAGCGGAACCCGCACCAGGGTCGGCGAGCCCTTCGGCAACGGCGCCACGTCGGCCCGGGCGTGGGTCTGCACCGGGAGGAGCGCGGTGGACGCCGGCGCGTCGAGCGCCCGCTGGCTGGCGCGCAGCCAACCGCTCTGCACGTAGGTCTCCTTGCCGTCCGGACGCACCTCGCTGATCGTCACCTCGAAGTCGACGTCGGGGGTCGTGGCCCGCACCCACAGGTCGACGCTGCCGGTGCCGACGAGCACGGTGTCGGCGGTGAGCGGCGCGGTGACGTACCCGACGGCCTTGCCGGCGGGGACCGGCTTCCAGCCGTACTCGGGGGTGAGGCCGTCGTCGATCGTCTTCATCGTGCGCGGAAATGCCGACGGGTCGTACGCGAACCGGTCCGCGGCCGCCGAGACGGGTGCCGAATCGGTGAGCGTGCCGTCGTTGCCCAGGTACCACGTCCTCGCGGTGGTGCCCGGCAGCGGGAACGACGGCGCCGTCGCCGAGAACGCGGGCAACGCGACGTTCCCGGCCCCGACGTCGAACAGCACCCGCACCCTCGGCTCGGCTTCGTAGGCACGCAACGCCGACGCATAGTCGGGCTCGTTCGTGAAGCGGTCGGGTGCCAGCGACGCGCCCGGCCCGAACACTCGGGACAGGGCGATCGTGGCCAGCGCGCGGGCGGCCGGTGGGACCGACGGGATCCTCTTCGCCACGTAGAAGTCGAGGAACTCGATCCACTCCGAGAGCACCGCGGGCGCGAGCGAGTCCTGGTGCACGCCGTTCATCAGGGTGACCTTCATCGGGATGTCGGGCGAGAAGTTGCTGATCATGTTGGCGAAGTGGCTGCCGGTCTCCTGGTCCTGCCAGGCGCCGGCGAGGAACACCGGCACGTCGATGTCGTGGACGAACGACGCCGGCGCGAGCGCGTCGGTCGCCGCGCCGCGGCGGTAGGCGTTGGCCCGGATCTCGCGGAGCACGCCGGGAGCCTGCAGCCGGAGCGCCTGGTTGGCGCGGCACGTCTCGTCACCGGCCGCGATGCGCTTGCTCGCCCACCCCTGGCCGCCTCCCGAGCTGGTCGAGGGTCGGGCATCGGCCTGGCGGTCCTTCGCCCACCCGAGCGCGAAGCCGTTGTTGAAGATCCCCCCGGGATACAGCGTGGCGTAGGTGTCGTCGAGCACCGAGAGCGGCGTGATCGCGGCCAGGTGCGGAGGGCGCGTGTGCGCGACGAACAGCTGGGTGATGCCCGGGAACGAGATGCCCACCATGCCGACGGTGCCGTGGAGGACCCACGGCTGCGCGGCGATGGTCTCGACCACGTCGTACCCGTCGAGCGACTGGAGCTCCTCGAAGTAGTCGTACGCGCCGCCGGAGCAGCCGGTGCCCCGCAGGTTCACGCCCACGGTGGCGAAGCCGAGCAGCTGCGCGATCCGCGACGCCGGTTGCGTCGCGTCCGGGTTCGACGGGTCGTACCCGGAGTACTCGACCACGGTGGGGTAGGGCCCCCCACCCGCGGGTCCGGGCAGCGTGATGTTGACCGACAGCTTGGTGCCGTCGCGCGTGGTCAGGTAGCCGTACCCCGGGCCGAGGTGTTGGCCCGTGTAGAGCGACTGCGGCGGCGTGTCGGTGGGGCTCGTCACCGTCACCGGCGCAGCCCGGGCGTTCCCGACGCTGACGACGTAGCCCGCGCCCGGGCCCACGTCGCGGAAGAGCACGCTGCCGGCGGCGTCGATCGGGCGCGACGCGACCTTCCGGCCGTCGGCCGCCCGGAGCACCGCGGTGGCGCCGGCCGAGGCTCCGGTGACCGCGACCTGCTCGACGCTCGGTTGCACCGTGAAGTCGGCGCGCGCGCCGGTGGCGGCCTCCGAGACGGGCGCGAGACCGGCGACCGCCACCGCGACGCAGCAGGTGACGAGCGCGAGCCGGCGGAACACGATGCGACGCTAATCGAGGGTTCCGTGGGACGATCGTCGCGTGACCAAGCTCACCAATGCACACGTCGTGATCACCGGGGGCTCGAGTGGGATCGGCCTGGAGACCGCCCGCCTGGCCGTCGCGCGCGGCGCGCGCGTGTCGCTCATCGCGCGCGACGCCGGTCGGTTGGCCGCCGCCGCGGCCGACGTCGGTGCGGCGGTCACCGCACCGGCCGACGTCTCCGACGCCGACGCGCTCGGCGACGGCGTTGACCACGGCCACCGAGGCCAACGGGCCGTGCGACGTGCTCGTCACCTCCGCCGGCTCCTCCCATCCGGGGTACTTCGCGCGGCTCGACGACGCCGTCTTCCGCGAGCAGATGGACGTCGACTACTTCGGCACGCTGCACGCGGTGCGGGCCGTCGTGCCGTCGATGATCGAGCGCGGCCGCGGCCATCTGGTGACCATCTCGTCGACCGCCGGCCTCATCGGGGTGTTCGGGTACTCCGCGTACGGTCCGGCGAAGTACGCGGTGCGCGGGCTGGCGGAGACGCTGCGGCCGGAGCTGGCGCCGCACGGGATCGTGGTCGCGTGCGTCTACCCGCCCGACACGCGCACGCCGGGATTCGACGCCGAGAACGCGCTCAAGCCGGCCGAGACCGAGCGCATCTCCGCCGCGATCAAGCCCCGCGAGGCCGAGCACGTGGCCCGGGCGATCGTCGCCGGGATCGAGAAGGAGCGCCTCGTCATCACCGCCGACGTGCAGACCGCGGCCCTCGCCCGCGCTGCCGGCCTGCTCGGGCCGTACGTGCGCCGCACCATGGACCGCCAGATCCGCAAGGTCAGACGCGAGCAGAGCTGAAGCGGGGCGTCGCGGTACCGTCGTTGGCGGGGCCCGAGCGGCCCGGAAGCGACGAGAGCGGACAAGCGTGAGCGGAGTGGCCGCGAGCCGGGCATCCCGGCTCGCAGCGGAGCGGGGCCCGAGCGGCCCGGAGCGAAGCGACGAGAGCGGACAAGCATGAGCACGCGGACCGAGACCGACAGCATGGGACCGATCGAGGTCCCCGCCGACCGCTACTGGGGCGCGCAGACCCAACGGTCGTTGCACCACTTCTCCATCGGCGAGGATCGCATGCCGACCGCGGTGATCCGGGGGATGGCGATCCTCAAGAAGGCCGCCGCGCAGGTCAACGAGGCGCTCGGGAAGCTGCCCGCCGACAAGGCGAAGCTGCTGGTGCAGGCGGCCGACGAGGTGATCGCGGGCCAGCACGCCGCGGAGTTCCCCCTCTACGTGTGGCAGACGGGCAGCGGCACGCAGACGAACATGAACGTCAACGAGGTGATCTCCAACCGCGCCATCGAGCTGGCGGGCGGCGAGATGGGCAGCAAGCAGCCCGTCCACCCCAACGACGACGTCAACATGTCGCAGAGCTCGAACGACACCTTCCCGACCGCGATGCACATCGCCGCCGCCGAGGAGGTCGTCCACGAGCTGATCCCGTCGGTGACGCGCCTGCGGGACGCGCTCGCGGCGAAGGCCGACGAGTTCGCCGACATCGTGAAGATCGGGCGCACCCACCTCCAGGACGCGGTGCCGCTCACCCTCGGCCAGGAGTTCGGCGGGTACGTGGCGCAGCTCGACGCCGACCTCGAGCGCATCCAGCTGGTGCTGCCCGGCCTCTACGAGCTCGCCATCGGTGGGACGGCCGTCGGCACCGGTCTCAACACCCACCCCGAGTTCGCCGAGCGCACCGCGGCGCAGATCGCCGAGCTCACCGGGCTGCCGTTCGTGTCGGCGCCCAACAAGTTCGCCGCGCTGGCTGCCCACGACGCGCTGGTCATGGCGAGCGGTGCGCTCAAGACCCTGGCGGTGTCGCTGATGAAGATCGCCAACGACATCCGCTGGCTGGCGTCGGGACCGCGCGCCGGGTTCGGCGAGCTGATCCTGCCCGAGAACGAGCCGGGGTCGTCGATCATGCCCGGCAAGGTGAACCCGACCCAGAGCGAGGCCATGACCATGGTCTGCGTGCAGGTCATCGGCAACGACAACACCATCGGCATCGCCGGCTCGCAGGGCAACTTCGAGCTCAACGTGTTCAAGCCGGTGATGATCTTCAACTTCCTGCACTCGGTCGACATCCTCACCGACGCCTGCGACTCGTTCCGTGAGTTCGCGATCGAGGGCGTCCAGGCCAACCTGGAGCGCATCGCCGAGCACGTCGACAACTCGCTCATGCTGGTGACCGCGCTCAACCCGCACATCGGCTACGACAACGCCGCCGCCATCGCCAAGCACGCGCACCGGAACAAGGGCACGCTCAGGGACTCGGCGGTCGCCCTGGGGCACCTCACCGGCGAGGAGTTCGACCGTCTCGTCCGCCCGGAGGACATGACGGGCCCGGGCGACTAGGGCGCCGAAGCGCGTAGGGTGTCGGCATGAGCATCTACGACGCCAAGATCAACACCCTCGAGGGTCAGCCGGCCGACCTGTCGGAGTACAAGGGCAAGGCCCTCCTCGTGGTGAACGTCGCCTCCAAGTGCGGCCTCACGCCGCAGTACGAGGGCCTCGAGAACCTGCACGAGAAGTACGGCGCCCGCGGGTTCGAGGTGCTCGGCTTCCCGTGCAACCAGTTCATGGGCCAGGAGCCGGGCACCGCGGAGGAGATCCGCGACTTCTGCGACACCACCTACCACGTGCAGTTCCCGCTGTTCGAGAAGATCGACGTGAACGGGGCGAACCAGCACCCGCTGTTCGCCGAGCTGGAGCAGACGGCCGACGCCGACGGCGAGGCCGGCGACGTGAAGTGGAACTTCGAGAAGTTCCTGGTGGCGCCGGACGGCAAGGTCGTCGCTCGCTTCCGCCCACCGGTCACCCCCGAGGACCCCGCGCTGGTGCGACGCGATCGAGGCGCAGCTCCCCTCGTAGGGCGAACCCGATGAGCGGAGCGGCCGCGAGCCGGGTATCCCGACGAGCAGCGCAGCGGGGGCCGAGCGCCCCGGTGCGTAGCACCGAGAGCGGGCAGGCATGAGCGGAGCGGCCGCGAGCCGGGTATCCCGACGAGCAGCGCAGCGGGGGCCGAGCGCCCCGGTGCGTAGCACCGAGAGCGGGCAGGCATGAGCCGCGTCTTCCTCACCGGCGCGACGGGGATGATCGGCTCCAACATCGCCGAGCAGCTCGTCGAGCAGGGCGACACCGTCTGCGCCCTGGTCCGTGAGGGCAGCGAGACCGGCCCGCTCGAGGCGTTCGGCGTCGAGGTCGTGCGGGGCGACATCACCGACGCCGACGCGGTGCTCCGCGCCGCCGACGGCTGCGAGTACGTGGTCCACTCGGCCGCGGTGCTGGGCGGCCAGACGCAGGTCGCGGGCGAGCACGAGGCGGTCAACGTGGTGGGCACCGGTCTCGTGCTCGACGCCGCGGCCAAGGTCGGCGCCACCCGGGTGGTGCAGCTCAGCACCACCACCTTCTTCGACGCCCAGCGTGCGCCGCTCACCGAGCACTCGCCGCTCGACCCGGCACCGAGCGACGATCCGTACACGGTCACCAAGCGCGCCGCCTATCTCGATGCCATGCGCCGGGTCGACGCCGGCCAGGACATCTGCATCGTGATCTCGGGGGGCGCCTACGGCCGCTCCCCCCTGCCCGAGCGCTCGATGGTGGCCCCCAGCTACAACGCCCGCATCGCGCTCGCGCTCCGGGGCGACATCACCGAGTACGTCGGGTTCCCGATCCCGTGGGTCGACGCGGGCGACGTCGCCCACGCCTCGGTCGTCGCCACCCGCAAGGGGGTGGCGGGGGAGCGGTACCTGGCGTTCGGGCGCCCCGGCGACGTCGGCGGGGTGCCGTACTTCTGCAACGCGGCGCTGGAGATCGCCGGCTCGCCCCACCGGGTGACCGAGGTGGCGGTGGAGGAGCTCGACGACCCCGAGGTGGCGGCCCGCTTCGGTCCCAGCCTGGTGGCGCTGGCCCGGAAGCACTTCCCGACGCCGTTCTTCGTGAACGACCAGACCGTCGAGCGCCTCGGCTACGCGCCGGTCACCCTCCACCAGGGGCTCGAGCGCACCATCCCCTGGATGCGCGAGCACGACCTGCTCTGACCGGCGCGAAGCGTCGCCAGCCCGCCCGAACGCACGCGAATTTCGTCGCATGGGGTGAAAAACGCGACCTTTTGACTCGGGAATGGACGCGGCCCACGGACGGTTGTGGCTCTCACGTAATGGTGTAATCACCCATTGGAGAACCCCGATGACCGAGACCGTGGAAGCCTTGACCCTGCCGCTGCTGCCCCTGACGACCGGGGTGGTCCTCCCGCAGATGGTCGTGACGCTGGCGCTCGAGACCGCCGAGGCGCGTGACGCCGCCGACGGCGCGATCGCCGGCGACCGCCGAGTCCTGCTCGTGCCGCGCGTCGGCGCCGGGTACACCCGCGTTGGCACCGTGGCGCGGGTCGAGAACGAGGGCGAGCTGCCCGGGGGCCAGCGGGCGCTGGTGCTCCGCGGGCTGTCCCGCGCCGTCGTGGGCCGCACCGTGCCGAGCGACCACCCCGGCCTGTGGGTGGAAGTCGAACCCGTGGCCGAGCCGTCGACCGTGTCCGGACGGGCCCGCGAGATGGTGCGCGAGTACCGCGCCGTCGTGCGCGGCATCGCCGAGAAGCTGGGCACGCCCCGCATCGCCGAGGCGCTGGCCGGCGTCGACGACCCCGGCGCGCTGGCCGACACCGCCGGCTGGGCGCCCGACCTGTCGGTCGAGCGCAAGGTGGAGCTGCTCGAGGAGCTGGATCCCGAGGCGCGCCTGGAGAAGGCGCTGGGCTGGCTGCGCGAGACGCTGGCCGAGCTCGACCTGTCGGAGCAGATCCGCAACCGCGTGACCGAAGGCATGGACAAGACGCAGCGCGAGTTCCTGCTGCGCCAGCAGATGTCCGCGATCCGCGAGGAGCTGGGTGAGTCCGGCGACGCCGACGACGCGGTGGCGGAGTACCGCACCAAGCTGGCCGAGCTGGCCGGCAAGGGCGCGCTGCGCGACGACGTGCGGGTGGCGATCGAGCGCGAGGTCGACCGCTTCGAGCGGACGAGCGAGCAGAGCCCCGAGCACGGCTGGATCCGCACCTGGCTCGACACCGTGTTCGAGATCCCGTGGGGCACTCGCTCCGACGAGACGCTCGACGTCGGTGGCGCGCGCGAGATCCTCGACGCCGACCACACCGGCCTCGAAGACGTGAAGGACCGCATCGTCGAGTACCTGGCGGTGCGCAAGCTGCGCGCCGAGCGCGGCATGAGCGACAGCGACGAGCCCACCAAGGGTCGGCGCGGCGCGGGCGCGATCCTGGCGCTGGTCGGTCCGCCCGGCGTGGGGAAGACCTCGCTGGGTGAATCGGTGGCGCGTTCCCTGGGACGCGAGTTCGTCCGCGTCTCGCTGGGCGGCGTGCACGACGAGGCCGAGCTGCGCGGGCACCGGCGCACCTACGTGGGTGCGCGCCCCGGACGCATCGTCCGGGCGCTGACCGAGGCCGGCACCATGAACCCGGTCATCGTCCTCGACGAGGTCGACAAGCTGGGCAACGACTGGCGCGGCGATCCGTCGTCGGCGCTGCTCGAGGTGCTCGACCCGGCGCAGAACCACACGTTCCGCGACCACTACCTGGAGGTCGACCTCGACCTGTCGGACGTCCTGTTCCTGGCGACGGCCAACATGCTCGACACCATCCCCGGACCGCTGCTCGACCGGTTGGAGATCATCCGGCTCGACGGCTACACCGAGGACGAGAAGGTCGCGATCGCACGCGATCACCTGCTGGCTCGTCAGCTCGAACGCAACGGCCTGACCGCCGACGACGTGTCGGTCACCGACGACGCGCTCCGCGCCGTCGTCACCGACCACACGCGGGAGGCGGGCGTCCGCAACCTCGAGCGCGAGCTGGGCAAGCTGTTGCGCAAGACCGCGGCGCGCATCGCGTCGGGAACGGCGACGCCGCCGATCACCATCGACGTGGACGACGTGCAGCCCGCGCTGGGCCGCGCCAAGTTCCACAGCGAGACGGCCGAACGCACGGGCGTACCCGGCGTGGCGACCGGCCTCGCGGTGACCGGCGTCGGTGGCGACGTGCTCTTCATCGAGGCGACGACGATGGACGGCGAGGGCCTGACCCTGACCGGCCAGCTCGGCGACGTGATGAAGGAGTCGGCGCAGATCGCGCTGTCGTACGTGCAGGCCCACGCGAGTGAGCTCGGCATCGATCCGGCGAGCGCGCAGCGACGGGTGCACCTGCACGTCCCCGCCGGCGGCATCCCCAAGGACGGTCCGTCGGCCGGCATCACGATGACCACCGCGCTGGTGAGCATGCTCACCGGACGCAGGGTCAAGGCCGGCGTCGGCATGACCGGTGAGGTCACGCTGCAAGGACGGGTGCTGCCGATCGGCGGTCTGAAGCAGAAGGTGCTGGCTGCGCAGCGTGCGGGCCTCGACACCGTGATCCTGCCGCAGCGCAACGGTCCCGACCTGGACGACGTGCCCGAGGCGGTGCGCGACGTCATGACCTTCCACGTGGTCGACGACGTGCGCGACGTCCTGGCGCTCGCGCTCGAGGACGCACCGGTCGAGTCGCAGATCGCGGCCTGACGGCACATCGAGACGAGACCCCACCCCACCCGGCCCCCTGATCATGCGCGGTTCTGACCGCATGCGGTGGATTCCGCGCATGATCACCGGGTCGGGCCGGGGTCGGCGTCGCTAAGTTCGGGGACCGTGCAGGTCGTCGAGCTGTGGCGCTTCCCGGTCAAGTCGTTCCAGGGTGAGCAGCTCGACCTGGCCGAGATCGGTCCCGACGGAATCGTCGGTGACCGCGCGTACGCGCTGTTCGACCTCGACACCGGCTTCGGGCTGACCGCCCGGCGGGTGCCCGAGCTCCTGTTGGCGTCGGCCCGACTGGTCGACGGCGACCTGGTGGTGACGCTGCCCGACGGCACCGAGAGCACCGACGACCGCGTGTTGTCGGACTGGCTCGGCCGGCGAGTGGCGCTGTGCCGCGCCGGCCTCATCGACGCGCCGTACTACGAGAACCCACTCGACTTCGAACGTGACCAGGACTGGATCGTGTTCGAGGGTCCCGCGGGCGCGTTCCACGACTCGCGCCGCACCCGGGTGTCGCTGGTGTCGACGGGCACGCTCGGTGACTGGGACCGGCGCCGTTTCCGCGCCAACGTCGTGCTCGACGGCGAGGGCGAGGACGACTGGGTGGGCTCCACGATCGCCCTGGGTGACGCGCGACTCGACGTGGGCAAGCGCATCGACCGCTGCGTGATGACGACGCGGCCACAGCCCGGCGGCATCGAGCGCGACCTCGACGTGCTCCGGTCCATCCACCGGACGCGGGACGGATGCCTGGCGGTGGGCGCGCTGGTCGCGACGCCCGGCCGCGTGCAGGTGGGCGACGTGGTCGCGGTGCACTAGCAGCTACGTTCCCCGCATGCCGGTGCCCTCCCGTCCGAACGTGCTCTTCGTGATGACCGACGAGGAGCGGTACCCGCCGCCCTACGAGGCGGAGGCGCTGGCCGAGTTCCGTCGCACGCAGCTCCCCGCCCGCGAGCGCCTGCGCGCGCAGAGCCGCGAGCTGCACCGCCACTACGCGGGCGCCACGGCGTGTTCGCCGAGCCGGACCACGCTGTTCACCGGCCAGTACCCGTCGCTGCACGGGGTCACCGACACCGACGGCCTCACCAAGGCGGCCACCGACCCGGCCATGCACTTCCTCGATCCCGACACCGTGCCGACGATGGGGGACTGGTTCCGCGCCGCCGGTTACCGCACCCACTACCGGGGCAAGTGGCACGTCTCGCACCCCGACCTGGTGGTGCCCGGCACCCACCAGAGCCTGCGGGCGAACGACGTCGACGGGGTCGTCGACCCCGCCGCGGTCGACGCCTACCGGCGCGCCGATCGGCTCGACCAGTTCGGGTTCTCGGGGTGGATCGGGCGCGAGCCGCACGGTGCCGACAAGGCCGACTGCGGATTCGTGCGCGACGGCGTGTTCGCCGAACAGGTGGTCGACCTGTTCGCCGAGCTGGCGGCGGCCGACGACGACGCGCCCTGGCTGGCGGTGGCGTCGTTCGTGAACCCCCACGACATCGGGTTCAGCGGATTCGGGTGGAACGTGCTCGGGTTCCCGCCCGTGCCGGAGTCGATCCCCGACATCCCCGAGGCGCCGTCGCAGTCGGACTCGTTCGCGGGCCGTCCCGACTGCCAACGTGAGTTCCGTGAGGTGTGGCCCAAGCTCCTGTACCCGCAGGACACCGACCTCACGTACCGGCGCCTGTACCACTACCTGCACGTGCTCGTCGACGCCGCGATCATGCGGATCCTCGACGAGCTGCACGCGCGCCGCCTCGCCGACGACACCATCATCGTGTTCACGTCCGACCACGGCGACCTGCTCGGTGCGCACGGTGGGTTGCTGCAGAAGTGGCACAACGCGTTCGACGAGGCCATTCGTGTACCGCTGCTCGTGTCCGGCCCGGACATCGACCCGGGTGCCGGTGGGGTCGAGATCGCGACCAGCCACGTCGACCTCGTGCCGACGTTGCTGGGGCTGGCCGGCGTCGACGTCGCGGCCGCGGCCGCGGCGGTGGCCCGTCACCACGTGGAGACGCAGCCGCTGCCCGGTCGCGACCTCGGCCCGCTGCTCACCGGCACCGCAACCGCGGACGCGGTCGACGCGCCCGTGTACTTCATGACCGAGGACCAGATCAGCCGGGGCCTGCGCATGACCAACCGGTTCACGGGCGAGGCGTTCGAGCCGGTGGGTGAGCCGGACAAGGTCGAGTCGGTGATCACGCGCCTGCCCACGGGGCGCGACGGCGCGCTCGAGCTCTGGAAGCTGAATCACTACTACGAGCGGCTGCCCGAGTGGCAGGAGTTGCGCGGCATCCCGGCCGACCCGTTCGCGCCGCCGCCGGTGGACGCGCAGTGGGAGCTGCACAACCTCAGCACCGACCCCGAGGAGCGCACCAACGTCGCCACCGACGCCGCCGCGACCGCGATCCGGGCGCAGTTGGAGACGCTGCTCGAGCGCACCCGCGACGAGATGCGGCGCACACCGCAGCACGTGAACGCCCCGGCCTGACGCGCGCACGAACCCGCGGCGCCGGGTGCCACCATGAACCGGTGCAGGCGCGGGTGAGGGCGACGGTGATCGTGATGGCGATCGTGATGGCGATCGTGACGGCCGTCGCGCTGCTGCCGGCGTCGCCCGCGCTCGGCGCGGTCGCGGCCGACGACGTCGACGCGCCGCCGTCCCCGCTCCCGGCCGCCGCCCCGGGCACGCTGATCCGGGCGGAGCCGATCGGGGCACCGGCCGGGGCCCGGGCGTGGCGCATCCTCTACCACTCGCGCGCGCTCGACGGCCGCGACGTGGCCGAATCGGGGCTGGTCGTGGCGCCCACCGGCCCCGCGCCCCCCGGCGGCCGGCCGGTGATGAGCTGGGCGCACGGCACGAGCGGGCTGGCCGACACCTGCGCGCCGTCGCGTGCGGCCGACGCCGCGAGCGCGGTGCCGTACGTCGCCGACCTCCTCGCGCGCGGCTACGTGGTCGCCGCCGCCGACTACGAGGGTCTCGGCACCCCCGGCCCCCACCCGTACCTGGTCGGGCCGAGTGAAGGTCGCAGCGTGCTCGACGCCGCGCGCGCCGCACGGCACGTCGACGGCGCGGGCGCCGGCCGCACCGTCGTGGTCGCCGGGCACTCACAAGGCGGGCAGGCGGCGGTGTTCGCCGGCGAGCTCGCCCGCCGGTACGCGCCCGACCTCGACGTGCGGGGCGCGGCCGCGCTCGCACCGGCCGAGGCGGACCGCCTGTTGAGCGCGACCGAGACCCGGCCCGACATGCAGGGCTTCGTGGCCATGGCCGCGGAAGGTCTCCGCGCCGCGTTCCCGAAGGCCGATGTCGACGCGGTCCTGACCCCGGGAGCGGTCACCACACTGCGCGAGCTCGACGGCACCGCCTGCGTGTTCGCCACCCTGGCCGGGTTCCGCGACCGGGGCATCACCGCCCTGCGCGCCGATCCGAATTCGGTACCGTCGGTGCGGGCCGCGCTGCGTCGGAGCGTCCCGGCCCGGACGCGGACGACCGTGCCGCTCGCGGTCTACCAGGGCGGGCAGGACCAGCTGGTGCTCCCGGATGCCACGGCCGCCTTCGTCGCCCGCGCGTGCGCGCGCGGGGACCGCGTCGCCGCGCGCGTGTTCCCCGACGCGGACCACGGCGGCGTGCTGGAAGTGGCGGCGCCGGCGCTGCTCCAGTGGCTCGACGACCGGGTCGCCGGCGTGCCGGCACCGTCGACCTGCCGTGGCTAAGCGCCCGGTTCGATCACGTCACCGACGCGGAGCTCGCCGTCGTCGAGCAGCTCCGCGCGTAGACCGCCACGATCCACCAGCGCCTCGCGCAGACCCGGCAGCCTGGTGAGCTGCTCGAGGTACGCGCACGGCTCCGCCAACCGCAGGCCGCGCAGCCGGACTGCACCGATGCGGAACCTGCGCCCGACGAGCTGGTTGAGCGGCACGCCCTCGGTCACGAGGTTGCGCCGGGTGTCGGCCTCGGTGAGGTCGAGGCCGTCGGCCCGGACCGCGTCGACTGCTTCGCGCTCGACCAGCGTCACGTCACGCGGGCCACGCCCACTCGCCGAGTAGGTACCGGTCCCGAGCGCGTACCGGTCGCCGGCGAGGCCGACCCCCGCCTGGGCCGCGACGGTGGCGCACGCGGTCATCGGCGCGCCCGCGTCACCGACCACGTAGATGCCGACCAGTCGACCGCGGAACACCGGCGCGCCCGGATCGCTCACGCGGTGGCGGCGAACTCGACCAGTTCGCCGGGCGCGAGCGGGAAGTGGCACGCGACGTACTGCCCGGGCCCGATCTCCCGGATCGACGGCTCCTCCTCGGCGCAGCGGGCCTGCGCCTTCGGGCACCGGGTGCGGAAGCGGCAGCCGCTCGGCGGGTCGATGTTCGACGGGATGTCGCCGCCGAGCACGTGCACGTCGTCGAGCCGGGAGGCGGCGCTGTATTCCTGAGCCTAACAGTGGATGCCTGCTGTGGCTTGGAGCGGTGGGTCCTGACGGGTATGGAATGATCCGTTTGGGTGGAAAGACGGTGCGGACTCATCGTCTTTCCTACCAACATTCTCATGGGTCTATTCCCGATGGGTTATGCGTTCTTCATCGGTGTGATGTTCCCGGTTGCTGTAACCCTGATCATCTGTTTCTAGGCACTCGCGCTGATAATAACGAGGACCGAGATAAGAAGGGCCGCCTTGGTGATCGCCGTGGTGCTATGAATGGCCGAGCAAAACTTACTACCGATCAAGTTATTCAAATTCGTGGTGCTTCCGGCTCCCAGCAATCCATTGCCAAACGGTACGGGGTGAACCAGCAAATGGTGTCTCGTATCAAGGCTGGCGGGGCGTGGAGGCATGTTTAATGTTCGGTCTGGGACTGCTCACTACCGCCGCATATTGGCCGGGCGTTTTCAGCCCGGCCATGACCCCTCGCTGGATTGCCTTGTCCCTTATCGCCCCAGCCTTGCTGCTGTACCGGCAGCAGCCGGTGGCGGTGACCAGGGCGCACATTGCCGGGCTGGCATTTATCCTATGGGCGGCATTGACGACTTTCTGGTCAGCAGCTCCGCTCGATACGCTTAACGCTTTGTGGCAGGTGGCGATACTCGGAGCCATCGGCTTTTTACTCGGGTCGCAAACCCCCAGCTTGCGGCCTTTTTTTATTGCCGCTGCTATTGGCATGGGCGTCTCGGGTGTCGTTTCGGTAGCCCAGCTCGCTGGCTGGATCGACATGCCGGCGATCAATGTGCCGTCTGGGCTGTTCGTTAACCGCATTCCCATGGGGGAGGCAGCGGCTTTGGTACTGATCTGGCTGATTGCCGAACGGCTGTGGTGGTGGACGTTACTGCCGTTGCCCGCTCTTGCCCTCTCAGGCGCCCGCGGAGCGATGCTGGCGCTGGGGATCGGCTTGGTAGCGATGTTATGGCGGCGGCCTTCCTGGCTTATTGGCTGCCTCCTGGCAGCAGCCATGGCCCTCTTAGGTTATGGCCTTCTGACTCATCCGACCGCCACCATGGTCGAGCGGGGAAACATCTGGCGCGAGACGGCTAGCGGCATAAGCCTCATTGGCAGCGGCTTTGGTGCTTTTGGCGGGGTGGCTCACGCCCTGCAGCTCGACAACACGGTGCCCCAGCACGCCCACAACGATGCATTGGAACTGCTTTGGGAAACCGGCCTGACCGGCTTTTGCCTAGTCCTCATCTTCATGCGACAACTGATGGGACCGATCACTCCGTCCCGGCTGGTGCTGATCGTGTTCATCATTGAGGGCTGTTTTGGCTTTCCGTTATACCTACCGGCCACTCTATGTGTCGCTGCGGTGGCTGCCGGCCATGCTGTTCGGGATCGGGCTGTGGTACGGCGTTTCGCTCGGATTGGGCGAACTGTTGGTCACCCAGGGCGCTTCGGAGCCAAATTACGACAAGGCCATGTCCCGACTTACGCTCGCCGTCCGGGTTATGCCGCTGACGAGGCGGTTTCGTGAGTATGTTTTCATGCGCTCAGTGATGGGGAAAGAGGATGGCACGCTTCAATCTAAATGACCGGCCGGTGCCCAGCGGTTCTTGCGAGGAACGGTTGGCGCCCAGGATCATGGATACCAAGCTCAATGCCCGGATTGGCGGTGTCCCTCGGCGCATTGTGCGGGAAACCGGCCAGTCGGGTTGTCTGCCCGAACCCAATGCTACTGCCCGCCGCCGGGCCATTGGGCTGCCCTCGCGCTTTGATAAGAGCTGAACCATGAACCGGATATGGAAGGCGCTATTCGTGCTGCTGGGGCTTTCCGTTCCGGCACTCGCTCAGGGTGTAGCGTACATATATACACCCCTTGGTTATCAGCAGCTTGCTGCGGTCACATCGGCTACAGCACTGAGCCTGACTGTCCCCAATGCTTCGCGCATTGCTCAGATTTGCGTTGGCGCGACTGCGGTGCGCTATCGCGATGACGGCACGGCGCCGACGAGTTCCTTGGGCATGACTGCGGCCGCAGCGGGCTGTTTCCAGTATTCGGCTGCGTTGACGGCAATTCAGTTCATTTCTGTCAGCACCACGACCACTCTGGATGTGAGCTACTACCGTTGATCAGGCATATTGCCATAGGGCTGACCATCGTGGCGGGAATGCTGGCCGCTGTGGCTGCCTATGCTCAGATTGGGCCGACGAGCAGCGGTTTGAACCTTGGCAGCACTAGCGCCATTGGGCCAGGTTCGACTACGCCTATCGGGCCGGGCATTTCCAAGGGAACGGCAAAATTCACGCCGCCGGTAACGCCAACATGCGATGGCTCGATCAACTTATCGGCCGGGTGCGCCCAGGGAATGCTTGGAGGACTGTGATGTATCGGTTTTTCACTACCGCACTGGCGGTACTGTTCGGAATAGCCCCGGCTTGGGCCGATAATTACACTGCTACAGCAGGGAGCGGCCTGACTTTCGCGGCCAAGGCCGTTACCGGCACTCTGTATCCCTGGTGGATACCGGCCGATAGCACAGGTGCGGCATTCGGTGTAACCGGCAATCCGTTCTTTGTTACCAACAACGGCACTTTTGCCGTCCAAGCCACATTGCAGGCAGCGGCGGCAACAGCCATCGGCAAGGTTGACCCTAACACTATCGGTTCTTGGGGCTTGCAAGTCTCTACGCAGAACAGCGCCACGCCAACGAACGGCCATCTTGCGCTCGCCCAGTTCAATACGTCGCCCACGACAATTACCACCGGCAACGTCTCGCCGTTGCAGATGGATAATGCCGGCAATCTTCTTGTGAACATCAAGGCTGGCGCGGGGTCTGGCGGCACGGCGATTGCCGACAATTCCGTGTTTACGCTGGGAACGACAAACGAAACTCCAATCGGCTGCTACAACGGATCGGCGACTACCACTGCGGCGCATGTCGGCATTGTTTCTTGTACGGCTGCAGGGTCGGTTCACACTACTGTTGATAATACCAATGCCAACGGTCAAGCGACGATGGCAAATAGTTCGCCAGTTGTCATTGCAAGCAACCAGGCAGCATTTCCTGTCACCGTTAGTGCCCAGGCCGATCCTTGTTTTGCCAGCGCCAAGTCATCTATCGCGATTAACCAGAACGGGACATCTTCGGTTCAGCTTGTCGCTCTATCTGGATCGACTGTCATATATGTCTGCTCTCTTGCCTTGATGACCAATAGCACGGCTACGACTGTTGCCTTTACTACCGGTACCGGAACAGCCTGTGTGACCGGCAACGCAGCGGTTATTGGCTCGACGACCGCTAACATCGCCAACAGCATGAACCTGATTGCCGGTGCCGGTCTGACTTATGGCAACGGCGGGGGCACAATCGCCAAGGGAGCTGCGTCGAGTGAACTCTGCATGATCCTAGGGACCAATGTCTTTGTCTCCGGCAATCTAACATACGTCCAGCAGTAGCCATGCAGCGATTGCTTGCCATCATCCTGTTCTGCGCGGGCATATTCTGCCTTGCGGCTGCGCCGCCTGTAGGCCAGTCCCATGCACAAGTGCCGATGACAGGTGCGGGGAAGGGGGCGCCTGGAGGCGGGTGCCGGCCTGGGCTGTGCTGGTGCGGCTCCTAATGCTGTTACATCGGCATGGGTCTTGGCGGCCGTTACGGCTGGAGGCGGCGTCAGCGGTACGGTTGAGGCAGCGGTCGATTGCTTCGTCGTCAGTTCTAAAACATCGGCTGGGGGGACCGGAGAGTTTGACCTGCTGGACCGTTTCTTTGTTTTCGCCGCCGACGATGGTGCGAACAAGGCACAGGTGATTGATCTTGTGACGGCCGGAAACGCCGCCACGATACACGCTACAGGAACATTCAATTCGAGTGGATGGACCGGCAACGGCTCTACCGGTTATCTCGACACCGGCTTGATACTTTCTAGCGCCTCGCATTATGCGCTCAATAGCGCAAGCATAGGTGCCTGCATTACTAATAACAGAGTGGCGGGTGGCGACGACGCAGCTATGGCCGTTGATGATCTTACATCAACAGCATACATTCTACCGCTTTTCCATACAGGATCGACCTTCATAAATCTGAACTCAAGCAATAGCGCGCAATCACTGACAAGCACTCCTGTCCA
Organism: uncultured Actinomycetes bacterium; assembly: GCA_963809795.1. Lineage (GTDB taxonomy): Bacteria > Actinomycetota > Acidimicrobiia > IMCC26256 > DASPTH01 > DASUAS01. Next base: position 243,146 of record CAWELN010000007.1, read on the forward strand.
GGGGACATGGGTTAATAGCCGGACTGGCTCAACTACACATAATGTGTATCAGGGTGGGACATTGGCTTATACCATCGGCGACGGAACTTTGGGCGTACCGACAGGAGCGGGCAACTCAATATTCATTGGCGCGAGAAATGAGGCAGGAAGCCCTGATTTTCTTAGCTCGGATACCATTGCATTTGCCTTCATTGGCAGCGGCATGACCGCAACACAGACGGCGCATATCACGACATATATTCAGACTATGGCGACATCGATTAGCATTAGTGGCTGCTGAATGATGCGCCGTGTATTTATCGCACTTGCTCTGATCCTAGGATGCTTGCCCGTACAGGTGTTCTCTCGATTGGGCGGACTTCTCTCGCCGGGGGCGGGGGCGGCTCATGCGCCACCAACGGCCCAACCCTGACAGGAGTGTGTGACGCCAACGGCTTTACTGTATTCTCTCCTGGGACGGTCGCTAATTCACATGCTTTTGTTGAGGGCGTCACGGCGTGTGGCGGCGCGTCGGTAACCACGACCTGCATTTTCTATGTTTGTCCGGCCTCTGGAGCAGTGGTGTGTACCGCAGGGAGTGATGCCGCAGACTGTACGTTCGCGGCTCCGTGTGCAACGGCGCAGCACGCCATGAATCAGATGCGCAATAACTCGCCGGATTGGGTTTTGCTGGCGCGGGGCAATACTTGGACGAATGCCGGATTAGATGTGAACCAGACCCGCAACGGTCTGAACGACACGTCGCCGTCGCTCATTTCCTCCTATGATCCATCGGGGTCACATGGTCCACCTACCCCCAATCCGACGATCAGCACCGCCAGGCCGCAACTAAAGTTTGACAGCACTTGGTATGTAAGCATGGGAAACGGCGAGGCGTATAATAATCGCGCCGGCCATTCAGCGGTTGTTGGATTGGATTTCTACGCCTACAAACGCGATCCGCTCAACGGCTCATATACTACGACTAAATCGCAAATCGCAATGGCGGCTATCAATATCGATTGGTTTCCGGCCTTTGTGACCACTGGCTATCTGATGGAGGATTGCCGCTTTTCCTTTTTTACTGGCAGCAGCGTCAACAATCAATTTTACACCTATCCGACGAATATATATTTTCGTCGTAATGAAATTCTGACAAACTA